>JADKFC010000001.1 GCA_016717655.1 Saprospiraceae bacterium
TGTACAAGGACCATCATCGGCCCAAAATCCAATTTAGACATGATTAAAGTATTAATAGCAGATGACCACACCATGTTTGTGGATGGTATAGAATCCATATTGAAGCTGGAAGAAGGAGTCAATGTAGTTGGTCGTTGCTATGACGGAGCTTCTGTTTTGACCTTTGTGCAGAAACAGCCCACCGACATTGTGCTGCTGGATGTCAACCTGCCGGATATGTCGGGAATTGAAGTGTGTAAGCAGCTGGCTGCCACAAAACCCTCTGTCAAGGTGCTGGCCATTTCAATGTACAATGAGGAAAGTTATGTTTCTGAGATCCTCAATCACGGCGCAAGGGGCTACATTCTCAAAAATACGGGTCGGGAAGAACTGTTAAAAGCCATTAAAACGGTTCAGGGGGGAGCTACCTATTTTAGCAAGGATGTGACCGAAACCATTATGAAAGGACTGATGAACCGCAGAAAGTCTTCTTCCAAAACATCGGCAGACATTCCAAAAATATCCAGGAGAGAAAAAGAGGTGCTCAAGCTGATCGCCGAAGAATTTACCACCCAGGAGATAGCAGACAAATTGTTCATTAGCCTTAAGACGGTGGAATCTCACAGAGCCAACCTCCTTGCCAAATTAAATGCCCGAAACAGCGCAGGCTTGGTCCGAATTTCTTTGGAAAACAATCTGCTGAGTTGATTTTCACGAACAGGTCAATTTGATTCGTATGCATTAAGTCTGCAATATGTATATTTGTGGCCAGATAGGAGTACCATGAAACAATACCTTGACTTAGTTCAGCACATCCTCGACAATGGCAGCAAAAAGTCGGACCGCACCGGTACTGGCACCATCAGTGTATTTGGATACCAGATGAGGTTCAACCTGGCAGAGGGATTTCCAATGGTTACTACTAAAAAACTCCACCTGAAGAGCATTATTTATGAATTGTTGTGGTTTCTGAAAGGCGATACCAACACCAAGTACCTATCGGACCATGGAGTCAGAATTTGGGATGAGTGGGCCGATGCGGAAGGAAACCTGGGACCTGTTTATGGCAAACAATGGAGGAGCTGGCAGGGAGCCAATGGCATGGTGGTAGATCAGATTGCCACAGCCGTAGCTACCCTCAAGACCAATCCGGATTCAAGAAGAATAATAGTAAATGCATGGAATGTAGCGGAATTGGGTGAAATGGCTTTGACCCCCTGTCATGCCATGTTTCAGTTTTATGTTGCTGATGGTAAACTCTCTTGTCAGTTATACCAAAGGTCGGCAGATGTATTTTTGGGTGTACCTTTTAATATAGCTTCTTATGCCCTGCTTACCCTGATGATGGCCCAGGTATGTGGCTTACAACCGGGTGACTTTGTACATACTTTTGGCGATGCCCCATCTTTATTTAAACCATATGGACCAAGCCCATTTGCAATTGTCTCGTACGCCCAGACCCTTACCGATGATGAAAATCAACCCCAATATAAGCTCCCTCGATGACTTCAGATTTGAAGATTTTGAGCTTGTAGGTTACGATCCCCATCCTCACATAAAAGCTGAAGTAAGCGTTTAAACAAAATTTTATTTCCATCTTTTGAATTTTGGCAAGGTATTTGGTTAATAACAGATATCCTGAAAATTTATTGAAAAAGTAACCCGCCTCGCTTATTCAGGTCGCCATGATAAACCACAGGATCAAACCTGTAAACCACCACGCCATAAAAAAAAGAAAAAAGTGAAGTCGACCAAAGGGTCGGTTCTACAAAAGACCTATTATGCTAGTAAGTTTTTTTTAAGTGTTTGTGTGATGAATCGAGGGTAAAGATCTTTGGTTCTTGTAAGTTGTGGCTTTTAAAAGCTAAAATCCAAAAAAAAGCCCCACGATTTCGATCGCGGGGCTTTTCTATTTTATATCCTCTATGGATTACATGTTTTTGATGATTTCATCGCCAAATTCAGAGCACTTCACTTTGGTGGCACCTTCCATCAGGCGTTCAAAGTCGTAAGTTACCCTCTTTCCGGCAACAGCGCCATTCAGACCATTGATAATGAGGTCTGCCGCTTCTGTCCAGCCCATGTACCTCAACATCATTTCTCCTGAAAGTACCACAGAACCCGGATTAACCTGGTCTTTGTCTGCATACTTAGGTGCAGTGCCATGGGTAGCTTCAAAGATGGCATGTCCGGTAACATAGTTGATGTTGGCTCCCGGTGCAATACCGATACCACCCACCTGAGCGGCAAGCGCGTCAGACAGATAATCACCATTGAGGTTAAGGGTGGCAATTACATCAAAGTCTTCCGGTCTGGTCAACACTTGTTGTAAGGCGATGTCGGCAATGGCATCTTTTACTAAAATTTTGCCGGATGCCAATGCTGCTTTCTGTTCTTCATTGGCGGCATCTTCGCCTTTTTCTTTTTTGGTTTTTTCCCAGGTTGCCCAGGTATAAACCTTATCACCAAATTCTTTATCTGCAACCGCATATCCCCAGTCGCGGAAGCCGCCCTCAGTAAATTTCATGATGTTGCCTTTGTGTACAATGGTCACCGTTTTGCGGCCATTGATGATGGCATAATCTATGGCCGCGCGAACCAAACGTTCTGTTCCCACTTTGGAAACCGGTTTGATACCAATACCTACTTCTACCTTATCAGACCCTTCAAGACCTGCTGCCTGGTTCCATCCTGCGATGGCTTCAGATGTGCCAAATCTTATTTTGTTGAAAAATTTTGGATAATTGGCTTGCAGATAATCAAGCATTTTAGCGCTGTCATCAGAACCACCCACAAATTCAATCCCTGCATAGATGTCTTCAGTGTTTTCACGGAAAATCACCATGTCTACCTTTTCAGGATGTTTAACCGGAGATGGAACTCCTGCAAAATATTGGACCGGACGAAGGCAAACATAAAGGTCGAGCATTTGTCTGAGCGCCACATTGAGGGAAGTAATACCTCCTCCCACCGGAGTTGTAAGTGGGCCTTTGATGGAAACCAGGTACTTACGGATTTCGTCAAGGGTTTCATCCGGCAACCAGTTGTTGAACATTTGGAATGCTTTTTCACCGGCATAAACTTCTTTCCAGTGTATTTTTTTAGTTCCGCCGTAAGCTTTTTCTACGGCAGCATCCATAACTCTTACAGATGCCTTCCAAATGTCCCTGCCGGTACCATCACCTTCAATAAAAGGAATGATGGGATCATTAGGAACGGTAAGTTTGCCATTTGATATGGTAATTGCTGATCCACTCATGATTTCTTAATTTTTGCGCAAATGTATGAAAATAGAGTGTAAAAATGGCCCAAATTGTTCATTAATGTGGTTGACCCGCATCATTCTGTGGATGCGATAATTTGTCCAAATGTGGCACCAAAGCGACCTATGGTTGTATCTTTGCCAATTCCCAAGCCCTGCCAACTATGGTCGAACAAACATTTTTGGATGCAGATATTGAATTTCTTAAAGGTGTAGGACCTGTGAGGGGCGAAGCCCTACGCAAAGAACTGGGGGTAAAGTGTCCAAGGGACCTGCTCTTTCAATTTCCGTTTAGGTACATTGACAAAACCCAGTTTCAGAGCACTCGTGATGTTAGGGCAGACGGAGACATCGTGTTGTTGAAGGGAACTTTGATTTCCATTGAAAAAATCAAAGGAAAGGCCAATCGATCCAGGTTATCCGCCTTGCTCAAAGATGGCGAAGGATTTATCGAGTTGGTTTGGTTTCAGGGCATCAAGATCCTAGAGTCGGTCTTAAAAGAAGGCAAAGAATACATCGTTTACGGCAGGGTCAATATTTTTGGTGGCAAAAGATCTATACCCCATCCCGAGATGGAAGAGTATGTGGCCGATATTGAATTTCACAAGACCCTGGACCCCGTTTATTCAAGTACCGAAAAACTGGATAGCCTGGGCTTAGACAGCAAAGGCAGGCGCAAAATGATCAAGACTGTCCTTGAGAAAACAGGCCCCAACGACATTCCTGAAAACCTGCCGGATTATATACTCAGTCAGTTGCATTTCGCTGACAGACTAACCACACTGAGGTGGATTCATTTTCCCAAAGATGAAAACCAACGCGATCTGGCACAGAACCGGATCAAGTTTGAAGAATTTTTCTTTTTACAACTCCAACTTATTCGAAAGAGAGATGGCAGAAAACAACTGCTTCGTGGGGCCAAAATAGAGATCATTGGAGAAAAATTCAATCGATTTTACAGCGAAAAATTACCCTTTGAGCTAACCAATGCCCAAAAAAGAGTTTTAAAAGAAATCAGGGCCGACCTGGGGGCCGGTTTTCAGATGAACCGATTGTTGCAGGGAGATGTAGGCAGTGGCAAGACCGTCGTGGCCCTTATGACCATGTTGATGGCCATTGACAATGGCTACCAGGCCAGTCTGATGGCACCTACAGAGATCCTGGCTACCCAGCATTTTGAAACCATATCAGCTATGGTTCAGGGTCTGGGTGTTAGGGTCGCCTATCTGTCGGGCTCGGTCAAAGGCAGAAAAAGAAAAGACACCCTTGACCTCCTGGGTATGGGAGAAATAGACATCCTCATTGGAACCCACGCCCTCATTGAAGACCATGTAGTTTTTAAGAGCATGGGCCTTTCCATTATCGACGAGCAGCACCGCTTTGGTGTGGCCCAAAGAGCCAGTCTGTGGAGAAAGAGCGACCAGGTAGCCCCTCATATATTGGTCATGACTGCTACTCCTATTCCGCGCACACTTGCCTTGTCGATGTATGGAGACCTGGATGTCTCTGTCATTGACGAATTGCCGGTGGGTAGAAAAGAGATCAAGACCATCCACAAATTTGAAACCGCCAGACCCCAGGTGATCGCCTTCATGCATGCAGAGATAGCCAAAGGCCGACAGATTTATGTTGTTTTTCCATTGATCGAAGAATCAGAAAACTTTGACCTCAAAGATCTGATGGCCGGCTACGAAATGTTGCTTCAATACTTTCCTATGCCAGATTATCATATATCCATTGTACATGGCCGGATGAAGCCGGCAGACAAGGACTTTGAGATGAAAAGATTCCTCGAAAAAAAGACCCAGATCATGGTAGCTACCACCGTGATAGAAGTAGGTGTCAATGTGCCCAACGCCTCTGTGATGGTCATAGAAAACGCCGAACGGTTTGGCCTATCTCAACTCCACCAGCTAAGAGGCAGGGTAGGCAGAGGTGCCGAACAATCGTATTGCATTTTGATGACCGGCAATAAATTATCTGCCGATGCCCGTAAACGAATAGGCACCATGGTCCAGACCACCAATGGCTTTGAAATCGCAGCCGTTGACATGGAATTAAGAGGTCCTGGCGAATTGGATGGTACCCGACAAAGCGGGGTGACAACCTTTAAACTGCTCAATTTAACTAAGGACTATGCTGTGATAGAGGGTGCAAGAAAATGGGCCGAAAAAGTGTTGGATGAAGACCCTGCGTTGGATCAGCCAAGGAACATATCATGAGGTGGCCTTCGAGTACCTCAGGCCACCTCATGATATCCTCGAGTCAGCCAACTTTGTTGCCCTCACGGGTGCCCCCAAAATGATGTTCTGAACTCCACCCACTTCTCCCAAAACCAATAAAAGTGGCCTGAGGAACTCGAAGGCCACTTTTATTGGGCTAGGAACTCGAAGGCCACTTTTACTCCATCACATCCTCAAATCCGGTTCTCAGATCCCGGTAAGCCATGGCCAATTCAGGCAATCTGTGGTGTTGTCCGTAAATGAGGGCTTCTTTTTTTTCTCTTCTCCACTTTTGTATTTGTTTTTCGCGATAGAAGGCGTGATCGATTCTGGTGTAAACTTCTATGTAAACCAGTTTTACGGGTAGTCGTTTTTTAGTGTGGTTGGCACCTTCACCAGCCTGGTGTTGTGTGAGCCGGCGACCAATACTTTTGGTACTGCCTGTGTAGTAGCTGCCATCGCAGCAGAGGAGGATGTAGAGACAGGGTTTCATAGCGTTTTTTTTTGCATGTATTTAACAATGCATAGGGAAATTAATATTAAGATAGAAAGGTTTTAAAGAGAATTATTGCCAATGTTTTAGTTGGGATAATGGATGCTTTTTGGGATTTCCCAAAGTGCTGGAAATAGTGGATGAATCATCATCATAGCTGTATTCTTGAGTCGGGTTTTATGATCATTATAGCTGCAAAGGTAATGGGGTTTCAGGCTTTTGTCAACGGGTACATTGGTGTCAAGTGCATGAAGGCGGCGAAATCGAAGTAATACAATTGGTGGCTTATGATGACCCCTGCTTGGGGGGAGATTTCTGCTGGAGCTGCAGCGAATTTTACCATTTGGTGATAATACCATCACACCTCATTGAAAAACAACGATTTGTAATAAAATTTTACCGCAAGTACAGAATCGCAATATAAGCTTTCTTTTTTAATTCAATGTAAAATTAATTTCGTCGATTTGCTTATTCTGAACAATAAAATATGTTTAGATTTGGACCTTTAATAACCAAATCAAATCAATCTGTATGAGGAAAAACTTACATTTTCCGTGGCTGGTGCTCGCAGGTCTATTGTGTATATCAGCGCAACTTTTGGGGCAGGCCAACTTCACCATAAAAGGAGTGGTGACTGCCGGGGGTGAACCGGTGATTGGCGCCAATGTGGTCATTGCCAGTACTGCCTATGGCACTATTACCGATCTCGATGGCATGTATGAGTTGACCGGTAACCTTTCTGCCGGCAGCTATGTAGTCAACATCAGTTATGTGGGCTACCAAACCCTGTCTCAATCGGTAGAATTAAAAGAGGGCAAAAACAATTTGACAGTGGATGCCGGTCTGGAAGAAGATGCTTTGAAATTAGATGAAGTTGTAGTAACCGGATCCTCGCTCGCCAGCAAAAGAAGAGAGCTGGGAAATTCTGTAGGTACGGTTAGTGGTGATCAGCTGTCTAAATCAGGAACCGGCAACGCACTTACTGCATTGCAGGGTAGGGTAGCAGGGGCTAGAATTACTCAGACATCAGGAGATCCGGCAGGCTCTATCAACATCAACCTCAGAGGGGTCAACTCTATCTCAGGTGGGTCGGATCCGCTTTACATTATAGATGGGGTTATAGCTAGCAATAGCACTACCGCTGTAACTCAAACAGGGGTAAGTGCCGGTGAAGCCAACCTGGGAACGCCAAGGATGGCTGACCTCAATCCCAACGATATTGAAACCATCAACACCATCAATGGTGCTGCTGCTGCCGCCATCTACGGTTCCAGAGCGGCCAACGGAGTGGTACTCATCACAACCAAAAGAGGAAAGGCTGGTAAGCCGGTGATTACCGTTGGATCCAGCATCAATATCAACCAATTGCGCAAGGAAGTGTACATATCTACCTATGGCAAACAATTTGGTTTTCCTGAGTTGAGACTCGGTAACATATCTACTATATCCGCTGCCCAAAAGGCTGCCAATCCCAATGTTGTGACTAAAGAAGTAATCAGAGATGGTGCCAAATTTGATTTGGCTACCAACCTCGTGGATGTAACCAGGTACGACTATCAGGATAACATTTTTCAGACTGCTTATGGAACTGACAATTTTGTCAATGTAAGTGGGGGTAGTGACAAATCCAGATACTTTGCGAGTGTGTCTTACATGAAAAATGGGGGCATTATCAAAAACACAGATTTCAGCAGGCTCAATCTTAGATTGAATCTCGATCAGCAACTGACCTCATGGGCTTCATTGGCCGTGGGACTCAATGCCATCAACAGTAAAGCAAAAGAATTGCCAAGTGGTAACGTATTTTTTAGTCCTATCAATGGTATCAACATTACCAACAACATTTGGGATGCTACTGCCCGAGATGCCAATGGCAATCTGAAAGCGGTAGAACCAACAAGGATCAATCCGCTTACCACTGTAGAGACTTTTGATTTCAACCAAAATGTAAACAGGGGTATCAGCAACATCAAACTAAGCTTGTTCCCACTGGAAGGTCTGAAACTGGACTTGATAGCCGGTCTTGATGCCTTCTCACAATCAGGAAATCAATACATACCGGTATATCCATACGCCAATGTAAACATCCTTTACTATGCCAATGGTTATGCTTCTTCTACTACCAACAATTCGTTGCAGTACAATACAGATATGAACTTATCTTATGAGCGCACCTTTGGTAAGATTTCATCCAACACGGTGGTGGGTTATAGTTATCAAAATTCGAGGGTTGACTACCTTACCTCTTTTGGAGAAGCCATTGCCCCTGGAATCACTACCGTAAATGGTTCGGCCAACAGGCAGACATCTTATGCGAGAAGTCAATACTGGATCGATGGATATTTTCTTCAACAGACATTCGGATGGGATAACAAATTGTTCCTGACTGGAGCCGGAAGGGTAGATAACTCCTCTATTTTCAGTGCTGGTGTGCGCAACCAAAAATACACCAAGGCCAGCATCAGTTTTGTGCCCTCTGACTTTGAGGCATACAAAGAAAGTGGCATTGCCGATGTCATGAACTCCATCAAGGTGAGAGCCTCTTTTGGAGAAGCCGGAGGGGTAGCAGCTATTGGTCCTTATGACAGGTACAACCTGATTTCATCTGTCAACTACCTTGGTAAAAACACCTATGTGCCCAATGCACAAATTGCCTTTGAAAACGTAGCTCCTGAGCGTACGCGCGAAGTGGAGGCAGGTTTGGATCTTGGATTTTTCAAAAACAAGCTGGCGCTGGGGCTTACTGTTTATTCACAGCGCGTATTTGATCTTTTGGTCAACAGAGTGTTGGCTGCTTCTGAAGGAGGAACCAGCAGATTGGACAACGTTGGCGAAATGTCTAACAAAGGATTTGAACTTAGTTTAAACTACAATGCTCTTAAGACTAAGGACCTCGAATGGAATATTTACGGTGTTTACAGCCGCAACAAAAACCTGGTGGAAAAACTGGGCTCACCCAGGGTAGCCATAACCAACGTGGCTGGTGCTCCGGTTTATCTGATCGAAGGACAGCCTGCGGGCGTGTTTTTTGGTACTTACTTTGCCACCAATGCAGATGGCAGCAGATTGTTGAATTCTTATGGTCTGGAACAAACAGAAAAGGGAACTCAGAAAACTTACGTTGCGGGTTCAGAAATTCCTGCTGGTTCGTATGTAGAGGGAGGGGTCATCTACACACCACAAAGAGATGCCAACGGTCAGCCAACTGGTACTGCTTTGAGCAAGATCATTGGCGATCCCAATCCTGACTTTACCATGTCAATTGGAACCAACTTTACCTGGAAAAAATTGACCTTCGGCTTCTTGCTGGATGGTGTTTATGGAGTAGATGTATTTAACGCTGACAGAAGAACTCGTCAAGGCGTAGGAATTGGTGATTATTCAGAAAAAGAACTCAAGGGAGAGTTGCCAAGAGGTTACATACTTTCTATCTATCCGGTTGAAGAATGGAGGGTAGAAGATGGTTCATTTACCAAATTAAGAGAAGTATCTTTGGGCTATGAGCTGCCAGCCAACCTGATTCCTGGAGTTAGCAATATTCAGCTGACCCTTACCGGCAGAAACCTGGTATCTTTTGACAAATACGATGGCTACGATCCTGAAACCAATGCAGGGGGTGTATCTGACAGACTCAGGGGCATAGATTTTGGTAACGTGCCTATACCGCGCACCATGCAATTTTCAGTAAGAGCAAGCTTTTGATTCATCAACACTAAATGAGAAAAATGAAAACAATCATAAAAAACAAACTACTCATCCTGGCAGCCGGAGCCTTGTTATGGACTTCGTGCAGCAAAGATGAATACCTCAACCCCAGCCAGGCATCCGTTGAATCGGCAGTCAAAGACTTAAATGGTTTGATTGCCCTTGCCAACGGCTTGCAACAGAAGTATTCCGTAGCAAGGACTTCTCCTATTTATTCTACCATTACAGCAAGTGGACTTTCCACAGGTGAATTGCTCGTACTCAATGCAGGTAATACCGATGAAGCTAACCTTCAGGCAGGAAAGGCCAACGTGCTTGGCAACAACGCTGTGGTCTCCAGACTATGGGAGCAGAGCCATTTGATCAAAGCCAATGCAGATATCATCATCAAAGGCGCTGCTGCTGTGGGTGATGAAGGAGCAAGAAATGCGTTGATTTGTTATGCCAATTTATACAAAGGCCTTGCCCTTGTGCAATTAGGAACCTATTGGGAACAAGCTCCGATTTTAATTGCCAAAAATGCTAGCTTTTCACCCAGAACTGAAGTTTTAGGAGAGGCCATAAAACTTTTTGAAGCGGGTGCCGCAGCAGCAACCACTGCCAAGTTTGATGCCAAATACCAAAAGGAGATTGATTTTGCCAGTGCCTTCCAGGCCATGTTGGCCCGTACTTATCTGATGTTGGGTGATTTCGACAAGTCGGCTACGGCTGCTTCTAAGGTCGACCTGACTAAAAAATCAGACCTGTCTTACGACGATGTGGCCAGAAACCCCATCTTTGAAGTTCATTATTCCAATATCAATGTTTGTGAGCCAATCGATGCCAATCTGGGACTGAGTGGCGCTTTGACTCCCAATGATGCAGATGGCAGGGTATTGTTTTATCTGAAATCCAAAACCTTTACCAACACCGCTAATGAAGGCAAGGGCTTTTTCACCAAGTTCAGTGATAAAATTCCACTGTATTTGCCGGGTGAAATCATGTTGATCAAGGCTGAATGTGCGGCTCGTAAAAATGATCTTGTTACTGCAGTAACAGAGTTGAACAACGTGCTCACCAAAAGTGCAGATATCTACGGTGTAAATGCCAACCTTCCGGCTTATGGTGGGCCGGTTACCCAGGCAGATGTGCTCCAGGAAATCTATCGCAATCGTTGCATTGAATTGTATAATTCAGGTCTGAAACTGGAAGACAGCAGAAGATTTGGCAGACCTGGTCCTAATGATGCAGGTGCAGAGAGAAGCAGGAATTTTTATCCTTATCCTACCACGGAAAGGGACAACAATCCCAATACACCTGCGGATCCTACTATCTAATGTAAGGACTTAGGGTAAATACTACCCTGGCTTACATCACATATCAGAATTCAAAACCTTTTGATTTTTTTGGGGGAGGCAATAGCTTCCCCCTTTTTTATTGGCCTGTCCAAATTATTTTGCCGGCGAGACTGCTCTTGTTGACGGTCATTGCAGATAGCAAATAACAGCCGTTCGACAAATCTGATAAATTCACGGCCTCACCGCCGTAAGACGCCTTAACTAATTTGCCCATGGCATCCAAGACCCGAACCTCAGCAATATTTTGGGTTGAGGAAAAAGTCAGGTCAGAACCAATGACTTCAAACCAGGTATGATTAACATCAGTGGCATCCTTTATGGCCGTGGTTTTGGTCATTATTTTAGATAGTTTACTCCATAACAAGGCATCGAAAACAATGGGCACTGCCACATCTTCATCGGTAGCTTTGTCTCCCATGCGCACCACCACCAGGTTCTGGCTGGGAACGATGTAGAGTTTTTGATCATTTTTGCCAAGGGCTGCAAACATGTCGGCGGGGCAGTAGTAACGAGTGGGCCGGGGAAAACAAATTGAGAGCCAGGCAGCATAAAACTGGCTTTTCCATTGAGCCACCACAAATAGCCATATGACTGGTTGAGGTTTTGGGATGTCTGCGACATGGCATTAACATAATCGGGATTATTAATAACATCAACCCCTGCCCAGCTTCCCTTTCTGAGGACCAGCAGGCCAAATCTGGCCATGACCCTGGCCGTGCTGTAAAATACATTGTTGTAATTGGACTGGACATACAAGCCATTGATGCCGGTCTTGTCGCTTAGTCTTGATTTGACGTAAGCATTGAGATTTTGTCCGGTGGCTCCTTCAATGACGCCATCCAGCAAGGTATAGGGACTGTTGTGATATGCCCATCGGCTGCCAGGGGCTACCAGGCATTCCAGGCATTCCGGATTGGTGCACTCAAAGCTGGCGTTGTCGTTGAGCCCGGTAGTCATGGTGATTTGATTTTGAATGGTAATCTTGCTTTCTTCCGCTGCCGTACAGGAAGTCCAGCCAACACCCAGATATTTTGAGCTAGGGTCGGTCAGTTTCAATTTTCCATCTGCCTGGGCACAGGCAACCATGACACTGGTAAGCGATTTACCCGCACTGGCCCAATACCAGGGCTTGCTGGCGTTGTGGTCATTGAAATAATATTCCAAAACTATTTTGCCATCTTTCAACACCATAAATGCTTTGGTGTCGGTAGTATCGAGAAATAAGCGGAGGTCTTGCAACAGGGTTGTATCCCAGCCCAGGGCATGAGCATCGGAGGTCTGCCAGACAGAGCCGGTAATGGGGGGATAATACAGGTTTTGGGCATGAGACAGGGCTCCGCAAATGACGAGAGTCAGGGTAAAACACAAAGATCGCAACATGGTGGAATTTTTACTTTGACCAAAGATCGGCTTTAGGGTTTATCCGATGTCCAAAATTATAGGCATTATTTTATTAAGAACCTTAGGTTTGAGTACTGTAAACGATGAGCAAAATATAATTTGGTAGCTTTTTGCCAAAATGTCGAAATAAATGATGGTTTTGTGGTTTTTATTTAGACCATTTCGAAATTAAATTCTTCGAGGATCAAAAGAAGGAATTGGGGTAAAATCTTAGAAATAACTGCTGTACAATGATTATTTTTGCTGACCTGTGACCAAGGTTGCAGAGCTAGAACTTCAATATCAATTGTATGGATGTCACCAATGTAAACAACCCGGAATACTACCACAAAGTGGTGGATTGTCAGTATGCGTGTCCGGCACACACACCTGTACCGGAGTACATCAGATTAATAGCAGCCGGTAAATATACGGAGGCCTACATGGTCAACTGGGAATCCAATGTTTTTCCCGGGGTACTGGGCAGGACCTGCGACCGGCCATGTGAGCCGGCGTGCAGAAGGGGTAGGGTAGAAGAAGAACCCGTTGCCATTTGCAGGTTAAAGAGGGTGGCGGCCGACCACAAGGGCAGCATCAAACACCTTATGCCGGCAATACCCGACCAAAAAAATGGCAAAAGAGTGGCCCTGATAGGCGGTGGACCGGCTTCACTAACGGTGGCAAGAGACCTGGCACCACTGGGATACGATGTTGATCTTTATGATGACCAGCAGAAAGGTGGCGGAATGATGCGCAGCCAGATTCCCTCTTTTAGGTTGCCGGCCGAAGTATTGGACGAAGAAGTAAATCAAATTACAGACCTGGGCATCAAAACCCATTTTAATACCCGGGTGGAAAGCCTGAGAGAGGTGATGGCCAAGGGCTATGATGCCGTATTTGTAGGCACAGGGGCACCAAAGGGCAAAGACCTGGAGATGCCGGGCAGGCACGATGCCAGTGGACATATCCACATAGGCATTCAGTGGTTGGCCAGTGTAGCCTTTGAACACATCCACACCATCGGTAAAAAAGTGATTGTATTGGGTGGTGGTAATACGGCCATGGATTGTTGTCGAACTGCCAGGAGGCTGGGAGGAGAAGAAGTAAAAGTAGTAGTGCGCAGTCCTTTTGCAGAGATGAAGGCATCACCTTGGGAAAAGGAAGATGCTATGCACGAAGATATTCCTATCATTGACAATCATGTTCCCAAACAGTTTGTCATAGAAGATGGAAAGATGAAGGGGGTCTTATTTGAAAAAGTAAGCCCTGTTTATGAAGATGGCAAAAGAAAGCTAAAACCCACCGGGGAACCCGATGTTTTGATCGAAGCAGATGATGTTTTGATTGCCATCGGACAAGAGAACACCTTTCCCTGGATAGAAAGAGATTTGGGACTGGAATTTGACCAGTGGGGAATGCCGGTAATCAATCCAGTTAATTTTGCGTCCACCTTGCCGGGTGTATTTTTTGGCGGTGATGCTGCCCTGGGGCCTAAAAACATTATTACGGCAGTAGCCCAAGGCCATGAAGCTGCCATCTCCATAGATTTGTATTGCCAGGGTAAAGACCTGAGCCAGCGCCTGGAGCCCAGGACAAAGATACAAAGCACCAAGATGGGCATCCATGAATGGAGTTATGACAATGGTGTTGCTGCCGACCTGCGGTATGCTGTGCCACAGGCCGACAAAGAAGAAACCCTGAGAGACAGGAAAAAAGAAGTGGAACTGGGCTTCGACCTCAAAACTGCTTTCCGCGAAGCGCAACGTTGTTTTAACTGCGATGTTCAGACCGTATTCACGGATAATAAATGTATAGAGTGTGATGCCTGTATGGATATTTGTCCTACATCGTGTATCACCTTTACCAACAACGAAGAAGAGGAGTCGGTATTGAGACAAAAACTATTGGTACCTGCGCTCAATATGGAGCAGGATTTATTGGTTTCAGGACCACTGAAAACCGGAAGGGTTATGGTTAAAGACGAAGATGTATGCCTGCACTGCGGTTTGTGCGCTGAGCGTTGTCCAACCGCTGCATGGGATATGCAGAAATATTTATATAATACCGCAAAAGCGGGTCATCACTGTTACGTATGAGTGGAGTAAATGATTTTGTAATACGATTTGCCAACGTAAATGGAACGGGTTCGGCGAGTGCCAATTTTTTATTTGCCAAAACCGTGTTCCGAATGGGCGTACCTGTGGTACCCAAAAATATTTTCCCGTCTAATATACAAGGCTTACCTACCTGGTATGAGGTAAGGGTAAGTGAGAAGGGGTATTTGGGCAGAAGAGATGGAATCGACTTTATGGTGGCCATCAATCCACAATCATTTAAAAAAGATGTGGCATCTGTAAAATCAGGTGGCTTTTTTATGTACGACAGCACCAAGGTCTTGCATGAAGAATTTATCAGACCCGACATCCATTACATTGGGGTGCCGATGATGGAGATTTGCAACCAGGAATTTACCGACGCCAGACAGCGACAGTTGTTTAAAAACATTGTGTATGTTGGTGCATTGGCTAGTTTGCTGAAGCTCGATTTTTCGGTTATCGAACAATTGTTTGCCGAGCAATTTAAAGGCAAAGAAAAACTAATAGCGCCCAACATCAAGGCCCTCTATCTGGGAGCCGATTTTATTTCTAAAAACATTACTTCCTATCCTTCCTTTTATGTGGAAAGAAGAGATTTGGTAGGAGACAGGATCCTGGTTGACGGCAATACCGCTGCCGGACTTGGAGCTGTGTATGGTGGCGCCAGTGTAGTAAGCTGGTATCCCATTACACCTTCTACCTCGCTGGTGGGTGCTTTTGAAGATTTTGCCAAAGAACTAAGGGTGGATGGCGAAACCGGTAAAAACAATTTCAGCATTGTACAGGCCGAAGACGAGTTGGCTGCCATCGGCATGGTCATGGGGGCCAGCTGGAATGGGGCGCGCTCTTTTACGGCTACCAGTGGTCCGGGTGTTTCATTGATGAATGAATTTTTGGGACTCGCCTATTTTTCTGAAGTTCCTATTGTTTTGGTCGACGTGCAAAGGGCAGGGCCTTCAACCGGAATGCCAACGCGTACCCAGCAATCGGATATCCTGGAAGCAGCCTATGCATCGCACGGAGATACTAAACACGTATTGTTATTTCCTTCTACACCTGAAGAGTGTTTTCACTTTATGTCGGAAGCATTTGATCTGGCCGAGGGCTTGCAAACCCCTGTCTTGATGATGTCGGATCTCGACCTTGGAATGAATGATCACATGTCAGCTCCTTTTAAATGGGATGACGAAAAAAAATACCAACGCGGCAAGGTACTCAATGCCGAAGAGCTGGAGAAGGTAAAAGACTGGGGCAGGTATAAAGATGTGGACGAAGATGGCGTACCTTATCGCACCTTGCCGGGCAGCCATCCTACCAAAGGTGCCTATTTTACCAGGGGATCTTCGCACGATGAGTATGCCCGATATACCGAAGATTCAGATACCTATGTCAGGATCATGGAACGGTTGGTGAAAAAAATGGAAACCGCCAAAAGTAAGGTGCCGGCTCCTGAAATTCACGATGGCGGCAATGCCATGGGCATCCTTTATTATGGTACATCAGCCCATGCATGCGAAGAAGCCAAAGATTTGCTGGCAGAAGCGGGTACCAAGGTAGATAGCATGCGCATCAAGGCCTTTCCTTTTAATGAAGAAGTGAGGGCTTTTATCGAACGCCACGATCAGGTTTTTGTGGTAGAACAAAACCGCGATGCCCAGTTGCGCACCCTGTTGATCAACGAAATGGATTTGAATCCGGCCAAGTTGACAAGGGTCTTACATTATGACGGAACCCCCATCAGTGCAGATGTAGTGTTGCAGGGAATGCTGTCCAATTTTAAATCACAAAGTCATTAAATTTCGGTTATATGAGTTACAGTAAACCGGTATTTCACCATCCCAATCTTACAAAAAATGCGTTGGGATATACTAAAAAGGATTATGAAGGCAGTTTGTCGACCCTATGTGCGGGCTGTGGACACGATTCCATCAGTGCCGCCATTGTAGAGGCCTGCTTTGAGTTAAATATTGAGCCCCATCGAGTAGCCAAGTTATCCGGTATCGGATGTTCTTCCAAAACACCGGCTTACTTTCTCAACAATTCGCACGGATTTAACTCTGTGCATGGCAGGATGCCCTCTATTGCTACAGGCGCCAACTTGGCCAACAGAGATCTGATCTATCTGGGCGTTTCGGGGGATGGAGATACCGCCGCCATTGGCATGGGACAGTTTTGTCACGTTATCCGAAGGAATCTCAATATGATATACGTGGTTATGAATAACGGCTGTTATGGTTTGACCAAGGGCCAGGATTCAGCCACGGCAGATAAGGGTTCAATTGCAAAGGCAGGAAACATGAACCCATTTGAAGGCATCGATTTGTGTAGTCTTGCTATTGAATTGGGCGCTACCTTTGTAGCCCAGAGTTTTAGTGGCGATAAGAGTCAGCTGATTCCCATCCTTCAGGCGGCAATGAGTCACAAAGGCTTTGCCCTGGTCAATGTAATCTCTCCATGTGTTACCTTCAATAACAACAACGGTTCTACCAAATCGTATGACTACGTAAGGGAGCACAACGAAAGCATGGGTCGCATAGATTTTGTTCCAATTGGCGAAGAAATTACAACCCAGTATGCCGATGATGAGGTAAAAGAGGTTAAGTTTCACGACGGCAGTGAACTGCTATTTCACAAATTGAGAAAGGACTTTGATCCCGAAAATAAAATTGAGGTAATCAATGCCATCCAAAATGCCAGATCGAAAAATGAAATCCTAACAGGGATCTTGTATCTGGATCGCCATGGCGTGGAGCTCAATGATTTGCTCAATACCACAGCGGTGCCTTTAAACCAGCTCACAGAAAAGGAACTTTGTCCGGGATCTTCCATGTTGGACGAAATCAATCAAGGTTACCGATAGACCCAACTTTTGGTTGAGGTCATACGTCTAATAGAAAAACAATAACATGAAAAAAACACTGCTATTGGCTTCATTTCTATTTGGCTTGTTGACATCCTGTTCAAAATCAGAAGATAATTGTATACCTGGCAAACTGGAAGGTTCCTGCATTCAAGGTAAAATAGAAACTTTTAAACAGGAAGAAAGATCGATAGCTGTGTTTAGTTATCAGGTGGATTGTGAGATTCACTATTGGTTTCATGACGGATCGAGGGCCTGGGATGGTTCAGAATATATTTACAACGATGCGTGTGAAGAAGTGTGCCAGTTGTGCGGCTTTTGTGTTCAGAACATTTGCGGAGAAAAATATCCCGCCAACATTGATGACTGGACCCTGGTCTGGAAAAAATAAGAGTTCAGGGCTTAGCTAAAATTCTTCTTACCTTTGTGGCTCTAATTAGATCACATTGGTATTTACATCAGAAAAGCGATTTAAAACCTATACACTTTTGGCCATTGCCTTGTGTATACCGGCTTTTTTGTTGAACCTGGGCATAACCCCCTTTATTGGTGATGAGGCCATACGGGCTTTGGTGGCGGTAGAAATGATGTTGTCAGACAATTACCTCGTACCTACCATGAGGGGAGAATTTTACTTTTCCAAGCCCCCTCTTTACAACTGGATCCTGATTGTTTTTTTCAAATTGTTTGGTGAGGTCAATGAATGGGTTACCCGTTTTCCAACTGTAATATTCAGCTGGGCATTTACTGGCGTCATCTGGTTTTTCAACAGAAAAAATTTTGATGATCGAAGGCAGGCAATTATTCTGGCGTTTACCTTTCTCACCTGTGGGAGGATGCTGTTTTATGATTCATTTTTAGGTCTGATAGACATCTTTTTTTCGATGGTCACTTATTCTTTGATGATTGGCTGTTATTTGCTGGTTCGAAAAGAGAAGTGGACAGAAATGTATGCCTATTTATATGCCCTTTCTGTCATAGGCTTTATGCTTAAAGGCTTGCCCATTTTACATTTTAGTGGCTTTGCCCTTTTGATCATCCATGGCATGTATGGCAACTGGAAACTGCTGTACCATAAAAAACACCTGATTCCACTTATTACAGCAATTGGTGTGCTGGTGCTCTATTTTTATTTATACAACTTGTACCGGGAAGCAAGCCACACCCTCAATCCATTGGTAGATCAGGCAGCGAGGAGGACCATTCTGAGGTACGGCTTTATTGATGTAGTCAAACATGTATTTACTTATCCGCTGGAAAATATTTATCATTTTCTTCCGTGGTCACTGATGGGCTTATTGGTATTTCAGAAGAACATTGTAGAGAGAATCAAGTCCAATCCGTATGTCACTTATGTAGTGTTGAGTTTTTTACTCAATTTTGCCATTTACTGGGTATCACCTGAGGTTTATCCCCGTTATATTTTAATGCTCATTCCCCTCATTTTTTCGGTTTGGATTTATCTCTATGGCTTTGAGTTAGGACAACATACCTTGCGTATGCGTTTGGTTTCCTGGATTTTTATAGCATTGACCTGGCTGGTGCCCATCATCATTGCATCACAATTTGGCAATCCACGACTTGCCTACGTAGATGGGCAGCATGTGAAAATGATGGCATTGGTAATCAGTTTGGCAGGCCTTGCCGTCTTGTATTGGAGAGACCAGCCCAACAGGCCCATGATATTTGTGATTTACTTATTGGTATTGCGCATTGGTTTTAATGTTTTGATTGTGCCGGTGCGCGCTGTAACTGGTGATGATGAATATTATAAGAGAGAGGCAACCAGAATTGGCAGAACCTATCAGGATATTAAAATATTTGAAGATACGCAACTCAACCAGATTACTACCTTTTACATTACCCAGCAAACAGGGAGGATTACCAATAAAACGGCAGATTTGAGAGAGGCAAAATATTTTATAGTTGATTCGTGTGCAATGAATCAGTTTGCCTTGATTGATAGCTTTCCGGATGCCAGTTTTTGCGGCACCCGGTGGGTTGTAAAGGGCGGGAAGCCCTAGCGAAAATTACAATGATTTAACCTCGGTAACCAGTTTGACAAGGGTGTCTTTGGCATCACCGAAGAGCATAAAACTTTTAGGGCGGTAAAACAGTTCATTGTCGATGCCTGCATATCCGGCCTTCATTGAACGTTTCATGATGATCACATTTTTGGCATTTTCTACCTCCAGGATCGGCATGCCATAAATAGGTGAAGTGGGGTCTGTTTTAGCAGCCGGGTTGACCACATCATTGGCTCCAACCACAAGGACCACATCGGTGGTTGCAAACTCCGGATTGATGTCTTCCATTTCTACCAACTTGTCGTAAGGTACATTGGATTCCGCCAAAAGGACATTCATGTGACCGGGCATCCTGCCCGCAACGGGGTGGATGGCATATTTCACTTCCACTCCTTCTTCTTCCAACAAGGTTTCAAGTTCATGGCAGGTATGTTGGGCTTGCGCTACAGCAAGACCATAACCCGGAACGATGACCACCTTTTTGGCATATTTCATCAGAATGGCAGTATCGGATTTGGTAATTTCTTTTACTGTACCCTGTGCGGATTGTGCTGCTCCGGTGGCAGCTGAGCCACCAAAATTGCCCACCAATACATTGAGTAACGACCTGTTCATGGCATTACACATGGTAACTGTAAGGATGGTACCGGCAGAACCCACCAGGATACCTCCAATCAACATTACATAGTTGCCGTATAAAAAGCCTCCACATGCTGCAGCTACACCGGTAAAAGAGTTGAGCAGCGAAATAACGACGGGCATGTCGGCTCCCCCGATGGGAAGAACAAATATAATACCGTAAAACAAAGACAGACCGAGGATGGTAAAAAACCAAACTGAGCCGGAAATCTGACCGATGTTAAATAAAACGGAAATGACCAGAATAGCGAGCATCAGCCCAATATTGGCGATCTGCTGTCCTTTGAGGCTGAAATCATTGATTTTTCCTTCCAGTTTTCCATAAGCAATGATGGATCCGGAAAAAGAAATAGAACCAATGATGAGTCCAGCTAAAATGATCAAACCTTTGGAGCTCATAAATCCGGACATATCACCTCCGGAAGTGTGCACCATGTGGTTGTATTCAATGATAGAAATCAGCGCAGCGCAGGCACCACCCATACCATTAAAAAATGATACCATTTGTGGCATTGCGGTCATTTGCACTCTTTTGGCCATGATCCATCCGATTACAGTACCTACGATGAGGGCCAGGAAGATGTACATCAAATTGCCGAGGTGGTTGCCCTGGGCATCGGTGTACATAAAGATGGTGGCAAAAATGGCAAGCGTCATGCCACCTGCGGCGATGAGATTCCCTTTTCTGGCAGTATCGGGTTTGCTAAGCATCTTGAGTCCAACCATAAAGGTGATAGATGCTATCAGGTATATGAGGGTAAGTAAGTGTTCCATTATTTCTTTTTCTTAAACATTTCCAACATTCTGTCTGTCACTACAAAGCCACCCACAACATTGAGGGTGCCGAGAATGACCGCAACAAAACCAAAGATCAGACTTAAAGTGCCTTCTGCCTGACCCATGACAATGATGGCACCGATAATAACGACTCCATGGATTGCATTGGCGCCTGACATCAGCGGGGTATGCAAAACAGATGGAACGTGAGAGATGAGCTCGATGCCCACGAAGATCATAAGAATGACCAGATAAATCATCTGGATATTCTCCTGAATAAATGATAATATACCCATTATTTCAAAATATTTCCCTGGTGAACAATGAGGGTTCCCTGTGTAATTTCTTCTTCCATTTCCCATTTGAAACCATCCTTATCAGAAAGGTGGAATAAGAGGTTTTGGAGGTTTTTAGCATACAATTCGCTGGCATTGGTAGCGAGCGTTGATGGCAGGTTGCCCAAACCAACGATTTTTACACCGTGTTTGACCACCACCTTGTTGAGTTCACTGGCTTCACAATTGCCACCTTGCTCAACGGCCATGTCTACGATCACGGAACCATACTTCATATTTTTAACCTGTTCTTCTGTAATGAGGACAGGGGCTTTTTTACCCATTACCTGAGCCGTGGTGATGACCAGATCGGCCTGAAACAATGATTTATTCACGGCTTCTTTTTGTTTGGCCAGGTATTCAGCTGTTACTTCTTTGGCGTATCCGCCCTCGGTTTTGACCCCGTCATCTTTAACAGTGATAAACTTGGCGCCTAACGACTCGGCTTGTTCCTTGGTTTCAGCCCTAACATCCGTAGCTTCCACCACAGCTCCCAACCTCTTGGCGGTGGCTATGGCCTGAAGCCCGGCAACGCCAACTCCAAAAATGAGCACCTTGGAAGGGGTGATGGTACCGGCTGCGGTCATCATGAGGGGGAAGATCTTGGTCATGTGCTCTGCACCGAGGATGACGGCCTTATAACCTGCCAGGTTGCCCTGTGAACTCAGTACGTCCATGCTCTGAGCTCTGGAAATACGAGGAATGGCATCCATGGAAAAGGCAGAAACGCCCTTGCCGGCAAGTTTTTGTACGTATTCAGGATTGTTGAGGTGGTACATGAGCGAAAGACACACCTTACCCTGTTGGAGTGCGCCAATTTCATCGTCTGAGAAGGGATTGATTTTCGCAATCACATCACAGCCGGCCATTAGCTCACCGGTTGAAGGTAAAACAGAGGCGCCTGCTTCTATATAATCCTTGTCCTGAAAGGCGGAAGCCTCTCCGGCTCCTGACTGAACGGCCACTTCATAGCCTTTTGCCACCATTTGTTTTACGATGGTAGGGGTCATGGCTACCCGTTTTTCCCCATCGCGGCTTTCCTTTAAAACTGCTATTTTCAAGGTCTGATAATTTAAACTGCGAATGTAGGAAATTGGTCGCAATTAAACGAAAAAATGACATGAATTATAACATTAAATTATATTATTTTTTATGTGTATTTTCGACGTTTTTTATGTCTTTCTGGCAATCCATAAAATGCAATAAGACAACGATCAGAGATGAATACAGACCAGATTAAACAGCGACTTGGTTTTTTGGGTAGCCCTCTGCTGGAGGCTATTTTTCAAGCCGGGGTCTTTCTTGAAATCCACAAGGGTGAAAACCTGATGCACGAGGGTCAATATGTCAAATACCTTCCTCTGGTCCTGGAGGGCACTGTCAAAGTGTCTATCAAACAGGAAGAAAAGGAATTGCTGCTTTACTACATCAAACCTTATGAAAGCTGTGTTATGTCATTGGCATCGTGCCTACAAAACGAAGCCAGCAGGGTCAATGCCCTTGTATATGAAAATGGTAGTGTTTTACTCCTGCCATCTGATAAAGTCAGAGAGTGGTCTCAACTGTATCCCAAACTCAATATTTTGTTTTTACAACAGTATGACAGACGCTATTCAGACCTTATAGATGCCCTGCACCATGTGAGTTTTGACAAGCTGGAAAAAAGAATTTTGGATTATCTTTTACAAAAAAGTGCCATTGATGGATCTACTATACTTAAGATTTCCCACCGGGAGCTGGCCATGGACCTGGGCACTGCACGGGAAGTAGTAACCAGAATCCTGAAAAAGCTGGAAACTGGGGGCTTTGTACGCCAGGGAGATAATTATTTGGAAATTTTGAAGGGTGGTGACAAAAGTCACCAATAATGGGGTGATAACAGGATTAGATTTGTGTTATTACTTCACTTTTTAAATCCAATTATCATGAAAGCCAATATGGGAACAACAGACAGAGCATTGAGAGTAGGTGTTGCCTTACTGATTGCCGTACTTTATTATACCAATGTCATCAGTGGCACCATCGCCATTGTTTTACTGGCCTTTGCTGCTATTTTTGTGTTGACCAGCCTGATCAGCTTTTGCCCGCTTTATGCACCTTTTGGCATTAGCACCTGTAAGGTAGAAAACAAGGGATAGTCTTATTCAAAAGATCCTGTTTTGAAAGAGGGACTACCCTCAGGATTGTATTCAAAGCCATAGTATCTATATTGCAGACCTACTATGTCTGTCGCCGCCGTACCTATCATGCCATTGGGCAGAGAGACGACAAACTTTAAATTTTGCAGCTTGCCGTCTTTCAGGTAGGTGGTGCCAGTCAGGTCTAAGCGGACATTGATGACCGCGAGCTTCCGGGTAAAATCATCCATCTCCGTCTTTGTGGTCATGTGAGATACCTTACATACAATGTGGTCGCCCTGAATGGTCAGAATGCTGGGTAATGTTTTGGGCTGACAGCCTGAAATTACAAATAAAGCAATCAAAAGGAAGCTGGTCAGTTGATGTTTCATGGTGATGGATTTTAAGCAAAAATAGTCATTTTTTCAGCCGAAAGGGCCCTAAAGTGAAGAGGTTGACTTTCCATCCACGCCAATCAACTGCAAAAGTCATTTTAAAGTATAAGTCGGCTATTCGGCAAAACCCTGATTTTTTGGTCACCAGGTCAACGGTGGGGCTAAAGCACGTATCTTTGTACCAGAATCAGTAGGTTATAATCATGAGAAGGTACATTGCTATTTGGGTTTTGCTATTTATAGTACAAGTTTTGCAGGCTCAAACCGATCCCGTGAATTTGAACTGTGAAACCAATATTGCAATAACCAGCTCACAGCTTACCAGTGGTAAATTTTTGCAGGGGGACAGCTATGGTCTTTCCTGTCTCAATGAATCAGTAAGAGGGGTTTGGTTTTCTGTAGCCGGAGATGGCAAGTACTACAACCTGGTTCTCGGCTCCGGTACGGGACAACTTCAGTATCAATTTTTTTCAGGCGATTGTGCCCTGCTGCAATGTTTGGGACAAGGCAACGGCTACGTACCCCTGCTCAATGACAGCACCTACTACCTCCTCATTTATGAGCACACCCAAACGGTCATTGAAGATACCTTTGAGTTTTATTTTGAAGAAGCCTTTGTACCCGATTATGACAATTGTGACACAGCCCCGGCATTGAACTGTGGCGAAAGCCTCACGCTGAATTTCGATTTGTTGTCGCAATCATCCATTGAGCAAAAAAAAATGGGTTGGTTTCAGGCAGTAGCTATTGATAAAAATGCGACCCTGCAAACCACATCGTGGACCGGTGAAGACTGGATCCTCTCTGTGCACACCTTGCCCTGTATCTCAGCCCCGACTTATGTGGCTGAAGAAACCCCTTTGAGATGGACATCGGCGGGTGCGAGCCCAACCTTGTTTTCTGTATTCGACAGCATAGGGCTTGTAGATTCGGTACAATTTAATCTCACTTGTACGGATATCAATCCGGGCCAAATTTGTAACCAGCCTTTTTCCTTGGTATGCGAAGATATAATCTCGGATACTTTGTGGCACGATGCCATTGCCGACTTTAATCACCCCGAAATTGTTTACCAATGGTACTTAATTCAGGGCGACAGCAGCCAACATGAAATTGAAGTAACCCAAACCAGCGATCATGCATTGTCTGTTGAGTTGTATTACAGCAGCATTGATCCTATGGGTGGATGTGCCGACTCAGTGCTGGAAAGCAATACTTTACAACTACCCGGACAAAAATGGAGGGTGTCTTTACCTTGTTTGCCGGGGTATCGTTATTACCTTGTCTTATCTGGCACGGACAGCACTGCTTATGAACTTCTACATAGCTGCGACAGCATCCAACTTTCAGGACTCAACTGTTTAACAGCTAACACCGTGGTGTGCGGCGACAGCCTGGATGGAGGACATAATATTCCAGGTCTGCCACTTGGTGAGGCAGGTTGGTCTGCTGGAGGCGGCAACTGGTTCAAGTGGGATAGCCTGGCTGCCCTGCCCAACTGGATCGCCACGGATACCCTCCAAAACCTGTCTTATGATATTTATGCAGGGGGCTGTGATTCATTGACTTTGGTTTATTCTTACAATGCAAGTATTGAGGAAGGAAGTGTAATCCAGATAGTGGGTCAGGATTCGATCGATTATTATTTAGTATTGAGATCTGCAGATGAAACACAAGACACCGTGACACTGATGCATGGATGTGGACAGACTCCCTGTCAAATTGCAACAACCGTCAACTGTGGAGACACCCTTGCCCTTCTAAGTGATACCAACACACGGCTCGACCTTAGCTCTGATATCATTACACAGCCCTACAGGCAGTGGATAAATTTTGTGGGAACCGGCAACCTACTCACCTGGAACAAGGTAGGCCAGGGAATGATAACCGTATATACGGGTAGCTGTGCCAATCTCACAGTAGTACCATTAAATATAAACAACCAGTCTGCCATACAAAAACTTCGGACACAAATAGGGGAAGACTATTATTTGGTGTGGGAAAGCACCGACTATGACACCCTGGCGCTCAATCTCCATTTTGAATGTGAGGAGGTAGATTCAACAGATACCTGTGCACAGGCCTTGTTGGCAGATTGTGGTATCCATGAATATATTTTTACCAATGAAGGAGCCATGCCCGAGGACACAAGTAGTTTTTGTGGACCGGTCTTTGATAGCAAGTGGTTGCGAATTAAAGGAAGTGGTCAGCTCATAACCCTATGGGGTTCTGCAATGACCTTATATCAGGGAAGTTGTGATTCACTACAGTGTTTGGGAACCGTGGATTATAGTGCCAGATTTTTGACCTTGTCAGACACAAGCTATAACATTGCCATAGCTACCGACGGAACTGATACTACCGTGATCAATTTGGAATGCACGCCTCCAGCAAGCAACAGTGGCTGTGTATCGGCAACCTTGTTGCAATGTGATTCAAGTTATACAGCTACTTTTAAAGCATCCCTCCCTGCTACCTGGCAGTCTGAAAGTGGCGTACTGTGGTACCAGCTGGCAGGAGATGGGAATCTTTGGAAGATCAGCACGACAGC
Organism: Saprospiraceae bacterium; assembly: GCA_016717655.1. Lineage (GTDB taxonomy): Bacteria > Bacteroidota > Bacteroidia > Chitinophagales > Saprospiraceae > JADKBO01. Next base: position 26,176 of record JADKFC010000001.1, read on the forward strand.
CGACAATGCATCTCACTGGTCAGTGAGCCTGGCTGAAAATTGTGAAAGTACGGGACTCCCCGTAACTTGGGTTTCTGAGGCAGATACAGCGTGGGCCTTCCAACTTTATACCCAGGCAGGAATAGAATATATTTTAAAAATAGAAAGTGACTCATTGTACGATGGGAGTTTTGTCGTAGACTGTACGCCCCTTGTTCCGGGCTTGGATTGTGGCACTGCCATTGATTTGATATGCGGAGATACGCTGGACTATGCTTCCGGCCAACGGCTCAGCTTTGGCGATTTGTCGCAAAGTGCCTGGTACAAAGTAACGACACAAAATAGCGGCCTATCCTTGTCTATGTTAGGGGACACTTCTGCTCTCAGGGCCATTTGGTTGAAAGGCAGTAATTGTGACGACCTGAGTGAAGTTTTGGGCTTACATTCATTGTCTGATGACTTATCTGTTTATGCAGATAGCATTGAAAATTTGTATTTGGTCTTGGGGCTTCCGGAGGGCGTATTGGATACCACTTCCCTTTTGCTCCATTGCGAAACTCCAGAAGTGGCGCATACCTGTGAATCAGCTGTACCCTTACATTGCGGAATAGCATCCAAGGTTTATGCCACTCATACTAGACTCAGTCCGGCAACCCCATGTGTGGATGAAATGTCGTCCAATTGGTTGCGCCTGGAAGGAGATGGTCAATGGTGGACAGCCATCATCGACAGTGGTAGCATCAGCGGCCACCTCTATTTGTATCAGGGCAATTGTGGTGATCTTTTCTGTCTTGATACCCTAAGGATCAGTGGACAAAGCAACCAGCCTTCGTTTTTAGCCGCTGTTGGCCAAAGCTATTATGTGCAGTACATTGCCGATGAAGCGGGTCAAGCCGGAAAAATCAACTGGGCATGCAGGCCTTACTATGCCAATAATAGTTGCGATTTGACTGTACCCATCAGCTGTGGCGATACCTTGACGGGCAATACCTGGCTGGCACCCATAGAAACCGAAAACGGCTGCAATGCCAATGGTCCTGCCTTGTACTATTCCTTTATCGGCAATGGTCAGTATTACCGCCTGCATTTGCTGGAAGGCGTTGCCAATTTTAACCTCATCGAAAAAGACTGTCAAACCGGCAGGTGTTTGTTAAGCCAAAAATTAGGAAGTGGTCGCAATTCCATTTTGATTGCCAGTAAAATGGATCAGGAATACCATTTGCGCATCAGTGCACCAGATTCGGTGCTCTTTAGGTTTGCCCTGGAATGTTTTGACCCCAATACCAATCAAAGCTGTTTTGATGCAGCCCCCGGTGAATGTGCCAGCCAATACCGGTGTGACCTTCAAAGTCCGGTTGGCTTTCAGCTTGGTCATCCTTGTATCGGCTTACCCCGCATGCAGCACTGGTACTACCTTGAATCTGGAAACCAGGCCCTGGTAGAATTGATACCGGATGTGGCCTCGGATTCTTTTTCTATTTTGTTGATCAGAGGCAATTGTAGCGAATATGAGTGCATTGCCCAATACAGTTCCAATGATCCCAAAATTATCTTTCATTTAGAAGATAGTTACGAATATTATATAAGTATATACGGAAATATATTTTCAGAAAACACCGCTTTGTTCAGCCTCCAGTGTGGTGATGCAGCGGTCAATGACACATGTGGCGCCGCCATTGAATTGAATTGTCCTCAGACGGTCAATGTACCTCTTTACCTGGCAACCAAAGATGAAAATCCGGTTTGCCACCAGGGAGAAAGCCCATCACTTTGGTACAAGGTGGCAGGTTCCGGACAGGGCTTAAATTTGCAACTTACAGGTGCCTCACCTCACTTTGAGGGTCAAATGGTGATTTACAGTGGCCCTTCTTGTTCGGCTTTAAATTGTATTTACACCACTACCATCAAAGCTGGAGAAAACAAAGAACACCGCTGGCTGGCTGCTGCCGGACAATCGTACTGGATAGGTTTTTATTCCAATGATGCGTACAATGCGGGTTGGCTGGACATGGAGCTGAGCTGTTTTGATCAGGCTGCCAACGATACCTGTGTAGGGGCCCTGCCACTGGTGGATGGCAATTTTGAGCTCAAACCTTATTCTATGACTTCCGATACGGTAAGCGGTTGTGGCGTTGTTGCCCCTTTGGGTGAGTGGTATACCTGGGCGGGTGATGGCAAGAGTGTTTCTATTACCAATAATGCAGCAAATGACTTGAAACTGGCCTTGTTTTCCGGTAGCTGTGGTGCCCTGTCTTGCCTGGGTAAAATCGATTTGCCTGTGGGTGAGCAGTGGGATGTATTGACCCAGCCAGACAGAGATTATTTTGTATTGATTCAAAGTATCGCGGGCTTGCAAACAACCGGAGAAAAGTTTAATGTCAGGTTTTATACCCCGATACCCAATGACAATTGTCCCGGAGCCTTACCTTTTAATTGTGGTCAGCTCATAGCGGTTCGCAACAACAATTTTACAGAAGATTTTGAATTGTATCCGAGCTGCGATACCCTTTATCCCGATAAGTTATGGTATACCTTTACGGGAGATGGAAGCATCCGTACCTTAAAATACATTGTGCCCGATGTGGATGGCTCCGTGGTATTTGCCGAGGACTGTAGCAACGGCTGTTTTTACAGCAGTGAATTTTATGCAAGCCTGGCTACCGAGTTTTCTTTCAGCAGTGTACCTGATAAAAAATACCTCATTGGCATAGGCACTAAATCGCAGCCTAACAACAAAAGGATAAGGGTGCAAATGGATTGTGTAGATGGGTATCACCATGTGGCAAAGGAAAGTGCACTGCCCTTGATTTGTGGCAAATATGAGCTGGATTACAGCCAGGCAAAGATCAATTTATTGAATACGTGCAGCAGTAACAATCTTTTTGTTCAACTGTACTATAGTTTTACAGGAGATGGCAGCGATCTGGTTTTGGTAGGAAGCCCCAATCCGGGTGCCTTTTTTAAAGTAGTAAATGAAGATTGTATTTCTGTCCATGACTTTGCATTTGGTGGTAAAATTTTTACAACCGAAGCAGGCAAACAATATTATTTTTTAATCAGTTTTTTCCCCGGCATCCAGCAACTCCAGCAGGAGTTCAGCATAGAATATAGGTGCGACGTGGCTACAGAAGATTTGCCATTGGCTCAACCATTTGTCAGTTACCCCAATCCATCCAATGGATCAACTTCATTTTACTGGCAAGGCAATGACGTAGAGACGGGAGCAGAACTGTGTTTGATAGATGTTGCGGGAAGGGTCGTGAGGTGCGAAAATACAACGTCCTTAAGAAAGGGGTTGATATGGAAAATACCTGCTGACCAAAAATTGATACCGGGTGTTTATCATGCCAGATTGAGAACAGAGAAGGCAGTAATGAGTACAACGATTCTGGTGGTAGAATAAACGCAGGAAGATGAAAGAAACCCATTATTTTGATTTGGTGTACGATGTTACCCGACTGATACCAAAGGGCAGGGTAACTACTTATGGAGCCATTGCAGATTATCTGGCACTGGGCTCGGCGCGCATGGTAGGATGGGCATTGAATCATTTGCCCAAAAACAACGATGTGCCTGCCCATAGGGTTATCAATCGCAAGGGAGAGCTGAGTGGAAAGTTGCAGTTTCCATCACCAACCACCATGGAAGAAAGACTGGTAGCCGAAGGCATTGAAGTCAGGGATGACAAGGTGGTACATTTTGATCTGGTATTCTGGCACCCCAAAGAAATAGAAGCTTAAATGTATAGGCCGTGAAAGAAGAAATCATTTATGGACTTGATGAAATAGAAGGCCTGGCCCAAAAGCAATCGAGTATATTAATAAATACAAGCTGGCCCTCTTTTTGGGTGCAGTGGGTTCCGGCAAAACAACTCTCATTCGTCAAATCTGTGGGATCATGGGTGTGCAAGATGAAGTATCGAGTCCCACCTTTTCATTGGTCAATGAATACATGTCGAGTAGGGGCGTGGTTTACCACATGGACCTTTATCGCTTGAATACAGAACGCGAAGCTTTTGAAGCTGGTGTCATGGAATACATAGATTCTGGTGAAATCTGCCTGATTGAATGGCCTGAGTTGATAGCCTCCTGGTTGTCGGCCTATCCATGTGTGGTTTTTTCACTGAGCCATGAAGAAAACAAAAGAAAAATTGAAATAACAACCAACTATTGATCCTGGCCGTGTGGGTCAACGGCAGCTTCCTCTGGTTTTGCGGGACTTGTTTTTTTACTGTCGGATGTAAAAAAGCTTCGGTTGAAAAGAATGATAGAAGCCACACCCGTAGTGATGGCACTGTCTGCTACATTAAAAACAGGTCTGAAAAATTCAAATCTTTCTCCCCCCCAGATGGGCAACCAGGATGGAAGAATGGTGTCGACCATTGGAAAATAGAGCATGTCTACCACCTTTCCTTGGAGGAGGGGAGCGTAGCCTGTACCAAAGGGTACAAATTGTGCCAGGCCGCCATGGTAGTGCGATTCAGAAAAAATCATACCGTAAAAAATGCAGTCGATGATGTTGCCGATGGCACCGGCTACAATGAGGCTGAAACTGAAAAGCAGCGATTTTTTTTCATTGGCTTTTAAGAGGCTATACAGGATATAGCCCAAAAATCCGGCCATGATGATGCGAAATATGCTGAGCACATATTTTCCATTGACGCCGCCGTAACTTAGGCCAAAAGCCATTCCTTCATTTTCTACAAACTGGATTTTAGCCCATGACAGACCCAAAATGTCAAATCCGGTTCCGTATTCCAATTGCGTTTTGATCCAGATCTTGGACCATTGATCGATGATCAGCAAAAGAATGATGGTAGTAAAGATGATGGCTTTTTTGCTCAAGGCTGTTTTTTATGGTAAGATGCAAAAATAGGAAAATATGTTGGAAAGTGGGATAGTTAATTTGAGAAGTTAAAATATTGTTAATCAATAAAGTGGGTGAATGAAATGTGACCGGCGTCACCCTTTTTGGCAGCTAGAAGGGCTAACTTTGAAAGTATGTCAGGAAAGACAGTTGCCTATACGGTTCTTTTTATTTTTCATCTTCAGTTTTATCCATTCCGGGAATTGCTGAAGATGCCTGTCCTTTTTTTGCATTATAGCGACTATAACTCCCGCACCACCTCGTTTGACGTGTTTCTCAGCCACCATTATACCCATGAAGCAGATAGCGATCAGGACCAGGACAAAGACCGACAGCTGCCATTTAAAAATACGGATAATGTGCAGGTAGGCTGGACTGCTTTGATACCTTTGGGCTTTGAGGGTGTTTCCAACAAGATCATGATTATGAACAAAGCCGAATTCCTAAATATAAGATTGAGGGGACCAATGGAGTTTGTTTGTCAATTTTTCCACCCTCCGGATTGAATCAGGTTTTTATTTCATTTTACCTGATTTTATTATTCAAACAAAAAATATACATTATGAACGGAGCACATTGGCATCTGGTGTTGAATCATTTGCCCATTATCATCCCTATCGCTGCATTGGTGATATTATTGATTTCATATGCAGTAGACAAGCCTGATTTTGTGAGGGCTGCCTACCTGCTTTTTGTACTTGGGGCCCTTGCCACCCTTCCGGCCTTTTTGACCGGAGAAGGTGCAGAAGAAGTTGTTGAGGGCCTGGCAGGTATTGACGAAAACTACATCCACGCTCATGAAGAAGCAGCCGAAGTATTTGCCTTTGGCAACTATGCTTTGGGACTCTTGGCATTAACAGCTTTGTTTTTGGGATACTGGAAAAAACAACTGTCAGTGTATCCCAAAATAGTGGTAACCCTATTTGCCTTTATGGTTTTGTTTTTGGGCAAACAAGCCGGCACCACAGGTGGAGAGATTCGCCACACTGAAATTCGAAGCAGCACAACGGTTGGATCTGGCAGCGCCATTGAAGCACAAGAAGAGGGTGACGACGATTGATTTTGAAATTCGGTCCTGATCTAAATCAAGACTAAAAGGCCTCATTCAACTAACCGGCAAGGTAGAAGGTCCGGTTAGTTGGCTTGGGGCTATTGGAAGCAAAATAAATGAAGCGCTTGAAAGAAACAGCTGATTCTATTTCAATCAGCATTTTTTCTATCCATATTCCTCTTTATTTAACCTTTCAAAAAATCATCTATTGAATAAATATTTTTAAAAATTGACTTTCGTTGCGTTCCTTGTTTTCAAAGTAGAGAATGTAAATGCCTTTGCTGAGATTGGATACGTCCAAACGTGAGTTGGTATTATGAAATAACTGGTGTAAGATGATTTTGCCATTGAGGTCTCTCAACCAAAGCGCTCCGTCAGTAAAGCAGGTAGTGAGATAAAGTTCTCTGCCACTTTGTTGGCTGGTAGGATAGCAGTCTTGGGTATCTTCCGTGCCGCTGGTAAGTAATATTTCAAAACTAGCTTCTTTGGAACAGTTGTTGGCATCATTGACAGTGACCGTGTATGTGCCAGCCGCCAGATTGTTGGGAGATTTTACAATGCTGCCGTTGCTCCAGCTGTATTTAAAAGGAGGAGTACCACCGTTGACCCCAAGGGTGATTTTACCATTGGCCAGCCCTCCAGATTCGGGTGTCAGTACGCCTGTGATTTTCATGGAATCCGGTTGTGATAAAAAAATGCTGGCTGATTTTGTAACGCCATCTTCATCCGTAACGGTAACCGAATAACTACCTTTTGGAAGATTGTTTTGGCTCAGGGTTGAATCTCCGGTAGACCAAAGGTAGCTGTATTGTCCTATACCTCCGTTAAAATTGGCTGTCAACACTCCTGTGGAGTCTCCATAACATTTTATTGGGTTGGTTATGCTGATGGTACCGGCCAGGGGTACAAATCTATTGTACACATATAGTTGTCTGTCGCCTTCTATTTCTTCTGCTTTAAAAATGATGTTGCTGTTTCTAACTTCTCTGAAGTCGGCGGGCATGGAGGATTTGCCCTCAATCGAGTTGAGGTTAGCCAACAGTTTGGTGCTTGCTGCCGTGCCTTTACTGGTTAAAATTTCTGTATCGGTTTCGTGATCTTTGTAAGCAATGATTAAAAATTCTTTGCTCATAGGTACGAGGAATTGACTGCCTCCGCTTGTTGTAGAGGTGTACTCAGCCAGCGTAGAGGTGCCAGCCTGGGTGCCATCGGTTTTAACAAGGAGCAGATTGTCTTTATCATTGGCCAAAACATAAGCTGAGTCTTCCCATTTAATGAGAGAATAAGGAGTGTTTTTTAAGAAATAATTTAGGTCCTTAAGCACAGCGGTTCCTGCTTCAGTGCCATTTGAAGTCCAAATATCATCACCATTATCTCCTCCATTTAGTGTGAAAATAGCGTTGTTGTTTTCCAGTAAGACCATTTCGTATATTGAATGGCTAAGTGTAGCAACAATTTTGGTATTTTCAGCAGTTCCATCTGATTTCCACAATTGGTCTCCACTGCCAAGTCTCATGGCAAAATAAAAGTTTTGTGCATTGGTTGCCACAACCAGACACCCAATGGTGGCACTCTTGTCATCGAGCAACTTTACCTTTTTTGTGGTAGCTGGTGTACCCTGTGTTTCCCACATTTCACTACCATCAAAAATATCAGAAGTTGCAAAAAAGTATACTTTATTGTTGAATTTGAAAAAAGTTTCAGGGTTGGAGCTGGCGGCACCCGTATTGATGTCTTTTAGAAGTTTTGTTCCTGCCGATGTGCCGTCGCTTACCCACACCTCGCTCCCGAAGCCTGGAGAAACAGCAGCAAAATACAAAAATTGCCCATCTGAAAATAAGTGGCTAGAAATGGTAGTTGATATTATGCCTCCCGAAGGATTGATGTCTTTCACGATTTTAGTACCGGCTGCAGTACCATCTGAGGTCCACAATTCAAAGCCATTGGCGCCATTGTTGGCAAAAAAGTAGAGTTTACCTTTGTGCGCCGTAAACTTGCCGTAATCGGTAGATGTTGTCCCCGGTCTTATGTCTTTACCATCCTGGTACCGACTTCTGTACCATCTGTAAGCCAAAGTTCCTCTCCTGCTTCTGCAGTGGCAGCCGTAAAAAAGTAGTTGCTGCCTACCACCCCAACTCTGCCACCAGAACTGTTTTTCAGGTCAACCTCTTCCGGAAAATTGGTTATTTTGGTGACCTGTGCCTCCATGTTAGGGATGAGTAAAAGGAGAACGATGGGCAGGAGAATCTTATTCATTTCAGATATTTTGTACGAAAATAGGGGTTAACTGCTAATTATAGTCCTGCAATTAATTTTATTTTTCAAGATTCCTGTCATCTCCATATTTTGTATTGTGTGAGTTCAAAAGTTGATATGTTTACAAAATTTTATACTGATTTTGAACTCAAATGTTGTGGTATTGCCCTTATTTCTCATTTGATTGAATTGCTGTGATTATTAAGCGGTTTGCTTTATTTCAAAATTTTTAGTCCCCCTTTAATTAATATGGTTAGTAATGCTTATTGGAACCAATTTTAGCAGTTTTCCTATATGAAATAGATCAGCCCTGCTGACAATAGGTTGTCATTCTGTGAGCGTAACTTTGATTTATAAAATCAGGCAAAATGGAAAAATTGGATTTGACAAAAAAATACAAGGTTTGTTATCAGGCCAAGGCCACAGTAGAAGAAGTTACAATAGAAGATGCGGGGTATCTGGCCGTCGAAGGAAAGGGGGATCCATCTGCCCCTGAATTCTCTAAAAACGTGGAAGCTTTGTATGGAATCGCCTACACCATCAAATTTATGTGTAAAGACAAAGGCCTTGACTTTGTGGTGCCCAAACTGGAAGCGCAGTGGTGGTATGATGAACTAAAATACGTGGCATTGACTCCCGAAGAATCCGCCCTAAAAGTACCGCGCAGCGAATGGCAGTATCAACTAATGATTCGTATGCCGGATTGGGTTTCCAATGAAATATTTGACGAGGGAGTCAGGAAGGCCTTCGCCAAAAAAGGCAATGAAAAAATGAAGGATGTAAAACTGATTCGATTTGAACCGGGTCGATGTGTGCAAATACTTCATACAGGGCCCTTCAGCGATGAACCCAATTCATTGGTTAAAATAAGCCAATACATGGATCTTCACAGTCTGGTAAAAAATGGCAGACACCATGAAGTCTATTTATCTGACTTTAATAAAGTGGAAGAGGCAAAGTTAAAAACAATATTGAGGGAGCTGGTCGTTGAAAAATGAAGATTTTGATTCAATGAGTGTATTAAAAAATCAGATTCAGATATACAGTTGCCAAGAATTTGTTTCACATTTACTCACTTTTGTTATAAATGAAGTTATCATTTGTAAAATAATCTGTTATTTTTTAGTTCTTAATGGAATTCACCTCATATTTCAACAGGTTGTTTTGATAAAGCCTTAAAGTATAAGGAGTCTATCTAAATCGAATCGGGAATGTAATGGTTTAAATCACTTTCTTGTTAAACAGGTAGTGGTTTTTGCTATGACTAGATTTAGCTATTTCGCGTTTACCCAAAACAAGCCACATTTGCCATTAAAAAATGGTGATGAGGATTAGCTTGCTTTTTATTCTTCTGTTTTTGTATAATTTTATAGGTGCTCAAAACGGGCCTTTGGCCAATCAGAGCGGCACCAGGCTCACACCTACAGAGCTAAGCATTCCTGCTTCTCCCGTTTTTGACATGATGGGTGTAACTCCTTCTCAGGTGAGCCGTACTTCGGATATCAAAGATTTTAAGGTCGACTGGTCATTTAAATCATGGTCGTTGAGTCCTAATATTTCACTGGAGTCACAGCCGATTTGGGAAATTAAGTATAACAGAAGAGATATTAAAAATTACCAGAAAGCCAGTCCCTTGATGCGAAAACTGGCAAGTGCCAATCTTTCTGCCGGTACAGTTTTGGACGAAAATGGAGACAGAAGGATAGGCATGGCCCTTAAAATCAATTTATACAAAGAGAAAGATCCCTTGCTGGAAAGGGGATACTATGAAGATATAGAAAAAAACATAACCAAAGAAAGGAAGGCCCTGGAAGAAGAGCTGAAAATTTCGCGCAAGGAGTTGGATACTATAAAAAACATGCTTTTGAAGCCTGAAATCCGGCAGACCATCCAATCATTGGAAATGGAGTTGTTATCACTCAATAGTAAGCGGACCCAGCTAATCAATGAAAGAGCGGTGATCCTCAATGGAGAATTTTGGAATTCTGGTTGGCTGGACCTGGGTTTGGGCAGTATCAAATCCTATATCACTGAAACGAATGGGGATTTGAACAGGCTGCGCCTCAATCGGTCTACCGCAAAGGGCTTATGGATCAATGCGGGCAAAGGCATTGGAAAGACCCTTTTGCTCAGTGGCCTGGCACGGGTACATCTCTATGACGAAGAAGTACAATTTGCGCTCGAAGATGAAAATTTTGAACCATTGGATACCAACGCCATAGCCAGTAACTCGCTGTACACCCTGGGTGTAAACCTTCGCTACGGGAACCCTTATTTTTCATTTTTTGCGGAGGTTATTTATGAAAAAAGATCCTTAAAAACGCCGTTAGATGCGGTAAAGGAAGTTTTTATTACCCCTGATAACTTCCAAATCATTGCCAACTCAGTTGACTGGACCGTAGTACATCCCTATAGATTCAACTTTGGAGGTGATTGGCGGATGAGTAAAAATGTGCTTTTGAACTATAGCATGCAGACAATATTTGATGAAAATGCCAGGCTAAAAACATTTTTGCCGGTGGTGGCCATTGCGTGTTTGATGAGGTAAATTTATTAATTTAAGAAAGATAGAAAAGATGGATTTAAAAAGAAGGCTTTTGATTCTTATTTTGATTGTTTCAGCGGCACAAATATTCAGTCAGGTTACTGATGAATTTAGCTATGCCAATTCAAAAATTGAGACGGATCAAATGTTTGAGATATTTTCAGATTATGCTGACAGATATCTGGAAATCCTGCAACAGGAGAGAACTTATCCCCTTTTGGAAGTTGCGTGGAGACATCTAATCAACGAACAAAATCCTAAAAAGCGAAAAGTTTTGCTTGCTGATTTTAATAAGAGGTTTGGCATTGAGATAAAAAACGCTATACGTCAAAGCGGCATTACCTCTTCAGCAGCAATGTCTGTATGCGCAGGATCAACAGAATACGAGTATAATACCTTGTATAATCGGGTTGTCCCTACACCTTTAAATTCAACCTGCAAAACGATAGGAAGTGAAGTAATTTTGCAAATGGAATTTGAACGGGAAAATGGCCCTGCTGAGGTCAATGGATGTGCACGGTTTGATGGAGGATATTCGGCAGTAAAACAGTTTGCCACCGCACGAGTCGAGAAAAGACATCCCGATTTTCAGGTACCTGCGATACGGGCGCGCAACCGATTAATGGCTAGGGTGAAGGTGTTTTCTATGGCAGGATTGGGGCCATTAAATGTTATGGCGGTATTGTTAAGATACTAAAACAACGCGCCTGGTGTTTATTTGGTCCATACAGGGCGGATGGTAAATATTATGCTGCTTCCATTTACATCCACAGGGACTATTAAATGTTTCTTTCTCCACCAGATTTTTACACAGTATCAGGAGAATTTTAATTTTGATTATGCAACTTGCCAGGTGTGCCGGACTTTCTGATGTAAAAGTTTCTTCCACGATAAAGGATGGTAAATCTCCGCGTTTAATCACCTATGTTAATCCATGATTAAATTATAAGCGCTAAGTCTTTTCATATTATTTTATTATAGCCTATATCTTAAACAACTTAAATTTTAAAAGAATGAGAATACAATTTATTTCTATGGCAATTGGCATATTTCTGCTCCATCTGCCAACAATTGTCATTGGACAAAAAGCAAAGGGGACTAGATCTGAAACTGCAGAGTGGGAGAACATAGCAAAAGAAATAGAAGCAGCAAAAGAGATATTTGAACCCATTGCAGACAAATATTTGAGTGAGTTAAAAAAGGGGAAAGAGTATGATGACATGGTAGCACAATGGTCAAAAGTTATAGAAGAGAAGCAACCATCTAAAAAATCCTCGATGAATAAAGTATTTCATGATAAATATAAGGACCTTATTGCCGCTGCCATTTCAAAATGTGGTATAAATGGGCCGGTATTTAAAGGGAAATTAAAGAAAATGCTTAAATCTGTAGATTTTGATATTGATAGAAACACAGGCACCTTGCTCTTACATAATAAGTGGAATACTGCTGTCAATACCATTGCTTTGGGAAATTGTGATGTAGAACATGAGTGGGAGCTTGGAAACGGCTTTGATAGAGAAATAATATTAAATGATGGCAATTTTTTTGCTGACGGCAATACGGGTGCCGAAGATAAAAAAATATTTGCTGCAGCAGAATATGGAACTTATCAGATGGAAAGAACTGGTAGTATTCAAGTGCCAGAATTGGATGATGTGTGTAATTATCGTTTGTATGCATCTGGATCGTACAAAACGGATATGGTTTATTACGCTAATATCTGTCCGGTTGTTGTCAACATTGCAACCAGGATTTTAGTTCTGGATGATTACGAGCAGGTGGCATATAAGATAGCTAAACTAAGCACGCCAATGATACTTCCTTTCCAAACAACAGAAGATTTTATGGGTTCAATTGAACCAGTCTATAATGATAATTTTATTATTGATATGAATGTAAATGCTTTGCAGAGATACACTTTTAAGTTTATCACAGCCGCTTCTACATCCAGAATATGCATTCACATTTCTGATGTTTTAGATGGATATGTTCATGCGTACTCTGAAATCAATTTTGACAAAAAATTAAAGTTGCTTTATTATACTTACAGTCATTAATTAATTCAATTAAATAATTTACAAAAATATCAGTATGAATTCAATAATTAAGTTATCCATCTTCGCTTTGGTATTGTGTTGCAATACTCTTGCCTTTGGCCAAATTGGGAGCCAGGACCTTTGTATAGGAGCTGCTCAGGATCTCGATTGCCCGTCCACCAATAACACTTTGTGTGGTTGTGATGGCAATACGTATGCCAATGAATGTTTGGGAAGGGAAAAGGGAGTTCAGGCATTTACAAAAGGCGCCTGTGGTGCCAAGGGAAAACAAGTCAGGGAAGATTGTATTGGTGAAATATCAAGGGAATTTTGTTCTGATCCACCCAACCCAGTTTGTGGGTGCGATGGTATTACTTACGAGAATGAGTGCAAAGCTCGTTTTGCAGGAGTTAAAAAAACCACCAAAGGTGCATGTGGTGGAAACAAAGGAGGCGGCAGTGATGCCAATAGCAATCCAGGCAACCCTAAAGCTGATGAATGCATCGATGAGGCCAGAAGGAAGGCAGGAATTGGTATAGCTTGTGCAGGACAAATCGATAAGATTTGTGGTTGCGACGGTATTACTTACACCAATGAATGTTTTGCGATCAATGCGGGGGTAAAAAAGTTTACAAGAGGAGCCTGTAAGGGTGATAAGGGCAATGCTGCTGAGGATCCTTGTATTGATTTTAATAAAAGAAATGCTACAACAAAAGTGGCCTGTACAGCACCATTGGAGCCTGTGTGTGGCTGTGATGGGGTAGATTATGCCAATCCGTGTCAGGCAGATAGAGAAGGAGTTAAAACCTTTACAAAAGGTAAATGCAAAAATAAAGGGGGAGGCAATGGCAATCCCGGAAAAGGTACAGGTAATCCTGGAAAAGGAGGAAATGCAAGCGGCTGTGGTGCCGTTTACCAACACATTTCACCTGAAACGTATGACAACAGAGAAAGACCTGCCTGTAAAATTACCGTTGATATGTTTCCATGTGATAATGGCGCACAATCGATAACCGATGCTGTCAACAATCCTCGCCGGGTACTATTGGCCAATGAAAAGATTGTAAGTACAGATAGTAAATGCGAAGATGTTTCTTTCTTTTGCGTACCTACCAAGCTGCAGGTAGCGCAGGATTCTTCATCGGCAGGTGATTTGGTGCTGTTGGATGATGCCTATGTTAAGATCAATGAAGAGGGCAATTTTGAAATTCTGACCAAAAAAGGAAGATTTTTAACCGGAGGTGTTTTTGGAAGTACCAATGCCAAAGGCGAAGTGTGGGCCAACTGTACCTATAAAAAGAAAAATTACTGTGTCAGAATGACCTGGCAAAAAGGACAGCTGGATTTGAGGAATAACTTTACGAAAAAATAAAATTTATATAGAACCTTTGCGGTGTTCCCTATGAGTTCATCCAGCATTTAGGGCAGTGGAGAAAGCATCGAAAAGTGACTTAATTAGAAAGTAAAAATGACTGTGTGGGTGTAATGCCATTCGCACGGTCATTTTAAATTTATACAATTTAATCCTGTTTTAAAGAAATCAGATAAAGAGAGGTACCATAGCTTATGGTAGAGGTAATTGAGGTGTTTATGTCCAAATGAAGCCATATGGCTTCATAAGCTAATCTCTTAAATAAATATTAGTAAATCAAATATATATATATGCTAAAATTTGTTTATGTGAAATCAATTGCGCCATTATTTTGATAATACAAGAGCAAAATCATTTCACTTTAATGCATTTCAAAGGGCTGTCTCCCAATATCACAGGAGGATAAGGATATGAACAAAGTTATTCAGACAAGGCATAAATTTTAATCTATGCAAAAACATATTTTTTTGGTAAACTGCTTAAATACAACCTGATATCAATGCATGTGAAGATGAAGCATGAAATATCGGAGCTTTCAATCAGATATTGTGTTTTTTCGTCTGTTTTGTGCAGGAGATAAATTATATTTGAATCAAATCTATTAGCTTACTTGATCAAAATTAAATCTCATTTTTGGTGGATTTTTTTTATGTACTTTTTGGTGCATTGTTTTGCCAATCCAGTCATAGGACAGGAAGATGAGCTCAATTTTAAACACCTGACAGGAGCCTCGGGCTTATCTCAGGGGGTGGTAAATTCCATTTATCGCGATAGTAAGGGCTACATGTGGTTTGCTACCTGGGATGGCATCAGTCGGTACGACGGCATTAAGATCAAAAACAATGACGAAATTGCACCGGGCCTGGAGGTAAGTTCTTTTATGAAAGAAATCATAGAAGACAGTCAGGGAAACATCTGGATTGGCAGTAGAGATGCCTTAATACAATACAGTTACCGGGAGAACAGATTCTATCAATATGCTATTCAAAAAAGTTCTTTAAGTAATGGTCAGATCCTTGAATATTATTTTCCTTTAGCCGCCAATGATACCTTGGTACTAATTAATTCAAATGACAACAACCGAAAACTAATTTTTGATAAACGCAATAAAACCATTTTAAAACCTCTCGTTGATTTTAATAAAGTACAAGACAGCATTATTTCACCTGTACCTCTCCTTTTTTTGCCTTTTATCGATAGAATAGCCGTGTACAGCGAGCCTTACAGTACATTGATGGTGCATGTGATTACGAAAAACAAATCTGGTCAATACTACTGGAGACCTATTGACACTTCATTTAAATCCAAAGATGAAATAAATATCATTTATCGATCAGGAGTTCTTCATCTTGTGGCTACAAACTATGCAGTATACAATGCTCCTTCTCAGTTTTTCCAATATGATCTTAAAAACTCAAAAGCGAAAATATTTGAGATCGATGACCAGTTAGGTGCATTTGTAATGTATAACAATGAATTCTACCTCACTTCCTCCAAAAATGGTGTTATAGTATTGGATGCTACTAGCTTTGGAATTAAGAGGAAAATACTTAGCAAGGATAATATTATCACCAGCCTGCAATCATCGCGAATATCAGCGTTGCATATTAGTGATGGTTTTTTGTGGGCCGGTTGCTGGGGCATGGGCATTAGTTATGCCAGTTTAAAGCCACCTATTTTGAAGAGACACTTTCAAAAAAAGGAAGCCAAGGCTGCCGGATCCAGTAGCTTTATCCGGGGCATTGTGGAGGACAGGAGAGGGCATTTTTGGTGCAACACCCTGACCGATGGCATCATCGAACTGGATGAAAAATTTCACTTTTTACAAACTTTGCCGCGAACAAAAGGCCCAAGCATGGCCACTATTTACCTCGATAACAATGACAATCTATATTTTGGCGAAACTATTCTCAATATCTACCACATTGCATCAAAAAAACTTAAACATCTTGAGAATTCACCTTATCCTCATGTTAATTACAGACTTGGCAATGATTTTGAATATATCATTCCCTTAGCCAAAGGTAAAATGCTGATGGCTACCATGGCAGGGGTCTACGAATTCGATGCCTTTAACTGTAAATTTGATACTTTGCCTACAAATGGTCGATTTTGGTTTAGTTTGCAGGAGTTTGCAGACAGAGATAGGCATGGTCAGATTTATTCTTTTGATCCATTTACTGGGTTTTGTGTGTTGCAATTAAAAAATAACAAATACCATAAAAAATATGAATCAAAGACCTCGCCCATTCCCCGACATTTTTACGATCAAAATGACAGTACGGTTTGGCTGGGCACTACAGATGGCCTTGTTAAATTTGATTCGAAGAAGTTAAAAGTTGTCAGAACCTTTAAAAGGAGGGATGGCTTGCCCAACAATATGGTTTATGCCATAACTCCGGATACCTTTGGCTTTTTATGGCTGAGTACCAACGTTGGCATTTCCCGTTTTAATCCCACAACAGAAGAATTTACCAATTATAAATCAGACAACAACCAGAGCGAAAATGAACACAATCGTCATGCAGTATGTACCACCCGTGATGGGCGGATTTTGTTTGGAAGTATAGATGGTATTACGGAGGTTTTTCCATGGAATGTTGGCCTCAATCAGACCTCGGTTCAACTTCAGTTTACTGGTGTAGCTTCACGTACAGCACATAGCCCTTTTGCTCATCATAGCCCTCAGGATCCACTCGTACTCGAAAAGGGCTCCAGCTATATAGAATTTGATTTTGTGGGCATCCATTTTGAAAACCCAACCGGGTTTTCGCTGTCGTATAAGCTGGAGGGTGTCAATGAGACATGGGTAAAATCAGGTAATCCCGGAAATGTCAGATTTGTCAATCTTAAACCGGGGAAGTATAGGTTTATGATTAAAGTCAATAACGGGTCGGAAAAGCAGGATCAAAACATCAAAAGTTACTATTTTGAAATACCTCCCTATTGGTGGCAAACACTTTGGGCAAGGTACTCTGCTATCTTAATTCTAATTTTGGGAATAATTGGCGGCATCAAAGTTTACATACAATCCCGTATACGCAAAGAAAAAAAGTTATTAGAAGAACAGCTTGCCATCATCAATGAAAGAGAAAGGATCATTGCAGATTTGCACGATGACGTAGGAGCTACCCTGAGCAGTATGAAGATTTACAGCGAACTGGCTCAAAAGTCTGCAAGTGGAAATGGAGAAAAAACCTCAGAGTTTGTCGATAAAATAGCCCAACATTCCAAGAGTCTTATGCACATGATGTCTGATATCATTTGGAGCCTTAAGTCTAATTCTGAGCAAATGTTATCCATCAAATCCAATATCCTCGACCACTTTGCCGATGTACTGGAAACGAAAGAAATCAACCTGCATACCCAACTGGACGAAAATCTGGTTTTTAAGCATCCCAATACCCGAAAAAACATAGTTTTGATCATAAAAGAAGCGCTCAATAATATTATAAAATATTCAGAAGCAAAAAATGCTTACTTGACTATGTCTAAGATTGGAAATGAAATTAGCCTCCAAATAAGTGATGATGGCAAAGGGTTGGATTTGGAACTTGTGAAATACGGCAATGGGTTGAAAAACATCCAAAAAAGGTGCGCCAATATTGGGGCCACGTGTGAAATGAAATCCGCCCCGGACAAGGGTTTTGCTATAGAAATTCAAATTCCAGTTGAAGAATAACATGCATTCGGAACAGTATATACGCATCAAAATAGCTATATCGAGCCATAGAACAGAAGCCATGAATGATGTAATTTTGAACCATGATTAAGGTATTTATTTACGATGATAATTTGGCCAGACGAGAAAGCCTGGTAGCGCTGTTGGAACTAACCGACCACCTCTCTTTTGTTGGCAGTGCAGCCAACTGTGCCAATGTAGAAGTGGAAATGGAAGCTGCAAGGCCTGATGTGGTTTTGATGGACATTGAAATGCCGGAAGCCGATGGAATTGAGGGAGTGAAAAGAATTAAACTTAAATTCCCGGAAATAAAGGTCATAATGCAAACCGTTTATGAAGACAGCGATAAGATTTTTAATGCATTAAAAAATGGAGCGGAGGGCTATATCCTTAAAAAAGCCAATATCCAGTCCATCATTGACAGCATCACAGAAGTGTACAATGGAGGTGCCTTTATGACACCTAGTGTGGCCTTAAAAGTTATGAATTTTTTAAAGCAGCCTGCAGAAAAGGATGAACGCATGGATCGTTTGTCGCCCAGGGAAACTGAAGTGCTGAAATTTTTGTCGGATGGTAATAGCTATAAAATGATTGCAGATAAAATGCAGATCAGTTATAGCACGGTAAACAACCACATCAAAAAAATCTATGAAAAATTGCAAGTACATTCATTGGGAGAAGCTGTATCTATTGCCTTAAAAAATAAAGTAAGCTAAGATGTAAACACATTGATAGCCAACAGTACCATAGAATATTTTGCCTTAGGCGCTTCGGTGATTACCTGTGTATATCACCTGATGCTTTATATCCATCAAAAAGACCGGTATCTTTTGTTGTATTCCAATTACCTGTTCTCTTTGGCCTTGTACTTAGCCTTTAGAAGAATTACGCAGTACGACTCATTTGAAGTATCCGACAATCGAATGGCTTTTGCCTTTGATCACCCGATCATTTTGTACATGTTGGCAAGCTATGTGTATTTTATTTCCATTGTACTTGACATTCACAACAACGCCAGAATTATCAAATTTGCGGTCTACGCTTTTTATGTCACCTCTTTCGTTTTTTTAATGGTGCATGTATACAAGGTATTTTTTACCGAAGAAGCCTATTTGTCGCGTGCCTATTTTTTGATCACCAAATCCATCATGTGTGTCTTTGCATTTACCGGACTCTTTGGCGCCTGGTACATTCGAAAGACCCCTTTTATCAGGATCATCATAGGGGGAGGCTTTATCTATGCGGTATTTAGTGTGTTCACGATTGTATCTGTCTACTACCAAATTTCTATTTTAGGATTCAAACAATACCAACTTTACTTTATTGGCTGTTTATTTGATATTATGATGTTTTCATCCGCCCTTGGTTATAGAAATTATTTGATGAATCAGGAGACCATATCCACTCAAAAACTGCTAACCGCAGAAAGTGAGAAAAACAAGGAGCTATTATTGAATCAGCATCAAATCCTGAAAAAGGAGAACGACCAAAAAGCAGCCCAGGCCATATTAAACAGACAGCTCCAGGACGAAGTGGGTTCTAGTTTGAGCAGCATCCATGTTTTTGCAGACCTGTCTGCCGACCTCCTTCAAACCCAACCCGAAAAGAGTAAAGAATACCTAAAGAGGATCGCACTTCAGGGCCAGCAATTGATGGATGATATTGGAGATATTATATGGATAGCCAATTTATCTGAAGCACAGAAACACCAGGATTTTATTGGCAGAATTAAAAATTACAGTCAGGAATTACTGAATTCCGGTACCATAGAGTTTACCCTAAAAGTGGAAGATGTTTTTTATAAAACGGCTATTAATAATGAGTGGCTGAGAACCCAACTTTCTAAGGTAAAAGCACATTTAAAAGCTGCTGCATCTCGTCCTGATTTAAAAAAGATTCATTTGAGCATTGAATGTATCAACGATCAATGTGAACTGCGATTCGAGTAAGGTCCTGGTCCTAACTTACGTAGGATAGGGCATCAGGTTTAATATTTCTTACCAATTTTATTTGGTGATCAATTTTAAAGCTCAGGGTGTCTTTCTATCAATGCTTTGTAATAATTGACTGAAGGCCTGGACAATAGACGTGACAGGGTTGGATAGATATAATCCCATTTCCCGCTATACATTCTAAATCTATATTTTTGGTTTTGATTTTGAGCAACTGTGTCACAGATGTCCTGAATCATTTTGTTTTTAGCTTTTAACGCTTCTCTGATCCTGACAATATCAGCAATCTCTTGCGGCTGTCCCCCCAAAACTTCCAAAACTTCCAAATAACGTACTTTATAAGGAAGGGCGTAGATTTGGAGACTTAAGGTAGCATCATTTGGCAGGAGCTCATAATACGTTTGAAGATGGTTGCCAAGTCGATCGGTATTGAGCACACCTTTGCCTATAGAGGCATAATCAGACTCGCCCTCAATTTTAATTTTAGGGAAAACCGGAAAGTGGTCTTTGATGATCCTGGCAATGTAGTGATCTTTGGAATTGGCAATTATTAGTAATTTGTCTTCTTGTTGTTGAATCCGATTGGAGTCTATGACATCACAGTTGTTTTGAGCAAATACAGATCTGGCATATTTTCTAAAATTCATCAATGACAGTAGGCCGCTGTTTTCAAAATAGCCACCATCAATAAAGTGCCCTAGTCCTTCTATGCTGGCTGTAGCGCTGAATAGAGGGAAACGTTCGGTTGTAGACAACGCTTCCAGGAAAGGGAGCGTCATTCCCGCTTGTGGTTTTAACATATTGGTAGAGCCACCTAAAACAGCATTCATACTGGCTGGGCGCGCCGAGAGGGCAACGCCATAGTTTCCTGATGATTTGGTACTGTTGGTAATGATGACGGGATAATATTTTTGTCTGACATAGTCACTCCAATATTTTTCATAAGGTGTTTGGTCAAGCTGCTCAAGCGGATTTTGTTTTATGATTCTCCAATAATTGAGCATCCCTGTAATGGATCGATCGCGAAGGCCGGCCTCTTTTTGATGGGCACCTGGTCTCTACCCAACAAATAGGATAGGTCTGTACTTACAAAGTTAAAGGCACCAATTTGGTCCATAATCTGAGCTGCACCCGGCCCACCTTCTTTGGTAGCTGCAAAGTGAAAGCCAAGTCCTAGCATCCCCCCGGATACACCTGACATGGCTACTGTTTTGTTGATCAGCCCTCCAGGTGTTTTCTGATCCAGCTTATTGAGCATTAAAAAATTGAAATAGGTGGCTCTCAATCCTCCACCCCAGCTTGCAATGTAATACCGGGTTTCAATATTACAAGCTTTTTCTTTCAAGAAGTTGTCTAAGGTTATAATCTCATTTTCTGAAGGAGTTGGCACCTGATTGAGAAAAGAAATATCACTCTTATTCATCATAAAGTATTGCTGATATCCCAAATAGGCGGCAACGGGGATGATTGAATACATAGCCATCAAGGCCAAGGTCTTTTTCCAAGGCTTTGTAATATCATCATAATACTCACGGGCAAAAGCACTGTATTTGACAAGTAGAATGGCAATTCCGTACAACAAATGTAAGTACGACATCAAAATCAAAATGGGACTGATTCGCCATGCATAGTGTGGACAATGAGCCAACAGAAAGATAAAGAGACTTAGGAAGCCGGTGATTTTTATAAACAACAATTTGTCGTGGTAATCTTTAAGTTTAAAACGCCAGTTATCGACATGGTGGCTGAAGTAATTAAACCATTTATCACTTTTGAGTCTGTTGTTTTGATTTTCAACTTCATTGTTGTTGGTGCTGCTGTTGGTCATGACATGCGACAAGCCGGTACTTAAAAAGTAGACTGCTGCCGACCAAAAGGTGGTCCAATACCAGCCATGGAGAAAAGCTAAAACAATAGTGGAAACTCCTGTGATCAGAGACGACCATTTGAGAAACCATAAAAAGGCCATGTATGAGGTGAGATAGGTGTCATTTAATTTATCGAGTAAAAGACGATGCAAGATTCTAATGAGAAGTGGGAATAAAAACAAACCTAAGAGACTTGTAATGGACACCGGACACCCATAATATTTGCCATAAGTAAAATATAGGCAATACAAAAATGCAAGGTAGATGGCTCCACCCATAAATTTTCTATAGGGCGTAAAATTGATATCGTTGGTTTTGTATTCTTCAATTTCACTTTCATTCATTTTAGAATTAACTGCCATCTTGTTTTTGTCAAAATATACAATGCCAAACCTCCAGAAATCGGTAAGGATGGACCAGCTGTTGGGTTTGATCTGGCTGCCTGTGGGTTGGAAAAAGCGATGGAAGAGATAAAGCGGATAATGAGATAGGATGGTGTACAAGGCATAAAGCAATAACAGCACCAGAGTCAGGTTGATGGGGTCATCCAACAGAGCAATTATCAATGAAGCGCCTTGCTCCATGTTGGTTAGCAGAAAGACAATGACAAGCATGATGGCAATGCTAATCCACATAGATTTTAGGTAGAGGCCCGGACGATAGGCAAATTTACTTTCCCCGATTTTGGCCTTATATTCTCGATAGGCGGACCATAGAAACCAAACGAAAATCAGAATGTAAGCCAACACTTTTGCCATAGCTATGTTTTCCAGAATGTCATGGAATATCCGAGGTTCGATATAAAAGATAAGGTAAAGTGCATTTTCAATGGCATCCAGACTAAAGGTAGCAATGAAGATGGTTTTGACAAAGACGGCATTGGCCAGCACTGAAAAATAGGTGCCTTTTACCATTGATTTGTTTACCATATAGGCGGTTACAACGGTATACATCAAAAACAATAAGCTGGCTGCCCATAGGGTGTCCAAAATGAAATAGGCTACATATAAGGCAGAGTGACCCGAATGAATGATTTCAGCAATGCAGTATGCCCAGTGATTCCATCTTTCGAATTGGGGATGGTCAATGTAATCATCGATATAAAAAAATTGATTGATCACAAAGAGGACTACTGAAAGTCCTAAAAAGGTAACCAGAGCTATCCTCTTGGCATAAGGAGAAATAGAAGACATACTGATCATGGCGCGAAATTTTAAGTAAATGTACTGTAAAATCAGATTGGGTTTATATAACTTTTGTTATAATGGAGATATTCATAAGCTTAATTATGTTCACCTCTTAATCTTAGTGGAAATCGATGTACTAAGTAACTGATGCGGCCAGAAAATTTTAAAACTGGAATCAGCATTGAATTTTCGACCTAAAACATGCAAATAACTTCACTTCCAAAGTAGGAGGTTTTAAGTTTTAAGTAGCAGTAAATCAGCTAAATAGATAATTTTTGAAGTCTATTTAAAGTTTAAATGCTGTTTTAGTTATCTTTATCTAATAAATATAAAACGCATGTTCAAAAATTTTGCCCTCTTGGTTTTTTTATTGACTTGTTGCCTTCAAGCTGTACAGGGCCAAAAGTTATTAGAGGTTCATCAATGGGCTAAATATTTTGAAACCAATGACAACTTTAGAATAGAAACAGATGATGAGCAAAACCTCTATGTGGCAGGTACAAACACAAAGTTGTTTGACCTTGATTTTGGACCGGGGGTTGCCAATAGTGCAACAACAGGAGCTTATTTTGCTAAATATGACAAAAACTTTAAACTTTTGTTTTATCACACTTTTCAAGGGAATTCACAGCTTACAGAATTATTGATCAGTACTGATAAAATTTACATAGGTATTTCGTATATTGATGAAGCTGTTGTTGAAACTATAGACCAAAAGAGCGGACAAAGATTGTTTTTATTTTCTTTTTCAGCTTCAGCAAAAGCCGCTATTAATTCAATAGCTGTAGATTCTAAAGGTACTTATTATTTTGCAGGAGCAGTAGGAGGTACATCCACCATTTATGGCCAAGTTGCCAACCAGATCGGGGCTGGTGAAAACGGTATCTTAATTCGGTATGATCCCAATTCAGGTGGTAAGAATTGGTTCAGAAGGTTTACCAACTGGGGTTATCCGGGTGATTACAAAGACATTGACGCGAGCTTGGTGTTTCTTGCTTCTGACAATCAAATTGTCACCGTTGGCAACAGCTTGATTGCTACCTATATATTTGAGCAAGATGACATTAAAGATATTTCATCGGCTGGCTTTATTGCCAGGTGCGATTCTACCGGAAATTTCAGTGCCCTGACCTCTGCTTACTATGTATCCAATGAAGCTGGTACTAACATTGAGATCAATGAAGTGAATGGAAAAAAAATATTGTATGATCGATATGGTATGGGCAAATATAATCCCAGTTTAAATTTGGATTATATTAAAATACCATTTCAAGCTGGCAATGGTTTTAGTCTTATTAACCAATTTGTTTTTGACAAAGAGTCCATATTTTTTTCAGGTAGCGGGCTTACAGTAGAAGTTGCAGGTGAAAAAATCAGGAATGTAAATAATCTCATCTATCATACCATCATTGGAGAAATGGATGAGAATGCTTCTCTTATTTGGTATCAACACATGCTGCCTTACACCCGTATTTTTGAGACCAGAATGTTACCTTGGGGAAAAGATAAAATATTGTTTTCAGGCATTTTCTATTTTGATACTGATGTTGACCCATCCCTACCGGGTGCCAATATTGTTAAAAGCAGCAATGGGAATCGCTTTTTTGCTGTTTATGATGTAAGCTGTCGCCGATTGAACCTGAAAATTTCTGACATTAAAGACCTGAGTTGTGAAAATCCAACGGGTATAATTAAGGTGGTCGCAACGAGTCCATATGGCAATATTGATCTTTCTTTTGACAATGTTCTGCAGGATGCCGGTCAAACAGCCTTATCGGTATTGACTCCTGGCATTCATTCCATCGAAGCCCGGGATTCATTTTGCACACAACAGAGGGAAGTTTATGTACATGGCCCGATTGAAGGCCCCGCAAAACCGGGTATTGGAATCAGCCCTGGTGGTACAAGGGCAGGACTTGAGTCTCAATTGACCATAGGTGTTTATAATTTGGCTTGCACAGCATCCACAGGCAAATTACAGCTTGAACTGCCCAAGTATTATGCTTTTATTTCTGCCAATGTTCCTCATGTGTTGCTACCAAATGGACTTTTCGAATTTGATATCCATGATGTTTACTACGGCAAAACACATCAGCTTTTGATTAAATACAAGATCGATGGCATGGCCCCTGCGGGGGAAGAAGTTTGCCTGAAGGCGAGTTATTTCGAAAATGAAATTGTAGGAACCAGCCAGATTTTATGTCAGACAATTACCAATAGTTTTGATCCCAACGACCTGCACGTTTTTCCAGGAGGTAGATGTGGTGAAAATTATATACTCAATGATGAAAAGATAGAATACCTTATCAATTTTCAAAATCTGGGAAATGACTCGGCGTTCCAGGTAAGTATCCTGGACACTTTGGATGGCAATTTAGATATCCCTTCATTTTATCTTCTGGAATCGAGCCATAAGGTAGCAGTAACTGCAAACGACAGTATTTTAAGATTTGATTTTAAAGACATCAATTTGCAGGCAAAATCAGTAAATGAAGCCAAAAGCAAGGGATTTGTCAGATTTTTAATCAATCAAAAACAGGGTATCCCGGCTGGTACTAAGTATGAGAATCGAGCGCACATATTTTTTGATTTCAATAAAGCGGTAACCACAAACGATGTATTTAATACTGTCATAGATGAATTGCCGTCGTGTATAATTTCTTCAATAGAACCTATCGAAAAAAGTACGTTGTACAGCATATTTCCAAATCCGGCATATGATCAGATTTTAATAAAAAATCTATCCGGTTTGGCTTCGGTGGTTATTTATGATGACAAAGGCAACTTAATATACAATTGCCGGGCAATGGGTTCAACATTGATACCAGTGTCGCATTGGAAAGCTGGCATCTATTTTATATGTATTCAAGAGGTTGACGGTAAAGCAACAATGCACAAAATAGTTGTGGCAAGGAATTA
This sequence comes from Saprospiraceae bacterium, assembly GCA_016717655.1. Lineage (GTDB taxonomy): Bacteria > Bacteroidota > Bacteroidia > Chitinophagales > Saprospiraceae > JADKBO01. The sequence continues at coordinate 51,892 of JADKFC010000001.1, forward strand.
AAAAAGTTCCTTTGTTGAATTATTTAACGACTAAGTCACCCAGATCATGACCAAAATCATGTCAAAAAGCGACGAACATTACTTAGATTAAGTCTAAATAAATTTTATTTTCTCAAATCCAGGACTTACTTTTGGGCTTTAATTAGAAATAATCTAAATAAGGCTTATGTTATATTTCACTGCAAAACCTCGGCTTAAAATTTCGTTAATTGTTGTAATTCAATTAATTATAATATTTTCGCCCTTGCACGCCCAGTATATTAAAGGAAAAATAAGTGATAAGGATGGCTTACCCTTAGCCGGTGCACACATTAAAGTTCTTGCTTCCTCATTGGGTACTACCTCTGACTGGGAGGGGCGGTTTCAATTGCAGTTGAATGGTGTTGTATCTGATAGCCTTGAGATTTCAGCTCTGTCATTTCAAAGCCTGAGAATGGCCATTGAAAAAGAAGCAGAGATCAATGTTGTTTTAAATGACCAGATCATTCAATGCCAGGAAGTTTTGATTTTGGGAAAATCTGACCGTCTATTTGGTAAGATTCCAGGTTCTGCCAGTTTTATTCCAACAAAAGAAATGCAAAGGATCAATGCCTTGTCCGGAAATGAGGTGCTGAGGCGCAGTCCCGGTGTCCATGTTTCAGATGAAGAAGGTCTTGGATTGCGTGCCAATATTGGTATCAGAGGGCTGGACCCCGACAGGAGTCGCACCCTGCTGGTCATGGAAGACGGAGTGCCGGTAGCTCTTGCCCCTTATGGAGAGCCCGAAATGTACTACACCCCGCCCATTGATCGCATGTCGGGCATAGAGTTGCTAAAAGGCTCAGGACAAATTTTATATGGTCCCCAGACCATCGGCGGTGTATTAAATTACCTTACCAAAGTGCTACCAGAGCAACGAGAAGCAAGTTTAAAAGTGCAGGGAGGCAGCGGTGGTTATTACAATGTTTTAGGTCAGTACGGCAACCGCTTTGGCAATACAGGACTGTATGTATCTGTATTGAAAAAGGGGGCAGATCAGTTGGGCACCAATCATTTTGGTGTTAGCGATGTTTTGGCAAAACTGGAGATGAGGCTGTCAGAAAAATCGACCTTACTTTTAAAAACAGGCTTTTACCATGAAAACTCCAATGCTACTTACATTGGTCTAACCCAGACCATGTACGAATCCGGAGGGCAGGACTTTGTGCAAATGGCACCCAATGACAGGCTTCAAATTCGAAGGTACAACGCCAGCATCCATCATCAATACCGCATATCCGGTGCACTTACCTTAAAATCAACCGCCTTTGCCTATACCACTTCGAGAAACTGGAGGCGACAAGACTTTGTTTCCAATCCTTCTGACAATGCAAAACCCACCAACTGGACGGGAGTTACCTGGGGAGATGAATCGGTACCTGGAGGGGCTATTTACATGCGCAATAGTACCGGAAATCGCAATCGGCAATTCGAAGTAGCAGGCGTACAAACCGGCCTGGATGGCAACTATAAATGGATGGGCATGGATCATGAATGGAAGACGGGTGTCAGGTATATTTATGAAAAAGCCGATGAACAACGCATCAACGGCACCAAATACGATGCGGAGTCGGGAGCCCTGACAGAAGATGAGGACCGATTGGGCAATGCCTTGAGTGCATATTTGACACAAAGTAACCGGATACACCCAAACTTTACCCTTCACGCCGGACTGAGGTTTGAAATCTTTGAGTACGAGAGGCAGATTTTTAGAAGGACATTCAGGGTGGGTTCGCAAAATGTAATCAGGGATACCTTCGTAGCCAATGGAAGGACCGTACAAAGCTGGATTCCGGGGGCAGGATTTACTTGGAAACTTAAACCTGAGTTTACCCTCTTTGGAGGCGTCCACAAGGGCTTTGCCCCACCGCGCACCAAGGATGGAATCTCAGATACCGGTATTGTTTATGAACTCGAAGCAGAACAAAGTGTAAATTCAGAATTGGGCTTCCGCACCCGCCTGGCAAAAGGACTTCAATGGGAGCTCACAGCGTACCACATGGCATTTTCCAATCAGGTCATTCCGGTGTCGGAGAGCAGTGGCGGCAGTGGCAGTGGTTTGGTGAATGGGGGAGAGACCTTACACCAGGGCATAGAAACCGCCGTGGTGATGGATATATCAAGATGGCTGTCCTGGCAAAAGATCTCACTGGTTGCCGATGTCAATGCCAATTGGGTAGACGCTCGTTTTAAAGGAGAGCGCAATAAAGATGGAGTTTCCATCACCGACAACAGGACCCCTTATGCACCTGAATGGCTGGTCAATGGAGCCATTACACTAGAATGGCAAAAAGGTCCCGGTGTTAGATTATTGGTCAATTATACCGGTGATCAATATGCAGATGAGTTGAATACCAAAGCAGCCTCAGCAGATGGAAGAAACGGTCAAATTCCGGCATTTTACACCCTAGATGCTAATGCATTTTATACAATAGAGAAAATAAATACAACGATACAGGTGAGCGTTAAAAACCTCACAGACGAGAGGTACATCACCAGTCGCCGACCCCAGGGAATAAGGGTTGGACTACCCAGGTGGTTGGGTCTGACCATCGAACACCGATTTTAGAGGGCTTTTTAAAATGTCCGATTGGCGTCAAAATTTATCAAATCGAGTCAAAGAATTGATCATAAATGAGTAGTTTTGAGGATGGGCAGCCGGAAAGCCGGAGACCATCCTCTATTTTTATAAAAATCTAGCTCATGAAAAAATATTACAATACCTTAGGCTTACTGATTTTGGTGGTGCTTGGCTGTTTAGGTCAGGTGCAAATTTCTGATGTGCAGAATGTGGTGCAGGCAGATGATTTAGATAAAAAATTTATTGTCGATAACCAGCGTTTGCTTTTAGTTGAAGTCAATAAATCTAAGACCATTGTAAGTGTCGTTTCCGAAAATAGCCTTGAGCCGATCCAGGAATGGAGCCACCAGCCACTGGACCAGAGGAGGGTTTATTCTAACAAAAATTATGACAATCAACCGAATTTATTATTAAGCGGTGATACTCTATTTGAAGTGTATTCGCAAGCTGTTTATGCTACATCCATCGCAACCGGAGAGTTAATGGATACCTATCACCTATTTGGCTCATCTAATGTAATTTTATTTGTAGAAAAAATTCCAGAAAGTGACAATTGGTTGATACATTATACCAGAGATGGGATTACTTATTATGGTATTTACGATTATAAGAGCCATAATTTGACAGAAAGGAGCATTGAAAATGGAACCCGAATCGGTGATAAGCAATATCAATTGAGAAGTGAGGGTTTTGTATTTGAGGATCTCATTACAGGTGAAATTAATTCAGCAGTAACGTTGGCACCGGAGGGTTATCGAATCAACTATTTATGGGATACTGAGAATTATTTTGTGTGGATAGAAGACGGAAAGGGAAGTCAGTTTTACATAGATGCAAAACATGGGGTAAGAGAATTACCCTGTCTCATATCCCATGATTGTAAAAATTTATATTGGACAGACAGTCTAATTTATTTTAATATCAACATGGGATTCGCTTTTGAAAACATTGTATTAAACAGCAATGGATGTGATACACTGTCTAAAAGTTATATGGAGAAATCCGGCACTTATTTTCCATTATACATGGGTACAAAGGAGATGGTTTGTTATGCCAATTTTGGGTCATGGTATTCAATCAGCCATAATGCCATCTACGATGCGGTTGCGAAAGAATGGAAATACATGGACTTTAACAACGATATTAATTTTGCAAATGATCAAAGGGATTTTGGAGACCGAATTTACATAAGAGGTGAGGATGATGTAGAACTCTATGGATTCATAGCGACTCTTCATGAAGTCAATTCTGATAACTTCGGTGTCATGAATAAAAAGTTTTATGGGCAAACAGATGATGTATCATCAATTATTTTTGAGAAACACCCGACTTTGGGGTCTTTATTTGTGTGCACAAGGTCTTTTAAGGGTAAAAGTGATCTATGGGCCCTTAAATCTAAGGGCAGTTCACCTCAAAAAATTAAGTCCTTTACAAACTCAATGAATCTGGGATTAAATTATATTTCCAATGAATATTTATTTGACGATAAATTATTTTATTTTTTTAATGGAAGTGTTTATGTCACAAATAGTGATGGCACTACAAAACTGATTGATGCACTTCAATGCTCGCCATTTCTATTTTATAATGGCTTTTTATATGCTTTGATTCAAAAGGAAAGCCAATTAATCAATTTTATCAAAATCAATCCAGGAACACTTGAAATTCAATCAAAGAGTTTAGGTGGTGGATTCAACCTTGATAATAATGTAAGCGCAGTAGGCCCCTTAATTATCGGACCAGGCTTTTCCAAAAGTTATTATTTTGATGCCAGGTTGGAAAAGCTTTTAGATATTGAATATTTTGGTAACAAGCTCAATATTGCAATAGAGGCCATAAGCAAAAACAATGTACTCTTTTTATGGGTATTTTGAAAATCAACGAGAACCATACCTTTGGGATATCGACAAAAATCAAATGCTATTAATTGACGGTCAGTCAAATAAGTTTTACAATGTACTGCCAGATATGGAAGGTGGTTTTTACTTATTACCAGGCAGTTCTGGGGGAGGTAGCAAATTGAGGAAATTAAATGCAGCAGGTGAAATAAAGGATCTTACTGAAGTTGGTGAAAGACCATGGTATTACAATGGAAGTGAAATTGGTTTGGACGGGATCGTCCACACTTTTCCATTTCCAGGTGTTAATGAAGTAATTTTCCATTCAGAAAAGCAAGGTAAAATAAATGTCAATTACCTGCCTTTTGAGAATACGCTTTACTACAAGTCGTTTTTCTGGAAAGAGGTTAATGAAACCGTGGTGGTAGAAACTGAGATTGGTGGTAAAAGTCACACATGGATTTGGAAGTTCGATGAGAATCCATTAGATGTCACTCCGACAGGCAGAACCGATATGTTGATCCAGTCCTTTATTCATGGTGATACTGTTGTATTGCAGTACCAAAACAGGGCCACAGCGGAAATGAATTTTATTCTTTACAATACCAAGACCAAGATTTTGGAAGATAAAAAAAACATTACTTCTTCCCAGTACTATTTGGATGGATCAGAACAAGAGTGGCTTGACAATCATACTTGTTTGTTATCCCTGTTTACTCAGGATAAAGGCAAGGAACTTTGGAAATACAACATCTCCAATAACGAGCTTATTCTTTTTAAAGAATTTGTGGAAGGCAGAATTGGAGGCGAGCCTGAGGATTTCATAAGAACAAAAAACTATATTTATTTTCTTGCTACTGCCCCTGACGGATCCAGGCAATGGTTCTCTATTGATGGTATCACTTTGGTGTCAGAACCAGATCCGTTTGAACACTCTAACTTTTTATACCCCAACCCCACCATAAATGCAGTTTATACTAAAAATAAATCAAATCAAGTACAAATTTGTGATCTCAATGGCAGGATCCGGTATACGGGTGTTCAGCTCCAAAAGGGTGAAAGAATTGATTTGACAGGTTTTGAGCCTGGCATTTACATGGTGACTATGCGTTCTGACAAGGGGGACCGAATGGTGTCAAAACTGGTAGTAGGAGGTCATTGGTAAGAAAACTAATACTGCTTTGAATGATAAATCTAAAGCCGGACTAGATATTTAGTTCCGGCTTTTTATATATTTGTTTTTTACTGACCAAAATACATCATGCTCTATGTACAGACATTTTTGCCTGCTCTTGTTGATTCTCAATTCCGGCTTTCTTTTCGCCCAAATCACCGAAGTGAAGACCTTTAATTTTGACTCTTCCAACAAAAAAGACACAATGATTGATTTTCCAGATATGGAAACGCAAAAAATCATCATGCAATATACCATGAGATGTAGAGATGGTCTTGTTTCTACGGGTACAGACAGAAATAAGGGTTGTGGAGAGTGGGATTACTCTTGCAATACCTTTGTTACCGATTCGAGTCGCATTGACTCCAGTCTGGCCACAGCGCCTTCTCACATCATCAGCAATTTTAGCGGTAATTTGTACAATTTTGTTTTTAATCCCACCCATACTTATATCCAAAGGATCTTAAAACCGGTCAAACTCATTGCTGTTTCAGGAGAATCCAAAAAAACGGTTGGTACGGGCAGTCTTAGTATCGGCCTGGCAGATCAAAATGCAGGATCAAAGCGTCATTTGTATTTGTTTACCAAAGAAGAATTGGGAGCCTTTGCCGGTAAGATCCAGGCCATGGAATGGGAAGTTCTCCAGGGAGGTGCTACCTTAAAATACCTCCGCATTAAAATGGGGGAAACGGATGCTGATAATTTAACTGCTTATTTTACGCCATCCACCCTGCTCACAGAAGTAAAATATGAGAATGTAGTGGTGCCCACATCTGGCATCCTTAGTCTGCCATTTTATAATGGCTTTACCTGGTCTGGTAATAAAAACCTCGTTGTAGAGTTGAACTATGAAGCGGGCAATCAAACCATTCAGTTAGCCGGTCACCAAATCCAGATGGAGCGCACTGCCGTTAGTACCAAAGGAGATCGATACTGGAAGGCAGAAGGTTCTTCCTTCCTCAACATCCCTGCGGATGAGGCTACTGCTATCGACAATGAGATCACGGTGGCTTTTTGGTCTTTTGGCAATGCAGATATCCTCCCAGCCAACACAGCGGCGCTTGAAGCGGTAGATGACAAAGGCAATCGACAGATCATGATTCACCTGCCATGGAGCAATGGCAATGTGTATTGGGACTGTGGCAATGACGGCTCGGGTTACAATCGCATTAACAAGGCTGCTAATGTGTCGGATTATGAAGGGAAATGGCATTTTTGGGCCTTCACCAAAAACGTTACTACCGGCTCGATGAAAATTTACCTGGATGGTGTGCTTTTTCATTCCGCCACCGGTCAAACTAAAAAAATTGACATTCGAAAAATGACCTTTGGGGGCTCCATAGACCAATCACTCAACTACCCCGGCTACCTCGATGATCTTACCATCTGGAACAAAGAGCTGGATCTCAATAACATTAAGGGCTTGATGCAAAACGAAATCAATGGCAGCAATACATTGTATAACAACCTGGTTTATCAATACCAATTTAATGAGTCCATTGGCCTCGATATGATTGATGTATCTGCCCAAGGTACCACTGCATCATTTAATAAGACTCCCTCATTGGTGTCTTTTTTACCGGGTGCCTTGTTTAAAAACTTCAGGTCTACTGCCTTCCGTCCCAATACCACCTTTGTAAAAGGCAACTTTCAGGTTCAGCAGGAGGAAGAAATTGTGTTGGACTCCATTGCGAATACCGGAAATACAGTGAGATCGTTTTATGTAGAAAACAACAATTTGAAAGAAGCAACACCCATTCAATATTGGCAGTCGGGTGAGCAAAATGTTTTGGATGAAGAAGGTAAGGTTATTGATGTCGTAGTTATCGATCCAGATAGCACCCTCTTTATCGAAGACCTTACCTATTTTCAGAAGAGACCGATGAAATTTGAGCTGATGAGTTTTGTAACCCCTTATGGCATAGGCCTTGATTTTGGACTGGGGGGTAAGACTTGGAATTTTGATGTCTCAGACTTTGCACCTGTTTTAAAGGGCAGGAAACGACTTACCATGGAATTTGGCGGTCAAAACCAGGAAGAAATGGATATTCGATTTTTGTATTATCCTGGCACAGCACCCAGAAAGGTCTTGGATATCGCCCAAATCTGGCCTGTCAATGCAGTAGGTTTCAACAGCATCATTAGCAACAATAGTTATGAGAAAAGAAATGTCAAATTTCATGCTGACACAAAATCAGCCAAGATAAGATCTGCCATCACCGGTCACGGCCAGGAAGGAGAGTTCATTCCTCAAACCCACTCCATTAACATCAATGGGGGTCCTGCAGAATGGTCATGGCAGGTGTGGAAAGAATGTGCTGATAATCCGGTTTACCCACAGGGAGGAACCTGGATTTACGATCGCGCTGGCTGGTGTCCGGGAGCACCAACAGATTTAAAGGAGTACGATGTAACACCCTATGTTGCCAATCAAAGCATGGAAGTAGATTATGGGATCAATACAGCACAGGGTGATTCCAGGTACATTGTCAATCATCAGTTGGTGCAATATGGACCCGCTTCTTTTGCCAATGATGCCGCAGTTGTAAAAATATTGCGACCCAACACCGAGGTGGAGTTTGGTAGGTTTAACCCTATGTGTATGCAGCCCCAGGTTGAAATCCGAAATACAGGTAGTGAAAATTTGACCAGTTTACAGATCAATTATGGTACGGATGGCAATCTCAACGGTCAGTTTAACTGGAGCGGAAATTTGTCTCTTTATGCAATCTGCAAAGGTAGATCTGCCACTGCTTCAGCCTACCACCTGGCAAGAAGGTGGAGTGTTTACGGCGTCTATTTCCTTACCCAATGGCAAGACAGATGCATATAGTGGCAATAATCAGTTGTCAACCACCTTTGCAGCGGTGCCCAAACATACATCTACCATCATTATAGACATGCGTACCAATGGTGCTTCCAATGAAACTTCATGGGTATTGACCGATGTAGAAGGCAATATTTTAAAACAAAGAAAAGGTGGTTTATCTCCTAATAAAGATTACACCGATACCATCAAAAACCTGAATGGTTGCTACCTGCTAAAGATTAGTGATACTGGTGACGATGGCATCAGTTTTTGGGCCAACAGCGATGGTTCGGGTTATTTGGGAATCCGCAGCCTTGGGCAGCCGGTCAAACAATTTAACGGTGATTTTGGGAAAGAGATCAATTATCAGTTTGTGGCCTCTACAGAAGTAGCTACAGATGAACCTGTTGAAGTGAGTGCTGAAATAAACGTTTATCCTAATCCCACGGCCGGCCAACTCAACATTGAGTGTAGTGGTATCGAGGAAGACGGACAATTTATAATTACGGATGTTTTGGGAAGAAATTGGGCCAGAATAGAACACCGTGGAGGTCTATTTAAATTGCATTTGTTGGAAACGACCCACATGCCCGCCGGTCTTTATTTTGTCACCTGGAATGGGAACCACAGTAAAGGGGTAAAGACATTTATAAAAATGTAAGCATAGATAGGAAGAATAAAAATCAAATTTTTTAATTCAAAAATTATAAAAAATAAGGGGCAATGCTGTTGGACACTAAAGTCTTATTCAACATTGCCCCATCGAGACCTTCGATCGGCCCCTGGAAAAAACGGTAGTTTATAAATTTATCTCAGCAGGGTTAGCGTTCCGGCTTTTTTCATATTCTCCACCTTACCACAAATATCTACGTTGGCTTCCAGGGTATAGATATAAACACCTGATGCCAATGGTGCAGAGCCAAAGTAACCACCCCAGGTGAGCTGGTCAGTGGGTGCTTCGTGTACCAATCTGCCCATACGGTCATAGATATTGAAGTGTAGAATTTCACTTCCGGCAAAAGGCGTTTTTTGCAGATCAATCACTGCGTTGACACCCTGTGAACTGGCATCCAGAATATTGGGCAAATCAAAAGAAGGCAGTTTGTCTGTGGTAGTAACATCAAAAGTAAATTCAAGGGTCTCACACCCTGTGCTTACACTCAGTTCATATGAGCCGGTCTGACTGGTTTCCAAGGTAGCCGTAGATCCGTTGCCGCCCCAATTAAATTGAAGGTCTTCTACAGCATAGTTTTGAGGCTCGATACCAATCACCGCCTTTCCTTTGAAGCAGGAAATGTCTTCATCCAACAAGGTAAACTCAAGGTTTTCTTTTTCAGGAATATTTACATCAATGTTTTCAAAACAGCCAATTTCATCTTTTAATTGAACTTTATAATTTCCAAAATACAATTGTTCAATTTTGGATCCGTTGGTTACTACCGGCTGATCATTCAGGTAAATAGTAAACGTACTGGTATTGATATCCAGCAAGGTTACACTTCCGTTGCCAGTGCCCGGACAGCTACCTTCAACTTCGTACGTAATATCGTAATCTGGACTGAAATTCAAATTGTATGTAGTAGTGTCAGTACACCCATTCGGTGCCTCTTTTAAGAGGTAGAAGCTGGTGTCATTGTCAAAACTTTGATTGAGCAGGTCAATGGCATTTCCATTACAAACAATAAATTTTTTGGTTTCATGTTTTGCCTTTTCTTGTTCAATCGTAACTTCTTTAAAGAAATCTCCACAGCCGTTGTTGATGGTTACTCTCAGAGATCCGGCATTGGTAACCTCCGTATTTAAGCCGGTGGCACTGTTACTCCAGTTGATGGTAACTTCATTTTCTGTATAGTTGAGCAAGATGACACTGGCGGTGGTTTTTGTTTTTACACATGTCAGATTTTCTGAGCTCACTATGAATTCAGGTTTTGCCTTTTCAGCAATTTGAGTAGTATAACCGGTAATGCAACCATAACTGTCTTTTAATTCCATTTCATATACTCCTGAGCTAAGGTTATTCCAGTTGGTTGTGTTGACAGGGCTATCATTTCCATTGATTAAAACGATAAAGCTTTCTGTGGTCTGTGTAGCTAAAGTCAGACTTCCATTGGCTTGTCCGGGGCAAGCCGGCTGACTGGTAAAGCTGGCCATGATGGGCAGTCTGTATTCTACCAAATATTTGGCTGTATCTGCACATCCTCCCGTTTCAGGGGTAATGATGGTAAGCAGGGAGTCTTCTTTAATCGAGTGACCTTCAATTAGTATTTCTTCACCAGGGCATACAAGATAATTGAATGTTTTGCTTTGCGAAATACAATCAATGCCTATCAGGATGTCCAGGCTTGTTTCGTCATCACAGCCTGAAAGAACTGTTTGCAGATTGTTTGTCAGTATCTTTGCTCCAGCCGGCAATGAATGGGTGTCTACAGCAATGGCATTCTGTCCGGCCGGTACATTGACCAGGGTATAGGAACCAAGCTCGGTAGTGTCTGCAAAGCCTTGAGTGGATAAAATCACACCGTTTAACAAGGTGTCTGCATTATCGATGGTGCCATTGGCATTGACATCGGAATACACTTTTCCGCTTATGGTTCCCACAGGTTGGATCAATGTTAAATCAAGAGGTGCTGAGGTGGTAATACAACCATTGGTGCCTGTCAGTTGCAATTGATAGCTACCATCCATGGTCCAAACCGGATAAGCACTGTTGCCACCTTCAGCAGGCGCAACTATTACTCCGTTTTTAAACCATTGATAAGTGGCTACATCGGCAATGGCTGGATAACACAGGGTGTCAGGGGCACAACGCTCAAAACAGCCATAAGGTACCAGCTCTGTATCGGGGCCGTTTACGACAGTCACCACATTACTGATGGAGCTACATCCATTGGCATCGGTTGCGGTAACAATATAATCAGAGGCATTGCTCGCTTCTATCTGGGTCGTTTTTTTACCATTGCTCCACTTGTAGTTTAAGGTGCCTGTAGGATTTACCACTTTGATGATATGGGTAGTGCCTTCGCAAAGGATGCCAGATGTAGTACCTGCAATTTGAGGAGGCGAGGGCAAGCCATTGACATTTATTTGTACGGGCCCTTCTCTTTGTATGCAGCCGGTTGCTATTTCTTTGATGTCAACAAAGTATGAGTAAGCACCAGGTGTGAGTTGATTGTTAAGATTTTCATTAAACTCGATTGAAGTACTGGCTGAAAAATTCGACCATTGGTAAGCCCAGCTGGCTTTGTTGACGACTTCCAGCTTGTAGTCTGTCCCGGCACAAAAAGATACGTTATTACCAAATGCTAATTTTACTTCATCTCCTAAAGTCATAGTGGATTTGAGGTAAGATTTGGGAAGTGGCAACACTTCTATAAAAATAGTATTGGTCGTAAATTGACAGCCGTAGCCATCGGTGATTTCTACTGCAAAAAGGCCGGTTTCAGACGAGCTTACACTTTCTGTTGTACTTTGGTTACTCCACTGCCAGCTAATTCCTCCTACAGGGGCTTGTAAGGTGGTAGTGAGTCCTTCACAAAACCGGTCACCGAGTGAGGAACTTATATTGCCTCCCAGGGTGTTGGCGTTAATTAGAACTGAACCAGAAAGATCTGCTTTACAACCGTAGATGGATTCTGCTTTTACAATCAGCGAAAAAGTAGATGGAGAATCGTATTGATGATAAGCATCCAAACCTTCATATTCATTATTAGAACCACTCAACGGATCGCCAAAATTCCAACTGGCCTTGATGATATCAGCAATGGGAGTTAGCTCCAGAGGGCTTGCTTGCTTTTCACAAACTGCCCCTGCTGATGTAATGGCAGCATTGGGCTTGGGGTGTAGCTGTATGGTTTTCTGAATCTCATCGGTACAGCTTCCATTGCTCACCTTTAGCGTTACCACATAAGTACCCTCTGATTGATAAATATGGCTGGCCTCAGCTGTTGATGCTGTATTGTCAGCGCCGCTGGCAGGGTCTCCAAAATTCCACTCCCAACTCGTGATAGTAACACCAGGGATAAAGGTAGTTCTGTCGTAAAATTTAATTTCTGCACCTTCACACGCCAGTCCGTTTTCAAAGTCGGCAGCCAGCGGAATAGGTAGTTTTTGTTTATTGAAAATCTGACAAGTTGTACCCGTTACATTGTCTTTTACATCTGTTTGATGATACACCGAATAATAGCCAGCATTGGAAAAATTGTGAGAAACATGGGTGCCAGTCAAATAATTGTCTAATGAGCCAATGTCACCAAAGTTCCAATAGTATCCATTACCGATCACATCTGTGGCTGTGCTGGTGAAATCAAAGGTATTGCAATCCACCATACTAAATGTATAGCCTACAGTACCTGTGGTATTGGTACATGGACTGCCTCCTCCACCACCTCCTCCGCCGCCATTGCCGGGGTCATTGGGGTCGCATTTATCATAAACTACCAGTATATTCGACTGATTGGTACATTGATGAAGATCGGTAACCACAACCTGGTAATTGCCTGTAGATTGAGAGGCATAAGTAGGAGTGGTAATGCCAAGATCCGTTCCGTTTAAAAACCACTGGTATTGATAACCACCTTCTGCGGTATTGACTACCAGCTCAGGATAGGTCCAACCAGGTATAGATTTACAAATAGCTTCTTCATCAGGAGATGACAAATAAACATTGGGCTTAGGATAACTTTGAATTGTGAAATTTTCAAGGGACTTACATCCGTTGGCATCGACAACATCAACTGTATAAGTGCCGGGTGCTATCATCACTTCATTGCCGCTAGCAATTAAATTTTTATCAACATCTTTCCAAAACGCCTGAACATATGATGGAACTACTTTTACTACCGACGGACTTCCTTCACATGCTACAGGTGAATGATCTACCACGGGTTCTGGTAGGCTGTGTACTTCTACTTGTTTGGTAAAGCTACCCGCACAGTTGGTCAGTTGTATGGTGTGGGTACCTGGCTTACTCCAAAGCAGATTGACAGCGTTGCTATCATTTGTAATAAAGGTGGCGGCATCTACGGGTGTGACTGACCATTGATACCTCAGACCTACAAACAAACTGGCTTTGATATTATAGCTGTCATACATACAAGAAGATACATCTCCGGTTAATTCAACCTGATTGATTTTTTCTACCACTTGTGCATAGGCATTTGATAAACATAGCTGTTTGCTCAGATCTATCTGCCTTAATTCCAACTTGTAAGGACCGTCAGATAACCACTGATAACCAAGAACAGGGCCAGTGTAGCTTGTTTTGGTACCTCCATCCCACACATCCCAGTAAAACTCTGATTTGGGTAAAGTTGATTGTGCTTTGTAGGTATATAAGGTGTTTTTACAGATGGCAAACTCACCTTCTATACCTGTTGGGGCTTTTGATTTCTCTAGTACCTCAATTTTTGAGGTTTGCTCTCCATCACATAAAGTATTGCTAGAAGCAACCACTGTGAAGTAGTCAATGCCATCAGGTACTTCCAACTGGATCTGGGCACTGTTGTTTCCATCTTTAATCACACTGCCATTGGGAGCTATAATCTTCCATTTGTCAATGGTCACAGTTTGTGAAAAATTATTAATAGCTGTAGCAGTATATACATCTCCGATACATACCGGATTATTGTTGCTTTGCAAAGTGTAAGAGTCAGCCAGATTTACATTTAAAGTAGCCTCACCTCCGCATTTCAGATAACAGTTGTCATAAATAACCTGCACCTGGCCGGTGGTTCCATTGCCCCATTCTACGAGGATGGCATGGCTACCCTGACCAGCGGTTATACTGCCTCCCTGCACCACCCAATTATAAGTGGTTGAAGCATATTTCTGAATGGCGTACATACTGGTATTGTTCCTGCATGCCACTGTCGGCCCGGTGATGGTTGCAAGATCTGATACGATGGGAATTTCAAAAATGGCTTTTTAGGACACTGATCATACGTACAATCCGCTACTTCCAATTCGATGTATCCAACGGGTGCTGTCCCCCAATCGATGGTAATGGATTTGTCATTGATGCCACCTCCTTCTACCAGCGTGCCATCACCCACAATTTTCCAATAAAACTTTCCACAGCTTGCCGAAGTTGAATAGGACATTTTTGTGTTTTCGCAAATGGTCGATTTGCAATCAATTTGCGGCAGATAAAGAGATTTGATAGTGACCTCCTTACTGAAGGTGCCAAAGCAGCCACATTCATTGTACACTTTGAGATTAATGGTATAGGTGCCTGCTTGGTCATAGCTGATTACAGGAACAATGTCATTCGAAGTTTCTCCGTTGCCAAAATCCCATTCATACCTCGTACCTTCTAAATTTTCAGGATTGGGAGAAAAGGTTTCATTGGCGCAGAATTGATTGCCAGGCAAAGTAAAATTGGCTGCAAAATCGTTTTTTACTTCAACACAATAGCCTGCTTCTCCAAAACAAGTTTGTCCCAAACCCTGAACAAAGGCGTTGAGGTATCCAAAACCGCTTTCACCCCAGGTAACAGTTACTTGATTGCCTTGGGGGGTATAGCTTTGTGCGCCGGTAACAGACCATTCCACATTAGAAAAAATATTGCCGATCACGGTATAAGTTTCAGTGAAGCCCGGACATACTTTCTGGCATTCTCCATTTCCAACCCTCCCTCCGCAAGAAAGTGAATCTGAAGGCTCAATAGAAAAGATAGGAGGATCAAATACATTGACTAAAAGGGAATCGCTTCTTGTTTCGCCATTAGGGAAAGATGCGATGACATGGATGGTATACTGACCAGGGCAAAAAAAACAAGCATAAGTTGCATTGGAACCCTGACCATTTTGGATGGTTGCACAAAAAGTATCGTTTGGGTTAAAATTATTTACGATGTAAAGTGCTTCTAACTGCGCTTGATTGGGACTTATTTCGTTTAATTGGTAGGTTTCACAACCAATACATACTTCGCTCGGACCCACAATAATGGGCTTGTCTTGTGCAATGCTTTGAGTTATATAAATGATCAGCAATAACAGGGTAAAAAGGATGTTTTTCATCTATGCCATTTTGTGTTTTCATGTATAAGAGAACACAATTGCCTGTTTCGCTCCTTTTCAACAAAAAAAAATAGGGGACAATGCCCCTATTTTATGAAATGCTTGTATTTGCTCCCCGAATTTTAATCGGAAATGATTACCTTTTTAATCACTATCGCTTCGTCATTATAAATTTTTAATGTATAAATTCCTGGCAATAAACCATCTACTTCCAGTTGAATGAGTCCACCCTCATCCGGTAGCTTGGTAGTCGTGAGAACGAGCTGTCCGTTGGTGCGATAAATGGAAATTACCTGCACGGCCCTGGCACCTTCTTCAAGATCCATCAAAAGGGAAATTTCTGACTTAGCGGGATTGGGATACATTTTTAACAAGCCTGCATTTTTGACCTTGATATCTTTCAACAATTTGACCTTACATTTTTCTCCTGTTGGAGTGGTTCTGATAATGGTAATGCAAATGTCAAATTCTCCTTTGCTTGGAAAATTATGGGTAATAGACGCATTGCCAACGGAAACCATGCTGGTGCCATTGTAAAAGAAGTCCCAGATAAGCATATCACAATCGGTCAATTCTCCAATAGGGGTCATGGTTACACTGGTGCCGTTGATGGTACATTGAATGCCCAGGTTGGCCTGGTATTCAAATTCTTCATCGCACTTGCATTCTTCGCCGGTGGTACTGCAAGGAGGCAACACAACGACCGTTTTGAACTGACAGCAGGATGTGCTGATGTTGCCGGGCTCATTGTGCAAGGTAGTAATGATGCAGAGACTATCGCCAGCAACAGCCGGTGCACCTATTACCAATGAAAGGGGTCCATAGACTCCTCCCGGGGCCAGACCACCTGTAAAATTAAATTGGGTCTGATAGCCTGTCAAAACAGGATCATTGAATGATACAGAAGCACTGTAGATGGTATCTGCATTAGTGTTATGAAAATATAAACTGATAATCCAATCGCCATTTTCATTACATTTTATAGTGATGTCATCATAGTAACCACAATCACCCGGACACAGCAGTGTAAATGAATCTATGCATAAAGGATCCAGTTCTCCTGCATTATCCACCAACCACTTGAGTACAAATTCAGAAAAAGCCTCTGTGCCCGATTCTATACAAAATTCAGGGATAGATAGGGTGTCAAGCGGAAGAGGTCCTGTTTCATAAGTTATGGTAAATTGGTTGGCCGATAGGTCAAAGGTGGTCCAATCTGAACCCGGCAAATTGTTGAATGTGATAACCGAATTGGTATCCAAAGCGCATACCTGTACACCATAATAAAGATCATCCTGATGGTAGTTGTTGAGAACGAGTTGAAAACAACAGGAATCGGTTTCACTAACTACAATGTCTTCAATATAAACGCTGTCGCAAGGCGAACAACCCGGCATAAAGATACAGTGCACAGTGTCCATCGAACAGCACGCTGCGTTTGGATTTTCAAGCGGATTGTCTGCATGAACGGTTAATCCAAAACAAAGATCCTGATTGGCAAGACCGGTACCGGTAATGGAAAAGTTGAAGGTTGCACAATCTCCAGGAGCCAGTGGTGAGCCGCTGATATTGATGAAAGGTGGAGCAAAGGTTGCCGTTGCAGGAGATAGGTTGTTCAATTGTATGTACTCGATAGGAAAGGTATTGTAAGGTGAATTACAGATGGTAACCTGGTATACATAACCACCGGTAGCAGGGTTACAGTGCATTGTATCTCTGCTGATGTAAACACAATCGTCAATCGGACATTCAACCTCTACAGAATCCATACAAAGTTTGTCATCGTCCGGACCAATCCAATTGAAGTAGATTACCAAAGGACTTTCAGTGGCTTCATCTACACAAACTTCGGCAATACTGGTGCTGGTGCCTGTGGGCAGTGGATTGCCGGTCACCGAATTGGCAAGAATAAATGAACTACTTGTTGAAGCAGTCATCATCCAGGCGGGATTATTACTCCCCGGTGTCATGACAATGGAGCCCTGGGCCGTCCAGACTTGAAGGTAAAACAGTGAATCCTGGGTGTTTTCCACCGAGATGTCAAAGCAGCAATCATTGGCTGTTGGGTCTGCTGCTTCAAGAAAGACCTCTGTGTCGGTTGAATCGCAGCAAGGTACTATCACCAATATCAAGGTATCTGATGTGGCAGTACAGCCAAAGGTATTGGTAGCTGTCATCGAGTAGCTGCCGCTTTGATCTACCTCCAGACACTGCATGGTTTCTCCAGGAATGGGACTGCCATTGTAATTCCATTGATAAGACAGCATGGCTGGTGGCCCGCACAAAGTATCAGGGCTACATATCTCATAACAACCCGTTGGTAATTCACAAAAATCAGGAAGTGGGTTGATTATGATGCTGGCATCGTCTTTACAGCCTGAAAGGGTATCAGTGGCATACACCGTGTACGTTCCGGCTTGTATGGCAATGATGGATGCGGATGTACTTCCTGTACTCCACAAAAAGGCAATGTTGGATGGAGGGGTTGCCACAGCGTTTAACAGTGTTGGACTTCCTTCGCATAAGTTGCCAGAAATTACATTGATGACTACAGACGGAGAACTAAGGGTGTCAATGGTCCACCATGGCGATACAGCACTGCATCCATTGGCGTCTGTAATACTTACATATACGCTGTCCTGGAAATTGCTGGTGCAAATTTGCAGGTTGCTACCCGTTGCAAAAAGGATGCTATCTCCGTTGGCAGCGAACCACTGATAATTGTAGTTGAATCCCAACGGTGCAGTTAATACGATACATCCTGAATCGCAAATCACAGATGGTCCTGTAATAAAGGCATTAGGAAGTGGGCAGATATTAACTTCTACTGAATCAGGCACTGCCGTGCAACCATTGGCATCGGTAACAGTAACTGCATAAGTACCGGCGGTAGTCACTGAAATAATTTGGGTAGTAGCTCCGTTTGACCAATTGTAAGATGTGGCGGCAGGTGCCGTCAATACGATGGTATCTCCTACGCATACTTTTAAAGATGGAGACCAGGCAATGGTGTCGGGCATAAATTCAGGGAAGACCTGTACCATGACATTGGCCGTATCTTTGCAATTATATATATCCGTGATTATTAAACTGGTGTTGTAGTTGCCACCACTTGTATAGGCATGGCTCGGATTCATGCCGGCATTGGTTGACAGGTCCCCAAAATTATAGAGATAACTCAGGATTCCACTACCGCCGGTATAGGTAAAATTAACCGCGTCACCTACACAGGCAGGATTGGGGGCTACATTGTATGCTGCTGTTACGGGACCTAAAACGGAAACGGTCAACGTTTTTTGAACCATACAACCATTGGCATCGGTTATGGTTAGGGTGACCATGTAATTACCTGGCAGGTTGTATGTATGCAATGGCATAACACCAGGTATCGTGGTAGTAAAGGTGGTAGCATCGCCAAAATTCCAACTCCATTGGGTAATAGGATTGCCGGGCATATAAGTAGAAAAGTCAGTAAATTTTACCTCCCTGCAATTAGAGGTCAATGCAAAATCAAAATCTGCCACCAAAGGTACCATCACAGGTATACAGGTGGTCAACTGACAAAAGCCGGTATTGGTAGAATTGGCAACACTGTAGGTAAGGCACACCAGGTGATTTCCAGCAGTACCATACTGATAAGTGGGTGAAATCGGGCCGGGATTAATGACTGTGCCGGTTAAATCGCCATAGGTCCACGAAAGAGGTGTTATCGCAGCCCCTGTATTGGTAAAACTAAAGGTAATTTGATTGCACAATGGAATATTTGAACTCGACATCAAAGTCACTGTATGCATGGCAGGTACACATCCACCGCCGCCGCCACCACCACCGGTACAGGCAGAATGAACGACGGTTATACTATTGCTGAATAAGGAGCAGCCGGTTGATGAATCGGTCACCTCCACATTGTAAGTGTATATTCCCAATGTGGAAGCCAGATTGGCATTATGCATAAAAATGGCACTGTTGGCCCCACCCACCGGTGAACCATTGCAATACCATTGATAGGTATAATTGGGATTGGTCAAAGCGGTTAAGGTCACCGTTGTACCATTGGTGGGTAAACAAATGGTGAGTGGGTCTGCTGTAGAAATACTGGCAATGGGTGAAGGAAGGGCGTTGACATTGTAGCTGTCTGTTGATTGGCAGCCATTGTTGTCAGTGGTGGTAACTACATACAAGCCGGCATTGTAAGCCCATATATTAATGCCGCTGGCTGTGGGTGTCCACATGGCTGATGCATAAGGTCCCGGGCCCGCGCTGAGTTGCACACTGTCGCCGGGACACAGCTGTCCGATTTGTGTGATGTTGGCAGCTACAGGGGCATTGAGATTGGGCATTTGGGTGTAGGTAATGCTGTCATTGCATATTTTTACTTTACAAGCCAAGGTAACCGGTCCAGGTGTGTTATTCCATTGGACGGTAATATTTTGACTGCCCTGTCCGGCAATGATGCTGCCACTGGCCATGGGACTTACCATCCAATTGAATTGGGTGCCAGCTGGCTGAGCTGGTAAAATGGTGTAAGATTGCTGACTGTTGGTGCAATAATTGCCGGGTGCAAAAGACAGTGGACCATTGAGGGTTTTGCTGTTACTGGGCATGAAATATAAACAGACATACAAAATGGGCTTGCCAGTTCACTTTGTTTTACCGAAAGGCTGTAGGGACCAGTATTGTTCCAGGTTACACTGATCGGATTTCCGGTAAATGAGCTGGGTGTACCTCCGGTAACGATCCAATCATATTGTACACCGGTTTGAGAAGACCATGCCGTATACAATTCAGTGTCACCCGGACAAATCAGCTTATTCCCGCTGATGCTGTCAGGCGGCGGTATGCTTTTTACTTCAAAGGTAAAACAGATGGTATCGTTACAAAACTGGGTTGGATCATTTGGAAAAACACAAATCTTGTAATTACCCGGATTGGCAAAGCTGGGTGTTATAAACTGGTTGCTGATCATAGGAAAGCCCCCGGTTGCAGGGCTTATAGTCCATGTAAAGCCAAGGGGAGCGGCGCTCATATCGGTAGAAAAATAAGCAGGTGTATTGACACAGATGGATGATGGAGTAGGGTAGAGGCTGTATTTAGGCCTGATCACTACGTTTTTATCCGCCACACCTTTACAATCCTCAACATCGTGCCCTGGCAGTCCCTGTAAAAATGGATTCCAATAGTCAACATGGATCGAGCCGGTAGGTCCATTGCCCCACATAATGACCACTTCGTGCATAGAATCCCCCGAAACAATCATACCGCCTGTAACAGTCCAATCGTAAATGGTACCATTCCATTTGGGGAGGGTATAGGTTTCTTTGGCGCCTGCACAAACCGCCATGTCGCCCGCTATTTGTGAGACAGAGCTGATGATGGGTACCGTAACGGTAACCGGCTTTTCACACCATATGGCAGGAGCACAATTGTCTAGTTCCAGGGTCACATTGCCATAAGGTCCTGTTGGCCATACTACACAGATGGTGTCTGTTCCTTGTCCTGTAATGATGTTGATGGTGTCTCCATCTGCTTCTGTCACTGTCCAGATGTAATTACAGTTGGTAGCATCTGTCCAGTATTTTGAAGTGTCCCCTTCGCAAAGGGTAGATATCCAAAAGATATTGGGACCTGGGAGCTCATCCACAGTAATAATCATTTGGGCAGTGTCTGTACAACAGCAAAGTGGGTTGCCCATGCTATCATAGTTGTCGTTGGTTGCATATAAGGTTACCGTATACGTGCCGGGTGTATTGTAAACATGGGTAGGACTTGTGGCCGTGCTGTTGTTGCCATCTCCAAAATCCCAGTAATAAGATGATGCCCCGGTGCTGGTATTGACAAAGGAAATGGGACTATTGTTGCAAACACAATTCATCAAGGTTGTAAAGGAGGCAATGGGCGCTGCCAAAACCTCGATACAGAACGTCATGGTTGTGGTAGTCATACCTATGGTGGTGGTCAATGTCAGGGTAGTAGCTCCCGGATTGGCCCAACTTACAACTACCTGGTGGGTATTATTGGGACCTGAAATACTGCCTCCCGGACCGGCAGTCCAAAGGTAAGTGGCATTGGGGTCATTGGTTACAAAGTAAGTGACAGGGCTGTCTTCGCAGGCGTGGTATATTTTTTTTCCGTTGCCAACACCTCCTGACGTGGGTGAAACTGGCTCCGATAAATCTACCAAAGAGCAGTTGGGTTTGGGACATTTAATGGTAATATAAACGGTGGCAGAAAATTGAACAGCAAAGGGTTTATATCGTATTTGATATTCACCACACGGACAAGCATCAGCGTTGGGGGTATAGGTAAGTATGCCTTGTGGTGACAAATCAAAACATTGACTTTGGCCCAGCATCATTACGGGGCCCTGAAACATGTCGTTGAGGGTTACATCCACACTCATGGCTTCTCCCTGGGTAAAACAAATGGTATCATTCTTGAGTTCCTGGGCCGATAACGAGTAGGAGAATAAAAGTAGAATAGAGAATATGTAGGTACGTGTTTTCATTTCAAAAATTTTAAAAATCACTGGATAGTTGATTAAAAAGAAATATTGGCAAAGGGATTGGTATTGGTATTCAGGTTGGCTGCTGTCAGTATGGTGGCTAACTTGTTGGTGCCTGATATGCTGAATGAATTTACGATATTGCCGGAGGCCGTGTTGGTGGTAATCAGCCAATCAGAACCCGTAATTTCATATCCAATGGCATTGTCGCTGCTGTTGTTGTCTTGTAACTTGCCGCCGTTGAAGGAACTGAAAAAACCATTGCCGGTATTGCTGTCGGCTGTGTTTTGTTTCAGCACTACATCTTGGCCCGCTTCAAAGCCATGTTGGGTGTTAAGCTTAGACAGATTATTTTGAGCCATGCTGGCATTGCTGAGGTAAAATCCAGAGAATCCATTGAACGAAGCCAGGCAATGATTTACCTGATTGTGGTTGCCGGTTCGGATGCCATAGTGGATATTTTGATAGGCATTGACCTCGGTGATGATACATTCGGCTCCTGTAAACAGGCCCTGATCTCCATTGGCAGAGGTGACACAATGCTGTATGTGGCACCGACTGTCGCATTCGATTCCTGTGTCTAGGTTATTGCCGGTAGTACAATCGCTTACCCGACTTTGGTTGCCTACATCCAGGCCATCGAGCCCATTGCTGAGAGCATGACACTGGCTAAGGGTGCATTCATTGCCACAAACCAGACCATCTCCTCCATTGTTGAGGAGTTGTAGATTCAATCCAACAAAAGAATTTGCGGTAGCGGCAGAGATGCCATCTTCGCCCCAGCCTTGCACATAACCGTTGTATACAGTAACCCCCGTCCTACTTCCTGAAATCGTAATGCCAGAAGCTGTATTGCCAGGACTGCCTGTGAGGGAAGAAAAGTTTAAATCAATACTCACATTATTGGCTTGAATGGTAATGCCATTGCTGCCAGTAAGGTTTTGGGTCAGGATGTAAGAACCTGACTGTGTTATGGTAAAAGGTAGTTGGGAAATTGGGATCTTATAAATGGCCGATGAGCCCGGTGGGCCAGATAACATAGCTACCCATTGGGGCGTCGCAGGGCTTCCGGCATTGTAGTAAAAGCCAGGCTGGTTGTCGTTTTGATAAATCATCAGACCATTGGCCGGTAAATTGATGGCATTGCGCTGATCGGCATCCATCCGTGGTATCAGCAGTCCTTTGTCATTGGATTTGATGTCCATAGCACTTGATGGATCAGGAAAGGTGGTGTTTACTCCTACCTGAGCATGCAGTCCAGACCAGGTAATCAATACCAGTAAAAATAGTAATTGTCTCATATGCTAGATTAGATTGTTGCTTGTCAATCAATCTCATAGCCTGATCCCTGTGCTACTTTTGGACAGGTGGGGACGGCAATTAAGAAATTCTTCTTGCCGCTTTTTTCTTCCCCTCTTATCACATTCTCATCCCCCGTGGATCATGGCCACGAAACTGGTTTAGAGTAAATGTATACAAATATTTTGTGATTATGATGAATATCAGTAAAAAATATTGTAAAAAGTTAATATATCGTTCAAACAAATAGGTGTTTACCCGGATAGTAGATGTTTATTTTTCGCTTAATCCAATTTATTTTATTTAGTGAATTCAATACAGTTTGGAACAAAAAACAGCGAGTAATTTGTTAACTATGTAAATAGGTCGAGTCTACCATAAAATGGATAGATTCCCACTTTATTTATTGAAAAAGAAGGAAATCCCCTAACTTACAAAGCCTGGTTTTTTTCCAGTTTCGTGATCGCTTCCTTTAACACATTTTTGTTCATGTCATTGGGTGCCTGTTCGAGCGCCAATCGGGCATGATCCAGTGCTTCTTTGAGCTTTCCTTTGGCTGACAACCCCCTCATCAAACCAACATGGGTGGGCCATTGACCGGCCTGATTTTTAAAATTAAATTCAAAGATTTCCAGGGCCTTGTCTACCTTGTTTTGAGCCAACAATTGTCGGCCATAATTGTGTAATTCAAAGGTATTGGCTTTGTGGATGGAAGCGTGAAGAATTTGTTCCGCTTCTTGGTCTCTTCCTAGTTTTTCAAGCAAGCCGGCTTTTACCGTGATGGCACCAAATTTATCTATGGCTCCAAATTTAGGATCTGTAGCAGATTCGATCCAGGTAAGGGCTTGCTGATAATTGACTTCCTGGGTTAAGCACCACCTAGCTGCTGCCTCCAGGCTGAGCGGATCAAATCCCATCGCCCCACTCATTTGTGATTGAATAGAGGCAAGAGTAGTTTTTTTAAGATCTACCCCTATGCTCATGGGTATTTGCCAGTTTTCCCACGCCAGATACAATTCCAGTTCATTTTCAGCTCTTTGAATGAAATCATATTTTAATATCTCCTGTAAGGGCTGGTCCTTTCTTTGACGGGTAACCACCCTCAGTACATCCTGGTCTTTGTCATAAAAATAACTACCCCATTCACCTACATTTTTGTTGAAAATCAGGGTAGAACTATCTTGCTCCAAGGCAATGAAGAAGGCATATTTGCCCGCTGCCAATGGCTTTCCGTTGATGGTCACATCTGTGGTGAAAGAAATGGTTGTGCATTCATTGGATCCTGCCCTCCACGGAGAAGGAACATACGAACCGAAGCCCAATTCTTTGAAACCGAAATAGGCCACATCGGTACCCCAGATCTTGCCTTCTCTTCCTCTTACCGAAGGAGCATTCCACGTCACTTCTACTTCCGTTACCCCAATTTTTTGGGAGGCAGATTTGTGGATGTTGACGCCATCTGGAATTCTAAGCATTTGGGCGCTTACAGGACTATTAGTAGCTAAAAATGATAATGTAAATAAACAGAAAAGCAAGTTGCGAAAAGAAAATGATAAGGTCATCGATTGTTTTTTATCTAAAACGTTTGCCATCAACAGAATGTGAACCCCCTGCTGACCAAAATCAGTGAATGGGTTTTTACCATCAGTTGCAATTGAAAAGACAACTGCTACCTTGCAAAAAAAATGGGTTGACATGGGTAAATATTTGAATTGTTTCCTGATTGCACTGTTGATGCAGTGTACATTTTCTGTTAAAGCAGGAATTTTGGGAGACACCAGTTTTCACAAAGGATGGCATTTTGGACTTGCTTTTGGGGGAAATATTCACCTAAAACCAGTGTTGAATCTAAAAGTGAAGCGGTTTTGTCACTGCCTAATTTTAAAGTAGGCTACTGGATGAGCAATAAAACATCGATTCATTTTTTAATGCCAGGAGCTGTTTACAATTTAAAAGCCACCGATCGCATTTTTGAGGCATTTCAAATAGGAGCCAGTCATTGGATAAGCCCCAGGTGGTGGGTACTGGGAGCCACCGGACTCACCTTTGATGCAGGTGCTTTTTATACCGTTGATAAGTTATCCCAAATCAAAGCCAATACAGGTTTGCCCTCCTTTTCATTGGGTACGGGATTTGAACTTTGGTCAAAAGGCAAATATGGCATCGACCTCCAGTACCGATATTTTTACGGAAGGTCCAAGCTGGATGATGGAGATCACAGGACAGGACAAGCGCATGTGGTGTTGTTGGGTTTCAATTTGTATTAAACCCAGGTTTATCTCAGCTGCCCGGTTGTTGTGATCCCTTTTTCGATCAGTCGCTGGGTGAGCATTATAAAAATCAGTGCTGTAATATAAGCATCTCCTTCGGCTGTATGTCTGCCAAAGGTTTCTATACCAAAACGTTTGCACAAAGCATCTAAGGTATAATCACGCGAATGTAAGGAACCGGGGTCTACAGGATTGTCGAGCCTTCTAGCAAGGTAAGCTGTGTCCAGGCTGCGATTTAACAGGGGACCAGCACCTTCCATTTTTAGGTATCTGTTGATGAGGGCAACGTCAAACAGTATATTGTGGCCTACAAGAATGGAATCGTACAGATGTGGAAGCAGTTGTTCCAATGCGGTAGATATAGACATTGTCTTACTACCATCTTGCACCAGGCCGTGAATGGCAACTTCTTCCTGATTTTGAGGGGCGTTGTTGGGAAGGTGAAGAACGATTGCCTCGTTAGCATGAAAGCCCATTTGATTCACTGTTACGGCTCCAATGGAGAGTAAGCTAGATTTTTTGGGATCTAGGCCGCCGCTTTCTGTATCCAGAACAAGAAACTTTTGTTCGTGGATTCGTCCGTTCCAATTAGGTTTGCTGTAATTTTTTTGATAATGAAGATAGTAGTCAGGCACAGGGTGTGCATAATTTGTCTTTCGCCAAAAGGATACAATGTTATTCCAGTTCATATCCTGCCGCCCAATTGAAATCTGACTTTAATCAATTGATGCAACTCATCTATGGGTATAAAAGAATTTCGCAAATGCAACTTAACCATTTTATCAAGTGCTTCTGGTTGGACATATCTGCCGCTGTCTTTGTGTTTGAGCCCTGAGCTGGCCCTGATGCGCAGCAATACTTCATAAGCGTCGGCGGCCATTTGGTAAAGGGCAGCATTTTCAGGCTCTGCTTCGGCCATTTTAAGATATCGTTTGACCGTATTGTTTTCGCCTCCCAAACGTTTTGACAAAATCAACAGACGAGCCGCATCTGCTAAGGGCATCATAGCTCTCAGCTTGAGGTCAAAATCATTTTTATGTTCTCCGTTTTTTTCAACTACAAAGTTTCTGAAAAAACTCAAAGGGGGGGGATTCTCAAGTGCATTCTTGGCGAGCAGATGTAAAAATAAGTCCTGCCTGTCCAACAAATCGAAGATGTGGTGGGTAAGTTCTACCGCCAATTTTTTGTTGCCATACACTGGGCGATAATCAAAAAAGATGGTGCACATCATGATCTCTTTTTCGCCGGGTTGGTGAATCCATTTTGAAAATACCGACTTCCATTCTTCCAGTGAAAGACACCACATGGGATTGCCAGCCATCATCTCAGCTGGACAATACTCAAAACCCACAGCGGCAAGAGAAGCGTTTACTTTTTGAGCAAATGGCAATAAGATTTTCCTGGCCTCTTCGTCAGATAAAGAAGAGGTAAAAACCAAGGCATTGTCCTGGTCGGTTCTGAGCAGCTGCTCTTCTCTCCCCTCACTGCCCAGGCTCAGCCAACAAAAAGAAATGGATGATAAGTCTCCGGCTTCTTCCAGAGCAAGGAAGATGCATCGTTGAATGATTTCATCATTGAGTCGTGATATGACCTCAGTAATAAATGCAATTGAAACATCTTGTTCTAGGTATCGCTGGGTAAGTGTTTCCATTCGATCTCTCAACAAGCAGAGTTGTGATAGTGAGCTGGCCGATCTGATTTGCCGGATCAAAACGGTTGGGTTATTTCCTTGCTGCACCAATAGGTCGTGTTCAGAAATTATGCCCAAAACCGCCGCTTGTTGTATTCCGCCTTCGGTAACTACCAGATGGTTGATATTTTTTTTAACCATCTCCATCTGTAAGGAAGCTGCTGACAAACCAGGAGGTACACAGTGCACAGGAGCAGACATGATGAAGGAAACAGCTTCATGCACGCCAATGGTACCGGCAACCACCCGACTTCTTAAGTCTTTATCAGTGACAATGCCAAGAGGATGCATTTGATCATCACAAACCAGAATAGACCCCACAGCCTTTCGGGTCATTTCTAAGGCTGCCTCTCTTATAGGGGTGTTGGGTTGGCAGTGGACAACCGCCGTATGGTGGTGGATGGTAAATATCTCCGTAAAATGGGCGTGGTTGGAGTCAGGTGAAGGGGCATAATTTTGAACACCGGCTGCAAAGTGGGAGGCCATGTATTTAGCCACCTTGACGTTATTTTCCATGTGCTGCAAAAACAATTGCGCTGGGATGCCATAAACGATGGTCTCTTCGGTTGCCATAGCCTTAAGCAAATAAGCCGATTTGGCTAAAAAGGGTCTTATACCAACCACATCTCCCTCATCACAGCTGTCGGCCAGACTTTCATCAGCCCTGTATAAGTGAAGCGCTCCTTTTTGTACTATGTAAAAATAATCACCGGTGGCTTCTCCTATGTGGAAAAGGACAGTGGATTTAGGTAAATATTTCACCCATACCTTTTCACTTAAAAGCAGAAGGTCTGCTCTGGATAAAAAGGAAAAGGGAGGATAATCTTTTAAGAAGGTATAAACCCGATGAACGATTTCATTTTTCATTCCTCCTGCCTGGTTTTTGTTTGTATTAAGTAAATATAAGAAAAAGTATGAACCAAATCAAATATATAAAGTTAAATATGTACATATTACAATATTATTAATCAACTTTGTACCATGAAAAGTCATTTCGATATTGAGTTTTTGGAACAGGCTACAGAAAAGCTGAAAGCCATAGCCCATCCCATTCGATTTGTGATAGTAGAAATGTTGTCGAGAGAAAATGAACTTTCAGTAACAGATATCCATGAAAAACTGGATATCGAACAAGCCGTTGCTTCGCACCACTTGCGCATATTGAAAAACCAAAATGTGGTCAAAGTGACCAGAGATGGCAAAAACTCCTTCTATAGCCTTACCTCTACTTCCTTTTCCCAGATCATTGACAATATGATCGCCGCCGGCTAAGCTTTTTTAGTCCATATTATTTCTTAAAATTTTATTTGGTTAACTGATTTTTTAACTATTAATATTTCAAGTTTCGGCCTGAAATTGCCCTTTTTGAAAGTTTTTTCGCTTAAAGGAAAAAAAAGTTTTGTTTTTGTTTGTAAATATATAGATATCTATATATGTTTGCATCTATATATTTATATTTGTAAAACAAAACCACATTCAGCCTATCATGAAAACCAGCAATTACACCAGGATCCGCCTCCTGCTCAGCCTTGCCCTCCTGGCATGGCTTAGCGCAGTGGGTGCCCAGACAGAAGTGGCTCCGGAAGACCACAGCTACAAACCCCTCACCCTCAAACTCAATGACAATGGAAGTAAGTACGTTAGGTTTATCATTTGGCACCAGCAATGGGCGGTGACCAATAACCTCGCCATTGATGATGCCAAGCTCCAGGTTTCAACCATGGCTCGTCGCTCCCGGTTTTTGGCTTATGCCCAGGTATCTTCTCGTTTTTTATTGCTCATGCATTTTGGCCTTAACAACCTCAGTCCCTCTAACCTCGATGGACTCGGCAATGGAGGAAACGGTCCCCAGTTTTTTTTGCACGATGCATGGACCGAATTCAAAGTACTGCCTAAATCCCTTTACATTGGTACCGGACTCCACTATTGGAAGGGTTTGACTCGTTTGGCAAGTCAGAGTACACTCAATTTTATGACCATGGACAACCCCCGTCCCTTTGCTCCCTGGCATTCTTTGGGTGTAACCGATCAGTTTGCGCGGCACTTAGGAGTCTATATAAAAGGAGAGTTAGGCAAACTTGACTACCGACTCGCAGTCAACAATCCGTTGAATCCCGCCAATGCGTTGGGAGCCGGCAAAGACTTTGGTACGAGGTCGAGTGGATTGACTTACAACGGTTCTGCCAAAGCCGATGAAGGTGGAAAGCCGGTAGGCAATACCATCATTGAAGGGTATTTCCGATACAACGTACTCGATGCAGAGTCTACTGTCTTGCCTTTCAATGTGGGCAGCTACCTGGGTACCAAAAAGATTCTGGCGCTGGGTGCAGGCTTCTTTTTACACCCAGATGGCATGTACAGAGAATCAGACAAGACCCATGAAAATGTTTCACATTTTGCGGTGGATGCCTTTTACGACG
The DNA here is from genome assembly GCA_016717655.1 of Saprospiraceae bacterium. GTDB lineage: Bacteria > Bacteroidota > Bacteroidia > Chitinophagales > Saprospiraceae > JADKBO01. Next base: position 81,509 of record JADKFC010000001.1, read on the forward strand.
CCCCCCTCAGTGAAGGCGATTGTCTGAATGCCTATGCTGCCTTTACCCGGTTCAACTACGGAAAGAACTACCTGAGCCGATGGGCTGGAACCGGAAACAACGTGTATGCCCATGTAGGGTATAAGTTTAAGAATACAAAATTTATGCCTTATGTAGCCTATCAGTATGGCGACTATGAAGGGTATGAAGATCCGGTAAAAGGATTGGACATTGGGTTAAATTATTTTATGAATGCCCATCATGCCAAAATAACCCTGGAGTACCATCAGGTAACCGGCGATTTTAGAGATGTACCTGCTGCCACACAGGTGGATGGCATCAACAGACAGATCAGATTACAAACACACATCTTTTTATAGATATCATTAATAACCTTCAAATCTTGTATTAGTTATGGCAGAAAAAAATTTGCAACAATACTGGAAAAAGAACCTCAACTACCTCTTTATACTTTTGGGAGTTTGGTTTCTTTGTTCCTACGGAGCCGGAATCTTTTTTAAAGATGCGCTCAACAACTTCAAGATCGGTGGCTTCAAGCTAGGCTTTTGGTTTGCACAGCAGGGATCGATCTATATTTTTATCATCATCATATTCGCCTATGTCAGCCTGATGAACAAACTCGATCAGGAATTTGACGTACACGAAGATTAATGACCATTTCATCACCTTAGAAAATCAAATAACATGGATGTTAAAATGTGGACCTATATTATTGTAGGTATAACTTTTGCACTTTATATCGGCATTGCCATTTGGACAAGGGCCGGTTCAACCAAAGAATTTTATGTAGCCGGTGGAGGCGTATCTTCACTTGCCAATGGCATGGCTACAGCGGCAGATTGGATGTCGGCAGCTTCTTTTATATCAATGGCAGGTCTGATCTCTTTTATGGGCTATGATGGTGCCGTTTACCTCATGGGTTGGACAGGCGGTTACGTCTTGCTTGCCTTGCTCCTGGCACCCTATCTTCGAAAATTTGGGAAGTTTACGGTGCCTGACTTTATAGGTGACAGATATTATTCCAACACAGCGCGTACGGTTGCCATTGTCTGCGCCATCATCGTTTCGTTTACTTATGTGGCAGGACAGATGAGAGGGGTAGGTGTGGTGTTTTCCAGGTTTTTGGAGGTAAGCATCGAAATGGGTGTTGTCATAGGTATGATCATAGTTTTATTTTATGCAGTACTAGGTGGTATGAAAGGTATTACCTATACCCAGGTAGCTCAATATTGTGTGCTCATAGTAGCCTACATGGTTCCAGCCATATTTATTTCTTTGGCCCTAACAGGAAATGTATTTCCGCAAATAGGCTTCGGATCAACCCTCAACGATGGATCCGGTGTTTACTTATTAGATAAATTGGACACTCTCAATACCGACCTTGGTTTTGCAGCCTATACAGATGGTACCAAAAGTGTGATTGATGTATTTGCGATTACATTTGCATTGATGGTTGGCACAGCTGGCCTTCCTCACGTAATTGTACGATTCTTTACTGTACCAAAGGTTAAAGACGCTCGTACTTCTGCAGGTTATGCCTTAATTTTTATTGCCATCCTTTATACTACTGCTCCGGCCATTGCCGCTTTTGCCAGGACCAATTTGATTAATACCGTTAGTAATAAACCTTACAACGAAATGCCAGAATGGTTCAGGAAATGGGAACAAACCAAACTTATCAAATTTGAAGATAAAAACGGAGACGGCATCATTCAATATGTCAAAGACAAAGAAGCCAATGAATTGACCGTTGATAATGACATCATGGTATTGGCCAATCCGGAGATTGCCAACCTGCCCAACTGGGTAATAGCCTTGGTGGCGGCTGGTGGTCTGGCAGCAGCTTTATCCACTGCAGCTGGTTTGTTGTTGGTGATTTCAACATCCATCTCTCACGATTTGATTAAAAAACAATTGAATCCTAATATTTCTGAAAAAGGAGAATTATTGTATGCACGTTTAGCAGCAGCAGGAGCAGTTGTGGTAGCCGGTTATTTTGGAATCAATCCTCCGGGTTTCGTAGCAGCGGTGGTTGCACTGGCATTCGGACTCGCAGCGGCCTCCTTCTTCCCTGCCATTATTATGGGCATTTTCTACAAACGGATGAACAAGGAAGGAGCTGTTAGTGGTATGATAGTAGGTATGCTGTTTATGCTCTATTACATGTTAAAATATAAATTTGGCATGTTTGATGGAGGTAAAGAAGCGGTCGAGGGCCTTAAAGATGGCTGGTGGTTTGGTATTTCACCCGAAGGCTTTGGCACTGTAGCCATGGTAGCCAATTTTGTGGTAGCATTGATCGTCAGTAGGTTTACGCCTGCACCACCGGAATCAGTTCAACATATTGTCGAAGATATAAGAATTCCACGGGGAGCAGGCACAGCGCACGCACACTAAATATGTACAATCCCTTATTTATATAACATTTCCAGGTTCTGTGGCCTATTGTTTTTTGGCCATAGAACCTGGTTAATTGATTCAAACATTGATCATGAAAAACACCATTTCCAATATTTTTGTCATCCTATATTTGGCCACTACTTTGTTTTTGCGATTGGTGGTTGAAGCTCAACTCAAGGGGTATTGGGCCATCTCAGTTTTATTCGGCATCTTTGGATTGCTCTTCTTGTGGGCTCTCATGAAAAACAGGATCATTACGCCCACCATTCTGGGCCTGGATAAGTACTTTCAGCGTGAGACCCAACATTCAGGTCCTGTCTAATTCATGGAGCAAGGCAATGAATTGAAATGGACCAAGGCTAATTGTGGTTTTCTTTTTGAATTCAGGGATTTCAACATTTATCGGTTTGCCAATTTTTTTATTACATTTGAAATTGTAGAACAGATTGATTGAAGAAGTAATGCATTCCAAAAGAAAGGAAAAACGATGGGTTTTGTTTATAGTGGCATTGCTGGCACTTAATCCACCCTTTATTTTTTTGTTTAATGTACCGGATTTTATTGCCGGCATCCCTGTTTTTTATTTTTACTGCATTGCTATGTGGATCTTGTTAATCATCTTCACCAGATTGGTGTCTAAAAAACCGGGACAATGAAAGCGAGCCTGGTCATCTTAGTATCCCTCCTCTATCTCACCCTTCTTTTGTAATCGCTATTTATGCCAATAAGCGCAATAAGCTGGGTAAAAGCCTTGTCAACAATCCCATTATTTATGCACTTTCACTTACCGTTTATTGCACGGTATGGACCTTTTATGGAAGTGTAGGCAGATCTGCTGCAACAGGCATCGGTTTTATACCGGTCTATCTTGGTCCTACCTTGCTCATGCCAGTCTGGTACCAGATAACAAGAAAAATGATCCTAATTTCCAAACACCAGCGCATTACCTCTATTGCCGATTTTATTTCTTCAAGATATGGTAAAAGCACTTTTTTAGGTGCCATCACGACCCTGATTCTGGTATTTGGTATTATACCTTACATCAGCATTCAGCTGAAAGCCATTGGTTTTAGTTTCGATATCATTACCCAGCAAAACGCAGCCGGCGGATTTTGGGATGCCAGCACCTTTTATCGGGATAAGGTTAATTATTTTACCATATTACTGGCTGTATTTACCATCCTCTTTGGTACCCGGAGCCTCGATCCCAATGAACGACATGAAGGTCTCATTGCGGCCATCGCTTTTGAATCATTGATCAAACTGATAGCTTTTGTTTCGGTTGGCATTTTTGTGGTTTATTTTTTATTTGATGGCATGGGCCACCTCTTTGCTGAGGGTGCTAAATACAAACACACCCAAAACCTGTATACCGTTAGTGATAAGGCTGCATTTGGTACTTCCTGGTTTTGGGTCATGGTGCTATCTGCTTCGGCTGTCATTTTTCTACCTCGGCAGTTTCACGTTTCTATAGTAGAAAACCAAAATATCACCCATACCCGGCAAGCTTCCTGGCTTTTTCCACTTTACTTACTTTTGATTTCCTTTTTTGTCATGCCAATTGCCATAGCCGGCAAGCTGTTGCTTGATTCAGGGGTGGAACCCGATACCTATGTATTGAGCTTACCCCTTTGGGCGGATGCACCTTGGTTGGCTTTGTTGGTATATCTCGGCGGATTCAGTGCTGCCGCTTCGATGGTGGTGATTTCTGTAATTGCGCTTAGTATTATGGTGTCCAACAACCTCCTTATGCCCTTGCTGGCCCGAACCCGCACTGCCCAGGTGGAAGGCTTTGCTTTACTTTCTGAACGTTTGCTTTCGTTGCGTAGAATAGTAATAGTGGTGATCATGTTTCTTGCCTATGCCTTTTACAAATTGGTGAGCAAGGATTTTCCTTTGGTTTCAATCGGCTTGATTTCTTTTGCAGCCATTTTGCAGCTGGTCCCCTCAGCCATTGGGGGAATGTATTGGACCTCGGCTTCAAAAAAGGGTGCTGTTGCCGGCTTGTTGGCAGGTTTTTTCATTTGGTTTATTACCCTTCCTTTGCCTACACTGGCTGAGAGCGGCATCATTGACGCTGATTTTATGAACCTGGGCTATTTTGGTTTATCCTGGCTCAAACCTTATCACTTATTTGGCATTGAGGGTTTTGATCCCATCTCACATGCCTGCTTTTGGTCGATGTTTTTTAACCTCGGACTTTTTACCGTCATTTCTATTCTTACTTCTTCTCCGGTAGAAGAAAGAACCCAGGCTGATGTCTTTGTCAATATTGAAAAGTATACCGGAAGTCCCGATCTGGAAGTTATAAGAAGAGAAGCTTCTGCTACCAGGCTCAAAGATCTTTTGTACCGATATCTGGGTACATCCAGGGGCAGGCTGGCACTGAAAAAATTTAAAGGTCAAATTAAAAAAGGCAGAGAAGCGGATGATGTTGCCACACCCGAGTTTATTGCCTTTGTTGAACAAACTCTGACTGGGGCTTTTGGCTCGGCTTCAGCTAAAATATTAATCGGCTCAGACATCAGGCAGGCCACGCCTACCCTGGATGAATTGAATGAAATGCTCAACCAAACCAAAGAAATTTTGGAATACAGCACAGCACTGGAGGATAAAACCAGGGAGCTGGAGGCCACTACCCGGGAACTCAATGCGGTCAACCAACAATTAAAGGCTCTCGATACTTTAAAGGCTGTATTTATTTCTACCGTTACCCATGAACTGAGAACACCCATTACAACCATCAGGTCTTTCGCTCAGATTCTTGAAAAAGATACCGGCCTAAAGGATGAGCAGAAAAAAGCGTATCTCAACATTGTCATCAAAGAATGCGACCGCATCAAAAACCTGGTCAATCAGGTGCTGGATGTGGAGCGACTAGATATACCCCAAGTCCTGCCAGGTAATTTTGCCAATGCCCATTTGTTGCTTGAAGAAAGTTTTGAACGGTTGAAACCTCAATGGCAGGCTCGGGGCATTGAACCTGAGATGAAGCTTAATGCCCACGATGCAAGGGTGGTATTGGCCGATGATAAGGTGCTTCAGATCTTTTTTAACTTGTTGTCAAATGCCATTAAATTTTGCGACACAGAAGATCCTTCTTTAAAAGTTATTTCATATGACCTGGGTGAAAAGGGGGGCTGGGCCATGGAATTTATTAACAATGGTAAAGTTATACCACATGATTTTAGAAAAGTAATTTTTGATAAATTCACCCAGGTGCAAGATGGTCACCGGGCCAAACCGGAAGGAAGTGGCCTTGGACTTTTCATCACCAAAAAACTGGTAGAATCTGCCGGTGGTGAAATTGCTGTTTACTCAGATGATAGTCAGGGTACTCGTTTTGTTTTACATTTTCCTGATCCCGGCCATGTGGACCCTACTGCTTTCATTGGCTTTGAACATATATAAGAAGAAGTATTCGATTTTCACTATATTTATATTTAATTTAAGCAGCTGCCATGGACCCGCAAAAAACCAAAATAATGATTGTCGACGATGAAGAAAACATCGTTTTGGCTCTCGAATACATCTTTACCTCGGCAGGTTATGAGCTAAGGTGTTTTACCAATGGCGCTGATGCCCTGGAGCAAGTAGGGGAATTTGCGCCTGAAGTAGTTATTTTAGACGTTATGATGCCGGGAATGGACGGTTTTACGGTAGCTAAGGCCATTCGCCAGCAGGCCGGACTCGAAAAAACAAATATTGTTTTTCTAACTGCCAGAGGCACAGCTGATGATAAAATGCAGGGCTACGACGCAGGGGCTGAGATCTATGTGGTCAAACCATTTGACAACGATGACTTACTTCAGAGAGTAGAGGATCTTTTATCGATGAATTTTTAAAAAAAGTTCTAAAATAATACATATAGAAATCTATATATTTATATATTTGTAGAAAATTGTTAAAACATGACCCTACAGATAAAATCACTTCAGGAATACCACGAAGCCTATAAATATAGTGTTGAAGCGCCAGAAGCCTTTTGGGCTGAACAGGCCTCTACTTTTTTTTGGCGTCGCAAGTGGCATACTGTGCTCAAAAATGACTTCATTGGTCCTGATGTTCAATGGTTCATTGGTGGTAAACTCAACATCACTGAAAACTGCCTTGACAGGCACATTGCCACACGGGGTGACCAGGTAGCCATACTCTGGGAAGCCAATGACCCTGCCAAGCCCCCCATCACCTATACGTATAGACAGTTGTTGGCAGCGGTCAACAAATGCGCCAATGCCCTCAAAGAAATGGGGGTAGGCAAAGGAGACCGGGTTTGTTTTTACATGCCTATGATTCCCGAAGTTACCATTGCCATCCTAGCGTGCGCCAGAATTGGGGCCATTCACTCGGTGGTATTTGCGGGCTTTTCGGCCAATGCTTTGGCAGAGAGAATCAAAGATGCTTCTTGTAAGATGGTAATTTGTTCTGATTACAATTCAAGAGGCGCCAAAAACATCCCTGTAAAGCTGTGGTTGATGAAGCGTTGACCATGGGCTGTGATTCTGTTGAAAAAGTGCTCGTTCATAAAACCACGGGTGATACCGTTCTATTCAATGCTGACAAGGATGTTTGGTGGCACGATGTGGTGGACCACCAAAGCGATATATGTGAGGCCGAAGAAATGGACTCAGAAGATATGTTGTTCATCCTGTACACTTCAGGGTCAACAGGCAAGCCCAAGGGAGTGGTGCACACTTGTGGTGGATACATGGTGTATACCTGCTATTCCTTCCGCAATGTGTTTCAGTACAGCGATGGAGACATTTATTGGTGTACCGCCGACGTAGGATGGATCACGGGTCACTCTTACATTATTTATGGTCCATTGTTATCAGGTGCCACCACTGTGATGTTTGAAGGAGTACCCACCTATCCGGATGCTGGAAGGTTCTGGCAGGTGATAGAAAAACACAAGGTCACACAGTTTTACACAGCACCTACCGCCATCAGAGCCCTTATGGCTGCGGGTCACGATGAACCGGATAAATATGATTTGTCATCGCTTAAGGTGATCGGCTCAGTAGGAGAACCCATCAATGAAGAAGCATGGCTGTGGTATGAAAACAAAGTGGGTCGCGGCAAAGCTCCTCTTGTTGATACCTGGTGGCAGACCGAAACCGGGGGTATTCTCATCACGCCCATTCCCAATGTTACCGACACCAAGCCTTGTTTTGCTTCGTATCCTTTGCCAGGTGTTCAGCCCTGTCTGGTGGATCCTGCAGGACATGAAATCCATGAAAACGGACTCGAGGGTTTATTGTGTATTAAATTTCCGTGGCCATCGATCCTGCGCACTACCTATGGAGATCACGAGCGTTGCAGGCTCAATTATTTTGCAGGCTTTGAAGGTATGTATTTTACTGGTGACGGCAGCAGGAGAGACGAAGAGGGTCGGTACCGTATCATAGGCAGGGTAGACGATGTGATCAATGTTTCCGGTCACCGCATTGGAACAGCTGAAGTGGAAAATGCCATCAACCAACACTCCAACGTAGTAGAAAGTGCAGTGGTAGGTTATCCCCATGACATCAAGGGCCAGGGCATTTACGCCTATGTCATTACCCAATTTCCGATCACCGATGAAGAGCACTTCCGAAACGAAGTTCTGATGGTGGTTACCAAAGAAATAGGAGCTATTGCCAAGCCGGACAGGATTCAGGTTGTTAGCGGTCTGCCAAAGACCCGTTCCGGAAAAATCATGAGGAGGATCCTCCGCAAAATTGCCTGTGGTGAAGGCGATAGCCTGGGAGATGTATCTACCTTACTCAATCCTGAGATCGTAGATGAACTCAAGGAAGGAGTGATGTTGTAATCGTAATTAATATAAAACAATTGCCATGGATTATACCGTTATGCACAGGCAGAGCGTTCTTTTTCCCGTTGAATTTTGGGAACAGGAGGCTCGTAAAATTGACTGGTTTGAATTTCCTCAAAAGATTCACAGCAAAGACAGTTATGAATTAGATCGCTGGTTTGAAGGTGGTAAACTCAATACTTCGTACCTTGCCCTTGATCGCCATGTTGAGGCGGGTAGGGGTAGTCAACCAGCCCTTATCTGGGATTCTCCGGTGACCGAAAATCAAAAAGTATATACGTATACAGAATTGAGAGACGCAGTGGCTTTGTTTGCAGGAGGTCTTCGCAACTTGGGCGTTGAATTGGGTGATCGCATCATCATTTATATGCCTATGGTACCCGAAGCCATCGTTGCCATGCTGGCCTGTGCCCGCATTGGTGCAGTTCATTCTGTGGTTTTTGGCGGATTTGCTGCCCATGAATTGGCCATTCGTATCAATGATGCCCGTCCGAAGTTGATCTTGTGTGCCAGCGGTGGAAAGGAAATTCAAAAAATCATTCCCTACAAACCCATTGTGGACGCAGCCATACAAGAGGCCTATTTTAAGCCGGATCATTGCGTAGTGCTTCAGCGCGATTTTGTCTCCTGCGAAATGAAAGAGGAATACGATGTTGACTGGCATGAACTACTGGCAGCAGCCACGCCGTCGCCTTATGTTCCTGTCGATGCCTGGCATCCTCTTTATATCCTCTATACCTCTGGTACAACCGGCCAGCCCAAAGGCATTGTAAGAGACAACGGTGGCCACGCTGTAGCTCTCAACTCCAGCATGGAATACGTTTACAATGTGCAGGCAGGCGATGTATATTGGGCTGCATCAGACATAGGGTGGGTGGTAGGTCATTCTTACATTGTGTATGGTCCTCTCATCAGAGGCTGTACTACCATCCTATACGAGGGCAAGCCTATCAAAACCCCCGATGCTGCCAACTTCTGGCGGTTGATGGAAAAATACAAGGTCAATGTTTTTTTCACAGCTCCCACTGCCATCAGGGCCATTCGCAAAGAGGATCCGGAAGGAGAGGGTGTGAAAGGCAGAGACCTAAGTGCATTAAAATATTTGTTCCTGGCCGGTGAACGAACGGATGTGGCTACCTATGAATGGGTAAGCAACTTATTACAAAAGCCGGTCATCGACCATTGGTGGCAGACAGAATCCGGCTGGCCCATGTTGGCCAATATGGCGGGCGTAGGGCTCATTCCTATAAAACCGGGTTCACCCACCCGACCCGTCTTTGGTTTTGATATCCGAATCCTGGATGCTTTTGGCCATGAAGTAGCAAATGGAGAGGAGGGCGCTGTTGCCATCCAATTGCCCCTGCCCCCCGGCTGCCTTCCAGGCCTTTGGAATGACAATGAACGATTCATCAAATCGTACCTTTCTGATTACCCGGGTTTTTATACCTCAGGAGATGGAGGCTACAAAGATGATCAGGGATATTTTTTTATTACCGGCAGGATAGATGACGTGATTAATGTAGCGGGTCATCGACTTTCTACCAGTGAAATGGAAGAAGTATTGGCAGGTCATACCGCGGTAGCTGAATGTGCCGTTGTGGGCTGCAATGATGAATTAAAAGGTCAGGTACCGATTGGATTTGTTGTTTTAAAACACGCCAATGATGCCAACGAAGAAACAATTGCCCTGGAGCTAATGCAACGCATTCGGGATACCATTGGTGCGCTGGCTTCTCTTAAAAAAGTTTATTTTCTGGAAAGATTGCCCAAGACGAGATCCGGTAAAATCCTGAGAAAAATTATTCGCTGTATTGTGGATGATGTTGCTTTTCAGCCGCCGTCTACCATTGAAGACATTACGGTGCTGGATGAGATCCGATGGACGGTTGGAAGAGGGGGGAATTGAATGTCGAATTACAATTACGAATTGAGGATTATGAATTACGAACATTAATTACGAATTGAGGATTACGAATTACGAACATTAATTACGAATTACGAACATTAATTACGAATTGAGGATTACGAATTACGAGCTTTAATTACGAATTGAGGATTACGAATTACGAACTTCAATTACGAATTATAATTACGAATTGAGGATTACGAATTACGAACTTCAATTACGAATTATTATTACGAATTGAGGATTACGAATTACGAACTTCAATTACAAATTACCTTATTCCCTAGCCTCTAGCCCCTAGTAGCCCCTAGCCCCTATAATCCTCCTTTTGAAGAAAAAATTTGGAAAATTAAAATTATTTACGAAATTTGGTTTGTTATCTCTTAAATACCTTAACAAAATCAAATGGAAAAGATACATTTTACGCCTAAGCGGTACTCCTTAATTTCCTTGGCACTGGGCATTTCTTTTTTTATGGCTAGTCTGTTTTTTACAATCAGAGAAGGTGTTTTTGACAATTCACGTTCTATTATTGGATTTTTAAGTGGGATAGTGTTGTTATCATTGCTGGTGATGAGTGTCTATTATTTGTTGAAAAGACCTAGCCTGACCATAGATGAGAAGAAAGGGCTTAGTCAAACTGGTTTTAGAGCTGTAAATATGCAATGGGACGACATCGAAGAGGTTAAAAACCACTTTATTCTTTCTCATGATTTTATTTCTATCAAAACGAAAGGATCAGGAGAGCAAAAAGGCAAATGGGTCAACATTTATGTAATGCCCTATGCTGCCAATGCAGATGTACTGGTCAATTTTATGCGCGACATGGCCAAAACGCCGGCGGATCAAAGAAAATACTTGATGCACAACCTCGATTGGCTCGGGGTTAAGACCATTTCTGTGTAATGATTACCTTCTGCGATCTACTCTTTTATTAATAGCAAATAAAATGCTGGAGAAGCGGCTTGTTATGTCCGGGAGCTAAAACCGGATTCTTGTTTATTTGAATAGAATATTCCATTTTATTCAAACATTTTCTACTACCTCCTCTCTGTCTTCCGTAACTACCAGCAAGGTGCCCTGGGTGTATTTTTCGTTGTGTTGTGAGGCATCCAACCCTGCCAGTTCATCTTCATGGCTTACACGGAGGGGCAGTACAAAATTAATAAACTTAAAGATGCCAAAAGATACGGTAAAACTATAGGCGGTTACGATCAGCAGTCCTTTCAGCTGGGTTAGAAAGAAGGCAAATCCTCCGTAGAGCAGGCCGTCGGTTGCGGCAGCATTGACAGCGTTGGAGGCAAAAACACCAGTGAGGATCATTCCTACTATGCCGCCCACTCCGTGACAGGGAAATACATCGAGCGTGTCATCCAGACTGGATTTTGACTTGTAATAAACTGCCAGGTTGGAGATGATGGAAGCTATAAAACCGATAAAGATACTTTGTGGTACACCCACAAAGCCAGCAGATGGGGTAATGGCTACCAAGCCAACAACGGCCCCAATACAAAAGCCGAGGACCGAAGGTTTTTTACCCCGCAACACATCAAAAAACATCCAGCTGAGTCCGGCAGATGCTGCAGCGGTATTGGTTGTGGTCAAGGCGGAAACTGCCAGGGCATTGGCTCCCAAAGCTGAACCTGCATTGAAGCCAAACCAGCCAAACCACAACAAGCCTGTACCTATTAGCACATAGGGAATATTGGCGGGGGGTATCTATTCCTGTGCCAGATGGGCGTGTCGGCGTTTTAATACGAGGGCACCTGCCAGGGCCGCACCGCCTGCTGAGATGTGCACTACTGTTCCTCCGGCAAAATCCAGCACACCCATTTTAAATAAAAATCCCATCGGGTGCCAGGTCCAGTGCGCAAGGGGAGCATACACCAATAAGCTAAACAACAGAATAAACAAAACATACGCCGTAAACTTAATGCGTTCTGCAACGGCCCCAACAACCAGCCCGGGTGTTATGATAGCAAACATGAGCTGGTAAAAGGCAAAAAGCAATAATGGAATCGTCATGAGACTGCCACCCTGTAACTGCGGTGCTCCGGACGCCACCCCCTTAAAAATTAGATGGCTTGATGGGTCGCCAATAAATCCTCCGATGGACTCACCAAACGACAAGCTGTAGCCCACTACGACCCAAAGCACACTGACTATGCCCGCTGCCACCATGCTCTTGATCATGGTGCTGATAACATTTTTTCGGTGCACCATGCCCCCATAAAAAAAGGCAAGGCCCGGAGTCATTAGAAAAACAAGGGCAGTAGCCATCAATAGCCAGGCTATGTCAGCTCCTACATATTGATCCGAGGTAAACAAGGCCTGTTGGGGGGCAAAGATAGAAGCTATAGCCACCAGGGCTAATAAAGCGAAGGGGAGGACGCGAATGGTGTTTCCCATGGTTGTAAGTTTTGTAATTCCTTGATTTGTAAATTAGGGGGTATGAACTTAAAAACTGTGATATTTTAACATTCACCCCTGATAATTACAGGGTAAATATATAAAAAAGTATAAATAATGCATAAAAAAGTATAAAAATAGAGGGGTGTTGACAAGATGATAAAAAATGAAAATTAAAAAAAGAGGAATTCACCCAACAATGTAAACGCCAGAAACCATGCTCGAGATGAAACAATTTAGTTGTTAAATATTGGTGTAATCTACCATAACAGGCAACCTAAATTCATTAATTACAACCTACAGCCAGAATCTTTTAGAAAGTAAACCCATGACTGGAAAGTGGAAAAATAGATGGCTAGAAAAATGTTATAATAAGGAGTCTAGGCCTTTTTTGTCGGAGATTTAAGGTCAAAATAAAATGACCGGCTTTACCTGCATTCGGTTTTATGGTCATTTCTGCATTTCTTGCATTAAATGACTGCCAAGGTTGATGCTCAAATCCGTAATATACCAGGTACCGGCATCTTGCTGAACCACCATTCTGGAAAACTTAGTTTTGTCTTTGTTCCACCATTCAATGCTATTGGCGCTGCTTTCTTTGATCATCAGGGTTGAGCAGTATTGCTGTTTGTAGGTTGAGTAATTATTGGTGAGTGCAGTTTTAATCTTATCCAACAGACCAGCTGCAAAAGGGTGAAGAACATACCTGCATTGTTTTTTGGAAGCGGGGGTTAGCATTAAAAACATTTTTTCAGCCTTACCTGCATCACCTTCCATAAGCAATTTATTGATCCACATAGCCATATCTTTGGTAGAGGTGTATTGGGGAATGCTCACCTCGGGAAGGCTGTTAAATTTTTGATCATTGATTTTTTGCATCCCTTTTTCAAGCAAAGTTTTTTCACCGTTGTATTTTTTAGTTCCCAGTTTTTCAATCTTTCTAGGATCCGAGGCAGCATCAGGGGTCATGAGTGAGGCCTCGCTCCAGCTGTTTTGTCCATCCTTTTTATACAAGCGCAATTCAAAAGGTACCCTCATTTGTTCTTGTTCAAAATCGCTTTTTTTCTGCCAATAGACATAAGTTGCCTTTATGGATACAGATTGAAAGGTATGCCAAACGGGCAACGAATTATCAATGTCATAGGAAACAATATCAATGATCTGATTAGCCCTGCTGCCAAGAGCAAGATCTGGTAAGGAGGATATAAATTTTTTGATTTCTGCCACATCGGGTGACTTTAATCCAAGGTATTCACCACTGGCCGTATTGTATTTTTTGAAATGATATTTGTTTCCATTGACTGTATAAACAGCGGCTCCTTTCATCAACCTGGTTACACCGGCCATCTCGGTTCTGAGTATCGTATTTACCGGAGTACGGTGGTATTGAATCCAAACCCCATTTTCAAATTCTTTGGTGATACCTCCCTTACCCGTAATTTTTACTTCTATACAATTGCCCCCCATTTCTTTTTTAACATCGGCCTGGATTTGACTAACACCCGGCTGGCCCGAAAGAACACCAGATGCAAGGAGAGCAGAAAGAAAAACAAGATAGAACAATGGCGTTTTCATACATTAATTGATTTAAACCGAGCCACAAATGTATAAAAGGTCGATTTCTTTCTTTTCAATGATTACAAAAATTTCGTATTTTTAAAAACAGGAACCGAGACATCTTCACCTATTCATATGGTGCCCCTACAACAGTAAACTGATGTAGGGACTAAGTTCATATCCTATGGATCGACGTTAATAGGAGCGAATTGCCAAATAAGGAAAATGAGGAAAGCCCCTTCCATAATTCAACACTAAACGCAGCACCAAATTTCGAAGATTTAGCACAGCGTCACATTTCGAACATTTTAGCGCAGCGTTACCATTTAGCGAAGTGCAGCGCAGCGTCACATTTCGAACATTTAGCACAGCGTTACATTTAGAACATTTAGCGATGCGTCACATTTCGAACATTTAGCGAAGCGTTACATTTAGAACATTTAGCGATGCGTCACATTTCGAACATTTAGCGAAGCGTTACCATTTAGCGCAGCGAAGCGCAGCATCATCAAGCTCATTCAATCCTCCTCTTCAGCTCATCATACAATCCTACCAGCACACTGTTGCCATCTTCATCTACCCTAATACCGCCGTATTTGGCTTTTTGGTATTTTTCAGCCTGACCTTCTTGAAAGAAGTAGGATTCGGCACCGATATGGACGTTCCACTGATCTGCATAGTTGTATTTGATGACTTGCTCACCCGGTGCCAGGGGACTTTTTTCGTTTTGAAAGCGTTGCTTTTGAGCGACACCGCTTGCATCTTGTTTCACCACGCAGTAGCCCTGTTTGGCAAGGGAATCAGATTTGAGGCCTTCGGATATTTTGTATCGTAGCGACATATAATCGCCCTGCATCAGAGAGCGGGGATCAACTGGAGCCAGCTCGAGCAGAATGAGTTTGCCGTTTTTCAATAAGTCTTCTTTTGAAATGATTGACCCATTGAAATAAACCAAAAGAAGAATCAGATTGATCAGGATGATCCACCATTTAATGTTTTTCATCGGTTGATAAATTTTTATGGGTGACAAAATACAGGGCTAAAAAGAGCAGGCCGGACAACATCATCAGAATAGATTTGACCAAAAGTGTAAAGTGCAAATCGTAGTAGTATTGGCTGAGGGCATAAATAAAGGAGATGACACCTATGGCAAAGCCTGTTTTGTAGTTGACCCTGAAACTCAACAAAAGAATGAGCAACGAGCCAGTGATGGCCGGTGATAATAGGGTAGGAGCGAGCAGTAAGATGGCTGTCCCATAAATGAGGTTTTTTTGAGGCGTTTTTTCTATGCCCATTGCCTTAAACACAGATTCAAAGGTGTAGAGAATGCCAGTTATCATAACTAAGGATGAAACCCAAACCAACTCTGGTGTAAAAGGAAACATGCCTCCTCTGGAAAGTATGAACAGGCAGGTCAACAATGAGATCACCATGCCTATGCGCAGGGGAGGGTATAGGGAGATATACTTTTTATACTCGGTAATGAGGTAGGCTTCTTTTTGAAAAATCATTAATAAGGCTACTGTTAAAAGCAATATCAGAAAGTGGATGAGGTCATATGTTTCATTTGACATGATCAACGTAAGGAGGCAGCCATTGATCACCATAATGGAAATAAATGCGTATACATAATTTTGAACCCAGACCAGGCAGGCCAGGGAGAGAAGGATAAAGATGATCAGTATCAGATTAAAATCTACCTCCATTTGAGTCAGGCCAAAGGCCATGAGTAGCAGGCTGATCAAAAAGGCAGAAATACTGGCGGTATCGATCAGGATGGTGTCAAAGGCTTTGTTGAGCCAAACAGATAGCCCAAGTAGCAATGCACCTGTTATGACAAGTGCAACACTTGAATCGTATAGACCGGCCATAAATAAAAACCCGATAAAGGTCAGACTCGCTAGAATACCGCCAAACACCGATAGGACTTTGATGGCCATTGAATGATGGTTGTTTTCCTTGCTATATTCGGCTTGTATTTTTTCTTCATCCATTACCAGGCCTTCCATTCCGGCAGAATTAAGTTGGTCCAGCATGGCGGTGATGTTTTCTCTATTGATCATGGTTCCATTTCTTTTTTAGGTCCAATAATACTTTAATGACGACCGATATGCTGATCACATTAAACAGCGAAACGAGTAGAAACATGCCCGCACCATTTGAAATATCAACCAACTGTACCGATACGATAACAATCAGACTAAAGGCTATGATGGCGGGGTAAAAAATATTTCGGGTCATACTACCATATCGAAGCCCCAGCGTGTAAAGGCCGGCGGAGATCATGATCAAAATACTGAACGACGACCTAAAGTCATCATCTACTATGCCCATGGATATTCCAACGGTAGCAAAGGCTACGGCGGCCAATGCCAGGGTGTATAAAAACCACTTTGGCATCTCTTCTTTTTGGGTCAGTTTAGGCAGGGTGATGGCCAGGATAAGGGCTAAGGCATTAAAAACAAAAAGTAGGGTCACAATAAAAAATTTCATCCCAATCTCTTGCTACCTGCTGTATACAAAACAAAAGTTGTATTGACGAGAGTCAGGAAAAGCAGCCACAATGGGGCAAAGTTGAAAACCACTACCCACAACACTACAAACAGGGTCCAGGCCAGGAAAAAGTCATAAGCATTGGCACCCGTTTGATAGATTTGACCAAACACCGCAAATAATACTCCGACCAACATGGCTGCGCCGGTGAGTACCATATTTCTGATTAGTGAGGGGAACTTTGGCATCAGGGCAATGACCGTAGTGGCGATTAAAAGCAATTCGGTCAGTCCCAATTTTACAAACTTTGGCAGATCATCCCAGTTGTAGGCAAAAAAGAAAACGATGCCGGCCACGGTGAAGCCAAGCCCGAGGGTAATAAAGGCCAGGTTTAAAAATTTTTGCCAGTCTTTTTTCTGCTGATAAATATGGCCATTTAGTAGCTGATCTGTCTGGGAAGTTGTCAGATTGCTATGGCTTACGATTTTATAAAGGTCATCCCTATCCATGGTTATTGGCTTTGGTATTTCATTAAGAAGATTTTGGATTCAACTTTACTTATGGTTTCATTTATAACTACAAAATACAACGCAAAATTTGAAAAACAGGATATAATTAACATCTGCCATATATTCTGCAATTTCTGATATAAAACCAAAAATAAAAATTTGTTTACTATGTTGTTTCGTGAGGTTAGCAATATATTATTTTGGTTAACCTGGTTTTGCTTCTGTTTAGGGATTTTTGCTCTTCACAAAAACGACACCATTTCTTTCAAATTTTTGCAGCTCTTTGTCGTTTGGGTCTTTTTGATATTCCAATAAAACATCCATGTAATTGCTCAGGCAATTGTCTGTCATCCTGCCTCCGGGTTGTAGCGATTCAAGGGTGATGAAATAATGGTTATCAGAATTTTGGGGAAAGGGCATTTTAAATCGGGCATGCTCAAAAACCTCTACTTGCAGGTATTTTGGAAAGGTATCAGGAGTCAGCAGTGCATAGCCGGCCAGATCTGTAGATCTTAATCCGATGAGGCTGCCCAGACTATCTATAAAGAGGATATTGGCATTGACGATGGGTTCCTTATAGATTTGGTTGCTCACATGTACGTATATATTTTCCTCGTAGCTGTCATTTTCACGAGCCAATACACTCCCTCCATAGTAGTGATACGGAACCTTACTTTTGTCCTTGCACAGAAATTGTATTTGAGTGTCTTTGACTTCATATTTTCCCCACACTAAAACTGCCATTGTAAGAATTTTCTTCGTACTTATAGTTGCTTTTGTAAAGGGTGTATTTGGAAGAGCCCAATGCATCAGTATGTGTAAATACAAGCTTGTTGCATCCGCTGACCATGAGCCAGACCCAAAATAGACCGATGCAAGTTAGCTTTTGAATCATGTTTTTAAGATGGATGCAACATATTGAATGATAAGCCTTTTATAAAGATAACCCATATCCTGAATAGCGCAACCCCTCTTACCCCTCAATTGAGATTATTTTTGCAGAAATAGGGCCTTTCTTTGGGATGTTATTTTGCTCGTGGTAGAAATTGCAATACTATGAACTTTATTTGTCAGTTGTACCAATGGCTGTTAGCCCCAATTTGTTCCCAACGACTTCGACCAGTTTTTTTAAACATGAGGGTGTGCTGGCTGTAAATAGATCTATCCACCTTACCTAAAAATAAATATTTATGGTAAGCCGTGATCTGAAGGAAGGCATATCTTTTACAGCTGGTGTAAACCGGGTCACTTACATAAAAGGTATATCCAAAATCTTGGTTACTACTTTTAGAAAGATAGTTTGAACCATACAGTTTTATCTTTCTTGGTACTAATTTTATGGACTGCTCCCTTAATCTCCATTTTTCAGCTGCTTTCACCAGGGTGTCTAATTTTTGATCATAAAAAATATAATTGTGACAACCAGGATGAAATTCACCTTGCGCCTGATTTTTTAGGCAATCCTCTAATGTTACATTGGGGTCAAAAAAGTAAAAAGTGTTGTCTGACCAAATCTCAGTAGTGTCACATATGATAAATGGGTTGGGGAGTTGTCCACCTCCAATTGTTAAAACTTTAAAATTGTTAAGGTTTGCAAAACCAAGATCATACAATGTTTTACCTGAATTGCAGGCAACCATTCCAATGAATAAAGGTGCGATTAAACACACCAGTATTTGCATTTTGGACCTATACAAAGGCAAGTGGTTGATAAATTATTTGATGATCTGCAATATAAGCAGAAACTTAGATTTCAAAGTGTTAATGGTGAATTTTCAGATGGAGAAGTTACACACTTGATGCACATACAACACAATGGGTGAAATCAATTATGCGTATGGACAGATGTAAAATTCTTGGTTTTTGCTTCCTCCTTATATTGGGGTGGTTCAAAATATTGTATTGTATAAAATTTAAAGTTTTATTTTTTATTTTATATTGTTTCAATTTTTACTGGACAAACAGAATTATTGTTTGGTGTTCTAAATAGCATTTTCCCATTGCTAATAGCTTCCGGTTTTTTTATAAGAAGCCATGCCGACAAATGTTTCATTCTCCGGTATGTACTACATTATTACCACTATCTTGTAAATTCAAATTTGTCATAAGTATTGTGAAATTGTCTAATTGGGTTCGGACTATTGTCCTTTGCATAATATTTTCAATCGTGGCTCATTTCTATTGCGGAGCTCAAGACCGCATTTCATCAAGGGTGGTCGATGCCATCACCCAGGAAGGCCTTTCTTTTGCACACGTGGCTTTTAAAAGTAAAGAGGGTGGCACCATCACCAATGAAGCAGGCCACTTTGAATTGAATTGCACACAGGGTGATACCCTCATTTTTAGTTACCTGGGATATTTTTCGATGGTGCTGTCAGTTGATGAAGTAAAAAAGGGTTCAAAGATTTTGCTCAATCCGGATACCCAGCTTATTGAAGATGTAGTGGTTTATGCAGACGATGACTACCTCTACGAATGGTTGACGCAATGCAGGTCAAGGTTGAAAGAGGAAAACAAGCCCAGTCCCTCAAAAGCCTATCTGGTGGTAGAGACCATCTGCAACGGACAGCCTGTTGAGTTTTTGGAAGCCTATTACAACGCCATCCTGGGTATGGACGGCATCCGTGATTTGGGCTTCAAAAACGGCCGGTCATATCTGGCACCCCATAATTATGGGGGTTATTTTTTTAATTTTGATTTCAGCCACTCCCTGTCACTCTATTCATTGCTCGACGGGCAGGGCCTTTTTCCAGAAAACCCGCTGCAGTTTGGAAAGAGTAAGATGAAAAAAAATTCCGACTGGAGCGGGGGCCTAACCGGGGTACACTCACTACCATTCGATTTTATCCGCGCAAGGAAGAAGGAGAGTTGTTCAGTGGAGAAATCATTTTTAACAAGGAAAAATTTGAAATAATTGACATTTGGCTTTTAGCACCACCCCAGGGGCAGCGCGTTTTTAAAGCATTTGGCGATAGTGTATTGGACAGCCTGCATTACAGTGCCACTTTTCATTTTACCAGTTCGGCTCTTAGTCACATCAGCATCGATTACAAAGCAGGCATGACCAGCAGGCACCATCTATTGGATTCATTAGCAGAAAGAGAAGTTAAGCTCAACATCGCTTCCCATGCTGTTTTGCACTTATACGACCACGGCCATCGGTTTTTGTCGCCGTTTTTTGACTACAGAGCAGGTTTAAGTGATTACCGACTATTTGTAGTACCACCGGCCGATAGTGCGGTTTGGTCTTGCTTGCGATATGATAATCATATTAGGCTTAGCCCCCGCCAGGATTCTTTGAAGGCTTGGATGATGGCCAATGGCCAGCCCTTTTCCGATACCCTGGGCAATGGTAAAATGCATTTTGAAAGCAACTACACTTCATGGTCGCCCACCAACCGACTCCGGATCAAAAAAATGAATAAGATTGTTGAGGAGAATGGCTTCCGTCGTTTCCAGACCGAAGAACCCTTCCTTACCGACCGACTCAAACTCACCATTCAGCTTTATCTGGATATAAATGACACCGGAGACAGCCTCTACTTCACCACCCGCACCCTGCTCGATACCTACCAATCGTACAACTATCTCGACCTCAACGAAGTCCTGGATGACTATGTCAATCTTTACTTCGACATCGGAGAGTTGTACCGCCGGAAGTTGGATCAGGAATTGAAAAGCGTAAAGGATATTACTGAGGTCAAAGAAATTTACCAGAAAGTCGTAAAAGAAATGTTAGCCGAACACCAGTTGTTTGAAAAAGATGCTTTTGGTGGATTCAATAGGAAAGCTTTGGAGAAGTGGAAGAAGAAGGTGATGGTAAGATGAGGATGTGTGGTGCTGAGCGTATAGCGTTTAGCGCATAGCGTAGAGCGCTTGGCGCTTTGTGAATTGCGCATAGTATTTTAGACTAGTTGACCAATATTTTTTAAATTTACCAACAGTAATAGATTTTGGTGGAGGTAAAAAGATAGAAATGACCTATGATGCTGCTGGTGTAATGTTGACAAAGAAGGTGTATAATACTGGGGCAGTATTGGTTGAAAACCGCACTTACAACAATGGAATGGAGTTTGTGGCATACGGCGCAGGCAATCAAGTTTTGGAGCTGGTGCATCAAAGCCACGAATATTGCAAATCAGGTTGCGAGAGTAAGTTAGTATTCCAGTTTGGTCATTCTGATGCACCAGGCCATGTTGCAATAATAGTTGCAAATGCAAGAGCTTTTAGGTACAGTGTTGGCACATCAGGTGGTGTTACAATAGCGAAAACTCTTTTTGGCTTCAGTACCAACACAAAATTTCTTCCTTCAGGGGCAAATTATGTTTACCGAAGATATACAGGCAAATGAAAAGGTATTTATATTTTATTCTAATTCTTTTAACTTTTTTTATATTTTACCGATATCTTAACATTGATATATGTCAAACATCTAATAAATATAAAGTAATAGGAAACAATGATCAAGTAATTTCCTCAAATATAATTGTAAAAGGTGATCTTTTGAGAATGCAGATATTAGATAAAAAGTATTATTCCAATTTGAAACATCTACCATTCATTACTATATTTGAGAAGAAGGCTATTTTCCTTAATGAAGGAAACCCAATTAAGCTGTTTAAAGATAATTATATCTTTTGGTCTGAATGTAAAAAACTTATATATATTAATTCAGTTTTTTCTAATAAGGACACTATTATTTTTACTGGCTTTAATTACGCAAATTTGAATCTGGGTGCCGAAAAGGATACTTTTAAAGTTTACAAAGTTTTTGATTAGTTTTAATTTTTTTAGCTAAAAGTAGCTAAGGATAATAATCGTACATGGTTAAGAATTAGTCGAATTGTGAAAATTGTATTTCACTCTTTCTTCATAACCTATCAAACCTTATCAAGACCTGTCCCGCACTAATTGTGGGATCGATCCAAGGGCAGAGATTATGGGCAATATGAGTCCATATTGTGCGATGAACAATAACCCTGTAAGTTACAGCGATCCGGAGGGGGATCTTCCTTTCCTGGCTGTGGTGGCAATTGGCGCAGCAACTGGGATTTTAAGTAACGGATTGGTAAATATTTCCTCTGATCGCAGTTTTTTTGATGGGGCTGGTAAGGCTGCATTGTGGGGTGGTATTGGAGCAGCGGCAAGTGCAGGAGTTGGTGCAGTTTTTGGAGCCTCTGGGGCTTTTGGTCATGAATTTTTGAGAGCTGGCGCACATGCTGTGACACAAGGAGGAATTGCTGTAGCCCAAGGTGGCAGTTTTTGGCAAGGAGCTGCTAGTGGAGGTATAGGCTCGGGTATAAGTTCGGGAATTGCTGCGTTGGGGGGCACAGCTGGTCATCAGATAGTAGGCGGAGGAATTGGTGGTGGCATTGGCTCCTCAATGAATGGAGGTAATTTTTGGCAGGGATTTGGTCAAGGTATTGCCGTGGGGGCGTTTAATCATGCGTTGCATAGTGGTTTGAATGGTAAGGAGTCTGGTGATCCGCCAACAAAGCTAGAGTTAAAAATTAGGATGTATGAAGATTACGCTGCAGGTAAATGCACTCAAATAGAGTATTTACACGCTTGTGATATTATAGATAATAATCCAGTCGGATTGCTTCAGAATGTTTGGGAGTTTCATAAATATGAGATAGCAGCAACAGCAGCAGGTATTGGTTTTACAAAGTTTGTTGGAACTGTTTGGAAAGCTGGAGGATGGACGCAGTGGTTGAATAAAGGCAATTGGTGGCGATATGGTCAAGGACCATATAAAGGCCAAATGGTAAAAAGAATAGCTTGGGGCTCACATCCCAAATATATAAACAACGTGCCAAAAATTTTGCGACCAATTAATAAATGGCTAAGAAACCTAGGTGGGGCATCATAATTTTTAATATAAAGTTATTTAAATGAATAGAATAAAAATAAAGGTAATTAATTATTTTGAAACTAAACTTAAAGACTTAAGTATAGAAAGTATCAAATTAAATAGTGAGTTTATATCATTAGTTGATGAATCGAGGAATAAAATCTCTATCCATATTTATTTAAATGAATCAGAAAATAGAATTTCCTGCCTTATTGATGATTTAGAAATTGTTGACGAGTATGATTATGATATTGATGATGTATTAAAATATATTGATTTTATAATTTCTAATGAAATTGTAATGCATGAGGTGTATTGTAAAAATATATTGGTAAAAAGATATTATGAATTTTTGCAAAAAATTGATGGAAATTTGCAAAAACTAAAACTTTATAGTGTCAATAAGTTTGTCTTATTTGGGGATAAGAAAAAAGTGTTATTTAAATTTAAACCATGGTAATGTGTATTAATTGGTATTGTTTTGACGTTTTGTGTCCAATTATAATATTCAAAAAGGGAAATGTCAGTATTTGACTCAACAGGTTGTGTTTTGGATAAATGGTAAGGATGTTAAAAGCACGCCTTTAGATTTTTAATTACGGAATGAGGCATGAACTAGTCCATAGGTATCACCACATAATAGGAGCATATGGAAAATTCGGAAAAACGAAACAATCAAGACGTTCTGTATCAGAAAGTTTGGCTCATTATTGGAGCAGTCAATATTCTGGAATTGGGAAGGAAAAATTTATGAGTTATTTTGCATTAAATAGGTCAACAGAAAATTTTCAATCCATATTTTCGAAATATTTAATAAGACCATGAGTAATTTAAAAATAATGTTTCAGATTCTGCTTATTTTATCATTAATATGGGGTTGTAGCTTGAAGCCAATCCAAGAAAAAGATGCAGTGATTTTTCAAGTACTTGATGCCGATTCCTTGTATATAGGTAAAGCAGGATTAGATACTTGTGCTTATATTTATAATTTTAAATTGAGTAACACTTCACACAGAGATCTTTTGTTTTACTTTGACTCTAAGGTAACATGTTTTGAAGTGAATGAAGACGCTCCTTACATGGCTGCTTTTAATTTGGTTCCATTTGATAATAAAGGGAATGTATTAGATTATGATTTAACGCCCACTGGATTCATGTCAGAAGATGAAGTAAATGACCCTTTGTTTAATCCAAATATAATTGTGAAGTATGTGCGGAGAGTACCAGCCGATAGCAGCGTTGTTTTTGAAATGGATATTGGAAGTGTTTTAAACTCGTACAATTTTCAATGTTATCTACTGAGGCCAGATGAATTACATAGCGTCAGTCTTTTTATTAATCACTCTGATAAGCAATTAAGAAAGTTTCTATTTGACGGAAAATATGAAGAGCTGAGTAAAAGAGACGAAAAATTATTTGATGGTGTTATTAAATTAAACATACCGGTTTCCCATAACTGTAAAAATTGGTAATGGTTTAACACCTTAATTTGGCGGATGCATTTTTGAATAAAAAAATGTAATATAGGATTGGAATAGCGTAAAAACGATGGAATGTATAATTTTATGTTAAATTCGTTTAGATAAAATCCCTATCGCAAGAAATTTATCCTAATTTACGTTTGTAGGTATTTAGGAATTATGCTATGAAAAAATACAACCCAAAAATCCACCACCGCAGATCCATCCGTTTGAAGGGATACGATTATTCCCAGACAGGTTTGTATTTTATTACGATTTGTTGTCAGGATAGGGCGTGTATGTATGGGGAAATTACAAACGGCCAATTAAAATTAAATGATGCAGGTAAAATGGTCGAAAAATGGTATTTCGAATTGGAAAATAAATTTCCCGATGTCAAATGCCACGCAATGATTGTAATGCCCAACCATTTCCATTGCATTTTGGAAAATGTGGGTGCGATAGGGGCTGACCTACGTGTCAGCCCCTATCGCACCCACACCGAATCACCACCAAATGCCGGTTTGCCACCAAATGGTGAATCACCACCAAATGCCGGTTTGCCCCCAAATGATGAATCACGACCAAATGCCGGTTTGGTGAATCAAATGGTGAATCACCCCCAAATGCCGGTTTGCCACCAAATGATGAATCACCCCCAAATGCCGAATCACCCCCAAATGCCGAATCACCCCCAAATGCCGGTTTGCCACCAAATGATGTTAGGGACGAACACGCAGGTGATAGGGACGAACACGCAGGTGATAGGGACGAACACGCAGGTTCGTCCCTATCACACGTTGTGCAATGGTTTAAAACGATGACGACCAATGAATACATTCGGGGGGTGAAAAATTCAAATTGGCAACCATTCCGTGGAAAATTATGGCAACGCAATTATTATGAACACATCATCCGCAACAAACAATCCTATCATCGCATTTCAAAATACATTATCGCTAATCCCACAAAATGGATGGATAAAAAATCAAAAAAATATTGAAATTTACGGGATCATTTTTGGGACGACCAAAACAAAAAATCCAAAACCAATAATTATAATTTGGTCAACCATCTTATTTATATGACCTTTCTCCCCCATTTGTCGCCCCGCTTACCAAAATAATTGTGTTAATAGTCTTGCAGAATACCATTATTCGGTATGAGCATGGATTGTAGGTGCCGCTACATCATAATTTAATTTATCACTGCGTTTTCCCCAAGTCAGATCAATGCGAAAAATCAACTTTGGTTGTGTCCCGGATGCGACCCTCTTTCGCATTGGCATTTTGTTAAACTAAACACAATTACGAAATGAAAAACGCGACACTTATCCTCATTTTAGTTTTGGGTTTCTTTTTGCGCTTGCACTATGCTCATTTGGATCCCTACCTCCATGCATGGGATGAAAGGTACCATGCGCTGGTAGCCAAAAACCTCATGGATGACCCGCTCTTGCCTTTACTCAGGGCCGAGCCCCTTGTGCCTTATGACGATAAGGCCTGGTGCTGTAACCATATCTGGGTGCACAAACAACCTTTGTTTATGTGGCAGATGGCAGCCAGCATGGCCATTTTTGGTGTTTCTGAATTTGCCATGCGATACCCCTCAGTTCTCATGGGCTGCCTCATGATTTTACTTTGTTTTCGCATAACCATGTTATTGACCCAACATTGGATGACCTCCATTGTGGCTGCCCTGATCATGACCACTTCTAATTACCACCTCGAACAGGTTTCAGGCTGGATCGGCATGGACCAAAACGATGTGGCTTTTTCATTTTACATTTTAGCCTCTATTTGGGCTTATGCAGAGTTTAAATTAAAAAATCAAATTATTTGGGCTCTTTTAGTAGGTGTTTTTTGTGGCCTGGCCATGCTCAATAAGTGGTTAACTGGGCTATTGGTCTTTTTGCCATGGGCCTTACTTTCCCTCTATCATTTTTATACTGAAAAAAAGGTAAAAATGATAGTTCCAATTTTCCTGGCCTTAATTACCAGTTTTGCCATCTTTCTTCCCTGGCAAGTTTATTTATTTCACCAGTTTCCAGATTTAGCCAGATACGAAATGACCTACAATCAGCGTCACCTTTCTGAAGTACTGGAAGGCCATGGTGGCAGCGCTGTATTTTATCTGGAACGATTCCCCCAATATTTTGGTACCCAACTGTACCTTCTCGTACCCGCTGGTATTTGGGTAGCCTGGTACCATAGAAAGAGAGGGGATCTTGCATTAAATTTTACCCTAAGCCTGTGTTTGCTGGTTGTGTTATTTTTCTTTTCCATTGTAGCACAAACCAAACTGCCGTCTTATGTATTTATCATTGCTCCCATTGGTTTTATCTATATAGCCATCGCCATCAATGCCCTTTTTGATCTCCTGCCAACACTCTCCTCAAAACAGCCCTGCTGACCGTAGTGTGTCTAAGCAGCCTCAGTTACCTCAATACGATATTGAAAAGAAAAGACAATGCAGAAAGACAGACTATGATCGAAAATACACGGATTTATAAATCGCTAAAAAGCCTCTTACCCCAAAACTACCATACCATCATCAATACCAAATCCTACGAAGACATCGACATCATGTTTTTCAACGATGGCATCACCGCCTACCACTGGTGGCCCGATGAAAAATGTGCGGATAGCCTCGCCCGTCAGGGTGTCCTACTTGCATCCATGCCCAACCGCGGCGCCTATGTGTTACCGTACAAATACGCCTCTTACCCCGGACTACATTACCTCAACGTCCCTTATAAATAAGGTTATTTTGCGGGATGCACGTTTTCCTACAACAATTTCTCTATGTTAGGGACAGGTGCTTTGGGGTGCTGATGTTAAGGCGCAAAATATTGCGCTGCTACGGGTGTTTCATAAATGAATAACACTATAAAATTCTTCTTCCAAATTGGGATCCCTAAAACAGCTTCGCTGTGATAGGGACACATGCTCCGTTGCTGGTTCCCCACACCATTGACCTGGCGTCAGAACAAATTCACCGTCGCTGGATGAGAATTGAAGTCGCCACTCGCGGCGCTCGTGGTTTCTTCACTAAAATGCTCCCTACATGACAACGGCAAGTAGGGAGCATTTTTTTGGCTTCGCCAAAACGTTCAGTCACACCTCTGATCCCTCTGATCCCTCCGACACCTCCGTCTACTTAAACACCCTTACGTAATCCACAATCATACGCTGCGGCATGGGTGTGCTGCCATCCGGATTGCCGGGCAAGTTGCCACCCACCGCAATGTTGAAGATGAAAAAGAAGTTTTTGTTGAATGGATAAATAGCACTGCCCGTAGTGGCAGGAGTGACCGTGTAAAAAGGTACATCATCTACCAGGTATTCTATTTTATCGGCTTGCCAGTTGATAGAAAATACGTGGAATTCATCCTGGAAATTATTATTGCCGGGCAGGTAATAAGAAGTGCCTTTGTACTGGTGATTGGCTACATTGTTGCCAAAGTGTACGGTGCCCAATACCCTGTTGGGCAGGTCGCCGGTGAGCTCCATGATGTCGATTTCGCCACAGGCAGGCCAGCCTACTACATCTATGTTGGATCCCAGCATCCACAGAGCGGGCCAAATACCTTTGCCTTTGGGTAGGGCAGCACGGATATCGATCCTGCCGTATTTAAATACTTTTTTACCCTTGGTTACCAGTCGGCTGGATGTGTAATCCCGATTAGCAAAAGACTGTTTTTTGGCGGTGATTACTAGATTTCCATCTACCAGGGTTGTATTGTCTTCGCGGTAGTATTGCAGCTCATTGTTTCCCCATCCGCAGTTGTTGGGACATCCATCTCCTGTTTCAAAGCTCCACCAGTTGGTATTAAGCGTGGTGCCATTGAATTCATCTGCCCATTCCAGCGTCATGCCAGGGTATTCCGTGGGTGTTGTGTATCCTCCGGAAGGGATGGTTAAACCCGCTGCATTGTCATCGTCGTCTTTAAGGGTAATGATGAGTTTTTGTACAGGTACAGTGATGTTTTTAGGGTTGAAAAAGCTCAATTCAATGGTTTCTTTCGTTTCAATGACCTCATCTCCTTTGAGCAACAGGGTAATGCTTTTGGCGGTTTCACCTTCTGTAAACACTAGCGGACTACTGGTTTTTATTTCATAGTCAATGCCCGATTCTGCTGTGCCACCGGCTGCCAAAAAGGAGACCACTCCATTGGCTGTCCCTGTTCCTTCAAGTGTGAGGTCGATGGTAAGGGTCTGGTCGATGTCGGCCTCTTCCAGGGTATAATCCTGAAATGTCATCTTGGGCAGGTTTTGCGCATCGGGCTGTCCATCATCATCTTCACTGCATGAGCTGATGAAGATTCCTGAGCTTGTCAGCAGTACACCAAAAAGTAAAAAATATTTGAATGAAATTGTTTTCATGATGTCTTTTTTAAAAATCTTTGATTATTTGATAAACGCGGATGTAATCTACATACATTTTTTGGGGCCAGATGGCGGGGTCTACTCCTTTTTTACCCCCCCAATTGCCTCCCACAGCCACATTAAAAATGGCGTAAAAATTTTGGTCAAAAGGCCAGGAGGTGTAGCCTTTTTGATTGTTTTTAAATTTTAAATAGGGCTGCCCATCGAAATAAAAATACATGATCCTATCGTCCCAGTACATGCCGTAGGTGTGGAATTCATCACCCAGATCGGCAGCAAAAAGGGCCTTGCCTACCTGGGTGCCATTAATGTGGTTGTGATCCTGACAATGCAGGGTGCCATAAACAGAATCGGGCTCAAAACCCACGTATTCCATGATGTCGATCTCTCCACTGGCAGGCCAGCCACCATACTTCCATTCTTCGGGCAGCATCCAGAATGCCGGCCATACACCGCGACCCTTCGGTACTTTGATCCGGGCTTCTACGTATCCATACTTCCAGCTTGCCTTGTTTTTGGTGGTAATTCGTGCTGAGGTATAAGGCCGATCGGCTTGACCTGTCGCCCTGGCCTCTATTACCAAATGACCAGCCTCTTGTCTGGTGTTGAGAATATCAGCTGAGGTGTAGTACTGCAACTCATTATTGCCCCAACCGCAAACCTGCGGACAGCCATTGCCCACATCGTAGGTCCATTTACTGCTATCTGGCAATCCTGTGCCGTCAAACTCATCTGACCAGATCATCTCTTTCCACATCCTTCCGCCCTGGGCTAAAAGATGCGAGGTATTTATTGTTATAAATATAAACCCTAAGATGAGCTTTGTTATATTTTTCATGCTCATTGTCTGACAAAGGTAAGTTCAAACCATCCTTCTGCTGCAGGTACTCCATTGGCTGCTCGCAAACGCATGCGCACTACCAGTTTGGTCTCAGTCAATTGCACTACATCCATAATGTTGTCTGCATCCATTACCCCCATAAACTGATCGTCGGGAATAATGATTTGGTCTCTGCCCCCGGTGCCGGTGCCTTCTGAGAATAAAAAGGTAGCAATGCCTGGATCTAATGGTTGAACCTTGTAGCCATCCCATGGATTGACTGAGGCACCATTGTTTTTGTTTTGATAAACAAAGTCATCAAATTTAAAACAAAATCCATCGTCATATTGTGCATCCTGCAGGCCTCCTGCTGGAGCAGTATACCAGGAATAGTCATCGTAGGTTGGCCCCACTTTTACAGCCCCTGCTTCTCTTGTGAAGGTCCAGCATCTGCCTTGTGGAAAACATTCTCCGGTCAACAATGATAATTTATCGGAGCAGCCCTGAGCAGCATTTTCATTTATTTCTATTTTTTTACTAATAGAAGTGGTACCACTGCCATCGCTTTGAGAAACAAAAAGGCTCATGGTATAGCTGCCTTTTTTGGGATAAAAAATGGTATCAACAGCTGCCGTTGAATTGGCGGGCAGTCCTCCGGGGAATGACCAAAGTCGTTGGAAACTGCCGGGGGTGTTGTCTTTTACGATAAAGGTATTGCCATCGATCGCAGTAACTTCAATGCTTGGCTTAGGTGCTTCGCCATTCAAATTATATTCATCGTCTCGTACAGGCTCGCATGCCGTAATCACGGTTATCAAAGCCAGCAGTATATAAAATCTATGTTTCATTGTTAATTACATTTAAGATGATCAATAACCAGGATTTTGAGTAAGGGCTCCGTTGGTGGCCTGGATTTGGGATTCTGGTATAGGAAACAGTTCATGTACGCCTGCCCTGAATCCATAGATGCCCAAAACTTCTGTCGCTTGGCCTGTTCTAACCAGATCAAAAAACCGGTGGGCTTCCAGACCGAGTTCTAGCCTGCGCTCTCTGTAAATGGCTTTTAGCAAATCATTGCCGCTGGCAGTAACATCGGGTATCTTAACCCTCCTGCGCACGAGGTTGAATGAAGTACGGGCCGCATTCTCATCTCCGCTGTGGAAGGCTGCTTCTGCATGCATGAGCAATACGTCTGAATATCTAATCACCCTGTCATTGCTGCCTCCATTCGGATTGGGGTCACCAAAAGGAGCATCTTCACTTTTATTGTTGAAATATTTTTTGGAGTAGTACTGGTGAGGCAAGCCACCGGTAGCATCCCTGGTAAAGATACCTCTGTCGCCCATGGGCTCTCCTTCGCGAAAGACTGTAGACTTTAAACGTGGATCTTCAAAGCCTTCTTTAAAAAACTCGCTTACAAAATTTTGGGTAGGAATGTTAAAGCCATAGCCGGCAAACTGTCCTCTCGCCCTTTGGAATACATTCGTAAAGCTTCCTTCATTGGCATTGTTTTTACCCCAGTTACCTCCTGAGGCATTCATGTATTGAATTTCAAAGACAGACTCGGCATTGTTCTCGCCATCTTCTGTGAAAATATCAGCATACTCTTGTGTCAGGCTGTACTCATTGCTGGCCACGATGGCTTCTGCTGTTGATTTTGCCTTTGCCCAGTTTTTGCGCCAAAGGCAGGTTTTAACCAATAAGGCCTGGGCTGTCCCTTTGGTGATTCTACCCAGGTCAGCAGCTGCATACTCGCTGCGCAGCCATAGAGCTGGAATGGCCTGGTCGAGATCATCTTCGATCAGCAGCCAGATTTCTTCAGCATTGGTGCGTGGCAAGTTGTATTCTGAAGGAGCAAGCACATGATCGGCCTTGGGCACCGCTCCAAACATGGTAACGAGGTTGTAAAAATTCCAGGCACGGATAAATCTCGCCTCTCCCAGAATTCTAGCCTTCAGTTTTTCATCCATGACTATGTCCGGTACTTTTTCCAACACTACATTGGCGCGGTAGATGCCTTCGTAATTGGCACTCCACTCAGACTCCAACAAGGTGGTGTTTGACTTGCCTGTAAAGGATTCAAGCTGCAGCAATTCATTGACATCATTGTCGCCCGATCCGCCTTTGATAGCATCATCGCTCATGATGTCGCCCCAAAACCAGCGGAAGTGGCCGGCCGGTGAAATTTGAAATTGCAGTGAGGCATAAGCTGCATTCACCGCAGCTATGGCATCCTCTTCTGTGCGGTAAAAATTATCTTCGGTTACTCCAATGATGGGACTCTTTTCCAGAAAATCTTTCTGGCAAGAAACGAAGACTAATAACAATAATAGGGTTATAATTTTTGTTTGCATGGTCTTAGTATTTAGAAGCTGATACTGCATCCGGTCATGAAGGTCCTGGCACTAGGGTAAAAGCCCCTGTCTATGCCAATTTCAAGACTTCCGTTGATGTTGCCAATCTCCGGATCGTAGCCGCTGTAGTTGGTAAATGTGATTAGGTTCTGGGCCGATACGTATACTTTTACCTGGCTCAATCTTACCTTGGTAAGCATGGTAACAGGCAGGTAATAGGATAGCTGCAAGGTTTTTAAACGCAGGTAGCTGCCATCTTCCACAAATCGATCTGACACCCTTGCATTTTGATTGGGGTCATTGAGGTTTACCCTGGGCTGTGAATTGGATGTACCCGGTCCCGTCCATCTCTCCAATACGGAAGAAGGTCTGTTGACATAGGTAAAGTCATACCTGGTGGTTGAATTGTAAATGTCATTGCCCTGGCTTCCCTGTGCAAATAAGCTCAATTCAAAGTTTTTATATTTCATTTCTGCATTGAAGCCATAAGTGAAATCAGGTGTAGGGTTGCCTATGATGGTGCGGTCGTTTTGATCGATGAGGCCATTGCCATCGAGGTCTTTAAATTTGATATCACCCGGTGCGGTACCCTCATTTTGGCGGGCATGACTTTCTACCTCTTGTTGGGTCTGGAAGATGCCTTCGGTAACGAAACCGTAAAAAGAAGCTATCGGATACCCTACATCGGTTATGGCTGCATTTGCGTTGGCCGACTGCACATAACCGGAATATACAGGCTGTCCCCCAAGGCCCAGTCCGGTCACCTTGCTATCGACCAGCGATAAGTTGCCACCTACACTATATTGTAAGGCGTGATCGGAATTGCGATAAGTAAGTGAAAACTCCCAGCCTGAGTTTAAGGCGGTAGCTACGTTTTGGATCGGTGCGTTGGTTCCAGCTACCAGGGGTATGGGAGCAGCATACAACATATCAGATGTTTTTTTGCGGTAATAGTCAACAGTAGCGTTCACCCTGCCTTCCAGCAATTCTACATCCACACCTACATCGGTCTGGGTGCTGGTCTCCCACTTGAGGTCGGGGTTGGGTGAAGTCAATGCCACACTGCCATTGGTGATGATCTCACCGGGACCAAAGGCATAATTTTGCCCTTTTTCAACAATGGTGGTAAAAGAGTAATCACCTATACGATCGTTGCCATTTTGACCCCAGCTGGCCCTTACCTTCAAATTACTAATGGTTGGCCATTGCCAGAAATCTTCTGCGGTTACCTTCCAGCCTGCTGAAAAAGAAGGGAAGTAACCAAATCGGTTGTTACGTCCAAATCTGGAAGAGCCATCAGCCCTCAGGGTGGCAGAAAACAAATATTTGTCATCGAGTCCATAATACGCTTTACCAAAGTAAGAAAGCAGTGATGACTCATAAGCATATTGATATGCCGTTTGTGAGGCGATTGGATCAATGGTATTGGAAATAAACGCATCCTTCACATCATTGGAAGGCAGATTGGTATTGCCCCCTCCACTGCCATCAAATCGATTGGCCAGGGCTGAAGTACCGGTGATGAGGGTCAATTTGTGGCGATCGGCAAAGGCGGTCTGCCAGGTAAAAAAGTTTTCCCACTGCCAGTTTCTCCACTGATTATTGCCCACACCCACACTATTGATTAGGTTTTTTTCTGCAGCTGGTGCCTCTGAAACACTGGGCACATTCGACAAGTCAAATCTTGGATTAAAGGTACGTTGGATGGCAAAGGTGGCATCCATGCTGGCAGAAGATCTAAAGCTGAGCCCTTTGCCCAGCTTGATGTCGGCATAGGCATTTCCCACTATGCGGTTGCTGGTCCAGCTATTGTGGGTCTGATAAATGCCATTGACCGGATTGGCTATATCGGTGTCTGCATAGGTAGAATAAGCAAAGGTGCCATCTGCCTTGTACACAGGGGTCACGGGATCCATGTTGAGTGCCCTGATGATGGGTGAATTGTATTGGCTGTTTTCGGTAAGCCCATTTCTTTTTAACCAGGTAAATGCCAGGTTTGAACCCAGGGTTAGCCAGCTTTTGGTTTCATGGGTGTTGTTGAGTCTTACCGTAGCTCGCTGGAAGTTAGCCTTGGGTCCACCTACAATTCCGTCCTGGGTAAAATAATTGGCGGATAGGGTATAGGTAGATTTGGGTCCTCCACCTGTAGCGGTGATCTGGTGACTCATGATGGGGGCTGTTTCAAAAATAGCTTCCTGCCAGTCGGTACCCTCACCAAGTGCTGATGGATTGTTGAATTCGGGCAGTGGTGTCTTACCTGCTGCTATATAGGCTTCATTTTGTAAGGTCGCATACTCTCTGGCATTGAGCAGGTCGATGAGTCGGGCTACTCTTTGAACGCCATAATAAAAATCATAGCTGATGGTGCCTTGTTTTTCTTTGCTTCCTTTTTTGGTGGTAATGAGAACCACTCCATTGGCTCCTCTGGAACCGTAGATGGCTGAAGAGGCAGCGTCTTTGAGGATGTCTATGTTTTCAATGTCGTTGGGATTGAGAAAGTCGAGTCCATCTACAGCTACACCATCTACAATATAGAGGGGGTCACTGTTGTTGATGGTACCTATGCCCCGGATCCTAACCGTGAGCGGACTTCCCGGTGACCCTGAGCTCTGGGCTACCTGTACACCGGCTACCTTGCCTTGCAGGGCTTGTTCAACCCTGAGAATGGGCCGCTCTGCCAGGTCTTTCGATTTAATACTGGCGACACTGCCGCTGATCTCTGATCTTTTTTGGGTGGTATATCCTACAACCACTACCTCATCGAGTTGTGAGCTGTTTTCAGCAAGGGTAACATCGATGGTGGTGCGGTCTCCCACTATTTCTTCAACGGTGGTGTAACCGATGTATGAAAACACCAGCACATCGGCCTTACTCTTCACCTCAAGTGAATACTTGCCATCGAGGTCGGTTATGGTTCCGTTGTCGGTACCCTTGATGTAAACACTGACGCCGATGGCAGCATCTGTATTGTCTGCAAATCGCACCACACCAGTAATGGTTTGGGCCATGACCCACAAGGGAGACATTAGTAGAAAGAGGTAAAATATTTTTTTCATGTTGATAAGTTTAACCCGCCGGAAAAAACCGCTTCAATGTTACGGTTTTTTCCGGTTAGGCTTGGATAAAAGTAGTAACAAACACTACAATTCAGTCATTTTTTAAAGTTTGATCCATTTTGCACTCTGACTGCGACCCTTTGCGGTGGCGGTAATCAGGTACATTCCTTTTTGCCATTGTGCACTTTCTTCCAGTGTGAGGTTGTATCCGCTCATCTTTTTGGAATAGATGATCTGGCCTAAACCATTGCTTACCCTTATGACTACTTCTTTACCATCTGCCACGTTGAGGCTGGCTTGATGGGATGGGTTGGCAGTAAGGGAAAACAAATCACCTGCTACCACCTCTTCGCCTGTAGAAGAAATACATGAGGTACTGTTGATACAGCCACCATAACAGTTTTCTACAATGGTATCCGTGGTAACTGCATTTAAAAATCTATCGTTAAAATTATTTGGGTTGCCGCAGCTTAGGCCAGTGAGGTCTTCTTTACAGCTAAAGTCACCGCAAGGTCCATTGGCATAGGCATAGAAGGAAGAAAAACTTCTCTTGCGAGGTACCACTACTTCGTAATAATCGTTGACAGGCTTCATTTTGTACCTTCCACCGGGAATGTCAAAATTACCGCCACCGGCCAGCCAGACACCCTCTGTATTGGGGGTTACAGCGCCCATACCCAAACGGAAAGAGATTTTCACTTCTTCACCACAAGCGTAACAGCTGTTGTAACAGAATTTTTCATTCTGATTGGGCTGTGAGACCAATAATTTTCTATTGACAAAGGCTCCGGTTGGATCGGAAACAGTACATTCTTCGGTACCAATAAAAGCTTCCTGCTGCTGCCAGTTGTCTAAGGTCACTTTGTATTCGTAAACTCCAACTGGTAGATCGATGCTGCCAACCCATATGCCATCTGCATTTTCGTCTGTCAGGCCATTGGCATCGCCAGCCCAGTTGTTGAAAGTACCACTGATATATACCTTGTCAAAATCACCTGAATAATTATTCATATTGACTTCAAAGTTGACCGTACGGATGGCAGGCCCGCTGCTTCCTTCTACACAAATGTCGTCAAAGTAAGATATGGTTTCTGTTCCTGTTCCGGCAGTCCCAAAATCAAAAAACAGAACAATCCTGCTGTAGGTAAATCCTTTGGCTGGCTGATTGGGCGCCTCGATAGAAGGGAGGTTGACATCAAAAACCAGTTCTTCCCACTCATTGATTTTAGTATTTGCTACGGTGGTGATCCAATTGGGTCCGCCATCGGCTGATCCTTCCAGTTTGAGCGCAAGGTTGCCAATGTGGTCCATGTGCACTTTAATTTTAATCTTGCCATTATCAACCAGGTTTACGGGAACTGTTGGATTGGGGTTAGAAAATGCTCCTGCCCATACCTCTGCTACTGCCGGTTTTACGTATTTGGATACCTTGGCGCTGGCGTTGATACCGCTGGCATTTGGGTTGTCTATTACTTCATTGACACTGCCATCCAGTGGACTGCCAAAATACTGGAAAACGGTAGAAAGGCTGTCGCCTTCAAAATCAAGAACTGGGTTGCAAACTGAGGCTCCTCCTGCATCGGTGCGGATATCGTCAAAATACGACACCACTTCTGATCCGGTTCCAGATGTACCAAAATCAAAGAACAACACTACTCTTGCGTAGTTGTGGCCGGAGGCCGGCTGATTTGGACCTTCGATAGATGGAATGTTGGCATCAAAGACCAATTCTTCCCACTCATTGACCTTGGTATTGGCTACTGTAGTAATCCAATTGGGACCCGCGTCTGGAGAACCTTCTAATTTTAAAGACAGGCTGCCGATGTGATCCATCCATACTTTGATGCGAATAGTGGAGGTAGAGGTTAGATCTACCAAGGCAGTAGGATTGGGATTGGAAAATGCTCCTGCCCAAACTTCTGCAACGGCTGGTTTTACAAATTTGGCAACCCTGGCACTGGCATTAATGCCCCCTGGAGCCGGATTGTCAATGATTTCATTTAAACTACCATCCAAAGGACTTCCAAAGTACTGGAAGGTAGTTGAGGTGGCCGGATCTTCAAAATCCAGAATGGTGGTTTGTGCATTGACCCCACTCAAAACGAGCAAGACCATACAAATGGTGTAAAATGTGGCTTTCATGTGAAATGGTTTAAAAATGTACGTTTGAATGAGGCGAAGATATCTTATCTTTATTCCGTACTTTTCTTTTTAACCACGTTTTCAATACCACAAGCTTAAAAAATAACTACGGCAATACTACGGCAACTAAAAAATGAATACTGAAAATCAGATATTTATAAAAATATTCGGTACTCAATCCAAAAAGAAGGTGTACCACGTTGCTATTTTGGTCATTTATTGTCTACTTTTTTTAATTCCTCATTTTATATCCTCACAAACAGAGTACCACCCCTTCAATTTAGGTTCAAAATCCATCTTTAATTTTCCTAAAACGGAATACCAGGGAGCCACCCAAAGTTGGGACATTTCAGAAGATGAACGGGGCTATCTGTACTTTGCCAACAACGACGGCCTACTGGAATTTGATGGCCAAAGTTGGTCGGTGTATAAGGTTGCCAATCAGACCATTGTGCGTTCTATTGCCTACCAGAGTGGAGGCAGAATCTATGCCGGGGCGCAAAATGAACTGGGTTATTTCGAACCAGACGCCAGTGGTTGTCTGAAATACCAGTCCTTGCTTGCTTTTTTACCCAAAGACCTGCCCATTGAAGATGTTTGGGATATTGTCATCCAGGGAAAAGAAGTTTTTTTTCGCACCAACCGCTATGTTTTGGTGTACGATGGCGATAAACAAATCAAAGCGGTTTACAAAGGTGCAACTTTATTCTTAGGCACTACTTCAAAACATCTGATCCTCCAGAAGTCCGATTTTTCTCTCTGGCAGTGGGCTAAAGGAGCTTGGCAACCACTCTCACCTTCATTCGAGCTACCGGGCCTTGTCACCTCAGTTCTCCAAATGGAGGGAGATACTACTCTTTTTACAACTTTGAAAAACGGAATCTATTACCATACCCCTACAGGAGGTGCCAGATGGGAGACTCCCTATACCGAGACTTTGCAACAAAAAAGGATTTATCACGCCTCCCTTACCCGAGATCATAAGCTGGCTCTGGGTACATCGCTGGATGGGGTGATCTTGCTAGATGCCAGGGGGCGATGGCATCATTCTTATCACAAGCAGAATGGCCTTATTCACAACAATGTGTTGTGTACTTACATCGACAAACAGGGTAATCTCTGGGTGGCTCTAGACAATGGAATTGCGGCCATCCAACTTTCATCGCCTTTTTCTACCATTATCCCTAACAAAGAACTGGGCAGCACCGGCTATGCCATGGCCATACACCAAAACAAGCTCTATCTAGGCCAATCCGATGGCTTGTACACCTTGCCTTGGAAAGACCATTATCAAATGCAAGAGGTCGAAAAAATTTACCAAGGTGGCGCAAAGTGATGGTCAGGTGTGGGGGCTTAGCTCACTAGGATCCGACCTTTGGATGGGCCACCATGAAGGCTTATTTCGCATTCTAAACAATAATAGCAGGGTCTATGGAGCTGGACTGGGAGCCTGGACCGTCATCTCGCTGGATGAAAATCATTTGTTAGAAGGTGGATACGATGGCCTGATGGTTTATCAGAAAAAAGACAACGAATGGCAAAGATTTTTCAAAATTAATGGCTTAAATGAGTCCTGCAGAATTGCTATTAAAGACGATGCCAATCAAATTTGGGTTTCTCATCCTTACCGCGGAGTTTATAAGGTGAGTTTTGATGATAAAGACCGGAAAAAAGTAAAAATAGACCATTTTACAGCAGCCAATGGACTGCCTTCTGATCTCAACAATTATGTGTTTAACATAGCTGGTAAAGCGGTCATTGGCACTGAAAAAGGGGTCTATCGTTTTGATACCTCTAAATCCCGCTTTGTTCCTGCGGTTGATTTTAACCAAAGCCTGGGAGATAAGGTCAGGGTAAAATACTTAAAAGAAGACCAGGAAGGAAATATTTGGTTTGCTGCCGGTGCCGAAGTAGGCCTGCTGAAAATTGATGACCTGGGACTTGAAAAAAAAGCAAAAAAATCATCTTCCCTGAACTGGAGCGAAAACTAGTGGGAGGCTTTGAAAGCATCTATCCCTACAACCAGGACCACGTGTTTTTTGCCACAGAGACCGGATTTATGCATTACGGTCCCGGTAAAAAAGCCGAAGCTGCATTGAAGTTGCATTTTTCAAAAATAATGGGAAAGGGTGATACCCTCCTGGTTGGAAGCAGGCACCCTTCTTTCGGTGCTGATTCAAAAAAGGAACTTTCTTTTGCCTATGAATACAATGACCTTACTTTTTACTTTTCATCTACGGGCATCTCCCACAAAGACCTGATCGACTACAGATGTTTGATGAAGGGCTATGATGATGGATGGTCGGCCTGGTCAAGGGAGGGAAGGAAACAATATTCGCGATTACGACCTGGTAAATATACCCTTCAAGTACAGGCCCGTATCAGGGGCGACCGGCAGATGAAAGAAATACAATGCCAGTTTACAATCTTGCCTCCCTGGTACCTTTCAGGTTATGCCCTTTTTCTCTATGTGTTGGTGGGATTGGGTGGTTTGGTAGCATTAATGAGATACCAATACCGCCGCTTTGAAAAAGAAAAACAAAAAATCCAGGACGAATACCGAGAAGAACAGGAAAAACAAGCCCTGCAGGTAGAGCAGGCCAAAGCCGCTCTGGTGCAGATGCAAAATGAAAAACTGGCCACCGACATTGCCTTTAAAAACCAGGAGCTGGCCTCTGCCACCATGCACCTTGTCCAAAAAGGAGAAGTGCTGCATACCATTAAACAAGCCCTAGATCAGATCCTTGAAAAGTCGCCCCGCCCTGAAGTTCGCAAAGAAATACAAGGCCTCATCAACCTCATGAATTTCGACAACAAAATCGATGAAGACTGGGAACAATTCTCCCACCACTTCGATCAGGTCCACGTCAACTTTATGGAGCGCTTGCGCAAAAAATACCCCCAGATAACGGCCAACGACGAAAAACTATGTGCCTACCTCCGTCTGAACCTCAGCACCAAGGAAACGGCTCAAATGATGAACATTTCCGTTAGAGGGGTTGAAGCCAGCCGATATCGCCTCCGCAAAAAACTGGGACTTTCCAACGAAGAAAATCTGGTTGAATTTATGATGCGTGTGTAAACGAGGCAACCGCTTACCGCTGTCCGCTTACCGTCGACCGCTTACGGCTTACCGGCAACCGCTGTCCGGCAACCGCTTACCGTCGACCGCTTACCGTCGACCGCTTACTGCTTACCGTCGACCGCTTACCGCTGACTGCTTACTGTCGACCGCTTACCGCTGTCCGTCTACAGCTGTCCGGAAATTGATATTTGTACTTGAAATTCGTAATTATTAATTGAATCAACGTAATTCTCAATTCGTAATTCGTAATTGAATATCGTAATTTTCAATTCGTAATTCGTAATTGAATATCGTAATTCTCAATTTGTAATTCGTAATTAAATATCGTCATACTCAATTTGTAATTCGTAATTAAATATCGTAATTCTCAATTTGTAATTCGTCATTGAATATCGTAATTCTCAATTCGTAATTCGTAATTAAATATCGTAATTCTCAATTCGTAATTCGTAATTGAATATCTCAATTCGTAATTCGTAATTCGTAATTGAATATCGTAATTCTCAATTTGTAATTCTTAATTGAATATCGTAATTCTCAATTCGTAATTCGTAATTGAATATCGTAATTCTCAATTCGTAATTCGTAATTGAAATCCGTAATTCGTAATTAAAATCAGGTAGCCGACTCCTCCAACGCTCCACTACCCAGAAACAGCGGCGGCATCATAGCCTTGAGATTGTAACCATTGAGCCAGGGCTTTATCGTAACCGTGCATGGTATATACTTTGTGTGCCCCGGTTTCTTTGATGGTTGCTATTATGCCATTCCAGTCTGCGTGATCAGAAAGTACAAAAGAGGCACCTCCATGGCGATCGCGAAATTTTTTAAGGGCCATCCAGCCAGAAGCCTCTGCTTTTTGCCAGGGAGAAATCCTGCCGGCCCACGGACCCGTAGCAAGGCTGGAACTTATGATTAGGGCTCCGGCCCATTCATTTTCCTTCCACCTGGCGGGGATGGGTTGAACAGCAGGGAGTGCGTAACCAAGTTTTTGGATGATTTCATTGGTCTTTAAAATGGTAGAATGGGCGTAAACCGGACCGATGGGCTCATTGGCCAACATGTGGATCAGGCGTTGGGCTTTGCCCAAAGAATAGGCACTGATGAGCGAAGGTTTTTGATTTTCTTTGTTTTCCTGCCACCAATGTTTGATCTCATGGGTGATGGTGTCCTGGGCCTGCCAGTTGTAGATGGGCAG
Source organism: Saprospiraceae bacterium (assembly GCA_016717655.1). GTDB lineage: Bacteria > Bacteroidota > Bacteroidia > Chitinophagales > Saprospiraceae > JADKBO01. Next base: position 122,955 of record JADKFC010000001.1, read on the forward strand.
CCCAAAAGTAGATTCGGTGATAAAACAGTGGCATTTCACGGGTTCAAGGGCCTCGGTAAGCCCGTCTGCTTCTACTTTGTAGTCGCCACTGACCACCCAGATTTCGCCTTTGTATTCAATGCGAACCTGCGCGCTGCCCACAACATGGCCAGCGGGGAAAAATGTGAATTCTACACCGTTTATAGAAAAAGATTGCCCGTAAGGGTAGGAAGTGGCCTGTATGTGCCGGCCCAACCTAAGTTTGATCAGGGCTAGGCTGCCCTCCGGACAGATGTAACTTTTGTGACCCGAGCGGGCATGGTCAGCGTGAGCATGGGTGATAATTGCCTTATTTACAGCGTTGTGTGGATCAATATAAACATCTGCGGGCGGACAATACATGCCTTTAGAAGTAAATTCAACCAATTGCATAGTTATTTTTACTTTTGCCCTTCATTAAGACCCTTGAAAAAAGAGTTTGCATATAATATTTTTTTCCTCCTGATCATCAACTTGCTGATCAAGCCCTTCTATATTTTTGGTATTGAAACAAAGGTACAAAACATCACGGGTCCGGAGGCCTACGGCTTGTATTTCAGTTTGTTTGGACTTGTCTTTTTGCATCAGTTTATCAACGATCCTGGCGTACAGAATTTTAACACCATTTTTGTTGCCCAAAACAGAGAGCAGTTTGCCCACCATTTTCCACGCCTAATGGGCTTAAAGCTCATTTTATTGGGCATGTTGGTATCTGTTTCTTTATTTTCGGCATGGATCATTGGTCATGATGGCATTGCCCTGGTATACCTCATTGGCATCGCGCTTACCCTGTGGCTGAGCACCTTATTTGTTTTATTCCGGTCGATGCTGTCAGGAATGGGAAGTTATAGGACCGATACCTGGCTCAGTGCCATGGACCGGCTTCTGTTGATCGTTGTGCTGGGAGGCATGCTACTGCTTGGCTATCAATTTACCATAGAAATTTTTATTTGGGTACAAGTGATTTGTTATACCCTGTGTGTGATCTGGGCTGGATATTATTTGATCCGACACGGGGCTCGTTTGAAGCCGGTTTTTGATTGGACTTATAGTCAAAAATTTGTTTTAAGCTGTCTGCCTTACGCCATCATCATCTTACTGACCGGCGTTGTAATGAGGGCTGATGGTGTTTTGATTGAGAGGCTGCTGCCTGATGGTAAATACCAGGCCGGGGTCTACAGTGCAGGTTATCGTTTTTTGGACGCGGCCAATATGTTTGGTTATATTTTTGGAGCCTTGCTCCTTCCGATGTTCAGCAGACTCATGGCCGAAAAAGAAGATACCCAGGAAGTGTTCAGTGTTGCTTACCGCATTTTATTTGTGATGAGTCTTATGATTGGAGGTGCTTTTTATTTTTATGCCGATGACGTCTTTGCCATATTTTACGGAGATGCTTATGCGGCGGGCATTCCCACCATGCGTTTGTTGATTCTGGCTGTTATTCCTGCAGCCATCACCAATGTATTTGGGCCACTGATCCTGGCTTCCCGCAACATAAGGCAGTACAATCTTTTATATCTTTCTGCTGTGATTGTTTATGTTGGAGCCAATTTTATACTGATACCTAAGTACGGTAATATCGCAGCGGCAGGGGTAGCTGTTTTTACTTGGACCTATATCCTGGCGGGTATGATTTATATTTGTTCTTCCAATGGCTTGATCAAAAGTGATACTTCTATTTTAATCAAAAGCATTGCAGCAGGGCTTTCCATTTATGCCATTTTTTGGGTGTTCGACATTTTATTTACTTTCAACTGGCTGATTGAGCTGGCCTTAATCGGCATTGTCGTGGTCTTATTGCTCTACGTAAGCAAATACATAGATCTGAAAGAAATTCTCCATGCTGCCAGGGGGAAAGAATAATCGCGGATATTTTTAGGGGACTTAAAAAACTAATCTCTTGTTGCCCCGTAAGTAAGGATTAAATAACAGCTAGATTGTATTTATTAGTTTCCCGGTTGTAAAGCACCGGCATTGGCAATTGGATTGCTGAAAGTGCCTGTACCTTTGATGATGCCGGTATTGTTGAGACTTGAACCTGAAATGGTGCCATTGTTCCACAAAACACCAGAAACATGGTTGTTGATATTGCCGGTAATATTCAGGGTGTTTTCGAGCCAACGCAGGTATTTGCCATTGGCAATATTGATTTGATTTAAAGTGCAGTTGAACCCATCTCCTTTAATGACTACTGAATACGGACCTACCGTAATGGCTGCCTCATTCACATTTTTGAGCAAGGTAATTTCTTCTCCGTTTGAGGTCACCGCATCAATGGCATCTTGTAAGGTTATATAGTCGATGCCATTAACGCGAGCAGCCAAGTCGGGTATGCTGGTGCCGTACAAAACGAAGGGCATGCCTTTCGGTAGCGGATTGCTGCCACCTGAGTTAAATTCAACAACGGCAATCCAGCTACCATTGTACTGGTATTGATTGCCTGTAATGATATGGGTGGTGCCTAAGGTACGGGGTGGGGTAAAAGGACCGGAAGCAAGGGTTCCTCCTGCCATGTTTTCAATCCAATAGGTACCTGAAGGAAGTGCCAGGGCAGATGCCACCACCGATGATTTCATGATGGGTCGATTGGTAGCCGTAAAATTGGGTGGTTGAATCCGATAGATGCCTGAAAAAGAAGTCTTGTTCAAACGATTGGTGGTCAAGTCGCCAAAGACAATATTGTTGGTACCCGGTAAAGCGCCATTGGAAATTTGCAGGCGCATATCATTGATGGTGGAACTGGTGGTGGAGCCCGTCTGGTAATGAAAAAGCTCAATAGAGTCGATCAGCCACAATTCTCCCGGTGGAACAGTAAATTCATCGGCTAAATAAATATTGGAAGATACGCTGGAAGTAAACCCAAACGAATTTCCGGTGATGGCGCTCACGTCAGCTCCTCCAAAACCGGCTCCAGGATAATTAACCAATTCGCTCTGGTCGTGCAATACAGGACCCATCATCATCGACATCATGGGTTGTACCAGGGGCGATACATTTCCTTCGTGGGTCAATGCCCATTTTTGTTTTCCTGAAAAACAGGGAGGGTCCCGCCTTGATCTATGTAATCACCTGCAATGATATAGTTTTGTGCAGTCAACCATTGTACCAAAACAGTAAAAACGATTGTGAAAAGAAGGTTTATTTTTTTTGCGCTTACTGCCATTGCCATACTGCTGATATTGCTGATTTAGTGTTGTTGGATGGTTGGTTTTTGGAAATGGTAAAGATAAACAAATTAAAGTTTTTATTAATATTTATCTGCTGAAATACGCAGCATTTACAGGTATTTATTGCTATTCATTTTTTATTTGTGTAACTCCGGTCACAACCACCAATCCTGGGCCCATAAAGGTAGGTGAGGTAGCAGGTTGTACAACGCCAATATTTATGTGTTGTAAGGTCAGCGTTTTGTTTTGAAGGATGGTCAAAGAGCAAGGTTCCGAGCTGCCATCCAGGGTTATATTGGGCCTGTCTGTGAAAATACCCGCAATGGTAACATCCTTGCTGATGGTAAGGCTTTGGGTCAACCAACTGGAATTGACAGAAGGATAGTCATACGTAATGACACCGCCATCCTGGATGCATTCCAATACATTTCTTAAGGTGCCGGGACCTGCATTGCCTGCATCTGTTACCACCGTACTTTCAACGATGACGGTATCAGTGTGGGTAGCCCCACAACCTGTAGAATAGGTTGCCGTTACTGTGTAAGAAGTGGTAGCCGTTGGAAAAACCTCAATCGTCTGTCCGGTCTGTCCTGTGCTCCAAGTATAAGAAGCAGCGGTGACTATTGCCGTTAATGAAACAGCACTACCTCCACATACTCTGCCATCGTTGGCTATGCCTGAGTTTTCGGCTATTGAAATGGTAAAGCCCAAATTATTGGGATCTTCATCGTTGCAATCGTCGTCATTGGTAACATATCCTTCCGGTTGGTTGCAAGCCGTTACTTTTTTTAAGGGGTTGCCCAGGCCATCTCCATCTGCATCTTCATAATAGGTGAGTAGATCTGATGAATCGGTCGCTATGCAGAAAGTAACCGTGGTTATGTCTTTAAGCATTTGTGGATAATCAGGATCCATGGCCATGAACTCAAAGTCCATCGATCCGGTAAAACTTGTGTCTTTTACCATTACAGGCATGGTGTAGATGCCGGCTGCAAAAAGAGTATCCGGAATTACCGGTATAATGGGAGCAAATTCTATGGTATATGGCGAGGTCTCTGATCCCATAATCTGATAGGCTTCATACATAAAAATACTATCCAACGTCAGGTTTTTTTGCATAGCCTCACTGTAAAGAAGCAGACTAACCTTACTACCCGAAACATTTCCACCTCCAATGCTCAGGTAAAAAAGGCCATTTTGTTCATTCCTTTTGGCCACTCCTCTTATTTCATTATCCATGTAGGCAACCAAAACATCGTTGGTATCTGAAAAGGAATACCTGGGTGTAAAAGTAGGCCTGGCAATCAGGGTCATGGTTGCCGAATAATTGGAATCAATGGTAGTTGCCGGGGGTGTTTCAGCAGGTAGGGAAGGACTGATGACAGGCCTGTAATCATACCGTATTTTGGGACCGTTGTACTTGTTTTCATAGCTGTGTAGTGGTACGGATTGGAAGGTATCTCCCTTTACAATGCCCTGGTCAGGAATCAGCGGACTCCACTCCGGTGCCAGTGGGGGTACCTTGACTTGAAAGGTGATAACTACTTCGGCTGTCTGTTGATTTGAAGACCCATTAAACTGCCTGGCAGCAGACATAGTAGCCATTGGTGATAACTCTGTGGCGATGACGGTCAGTTGACTGATGCCTGTAAATCCAGGTACACCGGCTACCTTCAAAGTGTCACCACTGAATAGAGCTATGAGATTAGGTGATGGAACCAATGACCATTCTACCGCTTCATCATCCGGTTGAATCAAATAGTCTGTCATTGGGATCGGATCAAAGGCCAGGCCTTCAATGGTTACCTGGTCTGGCACGGGCAAAAGACCAATAGGCGCATTGTTCTCGGGAAAAATGGAAATGACATAAGGGTTGTCAACCTCTCCGGTAATTTGTTGGTTATGGAAGAGGAAAACTTGCTGCACTTCGTATACGTGATTGGTTTCCTCGTGATATACTTTGATTGTAAAGGTATCAATGGGTTGATGCGAATATAAGGTGACGAAGTGCCTGACAGTTCCGTTTCCCAGTGGGATCATTTGGCCCAGTCCGCGGATTTCAGATTGGTGAAAAAAGGCTACTTTATCCAATACATTGTTGGAAACAGTGGTTTCCAGTTTGACCGTAGCAATGACATTGGCTGTATAAGCATACGTATTGCCGGAAGGGGCAGTCCAGTTGGGTGACTGAGATCGTAGGGCTAAAGCAGTCAATACGAGGAACAACATCCATGACAACTTTTGATATCCCGGCCTTGGCATTTTTATTGTATTTAAAGTTGATAAAAAGCAATTAGCAAAGACAGCTTTCCAAAAAGGAGCTGTCTTTTACTAATTGCAATTTTTGAGGTTATCTAAGGTACAGTACTTTTTGAGAAGCCACACCTGATGCTGATTCTAACATAATCATGTAGGCGCCTCCACTTAATCCTTCTGTTGGCTTCCATTCCCAGGTATTTTTTCCGGCCTTGGCCTGGAAGGTTCTCTGGTCTACTTCGTTACCCAGCACATCCAGCATTTTCACCTTTACTTCCTGTGCCGTATTGACGGTATGTCTGATGTGAAGTGTGGAAGAGAACGGGTTGGGATAAATGCCAAGTGCATGGTCATTTTCCACCTCAACAGAAGATGTCAAATCACTGAGGTGAAGCAACTGGGGCTCGTCTGCCTGTCCGATGATGCTATTGGCTTTAAAATTGAACTTTTCGACCAAAGGCAAAACCTGGGCAGTTGCTGAATCATAGTAACGCAGGTTCAACACCTCACCCTCAGTATTGGCATACATGGTTATGAAAACCATATGGGCATTGAGAGCCGGGATATAAATCGCCTTGCCGCTGCCCCTCACTTCGTTGCCTGTAAATACGCCGACCTCATCTCCATCTTTTAATAAATTGATGTCGTCTTCACCTTTTACCACTATGGCAATGGCATTCATGGAATACTCGTAGTTGGCTGCATTGACCTGCCATTGAGTGGCAGCTGTAGCCTCAACTGTATTGTCTGATTCCAGGGCTTTGTGATCCTCGTTTGTAAATACACTTCTCTCTGATTGACCAATGGATGAGGTGATGTTTAAAGGATCAGGATATACCAATGTGTCTGCCTGGGCCAGCTTGATCAAATAACCCTTGGGTGCTTCCATTGTTTTCAGGTTACCCACCCAACCCACTCCCGTGAGGTATTGGGCAAAGTGTAGCTGACTTTTGATGATGTCACCATTCTGAGGACTCAGACTGGACAGGGCGTCGCCAATGCTTTGTCTTTGAGTAGGGAGGTAGCCTATCCAGTTCCATCCTGCCATCAAAGGTATTGACCTGGTTTCAGGGTCAATGTAATGACCCACCAGAGAGATGGAGTCTTCAACAGGGGCATGGTACTGATACATGGTAATCGGAGATAAGGTATTCAAACTTCCGATCCACATACTTGCGGAATTAGAATAAGCACTGAAGGTAGTTTGATTTTTGATCAGGGCTCCCTGCGGTGAACTCAATGATGCCAGTCCTGCATTGGTTGTGTTGGGTGTAAGATCAAGGTTCATTGAAATCCAATTCCATCCTTCATTGAGGTAAATTTTTCGCAATAGAGTACCACTGGTATGCAATACCGTACAGTTGGTAATGGTACCTTCAATGTCGTCTGCGGCAAAATTGAAACTCTCCTGTGCATACGCATAAAGCTTACAGTCCGATGCATCCCATATCTGGAATTTGATCAACTCGCCATTGGTAGCATTGCTATAAACCGTCATAAAGGCAATGTACTTATTAATGGATGGCTGGTATTCAATTTTTGCTATGCCCCTCAGTTCGTTGCCAACATAAGCCCCAACGATGGCATTTTCATCTGAAGAAAGTGTACCCTCAATGTTGAGCTGTAGGATAAAATTCATGGAGTAGCTGTAATTATTGGAATTAAAGCCATCAAAGTTCATCACCCAATTTTCAGGTCTGCAAAGATTGGTGTTTCTGAGGTTGAGGTTTTCAGTACCTCCCATAAAGAATGGATTGATACCTGTCTCTGTTTTCAGGATGATGGTATCTTCGATCATGCCCAGATCAAGGTCTTTGCCAACCGTAAAAAATACTTCCTGGATCTCGTTGGCCACAAGGGTGCCTCTGTCGGGATAAACATGTACCCACGCCGGTAAATTGACAAAGCTGTAAGGCACAGGATAACCACCCCGGTTGTGAATCTTTGCTGAAACCGTTTTAGATTCATCTGCATATTTCACGATCTCAATGCTATCGGTGAGCCAAGCCAGTTCGTTGCGGTCTACGTAAAATTCCCAATCGGCTGCCAACATAACATTTCCGGTTAAATCCTGGATGTTATGCAGTTCTGCTCTCATGATCTTATTTTCAAAGAATTTGTTTTGAAAATTGGGATTGATTACAATTTTATTGCCAACACATGAAATGGTTGCATCAATCAACTGGCCGGTCTCAGCATCATACAAACCTACATTGTTGGCATTCAGCAAATCTGCTTGTATTATTTTATTACAATTAATATCTTGATTGAAGGTAAATGATATTTCGTCCCCTAAGTGGAAAACACCATCTGAAGGTTGTGGTACACCAACCAGTTTTGGTGGTTCACGGTCAATTTTACCTTTTATTATATCTGAATAGCCAGGTTTGTCAGATGCATCTCCTGAGCAAACTGCCCATGCGTGAATTTCATAGTTGCCATCAGCTATTTCATCCGTATCCCACATAAATTGAGTAAAGTCAGGTTGTAACAACAAGGTATCAGGATCGTTAGGAATTGAATTGAAGCCCGACCATTTAGGATTATAAGCTTCATAAATTCCAGTTGGTGTTGGTAGGTTAATCCAAGCACCATTACCATCGGTCCTGCGGTATTGTAAGCGGATCAGCTGAAAATCTGGGGAATTTAGATCATAACCAGTAACAGTAATTCTTCTTAAAGTTCCTGGTTGAAGTGGGTCATTATTAATAACTACCCAGTTTTGCTCAGGAACGTTGATATTCACTTCACTGCAAGGTCTAATAAAATCCACCCCAAGATCTATAGCAGAAAAGAACATAGAATCACTTTGTAAAGAAAGGGCGAAATCTCTTGCCAATTCACATTCAGAAACCAATGCTACTTTCAAACCCTCGTACTCATAAGCTATTGGGCCTCGTTCTACAGTAAGGGTGATAGGTATAGATGAATTGTAAGGAACAACATATTGTATTGTATTGTTGTTCAGAGGTTGCCCATTGACCTTTATAATGGCTCCATCCGGATTACTACCTGCAATGGCTGTAAAGCCATAGGTCCAGTCTTCATTGGTGGCACTTAGATTACCAAGGTTAAGTTTGAATACAGCCGGCTCATTGGCGGGTACATTTACCGCTGTGAACTGAGAACCTTCTCCAATTTGAAGATTGGGAGCCTCTCTATTTGCAGTACCTGGTTCCCAAGGACATGAAGACTGTCCTGCACGTATTCTAAATACAGGGGTTTTATAAACGGTGTCCATTGCTACATCAACTGTGAATGCATCTCCAGGATCATTGTCCTTAAGAGTGTATCCGGTGGTCAAACCCTTTTCGGTTCCATTTTCAGTTTTCCAGGTATTGCTTGATTTAACAATCGCATTTACTTTAAATTTCGCCCCGGCATTGTCTCCAGAAAAGCCAAAGGTGGTACCAATTTTTGAATCCGTATTTACACCATTTTGATCAAATTTGGTGTCTGTAGTGTCGGCTGTTTCTGAATAGGCATATTCAACACCTGCATCAAATGAGAGATTTCGGACCAGTTTGGCTTTCTGTTTTAAGCTGTCGTTTCGGTCAATTATAGCTTCCCATCGGTCAATGGATTCAAGATAGTTGACTCTGTCAGCAGAATCAGTGTCCATGCTTTCCGATAATTCATTCAGATATCGTATTACATTATTTTTAATGTTAAATTCTGAATAAACAAAAGTAGTGGCAAAATTGCCTGGCTCGACTTCCACAATTTGTTTAACATCAACAGTACAGGTGTCAAATGAAACTTTATCAGCAAATCCAAAGACTAGATTGATGGCTTCACCAACATATAAGTCTCCACCTCTTTCACCCCCAACAATTAATTCACCGTCGTTGGTGGCAATTCTATTGTTAAAACTAACACAAGTCTGGAATGAGTTTGATGTAACTTTACTATAAGTTACTTCTGTTTCAATATTAATTTGAAAGTCAGGATCCACAGTGACAATTTTACCCAAACCAAATGGGGCTACCACAAATTGGATAGTAGGTGCAATTTCTATGTCTACACTTCCACTCACACCCGCTTCTACTTCCATTGAAAGTTCTGTTGTTTTACAGACTTTTTCTGTTTTTTCAATAAAAGAAGAACTGCCATCACCAGGTGGATCTCGCAGGATAACAGATGGCATAAACGGCATCATTGTGGTAAATGTCTGTAATTTGTTTACGGTACCTGTTACGATGGCCTGCTTCGTAAGACTTCCAATTCTACCCGCTGGCACAGAAGTAGCAATGATTTGTAGAGTTTTTAGATACGGAGGAGAAGGATTGGGATTTCCAACCCTAAACAAATATTGCAAGTTTCCTCCACTAAGGGTTGTGTCGATCCGTGTGTCAGAAAAACCATTAATTATTTGTAGATCTGCAGTATCTAAATAACATATTCCATCGTCTAAAGGCGTTGAAATGTAGGTTTCCTTCACTTTTATTTCTAAGGTAATATTTTCAGATTTTTCCAAGACTATTTTTGCCGGTAAGCAATTAGGCACGGTATCTAAGCCTGTAGCAATTTCAACTTCTGGTGGTGCAAAGTAGATAAAATCAACAATTGTATCTGATTTTGTCAAGTCAACTGTTGATCCCCCTTGCACTTGAAATGCATTTTTAATATCTGCATTTGAATGTTCAATAACTGCTACAGTCATTTTTTCAAGTGGAGGTAATTCCAAAAATTCAAAGTCACCTTCCTGATTATCAATGGTAATAGCCCTGACCAAACAACCATTTACTGCTCTTACTTCGACCACACATACGGTGCCTTGGTTTTGTGGATCTCCTGCTGGGGCTTTGATTACAGATTTTCTACATAGACCTCCTGCAACCTGCCCGCTTACTTTTCTCGTAGTGACATCATTAAAGATGATACCTGCTATTGGGCTACTTACATTGGTTACATCCCAAAATGCAGGTACAAAATTGTGGTCCTCAAATTTGGGTTCTAATCTGGCTGTCGCTCCGGGATCAAAATCAATAGAAAATTTACCCGTTGAATCTGTGTATATTTTAGGATTATACGATGTACCATTGACTAAAATTTCTACATTGGGAGCAAAACAATCTGTGTTTTTATATCTTACATATCCAGATACCGCAACCGTTGATTGGTCGGTAAAATCTACCTGGTCTACAGAAGTTACACTTGGGTTTAAAGTCACCTGTCTGGTTCTCGGTGTAAACACGTGGGGTTCTTCCTCTTGATTGGGTGAAAAAGACGACCATCCTGCATTGGTAAGACTACCAAACTCCATAAATAGAGGACCTACGTTGGATATCCTATTACCTGCACCTTCATCCATGGGAAAATATACAAACAGATCTGCTTCCTGCATATCACGAGCATTGTTGTAGTGATTCGTAATTTGAGAAGGTGATAAAATGGTATCATAAACCGCAAATTCATCTATCAATCCATTATAGTAGTCCCCCCCATCATGAGCACCTAATTTCCATAAGTGGTTTCCTTCACTAAGATTCCCTACCAAAGAGCCAAATGAATGGCTTCCGATGGCAACACCGTTTTTAAATAGGTGTAAAGTGCCGGATGCACTATCCAGTGTCATGGCCAGGTGTTGGTATCCATTTCCAAGAAAGCCAAAAGAATGAGATGAACCGTTGAGTAATACTTTGAGTGTTTGATTGATACCCGACGGCTCTAGATAGATTCGGAGTTCATTACCCGTAGATTTTTACTCAAGATGGTCTGGGGTCCTGCGGCACCCGAGGTGTTAACCCAAAGTTCAAGGGTTGATTTTTTAGGAATTGCAAAATTTGGAATGCTTGCCAGGGAGTTGCTATTTCTTGTAAATTTTATAGCTTTATGAAGGTAAAAGGATTTCATTGGTTCGGCCAGAAAGGTAGTACCTGTGCCATAAGATGCAGATTCAATTCTATAATAACCTTCTTCATTGGTTGTACCAGCTGTGCGAACCGGCGGGATGTCTGAATCAAAGGTTACACCGCAGAAAAACAATTTTAGTCGATTTTTGATATCATATGATTTTTCTCCCAGCTCCTCATCCATCTTCCAATAAAAATCGAGATTAGGTGTTTGAGAGGATGCAGTACCGTGCATAATCTCTGGTATGTATAATTCTGAAAGTAAAGTGGAGTAAATTCTTAATTCGTCAATTTTTCCATTCCATCCACCTCCGTTTTCTGTATTTCCCAACTTAAAAAATACTTCATTGGATACTTCTTCTCCTACTGGTACATTGTCGTTAAACGGAGCCAATCCAACCAAGGCACCGTTGATGTAGAGTCTCATTATTTTAGTTACCTCTTCGTAAGTAAGGGTTACATGGTTCCATTCATTTTTTAAACTGTCGACGAAATCAGCAGCCAAAAAAGGAGCAGCACTGGGTAAGGTGGCTAATTCAATGCCTTCATGTCCCGAACTGCTGTTTTTGGCCCTTACATACAACAGGATCTCACCAATGCTGATCACACCCGCATTGGCATTGGCCGAATCGGTTTTGATGTAAAAGGTCATGGTCCAATCCGCATGGTCAGGAATGAAAGAACTGTCGTTGTTGACAGAAGCGGTGGCCGCATCTGCCGCATCAAATTTGGCAGAAAAGCCCTGCATGGGCATTAGGGTAATTTGAGTATTGGGTACGGGATTTCCACTTAGGGTTTTTACCCAACCAGTGACCACCCCATTGGGCACCTGAAAGCCCAGGGCATAACTTTCATTGCCCTCGCCATAGGCATTCAATCCCCTGACTGAGTATTGATAAGCCACACCGGCAATAACATTGAAGTCGTTGTAATTTCTGATATTGGGACCCACACTGGCCAAAAAGATATCATCTCGGTAGATGTTAAATCCTTCATTGGGTGATGGGCCCAAGGCGTCGATTTCCCAGGATAGCTGGATGCGATCCAGCAGATCTCCCTGGGTGGCATTAACCTTTAAGGCAAAAGGAGGAAGCAGGTATCTTCCATAAAATCCAACAGTGGAGCTATAGGATGAATTATCAACGTAACCTGTAAAAACCTGACCAACGGATAAGGCAGTAAGGTATTTTTGACTCTTAGATTTGGAAGTACTGCCGTAGTTAAAATAGGCAACTCCTTCATAGGAAGCAGAGTCCACTGCCACGGTAGGATTGCAATTGTTTTGTGCGTTGATAAAGGACAGGAAGCCCAGCATGATTATGAGGGCAATAAATGCACAACTATATTTATTATTCATGATAAATCAAGTAGAAAGTGAAAGAATAAATGAATGGTGCATTTTTATCTCACCCACACCTCTATTGGCCCAACAGCATAAGTTTCGTTGGTAGTACCTTCATCCAATGCAGAACCAATGAAAACCCAAAAGCTACTTGATGATCCGTCTCTTCTGGCGCTCATTTCCACATCCATATAATAGTCGGCATCACCCTGGCCTCCAATTTGGACAGCATTGATAGCGGTTGTATTGTTAAAATTTCCATTCGACTGCAACCAGTTGCCCAGGTAAGACCAGGCTACCTTAAATGTACTACCTGATGCATTATTGGCAAAACCGGCAAATGCCATATCACCACCACCCCAACCCCAGGAATCGAAGAAATAGTACCTGAACTTAACTTTCATTTGAGACCACGATCCGGGTATGTTAAACATTTTTTTCAAAACCTGATTGTTGACAGAGGGTTGTAAGATATTACCAACAAAGGTTCCGCCATTACAGAGACAAGGATCTCCAGCAGGAGATGCATTATTCCAGCCTGTGTTTTGTCCACTTGGAGAATAGGATTGCCAACCATCATGTGATCCAAGATCATCTACATCGGCCAATCTCCATGCGCTAAAGCTGCCTCCATTGGTAGTAGAATAATTGATGGTACCATCGTTGTAAAGATTTACCCCATTTGTCCCCATCGAAGGTGCTTCCACAACATTGGTGAAAGTGGTTTTGGCATCCTTGACTTCCATCTTCTCAGAACTGTTGACATATATAGATACTTCTCCGTCTGCGGTTGAAAACAAACCACCATCATTGTCTCCACCATTGTGAAAGGTATATCCGTTTTTATTGGCATTGTTGACTCCCGGAGCACCACCACTGGCTATTATACCGTCAGCTACTTTTATCTCATCGGCCAATACCTGACCGGCACTCGGAAACTGGTTGGAGCTACCTCTGAGGGCAAGCGCATAAGGAGCTGAGGTCAGCCTGATTTTAGGTGTCATCTCCTGAGAACCGATCTGTACACCCATCTCATAGTCCTGATCAAAGGCCAGGTTTAAAGGGGTGCCGGGGTTATTGCCTAAGACAACACTGTATATACCTCCATTTAACTCAACATCGTCTATGATTTCATACCACAAAACACCTGATGGACTGCCATCAACAGCATAAATGTTGAACCTTATGGTATAGGTACCATCTTCCAGCGCAACGCCATTAGACTTTTTTAATATTCCCTGTACACTCAGGGTAGCCTGGGCATTCATTAAAAAATTTATGCCCAAAATGGCTAGGATCATTAATAAAGACTTTTTAAAGCCTGCAGAAATGAATAAAAGGGTAATTGGATTGTGTTTTGTAGAAATCATGGTTGGTTTGATTAAAAATTGACAAATAGCTTAGCATGTGATTGCTATCACAAAGTAGGGGAGAAACCCTGCATATGAGATAGGACGATTCAATCAAAAACCTCCAAAATCAAGTGCTTATATGGTAATTTTTAACCAAAAACCAATTTTTACCGGTCGGTATATAGCTATCTGGTGGTTTCAACTTTTGAGGATGTTGTCCAACTTTATACTCATTAATTTGATAAAGGCCTCAGACTAAAAAATAAACAAACTTAAATCAGTTTTTTCTGACCTAAATACTCAAAGGGTATTGGGCAAAATTTTATTTGGAGGATACCGGATATGAATAATTAATTTCTCAGAATTAAATAAAGGTGCAGCCGTAATTTTGATATAATATTTGGTTTGAGTTCGTTTTTCAGCTCAATCACCAAATTTTGTAAGAGCGACACTTTTTTATCCATAATGTGGTCAAATTTGACCCAATTTTGTTTTGCCGAATGGCCTCCATATTGGTTGTATTTTTTTCTTTGAAAGGACGATTTCATTCACTAGCGATGGTAAAAACCAACTTTCTATGGTAATTTTTAATCAAAATTGGTCTACAGAGACCTTACTAAAGGCCTGGTTGGGTTTGATTTGCCAAATAAGGTCTATTTTTAACCTATGAATTTTTTCCCAGCTACAATAAGGTTGGTTTTAGTATTTGTATTTGTCCTGGGTCTTTGTGCAAGCCTAAGGCTGGATGCCCAGTTTAGATTTGACGTGGTGGATAATTCGCACGGACTTTCTCAGGGATATGTGTTTGATATTCTCCAGGACAAGGAAGGCTTTTTGTGGTTTTCTACCAAAGACGGACTCAACCGTTATGATGGCTATCAATTCAAAATATTCAGCCACGACGCCTATGATTCTACTTCCATCAGCAGCAATAGCTGTGTCTCTATGTGCGAAGACCGATATGGGCGCATCTGGATAGGCACCGAGGAAAATGGCATCAGTGTTTACGACAAGGTTACCGACCGGTTTTTAAGAATTCGTCAAAAAGAGGGTCAAGCCAACAGCCTGGCAGGTAACAGGATTCAATTTCCCATCATTGAGATGAGTGATGGCAGAATGATGACTTGTACCCATAACAAAAAAATAAACTTAATTACTCTTCCACCCAATGCCCATCAAAATAAGCCTGACATTAAAATTGAAGAGCTCGATATTCCCTTTGACTATTACTTCCTAACTTATTACACCACCTATAAAGGGGAAACCTGGCTCAATGCCCATGGAAAACACATGAAGTTTAATCCGGCCATCAACAACTTTGAATGGAAAAAAGATATAGAGCCCTTTAGTACCTTCCAATTAAATAAAAACGGCAGTGTCTGGACCAATAGCAAGTATTATAACCTCATAGATTCAAATCAGACATATGCCTTGTTTGATAAGTCTTTGATGGAAGATCAAGGCAGCTATATTTATGCTGATGAAAAACAACGACTATGGATTACCTGCTCTAATTTGAATCTGCTGAATGTTTATGATATAAGCCAATGGCAAAAGGGCCGCCCCCTCGACCCATCTTCTAAGCTGATGGCTCAAGATAAAATAGGTGGTCTTGAAATGTTCAGAGACCGATCCGGCATACTTTGGATGGCAACCAATGGTTATGGCTTGCGCAAGTACATGTTTGAATCTGAAAAATTTAATCACCAGGCAAAAGGATTTAGTCCTCGCAGAATTATGCAAACCCTGAATAATGGCATCTATCTCAAAGGTTGGTCAGAAGCTAAGTTACTCCAAACAAATGGTCAAATGATGCCAGACGACATCGCCATTGTCGATCAAATGGTACATGATGTTTATATTGCAAGAAACGGAGATTATTGGATTATTGAGTTTAAAGGCAATTCTGAAACTCACTTTGTCCATCAAATAGAACGTATCAACCCCATTACCAAAAAAAGAACACAATACGCCATTTCATTTCCCATCCTCTATGGATATCTGGAACCCACATTGGAAGATAAAAATGGATATCTGTGGTTTTGCGGAGTAGAAGGAAATTATGTTGTTTTAAACCCGGAAACAGGTGTTTCAAAAAAATTTAAAACGCCTCCCAGTCCATCCAATCCCAAGTTGGCAGGCGCTTATTTTACCTCCATCTTTGAAGATAACAAAGGAACCGTGTGGATGGGTACCGAAACAGGGATGATCAAAGTGATATCCTCAGATATGCTAAAGACCAACCCAACCTATAAATGGTACGAAAGCAAGCATGAAGATAAAAATTCACTCAATCACAACCATGTTTCCTGTTTTCTGGATGACCCTGCAGACCCTCAATATATGTGGGTATGCACCAAAGGTGGCGGACTCAACCTTTTTAATAAAAGTAATAATACTTTTACCCACCTCACTACCCAGCAAGGCCTTTGCAATAATGTAGTGTATGGCATCCTGGCCGACGACCAGGGCAATATCTGGGGTAGCACCAATAATGGACTTTTTTGCATTCTGGCAAAAAGCGACAAGCAGAAAAAAAGTTGGGACATTCGCCACTTTACCCAGGCAGGCGGCTTGCAGTCTAATGAATTTAATACTTCTGCCTTCACCAAGCTGAGAAATGGCGATTTTGTATTTGGAGGCGTCAACGGCATCAATATCTTTAACCCACAAAAAATTCTGGTAGACACCTTTAAACCCAATATTTTTATCACCCAGTTGATGGTAGATAACAAGGTGATCCGATCAGGTGATGCCACAGGTATTTTGAAAAGTGCCATCGAATTTACCCAGTCCATTACCCTCAACTATTTGCAAAATGTTATTTCTTTAGAGTTCTCGTCCCTGGACTTCAGGGCTTCTGATCAAAATAAGTATCGGTATCGAATGGAGGGTGTGGATGATAACTGGGTAGATTTAGGAACGAGGAGAGCTGTTACCTTCTCGCATCTTCCGGCGGGTGACTATGTACTCAGGGTTCAGGGCACCAATAGTCTCGGTATTTGGAGCGGAAAAGAAGCAACTTTAAAAATTACCGTCTTACCACCCTGGTGGAATACATGGTGGGCCTATGTGCTCTACTTTGTTTTGGGCGCCTATGTACTGTGGATGTATTTTACCTATCGCCTCAAGCAGGGAAAGATAGAAGCCCAACTGTTGTTTGAACAAAAAGAAGCCAGGAGGATCAAGGAACTGGATACGGTAAAAACACAGTTATATAACAACATCACCCATGAGTTCAGAACCCCTCTTACCGTCATTCTGGGCATGGTTCAACAAATCAGAAAATCTGCCATAGACCACCTGGATAACGGGCTGGATATGATTGAAAGAAATGGCAAAAGTTTGCTCAACCTGGTCAACGAAATGCTTGATCTCTCCAAACTGGAAGCCGGCAAGATGGAACTGCGACCCGAGGCAGGCGATGTGGTCAATTTTATCCGCTACATTGTGGAATCCTTTCATTCCATTGCAGAAAGCAAGGGCGTTAAGCTCCATTATCTGGCCTCTTTGGATAGGTATTACACCCAATACGACACGGAAAAGCTCAGGCAAATTCTGTCCAACTTATTGTCCAATGCTATAAAATTCACGCCAAATAACGGTGACATTTACGTAGCCATATCTTTGGAAGAAGGTAGCCAGAATTTTCTTTTCATTAAAGTAAAGGATACGGGATCGGGCATTCCTGAGCACCAGATTTTAAATGTGTTTGATCGCTTTTACCAGGCGGATTCGAGCCATACACGAAAAGCCGAGGGTACCGGAATCGGACTGGCACTTACCAAAGAATTGGTACAACTCATGCAAGGTACCATCTCGGTCAAAAGTCCACCCATAGGCGCTAAAAAAGGTACCGAATTTACCGTGAGCCTGCCTTTGAGCCCGGTTTCAGATGTGGAAATGATACCCGTGGTTAGTAAAGAAGCAGACATTGATAACATTGTCAACAAGCCGGTCTCTGATATAAAAAACAACCTTGTTGCCGGAAATAAAAATTCGGAATTGATTTTACTGGTGGAAGACAATGCAGATGTAGTCGCCTATACCGCCAGCTGTCTTCCCGATTACCGATTGGCAGTTGGCAAAGATGGTCGGGAAGGTTTTGATATTGCCACAGACCTTGTGCCGGATCTCATCATTACCGATGTGATGATGCCCCACATGGATGGTTTTGAAATGTGTCAAAAACTAAGGCAGGACGAAAGGACCAGCCACATCCCCATCATCATGCTCACTGCCAAAGCAGACATGGAAAGCAGGTTGGAAGGCCTGGAATACGGAGCAGAAGTGTACCTCGAAAAACCATTTTACAGGGAAGAGCTGTTGCTCAGGATCAAAATGATTCTGACCCAAAGAAAGATATTGCAGCGCGCCTACTCAAAAGTAGCCGGACTTTTTCAGACCCCACCGCCAATGGAGGAACATGTCGAAGTGGAAGAAATTGTGATGTCGCCATCACCCAATGAAGATAAATTTGTCATCCGGGTAAGAGAAGAGATTGAAAGTAACCTACATCTTGAAGATTACAGTGTTGAGCATATGTGCAAACACCTATTCATGAGCTATTCCCAATTGCATCGAAAACTCAGTGCGTTAATTGACCTTTCACCCAATCAATACATCAAATTGCTCCGCATGAAAAAAGCCCAGGAGTTGCTAAAAAACACCGACACTACAGTTGTGTTAATTGCCAACCAGTGCGGATTTGGTGATGCCGGTTATTTCGGCAAAGTTTTTAAGCAGGAATTTGGCACTACGCCGCAGGAGTGGCGGAACCGGGAAAAAGAAAGTAAAGGATAACCCTATTGAGGCTGTAGACCCGAAATTTTAGGAGGTAAGAAATACTAATGACTTTCAAAAAAAATATCACCACCTATGTGTCAATTTCAGGGGTGTAGGTGGGGCAGTTTGTCTTTTAAGTAGGCATTGTATTATGCTTTTTTCAAACTTATACGTTTTTAGCAGTAATTTTCAGCCAAATGAAGTACTTGCTTATTTTTATTACCCTTGTGGGCATGGTTGGTTTAAAGGGCCAGCCCTATTCTTTCTCCTCCCGTGGCCTGGGTGGTGGAGGGGCTCTTTTTTCCCTATCCATCCGTCCTGACAACACCGATGAGTTTTTTGTATCGTGTGACATGGGAGAACTTTTTCACACTTGTGATTACGGCAGAACCTATACCCAGGTGGCTTCTTCAGAGCTGGTGGGTGGACACGACTCCAAGGTGAGTTTTACAGCTACACCCGGCTTGCTTTATTCCATCAATTATGCTAACAACCTTATTGTGCCTGTTAAAAGTACAGATGGTGGACAAAGCTGGTCAGATTTGACCGGCAATCCAGATCCATCTGAGCAGTGTTTTGGCATCTATGCCGACTACAACAATGCGCAAAGGATCATTATAGCTTATTACGGCCAGCTTTACATCAGTCAGAATGGAGGAGGTAGCTTTACCCTTTTTCACACGGCCCTGAGTTCAGGAAGTGGGGTCGTGGTAGGCGGTGTTTTTTTTGATGGCAATAACATTTATATAGGCACCAATGATGGTCTGCTGTTTTCATCCAATGGAGGTACTTCGTGGTCCAATCTGGGTACAACAGGCATACCGGCGGGCCAGGCCATTTGGTCATTTGCGGGGGCCAGGCAAAATGGCCAGACCCGATTGTTTTGTATTACAGCCAATGCCGCCGACATCTATGTGGGCTTGCCGGGCTCAGATTATTATGGCTTTGCCAAAGGACTCTTTGCCATGGATGTGGGTGTCACCAACTGGACCTCAAAATTGACAGCAGGCATCAACCTGAACACCGATTTTCCCATGTTTGTTGGCATGGCCCAAAATGACATCAATACCATTTACCTGGCGGGCAGTAATGATTTGAACTATCCCACACTATTTAAAACCACCAATGGTGGTAATTCGTGGTCTAATACCTTTGTAACGGCATCGAACCAAAACATCGTAACCGGATGGAGCGGGCTCGGTGGAGACAGGCCATGGAGCTATGGAGAATGTGCATTTGGTATTGAGGTAGCCAGGAATGATGCCAACCGGGTGATTTTTGGCGACTTTGGCTTTGTGCATGCTACTTCCAATGGCGGACAAAGCTGGAGACAGGCCTATACCCATGCCGATGACGAACATCCGGCGGGCAGTAATACGCCTGCAATGGCATCTTATAGCAGCATTGGTTTGGAAAACACCAGCTGCTGGCAGGTCTTTTGGGCCAATGCCAGTCAGTTGTGGGCTTGTTACTCAGATATCAGGGGCATGAGAAGTATTGACAATGGAGAAAAATGGTCGTTCAATTTTACCGGACACACGGCCAACACCAGTTACCGCATAACAAAACTAGCCAATGGCACCCTTTTGGCCGGCACCTCCAACATCCATGACATTTACCAAAGTACCTATCTCACTGATGCCCGATTGGATCCAACGGATGCCAATGGAAAAATAATTTACTCTACCAACAATGGCCAAAGCTGGCAATTGTTAAAACAATTTAGCCATCCCGTGTTCTGGCTTGCCACCGACCCCAATAATGCCAACAGGGCTTATGCCAGCGTTATTCATTACAGCAGCAATACCGGAATCGGCGGCATTTACAGGTGCGACAATGTCAACAGTCTGGCAAGTTCTACCTGGACCTTATTGCCCAACCCTCCGAGAACAGAAAAACATCCCGCCTGCATAGTGGTGCTCAATGATGGCAAGATGGTATGCACCTATTCAGGTCGAAGGAACTCTGCTGGTACTTTTACAGCCAGTTCTGGTGTTTTTTTATATGACCCTGTTACCAACACATTTGCAGATAAGTCCCATTCGGGTATGTATTACTGGACCAAAGACATCGTCATTGATCCCAATGATCCTACCCAAAACACCTGGTATGTATGCGTATTTAGTGGTTGGGGTGGGGCACCCAATGGCCTGGGCGGATTTTTTAATCCTTACGATGCATCAGAGATGTGGGTAACCAGCTTTGGCAACGGCATGAAAAAAACTATCCTTCCCAACGCAGCCTGCGGTGTGGTAAGCCAGTTTACAGATTACGGCCCGGGGTCGCTGCCCTATGCCATAGATTGTGCTGCTCCCGGTGACACCATTACCTTTTCCGCTCAGATGACAGCGGATACCATAGAATTGAACAACCACCTGTATCTGGATAAGTCTATTACTTTGTCAAATCCCCATGCCCAAAAAGTAAAGATCCGCACCCAATCCTATGCCCTGTTGAATATAGACAGGCAGGCATCGGTGGTATTGGACAATTTGGAGCTCATTCCCGGTAGTGCCGGACTGAGTATCAGAAACCACGGACAATTGGTGATGCGAAATACAGCATCTTCTCGCGTCCAGGCAACAGGGCTGGTGCAAAATGCCAAAGGCAGTACGCTGGTTTTGGAGGGGGATGGGGGAAAAAAAGGTACGATGGTGGATTACATGTACCGATTGTGGATGTACCGGATTTACCGATGTACCGATTTTGGATGTACCGATTTCGGATTTACCGATGTACCGATTGTGGATTTAATGATGTGTCGATTGTGGATTTACCGATGTGCCAATTTTGGATATACCGATGTACCGATTGTGGATTTAGCGATGTACCGATTTTGGATGTACCGATGGTGGGTGGTCTGATTCTTGGCTAGTTTGATTTTAGGTATGTGAACAATTGTATTAATTATAAACCATGTATTCAATTTTTTGAATCTTAAATTTGTGTAGCAGCGTTTTTAGTTGCGTAATTTCTTTCATCTCCACATTTTTATCAAGATAGACTTGTAGGCTAGGAATTGAATTGCCTTTTTTTGTAAAATGAGATTCAAGATCATTGTGGGTTAGGGCATGATCATTGAGGAAATAATAGCCAGGATGTTCAGGGTGTAAGGCCAGTTTCCAGGCATTGTCAGCATTGGCCACCACGGTTGGAAAAGAGACAATTGGCAGTTGTGCAGGAGCATTTTTTTGGCGAATATGGGTGGCCACCATAAAGAAAAAGAGGAGGATAAATACGATATCAGGCAATGAAGCGGTAGACAGCTGTGGAGCCGAAGTGGTGTGTTTTTTAAATTTTAGCATGGCTTATCGATTAGTTTATGTGAGTGACGGCAAATTCGGATTCGTACATATTGACCTGAATGGATTTGGCTATTTTTTGCTGTTCTTCCGTTTTGAGTTGGTGCATGTGCAGACCATACTTTTGTTCAGCAAGTTGATCAGCCGCCAGATCCAGGCCGGATCGGATGGCCGCATGGATGTTGGCAAAATGCTGGTAGGAGGCTTTAGGGTGATACTGAATACCAATGTGGCAGGGTTGGCTGGTATTTGTAAGGATGAGGTCAGCCACCAGCATGGGTATTTTGTTTTCCTCAATCAGATCATGATCGGCCATTACTGTATTTTGTGCATTGAGGTGGAGCATGAGGGTTGACGAAGCTTTGGTTTTAAGTGAGGGGCCATCGTTTTGAGCTTTGATTGGCATGGCAACCGAACCTAATTGGGTGATGGAGGTAGAAACGAGGAAAAAAATGAGCAATAAAAAGGCTACATCTGCCATAGAACCGGCATTAATTTCGTGCGACTTGTTTTTAAAACGATTTCTCATAACAAAAATTGGTTTATTTATAAAAAGTAGATGAAAAAATGTAGATTTTGGGTGTTAAACCAAAAAAAATGTGGCAATAAAAAAGATAGTCGTGGAGAGGTGTTTTTGAAAAAATGCCAAATTTTCACTGTTTTTCAGTTAGTTAGCAAAAATAATTTCGAAAAAAAAGGAAGAAATATTTGGATGGGTAAAAAATACGATTACCTTTGCAGCCGCTTAAAAAGCCAGATTCATTAACAATAATATTTTATCAGCAGTGAATACATTAAGTTACAAAACAGTATCGGCCAAAAAAGAGACAGTAGTCAGAAAATGGTACGTGGTAGACGCTGAAGGAGAAACAGTGGGCAGACTTTGTACCAAGATTGCAGCCAATCTGATGGGAAAGACCAAGCCATCCTTCACTCCGCACGTTGACACCGGTGACTATATCATCGTTGTAAATGCCGAGAAGGTGAGATTTACCGGAAACAAGGTAGATCAAAAAGAATATCTGTCTTATTCTCTTTATCCGGGAGGTCAGAAGAGCATTACCGCAAGGAATATGCTGGCTACACACCCGATTAGGGTAATCGAAAAAGCAGTTCGAGGTATGTTGCCTAAGACCAAATTGGGTGACGCCATGTACAAGAAATTATTCGTTTACGAAGGCAGCACGCATCCGCACGGAGCTCAAAAGCCTGAAATTTTAAAATAATAAGTGAGCATGCAAACAAAGATGATCAATAAAGTAGGTAGAAGAAAGGCTGCAGTAGCCCGTGTTTACCTTACTGAAGGAAACGGCAACCTTACCGTTAACGGTCGCCAGCTCGAAGAATACTTCCCTGTTGTCAGCATCCGTATGAAAGTGGAAGAGCCTATGCTCACCCTTGGTATCGGAAAAGAGTTTGACATCAAAGTTGTGGTAAACGGAGGAGGATACAAAGGTCAGGCAGAAGCCATCAGAATGGCAATTTCCAGGGCATTTGTAGAAGTAAAAGAGGATTACAAAAAACCTCTGAAAGAGAAAAAGATGCTTACCCGGGATGCCCGCGAGGTTGAAAGGAAGAAATTCGGTAAACCTAAAGCAAGGAAGAGCTTCCAGTTCTCTAAGCGTTAATCACTATTTTGTCAGAATTATTATAAAGTTAAATATAATGAGCAAACCTACATATCAAGAATTACTGGATGCCGGAGTTCACTACGGTCACATGAAAAGAAAGTGGAACCCCAAAATGCTTCCGTATATCTTTATGGAGCGCAAAGGTATCCACATCATCGACCTCAACCGCACTTCTGAGTGCCTAGACAAGTCGGCTTTTGCAGCTAAACAAATTGTAAAATCAGGAAGGAAAATCCTTTTTGTAGCTACTAAAAAACAGGCTAAAGACATCGTTGCCGAGGCAGCAAGAAGCGTTGGCATGCCCTACGTAACTGAAAGATGGCTGGGTGGTATGATGACCAACTTTGCTACCATCAGAAGGTCTGTTAAAAAAATGCAGAACATCGATCGTATGTTGACCGATACAACCCTTACTTCTATCACCAAAAAAGAAAGGCTTACCTTAACCCGTGAGCGTGCCAAATTGGAGAAAGAATTGGGAGGTATTGCCAACCTCAACAGGATTCCTTCTGCCTTGTTCATCGTTGACATTCACCATGAGCACATCGCATTGGCTGAAGCAAAAAGATTGGGCATCAAAACATTTGGTATGGTAGATACCAACTCTGACCCCAATAAAGTTGACTTCCCTATACCTGCCAATGACGATGCTTCCAAATCAGTGAAAATCATCGTTGGTTATGTGGTTGAAGCCATCCGCGAAGGACTGGAAGAAAGAAGGTTGCAAGGCGCTACCGAAGAAGCTTAATTTTTTTCATCGATAAAATTTCTCAATAACATGAGTGAAGTAAATATTTCAGCAGCCGATGTTAAAAACCTGAGAGAACAAACGGGTGCTGGTATGATGGATTGCAAAAAAGCGTTGGCAGAGGCCAATGGCGATTTTGAAAAAGCCATCGAAGTCCTGCGTTTGCAGGGTCAAAAACTGTCTCTGAAAAGAGCAGATAGAGATGCCAAAGAAGGTGCGGTTATAGCACTTGTCAATGGCGACCAAACCAAAGGTGTAGTGGTAAGGGTTAGTTGCGAAACAGACTTCGTTGCTAAAAACGAAGATTTTGTCAACTTTGCCCGCAATATCGCTAACATCGCATTGACCAACTTTCCAGCAGATAAAGATGCATTGGTAGCCCTCACTTTTGATGGCAATTTTACCATCGCAGAAAAACTGACCGAGCAGGTTGGTGTAATTGGCGAAAAAATTGAATTGGCTGAATACGCAAGAATAGAAGCACCAATGGTAACTTCTTACATTCACATGGGTAACCGTGCAGGCGTAATCGTTGGTCTTAACAAAGCAAATGCAGCTTTCGCCGATGCCGGTAAAGATGTTGCTATGCAAATTGCTGCCATGAAACCAATTGCCGTTGACGAAAGCGGTGTTTCTAAAGACGTGATCGAAAAAGAAATCGAAATCGGAAAAGAACTGGCTCGTCAGGAAGGTAAGGCAGAAGAAATGTTAGAAAAAATTGCACTTGGCAAATTGAACAAGTTTTACAAAGAGAATACCCTGTTGCCACAGGCCTTTGTAAAAGACAACAAAATGTCAGTAGCTGACTACCTTAAAGGGTTCGACAAAGAACTTACGGTAACCGAATTTAAACACGTTAAACTCGGATAAAAATTAAAGGCGATCATTTTTGGTCGCCTTTTTTTTTAGATTTGCATCAATAAATCCCTCCAAATGTCCCTCAAATACAACCGCATCCTTCTGAAACTCAGCGGAGAAGCCCTCATGGGTGAACAAAATTTTGGAATTGAAGCCTCTATGCTTCGCCATTATGCCCAACAAATCAAACGGGTTACCGAACTGGGTGTCGAAGTAGCAGTTGTGATAGGAGGAGGTAATATTTTCAGGGGACTCAGTGCAGCCTCTTCCGGCATTGAAAGGGTACAGGGCGATTATATGGGAATGATGGCTACCGTCATCAATGGCATGGCCATCCAAAGTGCCCTCGAAGAAGCCGGTGTTTATACCCGCCTCATCTCCGCCCTCGAAATACGCCAGATAGCAGAACCCTACATCCGTCGAAGAGCCATCAGGCACCTCGAAAAAAAGAGGGTGGTAATCTTTTCTGCAGGAACAGGCAATCCTTATTTTACCACCGACTCCGCTGCCGCACTCAGGGCCAGTGAAATCAATGCCGATGTTATCCTCAAAGGCACCAAGGTGGACGGCATCTATACCGCCGACCCTCACAAAGATCCTTCAGCCACCAAATATGATTCCATCTCTTTTGCTGAGGTAATCTCCAAAAATCTCAATGTCATGGACATGACCGCCTTTACCATGTGTCAGGAAAATCAGATGCCCATCATCGTTTTTGATATCAACAATCCCGATAATCTGGAACGTCTCGTCAAAGGCGAGAACATAGGGACCGTAGTCCGGTAACCTGTTCATTTTTCCACATTTGTGGGGGCGCAATACAGTGCGCCCTTCCTCCCTGGATTCATAAATCCATTTAATAAAACAGGCCCAGCATCCACATGGGGATGGTGTCTTTGGTTCCCTTTTCTTTGGTGTCAAGGATGAGGTACGGATTGGGCATGTTGGCAAGCAGGTGAAAGCTTTTGCCGGGCCCACCGATTTCAATGGTATATTGCTGGTCAATAAGAAGATCGCCGCGGGCTGGAGTAGACACCTGGTGGGCTGCTTTAAAGGCATAGACACAATAGGTTTCGCGGTGACTGCCTGTGTTGATGTTTCCGGAGCAAAGAGCGTAATGAAGGTTCGGATTTTCGATCAACACCTTATCTGGCTTCGCGAGGGCAGCATCCGATTTGAGGCCGGATCTCAAAACATGGATCAGGCTGGCACTGTCCAGGTAATCGAGGTAGGTAAGCACCGATGTGCGGTTCATTTCCAGGTCGCGGGCTAGTTTTGAAATGTTGGGTGTGAAAGGCGTAATTCCAGCCATTACGGCCAACAGTTTTTTAACTTGTCGGGTTGTGGAATAATCAATATTAAAGATCGCAGGCAAATCAATGTCGGTAACCCTACTTACGGTGTTGAGGATTTGTTGGTGATAATTTTTACCGGTAGTGTGGTAATAAGGGTAGACTCCTGCTACCAGATAGTTTTGGAATTTTTTTCCCAGATTTTGCGACTTATACCATGTGTCATAGATGTCGCCGTGGTTTTTAATGAGTTCATCAAATGTAAAAACAGGCAGATTCAAGCTGTGTTCAAAAGTAAGGTATTCTCTGAATGACAGTCCTCGCAGATGGTAGACAACAGCTCTGCGACTGAGGTCTCCCATGCCCTTGCCGAGGTCGAAGGCGGAGGAAGAGGTAGCAAGTAGGGTTATCTGAGGAAAATGGTCGTAGATGTTTTTTATTTCTGTCGACCAATCTTCATATCGATGAACCTCGTCTAGGACAAAAAAAGGTGTAGCCCAGTTTGTGCAGGTGGGTGATGGTGTAATACAATTTATGGCGACTAAAAAAAATATGATCCAGGCTGAGGTATACCGTTTTTTTTGACTTCTGAATTTTTTTTGCCAATTGAAGCAGCAGTGTAGTTTTGCCTACCCCACGGGCTCCCTTTAAGATTGTTAATCTGGGAGCTTCAAGCAAGGATGTGAGCAGATACCGGGTGAAATCCAATGAGGTATCTTTTATGATTTGGGCACTGATGTCAAGTACATCTTCCAGAGCCGGCAGGTCTAAGTCTGTCATTGATTTCCCCATCTTTGATTATTTCCCTGTTAAATGAATATTAAACCAACAAATTTACAAAAATATCATTAGAATGTTCAATATATAAAAATGATTAATTAAAATATCAAAATGTGAAAACGGTTTATATATAAAGCAAAATACAAAAATGTTAAAAATAAATAGCAAAAAAATTAAAATAGATATTGAAAAAGAATTAAATATGTATTGAAAATAATATAATATAAATAATATTTGATAAATTTCACAGAATTTTAGAATGGGTATATGGCATGTGAAAAACAACACAATAAATTGACTTAACTTTAGCCAATAAAAAATAAAGGTTGGTTTGGATTCCCTACATCAAAGGTTTTGAAGCCTACCTCCTCATGGAGAAGTCGCTGTCGAAAAATTCGATTGAGGCCTACCTGCGCGATGTAGAGAAGCTGGTGGAATATTTTGGTGTCAAAGGCATTGACCTCATGCCCGAAAAAGTAAAAGGTCGTCAAATAGAAGAGTTTTTATCTTACCTCTCTGACCTCGGACTGAGCGAGAAGTCGAGTGCGCGCATGCTAAGCGGCATCAAGGCATTCTACAAGTACCTTATGATGGAAGATGCCATTAGCGATGATCCTACAGACGGCATAGCGGGCCCCAAGTTAAGCAGGTACCTGCCCGATGTATTGAGCATCGAAGAAGTAGAAGCCATCATAACTGCCATAGACATGAGTGAGCCTACCGGCCAGCGCAATAGGGCCATGTTGGAAACCCTTTATGCCTGCGGACTAAGGGTGAGCGAACTGGTCAACCTCCGGCGCTCCCATTACTTCTCTGACCAGGGTTTTTAAGGGTAGTAGGCAAGAAGAACAAAGAGCGTTTGATACCCATTGGCAACACCGCTATAAAACACATTGAAATTTACCTGGATACGGTCAGGCGACATCTTCCTACCATTGCACCCAAAGACGAAGACATCCTTTTCCTCAATCGCAGGGGCTCCCGGCTGAGTCGTGTCATGATCTTTCACATCATCAAAGACCTCACCGCCAAAGCTGGCATCCACAAATCGGTTAGCCCCCACACCTTCCGCCACTCCTCTGCCACCCACCTCGTTGAAATGGGTGCCGACTTACGAGCTGTTCAGGAAATGCTTGGTCACGAATCCATTCTCACAACTGAAATCTATACCCACGTCAACGCCGAATACCTGAGGCAAACTATTCTTGATTATCATCCGTTGTCCAGAAAAAAATAGATTCGCTGTGAAGGCGGAGGTGTTGGAGGTGTCGGAAGCGTCAGAGGTGTCGGAAGCGTCAGAGGTGTCGGAGGGGTGAGAGGTGTCGGAGTGTCGGAGTGTCGGAGGTGTCAGAGGTGTGAGAGGTGTCAGAGTGTCGGAGGTGTGAGAGGAGGCAGTGGTGTTGGAGGTGGCAGTGGTGTTGGAGGTGTCGGAAGTGTGAGAGGTGTCGGAGTGTCGGAGGTGTGAGAGGTGTGAGAGGTGTCGGAGGTTAGTTCGGAGAATTCGTTGTTTGATAATTGATCAATTCGTAATTAACTCAATCGTAATTGATAAATTTGTAATAGAAAAAGAGTAATTCGTAAATTTGACATTCGTAATTCGTAATTGAAAAATTCGTAATTGATATGAAAAACTGGGTAATCCGCGGGCTCTTCTGGGGTATAATCATGTTGTTAGGTACAACATTTTTATTTCCCTGGTTCGACAATGAACCGATAAAGTGGTCAATGATATGGTTTAGGGCACTCATGTATATCACAATGGGCTTGGCCTTATTCCTGGGCTTGGATAAACTCAATAAATCAAAGTAAAAGAGCAGGAATTAAATCCTGCCCATTTCTTTTGGACTATTTACAATTTCATCCATTTTTTGCTGGCTGATGTATTGTGCCTTGTAGTCGCCTTCTCTACTGGTAATCTGACTGTAAAAAGCCCGCATGTGATTTCTACTGCCCTTGGCCAAATTTTTATATACGGAAAGGATGTCTTCATCGGTGATTTTGGCCATCCATTGGTCGAGGTCGTAGAGGTCGAGATCTTCTATGGTAGCGCCAACAATAAGGGCATCCATCAGGGATTGACTTCCTTTTTCCACGAGCTGCTTGTACAATGTTACAAAATCAGGATTGCTGTATTCACCTCTATTCAAACCGGCAGATGGATCGCTCAAACCTCTGACTTCCAAAAGATTTAAAACAGCATCGGTGTGACGTAACTCACTCGCAGAGATGTTGTCGAAGATGGGCATGCCCCACTTTTCATAGAGGGTAACATAAACATCGTGGGCCAGTTTTTCTTCTTCGCGCATCAATATCAATGAGTTTTTAATGTCATTGGTTAAGATGGGACCAATCTCGGTTTCATCGACTACCTCCTTGGTGCAGGCAAGAAGAGAGGATGTGGTGATCAGCAGCAAGCTTACATAATAAATGATTTTCATGGTTGTATTTTATTTTACAGCAAGGTACAACCAGAAAAACTTACTTATTGTGACCTTTGATACACAATGGTTTGAGGTAAATCATGGAAATTTATGAGTACAAAAATAGGGTTATACCTTTTCTGGGTGTTTGTCTTTTTGTGAGTAAAACATTAGTCCTAACATCATCACAAAGGCACTTAATATAATGACTTGAATAATGAGCGATTTATTAATGGTTAAAGATGTGTCAACGGCGGGAATAGATAAGAACAATAAAATGGTGATAAGGCCTCTGGGGGCAATGTATAAAACAGGAGTAGGGGGAAATCTCATTAGTTTAAGCACTGTAAATCTGACAAGCAGAATAGCAGCTATAATGGCTATTGCCAAAGGCAGGGTACTTAGGTTGAGTAGTTCCCGGGTGTCGATCAGAAAACCAAAAAGTATAAAAAACAAGGTTCGTATAAGGAAGGCAGCTTCTCCTGTTAGTTCTTTTAGTTTGTTAACCTCCGAAATCAAGCTATCAGGATTGATAAAAGACAAGGGTTTTAAGGTTTTAATCTCATCCACATTCCTTAAAAAGAGCCCAAACAATAGAATAAAGATGAGCGCTGGTAAATGATATTCCTTGGCAATGGCATAAATTAATATGATCATCAGCATGATAGGGCCAAATTTGATGTGGTGATTGATTTTTCCCAATAGGAAAGCTAATAGGCCGGTTGCAATAATGGTAATTGCCATCATGGCCAGTAATTGCCCTGAAAAATTTAAAATGGCGGTGCCATCAATGGTTGTGTTTAGTGCGATAAAATTAAAAAGTATTACACCGATTATATCTGAAAAACTGCTTTCATAGATAACAAATTCTTTGTTCGACTGCGAAAGATTATGGGCGCTGGGAATTGCAATGGCACTGCTGATAATGGCAAGTGGTATGGCATTGGTAAAGGCAGTTTTGAAAGTACTGGTATCCATGTATTGTACTACAAAGGCAAGTAAAAAACTTAAAATAAAAAGAGGAGCAGCAGCAGAAATAAATGTTTTTTTTACAAAAGTAAACTGATCTCTGTTTAGTTCAAGTTCTAAGGAACCCTCCAGTACGATAAGTATTAGACCTATAGTCCCTAAAACGGGTAACACAGGATCCATATCTGGTAAGCTGATGTCAAAAAATATGGCAAGATGTTGAACAGCATAACCGAGTAATAAAAGCAAGACAACTGAGGGTATCTTAGTTTTAGATGCACTTATGTCAAAAACATAGGCTATCAATAAGAGTACGCATAGAGTGATGATAATCTGTGTTGTCATACTTTAGCTAGGATTTATTTCCAAGTTAAAAGAAAAATAATGAAAAGCAAAATAAACGATCATGTAAGTTTGACTTAACCTTGTCCAACTACCTTATGATATGGGATATTTGAATCGATGTTTACTTTATTTTCACCCATTTTGAAGTAAACCAGGAACCGGCAACTTGCCAGTTTATAAAATAAACTCCAGCGGGCAATTGTGATACATCATAATGATATGGGCCAGATGATGCGTTTCCAGATTGAATATGCAAAACAACACCATTTAGGTCTGTTATGGTGATTTTTTGTAGGGCTGTATTGGATTTAAATTTTAACCAGAGGTCGTTGATTGCCGGATTAGGAAAAACTTCGCACCAATTGTTTTTTAATGCATCACCAGTACTGCTTATCTTATCTACCTTCCATTCCTCACTTTCAAAAGTACAACCATTGGCATCTGTTACAACCAGTTGATAGGAGCCCGGAAGATTGGTAGAAAGCAGCGAGTCTCGGAAATCTGTAGCCACTTGATCTTTGTACCACAAAAACTGATAAGGAGGTGTTGCTCCTTCAACGATCATGCCAATGTAAGCATTTTCTGCATCGGTAATGGTGAGTTGGGTGCTATCTGTATTTACCACCCACACTGTGGGTGAGCTAAGATCAAACTGAAAGTTGAGGGCACAGAGATGGTCATCGGTGATAGTCAAAAGATATTGGCCTGTCGACAAGGCCGTCAACTCGGGGTTTTGGCTTCCATCTGACCAAAGGTAGGTGTAGGGTGGGGTACCACCCGTAGGCAAGACGGCGATTTGGCCATCATTTCCGGCAGGACAAAGGATGTTTTGTATATTGGCAGCCAGATCGATTGGGCTGGGTTGCTGGATGGTAAACTCGGTTATTGATTCGCAGCCGCCTTCATCGGTGAGGGTGAGCTGATAGGTGCCCGCTGAAAGTTGAGCAACAACTGAGCCCGCGCTGCCATCAGACCAAATCATTTGGTAGGGAGGCAGTCCGCCACTGGGGGTAAGGCTGATCGAAGCATTGTTGTCTCCAAAACATTTGGCATCGTTGATTACTTGTTCTGTGGTCAAAGCACAGGCGATGTCATCACAATTGCGACTTGTAACTTCTGTAGTTGCAACACAGCCATCGGCATCGGTTACTTCCAGCAGGAGGGTGGTGCCAGACTTTACTGCCGCCTCAATGCCAAGACCGTAGTAGGTGTAAGGTGCCTTGCCTCCAATAGCGGAGGGCAATAAGACAACGGCGCCATGGCCTGTACATTCCTGGGTAATGGATAGGTTTATTTTTTCGTAATCCGGTTTAATATCTTTGATTTCTACACACATCTGGCCTCTGGAGTATCCGGTTTGAGTGCGTTTGGAAGCCACTTGCAAATAATACACGGTATTGGGTTTTAAATGCTCTAGGGTCACATACCCATCACAATAATGCAGTTCACAGTCGCAATAAACCGAAGTCAGATCATTGCAATTGCCCGAATACAGGGCCGCCAGGTATTCAAAACCGGCATCAATGCGCAGGTACAAGGTGGTAGCCTGGGCGGTTTTAAAACTAAACCACACATCGCTGTCAATATAAACCTCACATTTAGGCACTACACCGGTAAAAAGGCCGACCGATGTTGTCAGCCGAAGTGCAATTGCCATTGATGGCAATGCCATTGGAAGCAGCGCAGGGAAGGGCCGGTGCTGTTGACTCCTCTGCTTTGTCTACCGTTACACAGAGATGACCTTCAAGGGTCGAAAAGTAAGAACTGATTTGTACAAAGTAGGTTTGACCAGCGATCAGATCGGCATCCAAAAAACTTCCGGCATAAGTGGAAGCTACTTCAATCAGATCAGTACAACTACCGGTATAAAGTGCGATGGTTTCAGCAAAATCTGCCTTGGTTTTAAACCGATATACTTCCGAAGAATCGGGAACAAAGCTGTACCATACATCGGCCCTCGATCTGAGATTGACGGTAGGCAGCACTCCTTCGGTTTCGGCGTTGATGTTGTCAATGCGCTCACAATTGTTGCCCAAGGTAAGGGGACCGCAGAAAGACAAAAATCTTCTTGCGGAGTACCTGGAGAATTGGCTAACCCTAGCTGGATACAACCACTGCCGGAAGAAAGTCCAAATTCCGCTTCTTTTCCCGCCACCCTGATAAAATAATTCTGACCGGCTTGCAGCTCACTAAAAATACGCTCACCTTCAAAGCCATATTCATCTCTGTCTATGGTGGTCATTAAGTTGGGACTATCGCAAGTGCCGGAGGCCAGCTGCAGTACATCGTTGAATCTGCTTTGGGTTTTAATTTCATACTGACCAGACACTGTGGGTGTAAACCTATAGTAAAGGAAGCCCCTTGCCTCTGAATTTTGTTGCCATTCATCATCGGGGAGGGCATAGTCATTGTTGTATTCCAGACAGTTTTGTTGTACAGTGAGGTCAATGGCTTTGGTACAGCGGTCATTGATATTGCCAAGTCCAATAACCTTTACATTGTCCATGCCCAGCCACCATGCCCAGCCACCATCATTGTATTCCCAAACGAGTCTGACGCGCTTACTTTTGAAAGCCGACAGTTCGATGGTATCGGGTAAAAATTCATCTACATTGGGTCCGCCAAAATCTGCCGAATAGGTTTTTACAGGCTTCCAACTGGTACCATCATCGACGTACAATTGGAAATATTCATTTTTTTCATAAAAGCGAAAAATAAAATCATAGGTGAGGATATAACGTTCGTATACATCTGCATCAAAAAACGGGGTGTAGATGCGGTGTTTCGACAAAGGGGCATTTTCGCCTAAGATATCATCATTAAAAAACAAAAAACAGGTGCCGTCAATTGATTTGCCATCTGTAAAGATATCTACCTTCCAATCGTCAACCCCGGCTACGATTTCAGTAGACCAGCCTTCAGGAAGGGTACAGTCATTAAAGTTGGACCCTAACAGGATTTCACCCCCCTGACCACTGGCTGAAACTGCAATGTTATCAATGGCAGCCCACCAACCCCAATTGGCCTTATCGTCGTATTCAATAACCAATCGCATGCTGTCCGAAGCAATAAAACTCAGGTCGGATTTTACATTGACAAATTCACTGAACTTGGTGCCTGCATAATTCCGGCCTTTAAATTCCCTGATCAGGTGTAGTTTTTTTCCATCATCGGCATAGATTCTAAAAACCTCTTCTCCGTCTCTGCGAAAATGGGCCTGAGCAGTAAAATCGACATTGGTATATCCATCGGTATGGAACCAGGTGGAATAAAACCTCAGCACAAAGGGCTCCGTTTTATCCCCGGTAAAGTCGTCATCAATGAACAACATACAGGAGCCGTCGATGGTGGAACTATCCGATTTTGGGTTAGTAGGTTTGCCTACCGCCCATTTTACATTTTGATTGCCTTCTAGTGAAACCGTCCATTGATCAGAGAGGACACAGTCATTAAAATTCTCTTCAAACAGTACCGTTTGTGCCTGTGCGGTATTGATAATTAAAAGAAGTATGAAACAAAAGAAGATTCTGCCCTGCATGCAACAACATTTATTCTGTAAGGTAAATTTAATCAAGTATTTTGTTTTAATTGCTTAATTTTGATAAATTGCACAAAAAAGAAAAGGTTCTGATATGGCAAACCTTACACCTTATGCAGCCGGGGCCCAAAATCCCTGGAACAAAGAAAGGGTAATTCACTTTTACCGAAGGTTGGGCTATGGTCCCCGACCCGAACAGTTGGCGCCTGCATTGGCAGCCGATCCCCTTGTCCTGGTTGAAAGCGCTTTGGATGGAATAAAAAACAAGGCCCTGCCTGCATCACCTGTTTGGGCCAACTATACGGCTGAGATTTATGAAGCCGACCCTGATCTGATTGGCGAACATCGCACTGAATTGTTTGATTCTATCTATGATGAAATTTTGAGCGATGGACTTAGGATGAAGCTGGTTATGTTTTGGCACAATCATTTTGTTACTGAGGTGAATGTGTATGGTTGTAATAAATACCTTTGGAATTATTATGCATTGTTACTCAAACATTGTGTAGGCAATTTTAAGGTATTTGTAGAGGCCATAGGCAAGTGTCCAGCCATGTTGGATTACCTCAATGGCAATGACAATGAAGTGGGTAAGCCCAACGAAAACTATGCCCGGGAGCTGATGGAACTCTTTACAATGGGTGAAAATAATGGCTATACCCAAAACGACGTGGTAGAAGTTGCCAGGGCGCTAACAGGGTATAAATGCAATCCCAACATTTGTGACAACGTGAGTTTTAACAATGCCAAATTCGACAAGACCAATAAAATTATTTTTGGGAAGGTTGGTAATTGGGGTTATGATGATGTACATAACCTCATTTTTACTGAACGAAAAACCCAGGTTTCCAGGTATATATGCGGTAAGCTGTACAGGGCCTTTGTCAACAAAGAAATAGATACAGAATTTGTCAATGCCTTGGCAGATCTGTTTATATCTTCCAACTGGGAGCTCTTACCCGTGTTAAAAACGATGTTTAAGAGTGCCCATTTTTTTGACCAGCAAAACATAGCTTCATTGATCAAAAATCCGACAGAGTGTTTTCTGGATCTGGTGAGGGCTACAGGTGTGGCCAGTGCCAATGTCAAAGACAGGTACAGCACTTTTAGGTATGGGGCTGCCAACCTGGGCATGGAAATATTTAATCCCATCAATGTAGCCGGATGGCCGGGGCACCAGGAATGGATCAATGAAAACACCCTAACCCGGAGGTGGAATTATTGTAGAGACATTGTTAATACGATTACCAATGCAACCAATCGGGAGGTTTTGCGGAGTCTGGCCTTGCAGTTGGCCGAAGGCAATAACAATGACCCCGACTTGATCACAAGGGCACTATCTTTACATTTTTTGGGACAAGCGCTGGATGAAGAATTGCATGCCAAAGCCTTGTTGTATTTTAAAAGCGATATACCTGCCAATTACTACGATGATGGTTCGTGGAATCTTACATGGGCAGAAGCACCCTTTCAGGTGGGTAATCTTATGCAGTTTTTGGTCAAATTACCAGAGTTTCAATTATCATAAGCAGTGAGTCATGTGTGAAAAAAAGATCATAAACCGATCCGGTAAAACGATGAATGATGAGGCTGCTCATGAAAAAGAACATTTGGGCTTCAGTAGGCGCGACTTTCTTCAGAGTGCCGGCTTATTTTCTGCGGGTCTGGCAGCAACCCTGAGTGGGGTACCGGTCTATGCCATGGGTAATGCCTGGAAGATGGCACCATTGGCTGCCCTTGAATCCGATAGGGTGCTGGTATTGATCCAGATGAGGGGCGGCAATGATGGACTCAACATGGTCATCGACAGATTTAACCCAGAGTATTATGATATAAGGCCTACCCTGGCCATAACAGAAAATAATTTGTGGGCGCTCAATAGTAAAACAGGAATGCCCAACAATATGATCAACCTCAAACCCATGTGGGAGGAAGGTAAGATGAAGGTAATTCAGAATGTAGGGTATCCGCAGCCCAATTACTCCCATTTTCGGTCATCGGATATATGGGCCTCTGCTTCTGATACCTATGAATATGAAAATTCAGGTTGGATAGGCAGGTACATCCAACACGATTTACCGGCCTACCTCGAAGCACAACCCACGGTGCCACCCGCCATGCAGATTGGGGTGCAGACAGACCTGATTTTTCAGGGTGAAGATCTCAATCTGGCCCTGGCAGTAAGCAGTCCGCAGGAGTTTTATAAGCTGGCCAGCAGCGGGCAACTATATTCTTTGAGCAATCTTGACAATACACCGAGGGACAAAGAGTTGTTTTACCTCCGTCAGGTAGCCAACAGTGCCTTCCGGTATAGCCAAAGCATCAGCGATGCCTACAACAAGGGAAGAAATGAAGTCAGTTATCCTGACAGCAACCTGGCACAGCAGCTGGCCATAGTATCCCGATTGATCAAAGGAAATTTGGGTACCAAGGTGTACCTGGTTTACATCGATGGCTTTGATACCCATGCCGAGCAATACGACAAACACCTGAATTTGCTAAACCAGCTTAGTTCTGCCGTAAAATCTTTTTACGACGACCTGGGTAAGGGGGGCAAAGATGACAAGGTGCTGGGAATGACCTTCTCAGAGTTTGGCAGGACCATCTATGAAAATGGATCAGAAGGCACAGACCACGGCACCAGCGCACCCATGCTGATGTTTGCCAAAGGACTGGGACAAGACATAGTGGGCGATGCCCCTGATTTGATCAATGTAGACAATTACGGTGATCCGTTTTTTGAAATTGATTTCAGAGATGTGTACGCCTCAGTGTTGAGCCAGTGGTTTGGCCTTCCGGCAGAAGTAACACAGTTTGTGGTAGGTAAGGAAAAAGAAGGAATCAACAATCTTGTACCCCAGCAACCGGAAACCATCGGTACTGAAAATTTTGGTGCTCTGTTGGGCCATAGAATGGCAGCAGATCAGCCGGATGTGTTGCAGATCAGATATTCTATTAACCAGGGTGGTCCAGCCATATTGGAGATCCTCAACGAAGGAGGACAGGTGATCCGCACCTTGTTAAATAGCTCTGTAGAAAAGGGTTCGCATACACTGGAAGTGGATATCAAAAAACACGCATTGCGCGCCGGCACCTATACCTATCGACTGAAGGTAGGGGGTAAGATATATCAGCGGAAGATGGTGTTGGGGAGTAGATTTTGTTATGTTTTTTCTTGTATTTGGTTTAGTATTTCTAC
Organism: Saprospiraceae bacterium; assembly: GCA_016717655.1. Lineage (GTDB taxonomy): Bacteria > Bacteroidota > Bacteroidia > Chitinophagales > Saprospiraceae > JADKBO01. The sequence goes on from JADKFC010000001.1 coordinate 160,812, forward strand.
AATCATTACGGATGCTATATCTCATAATATAAATGGGGAGCCCCATTATATTATCCCTTAATATTACCTATGTTCTTACGTCAAGTGTGGGGCTGTGAAAACGAATAACAAATAAATGTTATTTATTTTATTCTGATAATCAATTAGATATATTTATTGACCAAAACCGTATGTTAATTATTTATTTTAAATGAAAATATTTGATCGAAATCGATTTAAACAATAATTTTGCTTTATTAATAACCTAAACAATTTAATTATGAAAACATTCTCTTCTTCTTTCTTCTTTCTGTAGTTAGTGTTTTTGGACAATTGATTCCTACCCCGCAAATTTGTATTGACAACTGGGATCCAAGTCCTGTCAAATTGTGTGGTGAGTTGTGATGTATGCACCTTTACTTTTATTGTGGTGTGGCCAATGATGCACACCCTGAGTGGAATTCAGAATGTAATATTTATGTGAGGTGCAGTGAAGAGAGCTACATCAAAATGTACGATCAAAACAATTCATCAAATATATTTGGTGCAAGTTGGATAGGCCCATGTATATCTGTTCCAACAAATTGCCCTACCTACCCTGGCAATGCTTTCGGCCCTCCTCCTTCTTACAATTTTGCAGGAAATGTTGTCCTGGAGGTTTATACGCCAGATGGTTCTAAATTGTTATGTTCTACAACCTATAATTTTAATTGTTATTGAGAGGTGTTGGATTCATTGTTTTATGGGCTTTCTTAAAATATTCATCTCAAAAACTATTATAATAACGAAAAAATATTGACTATTAGTCTTATTATAATATTTTCACTAATATGTAATTTGAATTCACCTCAAGTCAATGTTCAGGTACTTTGATTTTGTTAAATAATAATGATCTTGAAAATTTTGTTCAAAACAATCCAAATTGTAGGAATTTTAAAGGTACGGTGCATTTGAAAGATGATTTTTCTGATTTAGATAGATTTTTCAGTGTTTTTGATACGATAGAAGGCGTTATCATACAGGATAGCAAGCTAGATAGTTTTATCGTACCGTTAAATAAGGAAATTGAAAAGTATTATATCCATGATAATGCAAGTTTGTCAAGAATCAATCTAAGATCGAATTCAGAAGGCGGATCATTGGATGTAGAAGGTAATATGCATTTGACTTCCATGTCATTATCCTTCTTGCGGATATTTTTTTACTATGTAAAAACTGATACTTTGCTAAAGGTAAATATTGAGAGGGAAGCCCAAATTTATCATCATGTTACAAATGGAAACGTTATTTATACAGGGAAGAAGTTGAAAATGTATTTCCAATACGACCTCAATGAAAATGACAGTTTATACAATTTTTCCAAAATTTTGGAACATTTTATTTTGGATAGTATTGATAACATTAGGATTTTTAATCGAAAAAAGTTTGATTGTGATGGAGTTGAGGATATTCAACAAATAAATAGTCTATACTTTTCCAACATCGATACTCTTTCATTGGAGGGCTTTGCCAGTGCGTCAAACAATTAATGCTCTATATGTAGGAAAATGTCATAATGTTGTAGATTTCCGCCCTATGGCAGACACGAAGGCAAACTATATTTCATTGGTCAATAACAATGGATTGTTATCTTTAGAAGGACTACCAGTTTCAAGGCAGATGTATGGCTTGTATTTGGCTCAAAACCAAAATTTATCCGATATCTCAAGATTAAATGAGGTGGATGACTTTTTAGATGACTTTATCGAGACTTCAGACAGGGTTTGGATTAGAGATAATCCCAAAATATCCTTCTGTTCCTACACGGCTATTTGCGATCTGGTGGTTAACTTGGGGTCTCCCTATGTTAACATATCAGGCAATGTAATGGATTGTTTAGATAATGAAAGTGTGAAAGGAGCCTGCATTACATCGACTTCAGACCATGGATATGAAACAGAGCAGTGGGTAGTTGTAATGAACCAAACCATCTTGTTTTTGAAGGATAATTTGAAGGACGCAAAGATGTATGATAGCTGTGGTAAGCTGATCTGGTGTCAAAACACTCCTGCCAAAGGCTACGAATTGGATTTGACTTCATTCAGCAGTGGCCTATATTTATTGCAACTGCAAGATGCTGAGGATGCACTAAAAACTATTAAATGGATTGCTGATTGATGAATAATACTTTTTAAAATATCAGGGGGGTATTGATTTAATGAGACAAATGTCTTATATTTGTGGACAAATGTCTATTATGGGTAAATCAGTGGAAAATAGTTCGGCAATGAGGGCAGAAGAGTTGGCAGCTATTTATTTGCGTAAAGAGAGCTCCAAAAAGTCAGCTGCCAAAGGAGCCGGCTTTGATTTTGTCCGTTTTTTTTCGGATAAAATGAAAATCATAGAGGCCATCAGGTCCGGTATTCCCCACCCATTATTTGAGGTACTGGCAGGTTATGTACCACTCCAGGAGGCAGATTGGGTAGAAGTGTTGGGGGTTTCTTCCAAGACTTTGCAGCGTTATAAAGCATCGGGTCACCATGTTTTCAGTTCCATCCATTCCGAAAAGATCATCGAGATGGCTGAGGTTACCTTTATGGGCATTGAAGTTTTCGGTGATGTAGAAAATTCAAGCTCTGGCTCAATACCCCAGCTACGCCCTGGGTAGTTACAAGCCAAAAGAGCTCCTTATTTCCTCTTATGGCAAAGAAATGGTTTTGGGTGAGCTCACCCGCCTTCACTACGGCATCTTTGTATAGATGGAGGTTTTTCGATTGAGCAGGGCCCGTTTTGCTGACCAACTCTCTGGAGTAGGTGCGGCTTTAAAAGGCGCCAGGTGGAATTCTCCGGGCGTGGAGATGGTCTATACTTCCCAGAACCGGTCATTGGCAATGGCAGAAGTGTTGGTGCATCTTTCGCTGGGCATGTTGCCCGATGACTTCAGGATGCTGACGATTTGGATCCCCGACAACCTGCCAATCATTAAGTGGAGCCTAAAAGACCTACCCAAAAATTGGAATGAGTTTCCTTTCGCTGCCGCCACTCAAAAAATGGGTGATGCCTTTGTTTTGGAAAATGAGGCTGCTGTTTTGTGCGTGCCGTCTGTAGTGACCACTGGCGACTTTAATTACTTGTTAAACCCGGCCCATCCTGACTTCAAAAAAATCCAAATTCTGGAGTCGGTACCCTTTCCTTTCGACAATCGGCTGGTTTGAGTAGGTCTATTTTAGTCTGAGGGTTTTGGCGATTTTTTGAAACATCGGCAGGTTTTGGTCAAATTGTCCGCTGGTGGTGCCTAAAACCATGTAGTAGGTAAAATCAACAAAGGCCATCAACTGATAGATCATTTTTTTTTCTTTGGTATATCGGTCTTCACCATAAGCAATGATTTCTACCGCGGGCAGGCCATTTACAGTTACTTCTGCAATAGAATCAATCTGGATGGCAACGATGCCTGGCAATTGTTTAATCCTGTCGGTGGCAAATGTCTTTTTATCTCTAAATTCCAGTTTTCCTTCTGATTTGGTGGTCAACAAGGCCGTTTTTTCGGGGTTTTCGGTAGGCATTTTACCATCAGTAGTGTACACCAGCGAATTGGAAGCGGATTTGGCAAGGATAAAGGGGCTACCCGTAACATCGATATCGTAATTGGCCGCATTTGAAAAAGGAGATGCATTAAATTTTCTGTAAACAGCCGTAAACATTGCTTTTTTCAGTGCCTGGCCGGTGGAATCCATGTGAAGAGCAGGCAGACTGGCATTGATGATCAAGGTGGTAGAATCAACACCAAAGGCAAGCACCATTTTGGCATATTTACCATTGGCAGAAGGTTGCTCGGCTTCAACATAAAATCCCGGATATCCATTGAATTGGATTTCTTCTTCGTGTTTGACTGTTATGTTTTTTTCACGCATGGCCTGGGCTCCAAAGAGGCGGGCGGTTGATTCAAATTGTCCCGTAAGTTCAAGCACAATGATGCTGGCATTGACACTTTCTTTCATGATGCCGTTGAGGCCTTTAATGCTGGCAAATCCTGGTGGGGGAACGATAAAGACACTGCTATTTCCCAATCTTTCATGATCTTTGGATAAGGCCGAATTGACCTTCCTAACATTGACTGTCTTTTGAGCGACCAAATAAAAAGGGTGGGTAATCAAGGTAAAAATCCCAATAAAAAAGACAACAGTAGAGTTAAATTTTAACATCGCTGAATTGAAGTTGAATAAGCGGTGAAGAATATAACGAAAAAAGGGTTCAACTTTCGAAGAACCCTTTGCGCCCCCTCTAGGACTTGAACCTAGGACCTACGGATTAACAGTCCGGCGCTCTAACCAACTGAGCTAAGGAGGCTTTGCATTAAAGCGATGCAAATGTAGAAGTTAATTGGAATTTTACAAAATATTCGACACAAAAAATCTCAATTCTTGTATAAATAATTGGCTGTCAAATTAAAATAAATAACATATTTATATAATTGGTGCAAATTGTCGTTATACGGACAGTTCATGCTTACAACAAAAAAGGCTCTTACTTGCTTTATTATCCAGAATGCGAAGTCAATTGATTAACTTTGCGCTTCTTTTCTTCCCAATAGATTTGACGAAGCCTCCAATATGAGCGACCAGATTAAGCACGAGTGCGGATTGGCCATGATTCGACTCCTCAAGCCCCTCGAATATTACCATGAAAAATATGGTACAGCACTGTACGGGATCAACAAACTGCAATTGCTACTTCAAAAGCAACGCAACCGCGGACAAGATGGTGCCGGTGTAGCAACCATCAAGTTTGACATTCCCCCTGGCAACAGGTATATTTCCAGGCACAGATCCATAGGCAGCTCTTACCTCAAAGATTTGTTCGATTCTATTTATGAAAATTTCAACGATTGCACTCCCGAACAAATGGGTGATGTGGCATGGTTGAAAAAGAACAAACCCTATATTGGTGAGCTTTTGCTGGGCCACCTCCGATATGGTACCCATGGCGCCAATAACATCGAAACCGTCCACCCTTTTTTGAGACAAAACAACTGGATCAGCCGCAATTTGGTGTGCGCCGGCAATTTTAACCTCACCAATATAGACGAACTGTTCAACGAGTTGTTGTCCTTTGGTCAATACCCCAAAGAAGTGTCTGACACCGTAACGGTGATGGAAAAAATTGGCCATTTTTGGATGATGAGGTACAGCGAATTTTTGACTGGTACAAACACGAAGGTTACTCAAACATTGAAATCAATAAGTTCATTGAAAAAGAAATGGACATCAAACGCATTCTCACCCGCTCTAGCAGGAGGTTTGATGGTGGGTATGTGATTGCAGGCCTCATCGGCCACGGTGATGCTTTTGTATTAAGAGATCCGGCAGGTATCAGACCCGCATTTTATTATCACGATGATGAAATTTGCGTGGTGGCTTCTGAGCGACCAGCCCTGCAAACCTGCCTGGACATTCGATACTTTCAGGTAAAAGAGTTGCAGCCGGGCAGTGCCCTGATCATCAAAAAGAACGGTGAGATAACCGAAGAAAACATCAAAGAAGTAACAGAAAGAAAGTCTTGCACTTTTGAGCGCATTTATTTTTCAAGGGGCACCGACAGAGACATTTATTTAGAAAGAAAAAACCTGGGTCGATTGCTGGCTCCCAGAATTCTGGAGGCTGTCAACCACGACTTTGACCACACCATATTTTCATTTATACCCAATACCGCTGAAGTTTCTTTTTTTGGTTTGATTGAAGGACTCAATGAAGAACTCAATACCATAAAGACGCAACAGATTGCTGCGCTTGAAGACAAAGGAGATAGTGCTGCTGTAGCTCAGATTTTAAATCAGCGTGTACGTTCAGAAAAGCTGGCAGTGAAAGATGAAAAATTGCGCACCTTTATTGCTGACGATGGTTCTCGCAATCAATTGGTATCTCACATCTACGATGTTACTTATGGTATAGTACAAAATGAAGTAGATACCATCGTGCTGATTGATGACAGTATTGTGAGAGGAACTACCCTGAGAGATTCGATCATCTACATATTATCCAAACTTAGGCCCAAACGCATCATCATTGTGTCTTCAGCGCCCCAAATTAGGTATCCCGATTGTTACGGCATCGACATGAGTAGGATGAGTGAATTCATCGCATTTAAAGCGACCATTGACCTGTTGCAGGAAAGCGGACAACAGTCGCTCATAGACGAGGTGTACAAGCTGTGCAAAGAAGAAGAGTTGAAGCCATTGGAAAAAATGGTCAACCATGTCAAAAAGATATACGAGCCATTTACCGATGAAGAAATTTCGGCCCGCATTGCCAAATTGGTAACCGCAGATGGTATCTTACCCCAGGTAGACGTCATCTTCCAGACGGTAGACAGCTTGCACGTAGCGTGCCCCAATGACAAAGGCGACTGGTACTTTACAGGAGATTATCCGACCCTGGGCGGGGTTAGGGTGGTGAACAGGGCATTTATCAATTATATAGAAGACGTAAAAGAAAGGTCGTACTAAAATGGCCTGGTGGTCAAAATTATTTTCGACAACTACTTATACCAATGATCCCATGAAATATTTGATTGCAGGCTTAGGCAATGTTGGAGCTGAATATGAACATACGAGACACAACATTGGTTTCGACATAGTAGATCATCTGGCAAAGAGCAATGGTGCAATGTGGAAGCTGGACAGCCAGGCCTATGTAACTGAAATAAAACACAAGGGCAGAACTCTGGTGCTGATCAAGCCCACCACGTACATGAACCTCAGTGGCAAAGCCATCCATTACTGGATGCAAAAGCACAAAATCCCAAAAGAGAACTTGTTGGTAGTAGTAGATGATCTGAACCTTGAGTTTGGACTTTTGCGCATGAGAGATACCGGCAGTGACGGGGGCCACAACGGTTTAAAAAACATTCAACAGGTCTTGGGCGGGGTAGATTATCCACGTCTGAGAATCGGAATTGGAAATAAATTTCATAAAAATCAGCAGGTTGATTTCGTATTAGGCAAATGGAATGCAGATGAAAAAGACCTATTGAAAACCACCATTGAAAAGGCTGCCAATGCTTGTCTTAGTTTTGCAGCCATAGGACTAAAATTTACCATGAATCAATTCAACGGTAAGGGGTAAAAAGTGCTGGCAACCATTGCCGGTTGAAAAAGACAAGAAAGATTTAAAGTTAAACGGGCTCTACTTTTTGTAATTGCTTTCGTACATAGCAATCCATTGCTGTGGGCTCATTTTAGAAACCAGTTCACCGATCAGGTCAAAAGGAATTTTAGCCGGATTTTTAAAACGGATACAGCTCTTGCCCATATCCAGTTTTCCGATGTTTAGTTCTGCGTAGGCATTTGTAAACCAATCGTGCAACTTGGGGTCGGCATAGATGCCCATGTGGTAAATGGCAATAAAATTTTTCTGCGAGGCAATGGCCAGAAAAGGCAGGGGCAACTTGGGGTCGCAGTGGTATCCTGCTGGGTACAATTTATGAGGCACTACATAGCCAAGCATGCCATAATTCATTTCTTCTGAAAACCCTTTTGGCAGATTTTTTTTAATGATTTTCTGAAGCTGTAGCATGGCTGCTATTCTATCTTCAGGAAGTTCATTTAAGTATTCTTCAACAGTAGTCGCTTTGGATTGCATCACTTTTATTTAAGATTCCAATATTTAGGCAAATGCGGTCCGGACCCTTCCGGCCATAAATTGAGACCAAGGTAAAAAAAGATCAGAAGTCGTCAAAGTAAAATAAAAAGGGACGAGCTGTTGAAAGCATCGTCCCTTTGAGGTCTCGAGCGGATTCGAACCGCTGTGGAAGGTTTTGCAGACCTCTGCCTAGCCACTCGGCCACGAGACCCGAGCTAAATGGAAGGCAAAGATAATAAAAAAATGAAATACGAAAGAAAGAAGGGTGATTTCCAAAATAATTTCTCACTGGCTTCTGGGCCAAATATGTTAAATAACCTGCTGATTTTTAAATAATTAATAATTAAATATACCATAATAAAAATAGGTGCGTTTTGATCTTACTTTCTTATTATTTGTTTTTTTGCACAAAAATTGAAATATGTTACATGTGCCCACGACATATTCTACATCTTTATTGTGTCAGGTGTTGAAAAATGAAATAATTTGAAAAAATAATTACAAATCCCATTTTGAGTATGAACATTAAAACCAACATTTTCATTTTTTTGGTTTCGGCCGGAGTGGATCGCGGGATGGCACAAATAGTACCTCGTGGTTGGAAAAATGAAATGAAGGAAAACTCCGGCAACCCAGCCCTGATCAGAAAGTACACAGCCGGACTGGCATTTGATACTCAGGTAGCCCTAGATTTGGATGGCTACTACCGGGTAACAGCCAGGATGTTGGACAGTCTCGCAGGTGTTCTTAATTCTGATCTGGAAAGGAAGTATCAATTGTCTATCACAGAGATCCTGAGTCAATGGCCCGACACAGAAGACGGCCTGCCATTGTGGAAAGAAGACACCTTTATGGACATAGACAGTGAATATAAAATCGGTTTGGAAGCGGTATCGACCTTAAAAAAGATGGCTGATAAAATGTGGTACAAGGAGAGAACCCGCAACAAATTTTGTTTTTTTCCTGTAAGGTGTGCCACAGACGCCATAGAACATCAACACAGCTCCGAAACAGAGGGGCATGGTGGAAGTTTGAAAAACATGAAACTTGGCATCCAATCTGAAGTAAGCCAGTATGCATTGTACACCGATGTTTACAGTGATTTTTTGGCCCGGTTTCAGTCGGACTGGGAGCTCTGGTAGGTTTGGGTGGTGACCAGGAGGATGACAACGACAGTTTCAGTCAGTCAGCCTCCAATCCTGCAGCCATTAGCAGATTGGTGGCAGGTGGTGGTAATGTGGTACTGCATATGACCTATCCTTTGGCTTATTGGAGCAGGCCAGCGCAAAAACTGGATTTTAGGATGAAAGTTCACCCCCGGATCGGGGTTGACCTGCCCACATTGGGCAACAAAAGTTCAAGTTATGCCATGAACCTGGATTTGGGTCTGTATAGCACACTGACTTATACAGGATTGAATGACAACATAGGATTGATTGCTGAGATCAAAGTGGCAGGAATAACGGGCAATGATGTATTTTTTAATCAACTATCCCTGCCGGATCACCATATGTTTAACCTCAACCAGGTCAGCCTGGGTCTGAAACTGGGTAAGTCATTCCAGATTACATGGATCAGGTATTGGAGCAATCTGGTGAAAGACAATGCCTTACCTTCTCTTTTATCTTTTTCTATGTCTATAGACTAAGAGCACGCTTCTTGTGTTGCCATTGGATGCAACGATTGATTCAATAGATCTCTATGATCAAACAGTGCATTCAATGGCATTTCATTACATCCAATTTTTGATTATACCTCGTATATAGATTGTATAGGTAGAAAGTCATGCTTTCTTTAAGCGGCATTGACGGCTCTGACCCTGTTTGGATTTTGATATAGCAAAAGAAAAATAGACATAACCATTTTTGTTTATTTGAGTTGTGATTTTTGACAGCGCACTCCGAAGGGAAGGCGCTGTCTTCTTTTGGACCCATGCCACAAGAAAGCAGGATCGATGGTATATGTGATTATTTCTTTAAATTTCCAGGTCAGGAGACCTTAAAAGTTCCAATCAATCTGGCCAGGGTAGGAGAGGTTACACCGCCTGCTTTTTCAATGGTAATGGCATAATTGACGGTGTTGTTTTCAAAGGCCACTTCAGTAAAGGTTTGAGAGCCGTCAAAAACATCCATAGGAATGGGGTTCTGGCCTTCTTTTAGAGACCAAAGCTGGTACGCTTGCCCTTCTTGTAGCGGGGGCAGCTGATTGAGTTGCAGGTAATTTTTACCGGTTTGTGGATTGGTGTGCAGGTAAATGTGGGTATTAGCATAGCCAGTAGTAGCAGTAATGGCTACGATTTGGTTGCCGGGATGCCTTAGATCATTTAAGCTGGCAAACAAATTTTGATTTTGTCTGTCAATAGAATCGCAAGCCGCGACTTTAGATTTCAGGCGTTGAATTTCATTTTTTTGGTGCTTGTTGTTCACAAAAAACAAAACAAAGCCTGAAATGGCAGCGGCAAACAAGGCCATGTTGAGCCAGGCCATACCTTTATTGTTATTTTCCGGTAATTTTTGGGCTGGTATTTGATCGCGGACAGATGACAGCACTTTTTGTTTCAGGTCATCGGGAGCTGCAATGGCATTGATGAGTGCGTAATCTTCCAGTGCTTTTTGAATGGCCAACAATTCCTCCTTGGCTTCCGGGTATTTTTGCAGGATAGCTTCAACCTCTTTCTGCTCGTCTTCCGAAAGATGACCGGTAGCATAAAGCTCCAGGATACCCGATGATATGTAGGTTTTTATATCCAAGTTACAAGGCTGCTGTTAAAAAATACAATAGATGTTTTTCGTGTTTAAGCATGGCTCTCAGCATCTGGATGCCCTCTCTTAGCCTGGTTTTGACGGTGCCAAGGGGCATAGACAAAGCGTCTGCAATTTCTTGCTGACTATAGCCTTCCAAAAACATCTTATCCAATAGAATTTTATGTTTGTCGGGAAGGTTTTTTATCAAGGCCTCCACATCCACTCCTTTGATCCGGGGTGAGTGGTTGAGTCCGAAGTCAGAAGCAGAAAAAGACAGTTGTTCTTTTTCACGCTGAAAAGATTTGAGCCTGAAAGTATCGATGGCTGCATTTTTGGCAATGCCGGCGAGCCAGGTAAACAAGGTTGCCCTACCTTCGTCAAAACTGTCAATGTTGTTCCACGCTTTTAAAAAAGTAGTTTGTACTACCTCTTCACTTTCTTCTTTTTTTCTAAGAATTCTGAAAGCCATGCCATAGATGGCATCACCATACGCATCGTAGAGCAAAGAGAGACCCTGCTCATTTTTTTGCCTGATCATGGCTACAACACCGCTGGTATCTGGTTTCAAATTTAGAAAGTGGGTAAGTAAAAAAGCATTAACAAAGCTATGAAATTAAAGTTTATTATTTTTTGGTGCATTTTATGACAACCATCTTAAATACGAGGAAGGATGCCCGGTTGGATTTTGAATTACCTCAATTTTTTTATAATTCGTAACTTGCACAGCCTTTCACTTTTTTGTTATTATTTTTTTTAATCTTAAAATAGAGAGATGAAATATCTGTTTCTTTTAGTGCTGATATTCAGCTGTAATTTTTGTTCAGGTCAAATCATATCCGGCAAAGTGAGTGATGTAAGTGGCAAGGGATTGTCGGGGGTGGTGGTCACCCTGGGTACCAGTGACAGGCATGCACATACCGATGACAATGGCAATTTTTGGATGGATGGCTGTAAGGCAGGTGACACCTTAAATTTTTATCAAATGGTCTATGAATGTGAGCCCTACATCCTGACGTCATTGGCTGAGCCCCTCAAAATTACCATGACCGATAGAAATTTTATACTGGATAAAGTAGAAATCCACCAGAGCAAAGAAGTAGCAGCCCTGGTCAGTAAAATTGATCTGGTTCACCAACCAGTACAACACGCACAGGAATTGATGCGATTGGTACCCGGCTTATTTATCGGACAACACGCCGGCGGAGGTAAGGCTGAGCAAATATTTTTACGGGGCTTTGACATCGATCATGGCACCGATATTCATCTGAGCGTTGATGGCATGCCGGTAAACATGGTCTCTCACGCGCATGGTCAGGGCTATGCAGATCTTCACTTTGTGATCCCCGAAACCCTCAATGATATTTCTTATGGCAAGGGACCCTATGATGTGACCAAGGGCAATTTTGCCACAGCAGGCCACGTGGCCTTCACCACCAAAGAAAAAATCTCCAATAGTCAGGCAATAATAGAAGCCGGACAGTTTAATACCTTCCGGACCATGGCCATGCTTAAATTGGTAGAAGGAGAAAAAAATGATGCCTACATGGCCGCAGATTACAACCAGACTAATGGACCGTTTGATAGTCCACAAGCTTTTAAAAGGATCAACTTATTTGGCAAATTCAATCAAAAGCTTGGCAATCTGGATAAGCTTACTGTGCAGCTTTCTCATTTTCAAAGCCAGTGGGATGCTTCTGGTCAAATACCACAAAGAGCGGTGGAGGCAGGCTTGATTAGCCGGTTTGGGGCTATTGATAAAACAGAAGGTGGGCAGACCAATAGAAGCAATTTATCTCTGGTACACACCAAATATTTAAGTCCGAGATCAAGTTTAAGGAGTCAGGTTTTTTATTCAAAATACAATTTTGAGCTCTTTTCCAATTTTACCTTGTTCCTCCGCGATAGCCTGAATGGAGATCAGATCAAACAAAAAGAGAGTCGAGATATCTATGGAGTAGATTTGCAGTTTGTGAGAGACATGTCCTGGGGAAATGCATTGTTGTCATTAAAGGTTTTGGGAGGACTGCGTCATGACAATGTTGTGAACAATGAGCTTTCTTACACCTATCAGAGAAAAAATACCCTTGAAACAGTAGCTCTGGGAGATGTTGATGAAAGCAATATCTATGCAGGGGCTCAACTTGGCTATGAGTATGGGCATTTTTCAATACAAGGGGGTGTAAGAATGGATAGACTAGAGTTTAATTACAGAGATAAGGTAACTGCTCTCTATTTACTCAACAGTGGGCAAAAAACGACCATAAGCCCTAAAATCACATTACAATACGATGTAAGTCGAAACATGAAGTGGTACCTGAAAGCAGGCAGGGGATTTCATAGCAATGACAGCAGGGTAACCCTTGCCAATCAGGTGAACAATGCCATGCCTGCTGCCACTGGTGCTGATCTCGGAGTGGTGTCGAAAATATTGAAAAAGGTAGTATTTACCGGTGCCCTGTGGTATCTCAGCTTAGATCAGGAGTTTGTGTATGTTGGAGATGAGGGTATTATTGAACCCAGTGGAAGAACGGAGCGTAAAGGCATTGATCTTGGACTCAGATGGCAACCCCTATCATCTCTTTTTATATACGGTGATTTAAATACCTGTAAGGCAAAAAGTGTAGATGATGAAGAGGGTAGTAATAATATTCCTTTGGCGCCAACTACCACTATGACAGGAGGAATGAGTGCCCAGATTCTTGATCAGCTAAATGTAGGCTTCAGGTTTAGATACATGGGCAATCGGGCAGCCAATGAAGACTACTCAATTACTGCAAAGGGTTATACAGTGGCTGATGTCAACGTTTTGTATCAGCTTAAAAATCTAAGCTTGGGTATAGATATCATCAATGTTTTCAATACGGCTTGGAACGAAACCCAGTTTGCCACAGAAAGCAAATTGAGAGGTGAGGCCAATCCGGTAGAAGAAATACACTTTACCCCGGGCTATCCGTTTATGGCCAAATTTAAATTGGGTATAAGCTGGTAATTTAGCTTGTGTAACATAAGTTCAGCATTTCGTAACCTAGGTTACGCAACGAGGATGCGAGCTAACTTACCTTTGTAAAAAAAAAGTAAATGGACAACAGTATTGTGATTGATGTAAGGACTCCCGGAGAGTTTATGGGAGGCCATGTAGCAGGAAGTATCAACATTCCGCTGAGCGATATTCAGCTTCATGTGGATGAAATAAAGGCAATGCAGGGTAAAGAAATTATCTTGTGCTGCGCCAGTGGCATGAGATCTGCCCAGGCCACTTCATTTTTGAAAAGTCAGGGAATTGTGTGTACCAATGGTGGTAGTTGGTTGAGTGTGAACGCCTTGGTTTAAAATGTAAAGGGCAGGAGCGATAAAATCCTGCCCTTTTTTTATAAAACTTCCATTTTTTGCACCCGGAAACTTACTTTTGCGACCGCATTGGCAAAAGAGAATGGAAGAATTTGCATTGATTTATGGCTTACAGAGTTTTAAAGGGGCGGTAACTTATTTCTATCCCGAGCCTTTTGTGGCTAAGGTCACGAAAGGAAAGCCCTCATACCTGGAGAAACAAGGCAATGATGAGGTATTGTTCAGCTATGGATTTAACATCAGCGGTACCGGCCATGAAGAGGCACTAAAAATGTGTCGCTCGCTCCATCCCTCTGTGTTGATGGCAGAATTTAACAAGGGGAAAAAGAAGCCGGCTAGCCTCGAGCAACTATTTGAGGACAAAAGATGGAGCAGTGTAATTAGAAATCGCGCTTATCAAAAACTGATTCGTTTTCTTTCTTGGGTAAGGCAGTATGAATTTGATTTGTACTTTCAGGTTGAGCGCAAAATTTTTCTGGAAGACATTCGTTTAAAATTTGCCCCGCTTAGTCTGAAGCCTATGCTGCGTTTTGAAAAAACAGCTCTGGGTACTCAGTATTACATGTTTCTCAACTCTCCTGGAGGATTGGTAAAACCGGTTGAACACAACATTGAAGTCATTACAGAAAGTCCGTTGCTCATCATCAATGACGGTGTTATTTATGAGGTAGAAGACATCAATGGCCTGCGTTTAAAGCCCTTTCTCAAACAAGAAAGTATCTTCATACCAGAGAGGCTAACCTCAGAGTACTTTCAGAAGTTTATCAAAGATGTAGCTGCCCAGGCTACCATCGAAACCATAGGCTTTGAATTTTTGGAGATGAAGCCAGATGCCAAGGGGCTTATTCGATTTACAGAATCTTTTGATGGGAATGGCCTGGAGGCTGCATTATGGTATTACTATGATGAATGCAGGTTTGCCTATACCGATGCCCAGCAGAGCAAGGTTTTTATCAAAACCGACGACGAAAATCAGATCAAGGTAGAAAAGGTGAGTCGCAATACCGGTCAGGAACGAAAAATGGTGTCCCTGATCAAACAGCTGGGCCTGGTCGAAACGGTAGCCAAACGTTGGGAAAAAGCGGAGATGCAGGACCCTTTTGAGACCTTCTACACCCTTTTACACGCCAAAGAAAGACTTGCTTCTGCCAATATCAGTCTGGAAATGCCGGACTGGGAAGGCAAACGATTGTATGCGGGTGAATATTCGATAGAAGAGCTCCATGTAAAACTCAATCAAGACTGGTTTGATTTAAATCTTGTGATCATTGTAGGTGAGGAAGAAATACCATTTAAGTCGCTGCTACAACACATCAAGAACAACAATCGATTTTATGCCTTGCAGAACGGAGAAGTTTTTATTATACCGGTTACCTGGTTTGAGCAATATGAGCAGCTGGCTGCCCAGTGCGATTTGACCGGTGCTATTCCTAAATTGGCAAAATCGCGATTTAGCGTTTTAGAACCCCTGGGCATTAAGCCTGCCTCATCTGAGATTGTAAAGGTTGATTTTAAAGTACCTTCTTCCATCCAAGCCATGCTCAGACCTTATCAAAGACAGGGAGCAGAATGGCTGGTTAACCACTATTCAAACGGATTGGGAGCCTGTCTTGCAGACGATATGGGTTTGGGAAAAACTTTGCAAACCCTGACCTTGCTTTGTTTTGTTAAAGAAAATTTGGTGCAGGAAGCTCCTGTTCAGCAGGTACAACTCAGCTTGTTTGATGTTATGCCGGCGCCCAGAAATGCATTGAGGGCATTGATTGTTGTGCCTTCTTCCCTGGCTTTTAACTGGATGTACGAGATCAAAAAATTTGCTCCAGGTCTCGTAGCTGCTGTACATACAGGCAACACCAGGAGCAAGGATGTGCGCACATTGAAAGAATTTGACATCATAGTAACCTCGTATGCCATCTTGCTCAAAGACCATTCACTGCTGTCTAAGATAGATTTTAATTGCATCATATTGGACGAAGCCCATTACATCAAAAACAGGAATTCAAAAATATTTGAAGCAGTAAGAACCTTAAAAACCGAGCAGCGGGTTTCACTTAGTGGCACGCCCATCGAAAACTCATTGGCAGACCTGTGGGCACAAATGGAGTTTATCAACCCCGATATATTGGGCAGCTATCCCGAATTTAAAAAGAACTATCAGGATCCGATCGAAAAGAATAAGGATGAAGAAGCATTGAACGAGCTCAAGCTGATTTTGGGTCCTTATATTTTGAGACGGACGCGAAAAGAAGTGCTCAAGGATCTGCCTGATCTGGAAGAGCAGGTATTTTACTCCGTATTACCCGAGCTTCAAATGGACTTGATTGAAAAAGAAAAATCGAAGGCTCGGAATGAGTTGTTGCAAGCTGAGATGGACCAGCAACCCGGTAAGTTACATGTTTTGAATGCCTTGCTTAAATTGCGGCAATTGGCCAACCACCCTAAGCTGGCAGATCCCAATTCTGATGTAGAAAGCGGAAAATTTGATGACGTATTGGAGACCCTGGAGACCCTTGCAAAATCAGGCAACAAGATCCTGGTATTTTCTTCTTTTGTGAGCCACCTCAAACTATATGAAGCAGAGCTCAAGCTGAGAAACATCAAATACGTTATGTTGACGGGCTCTGATCAGAGCAAAGATCGGGAACTGGCTGTCAATCGATTTCAAACCGATGAAAAGTGCCCTGTGTTTATGATCTCTTTAAAAGCAGGGGGTACCGGCTTGAATCTAACCTCTGCCAATTATGTGCTCATTCTGGATCCCTGGTGGAACCCATTTGCAGAGAGCCAGGCCATAGGCAGATCCTATCGAATGGGGCAGAGCCAGAAGGTTACTGTAATTCGTTTCCTTGCCAAAGATACCATTGAAGAAAAAATTCATGCTTTGCAGCTGCGCAAAAAAGACCTTGCCGGACAGATGATGGAGGAAGAAACGATACCAGCCCTGGATCAGGAAACCCTTGAATATTTGTTGGACTGATAGTGGTCTATACTTCTATGGTTTTCCAATTTCCTTTTCTGAAATACCACCATGCTAAAATTGCCACAAAGGTCTCTGCAATGGGCACGGCTGCCACAGCTGCCAGATAATTCCACTTCAAGACCTGGGTGAGAAAAACGGCGAGCGGAATCTGAAACAACCAGAATCCTACGAGGTTGATGTAAGTGGGTGTTTTGGTATCGCCCGCCCCATTGAGTGCCTGCATCATCACCATGCCAATGCCATAAAAAATAAATCCACTTCCTATGATTCGCAACGAAAGAGCTGCTTTTGATAAGACCTCTGGGTCAGTGGTAAATAAACCACAAATAAAATCTGCAAATAGCAAAAAAATTAGGGTGACCAGAGCCATAAAAAAGATGTTGTATTTGACACACATCCATGTGCTTTGTGCTGCTCTTTCTGGATTTTTTGCTCCCAAATTTTGGCCTACCAGCGTGGCAGCTGCATTGCTGAGACCCCAGGCAGGAAGAATAAAAAAGACCACGTTTCTGATGGCAATCTGGTAAGCGGCTGAGGCAGTTGTGCCTCCAGTTTCAGCAACCAGTTTGGTAAGGATGATCCATGAGCCGGAAGCAATGATGAATTGAAAAGTAGCGGGCCAAGCCAATTCCAGTAAATGGATCATCAGTTTTCTATCAGGCAGGAAATTTTTGACGGATAGTCGGATTACTGATTTACCACCAAATAAAACAGTACACTGGTAAATCACCCCAAGGCTTCGGCCAATACAGGTGGCAATGGCAGCGCCTTCCAGCCCCCAACCGGTCCAAGTGCCAATACCATAAATCAACAGGGGATCGAGGATGATATTGGCAAGGCTGGCCAGCCAGAGTGAACGCATGGCGATAGAGGCATTGCCTGCGCCCCTGAAGATTCCATTGATCAGAAAAATAAAAATGATTACACCCGAGCTTCCAAACATTATTTGGGTAAATCCCAGTCCTTTTCGATGACCTCGGGCGAAGCACCCATAAAGGAAAGCAAATGGCGGGCTGACAAAACTGCTATGACACTCAGCAAAGCGCTGATCAAAGCAGCAAGGATCAAGGACTGTACGGCTGTCTCGGAAGCCTCTGCTTCAGATTTTTCACCCACCCTGCGTGAGATCACAGCGGTAGCGGCAGTGCTGAGTCCAATGGCCATGCTATAGATGATGGTCAGCATCGCTTCTGTATAACCGACCACAGCAATGGCGTGTTCTCCCAACTTACCTACAAAGTACATATCTACCACTGCAAACAAGCTCTCCATTGACAATTCAAGGATCATGGGAATGGCCAGTAATACGATGGCAAGTCGGATGCTACCCGAAGTATAATCTCTCTCTTCCCCCTTGAGGGCTTCCAGAAAGACTTTCCAAATAGAATGGGGTTTTGTGTTCTCTGACATAGTAAAAAGGGCAAATGTACAGCTTTTATACTTTTGCCCTTTTGGTTTTTATTTTCTTCGTTTGATTAAAAAAGAAGATATGGCAGACATGAGGAGACCGACAGGTATCACTTCCATATAGGTAAATGCCATGTTTACCAAAGGATTTTTGTACATCTCGTTAAATGATTTCATTTCTTTGACGTAGGCATCAATTTCAGCCTGAGGAGCATTGTTGCCCTTCATCTTTTCGATGGTAAAGGCCAGGTATTTTTCCATAAAATCAGGGGCCATGGTGTAATAAACAATGAGCCAGGCAAGTACATAAAAGGTGGATGCGATGAGGGTTATGTATAAGCCTACCATAAAGCCTTGCTTAAAAGTGATGGTGCTACCCGGCATTTGCGACTTGTATTTAGAGATGCCGACATAGATAAATGAAAAAGCAATGATCATGGAGGCATAGCCGTAGATCATGCCATTTTCAAAATCATCCATTTTGCCAAGGGAGGTGAATCCAATCATCCACGCTGCCAAAATCAGACCGGCAATGCTACCGTAGACTAAAACAATTTTTTTCATAAGAATTTAATTTGTTGAACAATGGCTCAAAAATAGATCCCTTCTTTGGAAGGATCATCGTACCAAAGTATTGAAAAAAGATTAGAATAAAAAATCATACTTTGGTATGACTCCCATTTAAGCAATGATTTTCAGGCTTTTAGCAATTTCAACGGCCTGGGTCCTTCGAACTGCCTGTAATTTTGAAAATATGGAAGCGACATGGGTCTTCACCGTAGAGAGGGATATAAAAAGGGCATCACCAATTTCCTGATTGCTCATCCCCCTGGCCATCATGTCAAGAATTTCCAGTTCTCTTTTGCTCAATCCAGTAGTTTCTATGGCCAGTGGATTAATTTCCTGCTTTTCAACATAGGTTATTTTTTCAACTACAATTTCTTTGGGACGGGTAAGCTGGTGTGCCAGCCACATACCCAGGCCTGTAAAGATCAAGGCTATGCCACCAACGTAAATTTCTGTGGTGTGGTCAAAAATAAA
The DNA here is from genome assembly GCA_016717655.1 of Saprospiraceae bacterium. Lineage (GTDB taxonomy): Bacteria > Bacteroidota > Bacteroidia > Chitinophagales > Saprospiraceae > JADKBO01. Next base: position 179,930 of record JADKFC010000001.1, read on the forward strand.
AAACCTGATTTCAAGCCACCTAAGTAGCAAGACCAATAAGGCCATGGCTACACCATAACCAAAAGCATGGAGGAAAAAAGATTTGTTTATTACCGCAGGCATCCGGCAAAGATAGCAAGTAATGTTGTTTTTTGAGACCAGGGTTGGCTAGATAAGGACAGGCCGAACCGTCTGTCCGATTCGACCTGTATCCATCCCATGAGTGAGTTTCTGTATTAGTATTTTACTTCATCGCTGATTTTTTTAAGTGGTATAGCTTGGTTCCTCTGATCTTTTGGGTACCAGGTGGCGGATGTGTTGTTGTGGAAAATATACCGATTGCCGTTGTCGTCAACAAATTCATCTCTTCTGTTGTTGACAGCCTGATAACTGACCCATCGTGTAGTTCCACTATACTTGGCTTTAAGGCCATCTCGTGTTTTTACTATTGCAATGATAATGCTCTTGTCTGCTGCCCAACTTCCTTCTATATAGGTATCGTCTTCATAATGTTGATTTTGATAAGTATTAGATGGATGGTCGTTATATGAACCATGTGTATTGTCTCTCCAATGGCCATTGGTACCAGAATGTTGATGATCGCGGCGATGAAATTCAATTATGTGGCCACTTTTTCTGTGATTGTACAAAAGGGTGTTTCTGTTTTCAAGGGTAATCTTGTTACCCTTCTTATCCAAATAAACCCCTTTCCATTCCTGTTCAAATATCCTGGCTTTGCCCTGAGGAGGTAAGCCCATGACCGAAATATATCTGCCTTCGTCTCTGATTTCAATCCAATTGTCAGACCCACCATGGTACCAACTTCCCTCTAACCTTCTATGTTGAGGTGGATCGCCGGCCAGGATTGCAGTTTTAATTAAAAGCAAGCTCAGTAAAAATGCAAATGATCTCATAGTAATACACTTTATTTGTATACTAAGAGCGTATAATGGTTGGGGCATTGGATTAATAAAAGGTTAATTTATAGCAGGCTATTAATAAAGTTCTATTAAGGTAATTTCCAAGTTAGGATCAAAAGTAGAGAGGGAGGCTTATCTTTACCCTCAAAAACATGCCTTCTATTCTTGTAAAAAACATAGGAACCCTTTGCGGCATCAATGAAAAATTTGGTGGCTTGAAGAAGGGTGGAGAAATGGCTCGGGTGGATCAACTGAACCAGGCATTTTTGCTTTGTGAAAATGGGCAGATCATTGCCTATGGGGGCATGGATGGTTGTCCGGATAGGGCAGATAACGTGGTAGATGCTGCCAATGGCCATGTATTGCCGGGTTGGTGTGACAGTCATACCCACCTGGTTTTTGCAGCCAGCAGAGAAGAGGAATTTGTGTATAGGCTCAAGGGTATGAGTTATGCAGAAATTGCTGAAAAAGGGGGTGGCATCCTTAATTCTGCAACCAAGCTGCAAGCCATGGATGAAGATTTACTGTATGAACAATCAGCACAGCGATTGGAAAAAGTAATATCGATGGGCACAGCGGCCATTGAGATTAAAAGCGGCTATGGCCTTACCCTTGACAGTGAATTGAAAATGCTGCGTGTAATCAGGAGGTTGAAAGAAAATTATGCCGTGGGCATCAAGGCTACGTTTTTGGGTGCCCATGCCATTCCTACTGCTTATAAAGAAAACCGGCAGGGCTACATTGAGCACATCATCAGAGATATGTTGCCTATCATAGCAGGAGAAGGTCTGGCGGACTACATGGATGTATTTTGCGATAAAGGATTTTATACAATTGAAGAAACCGATTTGTTACTCAAAACGGCTGCCGGCTTTGGTTTAAAACCAAAAATCCATGCCAACGAACTTGCCAATTCAGGAGGTGTGCAAATAGGGATAAAAAACAATGCCATTTCTGTAGACCACCTGGAAGAGATTGGCAATGATGAGATAGAAGCTTTGCGCCAATCCAGAACCATACCCACCGTTTTGCCTTCCTGTTCTTACTTTTTGGGCATACCCTATGCCCCTGCCAGAAAGATGATTGATGCGGGACTGGGCATTGCCATTGCATCTGACTACAATCCAGGCACCTCTCCATCGGGTAATCTATCTTTGCTGATGTCATTGGCCTGCACCCAGATGAAATTATTACCGGAAGAAGCTTTTAATGGACTAACCCACAATGGAGCCTGCGCAATGGAATGGCAGCAACAATACGGCTCGATCGGTCTGGGAAAGACGGCCAGTTTTATCATTACGCATAAAATACCTTCACTGGCCTTTATTCCTTATTCATTTGGAGAAAACCTTATTAAGCAGGTTGTTATAAAAGGAAGGAAGGTGTCCTGAAGCCATGTTAAATCTTGATAAAAGTTTGAAGTCGGTAAGCAGTTTCTGTTACCACCAGTAGCAGGTACATGCCTCGTTTTAAAAAGTCAACACCTATGGGTAAGATGCTGGCATTGGCCGGATACCTTCCGGCGCAGATTTCATGTCCTTCCATGTCGGCTATTACATAGTCAATAGGCTGGGTTTTTTGACCCTCAATTTTTACCAAAAGGTGGTCTTTAGCCGGATTGTTGAGGATGGACAAGGTATTCATAACTACAAATTTTAAAAAGAAGACAAATGCTTCATTACTGTGACAAATTAGTGCATTGCCTCCCCCCAAAGAAATGAAAAGAGATGATGTAAATAAGGACCTAGCCTGATATTTATCCATACGTTGAGACGGACAAAAAAGAGAAAAACGAGCATCATGGGTTTAGTAATCAACTTTTATCACCCAAACGGATGACCAAGACCCAGCCATTAGGGTAACCCGTGTTACGGCGGGCTACCGCAGGGTAGTTTACCTTTGCATAAAAAAGAATATATGGAACAGCATATTTATGAAGTAGGTCTCAATTGGACAGCACAGAGGAAAGGAATTATGGATGCGCCAGAGTTAACTACAGCCATTGAAGTGGCAACACCTCCACAGTTTCCCGGTGGAATGGATGGCATTTGGTCTCCAGAGCATTTATTTACCTCAGCGGTTTTGAGTTGTTTTATGACCACATTTCTGGCAATTGCAGAAAATTCTAAGCTGCCCTTCAGCCAGTTTTCATGCAAGGCGTTTGGTAAGTTGGAAAAAGTAGAGGGTAAATACTTGATGACAGAGGTTCACCTAACTCCGGTTTTGAGCCTTGAAGATGAAAGTCTGACAGAAAAAGCCAAAAGAATATTGACTAAAGCAGAAGAACATTGCCTGATCTCCAACAGCATTAAATCAAGGGTAACCATGGAAGCTACGGTAAATATCGTAGACCAGGTGATGATCTGATTTGGAATTTAAAATTTAAGGATTAGAAGTGAGGAGGCGACCTAAAATCGTCTCCTTTTTTATTTATGAAAGTTTGTTTTCGTTGAGCAAAATGCGCAAAACGCCGGAAGCGGCCTCTGAGATCACGGTACCCGGTCCGAAAACCGCTGCAACCCCTTTATCGAACAGGAAGGCATAGTCGACAGGCGGAATCACACCTCCAACGATTACCATAATATCTTCTCTACCCATTTTTTTCAGGGCTTCAATGGTTTGAGGTACCAGGGTTTTGTGGCCAGCAGCCAACGAACTGATGCCCAGGATGTGCACATCGTTTTCTGCTGCCTGACGGGCTGCATCTTCTGGGGTCTGGAACAAGGGACCCATATCTACATCAAAACCAAGATCAGCGAAGCTGGTGGCTATGACCTTGGCCCCTCTATCGTGCCCGTCTTGTCCTAATTTAGCAATCAGAATTCGGGGTCTACGACCTTCTTGTTGAGCAAACCGATCTGACAAGGCTTTGGCTTCTGCAAATTTGGAATCCATTTTAATTTCTTTTGAATATACACCAGAAATGGTAGTAGGAGTGGCCTGATATCTGCCAAATGATTTTTCTAAGGCCAGGCTGATTTCTCCAAGCGTAGCCCTTACCCGGGCTGCTTTAACAGCAAGATCGAGCAGGTTGCCTTCTCCGGTTTGAGCACAGAGGGTGATATCATCCAACAGCTTTGTCACCAATACTTCGTCTCTGTTTTTTTTGATGGTTTGAATCGAGTTAATTTGTTGCTCCCTAACGGCTGTATTGTCTACCTGCAAAATAGGAATATTGTCATTGGTTGCCTGGTCTTTGAATACGTTGACCCCAATAATTTGTTCAGTTCCATTGTCGATTCTAGCCTGTTTTTTGGCAGCCGCTTCCTCAATGCGCATTTTGGGAATGCCTTTTTCGATGGCCTTGGTCATGCCGCCGTAAGATTCGATCTCTTCGATGTGTTTTTTGGCCCGTTCTATCAATTCCTGGGTCAAGGTCTCCACCACATAAGAGCCCGCAAAAGGATCAACAACCGCTGTGATGCCGGTTTCTTTTTGCAGAATGATTTGTGTTTCTCTAGCCAGTTTGGCTGAAAAATCGGTAGGGAGGGCAATGGCCTCGTCCAGTGAATTGGTATGTAATGACTGTGTGCCCCCAAAAGCAGCAGCGGCAGCTTCAAGGGCGGTTCTGCCCAGATTGTTGTAAACATCCTGAGCAGTAAGGCTGTAGCCCGATGTTTGACAATGGGTGCGAAGTGCCATCGTTTTTTCCTTACAACCAAAGGCTTGTAACATTTCTGCCCAAAGCACCCTTCCGGCCCTCATCTTGGCAATTTCCATGAGGAAGTTCATACCTATTCCCCAAAAAAATGAAAATCGACCTGCAAAGGCATCGATGTCGAGTCCTGCTGCCAAGCCGGCTTTTACATATTCAATGCCATCTGCCAGGGTATAGGCCAATTCGAGGTCGGCCGAGGCACCTGCTTCGTGCATGTGATAGCCTGAAATAGAAATGCTGTTGAACCTGGGCATATGGAGGGCAGTATAGGCAAAGATATCCGATACTATTTTCATGCTTTGTGCGGGTGGATAGATGTAGGTATTGCGTACCATAAATTCCTTTAGGATGTCATTCTGAATGGTTCCACTGAGCAAGTGGGGGGCTACCCCCTGCTCTTCTGCGGCAACGATAAAAAAGGACATAATGGGTATCACGGCCCCATTCATGGTCATGGATACAGACATTTGGTCCAGCGGAATGCCTTTAAACAGTGTTTTCATGTCTTCTACCGTATCGATGGCTACTCCGGCCATTCCGACATCACCTGCTACCTTGGGATTATCAGAATCATAGCCTCTGTGTGTAGGCAGATCGAAGGCCACAGACAAACCTTTTTGCCCTGCAGCCAGGTTTTTATGATAAAATGCATTGCTTTCAGTAGCAGTTGAAAACCCGGCATATTGCCTGATGGTCCAGGGACGGATCTTGTACATTGACGCATACGGGCCCCTAAGGTAGGGAGCGATGCCTGCAGCAGAAAAAGGCGAAATTTTTACCTGGTCAAAGTGGATGTCTTTGGTATTGATACCTTCAGGAAAGGTATATTCGGGCACGTCAGGTACCACCTTTCTGCCTTGTTGGGCGAGGTTGTGGAGATGATTGTTACTCATTGTGTAAAATTACAAAGACTTAAGCAATAAGGGACTTTTGGCAGAGGAATTGTTCAAAGGCAAAAAGAGAAAAAGAGGCAGCCAATGAAGCTTGTTAAAGAGAGGCAATAGGCAAAACGAAGCTTAGCAATGGCTGGCAGCTATAAACCAACAAAATCACATTATTATTAGATTAACAGGTAGATACCTATTATGATAAAAATTAATATAGGTTATGAAGTCTTGATTAGAGATGTAAATATGGCAAGGATAGTGCTTTGTTTTTATAGAGATGGGAGGGAGTTAAACCCAGAATAAACACCTTTTTGGCAGGCGAGCGTTAAGAAATGGCGGGCCAATTACCCTTTTTTCATCCTTTTCTGTTGCTTTTTTGAGAAGAGATTAGACTTTCCTCTTTTGCCACTTAGTTCGCCATTCTTGTCAACGGGAGCCCCATATTTCTCTTCCAATCCACAACCTTCGCCGGTTTTACAGCCCTGAATAGAGGGTAGGAGCGCCAAAAAAAGGCTGAAAAGCAAGTAAACAGGGAGTTTTTGACGCATGGGACGCAATTTTTTTTCAAAATTATACAAATTTGGGGAAAACAGCGTAAAATCTTGATTTCCATACATTTTATAATTTTATAAATATATAACTGAAGACCTTATATGGGCCAAAATGCCATATTTTTCAGGTGATTTGAAATATTTTCATCATTTATTATTGTATAAGAATAAGATGTAATATACATTTGCAGCGTTATTCAACATTACTTAATTTAATAAACCATATCACAATGAACAAAGGCGAAATGATCGATGCAGTAGCAGCTGCAGCTGGCATCACTAAAGGACAAGCCGGAGATGCAGTAAACACTGTATTTGACACTATCCAAAAAACCTTGAAAAAAGGAGACAAAGCACAATTTGTTGGTTTCGGTACATTTTCAGTATCTAAAAGAGCTGCCAGAGAGGGAAGAAACCCACTTACTGGTAAGACCATCAAAATTGCTGCTAAGAACGTGGTTAAGTTCAAAGCAGGTACCGCTTTCTCTACCCTTGTAAACAAAAAAGGAAAATAATCCTGACTTCAGGATTGTGAGAAAAAAGGCAAACCGCAACAATGGTTTGCCTTTTTTATTTCTGATTTACGGTTGCAAAGCCTTACCTTTACTTTTGGAATCATTGTTCCAAAATCACATCGTTTTTTGCCAATAACTTCGTTTACTTTTATTTTATTTTTATGGATAGGATAGCAGAATTACAATCAATCGCCAGTCAGGTGAGAAGAGATATCGTGAGGCAGGTGCATGCCTGCCAGAGTGGACACCCTGGTGGATCTTTGGGCTGTGCTGATTTTTTAACTGCCTTGTATTTTGAGGTGATGGACCACGATCCGGCTTTTCAGATGAAGGGTAAAAACGAAGATGTGTTTTTCCTTTCCAACGGGCACATTTCACCGGTATGGTATAGTGTATTGGCTAGGGCAGGGTACTTTCCGGTTGATGAATTAAAAACTTTTAGGCAACTGAATACTCGATTACAAGGACACCCCACAACCCATGAAGGACTGCCGGGCATCAGGGTAGCATCGGGTTCGCTTGGGCAAGGTATTTCTGTTGCCATTGGCATGGCGCTTGCCAAAAAGATGGATGGAGATCAAAAAAATATATTTGTGCTAACCGGTGATGGCGAATTGCAGGAAGGACAAGTGTGGGAGGCATTGATGTTTGCTGCTCATAACAAGGTTGACAATTTGATTGCCACGGTAGATGTCAATGGCAGACAGATTGATGGAGATACGGATAAAGTATTGTCATTGGGATCACTGGAGGCCAAATTTTTAGCTTTCGGCTGGGAAGTAATTCACATGGAGGGCAATGACATGCAAAAAGTAGTGGCCGGCCTGCAACAGGCCAAGTCCCTTACTGGCAAAGGAAAGCCCATTGTTGTGCTAATGGCAACGGAGATGGGATATCCGGTTGATTTTATGGTGGGTTCCCACAAGTGGCATGGTGTAGCCCCAAATGATGAGCAGCTGGCAAGTGCCCTGGCTCAATTACCAGAAACACTGGGCGATTATTGATTTGACAAGACGGAAGAATATGTTTAATAATTTTGAAGTAAAAGGAAAAAAGGCAACACGCGACGGATTCGGTGATGGACTGTTTGAGGTGGGCCAAAATAATGACCAGGTAGTAGCACTTACTGCTGATCTGCTGGGGTCACTTAAAATGAATAAGTTTGCTGATACTTATCCCCATCGATTTATACAAACAGGAATTGCAGAGGCCAATATGATGGGTATAGCTGCTGGTTTGGCTACTGCGGGCAAAATCCCCTTTACAGGCACGTTTGCTAATTTTTCAACCGGAAGGGTGTATGATCAAATCAGGCAGAGCATAGCTTATTCTCATAAAAATGTAAAAATTTGTGCTTCTCATGCCGGGTTGACGTTGGGGGAAGATGGTGCTACACACCAAATTCTGGAAGACCTTGGACTGATGAAAATGTTGCCAGGTATGACGGTCATCAATCCTTGTGATTACAATCAGACCAAGGCTGCTACCATGGCCATTGCTGAGCATTATGGTCCGGTTTATCTCAGATTTGGCAGGCCTTCCTGGCCCATCTTTATGCCCGAAAACGAGTTTGTTATCGGAAAGGGCATATTGATGAAAAGTGGGAGTGATGTTACCATTGTGGCAACGGGGCACCTGGTTTATACCGCCATGGAAGCCGCTACAGAACTAGAATCAGAAGGCATCAGTGTGGAGCTGATCAACATTCATACCATCAAACCACTTGACGAAGAAATAATTCTGGACAGTGTATCCAAAACTGGGTGCCTGGTAAGTTGTGAAGAACACCAGAGACACGGAGGTCTTGGAGACAGCATAGCCCAGTTACTTGGCAGGATGCACCCCTCACCTATGGAATATGTAGCTGTCAATGACAGCTTTGGTGAGAGTGGAGAGCCGGAAGCACTTTTAATCAAATATGGGCTAGGCAAAGAAAATATTGTGGCGGCCGCTAAAAAGGCCATTCAGCGATCTTAATTGAGTTGTAAACATAATGTTTTGTTAACTATTTCAAGGTTTGATGAAGATTACCTTATCTTTGCAAAATGAGGCAAACGATCGCAAAATCAATGCTGTGCATATTTTTACTGGCAGCCACCCCGATGGGTGAATTGCTCAAATTGCCTTTGCTTGTTCATCATTTGGTTACTCATTTGGAGGAAGAACCTGAGATGAGTTTAGCCGAATTTTTTAAAATGCATTACAATCAAGGCATCGTAATAGATGAAGATTATCACCAGGACATGCAGCTGCCCTTCAAGTCAGTACCATCCAATATATGTTTTATTTTGGGAGATATCCATGGTTTGCCCTTGATGGAAATGACACCAATGCCCGGCAAAATCGGTAAAGAAAAAATCAGGGTTATTACCCCCGATTTACCATCCTCCTTCTTATCCCGCATCTGGCAGCCGCCAAGATTGTCATAATTCTTTTTTTAGATGTAAATAGGTTAATTTAGACCAACGGTCTGAGTTACCTCATGTTTTATTTTTTTTGAATCACATTTTGCACATGTTACTCATAGGCAAAGATTCAATAACATTACATAAAAAGAAATTATGTTAAACGCGATTATAAATTTTTCAATTCGAAATAAACTCATCATCGGCTTGTTTACCTTTGCCCTGATCTCTATTGGGATATATCAGGCCGGTAAACTCCCTATTGATGCGGTTCCCGATATTACCAACAATCAGGTATTGGTGATTACCTCAGCACCTGCCTATGGGGCTGTAGACATTGAAAGGCTTATCACCTTTCCGATAGAACAGGCCAATAATAATATCAACGGACTGAGTGAAATCAGAAGTTTTTCAAGATCAGGGCTCTCCCTGGTTACCATGGTATTCAATGATGATATAGATGTGTATTGGGCAAGGCAGCAAGTATCAGAACGCCTGATGCAGATCCAACGGGAGATACCATCAGATGTAGATCCTCCTGCTTTGGGACCTGTATCAACCGGTCTTGGTGAAATATACCAATATGTGGTCAGACCCAAGGAAGGTTATGAACACAAGTATGACGCTACGGCCTTGCGCACCATCCAGGATTGGATCGTGAGAAGGCAGTTACTGGGAGTGAAAGGAGTGGCCGAAGTATCGAGTTTTGGAGGCAAGCTCAAACAATTTGAGGTGGCCCTCCATCCGGAAAAGCTGGCTGCTCATGGACTCACCATGGATGATGTGTACAAAGCTGTTCAGGAAAACAACCAAAACACAGGTGGTTCTTATTTGGAGCAAAACTCAGCTGTGTTGTTTATCCGAAGTGAGGGTTTGCTGAAAAACAGCAGAGAGGTAGAAATGATACCCCTTACCAGAGGAGTGGGCATTCCCTTGTTTTTAAAAGATGTGGCCGAAGTTTCCATCTCGCATGCTACGCGGTATGGGGCTGTCTGCTACAATGATCAGGGTGAAGTAGCCGGTGGCGTAGTTATGATGCTCAAGGGTGCCAATAGCAGCGAGGTTATTCACAATGTTAAGACGAGGATCGAAGACATCAAAAAATCATTGCCAGAGGGAGTTGAAATCGAAGCCTTCCTAGACAGGACCAAGATGGTGAGTAATGCCATAACAACGGTTGAGACCAATTTGCTGGAAGGGGCCTTGATTGTGATTTTTGTTTTGGTCATGTTTTTAGGTAACCTAAGAGCAGGCTTGGTAGTGGCTTCAGTAATACCATTGGCCATGTTGTTTGCCATCACTATGATGAACTTATTTGGGGTAAGTGGCAATCTCATGAGCCTGGGTGCGCTTGACTTTGGATTGATAGTTGATGGTGCAGTTATCATTGTGGAGGCTGTGATGCACCAGCTTACCCATAGTAAACACTACAAGGATGTTAATCGGCTCACACCCCATCAAATGGATACCGAGGTAAAATCGGCTGCAGGCAAAATGATGAACAGCGCTGTTTTTGGGCAGGTAATTATCCTGATTGTCTACCTCCCCATTTTTGCGTTGGAAGGTATCGAAGGCAAGATGTTTAAGCCCATGGCCCAAACCGTAACCTTTGCGCTTGTGGGGGCATTTATTTTGTCCCTGACCTATGTGCCTATGATGAGTGCATGGGCCCTGAGTAAAAAAATAAATCACTCGCCCACACTATCTGACAAGGTGATGACAAGGATAGAAATAATTTTTCAGCGCACCCTGGAATATTTTATCAAAATGCCAAAGTTGGTGGTAGTTACTGCCTTTGCCATGTTTTTGGTCTCTCTGGTGGTACTTACCCGATTGGGAGGAGAATTTATTCCTGCACTTGAAGAAGGAGATTTTGCGGTTGATACCCGGGTATTAACTGGCAGTTCACTCCAAACAACCATTGATGGCACCCAAGCTGCTGCTGGCATCTTATTAAAAAAGTTTCCAGAAGTTGAAAAAGTGGTGACCAAGATAGGAAGTGGAGAAGTGCCCACGGATCCAATGCCCATGGAAGCCAGCGACATGATGGTCATACTAAAGGACAAAAAAGAATGGACCTCGGCCAAAACATTTGATGAATTGGCAGAAAAGATGGGGACTGCATTGCAAGATGTTCCCGGGATAACTGCCGGTTTCCAATATCCGGTGCAGATGCGATTCAATGAATTGATGACCGGTGCCCGACAGGATGTAGTGTGCAAAATATTTGGTGAAGATTTGGACACCTTATCTTTTTATGCAGACAGGTTGGGGTCCTTAGCTGGCAAGGTAGACGGAGCTCAAAACCTGTTTGTAGAAACAGTGACGGGAGTACCCCAAATTATCATCGACTATCAAAGGGAAAATTTGGCCCGTTATGGACTGACCATTGGAGAAGTGAATCAGTTGGTCAATATGGCTTTTGCCGGTAGACAGGCGGGTTTGGTGTATGAAGGAGAAAAAAGATTTTCATTGGTAGTAAGGTTGCACAAAGACCAGCGACAAAATCTCAACCATGTGAAATCACTTTTGGTGCCGGTAGCAGGAGGAGGCAATGTGCCACTTTCTTATTTGGCAGATGTCAAAATTATCAATGGACCTAACCAAATACAGCGCGAGGATGCAAAAAGAAGAATTGTAGTTGGTTTCAATGTGAGGGGCAGAGATGTACAGAGCATGGTTGGTGAGTTGAAACAAAAAGTAGAAAAATCGCTTGACCTGCCACCAGGTTACTATATTACCTATGGGGGTGCCTTTGAAAACCTAAATAGAGCCAAAGCTCGTTTGGCGGTGGCAGTTCCCGTTTCACTTATCATGATTTTTGTCTTGTTGTTTTTTGCATTTAAATCGATCCGTCAAGGCTTACTCATTTTTTCATCCATTCCCTTATCTGCCATGGGAGGCATCCTCTTTCTTGCCATGAGGGGCATGCCATTTTCCATAAGCGCTGGTATTGGTTTCATCGCCCTTTTTGGAGTTGCCGTACTCAATGGCATTGTACTCATCTCTGAATTTAACCGATTGAGACAAGAAGGTTGGACAGATTTGAGAAGGATTGTCATAATGGGTACCAAGGTGAGGCTAAGACCTGTTTTGATGACCGCTACCGTTGCTTCATTGGGCTTTTTGCCAATGGCACTCAGCAACGGGGCAGGAGCGGAAGTACAAAGACCACTGGCCACCGTTGTAATTGGGGGCCTCCTTGTTGCCACCTTCCTAACCCTGATAGTATTGCCATCACTTTATCTTTTGTTTGAAAAAGTGACCAAAGAGAAAGAAGATGAAACCGAACTTAAATACCATAATTCTTAAATCATGAAGATCAAAAAATATATGTATATAACTTGCCTGATTTTGAATTTGATTTTAATCAAATTTGCAGCAGCGCAAAGCCCTGTTACTTTGGAAGAGGCGTATAAAAGAGCCATCAACACCAGTCAGGCAGCAGGATTTTACAGCTCAGTGATCCAATTGGCAGAGGCAGAAAGTAAGATGGGCGTTTCCTATCCTTTTTTGAACACCTTGGTGGAAGGAGGGCAGATCAACAGTGCCCTGGTGGATACCAAAATTACCTTCTCACAATCCGGATATTTTCCAGGTTATCACAAGGCTTTCAAAAATATGCAAGCAGGAAAACTGCAGCTTGCCATATCTGAAAAGCAGATGGGAGAATGGGAGGTTAAAAGATTTCTCTCCTCGCTTTACTTACAATACAGTTACTATCTTAAAGTATCTGATATTTACAGCAAACAAGACAGTTTGTTCTCGCTCGCATTAGACAGGGCCAAAGAGCGTTTGTCTGCAGGAGAAACAGATGGCATAGAAGTAATGGAAGCAAGAGCTCAACTTACCCATGTTAAGAAAATGAAGATGGAAAGCCTGTCGGAACTAAAAGGTATAATAACCATGTTTAGATTGTGGATTGGAGGTGAGGGCATTCCCGATGTCTCTTCTATAGCAGAGCAACAATGGTCATCTGCAAGTGAAGAGGCTGTGGTAACGGGGCATCCTTTGTTAAAGAAACTGGATGATGGGATCCAAATAGCTCAGATGGAAGGGTCGTGGAAAAAGGCTCAACTCAATCCTATGTGGACCCTGGCACTGTCCAATACTTCATTCAGAGGTACGGGTGCAGACGATAAAAAATACGATGTCGCCTCCCGTTTTACGAGTGTACAGCTGGGAGTTGGCATGCCAGTGTTTGGAAGACAGGGTAAAAAGCTTGCTGAAATAGCCAAGATGGCGACGCAAAGAGCTGAGACAGAAAAAACGATGAATGAGGCCCGCTTAAGAACAATGATAGCGATACAAAAGGAAAAATGGAATACAATCCAGCAGCAATATGCTGATTTTGAAAAAGAATCGCTGCCGCTGGCATCACAACTGCTGACCATTGCCCGCAATAAATTGGAAAGTGGAGAAATTGACTTTATGAAATATGCCTATATGACGGGTCAGGCGTATTCTCTTATGTTGGACCATGCATCATTGAAAAAACAATTGGATGAAGCGGGTCTTGAATATTATTTTGTTTATTAATTAAAATAGAAAGTATGAAATTCAGATATATAATTTTTAAAGTGACTCTTTTATGGATGGGCATCACTTTTGTAGCGTGTAAAGAGAAGGTTCAGCCTGCCGCCGAGGTAGCAAAATCGGAAGTGGTGGCACCAGCAGAAATCACTTTGACCAAAGCACAATTGGACAATGCAAAGCTCAGTTTTGTCCAGTTGCAAGAAAAAATGCTTCCGGTTGAAATTAATTTAAACGGCAAGGTGTTTACCCCGGCCAGTGAAAAGATTTCAGTGCATGTGCCGATGTCAGGTTATGTAAAATCACTGCCCTGGATCCAGGGAATGTCAGTTAGAAAAGGGCAGGTAATTGCTGTGGTAGAGGATTTGGCTTATTTGCAAATCCAGCAGGATTATTTACAGGCTTTGTCGGCACTTGAGATGGCTGAAGGAGAATGGAATAGACAAAAACAATTATTGGCTACCAAGGCTACCAGTGAAAAATCCAATCTTGAAGCCAAGAACAACTTTCAAAGGCAAAAGATTGAAGTAGCAGCCTTGCGGCAGAAGCTGAAGCTTATCCACATAGATCCGGCTACTTTGTCATCTGAGAAGCTGAGTTCAACCATCCAGCTAGTTTCTCCTGTCAATGGCTATGTGCAGGCTGTAAATAGTAATCTCGGTGATTATGTGAGTCCACAGGATGAATTGCTGACCATCGTTGCGGTCAACGAAGTAATGGTATCTCTCAACGCATTTGAAAAAGATCTTCCAGGGCTAAAAACCGGACAAGCGGTGATTATCACATCACCTGGCACTGCTGGTAAACAATACCCTGCTGTGGTTACCCAATTGGGTAAATCGGTTAATGGACAGGGCAATGTAGAAGTGGTGTGTAAGGTAAAAGGCGGGTTGGGTCTTATTGAAGGTCAGTTTGTAACAGGTAAGCTTACCCTGCAATCAGGTATGGCACAAGTTTTACCTGAAAAGAGCCTCGTCCACTTTGAAGGCAAAGAATTTGTATTTTTGAAAGAGGGGGAATTGAAATTTACAATGGTAGAAATTGCAGCAGGGGCTCGCAACAATGACTGGGTCCAGATACAGAACACAGCTGATTTAAAGGGCAGGGAAGTGGTTGTTGAAGGTAGTTATACCTTACTCATGACCCTAAAAAATGTGGAAGAATAGGAAATGTGGAGATTCACAGTTAATTTTAAAAGTACAAAAGGCAAGAAATGAAATTGGAACAAATTCAAACCGAAGTTGATGCTTCCTATTTATACGGAATATTGGCTGATGCCGAGAAGGAAGAGACCATTGCTTCCATATTTAGAGAAATGAGTGATATAGAGAAGGGCCATGCATTGGCCTTTCTCAAAAAATCAGGACTACCTCAACAGTTACCACCCCCGTCGATGAGGGCCAGGGTGCTAAAAACAATTGGGAAAGTTTTTGGCAATGATTACATCTTAGGGGTATTGATGGACACTGAAAAAAGGTTGGCAGGGTCAATTCAATCTTTGCGCGTTGCCACCGGAACGCAGCCATCTCTTTCTGATACGGCGCATGTTTCGATATTAAAAAATATTTTATCGGGCACTGGCAACACCCAAGGTTCTACCATCACCCGATTTGAGCAAAGACACAAATCAGTTGGAGGTAATGCATTACGGGCAGCTGTACTAGGCGGAAACGATGGATTGGTATCCAATTTTAGTTTGATCATGGGTGTAGCCGGTGCAGCAGCCGGGCAAAAAGAAGTATTGTTGGCGGGCATGGCTGGTTTGCTGGCAGGAGCACTCTCCATGGCCCTGGGTGAGTGGATTTCAGTAAAGAGCTCGCAAGAGCTGTACGAAAACCAGATGGATCTTGAAATGGAGGAACTCGAACACAATCCGGAGGGGGAAAAAGAGAGCTCACCTTAATTTATGTTTCAAAAGGGGTAGAAAGGAAGGAAGCAGAAAAAATGGCAGAGCAGGCCATGCAGGATAAAAATGTTGCCCACCAAATCCTTGTCAAAGAGGAGTTGGGCATCAATGCAGAAGACTTGCAAGGGTCTGCTATGGAGGCAGCTATTACCTCCTTTGTGCTTTTTGCTTTTGGCGCCATTCTACCTTTACTTCCTTATTTTTTTACCTCAGGTTTTCAGGCAATTTGGATCAGCGCCGTTGTGAGTGCAATGGGATTATTTGTGATTGGAGCGGCCATTACCCTTTTTACAGGTAAAAATGTATGGTATTCAGGATTCAGGCAGGTAATTTTTGGACTGGCAGCTGCAGCAGTTACTTATGGAATTGGCAGCTTGATAGGTATATCACTGGGCTAGTTTTTGTCTGCCTTCTTCAAAAAATAATCAAGACCATCTTTATAGGTTTGATAAGTGGGTAGATTGTTATGGCCGCCTCCCTTTACTACTAAAAAACTAGAATAGGGATGCTTGCATACTTTCGATAAAGATTGGGCATGGCTAATGGGTATGAGTCTGTCATTCGTTCCGTGGACAATCAGCACTGGTTCGTCAATGTTTCTTAACTGGTTCAA
Organism: Saprospiraceae bacterium; assembly: GCA_016717655.1. Taxonomy (GTDB): domain Bacteria; phylum Bacteroidota; class Bacteroidia; order Chitinophagales; family Saprospiraceae; genus JADKBO01. Next base: position 195,897 of record JADKFC010000001.1, read on the forward strand.
GTTGTCAAACTGATAATTCAAAAACCACCGCATGGGAAAGCCAAGTACCTTTTGTTCTACCAGATCGGTAAACCGGGTATAGGGTGTTTCCAGAACAAGGGCCTGCAATTTGGCGTTAGCTGCGAGCCAGCATGCCGGACCGGTTCCCAAAGACCTGCCATAGGCTACGATTTTTTCAGGAGGGAATAAGGTTTTACAATGTTGGTAAGCGAGATAAGCATCGGCATAAAAATTGGCTTCATTTCTAATACCGGTACTTTTTCCATATCCACGATAATCAACCACTAAAACCAGGTAGCCATAGTCAGTTAAATAGGCGCATTCGCTGGCCCAGCGGCTGAGATTGTTGCGATTGCCGTGAAAATAAAGGATGATGCCCTTTGGCGTATTTTTTGTTTTTAGAAGCAAGCCATTGATACTCGCGCCATCATTGGCCTTCATGGTAATTTCTTCAAAGGGTTGTTGGAGTTGAAATTTGTAATCTTTGGGTAGGGCACCATCCTGGAAAATAAAAACTTCATAAGCATCGAAGTGAAGGAACAAAAAGACACAAAAAAAGAAGGCAGCCAGGATTGGGATCCATTTCCTTTTTATGGTCATCTTGATTTTCTTTTAAAATTTAAACTTGACTTGTCAATATCAAAGCTGGTGCGATACTCTTTGTGCAGGATTTCATCCAACACCTTGTGATACATAGGGAAGTTGTGTAGGTTATTGTGTCCTCCTCCAATGATGGGATGCAATCTCGAGGTGGAAGGATTGATATTACCCAGTTTGATGCTGGATTGAAAAGGTATGAGTTTGTCTGAGGTTCCGTGTATGATGTGAATGGGGCATTTTACATATTTGAGCCATTTATAGGTCGGGATAGGAAACCTGATGGCCCAGGCGATGGGCATAAAAGGAAGGTATCTTTTGGCAACATGGCTAAGGCTGTAATAAGGGGCATCCAAAATCAGTAAGCCGGGATTGTTGACCGATGCCAATTTTGCAGCAAAACCTGAACCCAGTGACCTACCATAAAGGATGATGTATTTTTCAGGAACTTTGTCTTTGATCAGGTTGTATACTTGCTGGAGATCTTCTTTGAGCGCGCTGTGGGTTCTCTTACCTGTACTCTTGCCAAAGCCTCTGTAATCTACCATTAAAACATCGTAGCCATTGCGGTTAAAATCAACTGCAAATTTGCCCCATCCTTTGATGCTTCTGGAATTGCCTTTCAGGTAAAAAACAACTCCCTTTGGCTTATCAGCTTTGAAATGAATACCACTTACACTGACCCCCTCATGGAGGTCAAGGATGTATTCATCAAATTTGAGATTTTCGTAATTGAAAGCGAAATCTTTGGGTAACTTCTCTGGCTTAAAAAAAATAAAGTCCTGAAAAAAGTAAACACCAATGCTGATGGCAACATAAATAAAAAATACTGATATAGCGATGCTTACCCACATTATTGTATGCTTGGGTAGGTGAGTGAAATAGGGAGTGAAATGTTATTCAAGGCTTTCAAAATAACCAGTATCTCTGTTTTTTCGAACTTTGTTCCAATGATAAAATTTGCCATTCATTACAATGTAGACTCCAGGGCTCAGCACCTGAACAAAAGCAAGGGCACTGCCCAGATTAAAGAAACCATCTGAAGAGGTACCAAAGGCGTAAGGGATCATGGCACCTGTAATTACAATGGTCTTATCCATTTGATTTTCTGCCAGAAATTTGGCCGTTTTCACCATGGTATCTGTACCATGGGTAATGATGATTTTATCGGCTTTCGCATTCCTGCAAGTATAGGCAATGATCTCGCGGTCTGCATCGGTCATTTCCAGGCTATCCACCATCATCAAAGTTTTTACATCGATATCCAAGGTACAACGCCCCCTGTCAAACATCGAAGGAAGGTGGGTGTCTTTGAAATAGAGTTCACCGGTGATAAAATTGTATTCTTTGTCGAAAGTGCCACCTGTGACAAATACCTGGATTTGGTCCATATGAAATGAATGATGATTTTGGTTAGTGATGTCCAAAAATAAGTGATTTGAAGGAATTTACATCAAAATCATGGATATGTGTAGCTCTAAATGTCAACAAATTGAAACCAATTTGAGATATGTTAGAATTAAATATAATATGTAAAATATTTATAATAAACAACTATTAGGCTTTAGGGCAGAGGAACGGGGGAAGGGGTTGAGATAATTCGGCGGCTATAGGCGTGGCTTGAGGGTAAATTGGGGCATTAAGAGTATATTTGTGGTCCAATAAATTTATTTGAATAATGAAAATTTTACCTTTAGTTGCCCTTGTTTTAATGGGATTGACAAGCATTGTCTCATGTAAAAAAGAAGAAAAAGCAGCAGCTCTGCCTACCGCCGGCGAAGTGACAGCGGTAGGGGGTGTTAAGATAGTGTATGTAAATATAGACTCACTGCTAGAAGGTTACGACTTGTACCAGGAGCAGAAAAAATCTTTGGAGACCCAAAGTTCCACTGCGGAAAAAAGCATAGCATCAAAAATTGAAGCATTCCAGAAGCGTTTGGCCAAGTTTCAAAGAGATGTTTATGAAACCCAGCAAAAAGCCCCAAACATTCCACCAGTAGAATTGAAGGCACTTGAGCAGAAATTTGCTGCCCAGCAAAATAACCTGGCAACGGAAGAGCAGTCATTGATGAAACAAAGAGATGAAGCTGCGCTGGCCCTTGATAAAAGTTTGAATGATCTTCAGGCAAAACTGAAGAGCAACATCGACAATTACCTGGCTAAAGTAGCCGCTGAAAAAGGATACGACTACGTATTGATCAAAGGATCAGCAGGAGGCGTACTTTTTGGAAAGGATGAACTCGACATTACAAAAGCAGCGATCGCAGCTATGAATGAAGAACATTCAGCTTCAAAAAAATAAAAGCAAGATGAAGACAGGCAAATGTTTTTTGGGCTTATTGATGCTGTTGACCACCACCTGGCTTGGAGCCCAGACCAATAAGCTTGAAAGTCTTTTATTTGAGTTGCCCGATGTTAGTTTCAAAAAACTAGATGCTCCCAAGGGATATGAGGCTGCTTATGAATTGATGGTAAGACAGCCACTTGACCACAAGAATCCCCAGGGCAAGTCATTTCACCAAAAGGTATACCTGGCACATCGCAGTTTCGAGGCCCCTACTGTTTTGATCACAGAAGGTTACGACAGACCGACCCACAGAATCTACGAATTGACAGACTTGATGGCAGCTAATCAGGTTCAGGTGGAGCACCGTTATTTTGGTAAGAGCATGCCTGATAGTTTGAATTATACCTACCTGACACTAGAACAGGCCACAGCTGATTTGCACAAGGTCAATCAACTTTTGCGCAGCTTATATGCCAAAGACTGGATCAGCACCGGTATCAGCAAAGGCGGGCAAACAACTTTATTTTACAGGTATTTTTACCCCAATGATGTCGACGCATCTGTTCCTTATGTAGCCCCGTTAAATACTGACCTGGAGGACCGTCGAATCTATACATTTTTAGATACGGTAGGAAGTGACGAGTGCAGAAATAAAATTTTTAACGTACAAAAAAGACTGTTGCAAAACAGAGATGAATGCCTGCAAAAATTAAAATGGTTCTCAAAAGGAGCTGAAAAAAGTTTCACCTATCTATCCATGGACCAGGCCTTTGAGTATGCTGTGTTGGAGTATTCTTTTTCATTTTGGCAGTGGGGAACCTCCTGCAATGAACTTCCTGATGAAAAGGTGAGTATGGATTCTCTTTTCACCCATTTTTTAAAAGTCTCCGACCCCGGTTTTTTCTCTGATCAGGACATCGCTAAGTTTGCTTCACACTATTATCAGGCTGGCACTCAGATGGGGTATTATGGCTACGACATCACAAAACTTAAAAAGTGGCTTAAAGCCTTACCTGCTAACCAAAATCCTAGTGCTGTTTTTATGCCGGGTAAATTGCCTGTAAGTTTTACACCAACGTTTACCCAAAAAGTGTCTCAATGGGTGGACAACCATGGTGATCGATTTATCTATATCAATGGAAATTCCGACACCTGGTCAGCAACAGCAGTAAGACCCAAGGCAGGAAGAGATGCCCTTTGGTATTTTTTACCTGGTAAAGATCACGGCATGGCAAGGATTAAAAATCTTTCTGCAGACGAAAAGTCGCACATCCAGGCAACCTTAAAAAGATGGCTTGCCGAAGTTGAATAAGCCAGCGCATTGACATTTTACGGCACTTATATCCATTGTCTAAAAGCGGGTAAAGTGTTGGATGTATGTTTACTCTTTGATAATAAGTTCAGTTTTACCTGCTATTTCGAGACCTGCATGAATTCCTGTAGCTTTAAGCAACAATTGATTGCTGCGATTATAAAGTTCAACAGTTATGGCAGAAGTCATACTTTCTTCAATTCTACCCGTCATAAAACCCTGGATGGGAGACGCCAGTAAGGTGCCTGAATCTTTGGCTGCCCTGACCCTTAACAGGTATGATGGATGATCAATTCCCACCCATACTTCCTTATCCTTGAGGCTGAGATATCGAAGGCTACATCTATTGTAGGTGGTGAAACGAATGAGTTTTTGACCATCATAGAGTCCGGCAATAAAACCGGTAAATTCTCCGGTAACCCATGGTATGCGAGCCACAGACAGCTTAAATCTCATTCCTTCCTGATTTTCAAAATGATTGCTTTGCATCCAAACATAAGCCGATGGAAATGAACGACCCCAATCTTTTTCTGTATAGCCCTTACCCTTGTCAAAATCGATATGGACACCATTGTATTGCAAGCTGCCCTGTAAAATATGGCCCATGCTTACTATGCCGTGATAACACTCCATAAAAGGCACAAAAGAAAAGGGCCCCATGATGCCGGGTGAGTACCAATGACTGGGCCATTTTACCTTATGGGTAAATTGGAGTTCTCCACTGAGTTCGAGCCCATCCAAAATCATTTTGTCTTCCGAAAAAAAATTATTTCCGATTTGGATGGCAAACCGGTCCTTTTGGGCTGAAAATAGGCTTAAGTCAAATTTATGGTAGAAGGCAACCCTTGCTTTTCCATCCAGAATCTGAATGAATGCATGACCATTGCCTTGCTTATCGATAGCTATGCCAGGAATGACAGCAAAGGCGGCATTTCCATGGGCATTTATTATTTTAAAGTACCAGCCTTCAAAATAGTTTTGTTTTTTGCCCCAGCCCTGAAATCGATCAGGGTTAAATAGGGGTAGGTTTATATTTCCAAACATCCACAAATTGTTAAAAGGTGTAAGCCAGATTGAACAACATTTAAAAGTGATACAAGGATACATATAAATTTATTACCTTGGCTAACATGAATTTTTGGAAGTCGTCGTTCTGGTACCTCTTTGGAGGCATTTTGGCAGCACTGTTAACGTATTTTTTGACGGATGGCCTTCTGGATCCAGCGGCCCGCGGTGCTATATCCATCGGGGTACTTATGGTCATTTGGTGGGTCAGTGAAGCCCTGCCAATGCCCGTAGTAGCCCTGGTGCCCCTTGTAGCATTTCCGATATTAAAGATTGCAAAAACAGATGCTGTTGCAGCTTCTTACTCCAATCCCGCCATCTACTTGTTTTTGGAGGATTTATGCTCGGCCTGGCCATAGAAAAATGGAATTTACACAAGAGAATAGCTTTGAGCATTATCCAGGCTACAGGAACCAGCGGGAATAAGATTGTATTGGGCTTTATTTTGGCAACCGGCTTTTTAAGCATGTGGCTTAGCAATACAGCAACGACAATGATGATGTATCCCATAGCCATGTCTGTGATCAGTGTAATGGAACACAAGGCAGATTCAGGAAACACCAAAAACCTGGCATTGACCCTTATGTTGGCCTTAGCCTATGCCTCCAATTTTGGGGGTATTGCTACCATCATTGGCACACCGCCCAATGTCGCTTATGCCGGCTTTTTTATGGAAAAGTATGGTATTGAGCTAGATTTCTTTAAATGGTTTATGTTGTGTGCTCCCATTTCAGTGTTGCTCTTGATAGGACTTTACTGGGTCATGGTCAAATGGCTGTTCCCCAGTCACATCCGGCATTCCGCTGATGCGGCGGCCTACGTTGCTGCAGAAAAAGTGAATTTAGGCCCCTTAGGAAAATCAGAAGGCAGGGTATTAATGGTTTTTGTTATTACTGCTTTGTTGTGGATATTCCGTGCAGTGATCAATGATCTCCAAACGTTTGTAAAATTGGATGACACCATTATTGCCGTAATGGCTGCTATTGCGCTTTTTATTGTTCCATCAGAGAAGAAAGGACATGCCTTGCTGGATTGGCAGGATACTTCGAGGATGGCTTGGGGTATTCTCCTCCTTTTTGGTGGGGGAATAGCGCTGGCCGATGCCCTGGAAAGTACAGGGATGATTCAAAAAGTGGGTGGCTGGCTGGCCGGATTTGGGCACAATACTTTACTTCTTGTATTCCTGGTGATTGTTTTTTCATTGTTTATCGGAGAATTTATGAGCAATATTGCCCAGGTCATTGTCTTTGCCCCCCTTGTTTCTGCGATGGCAGATAGTTTGGCGCTGAACCCAATAATGCTTCGCATTCCGCTGACTCTAGCGGCCAGTTGTTCAGGTATGATGCCAATGGCTACACCACCCAATGCCATTGTTTTTGCCAGTGGGCACATCCGCTTTAGAGACATGGTATTAACCGGCTTTGTCATGAACCTCATTGCCATTGGCTTGATCATGATTTTTTCCTGGTTTGTTTTACCCTTAATTTGGATGTAAAACATTGATCTGCATTCGATAAGGGGCTGAGCTTTATTCGCAGTTGAAGTGAGCGCCCTGTGATATTATTTTGGTAACTTTGTACCCTAAAAAAGTAGAAAAATGGTCCTGCTGGATGGAAAAAAGCTGGCTGAAGAGGTAAAGCTGGAAATTAAAAAAGAAGTGGACGCTATGGTGGATAAGGGTCTTAGGCCACCCCACCTTGCCGCTATTTTGGTTGGCGACAATCCGGCTTCCAAGGCTTACGTTTCAACCAAAATTAAGTTTTGTGAAGATGTGGGATATGGGTCTACACTTATATCCTTGCCGGGTGACACCAAAGAAGAAGACCTCCTTGAGGAAGTACAGAAATTGAATGCCAATGACGAAATTGATGGTTATATAGTCCAGCTACCTCTGCCCCGACACATTGATGAGCAAAAAATAAACCTTGCCATTGATCCGAATAAAGACGTAGATGGCTTTCATCCCATGAATTTTGGTAAGATGGCCCAGGGCATGGATGCGTTCCTACCCGCAACTCCTTTTGGCATCCTTGAAATGTTGCGCAGATACCAAATACCTACAGAAGGGAAACACTGTGTGGTCTTGGGTAGGAGTAATATTGTCGGAGGACCCATGAGCATACTGATGGCGCGAAAGGGATATCCGGGCAATTGTACTGTTACCCTGGTACACAGCAAAACTACCCATCTGGCGGAAGAACTTCGCCGTGCAGACATTATCATTGCAGCCATTGGCATACCCCATTTTGTGAAAGCAGATATGGTCAAGGAAGGGGCTGTAGTCATAGATGTAGGTATCAACAGAGTAGAAGATAAAAATAAAAAATCGGGATACAGCCTAACAGGGGATGTGGACTTTGAAGGATTAAAAGAAAAATGTAGTCATTTAAGTCCTGTGCCAGGTGGGGTAGGTCCTATGACGGTTACGGCTCTGATGCTCAATACGCTGAGGGCGGCCCAAAAACAGGCATAGGAATGGATAACGAATTTAACCCGATCGGACTTTCGGCTATTTTGGGCCAGCTTAAGACCATGATATCAGGTCTCAAGCCGGGTATGTACAACCAAGCCCTTGAGGTTTTAAATGGTGCAACAATAGGTAAACACATCAGACACATCCACGACTTCTACAAGGCTGTTGTTCAGGGAGCTGCTGATGGTATCATCGATTATAATCGCAGAGATAGAGATGAAGCCATTGAAAATTCGCCAGAGCTTGCCATTCAGCAGTTTGAACTTTGGCTTAGTATGTTAGAGACACTAGATACTGATAATGAGGTATTGGTATGCGCCTCAATAGGATATGGAGCAACGCCTGCTATGATTAAATCCAGTCTGGAAAGAGAAATGATGTACGCTTATGATCATGCCATCCATCATTTGGCGCTTATTAAAATTGGATTTGACTCAGCACATGATCAAAGGTTACCGGCAGATTTTGGGGTAGCCCCATCCACCCTTCATCACCACAAAAATTTGACAAATGGCTAATGCTTATGTTTTGTTGGAAATACCGGAAGGCAATGATATTGTTATGGCCAGGTTGTCTGAAATGGGCTTTGAAGCATTTGAAGAAAATGATGAAAATATTACAGCTTATCTACCTGCTCTGCTTTATAATCCTGAATTTCAATCAGAGGTAAATCTCCTGCTTGCTGAGGCCGGGTTCCATGGGCAATGGAGTAATATGGAAGCAAGGAATTGGAATGAAGTGTGGGAGTCTAATTTTTCTCCGGTTGAAGTAACAAATGTATGTAGGGTGCGGGCCAATTTCCACGAAGCCGATCCTGCTTATCCCTATGAAATCGTAATCCAACCCAAGATGGCCTTTGGCACCGGACATCACCAGACGACCTATATGATGATTAAGTTGATGGCTGGCATAGAATTTAAAGATCAGAAGGTTTTTGATTTTGGCTGCGGCACAGGTATTTTGGCCATTTTTGCTTCAATGAGAGGAGCCTTGTCTGTGTTTGCCAATGACATAGAAAATGAAAGTTATATCAATACCCTGGAGAATGCAGAGGTAAACCAAATAGGGAACATCATTGCAAAGGAAGGTGGATTAGAAGTAATTGAAGATCAACTTTTTGATATTATTCTTGCCAACATCAATAGGAATGTGCTGTTGGCTTCAGCCCAGCGATTAGCTTCATTGTCCAGACCAGGAGGGATTTTACTTTTGTCAGGGATTCTTGAAACTGATTATGATGTCATCACTGAAACTTTTATAAACGCAGGATTTAATCTGAATAAAAAAGAACAAAAGGATGCATGGCTTTGTCTGGAATGGCACAAAACCCTTTGATAAAATATATTTTAAAAGCATCCATCTTGATTTCACTTATACTACAACCTTTCCGTCGGCTTAGACACAAAAGAAGATTGGCAAAAATTGCCCTGGTGAATGGAATCAAGTTGGACGCTGAATCCAATTTGGAAAGCCTGTTTACGCTTGAAGAGGTTTTTGTACAGCGAAGTTATGCCGACTATTTTCCATTTTACAAGAAAGCAACCATTGTGGATATAGGGGCTCACAAAGGTTATTTTTCATTGTTTGCCTACTACAATGTACTTCAAGGCTCTACCCTTATAGCAGTAGAACCCAATGTTGAGAACATTATTGTTTTGAATAAAAACTTGCACAATAATCAGGTAAGTGGGATCCAGGTAGTGAATGGAGCGATCCATACTGCCGACGTTAAAATTAATTTGTTCACAAGTGAATCAGAGAATCATAGCGTAGTTGATTTGGCCAAAAAAAGTGAATTTACTGAGGTGCAGGGTATTCAATTGGCTACCTTGATGGACAGGTTTCATGTGGATAAAGTTGATTTTTTAAAACTGGATTGTGAAGGAGCAGAGTACGAAATCCTTTATCAATTACCGAAATCCATTTATGATAAAATCGAAGTGATATCGATGGAGTTTCACGATTTGAAAAAGGCCGGCTATACAGCCCTTGATTTGGCTGATCACCTGATACAAATGGGCTATGAAATCCTTAAATTGGAACACAGGGTTACCCATAAAAACCTCAACTACGGCAGACTTATTGCTAGGAGATTGAAGATTAATTAACAGGCTCCCAAAGGATAATGGTTTTGTCATCAGAACAGCTTACCAACTCCCTTGTTTTGGGAAGCATAATCACCTTGTTTACCGAATGAAAGTGCCCTTTGGCAAATGAATTTTTACTTTCAGCCAGCTGTCCATCTTTATTCCAGATTCGGATGGTCTTGTCTCTGCCAGCCGATACCAACCAGTCATCCATAAAACAGAGACTGTTGATGGTGCCCATATGTGCATTGATGGATGTTTGGCATAGATAATCCTGCTGAGTATCCCATATTTTCATCTGTGCATCTCTACCTCCAGAATATAGAAATTGGCCACTTTTAGCCAGTGCAAAAACACTCATTTCGTGGGCTGGAAAAAAATGGAGCACTATTTGAGAATCTGCGTTAAGCTGATAGATAAAACCATCGCTGGCCCCTGCATATAAAAAATCACCGTCTGGTAGCAGCGTTCGGATGGCCTGTCTCGTAAGTTGAATCTTGTTTTCAACCGAATAAGAATCAAGTTTCCAAAAGTACAAGATGCCATCACCATGGGCTGATAGGATATGGGTTGCAGTGCTTATGATACTATAGATGGGTAAAACCCCGATTTGTGTAGTTGAAATTATTTTATTTTGTTTCAAGTCAATTATGTACAGAATGCCTTCCAATCCGCCGCAAACCAACAGATTTTGAAGGGGAAGATAGTGACAACAATACAGCGCTTTATTGGATCTGGCTATGAGTTTGCCATTTTCATGCAATTCATTGGGCCAAAACACTACATACCCATCGCCCCCTACAGAAAAAAAACCGTGACCAGGGCCTTCGCACATGCCGTAAACAGCCCCTAAGTGACCGTTGAGGGTCGTTTTGTGTTTAAAAATGAGGTCATTCATGACATATTTATAAAATTGGATTTCCTCTAGGGGTAAAGGTACAAAGAGCAGCGCTTTATGGCTAGTTTTTGTATCTTGGCGAAAAATATAAAAGCAAATTTATGCCGTTGGTTTTTGAAAAAATCCTTGATCCAGGTACCCGATTAGGGGTTTGGCTGGCGACAGAAGGTGATGATTTTTTTGAACAGGGCATCCAATTGCACGATACAGAAAAAGAAGAAATTGCCAAACTGCAAGCAAGAAAAAAATCAGAATGGCTGGCATCCCGTTACCTTTTGCACTATTTGACCGGCCGGGACGAACGGCTGATCACCCTGAAAGACCAAAGTGGCAAGCCTTATCTCGAAGGTAATGCGCACCACATCTCATTGAGCCATTCAGGCCAATATACTGCTGCCATTATTGCAGATCATGCAACAGGCATCGACATACAGGTAATCCAGCCCAAGATAGAGCGCATTGTGTCCAAGTTTTTATCACCTTTTGAAATTGAACACCTTCCCCAAGACCAAATAATGAAGTATTGGCATGTATATTGGGGGGCTAAGGAGTGTCTTTTTAAGGCTTATGGAAAGGGAAGGGTAGATTTTAAATCTCAACTATTTATTCATGCCATGGCTGAAAAAGATGATTTTTGTTTGGGCGAGGTCCGGAAGTCAGATGTTAGCGCGCAATACAAAATGGAATTTTTGGATTTAGAGGATAGCATTTTGGTCTATATTGCAAAGGAAATATTTAAGATAGAAAATAATGAGAGGTAAGAAACAATTTTGGATTTGGCTGATGACCTTGTTGGTGATTTCCTGTGGTCGAAATAAACAGGAAGTACAAGCCGTAGAAGCTAGCAGCTTGCCGGCCGATTTTGAAGTGTTTTATGAAAAGTTTCATAAAGATACTGCTTATCAGGTAGCCCATATTTTGTTTCCCCTGGAGGGCCAGCAGGCAAAAAATGACGATGGTTCCACTCTTGATCCTCATTTTAAATGGCAAAAAAAAGGTTGGCGTATGCATAAACCCTATGATGACATGGGAGGTACCTTTTTCTCGCAGCTTTCTTTCATTTAATGACATAGTTACAGAAGATATTGCCGATGGAACTGGTCAATTTACCATGACCCGACGATTTACCAAGATGGATGGTGAGTGGTATTTGATTTACTACAAAGAAATGGGCAGAAAATGAAATGGACTGACCAGGGATACTGGAAGTCCTTGTTGTTTTACAGGCAGTCTGTTGTTTATTATTGGCTATTGTCAGCCAGGTATCGAAGTTTTACATGGTATGCGGCGGCCAATCCTGGTATTTCTCATGCAGGCATGTTAAACGAAAAAAAATCCGAAATATATCCCTTATTGCCAACTGCTTTTTTACCTCCCACTCGATTTCTGGATAGCAGAGAAGCAGCCCTGGTTTTTGTAAGGAGTGAGGAGTTTTCCTTTCCAATAGTAATCAAACCCAATGTTGGATTAAAAGGAATTGCGGTGGAAGTTTGCCATGACTTACAAGAAGCTGAAATCTATCTCGAAAAATCGCCCAGATCAGAATTTATCATTCAAGAGTATATTAATCTACCTCGAGAATTTGCTGTTTTATTTTACAGGGTAGGAGATACAGAAAAAGGGATATCCTCTTTTATTGAAAAAAAGTATCCCCAGGTAACAGGAGACGGTATAATGACGCTGCACCAGCTCATTGATCAGCATCCACATCCCTACCTGCAAAAAAACAAATGGAAAAAGTACTATCGTGACGAAAAATTGGAGAAGGGCCAGCATAAGTTGATCCACACAATTGGTAATTACTCCCAGGGCGCCAGCTTCCACTCACTTCAGAGTGAAATCGATAGCCAGATGTTGGAAGGAGTTTTATCATGCATGGATCAAATAGAAGGCATTGATTTTTGTAGACTGGATGTGAAAGCCCATAGCATTGAAAAATTGAAAGAGGGAGATTTTAAAATTATAGAAGTAAACGGAGGTAAATCAGAGCCGCTTCACATTTATGATACCAACACATCTTTTTTTAAGGCATGCCGAGATATTCACCGGCATTGGGTAAAATATACGCGAGTGGTGAATTATCATCTTTCCAGAGGTTTTCGGTTGTTGACCACGGCAGAGGGAGTGAGGGCTTTGAAACAGATTAAACAAGTTGTTAAAAATAAAGACAAATGATTGTAGTAACCGGTGCATATGGTTTTATTGGCAGTTATCTGACCGGAAGGTTGAATGCAATGGGTCTGGGACAAGAGCTGGTCTTGGTTGATGATTTTAACCGACCAGAAAAGCAATCCAATCTTGAACATAAAAAATGGAGGCACCAAATTGACAGGAATGTTTTTTTGAGTTGGTTGGAAGTGAATGCAAGGGATATTTCATTTGTATTTCATTTGGGTGCCAGAACAGACACGGCAGAAACCAATGAATCCTTGTTTAACGAGTTGAATCTGAACTACAGTAAAGAGGTATGGAAAATATGTAGCACTTATCAAATACCGATGGTCTATGCTTCAAGTGCCGCGACCTATGGAGATGGCAGTTTTGGCTTTGAAGACAATGAAGCAGAAATGGCCCATTTAAAGCCACTCAATCCATATGGCTGGAGCAAACAACGCTTTGATGAATGGGTGTTACTCCAGGAAGCAACACCGCCAGTTTGGGCGGGGTTAAAGTTTTTTAACGTGTATGGACCTAATGAATATCACAAAGGAAGGATGGCTTCTGTCATCTTTCACAGTTTTAATAAAATCACAGCAAGTGGTAAGATGTATTTGTTTAAATCACACAAAGCGGGGATTGAGGATGGACATCAAAGCAGGGATTTTATTTTGGTAGATGACATTGCATCCATGTGTATTCAAATTATGGAAAAGTCAGGGTTTAAAAGTGGTATTTATAATGCAGGTACAGGCCAGGCACGGACATTTCTTGACCTGACAATCAACACCTTTAAAGCTATGGGAGTGGAGCCCAATATTGAGTTTATAGATACGCCGGTAGACATACGAGATACCTACCAGTACTTTACAGAAGCGAAGATGGACAAATGGAAAGCAATATTTCCTGACGCCCTATTTACCTCACTCGAAGAGGGAGTCTACCAATATGTAACCCAATATTTAATTTATAACAAAAGATACTAATTTTCTGGTCGGAAGGTATGGCAACTTGGATGATTACTTTGTCATAACCAGGTAGCCAACATAAATCACATAGATAAGAATCATTAGCAGGCCTTGCCATTTTTGGATAATATGTTTTTTTCCTACAAATAACAGAACAAATAGTACAATACTAGCCAGGCAAGCAACCATAACATCAATGTTTGATCCACTGGTAAACGGAAGTGGTTTGATTAGTGAACTAATTCCAAGGATTAAAAATATATTAAATATGTTAGACCCTACTACGTTGCCAATGGCAATGTCAGTTTGTTTTTTGTAGGCTGCTACAGCTGATGCTGCCAATTCAGGTAGAGATGTACCTACTGCTACAATGGTCAATCCAATCAAGGACTCACTAAGCCCCATATTTTTTGCCAATGCCACTGCCCCGTCTACAATCCATTTACCACCTATTATCAACCCGGCAAGTCCTAAAACAATGAAAAGAAAAGATTTACCTGGAGTAATATTCTGAATTTCAATCTCTGGGCTGTCGTCGGTATCGGACTTTGCAATGCCTACTGTATAGTATATAAAAATAATAAAGAAGGCCAAAAATACAATGCCATCTATTCTAGACAGCATGGAGGAATTGTCTCCATCTATTAATTGGTCGTTGGCCATTACCCATAAAAGCAAAGCAGCCAATAGACTCATCGGAATCTCTTTCCAAATGGTATTACTTTTGGTCGCTAATGGGTAAATTGTTGCTTGAAACCCCAAGGATAAAAAAAATATTCACAATGTTAGACCCTACTACGTTGCCAATCGCAATTTCTGTATTACCATTCATACTTGCGATCAAACTAACAATCAACTCTGGTGTAGAGGTGCCAAAAGCAACAATAGTAAGTCCAATAACAATATTGGATATATTGTATTTTTTGGCAAGTGAGGCAGATCCGTCAACCAATAAGTCGGCTCCTTTTATTAATAAAACAAAGCCTAAAATTAAGAGTAAATAGGTCATCATTTTTTACAGTTTTGCCTGATAGTTGTATAGGAATAGTTTTAAAAATTCAATTATCGTCTCCTCTTGTTGGAGTTGAGTCGAAACCAAGCCTCATCAAACCAAATAATCCACTGCCCGAAGATTTAATATCAGGATCTGTAATATTTGTATCAAGGGTTGCCAGGTCTTTCCAATTGGATTTGCCGGTAGCTTCATAAGCAACCATTGGAGTGAGCGTTAAAAAATCACTGAGTCCAATGTCTATACCAGCTCCGGCTCTGATTCCAATGCCGGTGGAATTGCCGCTGAGGGATTGGCTGCCTTCGGCTTCCTGAATATAATATCTGAAAAACGGAGCGGCATGAATAAAGAAGCCCTTTTTAATGGTATTGCCTTGTTTGGAAAAAGTGGGGCAATTGCAATCTTCTGCCAGGTCGAGCACATAAGCATGAACATTAAAATACGCATTAAAAGAAGAAAGTGAATAATTATAACCATCCACAGAGCTCGCCGCAAACTGCGTGTAGCCCAATTCTGGCATAAATTCAATTCTCCTTTTTTTTAACCTAAACCAATAATCAACTCCTACATTAAGTCCTGAGTTCAGAAACGAGGCCTTGTTCACATCAATTCTTCGATATGCAAAACCTTCCCAATCTTTGAAAGAGGTGCTTCCGTAGCCCGCCCTGATTCCAAATTGAGCGAAGACCGTAAGGGAGGTAATCAGCAAACTAAAAACAAGTATGAATCTCATAAAATTTTTATTTTAGAACGAAGTTTCGTTGATTTATGATATACTTTATTACATTTTGCGGGCTGCCATAAAATCTGCTAAGGCATACAAGTGTTTTTTATAATCGTCATCCACTGTCAATGCTTTAACATGAGATTTGGCCAGGTCATTATAAGCATCCCTAACTTGTAAGGCATATTCTTTGGCTCCTGTATCCACAAATATTTTTTTAATGGCTTCCACTTTTTCCAGAGGATCTGTCGTCGACCCTGCCTGATAGTAACTTAAAAGGGCATCCTTTTGTTTTGTATCGGCCAGCTCCAGGGCCTTGAGATAAAGGTAGGTTTTTTTACCCTGGATGATGTCTCCGCCTGCCTGTTTGCCCACCATGGCTGCATCTCCAAAAGCATCCAGCAGATCGTCCTGGATCTGAAAAGCAATGCCTGAATTGATACCAAAAGCATACAAGTGATTTTGTTCATCTTCACCCGCATCGGCAATGATGGCGCCGGTTTGTAATGCGCAGGCCAAGAGAACAGAAGTTTTGTATTCGATCATTTTCAGATAATCAGGTATTGTGACCAGCTCGGTTGTTTCGAAATCCATGTCCATCCTCTGCCCTTCACAAAGCTGTATGGCCATTTGATTGAAACATTTAAGGATGTCAGTAGATTTTGATCCATATCCGTTCAATACCTGATAACAATGGATCAGCATTACGTCCCCTGAAAGAATGGCCGTATTGACATCATATTTTTGATGGACAGTGGGTTGACCTCTTCGCATGGAGGCTTGGTCCATGATGTCATCATGCATGAGTGTAAAGTTGTGAAAGACCTCCATGGCATAAGCCGCGGGAAGTGCAAGCTGATGACTTTGCGAGTACATTTCACATGCTAACAGGGTCAATGCCGGACGGATGCGTTTTCCTCCGATCGACATTAAATATTGGATGGGTTGATAAAGGGATAACGGAGGCCCGCCGGGTAAACTGGTTTGTATATACTGCTCTATGGCATCATGGTATTTCTGAATGAACTCCATATTACCGACAGATCAGGCAACTGCCAGTTTACAAATTTCAAGAATCATATCTACCGCTTTTTGCATGTCTTGTACTGAGACCCATTCATGTTTGGAATGGATGGCCTGCTCACCTGCAAAAAGATTGGGACAAGGCAGTCCTTTGTGAGAAAGCACGGCTCCATCAGTGCCACCTCTTATGGCTCCCGATTTGGGTGTAACACCTATGTTTTCTACTGCTCTTAATGCCAGATCCATTACCTTGGGGTGCTGATCCAGGATGTCTTTCATGTTGCGGTATTGTTCGGTCACCGTGATATGATAGGTAGAGTTGGGATAGGACTCCATTACTTTTTTACACACCTTGTCAAGGTAGTCTTTTTGTTCGTCCAATCTGGATGTAACAAAGTCTCTCAGTATAAGTTCTATTTTGGCGGACTCCAGTTTACCTTCGATAGAATTGGGGTGAATAAAGCCCTGCATACCATCCGTTGCTTCTGGACACAGAGAATCTTTTGGAAAATGGGCCACTATTTCAGAAGCAATTTTTATGGCATTTTCCATTTTCCCTTGGCATAGCCTGGTGTGCGCTAACACCATTGATATCAATAACCGCTTTGTTGGCTGAAAAATTTTCAAACTCTATGCTGCCCAGGTCGCCACCATCTAAGGTATAGCCATAGTCGGCGTCCAATAAATCCAAATCCACATGGGCTACTCCGCGTCCTATTTCTTCATCGGTGGTCAATAGCATTTTTACCTCACCGTGGGGTAGATTGGGATTGTTTAGCATTTGATAAAAAGCATCAACAATAATGGCCACACCGCTTTTGTCATCACTTCCCAACAGGGTCAAGCCACTGGCTGTGATGAGGTCGTGGCCGATTTTATTTTTTAAGGCCGGATACTTGGTAGAGGTAAGTACCTGGGTGGTATCATCAGGTAAAACGAGGTCTTGACCTTGATAATCTGAATGCACAATGGGCTTCACATCCTTGCCCGAGCAATCAGGGGCAGTATCCAGGTGAGCGCAAAAAAACACCTTGTCTTTTCCTGGTCCACAATTTGAAGGCAAGCTGGCATAGATGTATCCACTTTCATTGGTTTGTGCTTTTATGCCCATTTCTGCCAATTCTTCCAGTATAATTTCGGTGAGCCATTTTTGTTTTTCTGATGAGGGTGAAGTGGCACTAAGTGGGTCAGCTTCGGTGTCAACCTGTACGTATCTGAGGAAGCGGTCTCTAACGGTATATTGCATGTTTTGATTCTTTAATTTGAGTTATTTACTTTGTTTTGCGAGTAATAAATATTAAATATTTCTTTAATGAATACTACTACTTTCCATCTGTTAAAAGTATAACTTTGTATTGAGAAAAAGAAATCAATGACTGTTCAAACTTTTGTAAATGTTCCGGAAACGGAAAAACCACGCCTGGTCATTGTTGGTGCCGGATTTGCAGGACTTACCTTGGCTAAACGATTGGTTGACAAAGGTTTTCAGATTGTTGTCTTTGATAGACACAATTACCACCAATTTCAACCCCTGCTTTACCAGGTAGCGATGAGTGGCCTGGAACCCAGCAGTATTAGTTTTCCATTGCGAAAAATATTTCAAAAGAAGAAAGACGTTCACATTCGTATGGCAGAGGTGGTTGAGGTGGTTCCGGAAGAAAAATACCTTTTAACCAATATAGGTAGATGTAATTTTGACATGCTGGTAATAGCCATCGGTGCAAGGACCAATTTTTACAACAATCCCAATATTGAAAAATTTGCATACAGCCTTAAAAGCACAGGCGAAGCTATGTTCCTGCGCAATCAAATTCTGAGAGATTTTGAATCCGCCCTCATTACCAGAGACTTTGACACTCGTCAATCCCTAATAGATACAGTAGTAGTGGGTGGAGGGGCTACCGGGGTAGAAATGGCAGGCGCCCTTGCTGAGCTCAAACACTATATTTTGCCCAAAGAATATTTGGAACTTGACCACCGCGAAGTAGAAGTGTATCTTATCCACAGTGGAGGTCGTTTGTTGCCCGGCATGTCAGAAAAATCCGGCATTGCGGCGGAAAAGTTTTTGACCGATATGGGCGTCACCATCATCAAAAACTGTCGGGTCACGGATGTTTCGGACAATGCGGTCACTTTATCAGATGGAAGGGTAATTACCACCCGCAAAGTTATTTGGGCAGCAGGCATTACCGGCAATACACTAAAAGGACTGGAAAATGCCACCATGATGCCGGGAAATCGATACAAGGTGGATGCCCGTCATAAGGTTATAGGCTATGACCACATTTATGCCTTAGGAGACATAGCCTGTATGGTAGATGAAGCTCATCCCAACGGACATCCTCAGGTGGCACAGGTAGCCCTGCAACAAGCCAATAATTTGGCTAATCTATTATCGGGAAAGAAGCAGCTTGATTTTAAATACAAAGACAAAGGATCTATGGCCACCATTGGCAGACACCAGGCAGTTGTAGATTTTAGCCTGGGGCACTTCCACGGTTTTTTTGCCTGGATTTTATGGCTGATTGTTCATTTACTGGCCCTGATTGGCACACGAAATAAAATTTTGGTCTTTTTCAACTGGCTTTGGAATTACCTGACCTTTGATCAGTCGCTCCGCCTTATTCTAAGGGCTACCAAAGACGCAAGAAATCCCTGAACAGACTTAAATACGTGAGTTCAGCACATTACACAGGCGATTTACATCGTCCTGGTCATTGTATAGATGAAATGATGCCCGAAGTGAGGAGCCTCTTCTGGAAACATAAATGTTGGCCTCTCTCAGTGCCATTAAAACACCATCAATATCTGCCTGTTCGGGCAACCTGATTCCCACAATATGACCTGCCCTCTGTGAGATTTTTTCGATCTTAAAATCGGTTTTGTTTAAAAGAGCTTCCAAATGGAGAGAGAGCTGAATGCCATGTTGTTGTATGTGGGCGGGTGACCATTCTAACAGGAGGTCTAGTGCTGCTTCCATCATAGGCATGTGAATGAAATGGCTGTATTCTCCCACATTGTACCTAGCTGCTGCCCTATCAAAATGTGGGGTATAAGAGGTAAGCTGGTGAAAGTTGATGGCACCCTCTTTATTCAACCATGATATTTCCAAAGGCTGACCATCATCAAAGGCCGGACCATAAAAGGCCAGCCCTGAAGAATAAGGACCCATTAACCATTTGTAGCCTGCACAGATTAAAGCATCCGCGTGTATTATTTCCTGGTCATAAGGCATGGCGCCTATTGATTGAGATCCATCTACGATCAACAATGCCTCACATTCTTTGCATTTTTTACCGATGGCTTCCAAATCAAATTTGGTTCCATCCGTCCAGTGTACTGATGATAGTACAATGGCTGCGGTTTGTCGGTTAATGGCATCGAGGATGCGCTCATTCCACTGAGAACCTCTATTTTCATTGTCTGTCGGAGCAGAAACAGTTATCAGGTTTTTACCATTTTTTTGACACCAGGCTTCCAATGCATAATAGCCGCTCGGAAACTCCTCTGCCACTACAATGCCGTGGTTCCCTCTCCTGGGATCAATATTGTTACAAGCAGCCATGAGTCCGTAGGAGGCAGACGGAATGATGGCAACCCTCTCTGGTGCGCCATTGATGAGCTGGCCAAATTTGTTTCTTACTATTGATGCACCCTCAAAAAAATGGGAGGGAGTGATTTTCCATGGTTCCTTTTTTACCTTGAGTCCTTCAATACCCGCTTGTTCAACAACATGAGGAAGAGGTGACATGTAGGCATGGTTGAGATAGGTGACACCCTCTGCCAATTGAAACATTTGCCTGAATGTGGTAGTGGGCATAGCTTATGGTTGTTTGGATAAAATAAAATTCAATGGGTAGTGAAGCCTTCTTGCCCAGTCTCTTTCTGTATGATCTGCTCCTTTGAATGACATGGATGAAAAATTATTTATTCCAAAATTTTTGGTCAATAAAAGGGCATCCACCTTCCACTGGGTAACTGCATAAAAGGAATCTATACCTTCGGTTCCATGATCGAAATACAATTTGTGTTTTCCATCGGTAGGAAGGTTTTTTCTCAGGTAGGCAAGCATTGCATTAGGTATTTCCTGATTGTCCAGAACAAAATTTCCGGGCCAATGGGTAGACATACAGATGGCGGCGCCAAAGATGCCTGGGTATTCGCATAGGGCATAAAGGGAAATGAGGCCTCCCATGCTCGAACCTCCTATGATGGTATGGTCCATTTGAGCATTTACTTTGTAATTGCGATCAATAAACGGCTTCAGGGTTTTAACCAAAAATTCAAGGTAGTTGTCGCTATAAATGGGAGCTTGAAACAAGCTGTAATTCTCTCCTACTTTTTGTGCCTGAAGGGAGTCCCTGAATGAGGTGCTTAAAGTCAAAAGTGGCTTGAAGGGAAAATACTCTGAATGCCTGAGGGTGCCTGCATTCCAGATTCCCACTATGATAACAGGGCGGATACTGTCGGCAGCCATCAGACGGGAAACTACTTCGTCAACCTGCCATTCCTGGTGATTCCAGTTACTGGTTGAATCAAAGAGCATTTGACCATCCTGCATGTACAACACATCATACGGACCACCATTAGGATAATTAGACGGCAGCCATACATCTATCGTTTTTTGTCCATAACCATTAAATGCCATATTGTAGCGGTGAATGGTGCTTTGCTGACTTCCCTTTATAACCACAGGAGCTATTTGTCCAATGCAGGGAAGAAGGGTGGACATTATAAAAAGGAAAATTAAAAAACCTTTTGCACGCCAACTTTTTTTTATATAAAAGTCAGATAGCCTTTCAACGGAAAACCGAATCATTTGTCCACAATATTTTCATAAAAGTATACAATTTATGGCTATGCCCCAATCATTGCAAACAATTTGTAGCCCCCTGATTATAGAAAGATCTGATACTGTAAAACGAGGTTGTTTTTCCTACCGGCTGAAATTACATCACCATTGTTCAGTGCATATTCAGGTCTGTTTTGAAAGTTGAGGGTTATTTTAGATTGGTGGCCCTGGATCAGGTAGTTGATACCGGCATCGATTACAACGGTTTTTTCCCCTTGCAGCCTTTCAAAAGAGGCATAAGTACAGGCAGCATAGGGTAAAAATTGACTGCCACCCGCCATTTTGGGTAAAAGGAGACCCGCCTGAATATAAACCACTTTGCCGGTTCCAAACATTGGAATGGCATTTCCATAAACCGGACCCTGCCCTGTTATCACCTGACTGGCATTGAGTTGGGTTCCACTGGCGGGGTTCATAATGCCATTGTATCTCAAATAATTATCTCCATACTGGGTGTTGAAAAAGCCTGCATAAGCACTGATAGCGCTTCCTTTTTCTTTGTTAAGGGGCAGGTCCACAAAACTTTCAATAGCCCAATGAAACATGTTTTGATACAAGGTATCTCCTGCAGCATTTTTGAGATAGGTAGCATTTTTCTGATGTATGAGTCCCGCGGCAATATTGACTATTTTTTTCTGTCCCAAATAGGTGCCTGTCATATAAGGAGTTAGATGCCCTTCATGGTCGAAAAATTGATAGATGAGATAGGCTTGTTGCTGCCAATGATGGCCAATAGGAGAAAAGGTAGCATAGTTACTAATGGTGGGTACAGCTGCCCCATTGGATTGAATAGGGAAGGGCTCGCTCAGTACCAGTCGATAATCCCATTTACCAATTTGTCCTCGCGCATATAAACTCAGTTTACGACTGAAATTATCGGTCTGGTCTACAGTAGTTTGGGCAAAAACGGGTACATCCATGGTCAGGATAGAACCGATGCTGGGTTGAGAAAATCTAGACAACCCATTGGCAATGGTTAAACCCGCACCCAGCTTTAATTCATTGTGGGCACTTACCCTGTATTCCCCAACCGCATCATGGAAAAAAGCTGCGATTTTGCGATTGCCATTCAAATTGGTCTGTGCATTAAAATTATTTTGGCCAAATTGAAAATATAAAAAGGTACGATCCGTAATTTGCCCCATCATCTGAATTCTGGTTCTGCGCAAACCCAGATCAAAGCCATTATCTCTTTGCTGATTTTCAATCGTTGTGCCGGTATTGTGTTGATTGTACCGGATCCAGGTCTGGTTAAGAAAGGTCATTTGAAAATACCGCGTGCCATCTTCATTGAGTTTCCATTTAAGGGCATTGGTACTTTGACCATAAAGCAGTGGCTTTGTTAAAGCCAGTACCATTGTTATTCCCACCATCAATTTTAAAGCATACTTCAAATGATTCCAGATATTTGTCATCGTAGAAAAGTTTTCGGAACGAAAATAAACTACTTATCTATCTTTTAGGCTCAAAATGGGTTACATTAACTTGTTGTTATGAGTGGTATGTAATAAACAGCCAACACAAAATCCATCATCTTTTGCTGATGGCATTGTGGCTTATGGATTTTTGCCTTAAGCACTTAAATCGGCCCATTTCACCCGGTCTTCGCATGAGGTGTTTGGAAGATATGCCACTGTGAACCCGCTTCCTCCACAATTCAAATGAAGACCTTTTCAAGTGGCGGCGCATCAGTTTTATCACTTCGGCCTCACTCATGCCAAATTGAACTGATATGGCTTCAAATGGTGTTCGGTCTTCCCAAGCCATTTCAATGATTCGATCGATGTCAGGAGGTGTTATCATATACGAATAATTTTTTTCTCACTCAGGATTTGAGTAGTCAATAAGTCACTATTACAGGATTTAAATCTTTTTACTTCAAACAAAAACAAGGTATGATCTCCTGTCTTCAATTTATCCTTTTTTGTTAGCTCCATATAAGCAGAACAATTAGCCAGTACCGGATAGCCAAGCCAAAGAGTTGTTCGTTCTTTTTTATGCAGCCATGTGTCCTTGTCCCAATGCAGGCCCGATTTTTTACCCAGCATCCTTACCAGAGGAAATTGATCCTTGTGAAGCAGTTGAAGAATGGCCATTTCAGAGTTTAACATATTGTCAAGGGTTTTTGTGTTTTCATAGAGGGCAATACCAATGATTTTTGGATTCATAGAAAGCGCTGAAACGTAAGTGCAAACATTCATGTTGACCTGATCTCCACTATAAGTAGTGAGGCTGTAAACAGGGTAGGAGGGCAGGTTCCAGGGGCGCTGCATACTGTAATTGTTTTGAGTTCTAAACATCAAATGGCCTATCTTGTTTTTTCATTCCACCTTTTCTTCTACATTTGTTTTTACAAACCCATTTTTTAGTTGGATCGATTCAAAAATATGGAGAAGCAAGAATCAATTGTATTGTTACATGGTGCCATTGGAGACCACCACCAAATGTTGCCCCTGGCGACACTGCTCAGTGAAAGGTACCAGGTATTTACACCCGATTTTCCCGGTCATGGTAGGGATACAGCCCTTTGCCAGCTGGATGTAGATTATTTGGTTGATTTTTTAAAAGACTACTTAGGTTCACATACAAATGGCCCCGTGCTGATTTTTGGTTTTTCGATGGGCGGATTTGTGGCTACCTTATGTGCCGCCAGATATCCAAATCTAATCAAAGGTATAATTACGTATGGCACCAAGTGGCAGTGGAGCCCTGATATTGCTGAAAATGAGGTCTCCATGCTCGATGTTGAAAAAATAAGCGAAAAACTTCCGGCCTTTGCCAATAAGTTGGATGCATTGCATAGCGGTATAGGATGGAAAAATGTATTGTTAGCCACCAAAAACCTAATGCAACATTTAGGTCAAAATAATGAATCCTTGCGGCTGGAAATGGCTTCAGTTTCAAGCCCTATTTTGATTATTCGTGGAAGCCATGATAAAATGGTCAGCCGGGAAGAATCTATAGCCATGGAAAATTTGTTGTCAAGAGGAGAGTATTCCGAAATTTCGGAATTTATACACAACATTGAACAGCTAGACCCTATTTTATTGCTTGCAGAGATTAAAAAACACGATTTGTTAGTATGAAACGTTGTATACCCTAATAAGTTATAAGTCTGTTAGCAGGGCATTAGCCTTATTTTATTAACTTTGCGTTTTATATCTCAGTGATGGGCAATACTATTCAAGAACTGATCAAACAAAGCAAATTTGAATCGCCACAACAAATGGCCTACATTAACCTGTATTATACGTACTACCATTTTCATGACCTTCACTGCAGCATTCTAAAGCCCTTTGATTTGCTGCCTCAACATTATAATATTTTAAAAATTGTCAAGGGCAAACACCCTGAAGCGGTAACACCTGGACACATTCTCGAAGTGATGCTGGACAAAAAAGAGACCTGACTCGTTTGGTAGACAAGCTGGTTACCATGGGCCATTTAAGGAGGTGTCAAAGTGCAGACAACAAGAGGTTTGTGCACATCTCTCTGACCCAGTCTGGTTACGATCTTACAGTTCAGCTGGAAAGTGAACTCAGGAATTTTATACAACACAATCTCAACGATGAAGAATCACTTCAGCTAAGTGTTTTGTTGGATAAGATGCGCTAAATAAAAACTGAATCAAAAGACGGCGTGAAATTATTCAGACACCTTGGCGTATTTATCCGGCACAAACAAAGTGTTGCAGTGGGCTCTGCCTTTCTCCTTTTGGGCATTATGTTCGGATCCTGGGCTACTTTTATCCCTTATATTAAAGATAAATTTCAGCTTGATGATGGTGATCTGGGCCTGATGCTCCTGTTTTTTCCTATTGGGGCTACCTTGTTCAATCCGGTATCAGCCTTTGTTATTAAAAAATTTGGCATGAAAAGCACTACTTTCTGGGGCATGATTGCCGTATCAGTAGTGTATGTTATACCCGTCAATTCACCCTCAGTGATGTTGGTTTCTACAGGCTTGTGTCTCACTGGCATGGCCATTGCGGTGCTCAATGTGGCTATGAATACCTGTACTTCTGTGATCGAACAAAATGAAGGAATCAACACAATGTCTACCTCTCATGGCTTGTTTAGTGTTGGTTTGATGTCGGGCAGCCTCATAGCCAGCTTGTCTTATGGCCAGGGCTTTGATCCGGGAATGCACATGGTGGTTTTGGCTACATTGGGGGTTGGCCTTGCGTTTTGGGCAAGAAAATCTATTTTTTCCATTATCCAGGTGGAGCGGAAAAAAAACGAAAGCCTGTCTCCGGATGAAAAAGAACAAAAACCACCCGGCATTGGCAAAGAAATATTTTGGATGGTGCTGCTCAGTGTTTGCAGCAATTTTACAGAGGGCACCATGGCAGATTGGACGGCTGTTTACATGAAAGAAATTGTACAAACCAATGCCTATTTTATTGGCTGGGGACTGGCTGCTTATTCCATGTGCATGGCCCTGGGTCGGCTGATGGGAGATGGCATGGTGCCCCTTTTGGGTGCTAGAAATGTACTGCTCATGGGAGCCGCAATGGTTTTTATCGGCTTGGGTCTTTCTATTCTTTTGCCAACAACGGTAATAAGCATTGTCGGCTTTGCGTTGGTAGGGTATGGGGTTTCTTTTTCCTCGCCCATCTTGTATGGTAGTGCAGCCAGAATACCCGGGTATGGCAATGGTAAAGGACTGGCCATCCTCAATTCATTTGGCATGATTGGGTTTTTGGTGGGCCCGGTAATCATTGGCTTCCTCAGCAGGGCTTATGATTTGCGGCTTGCGTTCTGCCTTATCCTCTTGTTGGCGACAATTTGGGGAACCCTTGCAAGAAATGTGAAGTTATACTAAACAATTCTTATATATTTATTCTTCAATTCATTAAACTCTTACCAATTGAGTCCTGTTTGGAAACAAACCCTGTTTTATGCCTCTCTTTGCACTGCCAGTGCAATGCTGGGCGTTGGTATCTATGCCGGTCTTATCAATCCTATTCAAAAGGTTTACATTGAAGAATCCAGAAAGGCCATTCAGGCAGCTGAGCACCAATTGTTGTTTTCAGGTAAAATGGACCGATTTTTCAGGTCGTCAGCACCAACCGATTTTATTCAGGCTGCCAAAAACTCGCAACAGGCAGTTGTCTTCATCAGGTCACTGATCAACATCAAAGACGGGGCCCTGATGGGAGAGTCTTTATCCAGTGAAACCGGAAGCGGCGTTATCATTAGCCCGGATGGTTATATTGTAACCAACCACCATGTTGTCAAAGATGCTGATGAAGTAGATGTCATGCTCAATGACAACAGAGAGTATAAAGCCCAGGTTATCGGCAATGATCCCAATACAGATTTGGCCCTGATCAAAATTGAAGCCGAAAATTTGCGCTTCCTTATTTTTGGCAACTCAGACAGCCTTCAGGTAGGTGAGTGGGTAATGGCAGTGGGCAATCCATTTAGGCTTCAATCAACGGTGACCGCAGGCATTGTGAGTGCCAAAGGCAGGAATATCAATATATTGGAAAATCAGGGTATCGAATCTTTTATCCAAACCGATGCCGCCGTCAATCCAGGCAACAGTGGAGGCGCACTGGTCAATACCAAGGGTGAACTGGTGGGCATCAATACCGCCATCATGACTATGAGTGGCAACTATGAAGGTTTTTCTTTTGCGGTACCGGCCAATCTGGCTAAAAAAGTGGTCAATGACATCAAACAGTTTGGCTTTGTTCAGCGGGGCTGGCTGGGTGTAGAAATTGAAAACATCGATGACATGAGGGCAAGGAAGTTACAGATTCCCGAAGTGGCAGGTGTTTACATTGCCCTGGTAACAAGAAATGGGGCTGCTTATGATGCCGGACTTCAAAGTGGAGATGTTATTACCCGTCTCAATGGCAAATCCATTGGCAGCTTGCCTCAATTTATGGAAACCATTGGAACTTATCGTCCGGGTGACAAGGTAAGCGTTGACTATATTAGAAACGGTAAAAAAGCAAGTACCACGGCAACTCTCCGAAACCAATTGAATTCAACAGATTTGGTGGCCGTTAGAAAAGATAAGGCTCTACTGGACATGGGCTTTGAGTTAAGGGATCTGGATTCATATGAAAAATCACGCAATAAGAGCCATGGTGTTAAAGTGGTGACGGTCTACCGAAGTTCAAGGGTAGACAATGCCAGAATTGAACCCGGCTACATCATCACAAAGGCCAATGGTAAAATTGTGAGAACGGTAAATGATATTCTGGAAGCTATAAAAATATCCGGGGATCAACTCTCGCTTGATGGATTTTACGAAAACTATCCCGGCGAATTTCCCTATAAAATTGAATTAAACTGATGCTGTTTATGATCTTAAAAAAACACCTGCCCCTAGTAGGATTAGTTAACTTTTTTGTTTTCCTGGTTGTGGTTTTATCTGCCCAACAGGCAGACAGAGAAGGTTCGTCTTACATAGTTCAATTAGAAAAAGGCAAGGCCTTATTCTCGTCAGAAAGATTTGCCGGCTTGCCGGGAGGCAGTTATTCATGCAAACAGCTTTGTGATGAACCCATGAACCTGTGGCTGATCCAAACAGACACAGAAGGCGTCAAGGCAGAAAGAATGTACAAAGAGCTGGTTCCGGGCAATGCAGTGATAACCATTTCCCAAAACCGACCTCTTACCTTAAGGGCAGTTCCGGATGACAGTCTTTACAACAGGCAATGGCAGTACAAAAATACCGGCACCAACAGTGGTGGTGTAGCGGGTGCTGACATCAACGCGGAAGGAGCATGGGACATCACCACAGGAGGGCTCACCCCCAACGGAGATACCATCGTAGTGGCTGTGGTTGACGATGGGCTTGATATTGATCACGAAGACATTGCTGATAACCTTTGGTACAACAGGTTGGAAATTGCAGGAGATGGTATAGACAATGACAACAATGGTTATGTAGATGATATACACGGTTGGAATATAGGCGCTGATAACAATGATGTGGCTGCAGATGGCAGTCACGGTACACCGGTTGCCGGCATCATCGGTGCAAGGGGCAATAACCGCAAAGGAGTTACCGGGGTCAACTGGAATGTAAAATTAATGCCCATCAGATACGGATCAGCAACGGAAGCCAATGCACTGGCCTCTTATGCCTATGCTTACAAGATGAGAAAAAGGTACAATGAGACCAATGGTGCAGAAGGAGCATTTGTGGTGGCCACCAATTCAAGCTGGGGCATAGACAGAGGCAATCCGGAAGAAGCCCCACTTTGGTGTGCAATGTATGACTCACTCGGCAAGGTAGGTATCTTGTCAATGGGTGCCACTGCCAATGCCAATCTAAATGTGGATGTTGAAGGAGATCTTCCTACAGGCTGCTCCAGCAATTTTCTAATTTCGGTAACCAATCTGGATAAAAATGATACCAAAGTAACGGGAGCCGGATATGGTAAAAAAACGATCGACATTGGTGCTTATGGTGCAGAAAGTTATACCGTATCTACCAACAATCGCTACGGAGGCTTTGGTGGCACATCGGGAGCTACCCCTCATATTACCGGGGCTGTAGCCTTGATGTATGCCGTGCCTTGCAACGATCTTGCTACTCTTACCAAGCAGGATCCCGAGGCTGCGGCCTTATATGTTAGAGACATTATCCTCAATACTACCACCGCTAATGCTTCGTTGCAGGATTTGACAACCACCAACGGAAAATTAAATCTAACCAATGCAGCCCAATCCATGCTCAACAGATGTGGCAGCTGTGCAGTACCTGTGGTTATTAAAGATAGCTTGTCTGAACTTAACAATGCTGTTGTTTATTGGGATGCATCAGGCGGAGAAGCTTCGCTGAGATTTAGGAAGGTCAATGACGAAAATTGGATTACAGCACTAGACATTCAAAACAATACAGCTGTTTTGACGGAATTGGCCCCATGCACACAGTACGAATATCAGCTTGGATACCAGTGCACAGATCAGCCTCTTACCTGGTCATCGACCCGCTTTCTTACCTCCGGCAAATGTTGTTATGCTCCGGATGATGTAGCAGTGTCTATCCAGGAAGGAAGTTTAATTTTCAGCACAGGCTCAGATGCGGAGATCATATTGGAATATCAGCAGTCGGGAAGTAATGAGTGGGACAGCTTGGTATTTAATACTACCGGAATGCTCAACGGATTGGAAAGTTGTAGTCAATACCTGGTTAGGTATACTTCTAACTGTCTAAATTTTGGCGTCATTTCTGAACCCTCAGTAATTAACAATATTGCTACTTCTTGCGGCAATTGTACCCTGCAGTCCTATTGTCTGCCTGCAAAATTGGAAAACGATTCTGAATGGATTCAAAGCATTGCCTTTGAAGATGCTGTATTTGAGTCGGGCCAGGACAATAAAGGCTTTGGCCAGCACATGGGAGCTTTTATCCCCGAATTAAACCAGGGAGACTCGGTTAAAATTACACTTACTCCCGGCTTTTCCGGCTCGGGCTACAGCGAATTTTTTACGGCCTATATAGACTGGAATCAGGATGGCGCTTTTGATGAAGATGAAAGATTTACCCAATCCAGAAAGGCCAGCAAAGACCCATTGGTAGATACCATTTATGTACCGGCAGATGCTGCCCTTGGCCACACCCGAATGAGGGTAGTCATGGCCTATAGAGAGCAATCAATGGCGTGTGAAAGTCCCGCTGAGTATGGTGAAGCAGAAGATTATTGCGTTCTGATCAGTGGCCCTATTTCTACCCAGGAAGATCTGTTGGCTGAAAAAGTAAAACTGTTTCCCAATCCCAATAAAGGCCAGTTTACGGTGGTGACACCTCAAATTGAAAAATTTGACGCCCTCCATGTATTAGATGGTACGGGTAGAGTAGTACATAGACAATCATTGGCCGGCAAACAAAGCCCCATTCAGATAGGCATGAACGAACAAGCGGCACCGGGTTATTACCTAGTGCAATTGAGCGGACAAAACACTCAGCCGGTATTTGTACCGCTGATTGTATACTAATTGATCTTATGCGCTTATAAGATCTTGGGCAGACCGTCGTCTTTGGGGTTGAGCCTTTCGAGGGCATCGTGTTTGAGAACGTTGGCGCTGTAAAGAAGGGCTTCCATTTTTAACAGTAGAGAGTCGTTCAGATAGGTCTTGTAATTATCCAGATCAATGCCACTCCCGTCTCTGAATTTAAAAATGATTTCATTGAGGTCTTTTTCAAATTTAAGACTCAATCTGTCGTTCATTTTAAATACGGTTACTTTTAATTCACCGCGGTTGATTTCGTCAATGATGCGCATGGCTTTGGATACTTTCAGTAATTGTTTCGTAAAGTGTATGTAGTTCGGGCTTGCTTTTAAGCAGTTCCAGATGACGGCTTATGACCCCTTCATCATTTCTCACTGCCGGCCCCGTTTGCTGAAAATTATAGGGAGCTTGGGTGAGTTTTTCCATTGTAGTGCGCAGAAGAGGCACTATGATCTCGTAATCCAACTGATTTTCGAGGAGGTAGTCTTTGGCCACCACTACCAGGTGATTGATGAAGTTATTGGTCATCACAGCGGCAAGGTGTACTTTTTTTCTCTGCTCATCGTCGATTGTGTATACCTTCTGACTCACAAGACCTGCCAGGGTATTGAGCGTGTCGAGGGTGGATGCATCGGAGCCGGTGATACAAAGAGGAACTTTTTCAAAATTGACCCGGCCTT
The DNA here is from genome assembly GCA_016717655.1 of Saprospiraceae bacterium. GTDB lineage: Bacteria > Bacteroidota > Bacteroidia > Chitinophagales > Saprospiraceae > JADKBO01. The sequence continues at coordinate 227,010 of JADKFC010000001.1, forward strand.
GTTTGGTCATGGTTTGTACAGGATACAATACCCCATAATTTGTAAACGCGGATAGTACTGTGGAAGGCACACTGCCACTTGTGTGGATTACCAAACCTTTGTAATTACTCATTTCAGCGGCAATGTCTGCAATGGCATCATCGCTAACACAAAGGATGGCCACGTCGCTGTTGATGTCTTTTAGGCTTGAAATGAGAGGCAGCTGATATTGGGCTGAAAGAGCAGACGATGTTTCAAGGTTCCTTCCATATAAACCGGATACTACAAGGCCTGCTCTTTGCAAAGCAGGAAGCAGTTGTCTGGCCATATTGCCCGAACCTATGATGCAGATGTCCATTCTTTATTTTCTTTGTATTTGAACCACCAGGCCAATAATAAGCCAATCATCATTAATATGGAACCTATCCAATATAAATTGATGCCTGGAAAAATTTTGGCTTCGAGTACAATGTAATCACTTCGGGGCACATTGGTGGCAATTTCAAGCGGAAAGCCCGAATTGATTCTTTTATCTTTGGCTACCTTGAGTTCGAAGGTGCCTGTTGCCGGGTCGATGGCAGATAAACGAATGTGCAAGCCCTCTTCAATTAGGTAGTCTTTTATGCTCATGGGTGCATTGCCGCGCAACACAAAGATGGGTTTGCTGAGCCATGATTTTTCTCCTTTCACAACATCAACCAGCCCCATGATAGAGATATCACCTTTTTCTACTTTGTACCTTGAGGTGTCAACGTTTTTGTCAAAACCCGAAATGCTAAGGGTATAGCCCTGCCAGCTGATTTCCTGGCCTTTTTTTATGCTCAGTACACTGTAATCCAATTGGTCTTCAGGGCTCAACCATTGATCCAAAAGTTGTTCAGAAGGTCTGACCCTCCAACCCAGGTTTTCATGTTTGCCGGCAAATTTGTACAATAAACTTCCCTCCAGACCAATGTCACATTGACCCTCTTCTTTTTTTCCATTTTCATCAATGATGTGGTATGCTACTTCAAATCCTACATCAAGCGCATGATTTTTAAATTCTTCGTGTAGCGGAGGGTATTGCAAACCATCAATCACCAATACCTCTTTGCCTATTCGGATACTGTCTCCTTGAAGTGCCGTAAAAGAGGCATATTTCAGACTGTCTTCCATAAGTTTGGCCTGCTCTGCGTCGGCCACCTGGGCAGGAAGGCTGACTACGCAGGTAAATATATCCTTGCCCGCATAATGTCGGGTGTCGGGGTTAAAAGCTGCAATCTTTGAAAAATCATTGGAATAGACTGCATTGGGTCGGGTCACAAAAGAATCAATAAACACCCGCTGGCTGCTGTCATTGCCCAACTGTTTAAACGAGATGTCATAGTGACGTGCCTTGCCTATAAGGGTGTCGGCTTCGTACGTTACCACATAATCTTTACCAGCAAGGGCTTGTTTTTGATCAATTGTATGTACTTTTCTTCATCCCCTTCTCCTCCAAAAAGTCCTTTAAATACAAAAGGATTGCTCAGATAACTGAAATTGAGACCGGACGCAAGAATGCCTATGGCCATGATGCCAAAGCCCATATGGGCCAGCGCCGCTCCCAGTGCCCTGGTATTGCGTGTTATTGCTTCCAATAGAAAATGACCATTGGCAACAATAGTAAACCAGGCAGTGGCACTCATTAAAAGATAATGCCATTCGGGCAGCTGTATCCAAAGAGAAGTTAGCCAGGTGAGAAGCAAGGCTGCGGCAGTATAAACGGCAATGCGCACCAGCCATTTTCCTTTGACCTGCTCAGCATTTTTATATTTCAGCCAAACCGTTATTGCGGAAAAAAGACCAATAAAAATTGAAATCCACAATTGGTATTTATTGTAGTGGGCAATCGGATCCTTGATGACCCGGCCGATATAAGAAGGATCAAAGTAACGAATGATGGTATTGAGCACGGGCAGAGAGCTCGACGCATTGATAAGCAGGGCCGAAAAAAACAGGACCAGGGTGCCAACATACATCCAAAATTCGCGTGAATAAATGGATTCTTCTTTGGCAGGTGCAGGAATGTTTTTATACCTCCAGGCCATAAGGATTATACCCAGAAAAACAAAGCTGAGTAAGAAAAAGGTAAGCTGCCATTCGAGGCCCATCTCTGTAAAGGCGTGGGCAGAAGTGTCTCCAAGGATGCCACTTCGGGTGAGCAAGGTAGAGTACACAATCATCAAAAATCCACCCAGATAAAAAAGAAGAGTCGACCGAATGGCCCTGCCGGTGGCTTTTGCGATGAGGTTGGCGTGAATGCCACCTACCAGTATGATCCAGGGTACCAGCGAGGTATTTTCTACCGGATCCCAGGCCCAATATCCGCCAAACGACAAGGCTTCATAGGCCCAAAGTGAGCCCATGATGAGACTGATGCCCAGAATGGCAGTGCCAAACAAAGCCCAGGGCAAAACAGGACGCAACCAGTTTTGGTATTCACCCTTTCTCAAGGCAGCAACCGCATAGCCAAATGGTACAACACTGAGGGCAAAGGCGGCAAAGATAAAAGGTGGGTGGATGGTCATCCAATAATTTTGCAAAAGAGGATTTAGGCCCCTGCCCTGAATAAGGCTGAGATAATCGGCGTTGTTAAAAATGGGGGCTAAGGTGATCTCACGAATCAGCATCATCGGATTGGAACCAATCTTTATGTCTTCACCAAAGGGCAGATAAATGCCCAGCAACATTGAATTGAGCCAGATCTCTGCTACCATGATCACGGCCATGACTTCCAGCTTGAATTGGTCGTTGATGGCAATGATAACGGCACCGATTACCAGGTGCCAAAACATCCAGAGCAAAAAACTTCCTTCCTGGCCTTCCCAAAATGCAGATAAGATGTATTTCATAGGCAGATCGCCTGAAACGTGGTCAAATACGTAGGAATACTCGTAATGTTGCTGCACCATGGCATAAAACATAAGGCCAAGCAGCGAAATGATCAACAGGGCGTGAACAGCAAATCCTATGTTGCCCAGTCTTTTCCATGCGGGTGCCTGAGTTGAGCTTCCCCAAGAAGAGAAGGTATAACTCACAGCAGAAAGAAGGGCAGCTACAAAACCGCCAATGATAAAAGCTTTGCAGAGATAGCCGATCCAAAGGGCTTCTCCAACATATTGAATCTTGTCCATATTTATGAACCCTTGCGAAGGGTAATTTCTTCTTCTTTGTACTTAGACGGGCATTTCATGAGAATCTCATCTGCATAAAACTGATTGTCTTTCATGGTACCCGTAACCACGATCTGTTCGGATCTCTCAAAGTCCTGAGGTTTTGCCTTGGCAAGTACTACCTGCTTTTCCTCCCCTTTGTTGTCGGTCATGTAAAATTTAAAAATGTTCGGATTTTTTCTGGAAGGTATTCCATGGGTTTACCCTTGCTCAATACCCCCACAACCTTGACCCGATCTCCGGTACTGTCTGCCTCGCGGAAATTGGAATAGGTGCTTACATCTTTGGAAGCATTCATAAAAATGACCCCAGCAGCCACAATCATGATCAGCGCCAAAAGTGTAGTCTTATTCATCTGTTTTTATTAGGTAAACAATGCCACAAATATATGGTTTACCCGCGTCTGTTGATCGTTTCTCAAAACGTTATTTCTACACCCAAAATTAAATTTGGTAGATGAGTATCTTTTGAATTTTTATATATAATTCTAAAAACAGAGATTTTTTAAAATAAAAATTGGTCGACCAGCCTATTTTTTAGAAATAATTTGCTGGCCGACCATCTTCTGTGGCTTCATTTCTTTTGGTCAATGACCGTGTTCTTCTTGCTTTTTTAGGGTCCACTCGTCGGTAACCGAGGTTTGGATCCAGGTTTGCCCTGATTTTCGGAGCACCTGTACGTGTAAACCAAAGGTTTTTTCCATTTTGTCTTCGAAATCAGAGACCGTTTCGTGTTCATAAAAGATAAACTCTGCTTCCGTGAAGTCGGGATTTAACTCTCCAACCGAAAAGTCTCTAAACAGCTCTTCGGCAATGGGCGACAATTCATTTTTATCGTGTTTACCCTTGTAGAAGGATATTTTGAGATGGGGAAATTTTTCATTAAAAGCGAGCTGTAAGCTCAATAAATGGGTTTCTTTGGTGACTTTCATGATGGTTAGGTCTTTTTTAATAGACCCTGGATTGTATCGCTGATGATTTTTCACCCAGGATCCACCAGGCCTTTGGTTTGGGCCTAATTAGATAATGGTTTTTGATGTAATTTTCAATATGGTTAATGCCTTCGTCTATGTCGTCGGTTAGCAATAAGAGGTCAAGATCGGCGGGATTGATGGTTTTTTCCTGAATCATCTTTTCGATGAAGATCCACAGGTCGCTGTAATAATCCTTGCCAATGACCACCACCGGGAAATTGTGGAGGATGCCGGTTTGGATTAATGTCAGGGTTTCAAACAGCTCATCAATGGTGCCAAAGCCGCCCGGCATTACCACGAAGGCGTGTGAGTATTTGACCAACAAGACCTTGCGCACAAAGAAATAAGAAAAATCTACTGATCGGTGCATGTAGGGGTTGTTGGTCTGTTCCTTTGGCAGCTTGATGGTGCAACCCACCGATTGCCCTCCGTTTTCAAAAGCCCCTCTGTTGGCGGCTTCCATTACACCCGGACCTCCTCCGGTCATGACGGTAAAGCCCAGGCCGGCAATCTTTTTTCCAACCTCGTACGATTTCTGGTACACCGGATGTCCTTCGCCTGTGCGGGCAGAGCCAAATACCGAAATACAGGGTCCCACAAAGTGCAGGGTTCTAAATCCTTTGATAAACTGCACCATGGCTTTCCAAACAAATGACAGTTCTCTGCCCCTGCTGCTGGGACCATCCAGAAAGTTGATGTCCTGGTTGAATAACTTTTGGGTGGAGGGTTTACTTGTAGTCTGCTGATTCATACAATGGTTTTAACTTTCCTTGGCTTTGAATATCAAAGCGGGTACCAAAGTATGGTGAATTGCTTTAATGGAGAAGGACGGCCTGAAATAATTGAAAAACAAGCCCTCATTGTCTCTCACCATGGCAATCATATCATACTCTCCCTCTACAGCGAGTTGAGAAATGTCGGCAATGGGATCTTTGCTAAAGATGTTCTTTAACTCAAAAGCAAAGTTGAGGTCGTTGGTGGTGTAATATTTTTTCAGAATCTCCTCTGCCTGCAGATCAATGTTGTCATCACCTTTGGAAAAGTGGACAAAATCGGTTTTGGCCTTCACCTTGTTGTTGTATTCCAAAAAGTGATCAAGGGCAGTGTTGATGTGTGTGACATCGTCGATGACAAATAAAACTTTTTCCATCTTGATATCTGCCTTGGATGTGCTGTGCACCGCCAGTACCGGACAATTGGATAGTTTGACTACGGTATTGGAAACTGAGCCCAGAATGCGGTCAAACAGGCTTTCCTTGTCGTGGGTACCCATGATGATAAGGTCGTAGTTTTCAGACTTTTCTTTGAGCAGTATGCTGGAGGCCGGTGTGCCAACCAAAACCTGACACTGTAAAGTCTCATCCGCCAGCTTGTTTTCTGTTCTTTTTATTTTGATGATTTCTTCCAATCTATCTTTGGCGCCATTGATGACCATATCATCGGGCAAGATCATTGGCATTTCAGGAGTGGCAATGATGCCACTGATGGCGTGCAATACATCAATACTGCCACCAAACTGGCGTTGATGCCAAATGGCATAGTCCAATGCCTTTTCAGCGGATTTGGAAAAATCAAAGGGAACCAGAATTTTCATGACAATAAATTAAAGGTGAACAATAAGTTGGTTTTATTTTGTAAAAGCGGCAACCATCAGGTCGTAAGGAGTGATGATGCCTACAATTTTTCCTTCATCATCTACCACCGGCAATGATCGAAAGTAATTTTCTCTGAAGATTTCAAAACAATACATCAGCGAGTCCTCGGGTCGCACAGCCATGACATGGGGCGAACAAATGCTATCTGCATTGTTGCTACTCAATAACTTTTCATTTTTTACCTGACTCGATTTCAGGTTGAGCCTGGTTCCCCAGTCAAGCAGCAGATTGAGGTCCGACTTGCTGATGATGCCCATCAGAAAACCGGAATCGTCAATCACAGGTATGTGGTGGATCATCTCGGTTTCAAAAATGATCTGTACTTCGGTAAGTGAAGTATCCTGATTCACAACAATTGGGTTGTGGGTCATGGCCTCACTCACTTTCATGGTTTTTATGGATGTTTCATGAATCATAATCAACTGTTTTCACAATAAATTTATTCTTATTCCAGATCAAATTCTATGATGGGGGTCATAAATGGTGGTGACACGCAAGGCGAACCGCTCACGGCTTACCGCTTACCGCTCACGGCTTACCGCTTACGGCTGTCCCTTTCGGCTTATCTCCGGCTAACGCCGCGACACGGCCGCCGCTCCACGCTTACGGCTCCACGCTTCGCGCTCCACGTCTTGAAATTTTAATTAACTTCGTTGAAAATACTTAGGAATGAAAATTAGGGTGTACACATTTTTTTTCACTGTACTTTTTATGGGAAGCCAGTCCTTGTACAGTCGCATTTTGCCGGTGGGAGTGGGCAAGACGTATGCTACCGTGACAGCAGCAGCTCAACAGGCGGTGGCGGGAGATACTATTTTGTGTTACGATGCTTCCATAAACGGAGGTATGTACATCGAAAACCTAAAAGGAAATCAAAATCAGTGGATCTACCTGAGGGCTGCACAGGCCGGTGCGACACGCATCCAGGGTGGTAGCAATGCCATTCAGTTTACAGATGCCGCTTACCTGCAAATAGAAGGATTTGTGATTTCAGGGCAGACAGGAAATGGATTGAATATGGACGATGGGGGAAGTTACAGCACACCGTCACACAACTTGCGACTGGTTAATTGTACTTTTGAAAATATCAATGCTACCGGAAACAACGATCTGTTGAAGTTGTCGGGCATTGATTCTTTTGTTATTACCGGTTGCACTTTTAGAAATGGGGCAACAGGGGGCAGCGGCATTGACATGGTAGGCTGTCATTTTGGGATCATAGAAAAATGTAATTTTTCCAATTTGGGCAGTAATAGCATCCAGGCCAAGGGTGGAACAGCCGACCTCATTATTTCCAGAAACGTATTTACCAATGGAGGGGCCAGGGCGCTCAACCTGGGAGGCAGCACCGGACTCTCTTTTTTCAGGCCCATCGATGCCAAATATGAAGCAGCTCGCATCCGGGTTATAGCCAATGTTATCAGTGGTTCGGAGGCCCCGGTGGCTTTTGTGGGTTGTACGGAAGTGGTGGTATCCAACAACACACTGCTCTTTCCGGGCAAATGGGTGGCCCGCATACTTCAGGAAACCGTAGATCCTACCCGTTTTGTGCCTTGTGGCAACAACCTGTTTTTTAATAACCTTATTATAGTAGACCAGCGGGTTTCTACCGAGGTCAATATTGGGCCCAATACAGCACCGGAAACTTTTTCGTTTCAACATAACATGTGGTACAAAACCACCCAGCCTTCGTGGTCCGGGCCCCAATTGCCAGGCATAAAAGTCAATAACTGGGTGGCAGACCCTTTGATCCAGGCAGATTCTTTATACGTTTTGGAAGCGACCAGCCCGGCCATTGCTAAAGGGCTCTCTTATGGTAATGAGGTGGTAAAAGACATCTCGGGCAAAGCTTTTTTTAGCATGCCCACCCTGGGAGCCTGGGAGGCCAAAACGGTGACCACACAATCAAAGGAGGAAGCTGCAGAAAGCCCTGTTTTAATCTATCCAAATCCCTGCCAAAACCAGGTTGTAATTCAAAAATCAGGGACTGCCCTAAAAAGTATTCGTGTTTATGATGTGGCAGGAAAAGGGGCCGATATTGACGGGTTGATATGGGGCGGAATGAAAAAGTTTTATTTATCTCAGTGTTTGAACCTGCAGGAATTAGTCGTTCTGTTATTTTAAATACCTTTCGATAGTATTGCCCTCTTCCCAAAAGGAAGTAGATGGCAAATTCAAAGCGCCCCTTGAGTTCTGACTTGCCCTTGTTGCTGATTTGAAAGGTAAATTGTAAATCTCCTCCTACATGCACCTTGTTGGTGTGAAGAACAAAATGATCAAGTAGAAGATCTTCAGAATGGGCTGTGCCGAAGAGTGCCATTACCTCACTGTCACCCGACTTTAGAAGGGTGCGACATGCATGTTTGAGCAGCTTATCGGTTTCCGTATTTTTGCCCAGGTGGTTTTTAACAAAGCTTACCATTACTTCCCGGTGATCTTTGGATATATCGTTGAGGTGGTTGGCCACCGACTTGCGAACATAGGCAGAATCATCGTAGATAAGGTTGTTCAATATTGGTAGGGTAAGATTGGGATTGTTGATGACCTCAGTAAGGTTAAATGACCAGGGAAGTCGGGGTCTGGAGCCTTCAGATGCCAAGCGCCGCACGTGTTCATTTTCGTCTTTGGTCCACTTTTTCATGACGGCGATTGTGCTTTTGATGTTTTCGCGCAAAAAATGACGGATGGCAAATTCAGAAGAACCAAAGCGGGTGAAATAATGAAGGGCATCGAGGGAGAGTTCTGTCTCTTTCATACCAAATTGCGAGACATAATCGGGAAAGACCAGGTTGGTGTACGACCTGGGCATGTGAGGAATGACCGCTTTAAAGATGGCAATGTTTCTGGCATAGGGGCCGGGCAGGTGGCAGTGCAACATTTCTGAAGTATGGCGCATGCGTTCATTGAGCTCCATTTGAGGGAAGGCCTTTAAAACATCATTGCAAAAAACGGTGGATTTGAATTTTTTTTCCTGTGCATGAATGAGGGAGGCCAGTTGACCGATCAAAGTGCTGTCAAACATGTCTTTTAAAGCTGCCATAAAGATCTTTATTGAAGCACTAAAATATTGGGATATCTACACAATAGGTCTTTTTTTAGAATAAAATGTAATAAAAGACCATGTTTTAACTGTTAATGATTGATAATCAACGAAAAATGCATAGAATTATCTAAATATCGCAATAAAATGGGGCAAATGTTAGATTGAGTAAAATATAAATATAATTTTACTTTTTTATTCAAAATCAAAACTTTATTACGATGAACTGGAGTAAATGGATTATCGCTTCGCTAATTGCAGGAATTGTGTACTATTTATTGGGCTGGCTGGTTTATGGCATGTTGTTGGCTGATGCAATGCCTCTTGCCGAGGGCATGGCCGACATCGTTCAGAAAAAGCCGGAAGAAATGGACATGGCATTGATGATTGTGAGTTGTCTTGCCTGGGGATTTCTGGTAGGTTATGTTTTGGTGAAATCAGGGGCCTCCAACTGGCAAGAGGGTGCAACCCAGGGTTTCATTATTGGAGCTTTAATGTCACTTTCTATGGGCGCAGGCATGGTTGGCATGTTTAAATTTGCTCTTATGAGCAACACATGGATTGACATGGTTGCCAATGGAGTATGCACAGCCATAAGTGCAGCAGTTGCCGCCTGGTTCCTCGGACGGGGTAAACAGTAATTATCTATAAACCGTTGCGGGGCAGTCCTTTGGATTTGCTCCGCTTTTATTTTAACACCTTATGGATGAGGTCGCGCAGATAACTTAGAGTGTACGATGTTGCATCATGGTTATCGGCATCTGTAAGCCTTGGCAGGTGACTGATAAAGTATTGCTGGGAATGGGCTGTTTCTACCAGTGTACTGGCCAGAGAATGGGGGTAGGGATAACAGCTATCTATTTCAATAATTACTTCTGCAATGGCCTGACAAAGGTCTTTATATGGCTTAAAAACCTGGTGTTTGTTGATTTCATTGACATCCTTGATTAAAAAAGTCTTTGAAGATTCAGCCACTACAATTTCATAAAGCAGGTTTTGGTCGAAGTCAATACCCCCCGATTGAGCAGGTAGTTTGGTGGTCAGTAATTCTATGATGCTATCCAGTTTTTCTCTGGCATCTCCCAGGTTTTGGATTTTAAACATCACCATGAACTCCAGATAACTCCAGTACCAATTTAGGATGTAAAGGAGCAACCTGTGTTTGTTTTCAAAATACCGGTAAACGGTGGCTTCGGTAATTTCTACCTCCTGGGCCAGTTTTTTAAACGTAAATGATTCAAAACCAAGTTCATGTATCATTTTGATGCCCTGCTGGACAATGCTCTTGCCTATGGCAGATTGACTAGGGTCCTTGAGGTATATTTTTTCACTTACTTTAAATGATAGTTGAAAATCCATGGTTAACTCTTTGATACAAAGGTAGTACAATTGAATTTATATAGTGTTACATCTTAAAGAATTTTAACACTATATTAAAATAATAGTAATACTATATTAAGTATTTGTAACACTATCTTTGTGGCATGGAAAAAGAAAATCAAACCCAAAAGATTGGAGTTTCATATGCTTCAGCCCTGAGTAAGCTCTTTCGCACCATCCAACTGGATAATAAGGATGTTCTGGCAGTTTACTTTTTTGCCATTTTTTCAGGAATCGTATTTTTATCGCTGCCTTTGGGCATCCAATCCATTATCGGCTTTGTGATGGCGGGCAGTGTGAGTACTTCTATCATAGTTCTTATTGTATTGGTGTTATTGGGGGTGATCATCAACGGACTTTTGCAGGTCCGCCAGATGGAACACATCGAAAAAATTGAGCAGAAAATTTACGTCCGCTACGCCTTTGAATTTAGTCACAAACTACTAGCTATCGACCTCGACAAGGCGCGCAAATACCACTTACCGGAGTTGGTCAATCGTTTTTTGGAAGTATCCTCACTCCAAAAGAGTTTGCAAAAGCTGCTAATTGACATTCCGGCCGCCCTGGTACAAATTATTTTTGGTACCCTGCTCTTGTCCTTTTATCACCCGCTTTTTCTGGGCTTTGGCCTGGTCATGTTGATCATTGTGCTGCTGATTCTCCGATTCACGGCGTCGCAAGGCCTTACCTCAGCCGTCAATACGAGTGATGCCAAGTATGCCCTTACCTCCTGGTTTCAGGACCTAAGTGCGGCCATCCTGGATTTTAAAGCAGAAACTTATGACGATTGGCATATGAATCGTACAGATCAGCTGGTGAGTGAATACCTCAAACACAGAACCCGGCATTTCAGGGTTTTAAAATTTCAATACTGGAGCTTGATTGCTTTTAAAATCAGCATCATTGCCATCATGCTAATTTTAGGAGTTGTACTGTTGGTGGATCAACAAATCAACATCGGTCAGTTTATTGCAGCAGACCTGGTAATCATCACGATTATCAATTCAGTTGAAAAATTCATAGGCAATTTTGACAAGGTATACAACGCCCTGGTAGCACTTGAGAAACTGGAAAAAGTAGTGGGCCTTCCGGAAGAGGTAACCGGCAATTTCCAGCGCCATTCTTCTGAGATGCCAACGTCGCATTCATTGACCCCATTTGAAAATGCTGAAGGCGAATGGAAGCTCGAAGCCGGCCAATGGTCGTGCTGGATCACTCCTACAGCTTATTTGTCGCGACAGATGCCCATGATAACCGGCCTTATAGAAATGAAAGAAGGCCATGCCCTCATCGATGGACTGCCAACCACCAGTTTTAAACCCTCACCACTTAGGCAAAGCATAGGGTGGATGGGCAAAAACAGTGGACTGTTTCACGGCAGTATTTTGGAAAATATTACCATGGGCAATGAACCTTCTGACCCTGAACAACTCATGCAGCTGGCCCACCTCACAGGACTTATGAAAGCCATTGCCCGATTTAAAAATGGATTTGATACCCAATTGGGACCCAGAGGGCACAAAGCAGATGGTCCCTTAAAACATGCCATCTTGCTGACCAGGGCCTTGTTGGGTAGCAAGGTACTCATCCTGTTAGAAGATCCCTTCCACCATTTATCAGATGAAGAAGTATTGCGTTTGCTCAATTACCTAAAGCGCAAAGAACTTACCCTGGTGGTGAGTGTGCCGGAAGCAGACAATCGCATAAAACAAATGTTTGACCAGGTTATAACCCTCAATTATTGATAGTATCATGAATTATAAATACATACATCCCCATTTTGAAACCGAATCGCGGAAGTCCTCTTTTGGTTCTTTTTCGAAAGTATACAGGATTAAGAAAGAGGCCAGTCTTATTCGGTGGACCCTCGCCATTCTTTTGGTCATCATCATCTGTTTATTTTTACCGTGGACCCAAAACGTACGCTCAAAGGGAAAGGTAACCACCCTCAGATTGGAAGACAGGGCTCAGGAAGTCAATACCGTTATTGGTGGAAGGATCGCTCAATGGTACGTCACCGAGGGCGATCAGGTGATGGCGGGTGATACCCTGGTGCGATTAGAAGAAGTAAAGGTGGAGTATTTTGATCCGCAGCTTTTGGCCAGAACGCAGGATCAGCTCTCTGCCAAGTCAGATGCGGTTGAATTGTACAATGACAAGTCAAATGCCATTGGTTCGCAGATAACTGCCCTGCAGGCTGCCCTCAATTCGAAATTGCAGGTCATCGACAACAAGATGCAGCAGCAAAAATTGAAGATCACCAATGATAGTACTGAATATGTAGCCTTGGGCAATGAGCTAAAAGCTTACCTCCGACAGAATGAAGCCGCAAAGATATTGTTGGATAGTGGTGCCATTTCCAAGGTTGAATATGAAAAGAGGTGGGTCAACTACCAGCTTTCTCAGGGCAAGGTAGTGATGGTTAAAAACAAATGGGAACAAAGCAAACAAGAACTTTATGCCCTTCGCTTTGAAAGAAACCTGGCCATCCAGGACTATACGGATAAAATTGCTAAAGCTAGAGGCGATCGATCTGCAGTGCTCTCAGAAGTAGCAGGCACCAGGGCAGAAGTAGCTAAGTTGCAAAACCTCTTTGCCAACTATGATGCCCGCAGTAAGTATTACTATATCACAGCACCTCAGTCCGGACAACTCAGCAAGGCCATGAAGGCAGGTATAGGTGAATGGGTAAAGGAAGGTGATTTCATCGCCGAAATCGTACCAACCCAGCAAAACAAGGCAGTTGAGATTTACATCCATCCTGTTGATCTGCCCCTGGTCCAGAAAGACCAAAAGGTGATGCTGGTTTTTGACGGGTATCCTGCCATCGTATTTAGTGGCTGGCCGGCTTCCAGTTATGGAACGTTTAGAGGGGTCGTTACATTTATTGGACAAGCCGCCGATGCCAATGGAAAATTTCGGGTCATGGTACGGGAAGACAATTCCTATCGTCAATGGCCGCAAACCCTGACCATTGGTACAGCGGCCCAAGGCATCAGCATGCTCAAAGAAGTGCCCGTGTATTATGAGCTGTGGAGAAACATCAACGGCTTCCCACCAGATTTCTATAAGGTGACAACCGATAAAAAGTAAGCGATGAAAAAAAATTATTTTTTTGTTTTCGTATTTTTTGCTTCAGCATTGGCTGCCCAGCAAGATAGTATTCTTGGTTATGATGTGTTTATCCGACAAATCAGAGATTACCATCCTTTATCTCTCAAAGCTGATTTATTGGTTGATGCTGCCAATGCCGGCTTGTTGGAAGCCAAAGGGGGTTTTGATCCAATCCTTGACTTTAAAAAAGCGGATAAAAATTTTTCCGGCACTACGTACTATGATAAAAATGCGCTTTCGCTTAAATGGCCCACACCATGGGCTGTCCAGCTTAATACGGGCATTGAAAGGGCAGAGGGTGTGTACCTCGATCCTGAAACAACGGTAGGCACCATTTCCTATCTTGGACTGGATCTGCCACTGCTCAAAGGACTATGGATGGATGAAAGGAGGGCGGCCCTGCAGATGGCAAGGCAGTACAGCAACCAAAGCGAAGAAGCCAGAATCCTCGCTTACAACCAGGTGGTTTCATCAGCAGCACAGGCCTACTGGACCTGGCTAGAAAAATATGAGGTCTGGCGCTTGACCACCGACACCTGGCAATTGGCCGAGCAAAGAAAAAACTTGTTGAGAACCTTGTTTGTCAATGGTGATCGATCGGAGGCCGACACCATGGAATTGTTTATCCAGGTCAATCAACTGAGGATGCAGCGAGACGAAAGAAGGACAGAATACCTCAATGCCGGCCTACATCTGTCTAACTTTGTTTGGCGGGAGCGCAGCCTGACAGCCTGATGACAGGTAAAATTTTTCCTGTGAAAACCGACTGGCAGAGAGGGGAGGAAGAGGGGCTGAAGCTGGCCTTGTCCAATGTCCCCCTTTTGTCCAATCCGGCAGTAAAATGGTATGAATTCAAACTGAAGGCGCTGGAGATTGAGCAGCGATACAAAAAGCAAATGCTCTTGCCCGAGCTCAACCTCAGCACCCGCCTCCTCAGCAAAAACAGCTACCAGTTTTCGGGGCTTGATCGTTTTTATTTTACAGACAACTACCTGCTGGGAGTCCAATTCAAAATGCCCCTTCTGCTGAGAGAGGGTAGAGGGGCATTACAAAAAACAAAGATAAAAATCCGGGATACCCAATTGGATATGCAGCTAAAAGTGAGAGACCTGGCCAATAAAGAAAACGCGCTACCAATGAATTGGCTTTATTAGTGGGTCAAATCGAAAACATCGCTGCCCTCATCCAGGCCCAAAGCCGATTGTATGCCTTGGAAATCTCCCGATTCAATCTGGGTGAGAGCAGTGTGTTTTTGGTCAATGCCCGCGAGCAAAAGTTACTTGAACTCAAAGGCAAAGAAGTAGAGCTGAAGGCCAAAAGAGCCAAAGTCATTGCTAAACTTTATGAGTTGAGAGCTACGTTTCTATAAATTGTTGGTAATTGAACTAAATAGAATAGCGCATCTGGTAACTTGATGTCCAAATAATCCTATTTGTTGGAAGGTTCTATTTGCCTAACACAAAATAACCACCAACTTGCAAAAAATCTCTGCCTGTCTCATCGTTGATGCGATAATCAAACTGGTGGAGATAGCCCAGCATGATGGAAAATGATGGACTGAGTTTTTGATTGAAATTGAGGGCCACTCGGTTTCTCTCAAAATAGGGTTCTCGGGTGGTAAAAAAGATTTCATTTGAAAAACTGACACTCGTTTTGGAGGCCAATGGAAGAGAGAACAAGATCCTCTGCCTGAATCGTTCGCGGAAGCCACTCTCCTGAAAGCGAAGTTCGGCCCTATAGCGGGTTTCCATTTTTACCTTGCCCAGTTTTTGATCAAAGGTCAATTGAGGCCATAGCCTGAATTCGTCGTTGTTTTTGGGTGTAACAAAATCACCTCTTTGTATGTATCGTAATCTCCCATGCCCAGAGCGATGTGCATGCCGGGTCGATTGTGCCAGATGATGCCGGCCTTGTATTCGTGGTAGTGAAACCAGTCATAAAAGTGAAGAGATCTTACCTGACCTTCTGCAAATACCGACCATTTATCACCTATATCATAGCGAATGTTCAGGATGTTCCAGCTGCCAAGATGGGTGTACTGACCCATGCTTGTGTTGTATAGAAGGAAAGATAAAAAGAAGGAGAAGATAATTTTCATAACAGAATAAACAAAAATTGTGGATTTTGTTCACCCTAAGAAAGTCCTGATTCAAATTATTTTATGGCGTGATTATTATTTCTGAGGCCAGGGTGTGCATCATTACAACAAGCCATGAGAATCATAGGGAATAATTACATCTTAAATATATGTAATATTTATTTAATATGTTTTTTTAAAGCAAGATAGGAGGTAAAGAGTATTTTTTTTATCCATGGATTACCTCAAGCGCCCTTTGGGTAATAAAGGCATTTGGAGAGTTTTTTCTACCTATAGATACCACCATGTTGTAAATTTCCCTTTCCAGCTGCCAGCTGCCGTTGTGTTGTTTTTTGGACAACAACAAACGCAGTGCCTTGTCCATAGCTTCTGAATGTACCTTTTCTCTTTTCAACAGCCACAGGATCTCTAAAAAATCGCTTTTGTACATATTGGGAAAGGTAAGCAGGTCCAATTTTTCAATCATAATTCTCTCAGGGTGATGCGAACTAAAACATACTTCGTGCCTGAGTATAAAATCTACACACTTTTGTTTTAATACCTGTACGTTTTGACTTCTGAATGTTTTGGGCACAAAGGAGATTCCTTTCAGAAGTTTGACAATGCCCCAGTAACAGCTGTGTTTGCCATAACAACTGGTGTTGGCACAAAACTTATTTTTGGGTTCTTCATAGCAGCCATCGTCAAATCGTTGGTATTGGGCAAAAAATTCCAGGGCTTGTATGCAACGTGGGTCGGGTTTCTCATTAAAATAAGCATCAAGATAGATGATGTTGCCATTCAGACAGGGTATGGGAAAATGATCTTCTTTTAGGGTAAAGATGCCATGGTCAGCATCGTAAAACTGATCTTTGATTTCGGCAAGGGACTTCCTTACCCTAACTTCATTTTTATCAGCCTGTAAATCGGCCAATAAAATCAACGTCCAAAGTGAAGCTTTAAAATTGGGAACATAGTGTTGGTAGTCGGGATAGTAACGATCGTTTGGGGTGAGGGTCTTCCAGAAACCATTTTTGTCTTGCGCACTGAATATTTTTTCAATCAGTTCAGCTCTGTTATCCATAGGCTGTTCCTTATTTTTTACTACCATTAGTATAAGGCACATAGCCGTGCCATTGCCAGGGTATACAATTGTCTGCTGTTACGGTTTCGACTAATTCCTGATATATCAACTCTCCATTTTCACTATTGCACATGATGATGACGGACAGGCCTTTGTCGGCATAGTTGATGTTGTAGTTTCTCCAGGATTCGCCATTCCCTTCTTTAAAAAAGGCACGTCCATAGGAACAATGGAATAAACCCCAGCCGAGGCCATAAGATAAGCCAATACCATCATTTTGGGTGGTTGTGGCAGAAGTAATGGGGGGAAACTGGGTAACCGAGTGAATGGCTATTTGTGGTGATAACATTTCTTGGTATAAGCCGCCTGACAGTCCTTTTTGTTGCATGATGTGCTCAATAAAGCGGGCATAATCAGCTATGGTGGTCACCAGAGATCCACCAGCAACGGCTTCCTTGCGTTTTTTCTTCACATCGATAAGGCCATTATTGAGGTGGCCCACGGCAACATTATCGTCGCCAAAACGATCGTGCCATATGTATCCGGTTCTGTGCATGCCCAAGGGCTTAAATATTTTTTCCTGTGCTATTTCATCGATTTTCTTATCCATCGATTCTTCGATGGCCAACTGCAGTAGTTTAAAACCTTCACCCGAATAAGCATATTTTTCGCCGGGCTTAAAGTATAAACGCATTACACCCAGGGTATCCATTTCACCTGTGATGGGATGAAACCACCTAATATTGGGTAGTCCTGTCGTATGACTCAAGCACATTCGCGGAGTTATCAGCTTCCAGCGATCATCGTTTTGCAAATCTGAATAGTACTCGTATTCCGGCAATGGTTTTTTTAAATAGTGGGAAAGCGGAGTGTCTAATAAAAGATGATTTTCTTCCACCAGTTTCATCACCAAATAACCAAAAACTGCCTTGCTGTATGACGCGGCATATACAATGGTGGCAGTGTCCATCAGGCTGTTTTGAGGTTTGTTTTTATAACCATAAGATTGCAAATAGGCAATTTTATTTTGTTGCAGGATGGCCAGATTGACCCCCTGGACCTGGGCAGCTTCCATCAATTTTATTACGGTTTGATCAATGTCTGAAACCATAATATTACTGCCATCCAGTCGGGTAATCACCTGGGCTTGCAGGGGGCGAAACACTGCAGTCAGCAATAAGAACCACATGTATTTTTTAATTTTCATTGTGCTGTATAGGTTTATTTGGTGTTAAAAATCGACCTTGATGAAGGTTGTTTTTTGGTTGCCTTCCTAAAATTTCAAAATTATGATTTCGACCCATTAGTAAGTGAGGTAGCTGTGTTTTTAAATTCATCACCCTTCACTTTATCCTCCATTAAGTACCAGATATCGCTGAGGTCAAAACTTGATGCCTCTTTTTATCATTTCTTCTGCTATTTTACCTTCAATTTTACGACACTCACAATGTTTTGCGTGTTCGAGGTGCCACTCTATCCTTTGTTCAATTGTTGGATTTTTGGGCATCTTATGTGCCAAATGCCATTCTTTATTGATTTTATTGCTCATTGAATAATGATTTCTTATATAAAAGTACTGGCAAATGGGCCGAAATGTGTCAATGAGTCCTTGGTTTTTTAAATATCTGATGGAAATGTCGCCATCCTAACGAACAAAAATAAAATTAGTCGTCGCTTTTATACCGGTTTTACCACCATCCAATAAAAAATGATGCTGGGTGGGATCATCACCAGGCTACCTAAAATACTCCATTGGATGAGGAGGCGGTTGATTTTGACCTCATTTTGGGCTTCTGTTTCCATGGCCACAAAAAGTTTTTCCTGCAAGAAAACAAGGGGAACAGACAGCACCCACATGGTAAAAATTAAGTAGATGGAATGCAATAACCAGGGTTGCGCTTGGCTGCCACCATAGACAGCGGAGAGACAAAGTCCGTTGAGTACAGTGAGGGCAACGCCGGGTATGGTGAGATACAGATCCGTTTTTTGCAACAACTTAGCAGCAAATTTTAAAACATGGGCATCTTTGGAATAAAAGGCATAAGAGAACCACACCGGGCCCACAATCATATTGCCCATAAAAATGACAACCCCTAAAATATGGAGTAATTTATGCCACTGATAGGAAAGCAGTAATTCAAAATGAACCATGCCGGTAAAATCAGCCAGTGTTATCAACATTAGGATCAATCCATTGAGGATGGATATTTTGCTGGAGGTGCTCATCTGGGTTAGGTTCTGAATTTGCTAGGGTTTGATTTTTTTGCCTGAGCTTTCTTGGGGTAATTTTATAATGCCTGATTGGTACAAGGTTAAGACCTTTTTTAAAAGGTTTTTAATTTTTTTTACCGGAAGATTAATTTCAGGATTCAACAGCATAATTTTCATTCTACTTCTGCTCTCTTGCAATAAATCGGGGTCGTTGAATCTTTGACCTTCAACAATGCCTATATATGGCTGCTTGTATTTTTTGTGGACCCATAAATAGCAAAACATTTTGCCTTTATAACTGAAAAAAGGCATGCCGTACTTCCATTCATGACTTATGTTTTTATCTTGACTCAATACTATTTCTTTAAGCGCTAACAGGGTCCCTTTGATGGGCTCTGGTTGGTTGGAATAATAATTTTCTATTTCGGTCATTTGAAATAAATACTATAAGGTAAACAAACCATAATTTCTTTATAGCTTCAATTTTTGGGTAAATATTTCATTTGAAGTACAGTTGTTCTATTTTTAATTGAAGCCTATTTGTGTGTTGTGTTAGACTTCTTTATTTTGGGGTGGTATTTACATCAAAACCTTGTAAGTAGGTAATCCTCCATTTTCCTCTCATCTTTCGCATTTTTACTCCGTAACTAAATGATTGGCTCTCTTCTGAGTCATCCCAGGTCCAGGCTATTTCTGCCATGTTTTTATCAAGACTTATAAAATTAACATGCATCTGACCCCAGCTAAAATCATTAGGAACATCCTGACAATTGCACCAGGGATCCGCTTCTGCATAAGGGGCCAGATCTCCTTCTGCAAATTCAACTTCTTTATTTTGAATTTTGGTATGAAGCGATCTAACTATGGTTCTGTAGTTGGCAATAAAAGAGGCGTCGAAAAATTCGGTTTCTTTGAGCTCGTTTAATCCTTCCTGAAGAGCCTTTAGGTCCATGCCGGTGGCTTGTCCGCTGCTTGGATCAAAAATGGGTACATAGCCAATAAATGGGTCGTTTTTATCGTGCCACTTCATTACATCGATTAATAAATCCCTTATTTCTTCTTTTTCATCATTGATAGAATAATTATTCTTCGTTTTCTGTCCCAGTAATGTTCCGCAAAGGAAAATTATAAGGAAGAGTACAGTGGTGTTTCGCATGACGGCATTGATTTGATTTATTAAATATACAAAAACATAAGTCAAATATTGTATATGCAAATTATATTTTTATACGGATTTTAAAAATTTTGCTTAACCCATTTGCTCCAAGACTTATATAGTCGTTAAATGCATCAACATCAGAAAACTTCTTCGGAACCAATAAATTTCTCCTACTGGTAAAGTATAAGATTTGACTGTCGAAGTCATAAAAAGGACAATATTCCATGGAGGGGGTATTGATGACTGAGCCCATATTTTCAGGAATCGACCAGGATCCGCTTTTATCCTTGCGGGAAAGGTACAAATCACCGCTTCCGAAGCCACCCATGGCATTGTATCGGGTAAAGAGGATCCATGATTCATCAGGGGCTACATAGGCATTAAATTCATAGCCTGCGCTGTTGAGAGGGGCATCCAATAAAACAGCTTGTTGGTATTGGGTCCCATCCCATTGGCATCTGTAGATATCATCCTTGCCCATTCCGCTTTTGGAGTCTTTTGTGAAGTAGAGGTTGAAGTTGGCAGTGATGACAGGGTAAAATTCATCTTCCTGGGTATTAACAGCATTGCCGGCATTGATCGGTGCCGACCAGCCAGTACCGGAAGGTTCTCTGTTGACATACCAGATGTCAAAATCACCGGCCTTCTCGTCGCCATCACTTTTCGGACGGTTAGAGGCAAAATACAATCTTGACCCGTCTGCTGAAATAAAGGGTTCGAGATAGGAATAGGCATCACAAAATGCCAGTAATTCGGGTTTTTGCCACTCTCCGTTTTTTACACAGACTATTTGCGAAAGATCCTGATTGGGACTTTGAATGGTGAAGAAAGCCTCCCCTGTTTTTGTCGATAGACAGAAATCTCTTACGTTTTGGTACTGATCGAGATGGGGGGAAAGTGGTTCTACTTGTTGTGCATAGAGACTATGAAAAAGAGTAGAAAATAAAGGGTGAATAATTTCATAATTATGGTTAACTGTTTGAAGACTTTCTGTGAAA
Source organism: Saprospiraceae bacterium (assembly GCA_016717655.1). Classification (GTDB taxonomy): domain Bacteria; phylum Bacteroidota; class Bacteroidia; order Chitinophagales; family Saprospiraceae; genus JADKBO01. Next base: position 247,874 of record JADKFC010000001.1, read on the forward strand.
AAGAAAATCTATTCTTTCTTTAAAATTAGTTAAATCTTCAAACAAATTAGAAGATAAATAAGAAATGACAATAAGAACCATCGTTTTTATTAATAGCTGGCTTTAATAAAATAAAATTGGTGGACTCTATTTTTCCTTTTTAGAACAAGACAGTACAGTCCGGCCGGTAGACATTCTATATTAATCTGGTTGGTATTATTGTCAGAATTCAAGAAAACCGACCCATATGTATTAATGATTTTATAAGATTCAGCCACAAAGTCCCTTATGTAAATAATGTCTTTGACAGGGTTGGGAAATATACCAGGTTTTTCCATTTCTGTAGCAGAGGTAAAGACATAAGTGTCACATGGAGTAGTTCCTGGCCAGGAAAAAATGCCGTCATTATAACAGATCAATTGGCCACCAGGCGGAGGATCTACAAAGGTATATATTGGCAACAAGTATTCATAGGTGCCAACGCCTTCTATTATGGCTCCCGATAAATAGCAACCATCAAAATTTTCAGTGTGCACATATTGGACCTTACGTTCTATATTGTTTTGATAGATCTTAGATGTAGAGTCAATGATGACCTCCATGTATTTTTGTGTAATATTGCAATAGGAAAAATATCTATCCCCTTTTTCCAAATTGAAATCATAAACCAAATGTAAAAGGGAGTCGGTGGTACCCAGAATAGAAATTTTCCTGTTTTTGTATTCAAGCTTGACATCTAAAAATGGAATTGGAATGTAGCTTTCCTTTTCCTTATAAGTAGCATTGATCACTTTCAAAACATGACCTTGAAACTGGGTGTCCCTGTTTACTTTCAATACAAGGTAATTTCCATCAATGGGAGGCCCAAATTCATCGCTTTCATATACCCAGGTTGTGTTAAGATTCCAATTTTGAGAATAGCAATGATTACCAAAAATCAAAAAAAATGTTAGGATCAAAAGATTTTTCATGGGGTGTATTTGAAACTAATATAATTGTTTAAATCCAGAAATTGCGTTCCAGTAGGTATTTCTATTATATTTTTGATTGGCTTTATTTATGGCAAAAGCAATTGCACCCATTTTAAATCCAATCCAACTCCTTTACCGTCATCTCACTTTCTACAGTCCCGGTATGCAGGGTGGCCTTGGGTTCAAAAAGTAAATTAAACACAATTTCTCCATTGGTGTGGGGCCTGTGTTCTACTCCTTTGGGTACAATCAGGATCTCGCCTTCTTTGACTTCTACGGTTCTCCCATCCCTGAAGTCCATTAAGAGCGTTCCTTTAAATACCATAAATAATTCATCTTCATTTTCATGGCTGTGCCACACAAAGTCGTCCTTTAACTTACAAAGTTTAACATACTGTCCGTTGAGTTCTCCAATGATGTGAGGCGTCCATTGCTTTTCAAACAAGGAGAATTTTTCCATAATGTTGATGGAATTAATTTCTTGCATATGGTTTGTTTTTATAGTTTTTCTGCTTCTTTGGTACAATTGTTACCTCTTGTTGAGGCACAATAATATGATCTGCTAATTTAATGAATGGCGTTTGATCAAGACGAGGAGGTCCATATCTTCTTTTTCATTCTTCCAAAACAGTACCAAATATATCCGATTATTTTCAAAAACACGTGTATTATTACCTAAGCAAGGATACCTCTTCCGGGATGAGCACCTTTTAGCAGCACTTCCATTTGACCATATAATGATTCCAATAGGCCCTCGTTGCGGGTAGGATTGTTACAATGTGCAGCACTGCAAGTATTGCAGCACCCGGGATCAGGTTTTTAGCAACAAACTGGAATAAGGCATAATTATTTTCTCCCGAAAGGTCCTGAACTATTACCAGGTCATTGCCCAAAAAGGTAAGTTTAATGGCCAAAAATACAGCGATGGAGGCAAAATGAAAGCCATTGACAAATAAATGCAAAATATACTCCCACCTCGGCAGGCCACCCATAAAAGTTCGACTGTCTTTTTCTACCCAGGCATCGATGCCAAGTACGAGGATGTCTAGCAATACGAATGAAATGCCTATATAAAAGCATGGCAGACAGTTTTGTGGTAGGAATAAAAAATAAACAATAAGAGGAAACAGAAAGGCCCTGATGGTGTGGGTCAAATGTTCAAATTGACTTTCCGCATGATTAAAAAGCTGGTATTTAATTAGGTGTAAATAAAAGCCATCTACAAGAGCCAGGATGGCAAAGGCCGTCAATAAAAGGGTTGAAATTAGAAATGCCATTTGTTATTTTTTCACAAATATCCTGACATTAGTGGTTTTAGGGTAGGACAAATGTCCTCAATTGTGCCTTTGCGATATTTCCTGCCTTATTCTTGAAAGTGTCCTTCTGGTGATTCCCAGATAGGAGGCAATCTCTTCAACGGTAGCTTTATGGATCACAGAAGGTTGTTCTTTCAGCAATCTTAAATACTTCTCTTTGGCCGATTCGTTGTTCAAGACAGATGCATATTTTTCGAGGCTTAAATACTGCTGCTCTGACACGATTCTGCCTATATGCAGCCAAACTGTACTTGAATTGTACAAAAAATGGAGCTTGTCATAATCGATTGTCAAAATTTCCGAATCTTCAATGGCTTGTATAGATAAGGTTGATGGCTCTTGAAAGATAAAACTTTTATAGGAGGTGGTAAAGCCATTTTCGGTGCAAAAACAAGAGGTGGTTTCTTCTCCTTTTTCGTTGAGGTAATAGGTTCTAAAACTTCCTTTTACGATAAAGGCAATATGTCTGCACACCTGATCCTGTCGTACCAAAAATTCACCCTTACCTAATTGTTGTTTTGTGAAAAGGCCGATGGTCTTGGCATATTCTGCGTCAGTAATAGGTACTAATTTTTGTAAAAATTGTTTGAATGGGTCCACTCTGATGAATATCTGGTTTGTGTTTGACTAATTAAATTGATGGCTTAGGCTTTTTGTACACAACATTACATTCCACGATTGGGTTTATTGAGTCTGTGTTCAATTTACCGAAAGGTCGTCATTTTTATTGACATTGCTTAAAATCGTTAAGGCAGTGTAATGCCTGATCAATTCCTGCATCCTTGATCAAAGGTGTAATCATAATAAATCTTGGATGTATGTTGCGGTTGTAGGCTTAATTGAAATGCCCCCTTTTTAATACAACAAAAGAGACAGGCAATGAGCCTCATTTTTTATTAGTCAATTTGTATTTTTCAGGCTTGGTATTGGTTCTCTCAATTATATTTCTGGCTTCAAGGTCCAGTTTTACGGTTTCTCCATACCATTGTACACCTCCTTCAAAGGTATCTTTGACATTGGCATACAACTTCTCCATGAGTTCGGTATGGGTAAATTCGTGGCCTTTTAAAATGGATAAAATATTTTCTCTTATCACCTCGTATTTTTTTAATGAGATATTTTTATTGGTCTTGCCAGCAACCGGATGCAAGATCTGGATCTTTTCTTCTTTCATTGTTATGTATTTATCTTGAGTTCTGCCCGGTATTTTTAGTCTGTAAAAGCAGATAAAGCTTCTACTTTTTTTATGGCATTTGAATTTACACCAGGGGCACTCAAAATTAATATTATTTTGAGAAGGTAGCTTGGCAATTATTATGAATATCAGTAATTGATAAAAAAATATTTTCTTGTATGGTTTGATCTTTCTTCTTCATGGCCATCTAAATAGTTTGAAGTAAGCTTAAATATTTTATTTCAAGGCTTTTATCAAGTGAGTTATTTCGATTTAGGATTCAGTTTATAACTCACTATTCATTTTTTTTTAAATCTGTCGGGTACACAAATGGCCTCTTCAATGGCATGGCCGAACAATTCAGGATGCAGGTATTTTCCTTTGTTTTTAGCTTCTTTTTCTACTTCCGGTACAAATCTGTGTTCTTTGGCCCAAGCATCCTGTCGCACACCAGTAACCTGCCAGCTTATTTTTACATGGGCCTTATCTGTTTTGATCTTAAAACGGTTGCCATTAATTTCTTCTGCTACGTAGCTCTGGGCAAATGTACCGATGGGCGTCAGTTGGTATCTAAAATCCATATTCAGCGCTTCAAAGTACGATGGTAGAACAACTTCAGCATCTCCGTTTTGATCTGTGGTAATGATGCCGTTGTAGATGTTCATCATGTCAGGACTTTCCACAAAACTATGGATGAGGTATTTGTTGGCCGGATCTTGCGGATGGTCAATTTTGAAAGACCCCAGCCTTCCATAAAGTACCAGATACCCCCACCACTCCTTGAAATAAGCCTGCATATCCACCCTCTGCAGAGTTGAGCCCAAAAAATGGTAAGCAATCTACGTGGTTGGTTTGACCGTAAAATATGGATGAATTTCCAGAATTATTAAACCCCACTACATATCCACCTGATAGATTTACATTTGAAAAATAGGGAGGGTTAAATGTTGCTGATCCTGTAGGCCCTTGTGGCCCTGGAATACCTTGCGGTCCTTCCGGACCCTCCGGTCCAGGTACTCCTTGGATTCCTTGTGGTCCTGGTTCACCTTGAGGTCCTGTATCTCCAACCGGCCCTTGTGGACCTGGTATTCCTGATTGCCATGTGGCATTGCCTAAATTATCGCTGGTTAAAACGAGGCCTGCTTGCAGCGTGCCGCTGGTCAGCTGAAGACCGGTAGTTTTTATTTTACCATTTACATCCAGTTTTTCAGTCGGATTGGGGGCTCCTATTCCCACATTTCCACCGCCTGCATTGATACTAAGATCTGCCCAATTGTTTAAGGCACTATTGTGCCCACCCAGCGAGGCCCTGCCGTCAAGAAGGCCCATCACTAAGCGGTCACCGAAATTGGCACCCGCATCTATCGCGATCCAATTGGAGTAGCCGGTACCGGGATTATCTGAGTTGACAGAGAGTTTGGCAAAGCTGAAGCCAGGGGTGCCCATGGATATATTTCCATTATTGAGCATGCCAAGGCCACTTACGGTACTATTGGTATTTTTTAATTGAAATCCATTGAGGATGATGTCTTGTGAGGCGGTATGATTGCCCAGGTTGTCGGCCTGAGGCAGGGGAGAAGAGTTCAATGTGCCGTCATTTTGTACGGTCACCATTCGTTGACTTGCCCCTGCAATAAAGGGGATTTTTGTCATACCTCCGGGATTGATGACCAGCTGACTAAAAGAATTGAGGGCATTGTTGTGCGCCGCAATGGTGGCCTCCCCTTCTCTGATGCCCATTACCACCCGGTCGCCTGAAGTACCACCAAAGTTGCCGGCTACCCAGTCAGCCGTGCCGTTGCCGGGATTCAGGGTATTGACCTTGATGCCTCCTCCGCCTTGTACGTGCAAGCGAGTATCGGGCGCTGTTGTTCCTATGCCAGTATTTCCGTTGGATTCAACAACCAAAGGATAGTTGCCAACGGCTTCATTGTAGACCCCAAATTTTCCAGCACCGGCACCAGCATCAGGTCCGGTAGCTAGCAAGGTATAGCTGGCATTGGAGGGAGAAAAAAGATGGATGCCCGATCCTATCGGATGAGTAGACTCCAGCTTGGCCACCTGGTATTGGTTGTCGGCTACGTGAAGTTTGTTTTGGGCCGAGCCCGCACCTATACCAACATTGCCTGTGTTGCTGGCAGACAAATGATTGCCATTTTTTACCCATACGTTGTTATCGGTATGAATCATTTCCAGCCAGCTGTTTGACTGATGGTAAAACCAAAGACTCTGGGTGCTGGTATCAAATACCAAAAGCCCGGGAGCCGGATTGACTATGTTTTGACGTTCTGTGGTACTGAGTCGGGGAATCAAAAGGCCTTTGTCATTGGCATTTACTTCCAGAACAGAAGAAGGGTGGGGGCTAGTGGTGCCAATGCCTACATTGTTTTGGCCAAATGTTGAGGTTGTACTGCCAAGTACAAATAGGTAGGTAAAAAATGAGTAAAATAATAGGTTTCTCATGTCTGCCAATTTTCAGCAAATTTAAATGCTGGTTGGCAGAAAATTAGCTAGTGGTTAACCGCTATATTGAGGTAGGGTAATAGGTATCCTTTTGTAATTTTAATAGGATAAGAAAATCAGTTTTTATTTCATCATTCTTTACATATTTATGGCAATTCCGAAAATGTGACATAGCTCTTTTGTACATTGTCTATTAGATCTGTGGGCTAAATACATTTGTGAATCCTACCACGGGCCCTGTTGTTTAACTTGATAAAAACGTTTGCCATCAAATCGAAAGAGTCCACTTCCTGCTCCCCACCACATATTTCCTGATCTATCTTGAAACATACTTTGTACACAACAATTTATGCCATCTGCAGGTGTAAAGACAGTAAACGCTTTTGAATTGGGTAAAGCAATGGAAGGGTCAAACCTGGTTGTACTGCCTCGGGCTGTAACCCAAATGATGCCTGACTGTTCGATTATAATACCCCAAAATTCGGTTCCCCCCAAGCCGTCTTTGGCTGTAATTTCTGTAAACGATTTTCCATCATATTTGCAAATGCCGTTTTTCATGGTAAACCACATATTTCCATCATTATCCTGGGCTATACCCCCTGCATAGTTTTCACCCAGTCCTTCTTTTGCTGCAATATTGACTATTGATTTTCCATCATAACAAAAAACGCCTTTATCGGAAGTAGCAAACCAAATCCTGCCACTTTTGTCTTCCAGCAGGCCGGCAATATTGACAGATGAAAGTGGCTGGAACATTGAAAAACTCTGACCTCCCAATTGATCAACCAATGGGTCATAACGGTAAACCCCGCCATGGGTACCTACCCAGACAGTTCCGGCTTTGTCTACTAGGATGCCTTTCCTACTGATATCGATGTGATTGAGCCCGTCTTTTTGATTGTAATTTTTAAAGACCTTGCCATCATATTTATAGACGCCTTGATCGGTTCCAAACCAAAGGTTACCTTTTTTGTCTTCAGCGATGGCAAAGACGGAGTTGTTTACAAAACCATCTGGCGACGAGAAATAGGTCAATGTTTTTTTGTCATACTTCACCACTCCTTCGCCAATGGTGCCAAACCATAAATTCCCTTTCGAATCCTGAAAAATACTCCTGATGTATTGGCTTACTAAGGTGGTGTCATAGTCAGGAGACAAACCAACCGATTTAAATTTTTTAGCAATAGTCGGACCGGCTTTTATAGCACTATCTTCTTCAACGTTATTTGTCTTTTTTTGCCCGTGGCAGGAGGTGAGAAGGGTCAGAAAGAAAAACAATAAAAATTTATTCAATGTCATAATTTTATTTTGAAAGAGGTGGGATGGTTTTTCCTAGTTTGGTGAACAACATAGAGACAAGGGAGAAAGTGGGGTTGCCTATACGGTATTAGGTCGCTATTATTGTTGCCCTACGTTGGAATTATGAAATAGTCTATAGCGACCAGTGAAGATTGAGTGGCCGTATTCAATGCTGAGAAGCGATAAAGATACGGTTTATCTTCTTTTTATTCTATAGAATTTTGTACAACATCATATTTTACAAGTCCTTATTTAGCCCAAGATAAAGGAATAATAGAAAATAGAATAGGAGTGTTAAAAATTTTCTTTCCTAAAAAGACAGATTTCACTATAATTTCTAGCTATGAAATCAAAAAAGTAAAAAAGAATCTAAATTTCAGACCTGAAAGAATATATTCATAGCTTAGTCCTGATGAATATTTATTAACAAAATCGAAAGTTGCATGTATAACTTGAACTCATCCCTTTCATAATTTTGAAATTGCTGCCAATTTTCAAATCACCCATTTGATATTTGAGAAATTACCTGTAGTTGAAAGATCAAGAGGAATATTAAGATAAGTAGGGCTTTCGTATTTTTGATGTTTACGGGTGAGAACGCTGAGGGACTCGGCTCAGAGCAGGATTAAAAACGCAAATATTCAATTTAGAACAAAGCTCAAAAGAAGAACAAATGCAGCATTTAGCAAAGCAGCCTACCCATTTGGCTCAAACTCCTATAAGCTACTGGCATATCTTTCGGATGTTTGTATATGACTTGGGATTTAATCGTCATGTTGCGAAAAGGATACAAAACTTTTACCATCAAAACGGCTCAATCCAAACCATTTTGTACCAAACCAAAGATTCCCGTCATTGTCTTCTAAAATACTAATAACGGAATTATTGACCAGCCCGTCTGCAGTCGTATAATTTTTAAGCGTTTTTCCATCATAACAATACACTCCATTCTTGTCTGTAGTAAACCACATATTTCCTTTTTTATCCTCCAGAATGGAATATACTCCATAGCTCACAAGGGCTTCGTTTTCGACGAAACTGTGAAAAGAATTTCCATCAAAACGACAGGCACCGTGTCTTCTTGTGGCAAACCAAATATTGCCAGCTTTGTCTTCCGACATAGAAAATATCATATCATCGCAGATGTATTCCGGAGAATGAACATATTTGGTAACGGAGGAAGAAGCATTACTGCGTTCATCTTCAAAGAATGAATAATAATCAGCAGATGGAAGAAAGTGGGTAAGGATGGTTCCATCATATCGCCATACGCCTCCACGGTTCCATGAGCTGAACCAGATGTTTCCCTTTTTGTCTTGCATAATATCCATGATCATTTTCTCATTCTTTTCAGCAAGGATTGGATGGTTGTATTTATCAATAAAATGAGTAAGTTTTTTTCCATCATACCGAAAAACTCCTTTGTTCATTGCACCAAACCATAAGTTGCCATCCTTGTCTTCTAACATACATTTAATGTTTAATGTATCGGGCACAGGATGTTTTGTGAACTTTTTACCATCATAGATGCATATGCCATTTTTTGTTCCAATCAAAATGTTTCCCTCTCGGTCTTGTATAATCGGACCTGCATTGTTATTGCATAAACCTTCATTTGTAGTGAAGTTGGTAAATATTTTACCATCATATCGATACACACCTTCCCCTCCTATACTAAACCAGAGGTTGCCCTCTTTGTCTACCAGTTGACAAGTTACATTCTCGAACTGGGATCCCTGAGTCCTAACAATTTTTGCATGTTGTTCTGTTTTATTGGCTGAATATGAATCGTTTTGTGTCTGGTTGGGTGAATTCTGTCCGTTACATGATGCAGAAAGTAAGTATGTCATCAGAAAATAGAAAATAGGTTGTTTAAATTTCATGATGTATAGGTTTATTTCTGTTGGTATTAAAGAAGTTTATAGGATAAAGTTTAATTTCATGGGTAATTACCTATGATTTATTTTTTGGGTTAAAGTAGTACTTAAATATTATCACATTAAAATGTGAAATCATGCGCAAAAAAAACTACAATTAATGTTTCAACTCCATTGCTGCTTTCCTTTGCTGGCCGGGACTTTTTTTCTATCACTTGAATTACAAACCATTGTTTATATCTCCTGCTCTGAATGACCATTCCATATGTTTGTCTAAATCCTGGCGTAGCAGCATATTGAGCTGCGCAGCATGGTGTTGGGTATGCCGCAGGTTGTATAATAGAATTTCCAGTATTGGGAAATCCATATCATTGGGCTCGTCCCCTTCTTTAAAATGTACGTTCCATTTTTCATCTGCCAGGGCATCAATTAATTCTTTGCACTTTTTCCGACTTTGTTTTAGGTATTCAACTATTTCTTGTTGGCTATAATTTTTATCTGGTATTAAATCGTCAACAGCTTCTTTGGGTCTTTCTTCCGGCCCTCGTGATGTAAAGGAAAGAAGTGGTGAAAAATGCCTCGGTGGAAGGGTTAAATAATAATCCAAAAACAGGGTGCTGTGATATGCAATGTAATAAAAGCGTCTGTTGCTGATAAAATAGTCTTCAGGACAAAAAGAGATGACATTGATAAGCATGTCAATACTTGCTCCGAATTGATTCCACAGTATTTCGTTTATATTTTTGATCATCTTTTCTTTTGAGTACTAATAAAGGTTGATTTATTGTGGCCACCTATTTTTCTCGCTAAGGTAGCTTGAAGGTTTTACTTATTTCCTATTTTATTTCCTATTTCAGTGTACCTACATCTTTAAAACACCATAGCGCACATGTCACATTGAGCGGAGGCAGATCATCCAATTATCGACTGCATGCCCCACTTGATTACATGTATAATTGTCGAATTTGTTAAATTTTAGAGTTGGCATATGTCAATATAACTCCGCCGGTTGTAAGTGGTTGTGTCGATACCAGGGATAAGGTATTCGAGGTAAGACCCTCTTTAAAAAGGGGCCGCCCTCTACCTAAAACCACAGGCGCAATTGCAATGCGATACTCGTCAAACAGCTTGTCTTGTATAAATGTCTCGGAAAGGTTGGCACTGCCAAAAACAAACATATTTTTCCCATCTTGATTTTTCAATTGCTGGATTTTTCAGAGGCTTTATCACTAATTAGGGTTGTGTTGTTCCAGTCGGCGGTCTTTAAGGTTTTGGAAAAAACAAGTTTTGGTATGCTATTCATTAGTTTAGCTACTTCTAGTTCTGATGTTTCAGCTTCGGCTTTTGTCCAATATGCTGCCATCCCTTCATAGGTCACCCGTCCGAAAACGAGGTAGTCTGCTGATTTTAATTGATCAATGCTGAATTTTTCAAGTTCCTGTCCCCAAATTGTCTGGTGAAAAGAAAGATCCCAGCTTTGACTTCCTTCAAAATATCCATCAAGAGTCATTACGTTCCACATAATCAGCTTTCTCATTCTATTTTTCTTTTTTGGGTTGGTTTTGTTTTATGGGTAAAATAATTATTAATTTGTCCAAGGTTCTTTTTCTCGAGCATTAACGAATTTCTCTCCATCAAAAATGCACAATCCTTGCCAGGTGCCAAACCAAAGTTGCCCTTTGTTATCCTCAAATATACTTAGAACAACATTGCTAGTTAATCCGTCTTTAGTGGTGTATAAAGTGAATTTTGTCCCATCATATTTATAAACCCCTATGTTTTCGGCTGTAAACCATATATTTCCTTTGCTATCTTCATAAAAACCGCCAGTTTCTATTCCTTCTATAATTCCATCCTTTGTGAAATTTATGAAAGTGGTTCCATCAAATTTACTAGCGCCTCCATAAAATGAGCCAATCCAAATATTTCCATTTCTGTCCTTTAAGCCCACACCAGCATTATTATCGGTAAGCCCATTTTCCTTTGTTAAATGGGTAAATGCCCCATTCTTGTATTTGAAAATTCCATTTCCGTCATTGTTTATCCACATATTTCCATCATTATCCTCTACAAAACCTCCGGCACCTTTTATGGACAGCATAGGATCTGCATTTTCTACCACTGTGTCTGGCAACAAAAAGGGTGTAAATATTTTACCATCAAAGTGACTAACTCCTTCAATTGAACCCACCCAAATCAGTCCTTTAGAATCAATAGCTAAGCCCCAAATTTCCTCATCTGGTAAACCTACTTCAGTAGAGAAGGCAGTATACTTTTCTCCATCGTATTTTAAAAGCCCCGAAGAAGTTCCAAACCAAATATTGCCATCTTTATCTTCAATGATTTTCCTAATTGCCGTCCATTTCGGACTTTGCTCAATATTTATATTTTCAAGTACACTGCCATCGTACTTTATAATCCCATTCCCGTTTGTACCAAACCAATAATTTCCTTTTTTGTCTTGATACATACATCTGACAAACTCCCGTACCATGCCATTTAAGTTGGTGTGAATTTGCGGAAAGGTTGTGTTTTGACTCTTAATAGGAGGCTGGGTATTTACTTTATTTTCAATTTTATCACCATCAGAATGTTCTTTTACTTGTCCCTTGGTTAGAAAGAATTGAAGCATCAGAAAAAACACAATTAAATATCTTGCTTTGAATACAATCATTATACCGTTTTTTGTCATATAGTTTGTTATATATTGTTAGCTAACGGTTTGCATATTTGGGATGTACGGGATTTTTACTGCAAAAGTTCATTCGGAAAATTGAATTTTCATCTTCAACTAAACTGTCTGCGGTATAACAACCCAAGCCAAATGAAAATCTATAGTTAGCGTCTGGCATTTTTTATTTTCAATGTATCAATTAAAATTTTTATACCCTCTTTCGGTGATGTAGCTGACATACCGAAACGATTCTCAAATTTAGTGCTATCGAAGAAATAGTCCTGTTCATACTGGTAAATCATTTCTGGAAACTCTTTCATAACAGGAATAAACAACCCAAGAATTTTTATCATCCACACAGGTATGGTTTGAATTTTCGCTTCTACTTTCATTTCATTTGCTATTAACTGAATCCATTGCAGATTTGTAAGTTTATCTTTTGTTGTTGGAACATGCCACACCTGATTAAAAGCATCAGCAGTATTTCCAAGGAGTGCTGTTGCTTTCGCTGCATCTGGGGTAAAAGTATAAGTGTGAATTTTGTTGATGTTGCCAAATGCCTGTGCTTTCTTACCTTTCATAAAATTATCAACCACCATCATATTCAGAGCACTGCTTTTATTGTCAGGTCCATAAAAATCTGCTGATCTGGCAATAAGAGCGGTTAGCGTATTTTTCTCAACTTCACTCATAATCATTTCGTGCAGATGTTGTCTTACCTCTCCTTTTTTGCTTGGAGCATGAAGGGGTGAAGTTTCAATCATGTGCGGAATTGCTGATGTATCGTACATATATACATTGTCAAAAAATACAAGTTTAGCATTATGTGTTTTACAGGCATTGATAACAGCCTTCATAAACGATGGCCATATTTTTTGCCAAACACTTAATTTGTATTCAAAGCCAATAACAACATAAACTACCTCACTTCCGGCAATTGCTTTATCAATTTTTGTGAAATCGCTTAAATCAATTGCATATAGTTCATCTGTTTCATTTATTTTTTTTGGGTTTCTACTTACCAGTCTGATCTGATCTGTATATTTTATTAATTCTTTAGCCAAAGGTATTCCTATAGCTCCTCCTGATCCTAGTATAGTTTGCATATCAATTCTTTAAAATTTAATGATTATATTTATGTTTTTAACTGCTTACAACTAACGGTCGGCATGTATCAACAGAAGCTGATTAAAAGTACTAATCTTTCTGTTGAGTTCATATTTTCTTTGCGGCAAATTCCTTTGATTGGCACTTTACTCACTTTTGCCACATCCATTGACTTAAAAGCTATTTTTTATTATTTTCTTAACTGTTCTGCCCGAGTTTAATTTAATCTCTATAAAAAAAATACCATTTAATTGATTTTCAATATCAACAAAAAATTCTTGTCCGAATGCATGATGATTACATTGCACATTCTGTCCTAGATAATTGAATACATTAATAGTTGCCTCACTTTGGCTGGCTAGTTTAACAGTAAACAAACCACTTGAAGGATCTGGATATACAATTATCTTATTTTCAAGAGGAGAGATTTCATTAATATTTAAGGTGAAATTGCTTTCTTTTGCACCTATATCAGGGTTTGTCCCATTAAAATCGTAAAAACCTGGTATAATACTACCAGCATCAATCAGCGAACTATTACTAGTTAGCTCGAAATCCCCAATAGTGGTAGAAACAAAAAAAGGATTTACTTGGTGGGGATTTTGGATTGAGATATTGGGACTGCCGGAAATGGCAGTTAATGTGCTTTGTAGTTCGCTTACTTTATTGATGTCTGTACAATTGGACTGACCATGAATGTGCTTAACTTCTACAATGGGAGTATTATTGTTGCCACTGAAATAATTGTCAGAAACAGAAGATATTTGAAAATCTCCATTGGTTTGACTGCTGGCTAAGCTAAAATAAAAGAAGGGATAACTTGTAGAATGTGAATATAAATTGTTTATAAAAATGGCTTTTCTCCATTCTGATTCCCAGGAAGTAAAAATAAACCCTAAGGGATCTGTTGCAAAAAAGGTGTTATTAAAGAAGTATAAATTGCCTGGTAGAATGTCACCTGCATACCCTGAATTTGTTTTAATACCTATTCCTTGAGACATATAGTTGTTTGAAGCCAGATCACATCCAATGAAATAAGGGTCATCTTGTTCATTTCTTCTTCCAGCCATTCCATGAATTACATTTCTGTAAAAATACCGTGGACCTATCAAAGGAGGTGCAGCTGATATACCAGCCATCGGGCGAATGATTTCATTCTCCCAAACTCTCAAGTTAGACCATAATCCATCACATTCCATGGCATCAAAGTTGTCAACAAAGGTATTATTATTTATATCAAAGTCTTCATTCAAGCCACTATCAAAGCTGCTAGCTATGCCAGAATTTAAACCTTCAAAAGTATTATTTCTTAAAACAACGGATTTGGTTTCAAAACAGATATGGCAGCTGTTTCTACTCCTCTTGCCCGTGAAGATGATACAGTAGTGAATAGTGAATGGACAACATCATTTGATTTTTTTATCATGGCATGTGTCCATTTTCCTGCATTGTGTTTGAAAGAGCAGTTTTGAAATGTTAGGTTATTACACTGATTGGTAAAAGATACATCACTGGTGTTGAATAAGAATCTACAGCTATCAAAATAGACATGTTGTACATTTCTTAAATCAAAAACAGTAGCACCATAAGAGTCGCTGTAACTTCCCAAATTATTTAATAAGGGCTTTCCATAATACCTAAACTCAATTCCTTTAACCTTTAAATAAGCATTTCGATTGTTGCCATAAACAGTTAAAAATCTATGTGCATTTGAAACCTTTACTATGCTGTCATTTGGATTTATTCCAGTCCTTGTCTTAACCCAAATGGTGTTTTCATCGCGCACAAATCCATCGTAACCAAAATTTAAAGTACTTAAGTTATAGTTTCCCAACAATCCATTTGCTGTTAATGATGGATAAGGGTAGAGTGTGTTGTTTCCTAAAATACAAATATTGGAATGTGAGCTTCCTGAGGGAGTAGGTGTTGAATATAAGCCTGAAATTGTTGGATGGGGTGTCCACGGAGTGGTTATTATAGTACTTGCATCAAAAACAGGTGAAGCGCCTTCTTCGGCTATTAACAGCATAGGTGTTTCTACAGTGCAATGATTATTTATAGTAAGTTGTAACCCATTTGTACTATAAATTCCATCTTTAACAACAATAGTGGTTCCACATGTTATTTGTCCTGATAAAAATAGGGATGCTAAGCTACCTGGGTTATTTTGAGAATAATTCCCGGTTCCTGTTGGTGACACCCACTTAACGTCCCCTTTATGGTTAAAATCAGGAGAAAGTAAAGTTGTTGTTTGCGCAATAGGGAGGGTTTTGGCACTTGCCCCTTCATAAAGCGTTACTTTTACATCATATTGGGTGTTTTCAGCCAAGTTAAAAACACTTCCTCTAAATTGCTCAATATTGCTAATGGATATTTTATCTGGAGGATATCCTAATTGCCAAATATTGGATTGCGATAGTTTGTATTCAACCTTACAACTATCTTCTGTAGAGATGTTTGTCACTTTAATACCTATTGTATTATATAGGGGCACAAGGTCAATGGTTTGTCCTTTTGTGCTTTTGATGTAAATCATTAAAAGAAATAAGGAGATATATTTTGCTCTGTTACTCATAAAAATTTCTTTTGATGGTTTCGGGTTTTGCCCCACGAAACAAAACGTTGAACGAAGATAAAACTTTAAACTCACTCATCACGGTACAAATGTAGAAACATGCTGTGGCAGCCAGTGCGCATCGCCATTACTCCTTTGTTTTATATTTATCTGGTAACATAAGTTCAATACACCCACTATTGGGTCTTGAGTCAGGCTTGTTAAAAAAGTCGACAACCATCTTGTCAAAACACTCAGAATTACTCAACCCGTCAAACGTATGAGACATTGTCGGGATGGTTATAACATAGCCATTTGATAGTGTTTTTACAATCTGTTCAGCCATTGAAGGGGGTGTGATTGGGTCAAAATACCCCGACAAAACAATGGTCGGAATATCAGATGTCACGGGTTCAAAGAAGTTGTCCGGAACAAATCCTGCCGTCCAATTGCTGCATGCGTTTATTTGTTGTTGGATTCTATAGTCCTCCATAAATGTCCCAATGGAAAGTGAGTCTGCTTCTTGTTTTGTAATGTATGGAACATCTTCTGTACAGGTTACACACAAGTAAAGTCCCTCCGCGATAAAGTCATCATAAGAACTTTCGGTAGGAAAGAGCGATAGGAAAGGAAGCCAATTCTCCAAGTATGATTGATGAATAATATATGGAATTTGCCTTAGTCCAAATGGAGTATACATTAGTGAGCGAATCTTCGTATGAAAAGAATACCAAGGAATGACAACCTCTTTTGTCTCCCCATTTTTACTTTTCCATTTGTACTGAAACGACTCCGCTTTCCCTTTCTGCATTAAGTCTCTGAATTCCTCTCGAATATTTGGAAATGATAGCTTACACAAAGAATCGCGATTACAGTCCAAAAATAATTTATTTAAACTGGCTTCGGCATATTGAGCATGGTAAAGCGGCATTCTTGATGACGTTGTGGTCGGAGACCACAAAACACAGCTTTCGATGGAATTAGGAAACATTTTCATGTATACTTGAGCCAATCGTCCGCCAAATGAAAGTCCAAATAGATTAATCTTATTATAACCTAACCACATCCTTATCTCTTCCACATCAATTGCCATATTTGTTGTGGTATACTGAGATAAGTCGGCAATTAGGGATAAGGAGTCAAAACAGTCTTTTACATCTTGTATTGGATACATTTCTGAAAACTGTTGTTCTAAACTTTCTTTAAATTGTAGCTGTCGGCAATGCAGTGGATTTGAATCACCGGTTCCCCTGACGTCAATTAATACTACATCATGTTCAATTCTATAATAGTTAATGCTATCCGCATAGAATGATGCTCCACTTGTAGCTGCTACGCCAGGCCCACCGTCAAAACAGAAGATGGGCAATTTAGATTGATTTTTATGAATGGCGGGGATTACAACAATATTTAAATTAATTTTTCGGCCTGAGTTAGTTCGTCTATTTTCAAAAACGGGGAAAGTCCCGCATAAAATTGTCGAGTCTAAACCAGTCGAATTACACGCTGTCAGTCTTTCGTAAATCAAACTGTCCTTACTTTCTCTTGAACAACTATAGGCCATAACAATGCTTGAAAGGATGAGTATTAGGCTGATATTTTTCATCGTATCTTAATTTTGGGTTAAATCTTTAATGCGCATTGGCTAACGGTTAGTAAATTCGGCGAGGTGGCGTCTGGCCGACATGTTCATCATGTACATTGTAATGTGTGGTATTTTTTTCATTTAATTGTCAATTCAACGCACTTTGAATTTAAAGTACAATTCGTATTCTCTCTTTATGTATTCGAAATCAAAACCCATTGGCTTCAAATAGTAAGGTTCTGTAATAATTTTTGACTTACCATAAATCACTTCACCAATTGCGAAATTTTTGGTTTTGGATAGTCCAATTTCAGAAATTTCCAATGGAATAATGAGTTTATTTGTCGGTTCATCACTCTTCTTCTGTTTTAACAGATTATCGCTTTTGTAGTATTCTGAAAATATTGTTGAAATTTCGTCTTCTTCAACTATGTATTGAATGAATTGATTACCGAAAATTTGACCAACACTTATTAAAAGTTTACTTTCTTTTAGTTCACCTGCTGCAATCCAAACATCCTGTCCACTTTTTTCAAATTCATCCCATTCCCAATTTGAGTAATCATTATTAGATTCCAAAGTATCTATTTTGGATTTCAATAATATGGCAGCACCATTTCCTTGTGATTCGAATAATTCAGTATTGTATTTTGGTAAAATTTCTAAAAAATTGGGTTCAGTTTAGTTATTGCAACATTAAATTGATTCTCAATTACATTTTTTTGAGAATGACAAGAAGCAAATAAAATCACTATTATCACGAAATTCTTCATTTTTTTAAATTCATCACACATAACGTTTTCGGACTTGGCGAAGGAGGCGATTTTTATAAATAATTTTCATGTGTAGTACAATTTTTCTTTAACCACAAATAAGTCTGCGTAGGAATGAACCACCACTTTTGCCAAACCCATGTTTGGCGTTTGTATTCATTATTACCAAGGTCCTTTTGTTGTTACGTTTATAACTTCTCCATTCTGATTTATTCTGTATAATCCACCTGCTCCGCCTAGCCATAAATTTCCTTTTCGGTCTTCCCACATTCCCATAATTGAAATTGGAACTTGGTAGTTTTTAAATCCATCTCCATCGAATCTATAGACGCCATTTTTTATGGTGCTTATCCATATATTATCAGAATTGTCTCTATAAATTCCGTACACATCACTATTGTTAAATCCTGCTATTTCTGGGAATGAAACAATGGCATTCTCTGTCATTTTATTGATTCCCCCTTTTCCAAATCGCTTCTTGGGGTCGGGATCATCTCTTTCAGCAACTCTCGTTCCAAACCAAACACTTCCAGCTTTGTCAAATTCAATTTGGGTGACATTATTAGAGTGCAGTCCATCTTTTTTTAGCACATGCGTAAATGTTTTTCCATCATATTTGCATGCACCATAACCATCTCTAAGAATCCATATATTTCCATCGTCATCTTCACTGATACCCGTTATCCAATTTTTGGTGTCTTCATTGATTTTAGTATCTACCACTGGGTAGGGAACTGAAAAGGGGTGAAACATCTCTCCGTCAAATCTAAAAACTCCATTCCAGGTGCCAACCCAAAAAACGTTCTTACTATCGATAAATAGATTAGCTACCATATTGCTGCCAAAGTCTGCTCCGACTAAAAAATTGATGAATTCCCGTCCATTATATTTGGACACACCTTCTCCCGTATGAAACCAAAAGATGCCGTTTGAATCTTCAATCATTCCCGTTACCCTATCAGATGGCACCCATCTTTTGTTGTAAAGTATTTTAATTTTTCACCATCATATCTTGCAATCCCATTTCCAATTGTTCCGAACCATAATTTACCACTGGAATCTTCGAAAATACTTGTAACATATTCCCCTATTTGAGATTCAATTTCTATATTATCAGAATCACTTATATTTTTACTGGTGTTTATTTTCTTTTCTTGTGAGTTACAAGAAGTCGATAAAATCGTTAATATTATTAGTATTAGTAGTTTCATTTATTTAGGTTTATATGACACATGTCATTTTGAAGCATTGAGGGAATTCTTATCGCCAAAAATTCAATCAATACTCTGCTCCATGTTTAAACACCAAGCTATCATAGAAGCATATCAACTTCTATCGCAGCAAACCAATGTTAGCAAACTTTTGATTTAATTTTCCTTTCTTTTTTAATCAAATAAAGCCCTACACAAAGCAAAGCACTCAATAGGAAGACCAATGGCATCCAACGCATATCTGCCCATAACCATCGGACTTCGATTTCGTTACCTCTGAAGGGTAAACAAAGAATCATTAGAAACATTGCAATGTACAATAAATTGTTATTCATATAACTCTAATTTTAAGTGAAAATAGATGCAAATAAAGCTCTTGGCACCAATTCAAACAAATAATTTGGGGTTGAAAAAGGGTTGATATTATTATTAAGCATTGGTATTCAATGTTTTAGTTTAGATTTCAATTCTATTCGACTTTTGATATTTAATTTTTTGTATATTTGATTAATATGCGATTTGAGCGTGCTTTGTTCAATAAATAGCTCGTTTATGATTTCTTTGTTTGTCTTTCCAGAAATAATTAGGTCATATACCTCTTTTTGCCTCCCCGACAATTCATCAATTTGAGCATTATTACCGTCACTTTTAATTTTAGATTGCTCCCTAATTTGTATTGAAAGGCTTGAAATTCTCCTGCTAGTAATTTTAAAATAGAGTGAAATTAAGAATGTGCTGACCACCACCATTAAAAAGAGAAGGCCTGGGTAATTGTGTAATACCAATTTAATTTTCCCATCACTTCCTCTGATAGAAATTGCAATAGATGTCAAAACAAGTGCGATGGCAAGAAGATACTTTTGAAATGGGTGTGGCATACTTATTTATTTCATTTTAAAGTTAGGTATCGTTTTGCCTCATTGCGATGGTGTTGGTATTCACTAATCCGCTTCATTAGAAGCATTAAGCCTGAATTAAGCACTTCACTTTCATAGATGAACAAAAACCCCTTTTTATTCATAACTGCTGAAAGGGGCATGTGACTTTTCTAATGTGAATCCTATTTTACTTAATACAGTTGCTATGCTCAATTTATTATTATTTTGTTTGACTAATATTTATAATTTTCTATCCATGAGAACATTTATGTCCGTTGCTGCTTGCAGGTTGGGTAATAGAAATTCGTCTACCCAGTTCGCTACTGCTTGAACTGACAAAGTTGTAATTTTAGAATAGAAGTTGAGAGTTGTGTGTTCAACCCGATCCTCAACTTGAATTTGCAATATACTATAGTATTTTTGGCATAACCAACATGCATAAAACTCCATGGTAGCTGCGGCCATCTCTTTTTTATGACTGTATTTGATTTTAGAATTAATTTTCATATTGAGAAAATGTTGTAAAAAATTTACCGTCATAACGACTAAGCCCAAACCATTTCGTTCCAAACCATAAGTTACCTTCTTTGTCTTCTAAAACATTCATTACCGCATTGTTTACTAGTCCGTCCTTTTCATTAAAATTTTTAAAGGTCTTGCCATCATAACACCATACTCCATCCTTTCCGGTCGTAAACCAAAGATTACCTTTTTTATCTTCCAAAATAGCGTATGCGTTGCTGCTTAAAAAACCTTCTTTTGTTCCAAAGCTTGTAAATATTTTGCCATCAAAATGGCAAGCTCCGTGGTCTCTTGTCGCAAACCAAATATTCCCTAAATTGTCTTCTGTCATTGAAAAAATCATATCATCAGAAATATAATCTTGTGATTGAACAAAAGAGTTGTTGTTCGGGAAGAATTCTAATGAGTTTTGAGTAATGACATTTCTTCTTTTGTCTTGGTCTGATTTATAGTAGTCTAAAGATGGAAGAAAGTTATTAATTATTTTTCCGTCATATTTCCATACGCCACCACCATTCCAGGAACTAAACCAAATGTTTCCACTTTTATCTTGCATAATATCACTTATAAATTTTTCGTCTTTATCACCAAAGAATGGATGCTTGTACTTATGAAGAAAATTAGTAAGATTCGTTCCATCTAATTTATAAACTCCTTGATTCATTGCACCGATCCATAGGTTTCCATCTTTGTCTTCTAACATACATGTAACGCTCAAGGTGTCGGGTACAGGATATTTTGTGAATTTATTCTCATCAAACTTACATATCCCTCTATCGGTCCCAAACAAAATATTTCCTGCTCTATCCTCAATAATTGAACCTACATTGTTGTTGCACAAACCGTCTTTGATAGAAAAATGAATAAATGATTTTCCGTCATAACGAAAAGCACCTTCACCGCGAATACTAAACCATAAGTTGCCGTCTTTGTCAAGAAGCTGGCAACCAACATTCTCGCACTGTGTTCCCTGGGTTCGAACAATTTTGGGGTGTTGTTCCTTATTATTGGTAAAATATGTATTGTTTGTTGTTTGGTTTGTTGAAGCCTGGCCGTTACAAGATGTAAAAAACATGGGCACTAACAATAAAGAAAGGACCGTGTTTTTGAGTTTATAAGCTGTCATTTGGTTAAATGTATTGTTTGATATTACAACTGTTGCTAGTTTGTCAGTTCTTGTTGATGGTTTCAGCTGACATTTTCGGGCTTTGTATTGTTTCAGGTGTTCTACTTGTCCTGTCCGAAGTGTCGAGAACACTAAACTGTCTGTAAGCATTGAATCTGATGCGAAGCAAAAAGCTCCATTTAACCAACGAACACTCAATTTCTTGTACGTGCTGTTAGCTGTTGCCAATCTATTATTTATTCGTTGTCATTTCAGTTACCGTTTCCCCATCATATTTCCATATTCCATTTGCGCCCCCAAACCAAATATTATCCTCTAAATCGCCAAGAATGAATAGCACATGAGAGAAAGTCTTTCCGTTGTAGTTATATTCAGAAAACTTTTGACCGTCAAAAAGGCATAAGTTAACCAAGTCAGCACCAAGCCAAAGATTACCATTTTTATCTTCAAAAATTGCACGAATTCGCTTATTACAAAGACCATCTGCAACAGAATATGTTTTGAATGAGCTACCGTCATAAACAGTTAATCCACTATTTCTATTTCCGTTAAACCCAAACCATAGCTTTCCGGTCTTGTCACAGAAAATTGCTCGTACCTGGTCTTCACTTAGTCCATCTTTTATCAAAAATTGTGTAAACTCTTTACCATCGAATTGACTGACTCCTCCGTGAGTCATTGAAGCAAACCACATATTTCCTTTGCTATCTTTTCTTATAAAAGGAATCCAATTGTGATACAAACTATCTATTTGTTTTTGTCCGATTTCGGTTAAATAGGATTTGAAGCTTTTCCCATCATAGCAATAGGCTCCAGCACCACCAGTGCCAATCCATAAGTTGTTGTTATTATCGGTTGCTAAAGCATAAGCTGCATTTGGGCTTAGAGTGTGGTACACAGTACTAATCCAACCTGTTGTGGTGTCTTGGTATGGTAGAGGTATATGTTCAAATTGTTGCCTGTTGTATTTGACTAAACCATTTTGAGTTCCGAACCATAGATTATTTTTATGGTCAGATACAATTGAAAAGACTTTGATTACTACTCAATCCGTCTTTCATTGAATAATTTTTACATGATTTTCCGTCAAAATGGTAAATACCACTACTACTTGTGAACCAAAGCGTACCGTCTATATCTACGTAACCATTTGAAAATCCGTGTTTCGGAAGAGGAATTTTGATTACATCTGTAACCTTCTCAACTTCCGGTGATAGTTTTTCATTTTTAACCTGTCCATTACAAGAAATAAATGAGGAAACTAAAATCAATAAAGATATGTTTCTAAATGAAATTTTCATTTTTTGCGTTTTATGGTTACAGCTAATAGCTGTGTATTTTCGATGGTGAAAAAATAAAATAAGTTTACTAAACATTTGAACAAAAGCTTAATAGAATTATAAAAACATTTTTATATCCGTCAGCCTTAAAATAACAAAAACCTTGTTAGCAGCTTGGCTTAGACTTACTTTCTCATTGATATTACTAATTACCAGATTTAGTCTTATTGCTCTTTCCTAATAAAATTGCAAATGTAATACCTAAGATGAGTCCTATGCTTATACCGATGGGCATATTATCAAGAACATAAACTCCAAAAGGTATACATGCCAATAAGCAAAATGATATCCATTGAAGTTCAATATTTTGAAATATATTTAATCTTAAGTCAATTAATAGGAAGACAAAACCGGAAACCAAGACACAAGAAACCCCAATAAATTCACCAAAGTGTCTGAATTCGTCTGCTATTGTGAAGTATCCAATTATCCCGGATATAACAAGGAAGCTCCCTAAAATTCTATAATTGGTCAGTTTAAATTTATTGCTCATCCAGAATTTTATTTACATATTTTCATTAAGGATAGTGGTTCATTAGCCTTGCAGACAGAGGTTCTTAGCGTGGCGATGTGACGAATTATTTAGCACTACAGTTCAATTGAATTATAAGTGTTGAAACTTACACCATTGTTTCATAGAAGCACATCAGCCGTTACATGGACAAACCGAAGTTAGCGTTTCGGGCATTTTTAGTTCTTTTATTTTTCATCCTATAAAAAGTTGGTTTGAAATTTAAGAATTTGTATGTGTGTTTAATCATGAACAGCTGTTCTCCTTACCTTGGAATAAATTGTTTCTTCTCTTTCTTTACCAGTTTCTGTCAATTCTCTATTTCAATCCTTTGTCTTTGATGATTTTAGAAATGTTAAATATTTTTCGCTCAAAGTAAAATGCCAAAAATAGTTCGTTTAACTGAAAGTCTGCAAACAAATTCAACCTTTCAAAATCTCGTTCAGCATGAATGTGGTAAATTTTTGTTTTTTTTATAAGAAAGGAAGGATAAACTATTGTATAGTTCAGTCCTTCAGAGTTGAGTAATTGTATCAAAGTTTCTCGGAATGAACGTTTACCTTTAATTTTAGGTCTCAATGAGCTCTTGTCGTCAAATGTTTTTGAAAGGGCAGTTAAGTATTCTGGTGTTTATTCAAGCGTTACAAAAATGGTGTCATGCAAAAATTTGAAAAAGAAGGCGAAATTTCGTTTCAGTTATTTGCACTAATTTGTCTAATTCTGCTTGGAAATTCAATTTTATATTTTAAATTAGTAATTCTAATGTTTTGTCTGTTTTGTTGGTCGTTCTTGCCCGGCCACTTGCAGCTTACATTTACCAAAATGCAGCGATTTTTACCACAAAACTTGACTTTATAACTAATGATTGAATATCCACAAAACAATTTTTAGGAACACAGGCTGCCATGCATGAACGGGGAAGCCCCACATTTTAGGTAGGTGCGGATAGCTGTTCGGGCATTTTGTATGTTAATTATAAGTGTTTTTCCATTTTTATATTTGCTCTTTCGTAAAGTCCACTTTCTAACTCAATCTCTTTAAAGCTATATTTTCTATATAAGTGAATAGCCGACTGCAATTTTGCGTTTGAATACAAAATTATTGTCTGTATTTGTTTTGTTGGGATATATTCAAGCAATGTTCAAGTAATATTGTCCCAATGCCTTGTCCTTGTCCTTTGTCGCTAACAGCCATTTTTCCTAATTCATATACGGTTTCACTCTTTTTAATAAGGAGGCTGTTCCAACTATTTCACCATTGAGTTTTGCATAGTAAATGTGTCCTCCTTTGTCTATGATGTACTTTTGAGGATTTGAAAGTGATGCAATATCACCTTCTTCTAAACGAAAATATTTTTCAAGCCACTCATAATTCAGTGTTTTAATTGGTTCTGATAACTCTTCAGAAAATTCTATGATTTCAACTTCGTGTATGTTACGCATTTGTTAGGCTATTAAATTACAACTTATTCAGAAACTCCATTCCCGTTTGTCAACATTTCCCAGTTTAATGATAGTTTTCTCTTTCCTTTGTCCGTCAATGAAAATCGAATTTAATAGTTTTATGAAAATAGTCTTCTGTTACAAGATTGTCTTTTTGTTAATATTCAAAGGCTGGCTCCAAGTTTGCTTGGCCACTCTCGGAATTTTATATAAGTGCAATTCATTTATTGTCAAAATTAAGTTAACTCATTTCGTTTTCTTGGATATGTTGTAGTATCGTTTTTCCCTGACGACTAATGTTTAGCACACCTGTCGTAATATCGATAAGTTGTAAGCTCACAGTTTACATTGTTAACTTTTCGCCTTTGTTTTAATTTATTTTTTTATACAAATACATGTTCCCATCAGATGGAGTTGCATCACCATACATGTAGTTTTCGCAAAATTGATTAATAAATAGACCTTCAACGTATTCATGAATAATATTTAATTTAAAATTTAGACCGTTATTGACCTCTTCGATTTTCCATGAATGTGTTGAAACCGTATCAATATGTCCATTCTTAAATTGGAAAGTCAATTCATTTTCGGTAATTGTTAAATATCCACAAGGTTGAGAAATGGTTGGAAGCCATCCCTCTCCATGGCCAATTAGCTTCCAGTCACCTATCAAGTTATTTTCTATACTGTTTTTTGATTTCAATGGAGTTTCCAAACATTCACTCATTATTATCCTTTCGTTTTCATCAATCAAACCATCCATATTATCATCAATTTGTTCAAAAACACAATCATTTCCGTAGGCATTAATTTCTTCAACCTTCTTATTACAGGAAATTAGCACAGCTATAAACAAAAGTAAGGCATTTAAAGGTTTAAGATATTTCATTTTTGAAGATTTTATTATTATGATAGATGTTAATATTTTAGAAAAAAATTCTTGAGTCGTTGGTCTATGGAGGAAGACAACGGTTAATTGGTTTGCAAGGGCGAAGATTTTTAATACCAGACTTCATTCAGATAACTGAACATCCGCCTTGTCCTGCCAAGATGATAGCTGCGAGGACGGAATTCCCTCTTTCGCAAACCCCTTGTTATGCGATCGAGCTACTCTGTATATGCAGTCTGTCTCAATCGTTTTTTCATAAAGGGGGTCGAAAAATTGACTCGCTAATCTAGAAGGAAGCATGGTGGTCCTTAAGCGACTTCACTTTAGGTTTGATAAATAATCTTGCAATAGCTGCTAAAATCGCGAATATAGTGCCGGGAGCACCGGCAAACTTGTATTGTCCTTTAATCTGTTTAAGTATATAGTCAAAATCAACTATCATCTGAAAACCCGGTTTATTGGGATTGGATTGACTGTTTAATGAGTTAAACCCCTGCACTAACATGTAGTCAATGTCAAGTGCAGGTTTGTATGTCGCTCTAAATCTTGTCTCTCTGTCAAGAGGATTTGAAAAGGTGTGTGCCGTGTTTGCTGTAACATTAAAACTTTGGCCTTCTTCAAGAAGAATTTTTTTTCCTTTGGCCGAAAGTTCCAGTTTGCCTTCAATAACTTCAAAAATTTCGTCTTGCAATGGATGAATATGTGGCGGTGGACCCTCTTGTCCAGCTGGAATGGTGCAGATAACTTCTGTAAAAGCACCTTCAGTGTCTTTACCAGTCTTTACAAAGGTGATTGTTTCACCTGTTGATTTTAGTGTTATAGATTTCATTTTGACCTTGTTTAATTTTGAGATTAATATTTATTGTTTCTAACTTCCAGTTTTGTCGTCTATTCCAGAGAAATAGATGTTAGCGATATCGGTAAGTTTGACGCATAACGGTTTTGGACTTGGCGAAGGAGGCGATTTTATCACCTAAGTTCAATGGAATTCTGATGTTGAAACTTACACAAATGTTTCATAGAAGCACTTCAGCCGCTATATTGCCAAACCGATGTTAGCGGATATTTTTAGTTTTCTGTCAAACCATTTAATCACAACTTCATTTAATTCTGTTTTATAATCTGTAAAGTAGTGGTCAGTTTCAAACTTCATTAATTCAAAGTCATATTCTATTTCCTTTAATTTTATTGCAATCTTGTCAGCTTGTATTGGATTTACATTTTCGTCTTTTGTTCCACACAAAATTAACAAACTACTATTCTTATTTAATTCGTCTGCCCAATAAATAACAGATCGTTTTTTTAATTCTGTTTCTTTGTTTTCAATGTAGTTTGGTACGCACTCAGAGATTACTTTTAATTCCATTTCAGGTCGGTCATTAATTGTTCCAAACAAGTCAGTTGGTCCATTACCAATGATAGCAGTCTTTATTTTTTCTGATTTTTGAAGAGCTAAATAAGTCATCATTCCGCCTCTTGACCATCCAAACATTCCAATACTATTTGAATCTGCTTTTTCTACCTCTTTTATGGTTTCGGTCAAGCATAAAACATCATTTATTTCTGCCCCTCCAAATTCATCCTTAGCCCTATAGTTGCTTCCAATTATTACATAGCCTTGTTCTGCTAATTTAGAGTTTTAGATAAATCAACAATTTCTTTCGATATAATTTTACCGTTTTGAGAAAAGGCATTCCCAAAATTTAACAAAATTGAAAATAGAAGTATAAATGTGCTTTTAATGCGTTTGGATTCTGTATCAGTTTTCCTAAAATATCCGCTAACGTCCAGCACTGGCGACTGACGCTGTGTTAGCCAGTCTGTCCATTCAGTGCATTGTTGTAGGTGGTTATCCTTCAATTTTATTTAAGTAAATGTTGACAGGTTTAGAAAAGTTTGTCAGGTAAAAAGCAATTGACAGTCCTATCAGTAATATAAAAAATGCAATTGAAATTGATTTTGCCATTATTAAACTCATCAAAATGGTCAATATTGATAACATGGTTAATATTGATACGACGTTTCCAATGTGTCTCCAACGCCAAAGCAAGCCAATTACAAGCAAGAACCCGAAGTTTCCAAAAATTTCAAATTTTCCACTTTGTTCTACAAACAATTCTTTTGAGAAATTACTCAGGGCGGATATTACAAAAATAATTGCCGCTACCACCAAAGTTCCTCTTTTACCCGATTGTTTAAGTTCCATTGAATTCTTTTTATTTAAATTGTTTTTTTTATTAATTACCTACAACGGTTTTGGGCTTGGCGAAGGTGGCAATTTTCAGCACAAACCTGCCTGCAGGCGGGCAGGTGTTCATGCGGAGAACAAAACTTTCTGCTACCACTAAACTATTTGCGGAGCCAAAAAATCCGCCTATTGTAAATGTGCTGTTATAGCAAGTGGTTCTCCCATTCCTGTTCATGCTGACGATGTTTTATCAAGTAAGTCTGCTTTACTCGACTTGGCAGCCGTCCTCATGAGTAAAATAAATTCAGTCAATTTTTCAGGGTCAATTTTTACTTGTCCCAATGAAATATTGAGTTCTTGAGCTCCAATTACTTCCTTAAATTTTGTTGTCTGTTGACATAATTTGCTTTTGTTTTTCGAAGGTATAAATTTTTCGTCAACTACTAAACAAATGAATTTCTGCTTATGAATGTCAAAGAGGTAAGCGTCTTGAATAATTTCCCAATTTATAAAATCAATGTTTGTCGTGCGGTCAAAAATGCCTGTCTCATTGATAATTATTTGAGGTCTTCTGTCAAGCAAGTGAAACAGACCAACTGGATAACCAAGTCCAAAGAAAACAATGTTCAACAGAAGCCAGCCAAGTCGGCATATGACCAGTCAAAATACCCCAAAGTCCAAACCCTACAAAAATGGAGGAAAGCAAAATAAGTTTTATTGCTCTCAAGGGTGACTTATAAAGTTTGATTTCTTTCATTCAGTTGTCTGTTTGTTCACGGTCGTCCTACCATTAGCTATAACGGTCTCGTGTATGCGGAGTTACGAGCTTTTGTTCGCTATGAACGTCATATACGTTGTCTGCAGTTTTTATTTTTTTCTAAATACTAATTTTGTCTCTATCTGCTTATTGTATTTTGGAAATTCGGTTTTATTTTCATAATAAGATAGTCTTACATCATTTGTTAACTCTAATTTATCTTTGACTACCTTAAATTGTGATTCGTTTGTTTTTTTCATTGGCAATGGTCCAAATTCATAAGTAAGATTAAAATCTTTTTCTCTTTTCGCACCTGAAGTAAAGTTTGAGGATACCTTTTGATTTTCTCTTATAAAGTTAGGCTTCCATTCTATTATGTCATTTTTTTCATTAACAATAAAACCATGTTCTTCAAGCTGAACTAACTCATCTTTAAATGTATTTGTCTTCATGTCGATTATAGACATTTCCGTTTTGATTATAAATACATATTTAGAGTTTTCATCTATTTCTAATTTGAAATTGTTGTGATATTTATTTTGATACTCTTTTAACTTGTTTATTTCTTGTTCTGAATCGATTTTTTCACATTTAATTTCTTCTAAAACCCAAATGCCAATTAGTTCTTTATTTACCATTACCCTTTCATTGCATGAAAGAAAAAATATAACACCTAAGAGAAGTATTTTATTCATGTTATTCTTTCTTCATTATTACCGACAACGACTGGTTTAGCTGCTGCGTCTTAACGATAGTAGGCGTAGCAGCTACACGATGTTATGCTAGGTGGTAATTCGACTATACTTTTGTACTTTCCATTAAAGTGGACATTTCCATGCATTTGAAGAGGTAGTCCGTTATTTGGTAAGGATAAAAGATAGTCTAGTCGAAGAACTGTTGATTATTATTTTAGGTAGTTAATTTTTATCATCAATTCTTGGTACATCGATTTTTAGGTGGTGTGGACCATGGAGCATAACGGATCGGCGAAATGTGTCGGAGTTGGCGATAGCCACTCTGACATCATGATCGCTTGTTATCTTTAGGATTTCACTGTTATTTAGGTTCGTTTTTTAATTGAACTAATTTGTCTTCTTTCCCAAGATATTTAAATAGTTCAATCCCAAATTCCTTTATTTCGTCTAATTTATTAATATCGCCAATGACCTTATACATATCGTAAGATTTATCAAAGCTCAGTTCAGCAATTTCCTTAACACCATATTTGTACTCTAATTTGGACAAATGAAATAATGAGTTGGCTATTCCTTCATTCAATCCGAGTTCGTTGCTAAGTTTAATGGCAGAGTTTACTTTCTCCCTTGCTTTTTCAAATTTGCCTACTTTGCCAAGTGACTCGCTATCAAAAAGTATGGAATCAATCATTTGAAGTTTGTGATTTTCGTTTTTCATATTTTCTTTTTTCAATTCAGTTTTTGTTTCCTGACTTATTTCATTGGTTTTAGGTCTTTCTGCTTGCTTTGTATTACAAGAAATAAACATCAATAAAATAATTAATTTGTTCATGTTTCATTATTTTCTTACAGATAACGGTTTGCCGCTTTGCGAAAGGGGGGATTTTTAGCACTAAACTTCATTAGAAGCACAAATCTTGAACTTAGCACTGCACTATCATAGAAGCACGAAACCTCTACTTGCGTGTAGGTGCTGTTATAGCCAGTTTTTATTGTCTTATGTTATTTAATTCAGTTTCTAATAATATTTTTGCACTTTGTTCTGTAGTGGATAGAACACCATTCAGTAAGTTATTATTTTCATAAGGGTCATTTAACAAATTATACATTTCATTACCAGAGTTTTTAATTAATAATTTGTATGTACCATTACTAATTGCCCACAACTCATCAGTTCCGTCTTTTAGCTCTGAATATTGATAATTTCGAATACTACTAGATTGAGAAAATAAAGATTTAAAACTTTTACTATCCTTATACTCATTTACATTTACACCTGCAATTTGGGCAATAGTTGAAAAGAGGTCAGTTCCTATCAATAACTGATTGTCTGTTCCAGTTCTTGAAACTCCCTTACCTGAAACAAATAAAGGCGTGTTTATACCGCCTTGATATAAAGTATTTTTTACTTTTGCGCTTGAATATGGGCTTTGAGCTACAAGATTTGTAGTACCATTATCTCCCAAAAAAATAATAATTGTGTTTTCTTTTTCATCTGCGGGAATATTTGCTAAAAAACGTCCAATTTGATAATCCATCGCTTCTATAGAAGCCATAAAATAGGGAGTTGCATCCATACCATTGGTGTATGCAGGCAAGTTTCCTTGATTGTGCATATTGCTTGGCGGAACGTGAAATGGTGTGTGTGGAGCATTGTAAGCTAACCAAAGAAACCAAGGTTTACTTTGGGTGTTTACCCAATTAATTGCTAATTCTGTAAATTTTTCTGTTATGTATGTTGTTTGCTGACTGGTTACACCATCTTCTGTGAGTTGCCATTGATAATAGTCATCTACTGCCCCACGAATTAACCCTGCATAATAATCAATACCAAAAGTTTCAGGATTAATGCCAGTACTATTTCCAGAAAGATGCCATTTACCAACTACTGCTGTTGCATATTTATTACCTGTATTATTATTTATATATTTTTGGAGGACAGTTTCTGAAGAATTTAATATATCACCAACTCCTTTTACACCCGTACGATAGCCATATTTTCCAGTAATAATTGAAGATCTGGTGGGTGTGCACGTTGGATTAACCCAAAAATTAGTAAATAGTAAACCATTATTTCTAATGGCATCAATATTGGGAGTGTTTGGTTTTATACTGCCTTCTTGATAGCCTTTTATGGCATCTTTTCCCAAATCATCTGCAATAATCAAAAGAATATTTGGGGTGCTGGAATTAGCATTATCATCAGTTGTATTACCTTCCTCATCTTTTGAACAGGAAAAGATGAAGAAAGCAAGAATTGGAAATGCGAATAAATATTTTAATTTAGACATATACTTTCTGCTATATGATGATTATTGTGGAGTTCCTTTGTAAGCACCAATATTATACGGAAAATCATACGTCCAATGATAATGGTAAATATCAACCATTTGTCCATCCCACATTACAGGATGTTTGTGGCCATGACATTCGTCTAAATCTGCGGATTTTAATAACTCTCCGTTTTCTCCATAAGGACCATAAATTCCAAAACCATCTAGCATATATCCCATTAGCGCTGAATGTCCAGATGAATGTGAATGTATGTGGTCTTGTAAATCTTTTGATGGATAATGATAATGGTATCTTTCTGTACCATCTGTATGCCCGCCAAATCTATCTAACATTTCGTGTGCAGCCGCATCTGTGCCGAGAGTTGAAGCACCATGGTAAATTGCACTACCCGTTAAGGAATAGCCAGCAGGACCAAATCCTACACAAGATTTTGTTGCAGCTTCTTTCGGTAATGCAGGAATAGTAAAACTTAAAGGTTGAGGAGAAATAATATTTGGATTTTTATCATAGTTCCAGGCTATAGTACCTTGTTGTATAGGAAAAACTCCAGTTGGATGATTTGGTAAACCATTGCCTGTTAATACACGATTGCCATTACCTTCTAAAGTAATTTTAAATTCAGAAGTCCAAATTACATTTCCTGCGACTTGTGGTTTCTTGGTATAATCCCAAGTACCATCAGGATTTGTCCAGTCAGCTGCATTATTTGCACCCGCACCATTAGATGGTAATCCACATAACCATAAAGAAAGAAAATCAGGGTTTGGATTACCTTGGTTTCTAATTAATATTTTGTAAGGTGCTGTACCACCAAAAGGCAATTTGGTTAAGTCTGGTATCTCATGTGTAGGCGTAACAATATTTTCTTCTTTTGATTTACTACAACTAGAAATTGTAAATATTGAAACTGCAAGAATAAGAAAACTTACTGCGCATGTTCTTTTAAATTGTTCCATGACACGCTGTTTTTATGATTAATTCTTGTTTGACTAGATTTTTATAAAAGGTTTAATTTGAATTGTCGGTTTTTTAAATTTGGCTTTTACGGCTGTGATATGGAGCGGACGCCGCGATAGCAAGTCTGATCTCATATCATTTGTTATGTAGCGAATTTAATTCTTCTTTTATTATTAGATATAATTCATATTCCCAGTCTATATTTTCAATTTCGGGAAAGCTATTATTTTTTCTAAAATCTCTTGGACTTATAATTACTTTGACTTCATTGTTTATTGCTTTCTGAGTTAAAACAAAAACTTCTTCTATAGCTTCATCTCCTATTGGAATGCATCCTATTGTTGCTGCTTTACCATGTATGAAAATGTCTTTTCCCATTTCATCAATACTAGAGAATTTGGTTTTAGACTTGTCAAATTCGTTAGGATAATTGAGTTTTATGGATAGATAATATGAACTGTTTGGGTTTAAATAATCAACTTTGTATATTCCTTCTGGTATTTGTCTATCTCCATCCTTAAGTTTTGGGCCTAATTTACCGCTATATGCTGTGAATGGATATTCTTTTAAGAGCTTTATTCCTGTATAATCTTTTGTATAGACTTCCAGAACTCTTTCTTCTTTAAATGCAACAAGTATTATTTCTTTTGGAAAGTCCATTTTGAAACCTGCTATACCCAAACTCATCTCAAGTCGATCCCATACTTTGTTCTGTATTTTGGGAAGTAGCGTTTCAATCGTTTCTTTCCCTTTAAGTTTATTCAATATGGGCATATAAAGTGACCTACCGAATTTGACAAATACGAATCCTACAATTACTAAGGTTGATATGATGATATATTTCTTCAGATATTTAATTTTTATGCTAAATAACGGTTTTGTGATAAATGTAGGACGCCAGCGATAGCCAGTCTTACATTTTATCGGTTTGGCCGTAGCAGTCGTGCCATCTCGATAGAGTGGCATGATGTGCTAAGGCTTGTTACAAGCTGGCTTTAATTCGTTCAGTAATTACATCAATTGAACCGAGTCCGTCAAAGGTCAGAACATTGATTTTGGATTTCATATATTCGATTGCAGGTCTAGTCGAATTCTCAAATACCTCAATTCTTTTTTTATGAATTTCAGTGTCTTTATCATCTTTTCTTTCAGACGTTTTTGCTCTATTTTCTGCCCTAATTAAAAGCTCTGATTTTGGGACATCAATGTTTAGAACCTTTCCGATTTTCATTCCTTTTGATTCCACGAGATCTAACAAGTCACTAACTTGAGCTATAGTCCTTGGATATCCATCTAATATGATTCCAGAGTTTGATTTGTTTTCATCAAGAATTTTACTGAAAAGATCTTTCATTATTAAGTCTGGAACCAAATCTCCTTTTTCCTCATATTCAGACATTACTTTTCCAATTTCAGTTCCGTTTTCCTTTTCAAGTCGGCATCTTTCGCCTGTTGATATGTGTTCGAAATTCAGTTGTGCTTTTAGAACTTCGCATTGAGTTCCTTTTCCAGAATAAGGTGGTCCAGTAATTATTAATATTTCCATTTAGTTTATTTTTTATTCAGCTTGTTTGTAACGTTCCCACGCTTGGCGCAGTGGGGGATTTGGGAAAACTAAATTGTCTGCCAGCACGAATTTACAATAGAAGATCAAACTTTCAATGAACGATGTCAGCCCCTATTGCGCCAAACGTGTGTTAGCGGCTGTTTTTCTAATAGTCATGTCTGTCATTTAAGTTTGTCGGGGAATAACCTGTAACTTTTGCAGGATACCTTTTGTCCAAAAGTAGTTTAATCCGTTGAGCAACTTTTTTGTGGTCTGGATTAATTATGATAACCTCTGTCAAGTTTGGTGATGACCAGCCAGCAGCTAAAGTCTGTGATAACTCAGCATCTAACGGGTCAATGGAATGTCCATACAAAATTGTCTTGGTGCATTGCTCTATTGTCTGCCATACAGTCCCGTGTAATGTGCCTAATTCCGTGTCGTCCTTGTCTGAACGATATGGTTCTCTTACTACTTCTGATGGTAAATACAATTTGTGCGGTGTCGCAACACTGCCGTGAAAATGTAACGATTGAATGTCACTTCCGCTTTTCGGATGATTTGTCTCGCCAAGTACATTTATTGCATTGTCAATTACCGTGTCCCAGTTAGTCGTAATTAAAACAGATTGGTGAACTGTTGAGAAAACGAATTTGTATAGAATGTCTTTAAGTTCTTTTCTCGCTTTAATCTGTCCATTTTTTTCTGCCAAAATTAATGCCGTTGCAATTTCACTTTTCATTTCGCTAACGTCATTGAGTATAGCTTTTAAATGCGTTTTTGCGTCCGGAAATGTCCCAGTAGCATAAAATCTCATCAGGTAAACAAGTCTTGCAAAGGAACAGTTAGCAGCGTCTGCGTCAATTTTGTAACCCAAATCTTTTTCAAACAAGTCAAGAATAGGAAGCCAAGCGTTTTCAACTGCACCTGCTCCAACGATAAATGCTATTTTTTCAATCTTTGGTTTTACTGTCATGTTAATGTGTTGATGGTCGTCCTAAAATAGCCTCTAACGCCTAGCTATAAGACGTATGCGTGTAAATTCCTACATCTTTGTCCCACGTTGCTGCCGAAATTTAGTAGCACGCACTTTAAGAACCTACAATATAGCATATATATTATAGCTGATGTTATGCACCGTTTGCGTCCCGCACTTTTTCAATTTGTCTGCGGTCACCTAAAATTGGTTGAAGGTCAATAATGTCCTCTGGCCATTCTTTCTCCCACGGGTAAATCCCTTTCACTGTCGGATAAATACATTGCAACAGAGGAAACTTGTCTCCTTCGTAATACCAAAGTCCATAGCCTACATATTTTTTGTAACTCTCCCTTGGAACGTCCAACATTAAACATTTAAAGTCGTCAAGTATATCGGTGTACAATAGTGCCGATTGATATTGCTTTCCTTTTTTTATGTCCTCTCCGATATTGTTAATCAAGATGTGAGCTAAGTCCGGTTTAAGTCCAATTATAATAATCTCAGGATGATTAAATGTTTTAAAGAGTCCGACCGAGTAAGCGAAGCCTGGTCCGTTGTCGTCCTCCATCACTTTCAAAACATGCGAACCAAATTGTGCGATGTCACTAACTAGTTTTTTGTCCCCGTTGTCCAATGTCTTCTCTTTCATTTTAGCAAATGGTGCATAACGGTTCTCGGTTTGGCGAAGGCAGGGAATTTGAAAACAGTCAGCCGAAGTTAAGCTCAAATATTGATAGAAGTACAAATGTTCAATTACTTCCGTCTGCCCTGCTTTTGCCAAACCGATGTTACCTGTAGTTCTATTTGTCGCCACGTACCGAAACTATTTTAGTGTCCTTGTTATAAATACTATAAACAACTTTTGCTTTATATCGTGTTCTCTTATCATCTGAAACAAAATAGTCGCAACAAGAAGCAAAAAAACTGTGGTTTGCATCCCAAAGTCTTGCATAATTTGAAGTGTTAGTTTCTTTGTCTTTCCAATAACCCAACATATCTAAAAGTTCAAATACACCTGCAATTCTGTTATGAAGTCCAAAATTTTTACCGTCTGGATGTAGGGTAATTCCATACTCAATCATTTCTAAAAAAGACTGATTTGTCCCCCAATTTGTGAGTTTAGTATTTAAATGCTTAATCACTTCTGTCGCACTATAGTTATTTATTTTTTGCATTTCTATTCCTAAATGTTGTCTTACTTCTTCTTTTTGCTCTTTTGAAAACAGGTTCATAAATCCTTTCATTGCATCAATACCGAATGGCGCAAGAGTTATTGTGTCGTAAACTTCTTGAGGGTCTTCTATAATATGAGTTAGCTGGTTTCCATTCAAGTCTAAATACAAATAGTTATTCTCAAAAATATTGCGTACAGTGTCAAACCTTTTATTAAGCAAGTCTGTCTTTGAAATTCTAGAATTTCCTTGAAAACTTTCTGCTTCAAAAATGTGAGCAGAAGAGTAAATAAATTCTATCTTGGTGTTAGGTAGTATAGCTCTCACTTCGTCCAAAGTGTAGTCTCCATTTTCAATAGAAACAATTATGTTGTTATCAAGGTATGCAGTCATTCGTAGTATGTCTCAAAAATTGCAGGCAACGGCTAAGCTATGTGATGGTTATGGCGATAGCCAAACTATCAACATAGCCGTTGTTATTTGCTGTGTGATTTTACGTTAGTTCGAACTTTTCCTTTTCAATTTCAAATGTGACCTTTGCCTTGAGTGCTGCAAAAATTTTCATCAAAGTTGCAATTGTTACATTGCCAGCATTGTTTTCCAATTTAGAAATTTGAGCTCTTTGTACACCCACCAATACACCAAGTTGTTCTTGAGTTAAGTTCCGTTCTTTGCGCAATAGCTTGATTTGTTCGGCAAGCAACTCCACTTTTAATTCTTGTTCGTATTTATCACGCTTCGGCGTTCCAACTTTTCCAAGTGTTTTATCTTTTAGTTCTGATAATGTGATTGACTTCATTTTTGACTATTTTTATCTTTGATATATTGTTGTTTAATCCTAATCGCCTTTGCGATTTCCGAGTTTGGTGTCTTATTTGTTTTTTTATCTAAACCATGAGTGCAAAGAATTAGGGTTTTATGCTCAGAGTCTCCATGCCAAAATGCAAAAATTCGATAATATTTATCTTGATCTCTTTCCCTAAATTCAAAAATCCCTTCCTTTGTTTGCAGCTTTTCAAACCAAGGTCCTCTTAATCCAGCTTCAGTCTTATCAAATGCTTTTAAGAATTTCGCTTGCACTTTCTCATTTAAAGCTAAGAAGTAACGTTCAGCTTCTTCAAGCAATTTTACTTCTATTCTATACTTCAAATGATCCATAATGCAAAGATAATGAATGTTTCCATATAAGGAACACTTGTTATGGGAAATTTTGAATTCTCATAGCACATAACGGTTGGTGTAGCTGCTGCGCCTTAACGATAGTAGGCGTAGAAGCTACACGATGTTATACTAAGTGGCAATTCGACTTAGACTTCTGTACGTTCCTTAACAGATGAACCTTTCTCTGAATTTGTAGAGGTAATCTGTTATTGGGCAAGCACAAAAGATAGATTAGTCGAAGCAATGTAGATTTGTATTTTATGTAGTTAAGATTTATCTTCAAATTTTGGTGCATCGATTTTCAGATGTGCCCAGAAGTATGCGTTGTTTGGGGTTTTTACCCTTGGCTGTCTGTTGCGGGGCGGTGCCCAGCAGTCTGTCGTCCAGTGCATTGTTCTATCACGTTTTTAATTCATTGCTATTATATTAATTTAACTGAAGTTGAAATTTATAAAATTACGGATAAATAATGAACTTAACATTCCCAATAATATTCACATTCCCCAAATTTGTCATTGTAGTTCCTGTTCCTATTACATTTGACTTCTCAAAAATGGTTACGTTTTCTAAATTAAGAGTTCCTCTATTTAAAATTGCTCTATTTAAGATTTGTACCCGAATAAATATTCACAAACTTAAGTGAAAGTAGTTTTGATCCACTAACATTAAAAACAGGACCTGCAGTAACTGCTTTTATAATAGGAATAGTAGTCAATGTCTGATGAATATTTATATTTTTTGAAAGAATGATTGGCCCAGAAGTGAGTTTAATAGTGTCATTACCTATCCCATCTGTCAGTGATGGATCAAAACTTAAAGTTGCTCCTTCTGATGCACAAGCTATTGTTCTCCTTAAAGACCCAATTCCATCATCATTAGTATTTGATACAATTGTCGAACATTCTGTGTTGGCATTGTAAAGATCACTTTGCCACAAGCCACGGCCGTAAGTAGATGCTCTTAGTTTTGACGTCGGGTAATATATTTCTAAATCAGTTACTTTACTATTGGCCAAGTCATTAAAATAGGGGATCCAATTTGGATTTGAATTATCAAAATAAAACACACCAATATCAGCACCTATATACACAGCGTCATTGAGGTCATTATTTCTATAAACAATAGTATTTATCGGAATATTGGGAAGACTTGCTGAATTTACATTGATCCAGGAAACTCCGCCATCTGTAGTCTTAAACACCTTATTGGAAGCATTATACCCTGAAAAAACGATCCATAATTTGTTGGGGTCTGTGTTTGAGATTGCAATATTAGTTGGATATATAGTGGCTAATGGCAATGTACCAGTTACATCAGTCCAATTAGCTCCCCCATCAGTAGTTTTTGAAACCGCATTTTCTTTTAAAGTATAGATAATCATTGAGTTCGAAGGATAAATTGCAAAACGAATAATACCCCCTGTTCCTTGTGGAGTTCCTATCGATGTCCAGAGATGGGTATTGGTAACAGCGTCCAAATAGTTTGTGCTTTTATACAAATCTGCTCTTCCTCCAGCATAACAAGTAGTCGAGACGTTGGGATCTTGAATGATTGGGCTAAAAAATAAAGTTCCTTCAGGAATACCATTGCCATTCAAAGTGTGTTGATTGATTCCACCATCGACCGATAATCTATGAGTACCATTTGGATCAGAAGTAACGATGTTTAAATTATTGGTTCTATCAATAAATGCACTCTCACCATCACCTCCGCTATGTAAGTCCAAACACCGTTTGTATTTTTTATGTTTCCAATGTCCTGCAGTCCTGTTATCATTACAGCATCATCTGAGGATAATGCAACATCTGTTTGCTGTGCAATCTGCAAATCATTGCTTATATCGGTCCATGTCAATCCATTATCTGTTGTTCTCGAAATACTACCATCACATGTGGCAAAAGAGTTGTGCTGCTTCCCGGTAAATATTCAAAGCTCTGTATATCGGCATGTACATATGGAGCAATTCCTGGGGTTCCACCTGGGTTCATAGGGTCAGTACCATACCAATAAGTGAAAATGCTCCAATTTACTCCCCCATCTGTTGATCTAAAGGAACTAACACCACCAACTGTTACTAAATTTATATTTACAGGTGATACGGCAATCGCCAAATCATGAGCAGCTTGTCCGCTATTGCCAGCCGGGGGATAATCTCCACTTAATATATTAGGTGATGTAGATTGGGTAGCAAATGTTGCTCCGCTATCCATTGATCGATATAATCCTTTATAGCCATGATTTTCATTACCAGCTAAAACATAAACGCAATTTGTATTGGCAGCTGAAAGACCAATAATACCCTTGAAGTTTCACAAAGAAGGCGGTATTACCGAAGTTACGGGTGACCAATTAATACCATAATTTGTTGATTTCCAGAATATATTAGAGTTCAAGCCTGTCTTTCCACTGGCATATAAAGTATTAGGATCACCTATTTTAAATTTTATATCGCTAATATTATAATTTAAGTTTAGACTAGTAATGTTTTGAGTAACCCAACCATCTGTAGTCCTATAAACTCCTCCGTCTGTCGCAGCTAACATTATGAGTGGATTTGTTGGGTCCATTATCAATCTTCTAATTACAAATCCATCACTGATGCTAAAAGTTAATGCTGTCGGTGTCCATGTGGCACCTCCATCCATCGTTTTTAATATTCCAATACTTTTTTTATCAGATTCCCAACTACCTGTTGCCAAATACATTGTAGATGGAGTTGTAGGATGTATGGCTAAATCTGAACAACCAATTACACCTAAGTAATCATTGTTAGAACTCCAATTTGGTAAAGTAGCATTACCATTTGTTGTTTTCCAAAGTCCACCATCATGTGTACTTACATACATTGTGTTACTGTTTGTTGGGTCCAATCTTACAAAATCTACTCTACCGACCCCGGCATCATATCCTGTTGGTCTTGAAGGTGGCCCAGATGTGTCCAATTTCCAGCTCTTGTACCGCTTTGATCAAATAAGTCTCTATTATTTCTTTTCAAGCTACAAAATTTGGGTATGTAGAATTAATTATTGACAAGTCGCCTGATGGAAAAACTCTTGGCTTGGTCAATGTTTCCCATCTCTTAAAGACTTTGTATCCATTTCCTTTAGTAATTTCTTTTCCTTGCCAATATTTATAGAAATCTTTCTGAATGTCATAAAAATTTGCATTTTTATTCTGACTTCTCAATCTCCAATCGACTGAATCATTGTTGATTTGTCCACTACCAACCAAAGGTAATATGCATATTAAAATGGACGCTAACCAATTAGGTGCATTTGAATTCATTTTTTTAAACTCATTTTTTTATTTTTAATGTGATAGAACGTTTTGCAACTATACGCAGGCAGGGATTTTAACCACTGAACTTCCTACGAAGAACTGAACTTTAAATTTATCACTTCCCCCTCCGAAGCACGAAACCCCCTGCTTGCGTGTAGGTGCTGTTATGCCTTCGCCCTTCTTTGTCAGTCATGTTTTGTCTTGTCATACAATTTCAAATTCTTTTGGGTAAATAACCGTTCCCGATATGTTTTAGCCCGTCTTTAACCAATTCAATTGCCATAAAAACATTTGAAGGAACGTCAAACGGTGCTTTGATATTCCATTTGTCGGCTGGTTCAAATCCGAATTTGGGGTAATAATGTTCGTGTCCCAAAACGATAATCGATTTAAAACCCAAATCTTTTGCTGCTTCAAATCCTTTTCTTATGAGTTGTCCGCCAATTCCTTTTTTTTGAAACTCGGGTCTAACTGCCATTGGTGCAAGTCCTAAACTTTCGTGCAGGTTTCCATTGCGGTCTTTTATTTTGATTTTCGTAAATAAAATATGTCCAATGATTTTATTGTTTTCGATCGCCACAATAGAAAGTTCCGGAACAAAAACTGCGGAGTTGTTTCTTAAAGCGCCCACCAATTTTGCTTCGTTGTCCTGTCCGAAAGCAGTATGATTAACTTCAAAAACATCTTTGAAGTCGTCCTGTGTTTCTTGCCTTAATGTTATTTGTTCTGTCATTCTGTTTCTGTTTGCAGTGTCGTCTTTTTAGGGTGAGGCATAACGTTTTCGGGCTTGGCGAAGGTGGGGTTTAGAAAGTACAAATGTTCAGCCTAGTACTAAAGCCCCACTTTTGCCAAACCCATGTTAGCGGTTCGGGCTTTCTGTCAGAGGGTTTCAGTCATTTTTCCCAAGTTTATTTTCTCTGCTTTTGTAAATGTTATCTCTCTTACATTTTCCATATTTCCCCATAGATAATCATTTCCTTTGAGCCAATTTGTAATTTTCATTCTTGAATTCAATCTTTTTATTTCAATGTCTGACGCTTTTCTTCTGTCGCCAAGCTGTCCGTAAAGTTTAATCGCTGGATAACTTTCAAATTTCCCTTTGAATAGAGAAGTCAACCAAAAAATAGTACTGCTGTTTACTCCTAAAATACAGATATTCTTATGGTCTTTACTATTTTCTGGAAGTTTGGTCGGAAACTTTTCAAAGTAAAATCCCGTCTGATTGCTGTTTAGGAATAAAGAGCCAATTGGCGTTACTGTCAGGTTATCATCTTTGTCAACCGAAGCAATAGAAACGTGAAAATTCGTCTTAAAACATTTGTTGAAATGTTTTCTTATTTCTGTCCAATTTGTCTGAATGTCCATATTATTATCTGTCTGAATTAATCTCTTACTATTTTTGACTTTCTTGGGTTGTCATAGCCTGACCGCTAACGGCTTAGCTTTGAGACGTGGTTGCGATAGCAGCCATGTACATCAAAGCCTTTGTTCTCAGTCGTTTTTTATTGTTAAGTATTTAATTGTATCTTCAAAGGTATATATCTGTTTATTAATATCATTAATTGCTTTACTTGAAATGATATTTTTTGTAGATATTGTGAATACATTCCAGTATTAAACTTAATTCGATTCGGCTTAATTCCTTGAATCGTATTTGACAAAATTCTTATTGAAGGTATTTCATTATATTGCATTTGAAGCTGTAATTCATACTCTGAATTAGATCTTAAGTATAAGGTATCTAACTTTACAAGTGAAGTAACTTCATGGAAAGAATCATTACAACTCCAATTAACCCAATAATAATAAGGTTCAGGTGGCTCATACATCTTATCATTTTTTCCAATTAGTTAAATTTGAATAGATGGTATTTTTAACTTCATTTGTAACTGCTCCATCTTTCTCAAT
Organism: Saprospiraceae bacterium; assembly: GCA_016717655.1. Classification (GTDB taxonomy): domain Bacteria; phylum Bacteroidota; class Bacteroidia; order Chitinophagales; family Saprospiraceae; genus JADKBO01. The sequence goes on from JADKFC010000001.1 coordinate 290,502, forward strand.
TTGCTTAATTATTGTGTCCAATAATGGTAAAATACTTTGAGTTTTAGACTTAAATCCTGAATTTTCAATTATTGATATACGTTGACCATTAAATACCAAGATATATTTGTCTTTTACAATCTTATAATCATTCGATTTTTTACAGCCTAATACTGTTGTAATCACAACCAAGAAGATAAAAATATAAAGCATTTTATTCATCTTTCAAACCCACAAGTTTTATTTTTTTGTGAAATGTCTGAGAACGGATTGCAGCTAAGCCATCGTTTTAATGTGGCTTAGGTGCTGTTGTGTACAGTTATCTTTTCAATAAGGAAAAATATTTTAGTTCTAAACGATAAAGGGGTTTCTTCCTGACAGTTTTTCTTCGATCATTTCAATTATTTCTATGTCGTCAATTAATATAATAAGTTTACCATCACTGAGTAATTCTTTTTGTTGTTCGAGCAGTTTTGATTTACCACCAAATCTTGACATTATTAGCACAAAATTTCAGTCTTTTTTTGAGATATTTCGTCGTTGAAAACATCGTGTCATATTCAATTTCCTCACTATAATTTTTAAATTCAACAATCAATAATTTTGCATGAAAGTCACTATTGATGCGTCCCCAAAAGGAACCAGAATCCTTGAAATTATTATGTATAATAAGATCTCGTCTTAGACTGTCCTCATCGTTGGATGCTTGCGTTTCCGAAATATAACGGGTAAAGGAATCTGAAAACAAAAATTTGAATATTTCTGCACTGATTTTCTCATAGTTAGGCCAGCCTGATTTACCTAAAGAACAATTCTTTAGTTCTTTGATTAATAATTGTCCTTGATCTGTACTACTTGCTTTAATAATTTTCAAGTTAGGCAGTCTAGATTTGATAAATAGATGAATTATCTCACTATGTTTATTATCAAAATGGCGATAGGTTAATTCACTAATATGCCGAACCTTTATCCCTTCGTCTTCGAACATATTAATAACTATATCATCAGGTTTAGTAGTAAATAAAACTTGTTTATGATAGCCTATTGTTGCTCGATTTAAATTTTGCATTGTTTGGTCAAGTAACTCCTTTGTAATTTCATTACTGTGAAATACTTTCAAATATTCGTTAGTGCTAATCCCGTCAATAGTTAAGTACGTATTATCCTTTTTATTTATTTCAACTTCAAAATTTTGAGTTCGAATAAAGAAACATACAAACTGTACTAATTCTGAGTCATCTGCATGTTTAAGATAAATGCCAAGAAGTTCTCTATGTATGTGTTCAATAGAAAGGATATTCTCTGGGATTTTCCAATCCGATTTATTAATGCCGAACCATGACCAAGAAACTAAAGGCGCATTTATTTTTTCAAAGTTAAATGGAGGTCTTGGGCAAAAATCATAAACAAAATCATCTAAATAAACTGATATATCAGATTCATACTGATATGTTTGGACTCGTAAAACAATCTTGTCGTTTCTTTCATCACAAAAATAAGCTTTAACCAGTTTATTATTATGAACAAATTGATTTGCAATTGAAGGATAATGAGTGTTTATATAGCTTCTATACTCAGATACTCCTTCAAGTAATTGCCTTTTGACTCCTTCGTACTTTTCTTTATCTAACTGGTAATGTTTGTTCAAAGTCGAATCAATCAGATTCTTATTTTTCTTAGATATTTCTTCTATGATTTTTTTGAATCTCCATCAGTTCTTAGCCTAATTCTCAGATTCATTCCCTTACCTGAAAAGTCATAAATTAAATTAACTTCCTCCTTTAAGTGGTCAGGCAAATTATACGACGACATTGTTAGCCTATTTAAATGGTACATCAATTCACCACCATACCAAATCTTACCTATTAATAAATCGCATAATTGATCTGCAAGATGAACCACTAACAAACTTTGCTCCTCTGATAAGTCACCACAATCTTCAGAATTAGCTATATCAATACATTTTTGAGGTAAATCTATTTCTAAAAGTTTATAGTTGTCAATTTCCGTCAATAAACTGGATAATTCAATTTTTAACTTGACGAATTTGCAGAAGCTCATTTTTCTTGGATCTTACATAAAGAATCAAACAAGGTGACTAATTTCTCAAAATATATTCGTGTTTCTGTCATATTCTTATTGTACACAACGGTTTGTGTAGCTGATGCGCCAAACGATAGTGGGCGTGGCAGCTACACGATGTTATACTACGTGGCAATTCGACTTAGACTTCTGTACGTTCCTTAACAGATGAACCTGTCTCTGAATTTGCAGAGGTACACAGTTATTGGGTTTGCACAGAAGATAGTTTAGTCGAAGCAGTGTGGATTAATATTTTAGATAGTTAAGATTTATCATCATTTATAGGTACATCGATTTTTAGATGGAGTGGACCATGGAGACTAACGTTTTGTACACCTGCCGTACGACCGATAGGGAGTATGGTCATGGTGTACGTTGTTATATGGCGTATTCCTTGTGCATTCAGTTTAACCATCCGTATACAATTCTCTTATCTTTATTTATTGCTATACCATGTTTAAAATTATTAGACCTATATTTTGGAAGATTCAGTATGTCTTTTTCAAACCATTTTGAATTCTTGATATTCAATCGTTCCGTGTATTTCTGTTCAAATCTAATTAGATTTTCTTCTAATATTTCAATTTCTGAACTTTGGAGTTGATAACTAAATATACATGTGTTTCTATCTAAGTCATTTTTTACATATATTTTCTTCATTTTTTTGTTTACAAGTTCTTTGGGTATCCACCCTTTTTCAAAGTAGTTTTTATTCAATGCTTCTTCATAAGTCGCAAAATTTGATTCAATTGTTTCAAAACTACATGATGCTAAACAAATGCAAATAAGAATAGAGAATAAAATTATTCTGTTTAATTTCACATTTTTAAAACATAAAGTTCACCATTTTTAAGTTTGCGAAAATTATTTTTGCTTGCTCATCGTCAATTTTTCCTTCATTTTTCAATATTTCAGTCGTAGATATTATACCTTCAATTTTATCAATGAGATGGTTTTAGGTTAGTAAATTTAATATCCGATTTAATATTTTAGTATCTTTTGACATAATGTCAAGCCCATTTAGTCTAAACAACTCACAAATCTCTGTTTCGTAAGATTGATATTTTATTTATTTTTTCTCAATTTTTACTTTTATGACATATAACGTTGAGGCTATGTGATGGATGAAGCGATAGCGAATCTATCATCATAGCCAATGTTGTAGCTAGTTTTTCTATGATCCTGGTCCTGATTGAATTCTAATGATTAAATTATTTCCTTCACTATATATTCTCATGTTATGTATGCAACAATCTTCTAATAATATAAAGATAATATATTATTTTTTTAAAATAGTTTTCTTCAATATCCCTGATCTTTTTTGAACAATATTTCAATAATGAATTGACGTAATGTATTATCTGATAAGTATTTAAATTACTGAATTGCAATTCATTTTCATAATGCTCCCAATGGCCATGTTCAATATATTTTACAGCGTTGTTTAGGGTATAATAGCGCATATTATACCAGCCTTCTCCATCACTATAATTTGAATATTCAAATGAGTCTAATTTTCCTAATTCATTTGCGAAATCCAATAAAACATCATTTTCCCAACAATTAGAATTATGGCCTTTTATGAATTTAAAAGAAGGATACTTGGACAAATAATAGTCAAATACAAACCCAATTGATAAATCTAAAGAATCTACAACTCTTACCCAAGATCCTTTAATGTTATTCTTTGAAGTTAATATTGTTGCAGAATCAGCTTCTAATATTTTTAATTTACTTCCAGTTGGAATTAATTTGATTACTTTACTATTTATGCTTTTATCTAATCTTAGATTTAGCCCAGTTTCAGGAATTACATAAACATTGTCCCCAATTGAATACGTTTGTCCGCAAACAAATATTACTCGTAAGCTCACAATGACAATTGCTATTGAAATTTTAATGGACAATTATTTATAGTTAAACATTAATAATAATTAGCTACACGATGTTATGCTAGGTGGTAATTCGACTATACTTTTGTACTTTCCATTAAAGTGGACATTTCCATGCATTTGAAGAGGTAGTCCGTTATTTGGTAAGGATAAAAGATAGTCTAGTCGAAGCACTGTAGATTAATATTTTAGGTAATTAATTTTTATCATCAATTCTTGGTACATCGATTTTTAGATGGTGTGGACCATGGAGCATAACGTTTAGGCTATGTGATGGTTTAGCGATAGCTAAACTATCATCACAGCCGTTGTTACTTGTAGTTTTTCTTTACACATTTCGAAAAGGGATAAGCGAGTTTTGAATTTTCAATCTTTTATTTGTAGACATAGTTGCTAAAAATCTCTTTATACCAGTTTCGTGCAAAGAACTCCCTAATGGATGAATAGTTATGGATCTTAGATCCTTTTCTATATCAAGGTTTAGTTTAATGAATTCAACGACAACACCATTTTTTGAAATTCTGAAGTTTACGTCTTTATGATGATTTTCTGGAAGTGCAATAAGTATTCTAATTTCTTCTTCTCTTGACGGCGTCAATGTTTAAATAGTAGCCATCTTTTCATTTTACATATTTATTGAATTTCATTACTAGGTTATTTAAAATGTTCCTTTTCTAATTGTTATCATCAATATTCTTATACTTAAGTAAATCTTTTTAAACGACTTTATAAATTTTTTCAATTGTTGATATTGTTGGACTTCATTATACAGTAACTCAACCATAAATATCACTCCAAATTCTTTTCTATTTCTTTCGATTATGTTGTTGATATTTATTCCAAGATTATAACCATTTCCTTTTGCATAATAATTCCACATGGAAAGCGAATCATCGTTTTTACTAAATGAGAGAACGTAGTAATCATGAATTCCATACGTAATTCCAAAATATGATTCACTAAATAACTCTTCATATATTGACTTACAATCATGGTTTGTTTTAAATAGTCTTGAAAGTATAGTATCGAAGTATTTATGTTCAGATGGATCGTTTAAAAAGGAAATATGACTACAATGAAGTTCAGAACTTTTTAAAATTCCCATTAGGCCATCACCGCTCGTATAATGATATATTGTTTCTATCATTCTTTTCAATAATTACAAGTAACGGTTTGTGTAGCTGAAACGCCACACGATAGTGGGCGTTGCAGCTACACGATGTTATACTACGTGGCAATTCGACTTAGACTTCTGTACGTTCCATAATAGATGAACTTGTCCCTGTATCTCAAGAGTCAATCTGTTATTTGGAAGGCACAAAGGATAGTTTAGTCGAAGCACTGTAGTTTAATATTTTATGTAGTTATGATTTATTATCAATTTTTGGTACATTGATTTTAAGGAGGATTGGACCATGGAGTATAACGGTTGGTGTAGCTGCTGCGCCTTAACGATAGTAGGCGTAGAAGCTACACGATGTTATGCTACGTGGCAATTCGACTTAGACTTTTGTACGTTCCATAAAAGTGGACAGGTCTCTGCATTTGAAAAGGTTGTCCGTTATATGCAAGGCACAAAGAAAGTAAAAGCGAGGCACTGTAGATTTTATTTTTAAGTAGTTAAGATTTATTATCAATTCTTGGTACAACGATTTTAGATGGTAGGGCCCATGGAGCATAACGGTTTGTGAAGCTGAAACGCCACGATAGTGGGCGTTGCAGCTACGATGTTATACTACGTGGCAATTCGACTTAGACTTCTGCACGTTCCATAATAGATGGACTTGTCCCTGTATCTCAGAGTCAATCTGTTATTTGGAAGGCACAAAGGATAGTTTAGTCGAAGCACTGTAGTTTAATATTTTATGTAGTTCAAGATTTATTATCAATTTTGGTACATTGATTTTAAGGAAGGATTGGACCATGGAGTATAACGGCCAAGGCTATGTGATGGATGATGCGATACCCCGATCTATCATCATAGCCGTTGTTCTATGTAGTTTATTCAATTATCATTTTGTTTTCAAATAGGAGTAATTTCAGCTTCATATATATTTTAAGTAAATTTTTATACCAATAATCATAACAGCACCATCTTGATAATTTAAGAGTTTCACAATCTCATTTGATTTTTGGCTCTAAGCTCATGTTCAATGATTTCTCTATATTTTGAAATACATATATCCATCCATTTTGATTTAAATTTCCATCAGCAATTGTAATTTTTTTTTCATTGATGTAAACTTCATGTTTAAAGTAATAAAAATCGTTTGTTTTCGTATTTTCATCCCATTCCATTTTCTCATCTTTTATTTCAAATTTCAAACCCCTAATTTCAAAAATTTGCTTAGCTTTTTTAAGATAACTTATGTTTCTACTTCAACAATCCATGAGTGATCTGGAAATCTTAACCATCCGTATTTGGTTAATGATTCAATTTGGAGTTTCTCCCATGTCTCAATTTCTGATTTATTTACAACGTATTGAAAGTAACCTGCTCTTTCAATTGTTTCCCTAAAATTTAAGACATCTTCTTTTGTTATTTTGCTTTGAGCCATAATTACTTGACAGGTTAAAATTAGTATTGTTAATATATTTTACTTTCATTGCTTAATTCTAATTACATAGAACGTTTTTCGGCTTGCTGAGTAAGGGGGAACTTTAACACGAAAGTTCAGTCGAAACACTGCACTTTGGTATACCACACTAGTGTCATGAGAAGCACGTGAACCCCCATTGCAGCAAGCCGATGTTAGTGGCTGGCATTCTACACTGTCGTTTGTTGGTTAGCATAGTTGTCAATACGTTTATTACGTGCTTTAATGAATTCCATTACTCCCTTTTTGTAGGTCAAATATTCTTCAACGTCCGCAAATGTTGGTTTTGTTTTGAAATTGTCAAACGGGAGGTAAAACTTAATTTTCTCGTTTTGGTTAACAAGATCGTTGAGTAGAAAAAAGTCAATATAACCTTTAAAGTTGTCAAACAATTCGAAGAAATTTTTGTAACGCTTAAATGTGTCGTAAAGTGGACTTTGTTGTCCTGCGTAAAAAAGTCTGATACATTCCAAAGTCAAGTCGAACCTATCGTCAGTTAGGCTATTTACTCCACGAGCTTGATTTATTGTGTGTTTTGTCAGCCGAGTGTTTGGAAAAGAGTGTATGCTCAATTGTCGAGCCTGTGTCAAACAGTTCTTGAACTTCGCTTTGAATTTGTTGTGTCAGCCAAGTTTTGCGTTTGTGATTTCTGTATGAATGGGTAATTGCATCACTTCCTAACAAAAGGTCTCCAAGTCGTGAACCATGAAATAAATACACCCCACTTATTTTGTCGGTCAGATCAAATTGTTCTCCGTTTGGCAATTTTTTACTCCATAACATTTTATGGTAGGAGCGAAGTGTCGGACTTGTTCTGTCTGGGTCGCCACCAATTGCATCTGTGTAGACGTTAAAAGTTATGTCAATTTTCACTTTTCATTTTTAGTCTGTCTTTACATGACTGTCGTTTATGCTTGACACTAACGGTTGGTGTAGCTGATACGCCTTAACGATAGTAGGCGTGGCAGCTACACGATGTTATACTAAGTGGCAATTCGACTTAGACTTTTGTACGTTCCATAAAAGTGGACATGTCTCTGGATTTGTAGAGGTAGTCCGTTATATGACAGGCACAAAAGAAAGTAAAATCGAAGCACTGTAGATTTTTATTTTAGGTAGTTAAGATTTATCATCAATTCTTGGTACATCGATTTTTAGATGGTGTGGACCATGGAGCATAACGTTTAGGCTATGTGATGGTTTAGCGATAGCTAAACTATCATCACAGCCGTTGTTACTTGTAGTTTTTCTTTACACATTTCGAAAAGGGATAAGCGAGTTTTGAATTTTCAATCTTTTATTTGTAGACATAGTTGCTAAAAATCTCTTTATACCAGTTTCGTGCAAAGAACTCCCCTAATGGATGAATAGTTATGGATCTTAGATCCTTTTCTATATCAAGGTTTGGTTTAATGAATTCAACGACAACACCATTTTTTGAAATTCTGAAGTTTACGTCTTTATGATGATTTTCTGGAAGTGCAATAAGTATTCTAATTTCTTCTTCTCTTGAATATGCCGAATGTTTAAATGTATGCATCTTTTCTATTAAACCATTATTGAATTTCATTACTAGGTCATTTAAAAAAGTGTTCCTTTTCTAATGTATTATCATCAATATTCTTATACTTAAGTAAATCTTTTTTTAAACGACTTTATAAATTTTTTCAATTGTTGATATTGTTGGACTTCATTATACAGTAACTCAACCATAAATATCACTCCAAATTCTTTTCTATTTCTTTCGATTATATTTGTTGATATTTTATTTCAAGATTATAACCATTTCCTTTTGTAATAATTCCACATGGAAAGCGAATCATCGTTTTACTAAATGGAGAGAACGTAGTAATCATGAATTCCATACGTAATTCCAAAATATGATTCACTAAATAACTCTTCATATATGTTGACTTACAATCATGGTTTGTTTTAAATAGTCTTGAAAGTATAGTATCAAGTATTTATGTTCAGATGGATCGTTTTAAAAATATGACTACAATGAAGTTCAGAACTTTTTAAAATTCCCATTAGGCCATCACCGCTCGTATAATGATATATTGTTCTATCATTCTTTCAATAAATTACAAGTAACTTGTTTATACCTGCACCAAATTTATATTTTTATTGCGGTTTTTCATAACTTTCTGGTCTTCTCTTTAACATATCCAAGGGACTGACCACTTTCTCAATACTTGCCGTTGTTATATGAGTATATATCATAGTCGTCTTGATGTCCTTATGCCCTAATAACTCCTTAATATAAGGCAGCTGCGTCCCCGCATCCACCAAATGCGTAGCATAACAATGGCGCAAGGTGTGAGGGGTTACTCTCTTATTGATTTTGGCTTTCTGGGCTGCTTGCTTTACTACCTGCTGTACTGACCTTTCTGAGTATTGTGACACCTGGTCATGACCTTCAAAGAGCCAGTGGCGGGGTTGGTATTCGTGGGCATAGGCTGATATTATGAGTTTAAATTCCTGACTCATGGTGATGTAGCGGTCTTTTTTGCCTTTTCCGGCTTTGATATAGAGCTGATTCCTATCCCACAAGATGTCTTCCAATCGCAAATGAAGAACTTCGTTTAATCTCAGGCCATGTCCATACAGGGCGTATAAGAGGGTGGTGTGTTTGAGGTTTTCTGTGGCTCGGAGCATTCGATCTACTTCTTCCACACTCAGTACTTTGGGCAAAAGCATTGCTTTTCTCGGGCGTTTTATACGCTCTATTTTAAAATCAGGTAGGTAAATTACTTTTTCATAGTAAAATTTGAGAATGGCAAAAGCACCTCTGGTGTTTTATGTAGTAAATATTCCCTTAGCTCTTTGTAGTTGACGGTCTTGGCTTTTGCATTTTCTGGTTGAATTTTGTTGATAACCATTGTTTTTAAGGCAGTGTAATGGTCTATGATCCGCTCGATAAGTTTGTCGTCGTAAGGCAGTACCCAAAACTTCTTGTCTGAATGGTATTTTCTTTCCGGAATGTATTTGACAAAATCAACATCTACACCAGTACCACTGAGCTGGAGCAGTATTTGGTCTGGATATTCAGGACTTTTATATAGCATGCATTTGGGGGGATTTTCCACTGCAGCAATTTGGGTCTTCCAGACTTCGAATTGATTTTGTGAAATGAAATTCAACTCTTGATGCAAAAATTCCAAATGATTCACCTTGGCTTCCACCACCCAGTTTTGATATCGCACATTCCAATAGGTCTTGGGTAGACTCTTTAATTTTGCAATTTCTTCTACCGTTAACCTGCCGGTTATGAGTAAATAAGGATGTTTGTATCGGATGTTCAGTTCTTTTTTGTCTGCTGCCTCATGATTACACTGCGAAGGCACATCAGCTTGGTTTGTTTCGGTATTTTCACTTAACGGCGTGTTTGGACCAGTGGTTCCGAATTCTGAAATCTGATAACTTAACCCTGTTTTTAAAAATGCATGCCAGGCTGGTTTGCTATAGGGCAGGTACCAGGCTTTGTGGGTTTTACTGTAATGTACCCCTTCCATTTTTTTGATGGTTTCTACGATGTCGGCATTGTAGTCAAAGAGCAAAAATATCTGCCAATTCCCCTTATGCATTTTTTTGGTTATCTGAATCATTGGATCAAGAATGATTGACAAATATCCCTGTATTATGAGCCCAAAAACAAGAGAATGGTTGTAAAAAATGAATAGGTTTGGCAACATAATCGTAAGCCAACCGTTAACATACTTATATTACCCCGCAACACCCCGTTTTTACCGCTCTAAAGTACCTATGCTATGAAAAAATGCAAAATGTGTCCCACCATGTTTTATGGCAGATCCGACAAAATTTTTTGTTCTGCAAAATGTAAAACCGCTTATCACGAAAAACTCAATAAAGTTACAAATGAAGCAACTGCTAAAATAGATAAGATCCTGCACCGCAACAGATCCATCTTGCTTGAAATTTTGGGCAAAAAAGGCAAATACAAGAAGATTCACAGAAGCCAACTCGATGCCAAAAAATTCAATTGGCATCACATCACTTCCTTTCACATCAACACCCAAAACAAGGTAGTAAACTATGTGTACGACTTCTCCTGGACACTGTTTTCAGATCAAGAAGTTTTGGTGACCAGAAAACCATCTGAATAGCTCTGAATCCCTTTGTAAAAACCATTACATCCTTCCCTCCATTTCAAACATTTTGAACATTTCAAACATTTGCAAACGGCTTCGCCGTCCTTAGGTCGCAGACCTTTGGCAATGGGCAAAAAATATTATTTCGAAATTACTCAATCCAACTCCCAATTACCATATAAAATTTTGAAAAATTAATTGCGAACAGGATTATGCAACGTTCTCTACAAATTTAAACTATTTCCTACTTGAATGCAAGTTTTGGTTTCAGTTTTTTTAGGACAATCCTCGGTGTTGCACACCTTTGTCTTTTGCAATGAGTTTATAGGGCGACATTTCTTTAATGGCTTGTTCGTTGCCGTGCAAGGGTTTGCACGGTTCCCTCATTATCGAGTGAAATCTTTCACTCGATTTGCGCCAAAGGCTCAACCATTCGGTCATGCTTAGTTCAATACGCCTTCGGCTTAGGGCAATACGCCTTCGGCTTAGTTCAATACGCTTCGCTTAGTTCAATACGCGCTTCGCGCTTAGTTCAATACTCGCGGCTCCACGCTACGCCGCTTACCTTGCTATGCAACGGGACAAGCCCCGCAATGACGGCTCTCTTATGGGACAAAGCTCAGCTGCCGGTTCCCTTGCTATGCAGGCGAGGGACAGCTACGCGCTCCGGGCGGTTCCCTACGCCGGCTTTGCCTGCATAGGGACAGGTGCCGGTTAGCCGTTGTCCGTTAGCGGTTCCCTACGCCGGCTTTGCCTGCATAGGGACAGGTGCCGGTTAGCGGTTGTCCGTTAGCGGTAAGCCGTTCTCCGATCCCTCCGATCCCTACGCCGGCTTTGCCTGCATATGGACAGGCACCTCTGTCACCTCTGACACCTCCGACACCTCCGATCCCTCCGTCTACCAAACCTTTCCAAACATCTCAAAAGCGGCACGCTCAAGTTCTTCTCTCGAATCGGGGTGGGCAATGCTGATCAATGCTTTGGCTCGTTGTGCCAGGTTTTTACCGTAAAGGTCTACTATGCCGTATTCAGTGGCGATGTGGTGTACGTGGGCACGGGTAGAAACGACACCGGCTCCTTGTTTGAGGTAAGGCACAATCTTGCTTTGTCCTTTTTTGGTGGCGGCCGACATGGCAATGATGGGTTTACCGCCTTCTGATAGAGAAGCGCCGCGCATAAAGTCCATTTGACCACCTACGCCAGAGTACATCCTGGGACCAATACTATCTGCGCAGATCTGACCGGTGAGGTCGATCTCGATGGCGGAGTTGATGGCTACTACTTTTTTGTTCTTGCGTATGTTGGCGGTATCGTTGACGTAGGCCACGTCTTTCATCCTGAGAATGGGATTGTCTTCCACAAATTTGTAGAGTTCATTGGATCCCAAAAGGAAGGTGGTGACGATCTTATTGCGGTGATTTTTCTTTTTGGAGCCATTGATGACACCACTTTTTACCAGGGGTATGATGCCATCTGAAAACATCTCTGTGTGGATGCCCAGGTCTTTGTGGTTGGTAAGTTGTGATAATACCGCATTGGGTATGGCGCCGATGCCCATCTGCAAACAAGAGCCATCTTCGATGATGCTGGCTATGTATTTGCCAATGCTGATTTCCTCTGGGGTCAATTCTGCTGGAGCAGCTGCAAAGATAGGCTCACTGACCCGCACTGCTTTGTGTATTTTGCTGATGTGGATATTGCCATCACCCTGGGTTCGTGGCATCTGATCATTGATCTCAGCAATCACATATTTAGCGGTTTCTACCGCTGCCAAAGTTGCTTCTACACTTACGCCCAACGAACAGTATCCGTGTTTATCAGGGGGTGATACGTTGATAAACACCGCATCCAAGGGTAATATATTTCTCCTGAAAAGATAAGGAATCTCACTCAAAAACACGGGCAGATATTGGGCGTTGCCAGTTCCAATGTGTGACCTTACATTCTCACCAATAAAAAGTTATTACTGTAAAAACTTTTTTTATAAGGTTCCTTCACATAATTAGCAGGCCCCTCAGTATGGACATGACAAATTTCTACATTCTCCAGCTCTTCATACCTGTCAACCAGGGCTTGAATCAATACATTGGGTGTAGCAGCTGCACCATGTAAATAAATGCGATCACCAGACTTAATTACCGATACAGCTTCGGCAGCACTAACATAATTCATGACTAATCTTTTATACCACAAAGTTCTACATTTCCTGATTTTTTGAAATGACGAAAATCTTTCACCAAATAATATTTGTCATGGTTCTAAATTTGCGACTGTAATTGGTATAATATTTTGATATTAGGTATAACGATTGATCTTTGTTTTGATGTTTTGTTTTGAAGGGAGAGGGAATTTCAATTGCGAATTGCGAATTACGGAGTATGAATTACGGGGGAGGCAGATCTGAATTGGTGTTGGAGTTGCTGCGAAAGGTGTTTCGCAGTTCCTTCCCTATCTCGACAAGCCGCTCACCGCTGTCCGCTTACCGCTCATCTACCTGGCTAACGCCAGTTAGACAGGCCGCTCACCGCTCACCGCTTACTGCTCACCGCTCACCGCTTACCGCTTATCTACCTGGCTAACGCCAGTTAGACAGGCCGCTCACTGCTGTCCGCTCATCGCTGTCCGGTTTCCGGTGAGCGGTTGTCCGTTAGCGGTCAGCCGTTGTCTGTTAGCGGTTTCCGGTTAGCCGTTGTCCGGTTAGCGGTTGTCCGTTAGCCGTTATCCGTTCCCTACACCAGCTTTACCAGCATAGGGACAGGTGCCGGATGCTCCGATGCCGGATGCTCCGATGCCGGATGCTCCGATGCCGGATGCTCCGTTGCCGGATGCTCCGTTGCCGGATGCTCCGTTGCCGGATGCTCCGTTGCCGGATGCTCCGATGCCGGATGCTCCGTTGCCGGATGCTCCGATGCCGGATGCTCCGATGCCGGATGCTCCGATGCCGGATGCTCCGATGCCGGATGCTCCGATGCCGGATGCTCCGATGCCGGATGCTCCGTTGCCGGATGCTCCGATGCCGGATGCTCCGATGCCGGATGCTCCGATGCCGGATGCTCCGATGCCGGATGCTCCGATGCCGGATGCTCCGATGCCGGATGCTCCGATGCCGGATGCTCCGTTCCCTACGCCGGCTTTGCCTGCATAGGGACAGGTGCCGGTGAGCGGTTTCCGATGAGCCGTTGTCCGTTGGCGGTTTCCGGTGAGCGGTTCCCGGTGAGCCGTTGTCCGTGAGCGGTTCCCTACACCAGCTTTTCCAGCATAGGGCCAGGCACCTCTGAATAAAATTTGAAGTTGCCACTCGCGGCGCTCGTAGTTCCTTCTCTAAAATGACTTGCCAGCCATTTTTTTGGCTTCGCCAAACCGTTCAGTCACACCTCCGACACATCCGACACATCCGACACCTCTGACACCTCCGACACCTCCGACTCCTCCAAAATCACTCCTCCTTCTTATTTTGCTTCTCCTTCTCTTTCTCCAACTTCTTAAAATAACCCCTGAATAAAAAATTGTGCTTGAGAGCTTCGAGGTTTTCATTGAGTTTTAAGCTGGCGAGGTGAAGCTGATCCAGCGTGCCATCCACCTTGTTCATAGTGGTGTTTACATTGATGGCCAGAGTGGTATCATTTACAAGGTAGTCAAGGGTGCCTTTGCCGTTTTTAATCTTGGCCATGGTGGCTTGAATGTCAGAAACCGCTTCATTGAGTTTGCTGCTGGTCTGATCCAGTTGAAGGGCTACATTTTTGATATGATTAGAGGTGATGCTGTCATTCAATACTGAAACCATTCCATTCTTTTGGTTGAGTGATAAAATCAAAGCATCCGTGTGCTGCATGATGCGCAGGGCCGAAGCTGAGGTTAATCTGAAGTTTTTGATAGCCAAGCTGAGATCATCTGCTGATGCCTTGTCTTTTATCAATACGGAGAATGGTCCTTCACCGGCATTGATGGCCCGCGTTATCTTTAATAGGTCCGCAGTGAGCAGGGCGGCATTTTCGTTGGTGACGTTGAGGGTAGAGAGCATGTCTTCGGTTGAAATTTTTCGATAGGAGGTGATGGTGTCTCCATCCATAAGGGGGACAGAAGTATGGTCTCCCGGAATGATGTTGATGATCATATTACCTACCAGGCCGTCTGTGCCGATGGCGGCGGTAGCGCCTTTTCTGATGTGTCGAGAAGCATCTTTGGCTATGGCCATGGCAATGATGATGGTGGAATCATCTACCATTTGTATATCGGTCACGGTACCAATGTTGAGGCCTGAAAACCTGACATTGTTGCCGGTCTTTAGTCCACTTATGTTGTTGAAGCTGGCATATACCTTTACATTGCTTCCAAACATGCTTTGCTGGTTGCCGATGAGGTAGATGCCGATAATAAACAGAACCAAACCTGCAATGACAAAGATGCCTAATTTGAGTTTTTGTGCACTGGATTTTTCTCTCATGTCATGATCATTTAAAAAAGGCTTGAATTTGTGGGTCTGTACACGATTGTAAATATTCAAAGGTACCTTCTGCATAATTTTTTCCATCAATCAACAGTATCATTCTATTGGCAATGGCACGCGCACAATCTACATCGTGGGTAATGATAATAGAGGAGGTTTTGTACTCATCTTGTACCGATTGCATGAGCAATACTATTTCTTTGGAAGTAATGGGATCCAAGCCCGTGGTTGGCTCGTCGTACAGAATGATTTTGGGCTTTAAAATCAATGTCCGCGCCAGGGCAATTCTTCGTTTCATTCCGCCAGATAGTTCATCGGGCATAAGGTCGATGGCTTTTTTTAAACCTACACTTTCCAGGGCTTCCAGTACCAGGGGCTCGGCATTGGTGATTTTTCCAAATTTTTTGGTGTGTCGCCTCAGTGGAAATTCCAGGTTTTCTCTCACCGACATGGAGTCGTACAAGGCACTGCCCTGGAATAAAAATCCAATTTCGGTGCGGAGCTCGTCCAGCTCATCGGCATCGAGGTCGTCTATCTCCTTGCCCATCACCATGATGCTTCCGCTGTCGTGTTCCTCCAGACCGATCAGACATTTGATCATAACCGATTTGCCGGAGCCCGACTTGCCCATGATCACAAGGTTTTCGCCTTCATAGAGGTCCATGTCAAAGCCATTTAATACGGCATTGTCTCCAAACTTCTTGTAGAGATTGCGGATCCTGACAACTGTATTTTTTTGACCTTTCTCTTCCATCTTACAACTCATAAAAAATATCAGAAACCAAAACAGCCAGAAAGTCGAGGATAAACAAAAACATACTGGTATAAACCACCGCTGAATTGGCTGCCCTGCCTACACCCTCTGTACCCTTGCCGCAGGTATATCCTTTAAAACATCCCACCAGGCCAATGGCAAATCCAAAAAAGAAAGATTTGACGGTTGAGGGTATGATGTCGCCAAACTCCAAAGACCCAAAAACTTCATTGAAATAAAGCTGAAAGGAAACCTCTCCTTTTATATTTTCCACCAGATAAGAGCCATGAAGGGCAATGCCATCTCCTAGCACCACGAGGATGGGTATCATCAGCGTTGTGGCCAAGTATGCGCGTCACCACCAGGTATTTAAACGGATTGGTACCCGAAACTTCCATGGCATCAATCTGTTCTGTAACTCTCATAGAACCCAGTTCCGCTCCAATGCCCGAGCCAATCCTTCCTGCACAAATCAGTGCAGTGATAATAGGCCCAATTTCTCTGATAATTGATATTCCCACCATGGATGGCATCCATGACACAGCCCCAAATTCCTGTAAGGTAGGCCGCGATTGTAAGGTAAACACCAAGCCAATGATAAAGCCCGTAATGCCTACCAGCAACAACGACTTATTACCCATGTAATAACATTGCCTCAGAAATTCACGGTACTCAAAAGGCCTCTTGAATGCTTCTCTGAAAAACCGGCCCGCAAAATAAGCCAGATCTCCAATCTCTACCAATATACTCTTAAAATTGTCGATGACCTTCGATTTTTACTAAAGGTAGTCTAAAAATCACTAAAAAGCAATAATAATGATCACCACTATCAATAGGCTGTGTCAGTTGGGGCGAACGATGTTCACCTTTATGTTCAAATGGTACGCCTCACTTCGTTCGGCTAAATGGTGCGTCGAGCCGCGCTCGCCGCTATGTTCAAATATTAGGTGAATGGTGATTGGGACGTGATAGAATCCCTACATAGAAGCAGCAAATAGATAGCATTTTTTGGGCTTCACCAAACCAATCAGTCACAGCTCCGAATAAAATTTGAAATAGCCACTCGCGGCGCTCGTGGTTTCTTCACTAAAATGACTTGCCAGTCATTTTTTTGGCTTCGCCAAACCGCTCAGTCACACCTCTAATCCCAAGCCCCTAGCCCCTACTAGCCCCTAGTCCCTAGCCTACGGCCAGACAATCAACGGACGGCCTTTCGCTTGAATCTTATGGTAAACGGGCTCTAAAGAAGTGTAATCACCAATGGCCCTGGCGTGTTTGTAACAATCCATGCTGGTGATAAAATAAGTGTCCTCTTTTTCGATGGAAATATCAATTTCATCCATGGGGTGGGTGTCATATCCTCCTACGGCAACGGCGAGACCGTTGGTTTCGTAGTGACTGACCTTGATATTGGGAAAGGCCTTCATCACTTCAGCAGTAATGTCGCTTTCTTTACCCTTGCCTAGGATACAAATTTCACTGAGCTTGTAAAATTCTACTCCGGGGGGGACAAGGATGACAGGACATTGGCTTTCACTCGCTACCCGGTGGGATACAGAACCGAGCAGACTTTCAAATAGATTGCTGGCTCCGTGGGAGCCCATGATGATGTATTCGTATTTGTGTGATGCATCGATAATGACATCGCCGGCAAGTCCTTCTTTGATGACTGCCTGGATAGGGGTACTGCCCAGCAAGTCGCCAACAAAATCAACTTCAGCGGCTTTGGCAGTTTTTTCCAATAACTCGGTCTTGGCTTCTAGACTGTGGTCTTCGTCGTAGGGATGTTTGGCTACTTCGATATAATCTGGGTGGTGTACATGCAAAAGATCAAGCGAATAATACTTTTGTCGACAGAAGATTTTGGCAAAATGTAAGGCGGTGGATGCAGATGAAGAAAAATCGGTGGGTACCAATATTTTCCTCATCTGGTCCTTGCCGTACAGCGCTGCTATGCGGTGGTAAAGCTTGATGATGCCCATCTTAAAATCACCTTCTTTTGAGAGTTCTATGGGCTGATCGCCGTTGATGGCAACTGACGGTACGGAGTTGATGTTGTCGGAAATGAATCGCGCCACATCATTGATCTCCTCAATCCTGTACTCCAGTTGGTTGAATACCAAGTAGTCAACCAGACTTTTTTTCAGGAATTGGTAACCGGAGGTACCTGTGCCATATAATTTCAGCTCTACCATAGCTTTGGCTGTATTACTTTTCGTATTCGTTGATTGCTGAGTTGTCTTCAGCTAGATTTTTGATGATGTCGTGGGTAGTGATGATGCCTACAATCCTGTCATTTTCCAGCACAGGAAGGGCATGAAAAAGATTTTTCTTAAACACATCCAATGCCACGTTGATACGATCATCTACGTCTAACTTGCCAAGGCCTTTGATCATGATGGACTTGACCTTATAATTGTTGAGTTTTACATCAACCAGGATGTTGTCAAAGGCATCGTCGTTAAAACCTCTTTTAAAAAATGAAAAATCCGATTTGCTCAACATACCCACCAATTCTCCTTCGTAAACTACTGGAATGTGGTGAATGTGGAACTTGTCAAAAATCTCCTGAGCGGTTTGAAGGGTATCTTCAGGCTCAATCGTGATCGGATTTTTGGTCATAATGGTGGAAACCGGTGCTAATAAATTCATAATAATGCTTATTTTTGATGCAAGATCGGTAAACTATCGGGGCGTATAAATGACCGAAGTCATGCCCAACACTGATATAAGTAATGTTTGTTTTTTAGCCAAAAAGCCTAATTTTATTCCGTTTTATATGGTAAATGATGTTGATTTAAGAATATTATTTGAATCTGTCCTGGAAACCGCCGTGGACAGCATCATTATCATTGACTCAAAAGGTTCGGTTATCAATATCAATCACGCCACTGAAATACTCTTGGGTTATGCCAAAGAGGAAGTAGTTGGCCAAAATGTTCGTATGCTTATGAATGCGCACGATGCATCTCATCATGATACTTATATGGGTCGGTACCTGGAAACAAAAAGTCCAAAAATCATAGGCATCGGCAGGGAAGTGCTGGCTCGCCATAAAATAGGCGAACTGATTCCAGTAAGATTGGCCGTGAGTGAGGTCATACTGAACGATAGAATTATTTTTACGGGCATCATCCACGACCTTCGCGAAATCAGAAAGGCCTATGATGAATTGGCCAATCTCAATAAAGAACTCGATAAAAGGGTAGTCGAACGCACCTATCAGGTAGAAAAGGTGGTCAACCAATTGCTGTCTACCAATACGCGATTGAAAAAAGAAGTCAAGGAAAGGGTCGAAGCCGAACAAATGCTGCGCTCTAAAGAAGAGCAACTCCAGACAGCTCTTTCATCCGAAAAAGTACTCAATGAGCTGAAATCCAGGTTTGTCTCTACAGCCTCGCATGAATTCCGCACCCCTCTGGCCACCATCCTATCTTCTGCTTCGATCATCATGAAATACAACAAAGATGAAGAACAGGGCAATAGGGAAAGGCACGTAGGTAAGATAAAAAGTGCCGTCAACCACCTCACAGGACTGCTCAACGACTTTTTGTCATTAAGCAGGCTCGAAGAGGGCAGGGTCAATGTAATGGCAGAGCATATTTCGCTTGATCTTTTGTTAAAAGAAATTGAGGAAGATTTATCGGGCATTCAGAAGCCGGGCCAAAACCTGAGTTTTCACCTGGAGGCCGGAATTGAACTAGCCACCGACCGCAATATTCTGAAAAACATTTTGTTCAACCTCATTTCCAACGCTATAAAATATTCTGAGCTAACCATCGATATCAGCGCTAAAAATATAGACGATCATATTGAAATTTCTATACAGGACCATGGCATTGGCATACCCGCAGAAGACCAAAAACACCTGTTTACCCGCTTTTTCAGGGCTACCAATGTAGGTAACATTCAGGGCACGGGTCTCGGGCTCAACATTGTAAAAAGGTATTGCGAACTCCTCTCTGCTGATATAAATGTACAAAGCATTTATGGCGAAGGGACCACCGTATTGATAAAGATTCCAAAGCATACAAATCAAAAAAATGATGAAGAAAATTCTGGTCATTGAAGACAACACAGACGTAAGAGAAAACATTGCAGAAATTTTGGGCCTTGCCGGCTACGAAGTAGAAACAGCTGAAAATGGCAAGGTAGGGCTCGTGAAGGTAAATCAATTTAAACCCGACCTCATTATTTGTGATGTAATGATGCCGGAGCTGGATGGTTATGGTGTTTTGAAAATCCTGGCCTCCAATCCACAATTTGCCACAGTACCCTTTATCTTTTTAACTGCAAAATCTGAAAAAGTAGACCTGCGCAAGGGCATGTCTCTGGGTGCCAGCGACTACATTACCAAACCTTTTGACGATGCAGACTTATTGGAATCAATTGCGGTTCGACTTAAAAAAAGTGATCTGGTCACACCGGCAGAAAGCCACCACATGAAAAGTCTGGATGCCATCCCATCCAACTATTTCAATGATAAACTCAAGACCTTTGCCACAGAATTTGAACTTAGAAGGTTCCGCAAAAAAGATGTGATTTTTGAGGAAGGCAACAATGCCCGTTATATCTATTTCCTGGAAGAAGGTAAGATCAGGGTCTTTCGCACCAATGATTTTGGCAAAGAGCTTACCACCCGCATAGTCAATGCCCATGAAGTATTTGGCTTCCTGGATGTGCTCAATAGCAAGCCTTATTCCAAAAGTGCACAAACCCTCGAGGACAGCAATATCAGACTCATTCCCATCAAAAACTTCATTGATCTTTTTTACACCGATCACGATTTTGCCCTCTCTATGATGAAGCACCTGGCCATCTATTCTACCATCCTCGAAAACGGACTGGTACACCAGGCCTACAGCTCTGTGCGCAAAAAAGTGGCCAATGCATTGATCCAGTGTTATGAAAAAAATGAAGCCAATCCGGTAATTTCCATGATGAGAGACGACCTGGCCTCTATTGCAGGTACTGCCAAAGAAACGGTTATTCGTACGCTTTCAGACTTCAAACACGAGGGCATCATCGACATCGAAGAAACAGACATTTTTATCAGCAATGTAAATGCACTTATCAATATGCCGCAGTAATGCTGGTAGATTGATCTACAAATAAATAAATGAGTAGGGGAGTGGCCGCTTTGGTTGGGCTCTTCTCTTGCTTCCAACTAATTGGATTTTTACGACTTAATCTTGTGCAGGGCCTCGGCCAATGAATGCACGTGTAGTTTTTCGTATATTTTTTTGCAGTGACTGCGCACCGTTTCAATGCTGATAAACAGTTTAGCCGCCACCATCTTATAACTCAGTCCCTTCGATAATTCCTGGATGATCTCCATTTCCCGTGGAGAAAGTATAGCATTGGCTTCCAGGCGAGGTTTTTGTTGATGAAACTTGACCAGCTTTCTGGCAATGCTGGGACTCATGGGTGCGCCTCCTGCCAGTAACTCTTTGATGCTGTGAATTACATTTTCATTGCTTTCATTTTTCAAAATATACCCGCTGGCTCCAGCAGTAAGGGCATTAAAAATATTGTCATTGTCATCAAAAACGGTGTGCATAATTACTTCCACAGCCGGAAATTCTTTTTTGACAAGGGCTACTCCCTTTACCCCATTCATTTTGGGCATATCTATGTCCATCAGGATCACATCCGGACTAAGCTCGGTGGTCTGCCGGATGATATCGAGGCAATCTTCATAATCACCCACAACTTCAAAATCACTTTCAGCCTCCAACAACAGTTTGAGCGAATTTCTCAAATCGTGGTTGTCATCGTAGATGAGGATTTTATAATTCATGTATGACAGATTGCATGGGCAAATTTACTTCTTTCCAAAATGCGGACACATACTACTTTTATGGGATATTGACCGTGATTTCTACTACCGTGCCAACGGATGAAGAATGCATCCGTAACCTTGCCTTCATTTCATCTGCCCTGCTTCGGATATTGCCAATGCCGTTTCCATTACTTTTGTTTTCTAAGCTAAAACCCTTGCCATCATCTCTTAACGCCATGACAAGGGTATTACTGCTAACCTGAATGGAAAAATGAACATTTTGAGCACTGCTGTACTTGGCAATGTTATTGATACCTTCTTTAAAGATGAGGTACAAATGCCGCCTGTATTCAAGGGGTATGGCCATTACCGGTATGGGGTCCGGCACTTCAAAGTGCAGGTTGATATCTATGCTTTCCAGGCTCTCAATGGCAAAAATCTGGATTTTATGTACCAACTCCTCCAATGTGTCTTTGCCTGGATTGATGCTCCACACAATATCAGAAATGGAACCCATCATTGACCTCGATTTTTCAGCTATGTGTTTCAATACTTCTTTGTCAGACCCTGCATTGGCAGAAGCAGAAAGCTCACTTAAAATTTTGATACTCGATAGGTTACTTCCCAAATCATCATGAAGGTCGCGGGCAATGTTGAGCCGGATCCGGGTCAATTTTTTATATTGAATTTCCCTGAATTTAAAAAAGGAATAAACCGCTACCAGAATGAGTAAAAATATCAGGGTCTCGAACCACCAGGTTTTGTAGTAAGGTGGTAAAATGCTGAATATAGCCTTGTAATTTTTACTGCTCAAAACGCCAAAAGAGTTATATCCTCTTACTTCCAGCAAATAATCACCATAACCCATATTGTTAAAGTTCAACTCACTTCCCTCAATGCCGGTCCAGGTGCTGTCGCCATTCAATCGGTACTCGTAATAGTTATTTTGACTGTTGGTGAGATTGAGATTTGAAAAGTGCAGCTGAATCGAATTTTGTTCCGGGCTTAAAATCAACTTATTAAAGTTGGATGGTTTTATGCCGGGCATTTGGGAAATAGATATGTCGGTCAACCTGATTTGATCTTTTCCTTCATAATTAAATGGATCCGTCTTACAGCTTAAGATGTAATTTTTTTGATTCAAATAAAGTTTATCTGACTGCAAAGAATAGATGATCCGTGAATTCAACGTCCTTTCAATGACGGAATTATTCCTATTAAAGACAGAAAGTCTGTTTTGTTTTTTGTTCAAGAGATAGACACCGTTGTCAGAGCACATCCATACATTTTGATTCCTATCACTAACTGCCATTTTGTTGGCAATCATAGGTGTTTTACCAATGTGGGTATAACTGGTAAACGCCAATTGATTTTTTCGCAAGCTCCCTATGCCATAACCTGAGTACGAATTGACCAAAATCCTGTCGCCTTCAATACAAATGATATTTTCAAATGAAGGCAGTTGATTCAAATCAGCATGGTCTTTCTGATTAAAGGCATGAAATGACTTAGTAAATGGGTCTTGGCAATACAAGAATTGCTGTGGACTTTCTAAATCCATGCCAATTGCCCACATCCGATTTTTAGAATCGAAACAAAGGTCCCTTACATAGAGACCGAGCTTGTTTTTTGTGACATAGGAATTGAATTCTGTGACCTCTTCAATTGTGTTTTTAGATTCACTGTACCTAAACAAGCCATGAATGCAGGAAAAATACAAGGTGCCCTCTCTGTCTTCATAAATTTCTAAAAAATTTAAATTTTTGCCAAGCTTATGTTCGATGTGTGGTAAGCTGATTTGATCGTTGTTTTTATCGTATACCACTATTCCATTCAGGGAACTGGCCAACCACAATCTGCCTTTGCGGTCGATGTAAAAATCATTGTTTCCACTTTCAATCTGATTGTATTTTTCAAGCTTTGCGGGCAGAGGCCTGGGCTTTTGGTGAATGAGATCGTATAGGTGTAAGGTGGCATATTCATATTGCACCCAGAGTAGGCTGTCTCTTTTTGTATGCTGATCAACATACATCCTGTTGACCACCCAACCATCAACCATAGGAATGGCTATTCTGTCAAATAACTGCTTTTTTGGATCTAGCTTATAGATGCCATTTAAGGTACCTATCCAAAGGCTGGCATGCTGGTCCTGCCAAAAATGAAGTCCTGCACCTTCCACCCCTTCTTTGTTGGGAAAAAGAAAGTCAGTAAATGGACGAATATTTTTTTCAGTTTTATTAAAAACTTTGATGCCATCCATAGTTCCCAGTAGCAATGAATTCTCAAA
The DNA here is from genome assembly GCA_016717655.1 of Saprospiraceae bacterium. Lineage (GTDB taxonomy): Bacteria > Bacteroidota > Bacteroidia > Chitinophagales > Saprospiraceae > JADKBO01. The sequence goes on from JADKFC010000001.1 coordinate 314,434, forward strand.
GCCAAATAAAGGGTATTGAAAAATGGAAATGATGCCATTTTGCATGTTCGGCTTGCTATTGTACAAATACTTTTTCATCTGTCCGGTTGCCAGGTCGAGCGTGTACAAGCCATTTGACCAACATCCTATGTACAGCATGTCATCGACCTTTTCGTAATACAAATTCAAAAAGTCGTTTTCTCTTTCATTCTTCAGGGTCACACCGGGTCGAAAGTATCTTTTCAGCTGATTGCCCTTCTTATCAAATAGAAACAAGCCAAAAATACTGCTGCCTATGTACCGATCTTCTAGCACAATAAAGTCGGTAAAAGGCATTCCTTCTGTGCCTTCCAGCTTTAGTTTTTTCAATTCCGCCTTTTTACCGGTTATGGTGTAAATACCATTTTGACAGATCAGATAGGTAATGTCATTCAAGGCATCATATCTATATTTGAAAACATTTCGCGGTGGCTCAATGGAAATTTTAAGTCGTTTGTACTTAAGTTCTTTGATATCAAAAAAGCCAAAGCTTTCATTAGAAATCAACCACAGTCGATTGTACTTGTCGAGACTAAATAGTTTAATGTAATTGTTCCTGATGGTAGTACTGTCGGCACTGTTGTATTTAAAATATTTAAATCGATGCCCATCGTATCTTACCAGCCCGTTTTCGGTTCCTACCCAAATGTACCCCTCATCATCTTGGGTAATGGTCAGAGCCTGCAGGGTAGTCAGGCCTTCTCTGTCAGTATAGTGGTCAAGGATGAGGTTTTTTTGCTGCCCTGCCACCTTTGTCCACGACAGTAGACACAGAAAACCAATAATTAAGCTTGACTTTTTGAACAAACAAAGATGGATCATTACCAAATAAAAATGAGTAACTGAGAACAAAGCTTTCGGGCCAACCGCCTGACAATACCTCGCCAACAACCAAAAATAGAGCTTTTTTGCACATTTGAGCCCTGGCCTCTGTACAAATTACCCAAATCATAATCTGGCACCTCCCAAATCTTGATTTGAAGCGCCTTCCCCGTCCTTCTCTTTCATCTTTGCCCCATCGATTTTTTCAGAACCTCATTCAAAAATATTATCATGAATACACACGTCAATTTTCACAAAACTATGGCAGAAATTTTATTGGCCATTCCACGCATCGTTTGTGGACTGCTGCTAACCCTTGACTTTGGTTCGGACAAGTTTGGAATGCCCTGGTCACCGCCTGAAAAAAACCTGAATCTTATGGAAGTAGCCTTTTGGTTTCCCTTTGATGTGGCAGAATATGGGGGGGTGTTCACTCTTTTTCCGCAGTTTCTAGCCTGGATGGGTGCTTTCAGTGAGGCTGTAGGTGGCGTTTTTCTTATTTTAGGACTTTTTACCCGCCCTTTTGCCTTCCTCACCCTTTGTACCATGTCCGTAGCCATTTTTATGTAACAGTGGGGTCAGGGCACCTGGAATATGCTTCCGGCCCTCGGCTTTTTGTGGGTATCCCTCTACCTGCTGGTTTTAGGATCAGGTAAATTCGGACTGGATCACTGGTTGCCAATTTTTTACAATTGGATTCGATCATTTCGATGGGGGAAACCGCTTTTATGGATTTCTACAGCTTTAGCTATTGTTTGGCTACTCTGTCATGCAGGAGTGCAGGACATCCGCAAACAAATTGTTTTGATCCATGTCAAATCTGTTGATGGGGAAAAAATTTCGTCTATGGTGGTCAGAGGAAGTGACAACCCTTTGTCATGGCAGAAGGATCATCAGCTGAAAGTGGTAATTCCGGACAGTCTTTATACTACCAGACTTGAATTTTATACCGGCTATCTTTATACCGAAATGAAGCTGGTTCGCAATGGCGAATTTGAGTTTCAGGATGCCGACAACCGTATCCTCACCTTTGATGCTGATGGCACTTCTGAAGTAGATTTTATTTATAATCAATTACCCAAATCAAAATAAAATTATGAATAACCTTAAGTCAAACTCTTTATTATGGAGCCTGGCATTTTGCTTCCTTCCATGGTGTGGCGCCACTCAGTCTTTACCCCTCAGGGGAGGTGCAGTTACCTTACAGAATAACTATCCCTTTAAAAATTTTGACAAAATCGAATTCCGCGATCTGGATGGGGATATCAAAGTAGAAATTGGTCAAGAATGGTCCATAAAGGTCGACATACCGGAAAATTTATTTCCCTTGCTGAAGGTAGAAAAAGACAATGCTGAAAACCAACTCTTAATTGAGTTGAATGAGAATAAAAACAACCGACTTTATGTAGAGGATAGCAAGATATGGATCCAGATTACAATGCCCGAGGCCTCTGTCATTCGGAGCATTGGCAACCAAAATGTAGAAATTAAAGGCATATTAGGCAGGTACTTCAGGGCTGAATTAAAGGGCAATGGCAACATTGTTTTACAGGGTAGTATTGATGAGTTGGAAATCAAACATGAGGGCAACGGAAATATTTTCGCCGGTAAACTCCAGGCACGCCTCGCCAGCGTAAAAATGGCGGGGAATGGCAACATTTATGTAAATTCGCTACTTTCCCTGCAAGCCAATGGCAGAGGTAATGGCAATGTGGTCCAACTAGGACCCGGAGCCATTCACCCCCTTTCAGGCATCGTAGGCAACGGAGAAGTAATTAAAAAATAGTAAGCCAGCCACTTTCAGACGATGTCGATATTTACCACTCCCCTCCAGTTCGGATATTTTACCGCCTTGTTATACGCAGTTTTATTTTGGATCCGCGGCTATCGAGAAGAAAGATTGCCCGACACCCTTATGGGTTTTATCATGTTTTTTCTGGGCATGGAGATCCAGGATTATACCTTTGGTTTTGCCGGCATCAATGTTTTGTGGGAAGAACTCAATGGCTTTCCGCGTTACTTTCACATTGCCTTTGCCCCAACCATCTATTTTTATCTAAAGGCTCTTACCAATCGCGATTTTAAACTGGATAAAAAATTAGCGTGGCACTACCTGCCTTATGCCATTTATTTTTTTTCCAACCTGGCTGTTTTTTTGATGGGCAGTGAAGTTGTAAACAAGGTGGAAAAATTCCGATATGCCTACAACATCAATGGGCTGGAATACATAGCGATCTGGATATCGTATGGAATTTATTTTTACCTGTCTTTAAAACTTTACAAAGGCTATCGCACCTGGTTGGTCAATTTTTATTCAGAAACGGAGAGTATCGGCTTGATCTGGGTGCGCAACTTTATCTACCTCATCATTGCCGGAGAAGTCTTTCGACTCATTTGGCACCTGATTGACCTAATGCTGGGTGATCTACCCTTTGAACAGGACTGGTGGTGGCATTTGTTTACGGTTGGCATCATTGTTTATGTTGCCATTCGGGCTTACTACCAGCACACAGAGATTAGGTTACAATACCACCCACAAGATGAGTCTACCCTGCCGGTTGACCCTATCAACAGCCAAAATCCATCGAACCCATCGGTCAATCCGGAGTGGACAATCCTCAAATCGCAAATCCTCGTTTTATTTGAACAGGATAAAATATTTCTAGATCCCAATCTCAGTCTGGGGCGATCTTGCACTCAGATTAAAAACCAATACCTCTGTGCTCTCAGCTGCTATCAACCAGAGCTTTTACAAAAACTTCAACGACTTTGTCAATCAATATCGCATCGATGAATTTTTGCGCAATATCAAGGACCCCCAAAACAGCCATCTCACCCTGCTTGCCGTAGCCCTCGACAGTGGATTTAATTCGAAGTCAACCTTCAACAGAGCCTTCAAAAAAATGATGGGTACTTCGCCAAGAGAGTTTCTCGATTGAAACATCTTTTTTAACCCACTCAATAACAAAGAAGGGTCAGCTGTCCTCTGCGGCATCCCCAATTTTGTGAAAAACTAGGACTTTAAATTTTGGTTGGTACGGGCTATTGAATGGAAATGTGCCATCATACTTCTTCAATATAATACCGCTCATTTTCCCACCTGTGTTGCTGATATCTTTTATGTTCTTCTATGAAACCTGAGACATCAGAGAACAAAGTCCATAATTTAGTATTATTTATCAACGAAGTATAATTGTGGATAGAGGACTTTTAGGATGTCCAATCATACGAATTATAATCTCCCCCAATTCCATGGTGAATTGGGTTGTGGTTGATGTATGTGATCACACTTTTAACATCAGATGGATCAAAAAGGTGTTTTCTTCTAAAAGCTTTTTGAAACAAGCTGCCGGTTCTTCCTCTGGTTTCGTTGATATAGCGGGCATGCGAAAGTAAAAACCGCCTAAATCGTTCAGAAACAAGATACGATACGAGCTGTCGTTCAGGAGATAGTTCTTCAAGGTAAGATGCATGTTTAGTACAAACTTTGTTATCTTGTTCGGGCAACTCGTTTAACAGTTCCACCAAATCAAAAAGGGAATATTCTATAATTTTTGGCAAGTGTTTTAATAGGAGTTGCTCGTTCCAAATCGGGGGAACTGTCAAACGAGTTGCATGTTCGAAAGCTATATCATTTTCTCCTTCTGTCTGTGGTGTTTTAATGTTTGGTTGAGATAATTCTTTCATTAACCACGACATCACATATCTCCTTTTAAACAAGGAGTCTATGTCAAGAAATTTTGTTTTTTTTGCTTCGTTAATAATTTCTTCTGTTGATTTTATCTCGATGCACAAATGAAAATGGTTGGGTAAGAGAGCATAGGCGTAAAAATCTACATAGCCTTTCATGTACTCAGCCAATTTTTGTAAAAACCTGAAATAATGACCTCTTTCAAAAAAGATAAGCCTCTTTTCATTTCCACGATTGTAGATATGATAAAATTCTCCAGGAGTTAATGGCAGTGAAATGTCAGAATGTGTTGACATATGCGTTTAGGTGTTGTTAATAAATTGAAGACCGCTCTAGTTTGCCCATTTACTGCGGACAAGTCAACGATCATTTAAATTTTTCACCCTAAAATTATATGAAATTCTAATGAAAGTCAAGTTGTCAACTTTTTTTAGGACGTGACAGATGCTCCGATGCTCCGAAACCGAGTTGCTCATGTAACCAGTTGTCGGTACCTGGATATTTCCTTATTTTCGCATATGCTTCGACTCGATCGACTCCAATCCATCATCATCCAACTCCAATCTGGAAAGATTGTGAGGGCCAAAGACATTGCTGATCGTTTTGGCATCAGCCTGCGCACCGTTTATCGCGACATCCAGAGTTTGGAAGAGTCGGGGGTGCCCATCATCGGAGAGGCAGGGGTGGGGTATAGCCTGGCCGACGGTTATCGGCTGCCCCCTGTACAATTTACCCAGTCAGAAGCGGCAGCTTTAATGGCGGGAGGTAAATTGGCGGAGACCCTCACGGATGTTAAGACCGCGGCCGACTACCAGAGTGCGATGTTTAAGATTAAAGCCGTGTTGAGGAATTCAGAAAAGGAGACAATGGAATACCTCTCTTCCAGAATTTCAGTGTTGCCATCTCCCTACTTACCGGAAAAGAAAGAGAAATTTTTACCCCTCTTAATGGAATGCATCAGAGACAGCAAATGTGCTTTCATGAAATACAAGGCCCAGTACAAAGAAGAGGAAAACACCAGGACGGTAGAGCCCGCCGGCCTTTTTTTCATGGCGGGTCGATGGTACATGGTTGCCTTTTGCCACCTGCGCAATGATTACCGCCATTTTCGATGTGATCGCATCCAGGAATTGAGAGCTACCTTGCAGCCACACAGCATCAACCACCCTCCCATACAGGGCTGGATGGACAACTTCTCTCGGGAAGAAAAAGACCTCACTAAGGTGGTCATAGAAATGAAGACCGCATCGGTCCGTTTTTTAGGTGATCAAAAATTTTATTCGGGCTTCGTAGAAGAGGTTTCCATGGGTGAGATCACCCGACTTGTCTTCCTCACCCAGTCCGTCAACGGCTTTGCCCGCTGGATGATGATGTTTGCCGGTAATGTGCAAGTAATTGAACCACAGTCTCTAAGAGATGAAATGACAGATCTGGCAAAAAAAATTATCAACAGCCACAAGTCCTGCTGACATACTGTTGACACTCGCCCAATAGATCTTTGTGTTATCAAAAATTTATACACATGATCACCTTTATTGAAAGTTTTATCCACGAACTCAAACACGAACGAATCGGTACTGAAAAAATCCTGGCCCTATGCCCTGCTGACAAAGCAGATTACAAGCCCCACCGCAAGAGCATGTTGCTCAAAGACCTGGCTACCCACCTGGCAGACATTCCAGCCTGGATCAGTTATGCCCTCACCACCGATGAACTTGATTTTGGAACCAACCCTTACAACCCAAGACCTTGCAGCACCGGAGAAGAATATGTAGCCTTCTTCAATGAAAATGTCGAACAAGCCATCCGCGACCTCGAAGCAGCCAAAGAAGAAATCCTCCTTGAAAACTGGACCCTCAGAAATGGCGATGAAATCTACATGACCCTCACCCGCCTCGAAACCATCCGCCACTCCTTTGGCCAGATGATCCATCACAGGGCCCAACTGGGTGTTTACCTCCGACTCAACGACATCCCCATCCCCGGCGTCTACGGACCCAGCGCCGATGATATGGGATTGTAAAACCATTAATGAATGGGTTGGGCCAGCTCCAGCTCATTCATTATTTTTAAAGCACCCATCCGTAATTGCCCCCAAGTAATCCGTAAGTCTAAATCCCTCGTAAATCTAAATCCCTCGTAATTCTAATTCATACTCCGTAATTCTCAATTCTTCATCCGTAATTGAATACTCCGTAATTCTCAATTCGTAATCCGTAATTGATATTCTCCAAAATTTCCTTAAATTTGAATCTACTTTCACAAGGGACCTCAATCCCTATTCAAATCGTAAGAGAATGTCTAAAAACCTTAGCCACTTATCAGGCCGTCAAGGCCTGGACAATAACCTATTTGAGGCCTATGCCAAAGCGGCCGAAGCAGAGGGCTATCCTTCTATGGAAGACCTGGAAAAACTCCGCGACAAATTTCTGGTTGGTAAATCATCCGTTTACGGGGCAGTCAGTTTTTACGACTTCCTCAGACCTGAAAACAGGGGTAAAAAAGTGTATGTCTGCAATGGCAGCGCCTGCCTCACCGCTGGAACCCAACAAAAACTGAAAGAGCAATTGCTCGGCCAATACGCCGAAGATGAAATTGGGGAAATGTGCTGCCTGGGTAGGTGCCACGAAAACAATGCCTTCCATGCCGACCAGGTCAACTATTCCGGAAATGATATCGGTAACATTGTAGAAATTAAAAAAAATAAGTTGCCAAGTGGCGAAACTTATCATGTGGAAGCCCTAGGCGCTGGCATTCTGACAGCACCAACAGGGGATGTAGCTCAATACTACAAAACCATGGCCCGGGTGCTCGAAAGAGGTGAGATCCTCTCTGAAATCAAAACTTCTTCTCTTAGGGGAAGGGGAGGAGCGGGCTTTCCCATTGCATTTAAGCTCGAAGCCTGTGCATCCCAAACCGCGGATACCAAATTTATTGTTTGCAATGCCGATGAGGGCGATCCCGGTGCCTATTCCGATCGTTACATCATGGAACAAAGACCCCATGCCCTCATTCTGGGCATGCTCATCGCCGGATATGCAGCCAAAGCCCGATATGGCGTGGTCTACATCCGGGCCGAATATCCGGATTCTGTAACCATCATCCAAAATGCAATTAATGAAGCACGGTCCTTAGGTTGGATCGGAGAAAACATCATGGGTTCCGGTTTTTCATTCGACTTTAAGGTGATCAAAGCGCAGGGAGCCTATATCTGTGGTGAAGAAACCGCCTTGCTGTCCTCGATCGAAGGCCAAAGACCTGAGGTCAGAGTGCGCCCTCCCTATCCGGTGCAGCAGGGATTGTTTAACCAGCCCACGGTGGTCAACAATGTAGAAACCCTTGCTTGCCTGCCATGGATTGTTGAAAATGGAGGTAGCGCCTACGCTGCCATAGGTACTGAAAGATCAAAGGGCACCAAACTCGTTTCCCTCGACGGTCACTTCAACAGACCGGGCATCTACGAGGTAGACATGGGCACCCCTCTGGCTACAGTGGTCAATGAATTGGGACAAGGATTCAAACACAACGTAAAAGCCATGCACATTGGTGGTCCTCTTGGGGGCTTGGTACCTGCGCATAAAATAAATGAGTTGACCATCGACTTTGAGTCGTTCTCCTCTAACGGATTTTTATTGGGACACGCATCGGTAGTTTGTATACCCGACCATTTCCCAATGATTGAATACATCGAACACCTGTTTAGGTTTACGGCCCACGAAAGTTGCGGCAAGTGTTTTCCCTGCAGGTTGGGTTCTACCCGGGGTTATGAAATGATCGAACAATCCCGTCATTCAGCTTACAAAATGGACAGAGCACTATTGGATGACTTATTGGAAACGATGGAAGTAGGGTCATTATGTGCGTTGGGAGGAGGCCTTCCTTTGCCCATTAAAAATGCATTACAATATTTTTCAGAAGAGTTGAAGCCGTATTTTAAAGCATAACAGAGAATGGAAAAAACAGCTTTTATCAACGACGTAGCTTACGCCTTTCAGGAAGGAGATACCATCCTGTCTTTTGTGCGCAGGCATTTAGGCACCGACTATGTGCCTACCTTGTGCGATGCTCCCAACCTTGAGCCCTTTGGCGCATGTAGGGTATGCAGTGTCGACGTAGCCCTGGCAGCCGGGGGGCCCCGCAAAGTGCAGGCATCTTGCCATACACCGGTAATTCCTTCATCCTACATCTACACCGATAGCCAGCGCATCAGCAAGCTGCGCAAAAACATCATTGAGCTGGTATTGACCGATCACCCCCTCGACTGTCTTACATGCGAGGTCAACAACAACTGCGAGCTGCAAACGGTAGCAGCAAGGGTAGGTATTCGTAAGGTTAGGTATCCCGAAGGTAAAAACCACCTCGACAGAACCAAAGACCTGAGCCATGCCTACATGACTACCGATTTTTCAAAGTGCATCAACTGTGGCCGTTGCGTACGCGCCTGCGATGAGGTGCAGGGTCAGCTGGTGCTCAACATGGCGGGAAGGGGCTTTGATGCCCACATTGTAAAGATTTTGAAACCACCTTGCCGACAGTAGCTGCGTGAGCTGTGGAGCGTGCGCCCAGGCCTGTCCACCTCTGCGATTTCAGATATCTTTGAGTCGAAGGGAGTAGTAGCAGATAAAAAAATCAGAACCGTATGTACCTATTGCGGAGTAGGATGCAACCTCGAAGTAGCCGTGATAGATGATAAGGTAAAGTCAATTCAGGCACCATACGATGCAGCCGTCAATCAAGGCCATACCTGTCTGAAAGGAAGGTACGCCTTTTCATTTTACAAACACCCTGATCGACTCAGCACCCCGATGGTCCGAAAAAATGGAGTGTTGGAAGACGTGAGTTGGGATGAAGCTTATGATTACATCGCCTCAGAGCTCAATAGAATCAAGACCCAACACGGCCCCGATGCCATTGGTGCCATTTCATCAGCCCGTTGTACCAATGAAGAAAATTACCTCATGCAAAAATTCATTCGTGCGGTAATTGGTACCAACAACATCGATTCGTGTGCCAGGGTATGTCACTCACCTACCGCCCTCGGCATGCAAAGAGCCTTTGGTACCGGTGCTGCAACCAACTCCATCATCGACCTAAAGTACACCGATGCCATCATGATCATTGGTGCCAATCCAACCGATGCCCACCCGGTGACAGGAGCCAAACTCAAACAATTTGCCTTAAAAGGAAAGACCACCATTGTGATCGACCCCCGCAGGACAGAGATGGCCCGTTATGCGACCCACCACTTGCAACTCAAGCCGGGCACCAACGTGGCCTTACTCAACATGATGTTGTACTACATCATCACAGAAGGGTTAGAAGACCAGGGCTTCATCGCAAACAGGACCGAGGGTTATGACGAGTTTAAACAACAAATCCTCAACCTCAGCATGGATGAATTGGAGCAGGTTACCGGAGTTGACAGACATAAAGTAAAAGCAGCAGCAAGGGCTTATGCCATGGCGCCCAATGCCATGTCGTTCCACGGCTTAGGTGTCACCGAGCACAGCCAGGGCACTTATACCGTCATGTTGATTTCTGACCTCGCCATGATCACCGGCAACATCGGCAGAAGAGGGGTAGGGGTCAATCCCCTTAGGGGACAAAACAACGTTCAGGGAGCCGCAGACATGGGCTGCCAGCCCCATCAAGGCGCAGGGTACATGGATGCCTACGACCCTGAGATCAACAAAAAATATGCACTTCACTACAAAACAGAAATTCCTACACGCAAGGGATTAAAAATACCCGAAATGTACGAAGCCGCAATTGAAGGTAAACTCAAAGCCCTCTGGCTCATGGGCGAAGACGTAGTACAAACCGACCCCAATACCCACCACGTTTTAAAAGCCATGGGCCAATTAGAGTTGGTGGTAGTGCAGAAATATTTATGAGTGAAACCTGCAAACAAGCCCACGTGGTTTTACCGGCAGCTTCCTTCCTGGAAAAGAGCGGCACCTTTACCAATGGGGAAAGAAGGATACAAAAAGTTCAAAAAGTTGTAGAACCCATTGAAGGCACCAAAGCCGATGGCCAAATCCTGTGCGACATTATCAACAAAATGGGTTATTCACAGGCCGACTACGATCCGGATACCCTCTTACAGGAAATTTCATCCATCGTTCCCTTTTTCGAAGGTGTAAAATGGGATGAACTCGGCAAAAATGGCAAACAATGGCCGGTAGGTCCCGGCGGCAAGGAAACTGAAATCCTGCACATCGACAGTTTCAAAAGAGGCAAAGGCAAGTTCCACTTTGCTGAATACAAAGAAACCAATGAAGTAACCACCCATAAAAAAGAATACCCGTATATCATAACCACCAATAGGGAATTAGAACACTACAACTCCGGCACCATGACCAGGCGCACCAACAATGCCCTGATCTTAACCGAAGATGTTTTGCTCATCCACCCCGATGACGCCGCCCGCCATTTTATCCAGGAAGGCGACATGGTCTGTGTGGAATCTCCCCGCGGCAAGGTGGATATCAAGGCCCGGGTCACCGATGAGGTAAAACCCGGCATCCTCAGCACCACCTTCCACTTTCCGGAATTACAGCTCAATACCATCACCAGCAGCGAAAGAGACAGCGAAGCCCTCTGCCCTGAATACAAGGTAGCCAGTGTAAACATCCGAAAGTCAAGACTGAAGTAGCTCGGCGGTGCTTCGCTAAATGGTTCGCTCGGCTGCGCCTCGCTAAATGTTCACGCTCGGCGGTGCCTCGCTAAATGTACACGCTCGGCGGTGCCTCGCTAAATGTACACGCTCGGCGGTGCCTCGCTAAATGTTCATGCTCGGCTAACGCCTCGCTAAATGTTCATGCTCGGCGGTGCCTCGCTAAATGTTCATGCTCGGCTAACGCCTCGCTAAATGTTCACGCTCGGCGGTGCCTCGCTAAATGTTCATGCTCGGCTAACGCCTCGCTAAATGTTCATGCTCGGCAGTGCCTCGCTAATGTTCATACTCGGCTCGCGCCTCGCTAAATGTTCAAACTAAACGAATGTAAGCCTGGCTAGAAATTGAACCACGCTCGGTGCCTCGCTAAATGTTCATGCTCGGCGGTGCCTCGCTAAATGTTCGCGCTCGGCGGTGCCTCGCTAAATGTTCATGCTCGGCTAACGCCTCGCTAAATGTTCAAATGTAAACGAATGCAAGCGTGGTGAGGTACTCGAACCACGCTCGGCTAACGCCTCGCTAAAACATTTTAAACACTTCGAACACTTCGAACATTTCGAACATTTCGAACATTTAGAACATTTCGAACACTTCGAACATTTCGAACACTTCGAACATTTCGAACATTTCGAACATTTCGAACATTTCGAACACTTCGAACATTTCGAACATTTCGAACACTTAGAACATTTCGAACACTTCGAACATTTAGAACATTTCGAACACTTCGAACATTTATAATACATGATCAAGTTATACCACTACTACAAATCCCTTGGAGATAAAACGCTGGAAAGATTGACGGATGAGGAGCTCAACTGGCAGTACAACAAAGAGAGCAATAGCGTGGCCATCATTGTGAAACACATGTGGGGCAACATGCTATCCAGGTGGACCGATTTTTTAAGCTCAGATGGTGAAAAAGAATGGAGAGACCGGGATGGAGAATTTGACACAGGTCACTTGACCAAGGAAAAAATTATGGAAATGTGGGAAGAAGGTTGGGCCTGCGTATTTAAGGCACTGGAGCCTCTTTCAGATACCGACATGCAAAAGATTGTGTACATTAGAAACGAGGGGCATACCGTTGAAGAAGCCATTCAGCGGCAGCTGGCTCACTATGCTTATCACGTGGGACAAATAGTGTTTGTGGGTAAAATGATCAAGGATACGGATTGGGCATCCTTGTCGATTGCCCGAAACAAATCAAAAGATTTTAACGAGGGTAAATTTGCCCGCGACCGTGAAGTAAGGCATTTTTCAGATGAGAAGTAATCAGCTTATCCGTTTTGTTTGAAATAGCGATAAGAGTAAACTGCCGGAACAACAGTTAGCAATATCACCGAAACAAGAAATACACCAACCACCCATTTGAGGGGAAGCAGCAAAGAAAAGATGGCAATGGCGATACCTCCGCCAAACCAAATGCGTGAGGCAAATTGATGCGTAGCCCGCCAGTTGGCCTCACTTTCCAGGGTCCACGGCAAACGCATTCCGACAAAATAATTGGGTTTAACGCTGTGCAACAGGTTGCCAAGAACAGCAAAAAAGGCACCGAGTAATACAAATACCAGCCTACCTTCTGTGGCGTGAGTGGCTGAATAGATGATGTAGATGTTGAGTATGGCCATAAAGACCACCAATGAAAATCCTATCTTAAAGAGGGTTGTGGAAGAGGTTTCCAGGTTCTTTTTTGGATCAATGGTAGGCAACCACTGGATGAGGCCAAAGGCAAGCAAGCCAACAGCGGATATAATGCCCAAGGCTATAAACAGTTCTGATTTATGTCCATATCGGTCCGGTTGTCCATCAGCCCCAAAGTGCAAAGCTACCTGGTCAGGCATAGAACCCCAGCTTAGAGCCAGATAGATAAAGGGAATGCAAAGTATGCCAATGGCCAAGATTAAGTTGCGAGACATCATATTGTTTGATTTTTTATGTTTTTATTTTGTTCTTTCGAATGTTTTTCCCTGAATCCCATCATCCATTTCAGCACTTCATCCATGACAGATGTTTCAATGGAGTAGATGACAAACTGACCCTGTTTCCTGCAACTTACCAGCTCTGCCTGACGAAGCAAATCGAGGTGGTGAGAAATGGTGGGTTTGCCTAAATTAAAGTGATCGGCAATCTCTCCCGCTGAAAGGTCCTTACTTTTTAGCAATTCCAGAATTTCTCTGCGGACCTCATCGTTCAATGCCTTAAATACAATTTGCAAAGGAATTAGATATTTCGACAAATATCGAATTAATATTATCATTTGTCAATACCCCACCGCTTTTTTCTGCAAAAAAAAGTCCGGACGACTTGATCCGGACTCAGGGTAAATTTGGGGTCAAAATTAAATTCGGCAGGTATATGCTAAAATTGCCAAATTAAATGTCGAAATACATATCAAAAAGAGTTTCGACCAAATTTTATTTCATTTTTTAAGTTCTTCTAATCGAGCTACCATTTTTTCCAATTGCAAAATTTTATTTTCCAGCTCATCTATTTTGCCTTCCTGTTCCTGTACGGCTTTCACCAACGGCACCACAAAGCTGGCATAACTCAATTGATAGTGTTGTTTTTCTTTGTCCTTAGGCACAACCACTCCATCAAAATGATAGCCCACCTTTTGGGCAGCGGATTCTACTTCCTGGGCAATAAAGCCGCTGATAATCGTGAGTTCTTTTTCATCAATAGCTGTTTGAAGGGATTGATGGTATTGTTCTACATCGGTTTTATAAACAAACTGATTCAGCCTAGCCATTTCGATTTGATAGGTCACGGGCCTCAACGCCTTGATGAAGGCAAGCCCTATTACATCTTCTTTTACATTTTTCTTAAACCGACCATCACTGAAATTGGTCCAGTTGGTATAGCCACCGCATGAGGCAGTGGCGGTATTTCCCAACAAGGCTACGTTATCATTATTAGGATAGGAAAAGTAACCTATTGCTACACTATTGGTAAGCGACAGACTGTTATTGGCCCTTTGCCCGATAGCTGTGTTATAAGATCCACCTTGGTTAAAAACCAGGGCACTGTCACCCACCGCCGTATTGCGGGTGCCGGTGTTATTGGCAAACAATGCATTGGTGCCAATGGCTACATTTTTGTTGCCCAGGGTATTGTTTCTCAGGGCTGACCCTCCTACTGCGGTATTTAAGCCACCGGTTTGATTGAGGGCCAGGGCCTGGTATCCTATGGCTGTATTATATACACCATTATTAATGTGCAAGGCCAATACACCCAGGGCAGAATTGCCTATACCCGTGGTATTATTGTACAATGACTGGTAACCAATTGAGGTATTGTCATAGCCCAAAGAATTATTGCCCAATGCCTTACTTCCTACTGCAGTATTGGCAGTGCCATGCTGGGGTAGACTACCACCGACTCCATTAAAATACAAAGCACTATCACCTACCGCTACTAAGTAGTTGGAAGAGATCGCTTGCCTGAGTGCATTGGCGCCAATGGCTACATTTGATTTGCCATTCAGGTTGCTGTACAGGCTACCCGATCCCAGAGCGGTATTTCTGGAGCCGTTTTGATTGGCATACAAACTGCTATAACCCATAGCCGTATTGAGAATTCCACCCGTGTTGGCAGCCAAAGCAAAAACACCAAAACCGGAGTTGTAAAGACCGATGGTATTTTGATAAAGAGAATGCATGCCTACTGCCGTATTATAAGCGCCTACCTGATTTGCATTTAAGCTCGCAAAACCGAAGGCTGTATTAAAGCTTCCACTTGTATTGTTGGCGAGACTCTGGTAACCAAGAGCTGAATTGTAGTAGCCGGTGGTATTGTTGAATAAACTTAATACACCAACCGAAGTATTGGCCTCTCCACTTTCGTTTTTATATAGGGCCTGATAACCCACAGCTGTATTGTCGTATCCAATGGTATTTTTATTGAGGCAGTTGAAACCCAAAGCCGTATTGGCAGAACCATGATAGCCCAATGTGGCATTGAGACCATTGTGGAACAAAGCGCTGTCCCCAACCGCCACCAAAACGGATCGGCTTGTATTATTATACAAAGCATGGTTGCCAATGGCAGTATTGGCAGACCCATCCTGATTATTAAAAAGGGCATTTCTTCCTATAGCCGTGTTTTGAGATGCAGTGTTGAAATACAAACTTCCAGCACCCACTGCTGTATTGTCGGCACCATCAACATTATTGACCAGACTTTCATTTCCTATGGCGACGTTATAGCTTCCCGAACCGAAATTGGCACCGGCATTTTTGCCTAAAAAAGTTTGTACGCTATCAAGCCTCCCGGCGTTTTCATTGTTAATTCTAAATGACAATGCTTGGTTGTCGGTGGTACCAATAAAATGAAGGATGTCATCGGTTCCAGTATTGCCCTCTTTTTGCCATGCAAAAGAGGCGGTATGTCCTGCAACCCTCCATGCATTTCCTATGGCATCGTACATAAAAAACACACTGCCGTTCGTTGGAATTACTAAATTAATGCTATCCGAGACCATTATTTTTTCTCCGGCAACACCATTGATGTCGTTGTGCAAAATTACCATTGGGACAGTTGAAACATTGTGTAGCCAAAGTAACTTACCATCTACTCCATTTTGAATGCCTGAAATCGAAAATGGAAGCGTGGGACCATCAATCCTGTAGCTGGAAGAGGTAGTAAGTCCAAGTGCCAATGAAACCTGATTTCCTTCGGGCAAAGTCAGTTGGATTGATCTCAGGGCCAGATCGCCGCTTACATCTAAGGTAGCTTGCGGATCTGTATTTTGAATGCCAACTTTTTGAGCCTGGATCAATCCCACCCACAATAGACCCAAAAAACCTGTAATAAAGTATCTCATCTCTTTTTATTTCAAAGTAAGCTGATGAAGTTGACCAAAGTAAAAGCGACTTTGTAAATGGTAAGTTCAAATTTTTATTTTGTTGACTTCACCAAGACAGTTACCTCCTGTAATGAGATTCAATGTCCCCGATTACAAGGTGAGTTAAATGGTCAGCAAATCACTGGCCTAGATCCCTTCAGTTCTATATTTTAATATTTCGGGACAATAGGTCAAATTATCTTTCTCAAATGATGGTATTGATTAACTTTGAAAAAAATGATACCACATGAGATCTTTATTGAGTTTTTTCATAATGATGTTTTTCCTGAGTGTTACCTGTGCAGGTATGGTAACTACCCGAAAGGACATTAAAAACCCGCCAGTCATGAAAGAAATCATCGTACTGGTCAAATACAAGGCATTACCTGGAAAGGAGGATCTCGCCCTTAAAACCCTGGCAGGGCTGTTGAAGGAAGTCAGCAAAGAACCTCATTATGTGAATATTGTGCTCCACGTTGATCCCATGGATAAGACCAATATCCTATTGTACGAACAATGGTCGGATGAAGATTACTACAAAGGAGATCATATGAAGACCCACCACTTGCTTCAATTTATGTCAGACAGCAGGGCTTTTCTGGCGGGTCCGCCGGAGATTTCTTTTTGGGTGGTTGAAAAGTAAAGAATGACGCGATAATGAGATGGGACTTTAACCATTGCGGTCATCATCTCCAGCCTCCTGTTGCTACATTGATATTTTATCTATTGCACTATAAGGATAGATTTCTTTTCCTATAGATCAAATCATAAGCCATTCGCCGCAGAGGAGAAACCTTACTATTTTGGGTTTAAATATTAAAAATCTAATGTCTGGCCTTTCCCCGATTCGACCAGATACGCATTGGCACCCATTGGGAAGTATATTTTGCATACCTACGATCTTTGATAAGCTGCAAATGACAGCAAAGTGAAACAAAGGCCATATTTGGTTGATTTTCGTTGAAATACAGCGAAACTTAGCACTAAAATCCATAAAATTGAAATATTCTATGGTTATGCAAGCAAAACATATATAATATAAATTACATATGATTTGCGTTTTTAGTTTGAAATTGTGAGCGAATGTAAAATAAATGAAATGATGTATTGCCGTTTGCTAAATAAAAATTTGGTAGAGTATCTTTTTACTACATTTATTGATTGTTTACAATCAAAACACTTATAACATGAAAGTAAGATTACTTTTATTTTTTGCGATGTTGAGCACCCTGGCTCTGGCCCAACGTCGGATAACAGGCACGGTAAATGACGTGCAAGGCAGCCCACTCCTTGGTGCATCGGTTTTTGAAAAGGGAAACACCTCAAATGGAACCATTACAGATATTAATGGCGCTTTTGAGATAAATGTACCGGCCAAAACAAAAACACTAATCGTAAGTTATACTGGTTTTACGACCCTCGAGGTGGATGTGCCGGCAGGCAGTCTACCTATGCTGATTGCGCTTCAGGAGTCCTCACTGGTCCTGGATGAATTATTGGTGATCGGATATGGAAGTACCAGTAAAAGGAATCTGACGGATAATGTTGTCAAATTGGGTACCAAGGATATTTCCAACATTGCGGTTTCAAATTTTCAAAGCACGATTTCTGGAAAAGCAGCAGGTGTGAGAATAAATCAAACCAATGGCAAAGTAGATGGTGGCATTAACATCCGGATCAGGGGAACTTCCAGCATCAGTGCCGGAAGTGAGCCTTTGTATGTGTTGGATGGCATGCCGGTGATCAATGTAAATGAGTCAAACAATGGGGCGCCTATGAATCCGCTTTTATCGCTAAGCCCTTCAGAAATAGAATCCATTGATATTTTAAAAGATGCGAGTTCTGCTGCGATTTATGGCGCAAGGGGAGCGAACGGTGTAGTCCTCATTACTACAAAAAAAGGAAAGGCAGGGAATACTAATGTTTCATTAAATATATCAACAGGGGTAAGTTCACCCACTCACTTGGTTGAGTGGTTAAATGCTTCCGAATACAAAGAATTATTTACAGAAGCAGCCATCAACAGTTTTGGTGAAGAGGACGGAAAGGCAGAAGCAGAAGGAGCGTTTGACTTTTTATCTAATGGCACAGACTGGCAAAATGGAGCTGTAGATACAGATTGGAATAAAATAGCTTTTAGAGATGGAAGTCAATCAGACATTGACTTGTCTGTTTCAGGCGGGGATCTCAAAACCCAATATTATTTTGGTGGGGCACTAAACAAGACCAAGGGCATCCTGGTCGGAAATGACCTGAAGAGAATGAGCGCCAGAATGAACGTAAAGCACCAATTAAATTCAAAAGTAAGTGCAGGAATGAATTTGGGCATTTCCAAAACCATCATTGATAGGGTAGACAATGACAATTCATTTACCTCCCCGTTGCAATCAATTGCGCAGTCACCTCTTTCTCCAGCCTATAATGATGATGGTTCTCCCAATGCCAATACCCTGTATGCAAACTTTTTGTTGGAAGATCTGTATGCCAGCTATACAACCAACCTTCGCAGAATAACAGGTAAAATCTTTGCAGAATATAATTTTACAGAAAAATTTAAGTTTAATTCAGACCTGGGATACGACATGAGTGATCAAACCGAAGATCAATACAGGGGAACGCAAACCCCCTTTATGTCCACCAATGGATATGCTTATAATTCCAGTGCAAAGTCCGAAAATTATATCTGGTCAAATTATTTCACTTATAAAAATGATATTAGTGACAATAACAACTTTACAGTTGTGGCTGGACAGGAATTCAACAATTCGGATCGCTTGTTCAACAGTGTTACGGGAACACAGTTTCCGTCAGACAATTTTACCACTATATCGAGTGCTGCAGAGATTACAGCGGGAAAGGGCGATAACAGCAGGTATAACTTTCTCTCTTATTTTGGCAGAGCGACCCTAAACCTCAGAGATAAATATTTTGTGAAAGCAAGTATAAGAAGAGACGGCAGTTCCAGGTTCGGTTCAAATCAACGATATGGAATATTTCCCGCAGTTTCCCTGGGTTGGCTAGTGAGTGAAGAGTCCTTCCTAAAAGATAATTCTACCATTTCATTTTTAAAGATCAGGGGAAGTTACGGCCAGCTTGGAAATTCAGAAATTGGCAATTTTGCATCCAGGACATTGTACAACGGAGTATCCTACAACAAAATTTCAGGTATTGTTCTTACCCAGCCGGGCAACAATGACCTCACCTGGGAGAAGAGCAGGCAGTTGGATCTTGGAATAGAATTTGGCATTTTGAAGGACAGACTGTCAGGAGAGATCGATTTTTATAAAAAAGATACGGATGGACTTTTATTCAAGGTTCCTTTACCAGGTAGTTCAGGTCAGACCGTATTTAATAAAAATATAGGAACGCTGGAAAGCAAAGGAATTGAAATTGTGTTGAATTCAAAGAATCTGAGCTCTGGGTATACAAGATGGTCAACCAGTGTTAATCTGGCCAATAACAACAATAAAATCACTTCGCTTCCAAACAACAACGCCGACATCATTGTCGGTGAAAATATCAATCAGGTAGGACAGGCAGTTTCCTCCTTTTATCTCGTAGAATTTGCCGGTGCAGACCCTGCAAACGGCGACGCACTCTACTACAAGGATGGTCTGGGATCTGAGACAACCAATGATTATAGCGAAGCCAACAGGTTCATAGCCGGAAACCCGCAACCAACCTGGATTGCAGGTCTGACAAATGAAGTATCTTATAAAGGAATTGCCTTAACCTTCACTTTTGTGGGAGAGTGGGGAGCAAGCATCTACAATGGAGGAGGTGTTTATCAATCATCTAATGCAGATTTTTTTGACAATCAGGACAAAGAACAACTTAACAGGTGGCAGAAGGCGGGAGATATCACCAATGTGCCTCAGGCGAGATTATATGGCCAAAATGGAACGGCACAGTCTACCCGATACCTGCAGAAAGCAGACTTCATCAGGTTGAGAAACATAATGTTGAGTTATGACCTTCCTCAATCCATTACCAATAAAATCAAATTGGGAAGTGCCAGACTTTATATTTCCGGAGTAAACTTACTGACTTTTACTTCATACACTGGTTATGATCCGGAAGCAAGGGCAGATGCTAGTGGTTATGGTTTTGACAATGGGTGGAATTTTTATTCAGCACCACAGGCCAAGACAACTTCAGTAGGTCTTAACGTCAATTTTTAATTCTATAAAATTCAAAAAATGAAAACAAGAAATTTATCACTATATATTGCTTTGTTGATGTTTTGTTCGTGCGAAAGCAGGCTTGATGTGGAGCCAACCTTGTCGATCTCCGATGAAGTGGCGCTGAAATCACCTGAGAATGTTAAAAAACTTTTAATTGGTACTTATGAAATCAACGGAGATGCTTATTCTTACGGGGGATATTTGCAGATATTTTCTGATCTTTTAGGTTACGATAATTATGTGTCCTGGAATGGAACATTTTCAGAACCAAGGGAAGCATTGACTAAAAACATGTTTTCCAATAATTCTTTAATCCAGGAAATTTGGAACAATCTTTTCAAGGTAGTAAGTCAAAGCAACCTTGTGCTCGACCACCTGGACGTTTTTGCCGATGATGCTGAAAGATCTGTGGTAGAAGGGGAAGCCAGATTCCTAAGGGCCATGAATTATTTTGACCTGGTAAGAATGTTTGGAACTGAGGTAAATGGAGTTCCAATAAGACAAACCGCAGTCACGGATTTTGGAGGAATCCTGGAAATTAAAAGAAATTCTACAGCAGAAGTTTATGCCTTTATCCAGGACGATATAGCTAAGGCCATATCATTATTACCGGAAGAAAATGGTGAGTTCGCAGACAAATATGCAGCCCTGGCATTGCAAGCCAGAGTTAATTTATACTTGGGTAAATACGCAGAAGCAAGAGACGCTGCCAATGCAGTCATCGAACAGGGTGGGAATGTGTTATCTCCTTCTTTTGCCGATGCATTTAATCTTGATGTCGATGGAGCCGAAGACATTTTTATGATGCAGGTGACTTCACAAAGCGGAGAAAATCAACTCATTCAAATGTATGCATCCGAGGAAAATGGAGGCAGGGGCGGAGATATTAGTATTAACCAGGAGTTCCTGGATATTTTTGACGATGACAATGATGAAAGAAAACACTTTTATTATGAAAATCCGGCAGCCAACCTGCTAAGCAGTAAATACACCAATCAGTTTGGCAACGTGCCTATCTTTAGGTTGGCAGAAATGCTCCTCATCAGGGCGGAGACCAACATCAGACTTAATACTTTTATCGGTAGTGCCCCCCTTGATGATGTGAATGCATTGCGCCAGAGGAGTAATGCAGCACCATTGCCAACTGTTACCCTTGAAGATGTGTTGTGGGAAAGACAGCGGGAGCTAGCCTTTGAAGGATTTGCCATATACGATCTTAAACGAACCCAATCTTCTGTGCAGGGACTTCCCTATAACAGCCCAAAGTTGGTTTTACCCATACCAAGGTCGGAAATGGATGCCAATCCGCTGATGGAACAAAATGAAGGCTATTAATTAGTAAAATTTATTTGAAGTTTTTAAATGGCGGTGTAGCCTAACAGATTTTTGGGGTTCCTTTTAATAGGAAACCCCATGAATCTGTTCCATTTACAAAGCGAAACAGGCCAGTGGCAAACCGGGAAGAATTCATGGCTGCAAGGGAAAGAACTTTGTAGTACATTAATTCAGACCACTATGCAGCGCAGAGATTTCATGTTGACATCCATCCTTGCCTTACCGGCATTTGCAGTGTCGGCTCACCTGGAAAGATTCATTGGTGCTGATTCCAAAGCATTTGTTTTATATAAGGGCCAGAGTCGATTTGGTGTACCCACCCCATTTAAAGGAGTAAATCCCAATGACCTCAAATTATCCACCAGGGACACGGCTGGAAAACTTTCCGCATTTTGGTATCGGGGCGTGGAAAAGACAGGACCCAGTTACCACGCTCATCCTTTTCAAGACGAAGTATTTTACGTACTTGAGGGAAACTATGTCTTTCAGTTGGGTGAAGAAAAACAGCTTTTGAACAAAGGCGACTTGATATTTTTGCCGAGGACCATTCCCCATACCTGGGTGCAAGTCTCGGACGTAGGACAATTGTTTTACTTTCTTCAACCCGCAGGTAAGATGGAAGAATTTTTTCTCAAGATGACAGAATCGGGAGGTAAGATGAGCCGGGAAGAATCTCGCCAGGTAGGAGAATCTCATGGTATTATCAATCACGGACCGGGTATTTCGGCAGGGGATGTCCATGTTTTTGCTGAAAAACTCAGCCATGGCTTTGTCATCAGGGCAGCGCAAAGCAGATATAATGAAAAGACCATCCTTGGGGGTACAAGTCCCAACGATCTCAAAGTCTCCGGTAAGGATACCGGTGGGGAACTTTCGATATTTGAATATAACGGGCGCAGTAAAGGCGGACCTCCCATGCACATTCACCCCCATCAGGACGAAATTTTTTACATCTCATCGGGGCAATATCGCTTCCAATGTGGGGCAGAGATTTTTGACCTGATGGCTGGTGATATGATTTTTTACCGCGAGCGGTTCCCCATACCTGGGCTCAACAAAGCAATGAGGGGCAGCTCTTATTTTTCTTTCAGCCTGCCGGTAAAATGGAAGATTTTTTTAATACCCTGGGCAAAGGAAGTTTACCTGATGGCTATGATGTTTTTAAAGACCACGACATGGAGGTAACCGGACCTCCCATCAAATTTTAGATCTAGTGATCTTAAGTTACAAAAAGAATCCCTGGCCATGATGCTTCGCCAATAACTTGCATCAAATGAATTGTGTTTTGATTCTATAGGGACCCGACTCATTTTCTAGCGGCTCAAAGATTGAGTCATCTACAGTTGAAAGATAGTTTATTTTCTGTAAGCCCTGCACAACCAAACACAAGCGAAATGAAAACAAGTAGTTAAATAATAAATAATAAACATGTATAGGATGACTTTTTTTCTACTATTCACCGCCTTAATGGCTTGCAATAGCAAACAAAATACAAATGGTTCTGCTACGGTTGAAGCTGCAAAAAGTAGCAATACCAATTTCCTTTCTATGAAAATCAATGGCCAACTGTGGGAAGCAGACCACGACATTGTTGGCGCCTTTCATCCCAAGGGTTATGACCAGCTCATCATCATAGGAGGCTCGTCTGGTAAAAAGGACAAAAGTGAAAAATCTTTTACCGTTAATATTTACAAGACTGACGGACCCGGAAAATACACCTTTGTACAAGGCAACCCGGCGCTAAGTGTGGCCCAGATGGGCAACTGGTCGGAAGAAGAATACTTGTGCGGCTCTATGATGGGCTTTGATGTGTCTTTTGATGTCACCAAAGCAACCAAAAACCCTACCGTAGTGGAAGCTACATTTAGTGGTACCCTCACTTGTCCCAGTGGTAAAAAATTAATCATCACCGAAGGAAAATTTTATTATGAAGATTAGCTTATCTATGAGCAGGCTCAAACAATTGCCATTTGTGGCATGTATCAGTTTTATGTTTTTAGTAATCCTTTCTTGTGGAAAGGAAAATACCAATCCAGACGATCCAGACGATCCCATGGTAGATTCAGCAATGGGTCCTGGATTACCGGGTGTGGTGGGTACTTCAGCCATACAGGCCTGGGACGCTATACCGATTAATGAAAAAAATAGAATTAAAACCTGGAATGCCTTATTTCTGCATCAGTCTGTAGGACAGGATTTGGAAGAAGGTTGTAAGGCCAATGGCTTTCCTTTTGAATACTTTGGCGCAACAGACATCGTTGACAAGGGTTTGATGGGAGGTATCTTCGTGGATGTAGGTGGTATTGCCAATGGCGATCCCTATGAAAAATCAGGGTTTTTAAAGAGGCTGTCCAACGCAGCAAGGTAAAGATTAACCTTGCCATTTTTAAATTCGGTTATGCCGATATTACGGAGCAAAATTACAGCGCCGTTCAAACAGCCTACCAGGACATGGTAACTGCTTTAAAAAAGGATATTCCAAATTTGCGATGGATTCACATGACCCCTCCTCTGGTGTATTCTGTAGAGAGCTATGAAGGCAACGCGGCCAGAATGAAGGTAGGGGATTGGATGCGCAAAACCCTGGCTGCCAATGATGTTGTTTTTGACCTCCAGGCGCTTGAAAGCAATGATGGTGCCTGCCAGGTAGCCGGTGTTTGGCGCATTTGTCCAGAAAATAGAAATTCTGCAAGCGATCCCAGTGAGGTCAATGGCGTAGATACAAGTGATGGCCAGGGTCATATTGGTAAAAAAGCGGGTCAGCGCATCAGCAAAGCGTTGTTATTGTCCATTTATAATGCAGGAAAATAAATGAAGGTATTTATATTTAGAATAATGCTGGTGGCAGGTGGCTTGTTTCTGGTGTATATAACAGGCAGTCCTTTGATGGAAACCATCCAATACAAATGGTCGGGACAAACAGTTGAGGGTCGGGTGATAGGCTTCAGAGGCCCAAAAAACAGCAAGACCGTATTTGAGGAAAATACGGCTAATAAACACAAAGGAGAGGAGGTCAAGGCGCCCTGTTTTTAGATATCCACAGGCCCCTACCAGCCTTGATTCACTAGATGGGTTTTCCAAATCAGTCATTTTGATTCCTATGTTCAATTATGAGCTCAACGAAAAAGTAAGTGTGGTAATGGATAGCAATAATCCGGAAAAGGCCCACATCTTTGGTTTGGGCATGCTATTTTCAGATTTTATTCTGGTTGTGTTTAGTTTTTTATGATGGGCCTTGGATTCTATAAAAGAGGCTAGTTGTATTAATGTAAGGTCAAAACATCGACTTGGCTGTCATGGATTTGTTATATTTACCACTGTGATGTATTACTCCTTATGACCCTTCATTATTTATTCAGGTGGTATCTATTGATGTCTTTTCTGATACTGGGCGAAGTACTAAGATCTCAATCTCTGTACGAAGCACGCGGTTTTTCAGCAAATGATGGCATGTGTGCAGAATCCTTTAATTCAATTACCGGTGATGACAAGGGCTTTTTATGGATGACATCTGAGAACGGAATAGTTAGGTACGATGGAAATGCATTTTTTTGTTTTCACCATGATGACAGTGACCCCAACTCTCTCTTAGCAAATAAGTGTGATTATGTTTACCGCGATGTCAGGGGCCGTATTTGGGTAAAGACCCTTTATGGTCTTAGCCTGTATGATGAAGCCAATAATCATTTTTTCAATTATCCGGCTCCTCCGGGTATTTTATCAGGTCTGGCAGGAGGCAAAATAACAGAAGATCATAGAGGTCGACTGTGGCTGGGAGGTTACGGAGAAGTGATTATTTTTGATCCCGTAACACTGAAATATGAAAAAAGTGGTTGGTTTCAGTTTGCCAAAGAAACGGGCATCATCCAAAACGACAAAAGGAATAACGCTGTTTTAGAGGTGATGCGTAAAAATGAGCATGAGTTGTACCTCTTATCCGTTTTTGGTCTGTTTTCTGTCAATACCCAAACAGGTAAATTTTTGTACCACCCAAATCCTTATACCGAAGATAGTTGGGCTTTTTATCTTTGTACAATTGACAAAGAAGGCTTGCTTTGGATAGGTACCTACGATCAGTGCTTTTATATTTATAATCCGGGCACAGGTCAATGGCAACACAAAAATTGTGGCAATGGCAATTTGCAGATTGTCACAGACATTGTTCCATTAGGCAGAGATAGCCTGCTGCTTTTGTCCGAAAAAAAATTGGTAGTTTTCAGACCTTCTTTATCCACATTTTCAAACCTAGATTTTGAAATGTCGGGCTCCAATGCAGGAGCAAAACTTGGTCATTTTTGGAAGGCTCATATTTCTAATGGGAAAATCAATTTACTGATGTCCGGAAGCCTGCCTTTTCTTCAGTTGAGAAAGCCCAGGCACCAAATTTCAGAAACAAAATTAAAGCTGCCCAATGGCTTTTCCAATAATGTGGCCCATCATACCGGCATGGATGAAAAAGTATTAATTGGAGACTGGGAAAGACAAGAAATCTTGTTGTATGATTTTAAAACTCGTTCATATCAATACCTGATTTTACCCAAGAAAGGGACTAAAACAGGAGTTCTTCAGTCTTTTTTTAACATCGGTGCCAACAAGGGTATTTTGGTGACCTCTGACCAAATATTTAGTCTAAACATTAAGGACGGCATACTTACGCCGATCCTATGTGCAAGTTATCAAAATGCAGCGAAAGCTGAGTTCAGAAATGTGGTAAAAGATGAAAAGGGTACTTTATATGTTAGGGAGCGAAGTACAGGAATATGGAAATTAAACGCCACCGCCTCGCGCATTGAGCCTTTTTTTAGTCCCAATACCAGGGGCAATTTTAGTGACCTTTATTTTGAACCTGTTACCCGCAAATTTTTGTTGTCGCAGGAAAGAAATGGTCTTTTCATTGTGGACCCCGTTGGTTTGGGCAGTAAACACTATCCTCTCAAAGTAGACGCTATGGCTGGGGCTTCCACCATCAACAGCATTGTTGGCAATGGCAGAGGTAAGGTGTTTTTAGCCTTACTAGACCATGGTTTGATGGAAGTGGATGCACCTGCCATGTTGGTTAAAAGATACACCCAGTTGCAGGGCCTCCCCTCGGATAATGTCAGTTTTGGACTGGTTGATGAAAGTGGCAATTATTGGGGTACTTCTCAAATGGGCTTATATTGTTTACAAAATGGTAAAATAAGTAATTACGCATATCATTCTTTGGGTAAAAATTTTTTCCACCGTCTTTCATCCAATGGCAAAGGCAGTTTTTTTCAAAATTTACATCCTTCTTCTTTGTTAAGTTTCAGTCCCAAAACATTATTAAGTTCCGGAGAAGATGGAGAGTTGTACCTGGCCGAAATTCGACTATTCGGAAGACCCATTTTAAAAGAGGAACTGCTGCATCTTTCACCTACACAAAACAGCCTTTCCTTCAGATTTGGTTGTCAACTTGACAATGATTGGAGAAGTCCTGAATGTGAATATTCCCTAAATCAAAGTATCTGGCAGCCTTTTAAATTAAAAGACGAACTCAATTTGTTCAATCTTTCGCCGGGCGACTATCGAATCCAAATCCGGCGATCTGATAGGGATGTCAAAACGTTGGACTTATTCTTTTCGATTGCTTCACCATGGTATATGATGAAGTCTTTGTGGTTTTTATTGGCCATTGTTTTAATTATACTTGTGTATATCCTCTATACATATCGTATTAATATGATCAGAGAACAGGAGGAAGTAAAGAGCAAAATGGCGCAACAATTATCACAAATGGAAATGGCGGCACTGAGGGCCCAGATGAACCCCCATTTTATTTTCAATTGCCTCAACTCCATCAATCGATTTATCCTCACCAATGAGGCAGACCTGGCTTCTGATTATTTGACCCAATTTTCAAGACTGATACGCATTGTTTTGGACAATAGCAGAGAGGAAATCATACCCCTGGAAAATGAACTTTCAGCGCTGAAATTATACCTGGCCATGGAAGCCATGCGTTTCCATAACAGATTTAACTGGGCCATTGATGTAGGAGATGGAATCGATACCAATGCATGGTACATTGCGCCCATGACCTTACAACCCTATGTTGAAAATGCCATATGGCACGGATTGTTACCTTTGGAAAATAGCAAAGGAATAAAAAAGCTTGTGATCACCATTCGTGCTTTTGGCAGCCACGGCATCCTTATTTCGATTGATGACAATGGAGTAGGTAGAAAAACGGATGAAAATGGTAAAGATAATACCAGAAAATCACATGGCATGGCCCTTACCGCTGAAAGGATGGCTTTGATAAGCCGCTTGACAAATGTAAAGACCGAAATAGAAATCATTGATAAACTTGATTCAGAGGGCCAGGCAGCTGGAACGACGATCAACATTGTATTAAATAAAGATGAAGACCCTCTTACTTGACGACGAACTTTATTGTACAGACGTGCTCAACATTCTGATCCAAAAGCACTGCCCATCATTGGAGGTGGTTGCTATTCTGAATGATCCGATAAAGGCCCTGGAATATCTCAACCACCATGTTATTGATGTACTCTTTCTGGATATTGAAATGCCCATCTTAAATGGATTTGATCTGCTGGGTAAATTGCCAAATTTGCAAAGCAAGGTCATTTTTACCACCGCCTACGACCATTATGCGCTGAAGGCATTCCGTTTCAACGCCATTGACTATTTACTCAAACCCATCGATAAAACAGAATTAAAAGAAGCAGTTGGCAAATTGTCAAAATCGCCAATGATGTCAGAACCCTTGCTTCAGTATCTAAGCGAATGGAAGATCGGTAAGGTACCCCAAAAAATCCTCTTACCAATTGGTCAGGAAATTCACTTTGTCAATGTAGACAACATCATCTGTTGTGAAGCTGATGGCAGTTATTGTAAGGTATATTGTGAGGGCCAGACAAAGCCTCATTTGCTTTCCAAAAATCTAAAAGACCTGGAAGAAATGCTACAACTACCACAATTTTTAAGACCCCATGCTTCCTGGCTTATCAATTCTCAATTTATTGAAAAAATAGTTAAGAGTGAAGGTATGGAAATTGTGTTAAAAAATCAATTACACATACCGGTTGCCAGGAGTAAAAAGCAAGATATACTTAAATTTCTTGGCATAACCTAATGTCGGTATTTTCCGACAAATATTGATGTGGTAATAAAAAATAATCGCGGATATTATCTGTCGAGCCACTTTTTAAAGGCCGGAGCTTTTTCCCTGCTGATGTCTACCTCCGTTTTGAGGGGCGCTTTGAGACTGACTGTAAGTTTTTGGTTTTCCCGAGGTTTTACTGAAGAAATGGCTTGAATGTGTATGATCGATTGTCTGTTGGCCCGATAAAAGGTTTCAGGATCGAGCAATTCTTCTAATTCTTCGAGGGTCTCAAAATCTAGGGCAAATTTATCTCCGGTAAAGGTATAGATGTAGAGTACACTTTCTTTGCTAAGGTGGGCTATGTCTTTGACCTGAATAGGCACCCATTGCTTGCGATGATTGACAATCAGAGATTCTTTGTATTTGCTTTTTGTGGTTTCTTTTTGTTGCAGTACTTGAATCAGTTGATTGAGGTCTACAGGATAATTGGTTTTACTTTCAATTATTACCCTGCATTTATGGATGGCCCTTTCCAGTTCTGCTGCATCCACTGGTTTTAACAAATAGTCCATGCCATTGACTTTAAATGCCTGGATGGCATATTCGTCATAGGCGGTTGTAAATATCACTGGGCACTTAAAATCGAAATGTTGAAAAATCTCAAAGCTGGTGCCATCACTCAACTGGATGTCAGCAAAAATCAGGTCGGGTTCGCTGTTTTCAAGAAACCACTTCGCGGCTGATTTTATACTGGGCAATATTTGAATGATCTCGATGTCATCTGTGATTTCTTTGATTTTGTATTGCAACTCTTTTGCTATCAAAGATTCGTCTTCAATGATGAGGGCTTTTATCATGTCTTTTATATTAGATAAGTGGAATTTTGACCAACCAGATGTTCTGACTTTCTGATATTGTAAGTGGACGGTCGGATAAAAATTTGTAAAGGGAAATCATGCTGTTGAGTCCCTGCTTGTTGCTTGTTTCTACGTGCGATTTTCGATTTAGCTTGTTCTCTACGATGAGGTAGTCATCTGCTGTATAAAGCCTGATGAAAAGGGGGTCATCGACATCTGCAATATTGTGTTTGATGGCATTTTCCACCAGGTTCTGCAAGGTTACCGGTGCTATCTTTCTATGAAGAAATTCCTCGGGAATGTCGACTTGGATTTTTAATCCTTCACCAAATCGGGTTTGTTGGAGCTGGATGTACAATTCCACAAACCTCAATTCTTCAGAAAGTGGCACCGTTTCATTGTCTTTATTTTTTAAAATGTATCGGTAAACCTTACTCATTTTATCCAAAAAATCCCCGGCTTCTTTCGGATTGATTCGTATGAGGCTGCCCAAAGAAGTGAGGGAATTGAATAAAAAATGGGGATTGAGGTGTTGTTTGAGATTTTCATACATCACCGCTGTTTTCTCTTTTTCCAGCAGCTGAGCCATGGATTTTAACCTGTCTATCTTTCTGATGTTTTTAATCCGTGTATTCAGTATGTAAGCAGTAATTGTTAACAGCAATGCTGCTATGAAGGCTATAAACCACCAGGTCTTGTAAAAAGGAGCTTTGATGTGAAAACGCAAAGTTTTTATATCAGAAGACCAATTTCCATCTCGTGAAATGGCCTGTAATTCAAATTCATAATGACCCGGAGGGAGGTTGGTATAACTAGCCTTGTCATCTTTTTCAGCTTTGATCCAGCTTTGGTTGATCTCTTTGATCCGGTATTGAAAAAAGTAATCATAGATATTGGTATGACTAAGAGAGGCAAAGTGGATGGTCAAAAAATTATCACTTGGATTCAGTTTTAATTCCTCCTGATTCCAAATGAGTTGCCTGCCGGAGGGGACTTCAATGGCACTGATCATAGGTGGGTTGCCCGGATACCTCTTCTTAATTTTTTCGGGATAAAATTCTACCAGATACCCTTTGATGGTGGTAAGTATATGACCATTTTTTAAAGGTATGGTATAATTGTAATAAAATGAATTGTTGTTGCTTAAATCAAGTTTAAAATTGAAGAAACGGCTGCTCGAAGGGTCATAAACCGAAAATTTATTGAAGCTGGAACACCAAATCCGTCCATCAGCTGAAGGGGCTGAAGAGTTTAAGACCTCAGAGGTAAGTCCATCACTCGAGTCCCAGGCCTTGCACAAACCGGACTTTTTTTCCATTTTGTACAGTCCATTGCCTATCAGAGTAAACCACGCATCTCCATTGGCATCTACTTCAAGAGAATTGTAATAGCCGGTGTTAATGGGTATTTTGGATCCATCCGACATCACTTCTTCCAATGCATATCTTTTTAAGAATTGAGCCCCCGGTTCCAAAAACCCAAGGGCGTTTGCGGAAGCTATCCATACCCCTTTGTTGGGATGTGACTGCATCCAGTTGGCCGACAATAAGCCATATTTTTTAACATCCGCATCCTGAAATGTTATTTCGGTATATTGATTGTTATTTTTATTCCACCTCAGCAGGGGAAGCGCATTGTTACTCACAATCCACGTCGAATCGGTTTCCCGAGACAATGAGGTGGGCATAAAATTCGATAGCCTGTGACCATCATCATATATAATTTTAAATATATTCTTTTTGGTATCCCATTCCACAGGATAGCCACGCGACATACAAATCAGAATCTTATCATCAATAAATTCTAGATCAGTAACAAAAAAAGACTGGTTTTTGTAATTGGTTTTTTCTTTTATATCTGTTGCAAATGAGGTGCCCGTATACGGATTGTAACTATAAACGACCCCTTCTCTGCTGGCCCACCACCAGCTTTGGTCTTTAGGGTTTTGAGCTAAACAAGTAATTTGCCAATTGTTTTCATCCAACTCAGGAAATTTTTGAAAAATGGGAATCACCCTGTAAAAGTTTCTGTCACTGTTGACCCGTGATATTCCGGCCACCGACCCAAGCCATAAGGTATTGTCTTTGTCTTCCCAATAACAGTAAATGTAATTGCCCGGAATGGAAGCAGGATTTTCTGGCTCATTTTTAATTACTTGGTAGCTAAGCGAGTCTCTGTATTTGATCCGTACTATTTCATAACTAATGCTGGAATACCACAGCTCGTGATTTTTGGTTTCAAAAATTGTACCGGCGTAAGGAATCTTAATCATTTTGCTTAAGTCGATCTTACGGAGAACCGCTCTTGTCTTGGGATCAAAACAAAGTAAAATTTTGGTTTTATTGTTTAAAATCCATATGTTGCCTTCAGGTGATAAATGAATGGCTTCAATATTCTGCGCATTAAATATATCATTATTAGGTGTATTGCGGTAATTGGTAATTTTTTGGCTCCTTAAATCAAAGAAATTTAAGCCCTTATAGGAAGTAAGCCAAACACCCTTTCCACCCGGATCCAATAAAACGCGGCTAATTCGATCGGTGCTAAGGGTATTCTTATCGTTACTTTTATATTGAAAACTGGATGTTTTGTTTTTCTTCAGGTCTATGATCATTAAACCTGAAGTTGTTGTTCCTACGGCAACCTTATCTTTCTCTATGACACAAAAATCATTGGGGTAAATCTTTTTTTTACTGAGATCCAGGAAATGATTGGAAAAAGTATCTGCCTTATAATCATACCTGAAAATACCATCAGGCGTAAGGCCATAGATCTTACCTGCGGCATCTTTACTGAGCTCAATAATAACATTGGACATCAGTGATTTTTTATCCTTTCTGTTCTTCTTAAATACATTAAATTTTTTTCCATCATATCGATTCAAACCATTGGAAGTACCCAGCCAAAGGAAGCCAAAATCGTCTTGTAAGAGGGTAGAAACACTGTTGTTGCTTAAACCATCTCTTTCGCTATAATTGTCAAAAATGATATCGGGTCCTGCCTGGTAGGGAGCAGTAGGCTCTGATCTTGCAGGAAAAGGCCGTTGGGCTTCCATGCAAAGCTGTGATAGGATCAACAGTATAAGAGGGACAAATGCCTTCATTCAGGCAAGATAGAAAAATCAACAGAATTTGGGCTAAGATTTTTTTTGAAATGTAGGCAAAAAGGAAGTGAGGCGTAGAATGAAGAGGCTGAGTCGTGCCTATGCGGCTGATGTCATTAAGGCTGAAATTTCTGTGTAACATTGTATCCAGGCTTCTTCTGTGGCCCGATCCCACTCCGTGCCAAGACCCTTGCTCAGCATCCAGATCATGGCCTTGCCTACCATGTTGTAATGTGCCGGTTTGACACCATAGCCTACATGTCTTTTTCCCATTTCTGCAACAGAAGATAGTGCCTGGTGGTCCAGCCTCAGAATGATAGAGGAGAGCATGTCGGTGAGTTTAATGTATTGTTCTTTCATGTCCTTAGGAAAGTAATGACGCAATTCGGGATGATCATTGAACAACTTGCCATAGAAGGTTTCTCCCAGCAAAACAGGATCAATACCCATCATAATCCTCCATGATCTTTTAACCAGTTTAATCTGCGCTGCTGTCATACTTTTTTTTGCAAATATGAAGCCATTGCCATATCAAAACAAATTTAGTTTATTGAAGTGTTGAAAAAAGAAAATGAAGCGTCATCGTGCGATAGATTGCCAATTTGCGTTCATCGAATGATAATTGCCTTTCACATCAATATCACTACACTTCAAGTGAAAGTTACACCTCTTCAACCTGTTTTATTTCTTTTTCTGTGCCGAAAGGTGCCACATTTGCGTCATGAATAAAAATTACAACATGAAATACTTCTTTACAGGAATACTCATTATTTCAGCCCTGTGTGTTGGACTTGCCCAACGTTTGGCTGAAACCAAAACCATTAATGCGCAGAATGTTTATTTAAGAACTCCCATGGCCCTTTTGTTGGATTCTATTGAGCTGGACTTACCATCTGACGGTACCCTTTGGTCTAAATTTGATGGCTATGCCCGTGTTAGCAACGGAGATGTAATTACGCTGGCAACTCACCTTACCCCCTATTGGCAGGCCAATGATGGGAATGTGTCAACTTATGCCCTGGACTCTGCTCATTTTCAAAAAGCTTTTAGCCATTCACGGACCTGGGAGGTAGAGGCAGGTAAACAAAAAGTTTATGCAATGGCTCATAACTGGACAGATCAGCTGGGCACAGGGTATGCAGATGTTTCAGGCAGACTGACTGTGGTTTTTGTACCTAATGAAGAAGGCGCTAATATTCAAAATGGCGTGGGCTTTTATATTTATCCCTTTGATTATAAAACCCCTCAGAGAGTAATCAAGAGATTTGAAATTCCACAAGGATCAGAAAAATATTTTTGTGTTTCGTATGATGGGTCACACTATGGACTGACAGGCGATCGAATTGAATATCAATTTAGCAAAGACACCCTATGGAGCTCAGCAGAACCTCACAAAGACCTGGGCTTTACCAGTGTTTATAAAAGCAGGAATATTTCAATGCAAACTTGTTTTGAAAGAGATGAAAATGATAGTCAACTCTATTTGTTGGGTAACAAAACAGCGGGCAATTTAAATACCAAAGAAAATGCGGTTTATGGCAACTTAGTCTTCAATGACAGTGCCAACGACATCATCAAATTTGAGTCATTTGTCCAATCTAATGACACGATAATTGGTTCTTTCGATTTTGAAACGGATGTAAAAGGAAAACTTTTGATCAGAACAACCGGGGCAGCCTCTGCTGCCGATGAAGGAGGTCTTCTTCTAGGAATGACCAATGAAGCTACAACTCATATACTTGATACGGCAATTGTAATGCACAGTTATACCCAGGGTAATGAAAAAGAGTATTTTTCATTTACACGACTTGTGGATGTAATTCCAGGTAAGGAACCCTTTCATATCATGGCAAAAAGAGTTGGAAACAATTCTGGCCTTTTGTTGACAGGAGAGATTTTTTACCAATTTTTGCCAGCTCCTATAGTATCTTCTTCTGAAGATGCAGTCCGGGTTCAGTCAATATCACTTTTTCCAAACCCGGGAAAACAAGTGTTAAACATCAAAGCAAAAAAACCACAAAGGGTTTCTGAGATGTCAGTTTATATCTTCGACACCAATGGCAGAATGTGGATTGAAGACCATAGTGCTGAATCCGGTGAATTGTTGATAAATGTCAGCCAGCTGCCTACGGCATTGTACCACGTGGTAGTTCAGGTGGATGGAAAGTACACTACTCATAATTACATCCACGAATAGTACAATGAACCTGATTTCTTTGACTCCTTTTCTGATACTTTTCGCTGTCTTATGGCAGGAACATCCAAATAATCATTCATACAGGTCCTCCAATTGTGATCGCATCGATAGCATAGTTTTTAATGGGGATAGAGAGCAAATACAGCGCTTTAATTACAATGCATCAGGTCAGCTGTTGTCAATCTTGTCGAGCCCTGATACCATCCAATTTTATTACCTTGACAAAGCACTCATGCGAAACAATGGTGGCAAACAAAACAATTGGGATGCATGTCACTACTATGCACTCGATAATAATGGGAGGATCAGTCAGGGCATGGTCAAAGACAAAGCCGGTGATCTGCAAGTAGAATCCGGCTTTGAATATGATGATGAAGGCAGGCTGGGTTATGCCTTTTATGCCATTTTTGCCAACCAGACCTATCAACAGTTTAGCTACCGATATCCTTCAAAGGACAAAAGGCAGGTCTTCGTTTCTGATCAGGCAAACCAAGTAGCATCCATCTATAACATTGTGTTGGATACCCTGGCAGAAAATTGTTTTAACCTTGATCTCAATAGCATTGGTCATGATCAGTTTCCGGATGAAGTATTAGGGAGCCGGGAGAAATTTCCAGTTCGATCTATTACCCAACTTTCTGCATCCGGGGATACCCTGGCCCACTTATCTTTTTCCAAATTAGTCAAAATAAAGGAGGGAATATGGCAACAAAATCAAACAGATGTTCTTAATGGATTCACCACTTCAATTGAATATTTTACATCGACTAGGTAAAATCTGACAGTCATCTGTCATGGATTTATTTTGATTTGAGGCAGGGTCAAAGCACTACGATAAAAATCGTAGTACAATCAAAGTTAATTGTAACTGGCAGATTATCAGTAAATAATATGTTGAAACTAAGTATTTAAGAAACACTTCAACCATTAAATTCAACACTTTAATTGAAAAATACTACGTGTCAACCCATAAGATTTTAAGCTCTTTTTAATATAAATCATCTTTGTCGAATAATTTATCAATATATTTGAGATGCAAAGCAAATCAATTCCGTTGGCCAACCAATATACACAACAAGGAGAGACTGTTGAGTGTCCAGCTTGTGGACACAAAGACACAGGTAGCTTTTGCTCTGCATGTGGCAATGCTTTGCAACATAAACGAATTTCTTTAAAAAGTCTTTTAGGCAGCATCTTGGATTTCTTTTCTGATATAGAAACCAATTATGTTCATACTTTTAAGGGCCTGCTCTTTAGACCTGCCGATTTTATTGCTAGGTATATCAGGGGAGAAAGGAATGAGTCTTACATCCCTTTTAAATATTTTTTTCTCAATCTGAGTATTAACTTTTTTGTATATACCAAATTTGATATAGCCAACTTAGCTGAAAATTCTTTTGATGTTGAAGTTGACCAGCTTGTTCAACTAAAAAGTGACATTGTGTTCGAACAGTTGATCGATGACTATGGAAGTTTTTTTTCCTTGCTCATCATACCGGTTTATGTCATTTGCAACAAGATTTTATTTCCTTCTTCTAAATACAACCTGGCAGAGTTAGCAACCGCTATTACTTTTATGATGGGACAACTAATGTTGCTGGAAGTGGCCATAAACCTTATCAGCGTTGTATTTCCAGGTTTTTATCATTTTTCAAGAATCCTTGTAATGATAGCAGAGTTGGGCATTCTCTTTGTGTTGGGTTACAAGCTGCTTAAAGACAAATGGTATCATGCCTTATGGAAATCAGGACTGACCTTAGCAATCATTTTTCTGGTCATGCGCATGGTGCTCATGGGAACCCAGGAAATTCTGGTATTTATGTATGACAATTAATTGAAACAAAATAAAATAAAACAATACAACCAATGAAAAAATATATAGTGGCGGGCCTTACCCTGGCAATGATTTCCTGCGTTTCTTCTAAAAGGTTGAAATCCGTAGAAAGTAAGTATAGCATGCTGGAACAAAAATTAGAAATGGCCAACCAAACCATTGACTCATGCAAGGTGCAAAACGCTGCTTTGAGGGTTAGTCTGGAATCTTCCAAAGCAGAAACCCAGGTGGCAAATCAGAAGATTAATTCACTTCAAAATGAATTGGTCATGAAGGATGAGCTGATCAAAGCTTCAGAAAATAATACCACTTTTGTAAAAGAAGCCAATGAAGATCTCAACAAAAGGATCACCGATCTTCACACTTCCAATGCGGTCAATGCAGACATCATTAAAAAGATGCTTGAAGAATTGGAGGTTAAAAATTTGAAGGTTCTTAACCTGTCTTTGGCTCTTCAAAAACAAGATTCATTGAATATCCACCTGGTTAAGCGCACCAAACAAAACATCAGTGATAAAAAGCTCAAAAAATCACTGGAAAAACTTGGCTTTGTATTCTACTAATAGTTGTAGCAATGAAGATGGAAATTTGTAACGTGGTTTGGCCAATTTACCTGGCTTATTTTCTCTACCAAAACTACAAATGGTTGATGGCTTCCGGTCATCAATTTGGGACCAAAGACGGCGTAAATGCGGCATCGTCGGAAGTAATATTTACAGGCTTGCTGATCGTTATTTCTTTTTCCTTATGCCAATTGGGAATTCCATTGGCAGCAGGAGGAGTGATGATTGTTCATTTATTACTCGAAATTATCCATCCAAAGTTGATCGATAGGTTGATCAAAGCTTATTGATGTGGGAGACAATGTAGCAAAGGAAGCCAATAGTGGTCAAAAAGACAAAGTGTTTTGGGTCTTATGGGCTATAGAAATGCTGGTAATGCTACTTTGGCTTTGGGATGAGCTGAAATTGGAATTTCTTTCTGTAAATCCTTTTATCTACCTGGGTTTTATCATTTTATTGGTCTCTCTGGTGATTAAAAAAGTAGCAGGAATGGACAAATTAGCGCTCCTAATGGTAAGTGTACCCGGCTTGTTATTGGGCATCATGGCCCTCTTTTTATTGATGGTGCTTGCCATCAACACCTTTGCCGGTCCCATCCGTTGGAATTAATGCAATCCACTATCCTAAAGAATATTTTTATTAATTATTTCTTTTTTCCAGTCCTTAAGAATGGATATTATTTTTTCCCGGTTTTGTGCCTTGATAATAAATTTAGGCAGTTTTTCTACCATGGTCATGTTAAAACGGGTAGTAGTTCGTTCTCTTAAATCAGAACTCACGTAGGACAAAATTTCTTCCATATGTCGAGCATTGATAACCCAAAACAAGTCATTACTTAGGGCTGCTTGAAAATACAATGACAAACCCAGGACGGGGTCTGTCTTTCCTTCTTGATGGTAGCTTTTAAGCTGTTTTTCCCATCTTATTACTTTGTTTTGGAAATGACAAGTGGGGCAATTTATAAAGGTATGTTGATTGGGTTTTGGCAATTCAATGCGTGGTAAGTCCAACTTATTTCTGCACGAAGCACAGAAGGTTCTCAAGGCGGGTACATAAATGATCCGTTCATCATACCGGACCCTCCATTGACAACTCAGACATTTGGCAGTAGCCTTTTTTGCCTCTAAAAAGGACGGCAGGCTGAAAACAGCCATTTCATGGCAAGATGGACATTTGACAAGATAAG
This sequence comes from Saprospiraceae bacterium, assembly GCA_016717655.1. GTDB lineage: Bacteria > Bacteroidota > Bacteroidia > Chitinophagales > Saprospiraceae > JADKBO01. The sequence continues at coordinate 352,836 of JADKFC010000001.1, forward strand.
AATCACCGATGTCATACAACCTTATAGGCTTAGAGGTATATCTTTTTTTTCATTTATTTTAATCAAAGCCCTCTCCTGAAATATAGTCAATCTTCCATCTGCCTTTATTGTAGGACATCTCGAAGTACAAGGTCCAATCTGCCTTTACCGAAATCACAGCTAATGTGGGAGTTATTTCTTCCACCTTGTATCTTAAAATCTCCGGCTTGTCAAAAAACAACTCCGGCTCTTGTGTCAGCAGCACCAGATCGTAGTCAAACCCTTCCGGAGGACCTTCCGTTTGGGGATTGGTCTTCCACCATTCAGCCTTTGAATAAAAATAATCTTGCCACAGTTTTTTTATAGTTGTTACTTAAGTATCCACTGGCCATCAAAATATCCAGGTATTTTGCACAAGCTGTTGAATCTACCTGGTAGATTCCTTTTTCGTTGACGAAGCTTAAACCTGTTTTATTAACTACCCAATAGTTTTTTTTATACCAATGCAAAAATTGGGTAATGGTTTGAATGGCTTTAGTAGAATCACTTTCTACCATACAAACAAGCCGGCCCTCTGGGATGTAAGAGGAACCGGCTGACAATTGGATTAGGGTCGGGAGTGTAATACATATCCCCCAGAAAATATTTTTAATCATGGATTATTTAATCAATTTGGTAATGAAAGCATAAATCACTAAAAGTACAGCCCAGGCAAGCCAGCAATAGGCAAGTTGAACCAGACCTTCTACAAAATGATTTTGTTGCTCTCCGGCAACGTAAGCTTTGTAAACCTGCCAACCACCATAAATACTAACTAAAGCCAACCACTGTTTGATGTAAATGGGATTGTTGTGAGCAGAAAAACCAGTAACACCATTCATTACGTAATAGCCGCAAAGCAAGGTTGTAGCTGCCAAAAAACAATAATAAAATAACTTTACGATGATAAGCATCTTACTGCCAGTGAATAGGGCCATTAAAAAAGAAGAAGCCCACAAAAAGCTCAATCAGCACACACAGCCAGGTCAGACCCAGCAATCCGCATCCCAATAGGTATTTTTCTGCTGCCATGGTTTGATTATAAGTAAGGTACATGCCACCGGCCATCAGAATGCCCCCCAACAACAGAATAATAACTTCCGAGGTCTTACCAACGCTCTGGGTAGAAGTGTAAAGGGCATTGGCACAATTAAACAAACACACTAGGCCACTGAGGCCAAACATGATGTAATAAGTCATTTTTGATAAAAACTCCATTTTGTGTCTTTTGAAATGATTGAAGATCAATGATGAAACAAAGGTAGAGTTGAATAAGCTATTCTAATCTAGAAGAAGGGTTGGGTGTTGTTTTTTTCTTATTTAAGTGTAGTTAATGCAGTTTAAAGTGACAATGGGGAATAAAAAAAGGCGCACCCTTTTGGAGTACGCCTTTCGAAATTGTTCTGTTTGTATTACATTTTCACCCACTTTTTAATGAGGGTTTCACCATCTAATGATACATAAACAAAATAAACACCAGAAGTCATTGGGTTTGTGTCTACAGATACAAAGGGTATTGATATCTCTTTTATTTGATAAACTTGTAAGCCCATTGCATTATAAATTGTTATTGTTGTCCTTTCTGATACAAAGGAAATGGGTAAAATAGCATTTAAAAGACCGTTTCCGGGATTGGGGTAAAGTGTTAATGATTCATCTGATTCACTTGCGCGGCTTGTTGCTTCAGGACTGATTCCTCCCGTTTCGCTGCTAGTAGGGGCTGGATAACCATTAACAACTATATATCTGCCTGTGCAGGTAGAATTACCGTTTCCATCAGCTATTTTCATTTCAAAATTTCTAATCTTATTAAAATCTGCAGGTGTTACAGGCAGGCAGTTTTTGTGCACAAGACCTTTGTCAATGTTGTTGTAAACGTTGTTAGGAGTAGCATCAATGCACGCACCTTGATTGGTCCAATTGAATCCAACTGAAGTAAGTGTTCTTGCCACAGTCCTGATTAATTGGCCTGAATAAGAAGACCCCGCATCCAAATCAAGGGCTGGAATAAGGTACACATCTGCGGTATTGGGTCCATTATAAGCCAAATTTCCCGAATTGGCATATACGGTTACTATATTGCCACACACTGCAACAGGAGGTACACAAGGAGCACATAGTGATCCACCGCAGTCTATGCCAGTTTCAGTTCCATTTTGGGCATTATCAAAGCAGGTCATGCAAGTTCCATCATCCTTAGTGGCATTGGGATCGTAATTGTGTGCAGTTTCGTTAGTACAGCCACAGCCTTCATCGATTTGCTGATTACAATTGTTGTCTGCATTGTCGCAAATTTCTTCAGCATCTGGATATATATTGGAGTTGTTATCATCACAGTCACCGGTTTCATTGGCAAATCCTTCCATGGGTCCGCAATCTATAAACACGACATCACCTGTTCCAAATCCATCGCCGTCTTCATCGGTATAATAGGCTTGTTGGTTACTTCCTAATTCATAAGCTGTCACCGTCTTGCTTACTTCTGCTGTTGTGATAAGTAGGGCCTTGCCTGTTGGACTTTGGTTGGCAGGTACAAACAATAATCCTTCTACTGCCAAATCTTGAGGAGTATTAATATACTGCACAAATTGTGGCAAAGCTGGGTTCGTAATATCGTAAACCATTACGTCTCCTGTCCTTTCTAATCCCACAAAAACATAGGGTTTATCGTTGACAATTCCTACGACAACTCCTTCTGGCTCCGGGCCTTTGTTGTCGCTCCTGGTGTCGAATTGAGAGCTTAACCCTTCGGTATTAAACAACGAGGGTGACTTGGCAGCTGTGATTTGTTCTAACTGATCACCGCTGTCATAAACCAAACTACCAGAGGCATTCCAAACAGTAAAAGACCTGGCACCCATTGCATGTATTTCATCGTAATCGGTATCATTGTCAAGATCTCCGGTTGCCTTTGTTAATTGTAATCTTCCCAGATTTGCATTGTTTTTTAAGGTAGCTGCGGTAGGGAAGAGGCTTGGGTCTAAAACATATCCTGAGGCACCTACCCTTATTTCTTCAGCATAACCGGTATAATCGCGCGCATCGCCTTCGTTTGCGGTAAAATAATAGTCTTGTCCGTTGTAGAAAAAGGAAGCAATAGCATCGGGTTCGTACATTCCTTTTACTGGCCAAGTCTTGATATTAATTTTACCGATACTACTGGTAGAATCCCTGTCACTTGCATCCAACCCTTTACCAACAATGCTATGGTCTTTCAGCCCCATGGGAATGATTTGAGAAATGGTTTTTGTCGCCATATCTAATTTGGCAAAAGCGTTGTTCTCTTGTAAGGTTACCATAGCCGTATTGCCATCGTGCGAAAAAGCAATGTATTCAGGCTCCATGTCCTGTGCCACTGTTGCTCCGGGTCCATATATTCTTACACCAGCAGCTTTAAGAGTGGCTAGTTGACCGTTGAAGGCCGTAAAAGAGGCAGTGGTAACCTGAGCAGATAAGACTCCTCCGGAAATATCTATGATGGAAACACTGCCTTCGGGATCAAAGGAATTGGCCTGACCATAACTATTGGGCTCTCCTTCATTGGCCGTTAATACATATTGTCCATTAGGTGAAAAGGTTACCATATCTGGGAGATATCCTACTCTGACGGAATGAATAAACGAAGCATCTGCTGCATTGTAGAAAGCTACCAGTCCGGAGTCCTGAGCAGATGTTGTATTATTTTTGATGGCAAAGGAGGCAGCAACAATGCCATTTTTCGATGCCACACTATTGGGGATGGCGGTAAAACCGGCAGGTGTAACAAAGCCCGGAGTTACACTGCCTGACAATGACAAAATTCCTGAATTATTTAAAGTGAGTCTTTCTATCACTTCTCCTGCAACAGTATAAACTTGTTGACTTGCTGCATCAAAAGTTGAAATTTCAGCTCCAAAACTGGATGCAAACGTTGATAGGTAATTCACAAAACTACAATCGTTGTTCTCTATATTAATAACTGCACTCGCATTGTTGCCACTGACAACTCCGGCACTAAAGTTATTCATTGAAATGGTGAGTTGCTCCATAGATTCGGCTACACCATCGTCTGCTATTACCAAAAGGGAAGTACCTATGGTTTGTCCGGAAAGTATAGTTACTGTTGTTTTGGTCAAATAGTAATCGCCAGTAGTAATGCCACTTCCGCTTACAGACAAGCCTATGGTTTGGTTCCCCGAAACAGGGCTGTCTGCTGTGATCGTTATGTTAATTGAGGTGCTTGTGGCCTCTGACGCATTGGTTTGGTTTATGGATAAATTTACGTTTGGCAACGGCGGTAATTCGGCAGTTTTTTTTCCCGTTTCATGGTGGTCATAAAGGAAAAAATTCTTTTCCGCAATCATTTTTGCTGTTAAAAATTTTGAGGTTGAAAAAAAGATCACACCTATTAGCACAAGGGCTAAAATACTTGTTTTTTTAGTTGACATATGATTGTGATTAAACAGATAGCTACAAACATAAATAGATATAAGTGCTATTGGTAAGCCATGTTGTAAGGTTTAGGATAGTTTAATATCTGATTAACATTGATGATCTGATAATCTTAATTAATAACAAGGATTTGATGAATTCTTTACATGAAATTAATGTTGAAAGGCTAACTCTTATTTTTGACATCATTTTGCTCATGAATTTGTCGGGGTGCGGTCATTTGCCTTAGGTTAATTTTAAGCTTTGCTTTCATTTGTTCTATCTTTCGCCCCGAAATCGATATTGAAATGAGATTATTTTTATTTATTTCCTTTTTATTTTTGGCATCATTAGAGACGGGCCTGTGCCAGATGCCTGTCAATAGTGACAAAGGCCTGGCAGTTGGGGGATATGATGTGGTCTCCTATTTTCAAATTACAGGGCCTCAAAAGGGAAACAATCAATTCGCGGCGCAACACCGGGGCCAAACTTACTACTTTCTAAATGCTGTGAACAAAGCAATGTTTTTAAAATCTCCGGAGCAATATCTTCCTCAATATGGTGGTTGGTGCGCTTATGCCATGGGGAAAGAAGGCAACAAGGTAGATGTGGATCCCAAAACATTTAAAATCATGGAAGGAAAACTTTATCTATTTTATAATAAATTTTTTAATAACACTTTAACTAAGTGGAACCAGGATGAGGCCAAACTCAAAGCAAAGGCTGACCAGAACTGGGTTTCTAAACACAATAACAAATGAATGAACAAACAAAAAACATCGTTAGCAAGTTGCTAAGGGTTGTCATTGCAATTATTTATGTGCAGACACTGTATTTTAAATTTAGTGGGCACCCTGATTCGGTTTATATTTTTTCAAAGCTGGGACTCGAACCGTTTGGAAGAATTGGTATTGGGGTTTTCGAACTGATTACCGCTATTCTTTTAATCCTGCCCGCTACTTATATTTATGGCATTGTCCTGAGCCTTGGTGTTATTTCAGGTGCGATAGCCTCACACCTGGGACCCCTGGGCATAGAGGTATTGGGCGATGGAGGCAAAGTGTTTTACCTGGCGGTAATAGTATGGGTGGCATCTTTTATCCTTGCGCTATTGCACAGAGAGGAAATAAAGGCACTGTTGCTGAAATACATGGGTAAAAAGTAATAACGTAAATGAGATTACAATGGCTCAAACCTGGCCTGGAAAAATCGCAGGTATTTGGGTTCATAAACCATTTTCATTCCTTTAATCTTATTTCTACGTTCCCAGACCATGGCTGTTGATTCAGCAATTACTTCCATGTGTGCCTGTGTATACACCCTGCGAGGTATGGTGAATCGCACCAACTCAAGCTTGGGCATGTAATTATCGCCATTGGCCTTTCTTCCCGCCGATACGATGCCTCTTTCCATGGTGCGCACCCCTGATTCGGTGTAGATCTCTGCAGCCAGGGTTTGAGCAGGATACTGATCCTGTGGAATGTGAGGTAAAAATTGTCGGGCATCTACAAATATACCATGTCCTCCTACAGGTTTAACAATGGGAATGCCATAATCGCTCATCAATTGACCCAGATACAGCACCTGGCCTACCCGTGCATGAATGTGAAGATCGTCTACACTTTCTTTAATGCCTATGGCCATGGCTTCCATGTCTCTTCCGGCCAGACCCCCATAGGTGTGGAGACCTTCGTAAACAACGACCAGGTTGCGAGCCTCTTCAAAGACATCCCATTCATTGGTTGCCATAAAACCTCCGATGTTGACCAAGGCATCTTTTTTTGCACTCATGGTGGCACCGTCTGTTAAATCACAAATAGCCTTTACAATTTGTTGGATGCTCTTGTCCGCATATCCTTTTTCTTTCTGCTGAATAAAATATGCGTTTTCAGCTACCCGGGTCATGTCATGTATAATTCTAATGCCTAGTTTTTTGGTATAAGCCCTGAGTTTTTTAAGGTTTTCCATGCTGATGGGTTGCCCTCCGGCCATATTAACACTGGTAGCAATGCATACATAAGGTATTTTTTTCGCGCCATACTTCTTAACGAGTGCATCCAGTTTATTGAGATCTACATTGCCCTTAAACGGAAATTCACTTTTGGGGTCGTGGGCTTCATCAATGATGATATCTACAAATTTACCACCGGCCAATTCCTGGTGGAGTCGGGTAGTGGTAAAGTACATATTGCCGGGAATGATGTCTCCTTTTTTGATCAAAACCTTGGATAAGATATTTTCAGCACCGCGACCCTGGTGGGTAGGTACAAGGTACTTGTATCCATAAACACTCCTAACAGTTTCTTCGAGGTGGTAGTAATTGCGGCTCCCTGCATATGCCTCATCACCCAGCATCATGCCGGCCCATTGGCGATCACTCATGGCTGAGGTACCACTATCAGTTAATAAATCTATGTAAACATCTTCTGATTTTAACAAAAAAGTATTATACCCAGCCTCCTTAATCGCTTTTTTGCGCTGGGCTAATGTTTTCATACTAAGCAGCTCTACTGTTTTAATTCTATAAGGCTCTGCCCAGTTTTTTTTAATGATGGCTTTCATATTTAGATAGGAGAAATTTGAATAGTGACAAAAATAAATTTTCAGACTTTGATAAACAACAATAAATCTAATGGACGAAGGTGATATTCGTCACCTACGAACTTAAAAAATGTAGATCAAGAATATTAGAATTTCCTTAAAATTTTAAAATAAAGGACAAATGAGTCCTGTATATAAAATAAATGGATAAATTTGTCCATTATAAAATGGATAAAATAGTCCAATTTAGTTAAGGATTTGTATAATACTTTAATTTTTTCTAGATGAAAGCAATCAAATTTATAGGTATCATTCTATTGGTGTTGGGCTTTGGTTTAAATGATGCAAATGGACAGAATGATTCTTTGTCGAGCAAATCTATTATAGCTGGGTATCACGTGGGGTATGTTCAATTGATTTTTGCAACTGATGGTACAGAGACTCATTTTTTAGATGAGAGTAAATTTTTTACAATGGGATTCCCCATTGGTGTTACTTTTCAGACTGGAAAGAGAATAAAATTTGATTTAGAATTTGTTCCTTTTGTGAATCCTAATCTTGGTTCAGGTAGGCCGTATAGCAGCCATTTGTTATTTCATCCGGGTGTCTTGCTGCCTTTGGGCAAGAGTTGGACGATTGGAGCCCGATTGGCCTTTGAATTGGGCAATAATCAAATGGGACTTACACCGCTTATCAATAAATCTTTTTCTTTGGGTAAACAAGGGGCTTTTTTTGTTGAATTAGTTGCACCAATGAGGGTGGGACCCTCAAAACATGACTCTTATGTCCAGCTAGGGGGCATTCATTTAGGTTTTGCTTATTAATCTTTAAATAATTTTTTAAAATGAATACGAATTGGATAGTACGAATCGGCATTAGTATAGCACTGATTGTAAGTTTATTAAATTTTCAATCGTGTAAAACCGATGAAGAAGAAAGTGTCCTTTCTTCGCAAAAGGCATCTGAATTTAATGCTGAAGTGCCACTTGAATGGTACAGATTATTAGTTGAAATCGACAGATACGCTCCAAATTATCGACCACCTGCAGCAGCAAGAATGATGGGTTATGTTGGTTTGGCGGGTTACGAAGCTATAGTTAATGGCATGCCCAATAATAGGTCATTGGAGTTACAATTTCCAGGATTGGAACTACCACAAATTGAACAGAAAGAATATTATTGGCCGGCAAGTGCGAATGCTGCTTATGCTAAAATGTTTCGGTATTTTTATCCTCATGTAAGGAACGCTGATTTATCAAAAATATCTACGTTGGAAGTAAAATTTGAAAGAGATTTTTCTGACAAAACTACCTCAGATATTCTTGAACGTTCAGCTGCTTTTGGGGAGGCAATTGCAGATGCTATATATGAATATAGTAAAAGCGATGTATATGGGCATGAAGCCTATAAAGATCCACGTCCGGCGAGTTATTCACCACCTAAAATTGGCTCTAAAGGCGAAAAACTTTGGCAGCCAACGTGGCCTGATTTTACGCCAGCCTTGTTCCCATATTGGGGAAAGGTTAAAACATTTGCTATGAGAACAGGTGACTTAACGGCGAAACCACCAATTGATTATAGTGAAGATCCAAATTCTAGGTTTTTTCAACAAGCAATGGAGACCAAAGTTTGCGTGGACAATGCCATTTTAGAAGACAAATGGATCGCTGAATTTTGGAGTGATGATTTTTATGAAGTAACTTTTGAACCGGCTGCCAGAATGATTTCAATAGCTAACCAAATGGTTGAAACGGACAAGATTTCACTTGATAAAGCAGTTGAAATGTATGCAAAAACGGGTATGGCTATGAGCGACGCAGCTGTTGCAATATGGGGAAACAAATATAAATATAATGTAAGAAGACCCATTGAATATATACGGGAAATTATTGACCCTGAATGGAAGACCATTTTGAATAATCCTTACTCAAATATTACAGGTTTGACACCGGAATTTCCTGCTTATCCTTCTGGTCACTCGGGTTTTGGCAGTTCTGCAAGCTTGATATTGACAGATGCGTTTGGCGATAATCGAACTTTTACTGACAATTGCCATCAGGATAGGCACGAATTTATTGGCACCCCAAGAACATTTACGTCATTTATTGAGGCGGGTTTAGAAGATGCTTATAGCAGAATTAGACTTGGTGTACATTACAGAATGGATTGTGATGAGGGTGTAAGGTTGGGGTATTTAGCTGCAACAAGGGTACTAAACCTACCTTGGTACAAATGATGTATTTACATCATTGAACAAACTCCTGCTTTCTTTATAGTCATCTGTTTCAAAATTTTCTAAAATGGAAAACACAAATTCATCAAAAAGCATATCCTATTTTATGGACACCAGAAACTGGTGGGCACCATTGACCTTTATATTAATTATCAGCCTTTTGGGCGTTGGTTTAATTGGTCTGCAGAAGTTGATGGCTCCGGTAAAGTCGTTGTTGACAAAGCTGCCATGACGAGGGGTCAAGAGGTTTTCCACAAATACGCCCTCATGGAATATGGTAGTTTTTTCGGTGACGGTGCTCAGCGTGGACCTGATTTTACAGCACAAGCCCTTCATAAAGTGCAGGAAATGATGGTTGATTTTTATGCACGTGAATGGGTAATCAATAAAGGAGAAGCCCCTGATCAATATGCTATTGGTCAGTTGAGAGAACGCGTTAAGGATGAGCTTAAACAAAACCTGTATAAAAAGGATATGGATGTGGTAACATTGAGTGTCGCTCAAGCATTTGCGTATAAAGGATTACAGGATTTTTACGTCAATAATTTTAAAGGACGAAATGATGATGAGATCCATCTGCCTTCGGATTATATAAAAAATGAAGCGGAAATTCGTGATTTAGCAGCATTTTTCTTCTGGGGCGCCTGGGTCTGTGTTACAGAAAGGCCTGGTAGTACCTATAGTTATACCCATAATTGGCCTTTTGATCCCGATGCCGGTAATTCGCCGACATCACCTGTAATATTATGGAGTGTACTTGGCTTGCTCGCTTTTGTATTAATGTGCGGAATAGTACTTTACTATATTGGACAATACAATCAACTACCCAATAAATTCTTTAAGCCTTCTACCAAGGATTTATTCTCAATGAAAAGGGTAGGCGATTTTACTCCTACTAAAAGTCAAAAGGCTACTTTTAAATATTTTTATGTTGCCATTATATTATTTTTTATTCAAGTATTAAGTGGGTTGGTCACCATCAATGATTTTATTAACTGGTTAGGTTATTTAGGCATAAATATCCAACAGTCTGTGCCTGTTACTTTACCCAGATCTTGGCATTTAATGCTGGCATTGTATTGGATATCTACTTGTTGGATTGCCTCTTCTATATTTATACTTCCCATTCTATCAAAAAAGGAAATTCCAGGACAGAGGTCGCTGATCAACATCCTTTTTGTCTTGTTGTTTTTGTTGGTCGGCGGCTCTTTAACTGGTATGATTTTGGGCCCCTTAGGTTTGATGGGTAAATGGTGGTATTGGTTGGGTCATCAGGGATGGGAATTTGTTGATTTTGGCAAAGGATTTCAGGTTTTATTAATGATCATTTTTGCCTTATGGGTGGTAGTTGTATACAGAGGTATAAAACCTGCCCTGGTTAAAGGGCAAAGCTGGAATTTACCCAATTGGATTTTATATTCTGTAGTTGGTATACCTCTTTTATTTATGAGTGGTTTTGTTGCAAAACCTGAAACCAACTTTGTCATTGCTGATTTTTGGCGTTGGATGGTGATTCATATGTGGGTGGAAGCTTTTTTTGAAGTATTTATTACAGTTATAGTTAGTTACTTAATGGTCTTAATGGGACTGGTAAGTAGACAAGCTGCAATCAGGGTTGTGTATTTTGCCACCGTTTTGTTTTTAGGTACAGGACTTTTGGGAATTTCGCATAATTTTTATTGGAATGCAAAGCCAGTAGCTACGATGGCCCTTGGCAGTGTTTTTTCGACCCTTCAATTTGTACCACTCATCTTGTTGACGGTAGAAGCATGGAGATTTAAAAATATGCCGAAATTTGCTGTTAATGGTGTTGAAAAAAAGGACCTTGGTGATTTTGGTTTTAATGAGGTTTTTCTCTTCCTGGTCGCCGTAAATTTTTGGAATTTTTTTGGTGCAGGTGTACTAGGTATAATAATTAATTTGCCTATCATGAATTACTTTGAACATGGGACCTACCTTACCATTAATCATGCTCATGCAGCATTAATGGGAGTTTATGGAAATATATCTATTGCAGCACTTGTTTTCGCATCAAAGCTGATGATCAAACCTTCTCGGTGGAGTAAAGAATTGGTTCATTTTTCATTTTGGTCCATAAATATAGGTTTAATGTTAATGGTAATTCTTGATCTCTTTCCTGCGGGCTCATTGCAATTTAAGGCTGTTGTTGAGCGCGGCCTTTGGTTTGGTAGATCTGCTGAATTTATTGACTATGGAACGTTTAAAAATCTTACATGGTTACGGGGTATAGGAGCCACTGTTTTCTTTGTTGGAGGAGTCACCCCTATTACGTGGTTTATTATTTCACGTTGGAATTCAATAAAGTCAAGCACATCACAAATAGAAGATATGGATGGTGATCATTCTCCTGTAAACGAGACTGTTGAAGAACAGCCGATTTTTGAAGAAGCATAGTTGAATTTCTAACGATTAGAGGGATTGGGCCCAATTCAGGCCCAATCCTTTTTTTATATTCTTAAGAATGTAGTATCATTTAGGAATCCTCTCGTTAAATCCTTCAAACTTGTATTTCCAAAAATGTGTTGCAATTTTTCCTTAACTGGCTTATACTTGGCATGAAAAGGACAGGGCTGGTCATCAGAGCATTCATTCAAACCAATGCTGCACCTATTTAGTACATCACCATCAAATTCTTCAACAATTGTTGCAATTTTTATTTCTTCTAATCGATCGGATTCAATGTAAAATCCCCCTCCAGGTCCTTTAATAGATTGTATTACTCCAATTTTCACCAATTTTTGCAATATTTTTGAAGTAAAGGCTACAGGCGATTCTATTTTTTGAGCAACATCGGAAATTCCTACTCTCAGACCTTTTTGTGATTTAGCTGCTATATAAATGGATGCTCTTATGGCATATTCACATGCTTTAGAAAACATATATTATTTTAGGAGCAAATATAGGGATTAAACATATATTTTATTGATTTGATTTTTTATGGCGGTTCTTTTAGCCCATCAAATGGACTGTCGAAAATCATCGCTATAAATAATTCGTAATTTATCAGCAGTTAAAAAATCTGATTTATATTGCAGAATTATTTAATGTGTTTTCCGGCTCCGGGAAACCTGCTCATTTCTTACTTCATTAAAATCATTGCCATGCTCAGTTTCAAACTGGATGATGACTTTGTCATGTCCTATGCTCAGATTAAACCCGATTTTGGATTCAACGGCCTCGGTCAGCTAACCTATTATCGCACCTACTCCCGCTTAAAAGAGGATGGTCGAAATGAAGAGTGGTTTGAAACAGTTAGGCGGGTGGTAGAAGGAGCTTATACCATACAGAAAGAGCATATCTTATCCAATGAGTTGGGTTGGAATAATAAAAAAGCCCAACGATCTGCGCAGGAGATGTATGACCGAATTTTCACCATGAAATTTTTACCCCCGGGTAGAATGTTGTGGGCCCTGGGTACACCCATCATCCACCAGAAAAAGATTGGGCAGGCACTTTTTAATTGTGCCTTTGTTTCAACTGAGGAAATGGAAAAATCTATTTCTGATGCCGTAAAACCCTTTGCCTTTATGATGGACATGAGCATGGTCGGAGTAGGCGTTGGCTTTGATGTTTTGGGTGCAGGTCAGATTGAAATCAATAAGCCCACTGAAGGACTTGAAGAATTGGTGGTAATTCCTGATACCAGAGAGGGATGGGTGGCCAGCCTGGAAAAATTGCTATTCAGTTATTTTGCCAAAAACTTTGGCATCCAGTCGGGACCGGTAAAATTTGACTACCACAAAATAAGAAAGGCCGGACTGCCCATTAAAGGCTTTGGTGGTGTATCATCAGGCCCCCAGCCTTTACAAGACATGCACAATCGAATAAGTGCCTTGTTGGACAATCTGGATGGAAAAAACCTTTCTATTACAGCCCTTACCGACATCATGAACCTCATTGGTGTATGTGTGGTGGCGGGCAATGTAAGGCGCACGGCACAAATAGCACTGGGTCATGCAGAAAATGCAGAATACAGAAGATTAAAAGATTACACATGGGACAATGCAAGTCAGCAATACGTTGGATCCAATGCCAATCGTGCCATGTGGGGCTGGGCATCCAATAACAGCGTTTTGGTAAATAATGAATCTGAGTTCTCCACACTGGCGGCGCAGACTGCCATCAATGGCGAACCTGGCTATATTTTTATGGACAATATCCAGGCATTTTCCAGAATGTGTGATCCCGCTGATTACAAAGACATAAAAGCCAGAGGTACCAATCCCTGCGGCGAACAAAGCCTCGAATCCTACGAGTTGTGCTGCCTCATTGAAACCTTTCCCAGCAAGGCAGAGTCGCTCGATGATTACATGCGTACCCTGAAATTTGCCTATCTGTTGGGTAAAACGGCCACCCTGGTTAATACTACCTGGCACGAAACCAACAGGGTACAGAAGCGAAACCGAAGAATTGGTACATCTGTAAGTGGGGTTACTAATTTTTTACACCACCATTCACTCAATACCTTTAAAGTTTGGCTCGAGTCCGGCTATAAAGAAATTCAACGCTGGGATGGTATCTACTCATCATGGCTCTGTGTGCCTAAAAGCATCAAGACCACCAGTGTCAAGCCCAGCGGCACAGTAAGCCTCCTTGCAGGCGTCAATCCCGGCTGTCATTTTCCTGAAAATAATTATTACACTCGCCGTGTTCGCATTGCCAAAACGAGCCACCTTGTGCCCATTCTTGAAAAGGCTGGTCTAAACATTGAAGACGATGTGGTAGATGCCTCCTCCAAAGTGGTGTCTTTTCCGGTCCACACAGAGGGTCGCAATCTATCAGATGTAAGCATCTGGGAACAAACTGCCCTGGCGGTCTTCCTTCAAAAATACTGGTCAGACAACCAGGTCTCCTGCACGGTCACCTTCCGCCCCCACGAAGCCAAAGAAATATCAACTATTCTCGATTATTATCGATACGACTTAAAATCCATCAGCTTCCTGCCCAAATTGGAAGCAGGAATTTATGCACAAATGCCCTATGAAGCCATCTCCCGCGAAAAATACCTGGAGATGAAGGCCAATTTAAAAGCCATTGATTTTTCTGCCTATGATGAAGACGCCGTTGCTGAAAAGTTTTGTTCGAATGACAGCTGTGTAATTTAGAAGCCGCTTACGGCCGCTCACCGCTGTCCGCTTACGGCTCACCGCTTATCTACCTGGCTAACGCCAGTTAGACAGGCGGCTCACCGCTTACGGCTCACCGCTCACAGCTTACGGCTCACCGCTTACGGATGACCGCTCACCGCTTATCTACCTGGCTAACGCCAGTTGAGACAGGCTTGTCCCAACGCTGCAATAGCGGTGTAGAGGTCGCTTCCCATACTTTGATATGAGACAAGCCCCGCTGCCTCGCCGCTCCGCGCCTCGCCGCTCCGCGCCCGCCCGCTCCACGCTCCCGCTCCACGCCCCGCCGCTCCACGCCCGCGCTCCCCGCTCCGCCGCTACGCCCCGCCGCCCACGCCCCGCCGCTCCACGCCCACGCCCCCGCTCCCTCGCCGCCGCCCCGCCCTCCGCCCGCGCCCCGCTCCCCGCCGCTCCACGCTCCGCCGCTCCCCTTGTCCCTATGCCGCAACAGCCGCGCACGCCGCTCCATGCCTCCCAATAACCCCACTTATACCTGCAAAACACCAAGCAGCGTTTTGGTTGATTTTTAGGTTATAGAAGATAAACCACACAAGCGTGAAAAAAACCCTCATCTTACTTTTATTTATCAATCTTAGTTTACAGGCTCAAGACCTCTTGCTCAAGCAATTTTCCCAGAATCCTTTGTCATTGGGACCCCAGATGGGAGCCAGTATTAAGGATCAGATAAACGTGGGCAGTCATCTGTGGGGTACTGAAAACGATAGGACCCTTTATCAAAACTATTTTATTGGGTTCAATAAAGAGTTGATCAATTTAAAAAATCAAAGTTTGGCCATTCAGCCCATGGTAAGCATGGATAGAGCCGGAGAATCAAAATTTGGAACCAAGTCTTTTGGCTTAGGATTGTCAGCCGGTTTTTTAGTACATAAAAGTGAGAAGTTCACCCATCATTTGGGGGCAGGCATCCAATTGGCATATGCTTCAAGGAGCATTGATGAATCAGACCTCAGATGGCCCATCCAAATAGGACCGGGTGGTTTCGATCCCAGTAAACCCGGCTTAACTGTTTCTGATTTTTCATTTTTAGATCTTACTGCAGGTGCAAACTACAAATTGGAATGGAATGCCCAGGAACTTATGGTTGGGTATCGTTTAGGTCATGCCACCAGGCCCAGGATCTCAAACGTGAATGCTACCGGATTTTATCGTATGGATTACTCGCATACCGTATATGCCATGTCTAAAATTAAATTAACTGAAAAGTTAGGCATCAGACCCAAAGCTCTCTACTACCAAACAGGATCGCAAAATACATGGAATGCAGGCCTTGATCTAGCTGTAACTATTGGAAAGGGCATCACTATGTTTGCAGGTGGTGGCAAAATGAAAAACGGCCTTTTTATCAATGGAGGTATGGAGTTTGGAAAATGGCAATGGCTGATCCTAAGAGAACGTTACGATGGCGACATCTACAATGGCTGGGAGTTTGGCCTGAATTACAGAATTTAAAAATCTGTCTGAAGTTAGTAATTACGCTTCTAATTTATTGTAGTTTAGTTGCAGTGCGATTGACCAAACGACGTAAGAATGTTACTTAAATTATAGATAATTAACAGATTATCACGAGGCTATCTCTTTATTTTTGGAATACAAATTGATATGAGAATTTATAAATTATTACTAAATACATAGTATCATTAGCCAACAAAACAGTGCTAATTAGGGTGGCATCTCTACAAAACCTAACATATTTCTCTATTATCGGAATAATTTAGAATCAAATTAGATGATTTTCGTCACATTTTAGTGTTTTCTGAAAAAAAACTTGATTTGGATATAAATCTAGTTTATATTTGTGAGTGAATATTAACTAACATAAAATAATGCAAAGGATGAACGGCAAAAACAATATCGCAATTGGGTTCCTGACAATGGGGCTTTTTATGGCTTACGGCTTTCTATTAATCTACCTACGTGACTTCGCTCCGGGTAAAGAAGAGTGGGTAAACTCATACAGTATCGGCAAGCATTTTGAAAGCAGACTAGCTCACGTTCACGGGAACTTATTTGCCTTCCTCAATATCCTAATTGGTTATTTGCTTTTGCATTTTCAAGACAAGCTTCAAAATGTAAAAATAATATCTTGGCTAGCATTAATTGGTTTATTAATGCCGGTGGGCATTCTGGCTGAGATATACCTTGGTATATCTCCCATTTTTGTATTACTTGGAGCTATAGCTATGACAGCTGCTGTGTTATGGTTGGGATTGGCTTTTTATAAATTGAAAAATATTGAAGGATAAAATCAGCAAAATGAAAATTACAGAAACTATATCTGACAGGCAATTTGAAATTATTGAAGCAAGGGAAAATATTGACTGATGCGGGTGTAAGCGGATTAACAATTAAGAATTTGGCTAAAGAAATGAAATTTTCTGAAAGTGCCATTTACAGGCATTTTACAAGCAAGGAAGAAATAATAATTGCCTTGCTTGAATACCTTGCACAAAGTATGGACGAGCGTTATGCCAATGCCATTTCAAGCGAACAATCACCCGAAGAAAAATTTACAACGCTGTTTCAAAACCAATTTTCGTTCTTCAAAAAGCATCCGCATTTTGTAGTGGCTGTATTCTCTGACGGACTGATGGAGGAAAGTGAACGTATCAATGAAACCATTCTAAAAATTATGCAGGTTAAAATGAAGCACTTGATGCCTATCATAATGGAAGGTCAACAAAAAAGCATTTTCACTAATTCCATTACTTCTGATGAGTTAATTCATATCGTGATGGGAACTTTCCGATTGCAAATGTACAATGGAGAGTAGCCAACTTTCAATTTGACATCATTCGAAATGGAGACAATATGATACAGGCAGTATTAACACTTATAAAATCCAAATGAATAAGTATATTCTCTATACATCAGCAATAATTCTAACAGCCTTTGGCTTGCTTACTTTATTCCTAAGCACTTCCGTAATATTTGATTTGTTTGGCATTAGAGCCAAAGAAGGCAATTATGTTTTGTTTGTGGTTTGGTCAAATTTTATCAGTAGCATTCTATACCTTTTTGCTGCTTATTGGTTTGCTAAAAGCAAAAAATGGACAGCTACTCTATTAGGAATTTCAACAATTATATTGATAGCTGCATTTATCGGACTAAAAATTCACGCTAATTCGGGTGGTATCTATGAAACAAAAACCATCGGTGCAATGATTTTCAGAATTGCGGTAACGCTTGTATTTGCAATCATTGCATTTTCACTATCAATAAACAATTAAATAAAAATCATAATGAATAAATTAATCTTAACATTTGCCGTAGGTAGCTTATTGCTATACAGTTGTGGCAATTCCACAAACGAGAAATTAAATAATCAACCAGAAGTTGCGAACATAATGTCATCATCACGATGATGAAGTGAAGCCATCGAACTTAACAAGGGTGAAAAATGGCAAGTGGATGCCAATATGATAACTTATATTCGTAATATGGAAAATGATGTGTTGTTTTGCTAAAGTCGAGCAAAAAGATTACAAATCATTATCTGAAAAACTACAATCAAACATTGATTTACTTACTTCAAACTGCACAATGAAAGGCAAAGCCCACGATGAATTGCACAAGTGGCTGTTGCCATACATTGATTTGGTAAAAGAACTTTCAGCAGCTAAAAACGAAACCGAAGCAACAAAGCAATTTGAAAATATTCAAATTTCATTCACAACATTTAATCAATTCTTCCAATGAACATAAAAGAATTACATACACAAGAAAAACCAGTTTCATCAACTTCTCTTTTCAAAAGTGAACTGGGTAACGCAACAGCTATTCAAATTTTGCGAGGCGAAAAATTAAAAGAGCATATTACCAAAACAACAGCACTTTTGATTTGCGTGGAAGGAGAAGTGATTTTTGAAAATGAAAAAGGAATAAAAGAAACACTATTATCGGGTGACTTTGTAAACATTGAACCAATGGTAAAACATTGGGTTGTAGGAACAATTGAAAGTCAATTAATTCTCATTAAGTAAAAAAATTTGACCAATGAAGTTAGCGAATATTCACAAACATTATGTTGCTTTATTATTGATAATAGGAGGCTTTCAATCTACACAAGCACAAACTTGGACTTTACAACAATGTATAGACACTTCACAGGTTCATAATACAAACCTGCAAATGAGCAGAAACAATATCGCCATTGGCGAACAAAGAGAAAAAGAAGCCAAAGCCAATTTAATTCCGAAAGTTATAGCCAATGCGGATTACAAGTACTTTGCAAACCTGCCCTATCAGCTATTGCCTCTTAATGCTTTAAACCCTATTGCTCCCGAAGGGGAATTCAGAGCAGCACAATTTGGAGT
Source organism: Saprospiraceae bacterium (assembly GCA_016717655.1). Taxonomy (GTDB): domain Bacteria; phylum Bacteroidota; class Bacteroidia; order Chitinophagales; family Saprospiraceae; genus JADKBO01. Next base: position 371,519 of record JADKFC010000001.1, read on the forward strand.
TCCGCATAACATCAATGCAAACTTGCAACTCTCAATGCCATTATATAATCCACAAGTTTATGGAGCTATACAAACTACTAAAATTGCTTCGGAATTATCAGACTTACAGTATCAAAAAACCGAAGAACAAGTCTATTTTGAAATTTCCAATTTGTATTACAATACCCAAATCTTGCATCATCAATTGGCATTTATTGACAGTAATCTGATTAATGCAGAAAGACTTCTAAAAAATATGCAATTGCTCAATGAACAATTGCTTGCCAAAGGAATAGATGTAAGCAAGGTAAAATTGCAAGTATCACAATTAACCACCCAAAAGGAAACCATCAAAAGCAAATACGAGCAGGTTCTAAATGCGTTGAAATTTGCTATGGGTATTTCCATTGAACAAAATCTGCAAATTGAACCAAACATTCAATATCAAAACACAAATGAATATACAACTTCATCAACCTTAGATATTCGAATAATAAAACTCAAAACCGCTTATTGTCGAGTGAACTCAACACACTCAACAAATCAAGGTATTTGCCTTCGCTAAATCTGGTTGGAATGTATGGAACAACGGGCTTTGGTTATAACGGACAACCTGCTTCTTTCCTTGATTTTTATCCGATTGGTTTTGCAGGTGTTCAATTATCTTATCCATTATTTAATGGAACAGTTACACTGCGAAAAATAAATCAGAAAACGCTTGAACTCCGAAACAATGAACTTCAATTTGGAATGCTTACCGAGCAAAACAATATGCAAGTTGAAAATGCCAAACTACAAAGAGAAGTCGCTAAAAAAACCGTAGAAACCACAACAGAACAAATCCAATTGGCTCAAACAATCTATGAGCAAACCGTTCTTCAACAAAAAAAAGGAACGGCAAGTTTAACAGATGTTTTACTCGCAGACAATGCCTTGCGTGAAGCACAACAAACTTATCTATCTGCTGTAATTGATTACCTAAAAGCAGACTTAGAACTTAAAAAACTCACTGGAAATATTTAAATAATCAAATAATTATCACAATGAATACAAAATCATCAATCCTAAAAAAAGCACTCTACGTCATCATTTCGTTGGCGATAATTACAATTGTGGTAATTAAGTTGAAAACAAACAAGGAAATTACGCAGAGTAAAGTCTATCAATACGATAAAGAACAAGCTATAAATGTTCAAGTAGATACATTGCAACTTGAAAATGTGAATGCAGAATTTTCTTATTCAGGCACATTTGAGCCCAACAAGGAAACAAAAATAAGTGCCGAATTACAAGGGAAAATTAACGCCATTTTAGTTGATGCTGGAAGCGTGGTAAGTAAAGGTCAACCTTTAATTCAATTGGATAATTTATTGCTGAAATTGCAACTGCAAACCATTGAAGTGCAAATAGAAGGATTGGAAGCAGATGTAAATCGCTATTCCATTTTGGCTAAAGCAGATGCCATTCAAGGTGTTCAATTAGAAAAAGTAGAATTAGGTTTGAGATCTGCAAAAGTTCAGAAAGCAACTTTGTTGGAGCAGATAAACAAAACCACTATCAAAGCACCTTTTAGCGGAGTGGTTACTGCCAAACTTAGTGAAGAAGGAGCTTTTGCTGCACCGGGAGTTCCATTACTCCAAATAACGGACATTACAACTTTAAAATTCACCGTAAATGTTCCCGAAAAAGATTTAAGTCAGTTTAAATTAAATCAAAGCTATTCGCTTACGGCAGATGCCTATTCTGAAATTCTATTGACTGGAAAAACTACTATGATTGGCAGTAAAGCCAATATGGGCAGTAGTTTTCCTGTTCAGTTTACGGTAAATAACACATCGGACTTGAAAATAAAATCTGGGATGTTTGGCAAAGTTCTACTCAAAAGCGAAACGTCTGGAAAGGGAATTGTCATACCGTCATCTGCCATACAAGGCACAGAGAACCAACCACAGGTTTATGTTGTGAAAAATGGCAAAGCAATTTTGCAAAACATCACTATTTCAAAAAAGATACAAAACAAAGCAGTTGTTTCAAATGGATTAAATGAAGGTGATGTAATTGTAACGAATGGCTTCATCAATCTTTTTGATGGGGCGAATGTAACTGTTAAATAAAATCAGCGAAAAATGAATATTACAGAAATATCAATCAAACGTCCTTCGCTGATAATAGTGCTGTTCAGCGTATTTACTTTATTAGGTATTATTGGGTATAAAAATTTAAGTTACGAATTAATGCCTGACTTTAATCAGCCAGTGGTTGTAATTAAAACAGTTTATCCTGGGGCTGAACCCAATGAAGCAGAAACATCTGTTTCACGAAAAATAGAAGATGCTTTATCGAATTTAGAAGGTGTAGATTATTTGGTTACAAAGTCATTGCCCAATGCTTCTATCATTATAGCCAATCTGAAATATGGAACAGATTTGGATAAGTCAATGCAAGACGCACAACGGTACATTGATAATATTCGCAAAGATTTACCGCAGGATATTTTAAGCCCTGTCATGAGTAAAGTTTCGCCCAATGATTTGCCTATAATGTCTATTAGTGCAACAAGTAATTTGTCTGCTACCGAGTTTTATCAAAAAATGAAAGATGATTATCTGCCCCAAATTCAACAAATTAAAGGAGTTGCAGAGATTACTGTTTTAGGTGGAGAGGAAAGAGAAATCCAAGTAAAAATAAATCAAGACAAACTGAAATTGTATAAAATTTCAATGGTTCAGGTTGTTGAAGCAATTAATCGTTCTGGCTTAGACTTACCTGCGGGAAAGGTGCAAACCGAAAAAGAAAGTAATTCAGTTCGTTTAACGGGAAAATTCGCATCTGTTGAGGATATTAAAATTGTTCAGGTGGCATTGCCAGTTATAGGAAGTCCTGTTTATGTAAAAGATGTGGCAGATGTTATTGACGGTATAAAAGAAACGACTTCTATTAGTCGATACAACGGTAAAAACGGTATTGGTTTAATGCTGAAAAAACAGGGTGATGCAAACGCTGTAGATGTTTCAAAAGCCGTTCGAGAAAAATTTCAATCCATCGAACATCAAAATGCCAGTTCGGGTGTAAAATTTATTATTGCAGACGATAGCACCGATAACACGATTGCAGCCGTTAACTCCGTTGTTTTTGATTTAATCTTAGCGGTGTTATTGGTATCGTTAGTAATGCTATTATTTCTTAGAAGTTTTAGAAATTCATTAATTGTAATTGTTGCCATTCCAACTTCCTTAGTCACTGCGTTTGCGGTAATGTGGCTTTTTGGTTACACATTAAACCTAATGACCTTGCTTGCAATGTCTTTAATCATAGGTGTTCTGGTGGATGATGCGGTGGTGGTATTAGAAAATATTCAAAAACATTTAGACAGAGGAAAAGAAAAACGCACTGCTGCAATGGATGGCAGAATGGAAATTGGTTTTGCCGCTTTGTCAATTACATTAGTTGACGTAGTGGTATTTTTACCAATTCTCTTTTTACAAGTTTTTGTTGCCGATATGCTCAAACAATTTTCGGTTGTTGTAGTAACATCTACTCTTACCAGTTTATTGGTTGGGTTTACGCTTACACCTTGGTTGGCTTCACGTATTGGAAAGAAAGAAGATTTACAACCAACTAATTTTTTCAATCGTTTCTTGCTTTGGTTTGAGCATCAATTAGAAAATTTCACAAATTGGTATGGCAGACAATTAGAATGGGTTTTAAGCCACAAACTTATTTTTACAGGTATCGTTATTGTGCTTTTTGCAATGACTTTAGGAATTATGAAACAAGGAATTATTGGTAAAGAATTAATATCAACTGGTGACCAAGGCAAATTTAGATTGGCTTTAGAATTTGATAAATCCACATCTATAAAACAGAACAACTTGATTGCTCAAAAGATTGAAACATGCATTATTCAACAACCCGAAGTAGCAACAGTATTCAGCAATATTGGCGGACCAAGCACGGGCATTGGAAGTTTGGGTGTAGGGTCTGCCAACAAAACAGAATTTACCATTCAATTAAAATCTAAAAAGGAACTTAAAAATGTGCCGACCGAAACATTTATGAAAAAACTTAGAGAAGACCTAAAGTCAAAATTTCCAAGTATAAATTATTCAATGGCAGCTTTAGGTTTAATACCACGTTCGGCTCCTATTGAAATTACATTGAGCGGAAGCAATTTAGATTTGGTGATGAAAACTGGTGATGAACTAAAAACGGCAATTGAAAAAATGCCCGGTGCGGATAATGTTCGCTTATCTGTTGAAGCGGGAAGTCCCGAATACAAAATAATTCCCAACAAAGATAAAATGCAACGATTGGGTTTAACAACGGCTTATGTTGGTTTGAACCTAAGAACAGCGTTTTCAGGTAATGACGATGCAACACTAACCGAGAACGGAACAGAATATCCTGTAAGAATTTGGTTAGATGAGTTTAGCCGACAAAATTTTGAAGATGTTCAACAACTTTCTATCATTAACCCAATGGGAATGCCAGTTGAAGTTTCTCAATTTGCAAGCGTTGAGCAAGACAATTCTCCTTCACTATTAGAACGAAAAGACAGACAACCAGCAGTTACTTTGACAGCAGACGCATTAGGCAGACCATCGGGAACTGTAGCAGACGATGTAGTAGCGTATCTAAAAGACAATCCTTTACCAAGTAGTATACAAATGACTTGGGGTAGCGACATCAAAAGACAAAATGATAGTTTCGGAGCATTAGGTTCTGTTTTGCTAATTGCATTTTTGCTGATTTACCTGATTATGGTCGCACTGTATGACAGTTTCGTATATCCGTTTGTAGTTTTGTTTTCTATTCCAGTTGCAGCGATTGGGGCATTTTTTGCTTTGAATTTGTCGTTAAGCAATTTGAGTTTATTCGCCTTATTGGGTTTGATTATGCTAATGGGCTTGGTGTTAAAAAACGCTATTCTAATTGTTGATTTTACCAATCAACTAAAAGCCGATGGAAAACATTTTAAAGAAGCCTTAATCATTGCAGGAAAAGGTCGTATGCGACCAATCCTTATGACAACGCTTTCAATGGTTGTTGGTATGCTTCCCATTGCAATGGCAACAGGAACAGCGGCAGAATGGAAAAATGGTCTTGCTTGGGTAATCATTGGCGGGCTACTATCATCCTTAATTTTGACTGTGTTTTTAGTTCCAATGATATTTTATGTTGTTGATTCTTTAAAAGGTAAATTGATGTTTAAGAGGTAGCTGTCAAATTTGGGTGCAAATTAATAATGAGTGTATTCAAATGCTAACACGAATTTTATGAAACGGCACATTGAAACCCATTTTAGGTCGAATTATTCTAACTTAAGTAAAAGTTAATTAGGCTAACATGTGATATAAGCAAAAATTACATACATGAGTGCTAAAGCCATAATTATGAAAATTGTAATATTAAATTGATGTATATTTTGAATGCACATTTCTATTACTATGTAGTTTGTGCTGTCATTATGTGAACTTTACTATTTAGGATGGGTTCTTAAAAGTATACTTGGTATTTATTCTCTATTTACAACTACTGAAAAGGTGCAATTTGGTCATCTTTCACTTATTGCCAAAGGGGAAAGATGCACTATACCTTTCTGTGCAAGGTCTAAAGTTGAACGCAACATTTGCTTAAATTATCTTATTTTTGCACACATAATTGAATTTTTACATGTGTGCTACTTTTTTCAGAGGACTTTATGCTCTTTCCATCCTTTTTTTGGCTTCACTGTCATTTGGGCAAAGCATCCCGGAATTGCCTCATTTGCGGGATGATTCACCCTCTTACATGCAATATTTCAATCGACCCGTTGACCAGGTAGATGTCAATCAGGTTATTAAAGCATATAAAGAATATTACCGTACCCACAAGTTTGAAAAAAACGAATACACACAATACTATAAGAGGTTTTTAAAATGGTCTCGCAACTTTGCAGGCTCGGATGGAGTAGTAACAATTCCAACTCCCCTAGAGGAGGCTGAGTGGGAAAGAAAGGCGCTTTCCTTGCGCAATACCAATGACAGAGTGGCCAACTGGACCTTTGCCGGACCCAACAAAACATATGACACAGATGGGGTAACCAAGGTGACCTGGCAAACCAACATTTATTCCATTGATATAGCTGCTACCAATGCCAATGTGCTTTTTGCAGGAGGAGAGGATGGTGGAATGTGGAAGACCACTGACAAAGGACTCAACTGGACCCTGGTAAGCCGCAACGTAAGCCATGGGTCTTTTAGCAGTGTAAAAATTGATCCCACCAATGAACAAATCGTATATGCGGGTACTTCTGGCAAATTGATCAAAACAACGGACCAGGGTAATACCTGGACAACCTCGTATTCGGAGTCTGGTCTAACCGTTTATGAAATCGGCATTTCTTCAACCAATCCCTCAATCGTCATTCTGGCAACCAACAAGGGGGTCATTCGCAGCACCAATGCGGGTAGTACCTGGACCAAGCTTTTTTCCAACGTCACTTGGACCATCAAACTAAAAGAGGGCAGTGGCACTACTTTTTATGCCATCAGAGACAACGGTGATTCTTCTGATTTTATCAAATCCATGGATAGTGGGGCCACCTGGTCGGCTTCCAATACAGGGTGGTGGACACCAGCTTCAGGAGAAGCTATGACGGGCGGTATCATTGCCACGTGTCCTACCAATGCCAATAAGATTTATGCCTACCTCATCGGCAGTGGAAGCAATTTGTATGGCTATGCCGGTGTTTGGGTCAGCACAGACGATGGGGCTACCTGGTCCAATACCAATCCTTCCAACTCTATTGGCAACAGCCCTGTGGCCTATGCCATTCCGGCTCACACCAACCTTATGGCAAACAATGGGGTTTTGGGATTTAACCAGGGCTTTTATGACATGGCCATCGTAGTCAATCCCCTCAATGACAACCAGCTCATTGCCGGTGGTACTTCTTGGTTTAAAAGTTCCGATGGTGGTGCTACATGGACTAGCCTGGGTGGTTATGTTGGCACACTTTCATGGTCGCACCCCGATATCCAATGGCTGGCAGCAAAGGGCAGTGATTTATGGATAGCATCTGACGGCGGCTTAAATTATTCCAGCAATTTTGCTACCTCTATGGAAACACGCATGGATGGCATTTCGGGTTCCAATATGTGGGGCTTCGATTCTGGTTGGAACGAAGACATTCTGGTAGGCGGTAGATATCACAACGGCAATATGGGCTATCACCAGTCATTTCCGGCTACTACGGTTTATAGGCTAGGTGGTGCAGAGTCTGCCACAGGCTATGTCAATCCGGGCCCTGATCGCAAAGTGTATCATTCAGATATCGGGGGAAAAATCATCAAACCCGGTTTTGGCAATGGGGTCACTAATTTTGGCGTTGGAGCCTGGCCCAATGAATCCTATGCCTACTATGCCAATAGTGAAATGGTCTTCCATCCCAATTATTACAATACCGTTTATCTTGGCAACCAAAATAAAATCCTGGTCAGCAGAGATGGGGGAGTGAGTTTTGATACGCTTTATCGATTTCCCGGCACAGTAGACAATGAAGTGTTTGACATAGAAATATCGCGCAGCAATCCACAAATCATGTACTGCTCTCAATGGGATGGGGTAGATGATTCGATTTGGAAAACATCCAATGGAGGTCAAAGCTGGACAAAACTAACCGCCTTGCCCACCCCCAACAACAATGATCGGGTTAAAATGGCCTTAAGCAGCACTGATCCCAATGTGCTGTGGGTAGGTGTCACCTACGGCAGCAATGGCAAAAAAGTATACAAAACCATTGATGGGGGACAAACATGGATTAACCTGACAACCAATTTGCTAAATGGGATTACGGTATCCAATATCATGGCGCAATACGGCACAGATGGGGGTGTTTACATTGGGACCAATGCCGGTGTTTTTTATAGAAATAACAGTCATTCAGACTGGCAACCTTATAGCACCAACCTTCCGTTGAGTGCGGAGACCAACCGTTTAAAACCATTTTACAAAGACGGTAAGATCAGAAATGGTTGCTGGGGCTTTGGCATCTGGGAATCACCCCTCTTTGAACCCTCCGCTGTGGAAGCTATGCCCATGACAGCCGCTGCCAATCATCCTTGTCAAAGAGACACGGTTTATTTTGATGATTATTCAGTAGTCAATCATACAGGTGCTAGCTGGACATGGAGCTTCCCTGGCGCCAGTTGGGTAAGTGCTACCAATGTCAGAAATCCCAAGGTTTTGTATACCAATACGGGAAGTTACAATGTTTCACTTACCGTCAGCAACGGGGCATCCAGCAGCTCAAAAACCATCAATGGTATGATTACCGTAAGCAATGGCTGTAATTTGGACACCATTCCGGGTAAAGCGGTTTATGCTTCAGGCTCCAATAAACACGCCATCAATGCCAATCTCTCCCTGCCTCAAACCGATTCTTTAACAGTGACTGCATGGGTAAAACCTTTGGGCATTCAATCCGATTACAGCGCCATCTGGATGAATGAAACCGGAGATGCCGGAGGTTTTAATTTTAAAAATGGAAATAATAGTCTCGCTTACCATTGGCCAGGAGGACAATGGTGGTGGAACAGTGGCCTGACCGTAACACCCGATGTATGGAATTTTGTGGCCATGGTGGTTAAACCTACCGGAATAACCCTGTATTGCAACAACAGTCAAAGTACTCAAAACATTACCCTCTCTCCCTTAGACATCAATGGTTTTAGAATTGGAAATTACAAGGGCTGGGGTGATCGAAATGTAAATGGTTGGATCGATGAGGTAGCCGTTTACAACAGGGTTTTATCAACTGCAGAAATCAGGTCATTGCGACATTTGGTGAAACACCCGGAGAACGACCCTTCATTGGTGGCCTATTATCAGTTTAATGAAGACAGTGGATCAACGGTCTTTGATAAAGCACACAACTACCACTGTACCCTTTATAACGGCGCCTCTCGCGTGAGGTCACGCATTCCTGTAGGGGAAGGCAAGGCACAAACCCTTACCATCAATAGTGCAGGCACCAAAAATTTCAACAATGTTGGGGTAAAAATGCATTTTCCACCATCCGCTCCCTATCCCAATGGAGACGTGGTGGTGACCCGCATCAACCAACTGCCTGATACCACTGAAATGGTTGGCACCATGCCTAAGTGTTATTGGGTGGCCAATAATTACGGAAGCAATGCCACCTTTACCCAATTGGACTCCATCCGTTTTTATGCACCCGGCAATACCAATGCGGGCTGTAGTGCAACGGCTTACCAGTTGAGAAAACGAGGATCCAATGACGAGGGCATGACCTGGCAAATTTCAGATGACGCCGATGCCTTGTTCAAACCAGATGTGGTTTATCAGACCGGCAATAACATCACCGGCATGGGGCAGTGGATCATACAGCGCAATACCCAGGGACTCAAAGAAACGGAATATTGTAATGGTGAAGATGACGACTGTGATGGTGTTGTAGATGAAGACCCTAAATTGCTGGTCACTCAGACTGCCAATAATGGCATTGGCTCTCTTAGATATCAGCTCACTTGTTTACAAAATGGCGACACCCTCTTCTTTAATCCTGTCTTGGATACCATCCAATTGACCGAACCCCTCATTTTGGATAAACAAATGTGGTGGTGGGGCAATGGTGTGGGCAACACGCGCATTAAAATGGATATGTCGCTGCCAGTATTTTCCACAGCCCAACAAGGCATTTCGATAACCAATACAGGAAACGTCACCTTCAGGGAGCTGAGTCTGATTCAAAAAAACAACTCACTCGTTGTACCCTTCCTCAAAAATGTGGGCATTGTTGAATTGAGAAGCACCAGGATCACTGGCAATGTGCCCACCAGAATCCTCAACCAGGGCAGTGGACAGCTAAAGACCGAGGGCAACTCTGAGGTACGGTAATCGGATTCTTAGAGGATGACCTCTACCCATAGAAGAGAGCTCACTGAATGGCTCATCACCAACTGCTCACAGTGGCCATAAGATACAGAGATACTGCCATCAAAACTTTCGATGGAGCTTATTTCAAGTTCTGTGCCCAATTGGAGATTTTTTTCATTCAGGTATTTTAAAAAATCGGTGCCTGAATTTCTAATGGCTTTTAGAGCCACCCGACAAGGGCTGCTAATTTGGGATAACAATTGATAGGTTGGGGTTACCATATTGCCGGCTTTGTCAGGGATAGGCGAACCGTGGGGGTCAAAAACAGGAAAGCGCAGCATCTCATCCATTCTTTGAAAAAAGAGTTCAGATTTGATGTGCTCCATTTCCTCTGCGATGTCGTGCACCTCTTCCCAACCAAAACCCATGACCTGGTAAAGGAAGAGTTCGGACAAGCGGTGTTTTCTAATGACCAGGGCTGCAGCCTTGTGTCCCTCCGAAGTAAGTTGGATAGGTTGATAACGCTCATGTTTTACCCAACCCCTGGCAGCCAGTTTTTTAACCATATCATTGACGGTGGGCTTGCTCACTTCCATAGCATTGCCCAGCTCCGTAAGACTCACAACACCCGACTGCAAACTCAAAAAATGGAGGGCTTTGAGGTAGTTTTCTTTGATCGATGTAGGCATGTAAGAGAATTATTTACAAATATATAAGATAATTCTTAAAAATAAAGTTAGATATGTCTAACTTTGAAGCCTATAAAACTGAAATGGGTAAATTCATGACCTCAATCCTGTGGTTGTGCCTGGGAATGACATCTCTGGCCCAATCCACCTTTATCACTGGAACGGTGTACCTGGACACACAGCCGGCAGCATTTGCTCAGGTTTTTTGCCAGGGCCTGCAGATGACTTGTGAAACGAATGAGTTGGGGCAGTACCGTTTGGGTCCACTGCCAGAAGGAAGCCATGAGGTCAGTGCCAGTTATGTAGGATTTCAGACCTCGGTTGTTAAAGTCAGTGTCAAAAAAGGAATAAGCCTGTTAAACCTTGATTTTCATTTGCAACATAACAATGTTTTAAATGAAGTAGTGGTGACAGGTACCAAGACCTTTCAAAGAAAAGACAATTCTCCGGTAATAGTCAACGTGCTTTCCCGACAGTCGATGGACAATGTTCAGGCTTGTAATGTAGCAGAAGGACTCCGATTCCAGCCCGGACTGAGGGTGGAGACCGACTGCCAGACCTGCAATTACACCCAGCTGCGAATGAATGGGCTCGGCGGAGCCTATAGCCAAATCCTCATCAATGGCAGGCCCGTTTTTAGTCCCCTTACCGGCTTATATGGTCTTGAACAGCTGCCAAGCTCTATGATTGAAAGAATAGAGGTAGTGCGCGGAGGGGCCTCATCTACCTATGGTCCGGGTGCTATAGGGGGTACTGTCAATATCATTACACGCCTGCCCAAAAAAAGTGGGGTGGAAGGCCAATACACTTACCAAGCCATTGATGGACAAACGACCGATCATTCCGCCAATGGCAATCTGACATTTGTAAACAAAAACAAAAATATGGGCATCAGCGGCTTGTTGAATTACAGAAACCGCAGCTTGTATGACCATAATGGCGATTTGTTTTCAGAACTACCCCAAATCAAAAATACCTCGACCGGACTTTCCGCTTTTTACTTGCCTGGAGCCGACCAAAAGTTAGAATTCAGTTTTATGCATTTGAAAGAATACAGGCTGGGTGGGGAAATGGCTCAACGACCGGTTCATTTGCTGCAACAGGCAGAAGAAAGGACCCACCGGGTGATGATGGCCAATGTTGATTACCAGCACAATTTTAACCAGCAAAAGTCATCCTTCCTTGCCTATGTTGCCTGGCAACGTACACTGCGAGACCATTATACCGGTATATTTCCGGATGAACCTTCTGCCATTGAGGCCCATCTCAGCCAGCCACCTTATGGAGATTCAAAAGTAGTTACCCTAAATGGGGGCTTTCAGATCAATCACCAGCTGGTCGATTTTATCAAAGGTAAAAACACCCTCACCCTGGGAGGAGAGTATGTGAGCGACCAGGTAAAAGACGAGATCATGGCCTATCATTATAAAATAGACCAGTTGGCAACCAACCTTGGATTTTTTTTCCAGAGTGATTGGCAATTAAACCCAAAACTTACGCTGCTTTCGGGGCTTAGAACTGATATTCATAACAAGCTTCAGCATCCGAGGCTGAGTCCCCGGATATCTTTGATGTACAAGTTCCGTCCCTATACCCAGCTTCGTTTCAACTGGGGCACAGGCTTCAGGCCACCACAGGCATTTGACACCGATCTGCACATTGCCTTTGCCGGTGGAGGGGTGTCAAGGGTGACCCTTCAACCCCAGTTATTGCCGGAAACTTCGCAGAGCCTGAGTTTTTCATTAAATTATGATAAAGCCACGCAACATTTTATTGCCGGGTTTACCCTTGAGTCGTTTTTTACCCAGCTCAACAACGCCTTCTTCCTTTTCCCATTAGGACAGGATGCTTTCGGAGAAGTATTTGAGAAACGAAATGGTTCAGGGGCCATCGTTAGAGGCATGACCCTTGAAATGAGGGCCAATTTTGATGGAAGGGCCCAATTGGAATCAGGTTTCACCTTGCAACAAAGCCGGTTTCACCAGGCCGTCCAATACATTGAAAATATCCCGGCTACCAGACAATTTATCCGAACGCCGGCTACCTATGCCTATGCCACCCTTACCCTCAATGTAAACAGCTTCGTTGCCATCAACATCAATTATTTATACACGGGATCTATGGTATTGCCTCACTTTGCCGGTGCCCCTGAACAAAGCCAGGATGAAATGGTGACAACCCACCCTTTTCATGAAGTGAGCCTTCGTCTGAATTATCGATTTCCTGTTGCAAACCGCTATCGTATCAACCTTTTTGCCGGACTTAAAAATATTTTCAATTCCTACCAAGCCGATTTTGATAGCGGTAAAAACCGGGATAGTAATTACATATACGGTCCTGCTCAACCCCGATCCCTTTTTATAGGAATGAAATGGGAGATTTGAAATAGATGTTTTGATTGAATTGCGTCATAACCAATGGCCCGGGTCTTTGCCTCTCTAATTAAAAGTGGTTTTTCACAGATAATTTTGGTTTAATTTCTATATTTGAAAATAAATTTAACAATATGAAGAACCAAATTATCAGTTTAGGTGAAAAAAACCAGAAATCCATGGTCATTGATGATGATAGGATTATTGTCAGTTCAAAATCATACAGTGCTGTAGACGGTCTGAGGGCAGCCGCCGAAAAAAAGGGACTGCTCGAAAGTGTAAAGGTGATACCAATGTCAGGTATTAGAGAGGTGAATTACAACGAAACCACTTCCAATTTTGAAGTAAAGTACAGTGTCGAAGGTAAGGATAAGAAGGAAACGATCGTTTTGGAGGATAACAGCATCAGGGAAGATGTAGTAAATACCATTGCAACAAATAAAGGGTTTACAAAATCGGAGGAACAAGAGTCAAAGATCAAGCCATTATTGTTCAACCTATTCGGGGTAATATTTATTCCAGTACTAACCTGGGTGTTTAGAGGAATGGCCGTGGATGCTGAAAGTGGTGTACACTACGAAGCCAGTGGAAGGCGGAGTGGAATCAAACAATTATTGGCCAATGTGGTCGAGACCCTGGGACCAACCTGGGTCACCGTAATTGGTGTTCTTGCAACTGTCTATATGATTTATGTAGCCTATAGAAGATACACCCATCCTGCTTCTCAGTTTATTTACAAATAAGGCTTATCTGATAATCATTTATTTTTGATTTAACTCTCAATGCTGTGCTAATAACCACATCATTGATACATTACTTTTTTTCATTTTGGCATAAATGAAATGGGTGATGTATTCCCTCATTTATTAAGTCAAACAACAAAAAGATTTATCACTATATTTGAGTAAACAAATCATTAAAAATCATGGCTACATCCATTTCTTTAGGTTACATCATCCATTATGTGTCAGATGTTAAAAAATCACTGGCGTTTTATAAAGAAGCTTTTGATTTTGAGATTCGTTTTATAAGCCCCGATGGTGATTACGGTGAATTGGTGACGGGCACTACCACCCTTGCCTTTGTTGCCCATGAACTGGCCAAAACCAATTTAAAGGAAGGCTATCTCGCATCGGATCCGGGCTCAAGGCCTACCGGTGTAGAAATAGGTTTGGTTACCCAGGAAGTGGATGTTGTGGTAGATAGGGCCATGCAAAAGGGTGCCAGCCTGGAATCAGCGCCAAAAGTCAAACCCTGGGGACAAACCGTAGCCTACGTTCGGGACCCTGACGGCTTATTGGTTGAAATTTGTAGTCCTATGCCATAGCAGATAATCGCGATTATCAATCAATTCTAAAAATGGAAACCATGTTAAAATGGGATGATTTTCCCCTGAAGACCTATGATAAGCTGAGGTATGCTGATACGGATCGCCAGGGCCATGTCAACAATGCGGTATTTGCTACCTTTTTAGAAACCGGCAGGGTAGAAATGTTATACAAAAATGATGGGCAACTGATTCGGGATAACCATAGCTTTGTCATTGCCTCTCTGACCCTTGATCTATTGGCAGAAATCAGGTGGCCCGGTACCGTGGAGATAGGAAGCTGTATTCAAAAGGTTGGCAATAGTTCCATTACGTTGTACCAACAGCTCTTCCAAAACGATAAGGTGGTTGCCAAAGCTTCCTCAGTATTGGTCCAGGTCAATGCTTCGGGCCAAAGTGTAGCCCTTTCAGAAGAGGCAAAATTAATCCTGCAAGGGTATATCATTCGTTGATATGACCGTCAATTTTTTCTGAAAATCCTTTTTAAAAAAAAGTAACTATTCAGGAATACTCAATTTCTATTAATAAAAAACAATCTCGTCTGATATTTCGGCTATTTTTCTCACCATAGCGCTGCTGTGATTCCACAAATGCGAGGTGCTGAGCTTGCCGAAGCAATACTCTTCTAAATCAAAATAGCTTAATTTTTTAATCTGAAAGCAGCCACCTAAATAGTTACAAAAAAAAATCAAATTTTATTGCGCAACCAGATAATTGCATGTATATTTGCAATCAAATAGTTGCACATGGAATCGAGAAGAGATGTTTTTCAGGCCATTGCTGATCCAAGCAGGAGGGCCATTATTATGTTGCTGGCTGTTTCTGCCATGACACCCAATGGCCTAGCCGAACATTTTAACAGCAGCAGGCAGGCGGTTTCTAAACACTTGCAAATTCTGACAGAATGTGATGTGGTAACACCCGAATCCAGGGGTCGAGAAATAGTTTATCATCTTAACAATCAAAAGATGCAGGAAATAGAAAAATGGTTGGAGCAATTCAAACAATTGATGTCCAAGAGATTTGACCAATTAGATAATGTATTAAATAAACTTCAAAACCTAAAAAAATGAGCAAAGCCCTTTTATTTAACTTCGATATTGATAAAGACAACCACAATATTGCTGTGGAACGATCCTTTCTGGCACCACTAGACCTGGTGTGGTCGGCCTGGACAGAGGCAGACCTTCTGCATCAATGGTGGGCACCCAAGCCCTACCAATGCAATACTAAAAGCCTGGATTTTGTTGAAGGTGGGTCGTGGGTTTATTCTATGACAGGGCCTGAAGGTGATGTACATTGGGCAAAGTTTGATTATGAAGAAATCCGTCCCATGGAGTTTTATGGCGGGATTGATGCCTTTTGCGATGAAAATGGAGTTACGAATACCATCAAACCAAGGGTGCGTTGGGACAACCAATTTAAGTCTGATGAAAATGGAACGGTAGTCAGCATGCTTTTGCACTTTGAATCTTTGGAAGACCTGGAAGTCATTATTCAGATGGGCTTTAAGGAAGGTTTTACCGCTGGTTTGGAAAAACTGGATCAGTACATAGCAGCCCAGTTTTATTTGCGCAAGCAGAAGAAAACGTCCAACAAAGCAAGGGTTTCCAGTTACCTCAACTTTCCGGGAAATACAGAAACGGCTTTTTTGTTTTACCAATCGGTTTTCAAAACAGAGTTTGTTCAGGGTATACAAAAGTTTAAGGATATCCCTGAAAATACGGGAAATCCCCCTATTCCCGAAGCAATCAAAGACATGGTGTTACACGTAGAACTTCCTCTTTTGGGTGGACATATCCTCATGGGAACCGATGCGCCGGAAGAGATGGGCTTTACCCTTACCCGTGGCAACAATATGCACATCAATCTGGAGCCCGACTCAAGAGAAGAAGCCCTTCGACTGTTCAATGCCCTGGCAGTTGGAGGTACCATTGACATGCCGATGCAGGACATGTTTTTCGGAGCCTATTATGGAAGTTTAACCGATCAGTTTGGAATCAACTGGATGTTCCATTTTCAGAACAAGTAAATAATAAAAATGAAGAATAAAATTTTTAATGTTATTTCCGTCTTGTTTTCACTCTTGTTGATCAATGGTGGTTTGAACAAGTTCCTTAACTACATGCCGGTACCAGAAAATTTACCGGAAGCCTTGATGAAAGACGATCATGCCATCAGAGAAATCAGCTGGCTATTGCCTCTAGTAGGCGCTGCCGAAATCATAGGAGGTTTACTTATTCTGTTTCCTAAAACCAGAACCCTGGGGGCATTGGTGGTTTTTCCAGTGATGGTAGGTGTGTTGCTGACTCACCTCACCGTAGCCCCTGAAGGGCTGCCCATAGCATTGGTAATCTGGGCAATTTTATCCTGGATGATTTGGGAGAACAGACAAAAGTACCTATTACTTTTTAACTAAGCCGTTGCTTTTTATAACCAAACGTTTTTTCATCCATGCATGGTTGTATTAATAAGCAATCCTGATTTTACATTTTATAATGGGTTGGAATTATGAGTAATACAGCATCACTAATTGTAACCTAACACATCTTACATCCGTATCATAAGCGTCTTTGTGTAATTCACAGAGACGCTGCAGACGGATGGATATTTTAACAAACGGCACTTATTTTGGACAGAATGATTTTACTTATCAAAAAGGAGGTATCCACCTCACGGAAACTGTTTATACCCACCCCAGAGTAGACTGGCACTTTCATGAAAATGCATACATTACCCTTTTGTTGAACGGGGGGATGAGGGAAGGTAATAAAAAGGAAGAATACCAGTGCGTGCCCGGAACCATTTTATACCACCATTGGCAGGATGCACACTACAATATCAAAGAACCCCGATTTACAAAAGGGTTTCACATAGAAATATCATCCGGTTTATTTAATAAATGGGATTATGACAGGGGTAAAAAAGAAGGCAGTTACCGCCTCATGCATCCAGAGGCAAAATTGTTAATTTATAAGTTGTTGTACGAATTGAAAGGGGACGACGAAATAAGTGACCTTGCCATTGAGAGCCTGGTAACCCACCTTTTTTCTGTCATTCATGATAATCCGTCAGCCATCAAAGAAAAGCAACCGGCTTGGGTCAGGCAGGTTGAAATGCTGTTACATGACCCTGTTGCGGGACCCATTACCCTGGAAGGATTGGCTAGTGCTGTAGACCGACATCCCGTTTACATCTCCAGAACTTTCCATCAGTATTTTGGCTGTCATCTGGGAGACTATTTGCGATGGATAAAACTGGGGAGAGTTCTTGAAACAATGTCCAATAAAAAAGTGTCATTATCCTCACTTGCACATGAGGCCGGCTTTGCAGACCAAAGCCATTTTATCAAAAACTTCAAATCTTATTTTCCACTTAACCCTTCAAAATTTAGAAAGGGGATCAATCGATCTTTTTCTAAGGTTAATACCATACAATTTTAGTGGCTTTAAGCGCCGTAGTTTTGTGGCAAAACAATTGAGATGAGCAAATATATGTTAGTGGGTATGTTGATGAATATGTTGATCTCTTTAATGGCACAGCAGCCTGTATCTATAAAACACGATTCCATTATTTATACGATCCATAAAAATCATCTTCGGAGCATCGTTTTTATGGACCGAATAATTGGCGTTGAGCAATTCAAAGAGAATGATATTCTGCAATCAGTTCAAATAGAGGATCAGGGCAATCTTTATATTAGAGTATTTATGGAACACTCTCTTACCCACTATCTACAGTCCCTGGCACCTGAATGGGAGGCCGACTTATTGACTGAAAAGGGGAATTTTCAGTTTGCCTTTCTGGTAGACGGAAAAAATATCTATACAGAAAACCTACATCCTGGGGCTTTTGGGAAAGAAAATAAAAATCTGCGTACCGTTTTTAGGGTGCCACTTTATTCTATCCAAAAAGAAGACTCCTGGGGTAGATTTTTATGGCAGCGATTTTGGATGAGCGGAGGCCAGGATGTACTTTATGAAGGCGACCACGAACTTAAGATTCAGATCAGGCCCTACCTTCAGAAAGAAGTCCTTATAGTAGGTGAACTGATTGCGGAAGGCAGCATCCGGGTAGTTTCAAATCCGAATACCATCAAGCCTGGGGATTTTAAACTACAGCACCCTGCTTCCGCTGATGAATGGACGCTCTCATCAGCAGGGATGGATGTTTCATTGATTGAACAAATGAATAAAAGAATAAATTCAGCTGTGTTCAAAGACATTACCAGCGTGGTGGTTATAAGGGAGGGAAAACTTTGGTTGGAAGAATATTTTAATGGGTCAGATAAGGCTACCCTCCACGATACGCGCTCTGTAGGAAAATCATTTGTATCTGCTTTGATGGGAATGGCCATTAAAGATGGATACCTGAGCCATGAAGAGGAAACACTTGACCACTTTTACGACCTCGAAAAATATCAAAACTACCACCCGGCAAAGAATAATATTACGCTCAAATCACTACTTACTATGACGTCACCGTTTGACGGCACTGATTTAGATGATGAAAGCCCGGGTCACGAAAATAAAATGTATCAAAGCACTGACTGGGTTCGTTTTGTGCTTGGCTTGCCCCTTGACAACGATAAATCAAAAGCAAGTCGTTGGGATTATTTTACTGGAGGGGCAGTCGTCTTGGGAGACATCCTGCATCAAACAATACCAGGGGGATTAGAAATATATGCAGGACAAAACTTATTAAATCCTCTGGGGTTCACCGACTTTCAGTGGGAGTACACCCCACAAAAAGTGGTCAATACGGCCGGAGGCCTTAGATTGCGTTCTGTAGATCTGGCAAAATTTGGTCAATTGTATCTCAACAAAGGAAGCTGGAATGGAAAACAGCTACTGTCACCGGAATGGTGTACGAAGAGTCTGGCAAGACAGGTTGAAATTTCCAAAAATGAAGGTTATGGTTATTTGTTTTGGAATAAGGTGATGGAAAGCGGGAATCACCAATACAATGTTAGTTATGCCAGCGGAAACGGGGGCAATAAAATCTATATATTTAATGACCTGTCCTTGGTTGTTGTCATTACGTCCAAGGCCTATGATCAGGTTTATGGTCATGTACAGTCAGATAGATTGTTGGCAGAGTACATTTTGAAAGCTTTACAATAATGGGGACAAACAAACTGGTTGAGGGTGAGATTTCATATTAAATAGTGACATGAATCAATTTTATCGCACTTGCATTGTTTTCTGTATTAACTTTGAAAAGTTGAGGTAGCCATCTATTTTGGATCCATACTTCAACATTTAACCTAAAATTGAGTTTATCATGAAAAATCGAGATGTTTTACTTGGAATTCTGGGGGGCGTAGCCCTTGGAGTAGTAGTAGGTGTGCTCCTGGCACCTGACAAAGGCAGTGAGACCCGAAAAAAGTTTGCTCATCAGGGCAAGGATTTGAAGGACAACCTGAAAAATTCGTTTGAAAAATGGACCGATACCATAGCAGACTCTGTAGACGAACTCAAAGCAGAAGCAGAAGAATTGATCGCAGAAGCCACGCGTAAATACAGAGAAGAAAAGGCCAAATTTGAAGAAAAGAACAAGTTTGAGGAAAAAACAGAAGTTTGACCTAATTTTAATCTTACTGTTATCCTTTTATGAAATCATTTACCGAAAAGTCGGAAGACTTAATTGATAAGGTTGGCGATTATGCCAACACTTCACTGGATTTAATTAAACTGAAGCTAATTCAAAAATTTTCAGAGGTGGTTGCGGGATTAACCTCCCGCCTCCTCTTTGTTTTGTTTTTAATCCTGTTTTCTCTTTTTATCAACATTGGACTGGCTTTATTTGTGGGTAAAATGCTGCACGAAACCTATCTTGGTTTTTTGGTCGTTTCGCTTTTTTATTTGCTTTTGGCGGTGTTGATTCATTATTTTAAACAGCCTTTAATTCATAAGCCCATGGGCAATGCCATCATAGAGCAAATGTTGGATAAGTTGGATGTTGACGAAATTGTAAACGGTAACGAAACAAAAGATGAAAAATAGGGATGCCAGAGAAAAGTTGGATAGCCTCATTGCCCTTGTAGAGGCGCGCAAAAAAATGGAGCTATGGGAGTTGAAAGGAAGTGTCAACGGCTTGGTAGATACCTTAAGACCAGCCAATTTGCTTTCCACTACACTTGACGAATTCTCGAAACCTGAGATCAAAGAAAAATTGGTGGCTTCTGTTCTCAGCCTTGCTGCCGGCTATTTGTCGCGCAAACTAATTGTAGGTAAATCCAACCACCCTGTCAGAAAAGTGGCAGGCTACCTCATTCAATGGGCAGTATCCAAAATATTGGCCCGCAAGCTGTAAACAAGATTGTTCCCAAACAATCAAACACTCGGCTACCAGAAAAGAGCGAAAATGGTGATTACTCCCGCTTTTTTGTGGTCTAGCATAGATAAAAGCAGGGTTTCTATTTAGTAGAATATTTATATCTTGGCTTTCTCAAATAGCATTAAAGTTGTGAAAACATCTACTTCCATTCGTACCATTTTCCATTGTTCTCTTGAAAGAGCCTTCAAGACGCCTATGCTGTGCGATGTTTCCAAGATTCATACTGGATACGGGCTAATGCCCAGGGTAACCCATTGTACAGAAGATGAAAACTGGGGACAGCCTGGCATTAGCAAGAGGGTGTTTTCTGCTGCGTCTCTAACTTTTAAGGGTGGTGAAGCATCTGTAGACCGGATGTTGGAAAGAAAAGAAAACGAATACTGGAAAATAGAAGTGGGAGATTTTAAGTCGTGGATGCTGGGCTTCACCCACTTTGTGGGAGAGTGGATCACCAAAGAAATCGAACCCGATGTTATTGAAATTGATTACAAATACACCTTATACGCCGATGGATTTTGGTGGTACCCCCTCAATTGGCTCTTTACCCATTTGTTTTGGCACCGATATATGAAACAAGTGATTGAAAATGTCAGACATCTCGCCTATACCCATGAGCCTTATCGGTATGCATAAAGGTCCAAATTGGTGATAGGCAATGAATCAATAAGCATTTTAAAACTACCTACATGATAAACTTTTCCAACTCCAAATCAACACTTTACCTGTTGATAATATTCAACCTGATGGTCTTGCTTGGCCAAGTATGGCCGGCAGGGGCTCCTCCTTTTGCCAGATGGGTCAATATTTTTTTTCTAATAGCGAATGCCGGTTTTTTAATTTCCATTTTGGTAAAATCCAGCAAAGGAGATGCTAAAGAATAAGGCACAAAACGCCTCACATTTAGTTTGTTTGTATTGTCTTTTTGGGGTAAGGTAGCAAGAATAGGGGTGGCCTCCTTTCGGGTTTTGTCTATCTTCTGCCAAACTAAATTTTGAATATCCAGAGATAGGAATACAAAGTGTTTGTGGCTAGGCAAGTTATGGCAATGTGTCGATATTTTATTTTGCGTTAGATTGTTTTTTTGTATTTTTGAAGTATTACAAAGGAAGTACGGGACATGGAGCTAAAATGACCTGGGTATTCCATAAAATATATTTAGAATGAGTGTCAAATTGAATTGTTTTTTTCTAGTATTATTGATCCTGCCTTCGCTATCACAGGCTCAGAATTGCAGGTGTGAAAAGGTATATGCTGAGACCAAGATGACGGTTGAAAACAACTATGCGGGCTGGTTTGACAAAATAAATTTCGACAATGTAAAGAGGTATAGGGATTGGTCGGAGCCTTTCAAAGCTAAGGCAATGGCAATCACCAATGACAGTCTTTGTGTGGGTGTGATCAAGGAATGGCTGGCATACTTCAATGATAAGCAACTCACGGCAACCTACGTTTCATCTGCGAAAGCAATGAGCAAAAAGAGCACCTCTTCACCAAGCATTGCTGCCAATCAGGGGAGCTATGAATGAGGCTGACCTCCTGGAATACATGGAAAACAATAAGAATTTAGATGCCATAGAGGGCATCTTTGAAAATGAGAATTATAAGTTGGGCATAAGCAGGGTAAATGAGCAACAGTTTCAGGCTATTGTTTTGTGGTCGAAAAATATCAACCAGAAGCCGGGAGAGGTTAAAGCTGTTATCCGAAAGGAGGGCAAAAAATACAGCGCACAATTTTTAATGAGGAAATGTGGATGGGGCAACAATACAAAGTTCAAGTTGTAGACAACATTCTGGATATGGAGGTAATGTTTTTAGACAAAACAGCTCCGGATAGTAAGAAAAAGAAAGACAGGCTGGAGTATGAAATAGAACATGACATCCATGCGCCTTCGCTGAAATTTAAGGATGGCACTGCTATTTTTACTTTTCCCTCATTTGACTTTAATACAGAAAAACAAACAGCCTATTTACTTAAAAAAGAGTCAGATCAGCTGAAAAAGACGACCCATTGGATAATTGATTTGAGAAACAATAGGGGGGGAGAAGCTAAGGTTGCCGATCAGCTTTTGAAATACCTGTATACCCAGCCTTATGTTGCCTACAATTCAGAAATGCGCATGACACCGTTCAACTTTGATCTTTGGTATCGCAGTCAAATAAAGCCCGGTTACAGCCAATTGGATCCAGACTCTAAAAAGTCTCTTGACGCAGAGATGGAGGTCATGAAAGCCCAATACGGAAAAAATTACAATGCATCCGGAAAGATGGCAGATACGCTGACAATGAATGAAGAATTGCCTTACCCGCAAAAAGTGGCTTTGTTGATCAATCGAAATACACTCGCCAGTGGAGAGCTGTTTACCCTCTTGGCCAGACAAAGTAAAAAAGTGACTGTTATGGGTGAGAATTCAGGGGGAATGTTGGACTACAACAATGTGATGGCCATAAATACGGTATGTCCATCCATTACCTTAAAGATGCCAATCAACAGACAGCTGTGGCTGGAAGACTTTTTCACTGTTGACAAAGCAGGTATCAAGCCTGAGCTAGTACTCAAAGGCAGCGACTGGATAAAAGAGGCTCAAAATTGGCTTCAACCACAAGGCAAATAGCAAAAAAAAAGCCCCTTGCGGGGCTTCATGAAAAGTGTATTTTCAAATGAAAAGCACGATTACGCCAATTTTACGTTAACGGCGTTAAGGCCTTTTTTGCCATTTTGCACATCGTAAGTAACTTTGTCGTTTTCACGAATCTCATCGATTGTACCTGAGATGTGAACAAAAATGTCATCACCACCATTTGATGGGGTAATAAATCCGAAGCCTTTAGTAGGGTTAAAAAATTTAACTTTGCCTTCTTGCATGATAAAAAATTTGATGTTGTATAATATTATTCTTATTTAACTTTTCTCACGTTCAGAGCACTAAAGCCCTTTGGTGTTCTTTCCTTTTCAAAAGCAACTCTATCTTTCTCCTTTACAGGTTCTGTCAATTGCTGCACATTCACATAGACGTTCAATTTGGTGTTGTCTTCTACAATAAAACCATATCCTTTGTCACTGATAAAAGATACAATTCCTGTGTATTCTGCATCTACATCTGGTAACACTGTTGCCCCCAGGGTAATCGTTGATGGGTCTATCTCTGTTTTGTTCCCTCGGATCTGCCGGAGTTTTGCTCAGGTTTCCGTGTTCATCTATGTACATGATCAATTCATCCAGGCTTTTGCCTTTGTTATTGACGCTTTTTCTATCTTCTTTCTTTTGTGCCTTATCTTGTTTCTTTTTAGCTCTCTTTTTCTCTTTCTCTTTTTTCGCAAATGTTGCCATATAAAAATTTAATTTGAGGTGAAATAGTCCATCTCCTGTGCCTTTGGGCAGGAAATCATTACTGTAAACATTTTACCAGGATTGATGGATTGGAAATCAGTATTCTTAATCTTCACTCAGGGTTACACAGAAATTTCCTGTCGAAATGGTAGGCATTTTTACGCCAACTACGTGCGCCGAACTGTTGTCGACCTTTGGTAGGAGGGTAAAAAAACTATGCTTGCCCAACAATTTATTCATGTAAAAAAATGTAAGATTAAAGGTGATGGCAGCTGTTAAAGCGAGAACTGAGAGAGGGAAGTGGAACTTCGGTACTGATTCAGAAAAGGCATAGGCAGAAGCCTAAAATATTTATTTTGTGCAAATATACATCCTTTTTCAGGATTAATATAGCAATTTAAGTAATATTTAACCGATTTTGTCATTTTATGTATAAATATCACCGTTTTAAGCTTTCTGGTCCAACTTTCTGGCCTTTTAACCTGCTTGCACTATATCTATAAATTGCTAAGTTTAATTAAAAGTTCCGACCTGCTATGAACTTCTAATTTATCGTAAATATTTTTGATGTGAAATTTGACGGTATTGACCGATAAATTCATTTTTTGACAGATTTGGGCATTGCTCATTCCTTTAGCCAACATGGCCGTAATGGCCCATTCCTTGTCAGTAATTTCACGCGACAGTTTTTCACTGATCTGGTCCAGACTTAGTTGGATGCTGCTGATCTTTCTGCTGGCGTTGGCCAAAGCTACAGCTACGGTTGAAAGTAGCTGTGCTTCATGATAAGGTTTGGCTATATACCCGGAAGGGATGGTATCCTTGACTTCATGAAGGGTCTTCTTATCGGTGTAGGATGTGAGATAGATGTAAGGCACATCGATGTGTTTTTCCATCATAAATTTGGCAATGTCTATACCTGTGATCTCATCATCGAGGTTGATGTCGAGGAGGATGAGATCGGGAGGGCTGTCTTTAATAAAAATCAAGGCCTGTCCCGGATTGATGGCAGTATGAACTACATAACCTTCAGATTCCAGTACTTCTTTGATGTCGAGTTGGATGATGGTGTCGTCTTCTACCACCAGGATATTAATGTCTGTCTTTTTTAGTTCAGCCATACCTGCCTCATTGACTTAACTTGTAATTTTTCACACAGATTTCAACTACAGCGCCATTGTCATTGAAATAATTGACCGTAGCATCTAATTTTAAAGCAAGTGCCTTAATGAGTTTGGTACCAAATCCATCGGATGCCTCCAATTGGTCAAATCCCTTACCATTGTCCTTAACCCTCAACATCAAGTGTTGGTCGACAGTAGGTTTTAGTGAGAGGTGGATGGCTCCGCCCTCATGTTGCTCAAAAGCATATTTGAGTGCATTGGTGATCAACTCATTGATGATCAATGCCAGGGGAACAAGGGTAGAAACATCGAGGCAGATGGGATCAACGTCGAGTTCTAGGTCTACACTTTCCGGATTGATGCCATAGGTTTGAAGCAGCTGCTGTGTGAGCTGTACCACATAATCTTTAACCTCCAGGCCTGACGCCGCATTGTCATTGTATAGATTTTTGTGGATCAGGGCCATGCTTTGTACCCTTGACTGACCTTCAACCAAAGCCCGAGTTGCTGCTTCGTCTTCGACACTTCTGGACTGAAGGCTTAGGAGGCTGGAAACGAGCTGCAGGTTGTTTTTTACCCGATGGTGGATTTCCTGCAAGAGCAGTTCTTTTTCTTTGAGGTTATTTTCTATGATGGCGTTTTTCCCATTTAAGACCCTATTCCACTTGTTTCGCTGAATGAGAAAATAAATGAGCAAAATGATGATGACACCAAAAAAGACCAGGGCCATTTTCAACATTTTCTTTTGCGCCTGGATGGTGGTATTTTGATTATGGATGAGTGCATTTTCCAGCTGGATCTGCGTAATTTCATGGGCTTTCAATGAAGGTATGGTTTCGGTTTCACTAATGTTTTTGAGGGTGCCCTGAATCTCTGCCAGCGTTTCTGATTGCTGCATAAATTCTTTGGCTTTTCCACTTTCTCCCATCGACTTATACACCATGGCCATCATTCGATAGGTCTTCCAATTTTTAAATGGCGCGTGTATTTTTCTGTATTCCTCTACTTTTTGGTAGTAAGCCAGCGCTTCGTCATATTTTTTTATATGCATGCTGTACTGCGCTTTTAAGCTGAATAATTCATCGATTAGCACCCGGTTGGAGTCTCTCATGATGAGGGTTTCGGCTTTTTTTATGGCAGTGGAAAAAAGGGTTACATCTTCTTTTGACCTCGCATATTTGGCCAGTTCCAATTGAATCAGAATGGGTAATTTGGTCTTGGATTTGCCGGTGTCCTGCAAGGATTCAGCCTTTTGGAGGTAGTAAAGTACCGAATCAGATTTGCCCAAAGCTTTGGCCACAAGGGCAGCATTAAACCAATGGGAGGCTCCAACTTGTGGTGATGTTTGTGCTTGGAGCCATGTGGAAAGTAAAAAAGCGACTATAAGAACAAGTGATTTCATAAAGGTATGAGATGACGGTAAATGTTGGAGTAAATTTACCAGAAATCCCGGTAAGACCTACTACCCATTGAGGTAGGAGCTTAAAAAAGAAAGAGTCCTTCACCTCAGAAAATAAGTACAGCCTACCCAAAAGGGTGAGTAACGGCTTTTATTCACTCCTTACTTTTGGCCTTTTAGGCAACAAATCAAAATCTAATTACTATGACTAACAAACCTATGGTCTTGCTTTTCCTATTCATTTTTACCTCGTTTTGTCAGTTATGGGCATCTCCGCCTACCGGTAAAATCCGGGTGACAACTGTGGTTGATGGGGTGACAAGAGAATATTTCATTCACGTACCCGCCTCTTACGACGGCAGTAAAAAGGTGCCGCTGGTCTTTATGCTACATGGTACCAGTGGAGATGGTGAAACCTTCTATAATGCACATGGCTGGACAGAATTGGCTGATCAGGAAGGCTTTCTGGCTGTCTTCCCTTCTTCCGGAAGATATAAAATAATTGATGAAGGAGAATACAAAACTACCACTAAGTGGAACACAACACCCGATGCAGGTTATGTCTTCCAGCCAGGAGAAGTGGGACTGGATGATATAAAGTTTTTGAGACAGGTAGTATATGAGATGTTTGACAATTACAATATTGATACCAAAAGGGTTTATCTGAATGGATTCTCAAACGGAGGCCAGATGGCTGCCAAATGTTCAGTCGAAATGAGTGACCTCTTGGCTGCGGTGGCCCAAAATGCATCTTCCTTTTTTATTGACACTACTTATGTTCCAAAGAGAAAGCTACCGGTTTTATATCAAGTGGGTAATAAGGATTATGGTCCCGGCAACGAAGGTCCGGAGGCGTCACTTTCCTTACTCGACAGTTTGATAAGTACTCCCAATATACCCTGGTTGAATGGCAAACACTACAAAATAGCTCACAGTCACATCCGCAATTTTGATTTACAGGAAACGTATACAATAGAAGGCGATACCAATACTGCTGTGGTGGCTACTTATCTGCCCAATCATCCGGGACCTGGTACCGGTTATGAGTTTAAGTTCATTTTTGTGAAAGGACTGGCACACATTTACCCCAATGGTGTCAATCATTTTTTTGACGCACCCGCTATTCACTGGAATTGGATGAAACAATATGTATTGGAAGATGATAACAATACGGTTGGACAAAAAGTACGGGTAACAACCAATGTGGACAATAAAGAAAGAGAGTATTATGTACATATTCCTTCTTCATACGATGGTAATAAGGAAGTGCCTTTGGTCTTTATGCTACATGGTACCAGTGGAGATGGTGAAACTTTCTATAATTCACATGGATGGACAGAATTGTCAGATCAGGAGGGCTTCCTGGCAGTCTTCCCATCTTCCGGCAAGTATAAAATAATTGATGATGGTGTAAACAAAAATATTAGCAAATGGAATACTACACCAGATGCGGATTGGGCCTTTCAACCAGGCGAAACCGGCCTCGATGACATCAAGTTTTTGCGCAAGGTAGTTGATGAAATGAAATCAAACTACAACATTGATGCTAAAAGAATATATCTGAATGGATTTTCTAATGGTGGCCAAATGGCGGCTAAATGTGCGATAGATATGAGCGATATTTTGGCAGCGGTAGCTGAAAACACCGGTTCATTTTTCCTTGATACAACCTATGTTCCTAAAAGAAAGCTGCCCATATTATACCAGGTGGGCAATAAAGATTACGGTCCGGGCAATGAAGGTCCGGAGGGTTCGCTGGCCTATTTAGACAGCTTACTGACAACACCCGGCATACCCTGGATGAATGGCAAACATTACAGAGTAGCACATAATCATATCCGGAATTTTGATTTACAAGAAACGTTTACGATAGAAGGAGATACCAATACTGCCTTTATAGCTACCTATCTACCCAACCATCCAGGCCCTGGTACAGGTTATGAATTTAAATTTATTTTTGTTAAAGGCCTAGCTCATCAGTATCCCAATGGTAATAATCACTTTTTTGATGCCCCAAGAATTCATTGGGACTGGATGAAACAATATACGTTGGAAGATTCAACCGAAACGGACGGTCAAAAAATAAGGGTTATCACTAGCGTTCAGGATACAAATCGTGAATACTTCCTCCATATACCAACCAACTACAACAGCAGTCAAAAATCTGCGATGGTAATCTTCTTGCATGGTTCAGGCCAAAACGGGAATCAATACTACAATATTTCCGGTTGGAATGGTGTAGCAGATACTGCCAATATTGTTATGGCCTATCCTTCTGCATTGGAGTATTATGTGACTGAAGACGGTGTTACGAGTGTGCGAAGCAAATTTAGTGCCTTTCCGCAGGATGGAGCTGAGTTTTGCCCCGGACAGGTCATTAAAAACGATGTTTTATTTATAAGCAAGGTTATAGAAGAGGTTTCAGCAAAATACAGTATTGATGCCAACAGAATATACATAGTAGGATTTTCTAATGGAGGCGAGATGGCTGCCCGATGTGCCCTCGATCTGGGAGATAAAATTTCAGCATGCGTAAGCACAGGAGGTGGAGGTGCTTTGCCAAGAGATACGGTATTGATACCCATAAGAAAAATGCCAATGATGAATATGTTTGGCAATAAGGACGCTAAAATTTTAAAGGGTTTAAACCTGACAGTAGATTCTGTACCTATGGGCTTTGATTTGCTCTATGGCCAGTACCCGGTTTTATATGGCAAACAAGTGGTGCCTTATATCGAAGCCTTTGATCTGGATGCCTCTAATTACACTTTAATCGGCAATCCCAATTCAGTGGTGGCATCTATATTCAATGGCAAGTCGAATGATCCCCAAAGTGTATTCTATAATGTAGAAGTAAAAGATCTGGAACATGAATACCCCAACGGAGTCAACCATCCCATGTTAGGTGCCTTGTACCACTGGATTTGGATGAAAAAGTACCAACTTGGCATGCCAGACAGCACGGCATCCTTTACCTTGAGTACCCAGGGTGGACATGGAGGTGGTAGCTATGCCGAGGGTAAAAAAATCCACATCTGGTCGGCACAGCAAGATGGCAAGGTATTTACTCACTGGACCGGTGATGTGCAATATCTGGCATCAGCCAAAGAATACCATACGGTGGTTACTATGCCTGGAAAAAACATCAGTGTGCAAGCCAATTATGCAGAATTATTGCCCACCATGAAGTTGTTGCAAGTGGATGTACAGGGGGCTCAAAAAGTGAAAAAACTGTACGTGCACCTGCCTCCGAAGAATGAAATGAAAGGCCTTATCTGGTTTTTCCATGGTACCGATGGCAATGCAGCCGCCATGGCCACCAATATTGAAGTGAAACAGTTTATGGACCTGATGATGACCAAAAAATTCGGCGTCATTGCCATTACCAGCGAAGAGAGTCAGGATGGTGTTGATTATGATGCCAACGGAGCTATTCAATGGTCTTATGGCATTGATTCCACCTTAATTGATTATGCCAACATCAGAGCAGTGAGAGACTCCTTACTTCGAAGGGGTTTGTTGGATCCCAAAACACCGCATCTTGCTTATGGATATTCGGCCGGAGCCGCTTTTTCAGAGTTGGTGGTAAATGTGCTCAACTGGAAAGCAGCCATTGGCCATACGGTAGCCGGAAGCCCTCAGCTATCTTTGGTAGCAACCAAGCCCTTTTTTCTCTCCATCAATGAAAATGACCGCCACCCCGGGGTAGGACCTGCGGGCAATGCCCAGGCAAGAGAAAATCATATCAACTATGCCAATAGGGGCGTTTGTGCTGAATTGCATGAATTTAGTCAATCACCCCTGTTCCCGGAGAGGTTTGATCGTTCACTTTTTATAACAGAACCACTGTCAAAGGCCATTTACAATGAAATGAAAGAAAACAATATGCTGGATGAAAACAGTGTTTTAAAAGGGCTTTTCAGTGAATTGCAATTTCAGGTATTCAGTAACCCAAATAAATTTCCAATCATTACGGCGCTCAACCAGCTCCAATTAAAAGACCTTGAAGATCAGATTTCTGTTACCAACGCTGAACACAAGCCTAAAGCCGACATCAATGGCCAGCTTGTTGAATGGCTTGGCAGCCTTTGCGGCACGGTATCGGTTGAAGATGTAATCGTTGCGGATGTATTGAAGGTGTACCCTAATCCAAGCACTGTAGGTGTATGGTTGGAAGCTGAGGCAAATTGGGCGTTATTTGACCTGAATGGAAGACAACTCTTGAGCGGACATTCCAGTTATGTAGATGTTAGCCAGCTGATGGCAGGCATGTATATCCTCGAAATCAATAATGAGAAAGTGAAGATTATAAAACGATAGACTTCTAGGGACCATGGGCAGCTGTGGTCCTTTTTTTATAACTCCGCAGCTGATCATTCAGCCCTTCTATTTTATTGTTTAAGAAATGCCGAAGTAGCACCCTTGCTTCGGTGTAATGGTGTCCAGATGGGCACCATTTTTTTTGGCTGGTACTTGGAAGGGTGCCAATCATAGTTTTAACAATACAAAAACAAAAAAAAGGGAAAATGCTCTTGTGTGGTTAATTATTTCAATTAACTTTGCATTACAAAGTACATTGTAAATTGTATTGTGTGTCTAAATTATTGATCACCAAACACCATTGCCCATGGAAATAAATATTTCAAACAAACCCTTGCTTTACCGCCGGCTTACTATAGGGGCGACCATTGCCTTTGTATGGACAGCTTTCTTTTTATACAAGGGAGGCGCCTTAGATCCGAAATGGCCATCATTTTGGTACCTCCGTCCCCTGATCCTTGTACCATTGGCCGGGGCTGTTGGGGGTGTATTTTACCACCTTATGGAGGGTTATAGGAATCGAGGCAGGTGGATGAAGGTTGGAATCAACCTGTTGTGTATCCTCGTATACATTGTAGGCGTTTGGATAGGAACGGTGCTGGGTCTGGCCGGAGTGTGGTGGGACTGATCGGGAATACATAGGATTTTCACATTTTAAAATTTTTATCTTGAAAAGATGTTTTGACATTGTTTTCAGCTGGCTGGCCTTTGCCATTTTTTGTGTGCCCTTTACGGTTGTATCACTTATCATTTTAATAAGAGACGGACGACCGGTTTTTTTTCTGCAAAAGAGGGTAGGGCATAACAAAAAGACATTTTTGATTTACAAATTCAGGACCATGAAAGACCACCAAGTCACACCCACCGGCAAGTGGCTGAGGCTAACCGGCCTGGACGAAATTCCCCAGTTTATCAATGTATTAAAGGGAGAAATGAGCATAGTGGGTCCCAGGGCACTTACTGCTGAAGACATTGACCGATTGGGGTGGAATGACGATTTTCACCAAACGAGGTGGAGTGTCAGTCCGGGCATTACCGGCCTTGCTCAACTCTACGGAGGTCAGCATAAAAAGGTGTCGTGGTTTTGGGACAGCCAATACCTGACTCAACACGATGTGGGGCTCGATTTTGCCATTGTCCTGTTGTCGTTTGCCATGAACCTGCTGGGTAAAACCAGGGTTCGCAGGATTATTTTTCAAAAGGAAAACTTGAAATAAGATGGTGGTAAAAATGATCTTACCGGCGCTGGCAGAAGCCGAAAACCCGTATTGGAGACCGATCAAATATTCGTTGTTTCCGCCCCTTGGACTTGCCACCCTGGCTGCCTTTTTATCGCCCGACGATGAAGTGACCCTCAGCGACCAGCATGTAGAAGAACTGGACCTCAATGATCAACCCGATTTGGTTATGATCCAGGTATACATTACCAATGCCTATCGTGCTTATGCCATAGCAGATCATTACCGGCAAAAAGGCAGTTACGTGATCCTTGGGGGTTTACATGTAACCTCACTTCCCGATGAGGCAGCACCCCATGCGGACTCCATTTTTTTAGGTCCCGGTGAAGAAACCTTTCCACAATTTCTAAAAGATTTTAAGGAAGGCAGGGCACAAAAGGTTTATACCTCTTTGGTGAGAAGCTTGCATGGCATTCCCCCTGTTAGAAGAGACCTGATCAAACGCGAACGATATTTGGTGCCCAACTCCATTGTAGTTTCGAGGGGATGTCCACACCATTGCGATTTTTGTTATAAAGACGCCTTTTTTGAGGGTGGTAAGTCCTTTTACACCCAACTTGTTGACGATGCCCTGGCTGAAATAGACCGCTTGCCTGGTCGACACCTTTATTTTTTAGACGACCACTTGTTGGGCAATGTCAGATTTTCTACTTCGCTGTTTGAAGGGATGAGAGGAATGAACCGGGTCTTTCAGGGAGCTGCCACCATTGATTCCATCCTAAGAGGCGACCTTATTGAAAAAGCAGCAGAGGCCGGTCTTCGAAGTGTTTTTATTGGCTTTGAAACCTTTTCGCCCGAAAATCTGAAACAAAGCAATAAAAAGCAGAACCTGGCGAAAGATTATGTGGCAGCAGTCAATCGCCTACACAGCCTTGGCATCATGATCAATGGCAGCTTTGTCTTTGGTCTGGATGAAGATGACAAAGATGTTTTTCAACGCACTGTTGATTGGGCTGTCAACAATGCCATTACAACATCCACCTTTCACATTCTCACACCCTATCCCGGCACCAAGCTCTATCATGACATGGAAAAAGAAGGAAGAATTCTTACGCACAACTGGGACCTCTACGATACCCGTCATGTGGTATACAAAACCCGCCACCTAACTGCTATCGAATTGGAAAATGGATATTACCAAGCCTATGATTCTTTTTATTCCTGGGCCAATATAGCGAAAGCCAGCTGGCAACATGAGTCACTAAAACACAAGCTCAAACACTTTATGTACGCCGGCGGTTGGAAAAAGTTTGAGCCACTTTGGAATTTTTTAATAAAGACAAAAAGTCTTAATGAAATGCTCCCCTTACTTGAGGAAATTTTGTCGAAAGTCAAACGAAGAACAAAGGGTGATGAAGGGTTGGTGACTTGTGTTGAGTGAGAAGGGAGACGGGTAATCGGAGACGGGGAATGCGACTAGCGTATTGCCCTGAGCATGACCGCACGATTTGCGAAGCAAAAAAATGACGACCAAGTCATTTTAGTAAGGGAACCACGAGCACCGTGAGTGGCAACAACAAATTTCGTTTTGATTATTAAAATGTTTTGATGATTAAAGAATAACTTTTAGTATTGCCCTAAGCGAAGCGCATTGCCCTAAGCGCGCAGCGCGTATTGCCCTAAGCGCGCAGCGCGTATTGCCCTAAGCGCGCAGCGCGTATTGCAAAAGAGTTCACAATTCAATATTCTTCCAGCTATTTACTTTAGCTACACTTCGCTTTTGATTAAACAGTCCGGTATGCACCAGGGTTTTGCTTTCAATATTATCGCTGCTCAGATTTTCGAAATATTGGATTCCTTTGAACATATCGGGCATGATGGTTTCAGAGGCTTTAATTTCAACCAGATTGAGTTTTTCAGATTTTTGCCAGATTAGGTCAATTTCGTGTCCTGCAGTATCTCGCCAAAACCAGAAATCGCGCAGTAAATTGTGGTGGTAATTTTTTTTGAAATACTCGTTGATGATGTAATTTTCAAACAAATTTCCTTTATAAGGGCTTGATTTAAAAGCAGAGGCATCATTTATTTTTAAGAGGTAACACAAAAGGCCGGTATCGTAAAAGTAGAGCTTGGGACTTTTGGTGATACGTTTGTTGAAATTGGGTAAATAAGGCTGGAGTTGGTAGACTATGTAACTTGTTTCCAGAACCGAGATCCAGGATTTAGCGGTGGGTTGGGAAATACCACATTCGTTGGCCAAAGAATTTAGATTCAGCAATTGACCTGCTCTGGCAGCACATAGCGAAATAAAATTTCTGAATTGCCTTAGGTTTTTCACCTGGATCAGGTCCGAAAGATCCCTTTCTACATAAGTTTGCAGGTAATTGGAATAAAAATTTTTGGAAGGAATGTCTCTGTCATAAATGGCAGGATAAAACCCTTTTTGCAAATTAACGGCATAGTCTTCATCCAGCCAATGTGCAGCTGCCATTTCAGATAGATCAAAAGGAAGCAGTTTAAAAAGGGCTACCCGACCTGCCAGACTTTGGGTAATATTGTGCATCAGTTGAAAGTTTTGTGACCCCGATAAAATGTACTGGCCCATGATTCGATCTTCATCTACCTTGGTCTGCAAATAAGAAAACAATTCGGGTACACGCTGAATTTCATCAAAAATGACAAATTGGTCGTATTGTTCGAGAAAACCATTGGGGTCCTCTAGCGCAAAATTTCTGTTGTCAGGATTTTCCAGATTGACATACCGATAATTTTCAAACTGGGCTTTTAGAAAATGAGTTTTACCTGATTGCCTGGGTCCAGTTAATACCAGAATAGGGTATTTTTTGGCAAAAACATCCATTTCTCTTTTAATTACTCGTAGAATGCTCATAATCTGTTAATTACAATCACAAATATACTATTAATTTTGAAAATACATGCTTTCAACTTTGAAAATACATGGCTTCAACTTTGAAAATACATGGCTTCAACTTTGAAAATACATGGCTTTAACTTTGAAAATACAAGCCTATCACTTTGAAAATGCATGGATTTGGTTTTGAAAACTCAAAACGTCCAAATTGAGAAGATTCCTTTATGATAATGAGGTTGCAACGAAAATTCACCAATAAGGCTTAAGTCAGGAATTGATATTCAAATGCCGATACATTTGGGTTGATGGAAAATGCGATTAAGAAAATGAATGTATCTATGGGCTCAAAATGAGAGATGATAATTGACTTCAATGCAGGTCAATTTCAAATACAAAATCAGAAAATAAAAAATTATTTTTAGTCCAAATAAGATGGAATGGTTGATTTTTCACAATTGCCTTACAAACGGCTCGAGCTGCAGAGGAACGACTATTTAAAAATGCCCGGTAGTACAGATACCCCTATTTATCTGGTAGAAAGTGGTAGTTTGAAGGTATTTGTGGTTGATGGTGAAGAGGAACAAATTATCAGATTTGGCTATAAGGGCAACATTTTGGTCGCTCTTGATTCTTATTTGACCGGAAGGCCATCGGCATTTTATATCCAGGCCATAAAAAAGAGCAGGATCAGGGTCATCACCAAAGAAGATAGTGATGAATGGGCTGACGGAGGCTTCCTACCAAAAATGGTGGATCGAGGTGCTGGAGAACCTGGTTTTGCAGCAAATGGAAAGAGAAATCGATCTGTTGACTGCTTCTCCAAAGGAGCGTTATCTGAGGGTATTAAAAAGGAGCCCTGCCTTGTTCCAGGAGATTCCGCATCGATACATAGCCAACTACCTCCGCATGTGTGCCGAAACCTTGTCGCGTTTAAAAAGTCTTGACATGGATCAAGATTTAAAATAGTGGGCCTTTGTTTCTTTGCAGCAAAAATTAGCTATGCAGACAGCAGCCTTATTAGATAGACTTGTAGCAGAATGCAGATACGTAATCAGTGAAGTAGAAAAACACAAACACCTGACATTAGACGCCCTCCGCTGGAGGAAAGATGAACAATCGTGGAACATCCTCGAATGTGTGGAACACCTCAATCGTTATGGTTCATTTTACCTCCCGGCCATAGAATCCGCCATCAAAAAAGCCCGTTCCGGCCCCGAAGATCATTTTGCCAGTGGCTGGCTGGGTCGGTATTTTGCCAATAGCATGCTGCCAAAAGTTAAGCTGAACAAAATGAAAACATTTAAGGATAAGAACCCTCTGAATACCCCCCTCGACCCATCGGTGATTGAAGTCTGCATCCAACAACAAATTAAAATGATGGAGCTGATAGAGCGAAGCAGAGAGGTCAGCCTCGAAATCAGGGTGAGCACTTCCCTGTCCAGCCTGCTTAGATTGAAACTCGGTGACACGTTTCAGTTTGTGATAAATCACAATTTGAGGCATGTGGAGCAGATAAAAATGTGCTTAAAAGCCAAAGCCCACATCAATCCCAGCCAAGAATACCTCAACATCGCGGTGCCGGATATTAAGGGCAAGCTTCATTTTTATGCATCCAATGGAGTTTTGCTCAAAACCATCTCGATCCATGGCAGTCAGTCGATGCTGGTAGATACCTCTGTTTTTCCTGTTGGAGTCAATGTGATAACCATTGAACCTGCGGAAAAGGGCGGGGCTATGGAATCGGTGACGTTTACGAAGTTGTAAGCATGATTTGTATAACAAGGGGTGGAAATTCAGCTTTTTAGATAGTAGTTTTTAAAAAATTAGTTAATTTTAACTCATCCTGGCATTTTTGATGTGCGGCAGAACATTGGATTAATAAGTAAATTTTCTGAACTAAATATCTAGCCCCATGAAAAAGATATTGACACTGGTGTTATCGTGTTTACCACCTTTTTTATTTTCACAACAGCCGTTCCCCCTTGAATTTAAAGGATATGGGGCAATGTGGCAAAAGTTAATTACAAATGGCGATGGTAAGTTTTCTGGTCAAACTGAGAGTATATTTACAACTGTGCAATCTGTTGATATCGCAGATTTGGACTCGGTTGTTTATGTACTATACCAAACAAGGAGAAACTCTCAAATTGATCGTGTCATAATTGACAAACTTAATCCAAAATCTGGAGAATTGTTATGGAGAAGTATTGATAACTCCTACACAGGAAATGAGCATTTTCAAAAGTATTGGAAGCTATTTGTAAGACCGGATGACAAATTGGAATTAATTGGATTTAAAGCCAGGGAGAATGCGAAATCTTTTGCGCCTAATGTGTGCTTAAAAAAGTATGACTCAAATAGTGGAAAAGCGATTTACTATCAATATGACAC
The DNA here is from genome assembly GCA_016717655.1 of Saprospiraceae bacterium. Lineage (GTDB taxonomy): Bacteria > Bacteroidota > Bacteroidia > Chitinophagales > Saprospiraceae > JADKBO01. Next base: position 408,716 of record JADKFC010000001.1, read on the forward strand.
AACTGACATATCATATGGTGCCTTAAGTAATGATCCTGTTTTTCCTATATTTTTTGATTCTTTATATTTAGCTGCAAATGCATGGAGAGAATCCTCAGAAGTTAATCCAAAGCAGGGCTATCAGTTTTATATTTATAATCATAAGCTTGAACTTAATGCCTCAGAACAACTCATTACAAATAGTCCTTCTGTCTCTGATTCATTTGGCATTGATCAACTTGTGGTAAGGCCACTAATTGAAAAAATCAGCGACCATATTTTGGCATGCATTTTTATTCACTTAAATGAAGTAGATAACCAATATGAGACTAGAGCTGAATTGGTGTTGATTGATTGTGGAAATCCATATGACATAAAGGTATTAAGTAGGACTCAATTTGGTGATGAAATTTATGATTGGCCTGATGAAGATTTGTATTATAGAATTACTAGTTATTCGGATGAGGTCCAATTGTGCTGGAGGTACCCAAAACTAGATACCATTACTGATAAGTTATTTATGGCATGCAGTTTTTTAGCGCTTGATACTGCTGGAAATGTAGTTGCAAGGGTGGACGATGTTGCACAAAATGACCATTGGATTTACAATCTAAGATGTGCCGGCAAATTGCAGGATAATTATTATTTGTTGGGCCACCGGTCCGATGACAGAGCCAGTTTTGACATTATGGAAGTGGATTCAGAAAGCAGAGCAAAATTGTTGGTATCTGTGGTTACGGCTGATAGGCCATCAAATGATGGGTTTAACGGGTTTAATACCGTTCAAAAGATTACAAAGGATTCACTATTTATTTTTTCTGGAGCCCTGTTTACCAAAGGAAAAAAGATGGTGCCAGGTACCACTTCTACCCATTACACCATGGCCTTTGACCTCCGCCAATGGATGCGGCCTACTGCTTCTGAGGAGGTAGTCAAGGATTTGACAATTAAGTTATATCCCAATCCCAGCCATGAATACCTTAACATCGAGGTGCCGGATATTAAGGGCAAGCTTCATTTTTATGCATCCAATGGAGTTTTGCTCAAAACCATCTCGATCAATGGCAGTCAGTCGATGCTGGTAGATACCTCTGTTTTTCCGGTTGGAGTCAATGTGATAATGATTGAACCAGCGGAAAAGACTGGGGTTGTGAGATCGGTGACGTTTGTGAAGATGTAAGCATGATTTGTATATCTATGGATAGAAATTTGGATTTTTAGATGGTAGTTTTTAAAAAAATTAGTTAATTTTAACTCATCCCGGCATTTTTGATGTGGGGCAGAACATTGGATTACTAAATAAATTTTCTGAACTAAATATCTAACCCCATGAAAAAGATATTGGCACTGGTGTTATCATGTTTACCACTTTTTTTATTTTCACAACAGCCCTTCCCCCTTGAATTTAAAGGATATGGGACAATGTGGCAAAAGTTAATAACTAATGATGCTGGCATTGGATTGGGCCAAACTGAAAGTATTTACACATCAATGGATGTTGCCGGCTTAGTGGATGTAGATTCCTTTCTTTATGTTTTTTACAGAACCAAAAAGCAGTCATTGAACAACGGTGTTATTATAAAAAAGATTAACCCTAAAACAGGGGAAATTGTATGGCAAAAGACTGATAATATTTATACAGGCAATGTGCATAATCATAGTTATTGGAGTATGTTGATAGAAGATAACGATGAATTGCTGCTATTGGGATGGAGGGCAAAAGATAATAGCAAGGCCTTTTCACCCAACATGAGTATAAAAAGATATGATGCAAGAACGGGAGATGTTATTGATTATAAAGTAGATACTTCAGATTACAAATACAGCTTTTTTAGCAATCAGAAATTTTACAATACTGGAAAAGACTCAATATATTTTGGGGGCACTCCGGTTATAGATACTCTAAATAGGAATCCAAGGTGTGGTATCCAGTTTTATACATTTTCAAAACAATTGATAAGGGACACAGTAAGTCAAATAATTTATAATCAACCGTTAGCTAGTGATTCATTTACAAGAGATTACATTCCTGTTAATCCTCGGTTTGAAATTATCAATGATCACCTTTTATATATAATCACCATTTACTTAAATAATATTGGTGAGGAATTAGAAACCAAATCTGAAGTAATAATTGTTGATTATACAGATGTCAAGAATTTAAAAGTAGTTGATAGAATTCAGATTGGGTCCGAGATATTCGATTGGCCATCTGAAGAGTTTTACTATTGGCAATATGCATTTGACGAAGAAGTGCAATTAACATGGCGTTACCCGAAAATTGATGTAAATGATGGCAAGTTATGTAGGGCATGCAGTTTTTTAGCGCTTGATACTGCTGGAAATGTAGTAGCAAGAGTGGACGATGTTGCCCAAAATGACCATTGGATTTACAATCTAAAATGTGCCGGCAAATTGCAGGATAATTATTATTTGTTGGGCCACCGGTCCGATGACAGAGCCATTTTTGACATTATGGAAGTGGATTCAGAAAGTAGGGTAAAATTGTTGGTATCGGTAATCACAGCTGATCGGCCTTCCAATGACGGGTTTAATGGGTTTAATACCGTTCAAAAGATTACAAAGGATTCTCTATTTATTTTTTCTGGAGCCCTGTTTACCAAAGGAGGAGAGGTGGTGCCAAGTACCACTTCTACCCATTACACCATGGCCTTTGACCTCCGCCAATGGATGCGGCCTACTGCTTCTGAGGAGGTAGTCAAGGATTTGACAATTAAGTTATATCCCAATCCCAGCTATGAATACCTCAACATCGAGGTTCCGAATATTAAGGGCAAGCTTCATTTTTATAGCTCCATTGGGGCATTGCTCAAAACCATCTCGATCAATGGCAGTCAGTCGCTGCTGGTAGATACCTCTGTTTTTCCGGTTGGAGTCAATGTGATAACCATTGAACCTGCGGAAAAGACTGGGGTTGTGAGATCGGTGACGTTTGCGAAGATGTAAGCATGATTTGTATATCTATGGATAGAAATTTGGATTTTTAGATGGTAGTTTTTAAAAAATTAGTTAATTTTAACTCATCCCGGCATTTTTGATGTGGGGCAGAACATTTGATTACTAAATAAATTTTCTGAACTAAATATCTAACCCCATGAAAAAGATATTGGCACTGGTGTTATCGTGTTTACCACCTTTTTTATTTTCACAACAGCCCTTCCCCCTTGAATTTAAAGGATATGGGACAATGTGGCAACGTCTGATAACTAATGGAGATGGTTCGTTTCCGGGACAAACAGGTAGTATTTATACCTCTGTTGAACCAATTGATCTTGTTGATGTTGACTCAGTCTTATACATACTATATCGAACTAAAAGAAATAGTTTGATTGACGGTATTATTTTGGAAAAAATAAATCTCAGCACTGGTCAGTTAATTTGGCAAACTATAGATAACTCATATACAGGAAATGAATCTTTTCAAAAATATCAAAGCCTATATCTGAATAAGGAGGACAATTTAGATGTTATTGGGTTGAAAGCGAAGGATAATACAAAGGCTTTTGCACCAAACATGTGCAAAAAAAAGTTTTATTCAAGTAATGGAGTAAACTATTTTTTTAATACGGACACAACTGATTTTAAGTATAGTTTGACAGGCGGATCTGAAATATTTCCAATAGGGCAAGATTCAATATATTTAACCGGTACTCCATGGGGTGAATCAGTCGAACAAAATCCCAGGATTGGAATAAAATTTTATTCACTCTCAAAAAAATTGGTGCTTGACACTAGTGCTCAGGTAATTTTCAATGAGCCTTCCGATTTGGATTCGTTTACATATAGTCATGTAGTTTTAAACCCAAGATTTCAAATAATTAATAATCAATTGTTGGGTATTATTTGCATCTATTTAAATGAAAAGGAAGGTAAATATTCCACTCGTGCTGAATTAATTATAGTTGATTATTCTAATTTAAAGAATCTTCAGGTGGTAAGAAGAATAAATTTTGGATCTGAAATATATGATTGGCCAAACGAGGAATTCTACTACCGACTATATTCATACAATGAAGAAATACAATTAACCTGGCGATATCCTAAAAAAAGACACAATTAATGACAAGATATTTAGAGCTTGTAGTTTCCTTTCCTTGGATACACTTGGTAATGTTTTGGCCAGAGTTGACGATATCGCGCAAAATGACCATTGGATTTACAATCTAAAGTGCACGGGCAAATTAAATGAAAAGTACTATTTGATTGGACACAGATCCGATGATAGAGCAAGTTTTGATATTTTAGAGATAGATTCAGTAAGCCAGGTCAAATTGCTTGTGTCAGTTGTAACTGCAGACAGACCTTCAAATGATGGTTTTAATGGACTCAATACCCTCCAAAATTTCAGGAGTGATTCTACCCTCATTTTTTCTGGAGCTTTATTCACAAAAGGAGGTGATGTAGTTCCCTCCACAACATCAACGCTTTACACAATGGCCTTTGACCTCCGCCAATGGATGCGGCCTACTGCTTCTGAGGAGGTAGTCAAGGATATGACAATTAAGTTATATCCCAATCCCAGCTATGAATACCTCAACATCGAGGTGCCGAATATTAAGGGCAAGCTTCATTTTTATAGCTCCATTGGGGCATTGCTCAAAACCATCTCGATCAATGGCAGTCAGTCGCTGCTGGTAGATACCTCTGTTTTTCCGGTTGGAGTCAATGTGATAACCATTGAACCTGCGGAAAAGACTGGGGTTGTGAGATCGGTGACGTTTACGAAGATGTAATAAGTGTTATTTACGAAGGTAAGGCGGTGATTGATGGGTGATTAGTTTTCACATATTAATCACCACCTTGTTTTCCATTCTTTTCATTTCGTCAGGCAGGCAGGCTAAGATTTCATTTTTCAGGGCTTCGAGCATTTTTTCTTTGACAAAATAGCGGAAACTTACCATACCTATTTTTCTCACTGGTACCGGGGCCTTGAAGTAACGAACGTGGTTCATTTGTTTTTTGCTGAGATCTCTGAGGCAGAGCTGGGGTAGCACGGTGATGCCTTCATTGAGGTCGACAATCTTTTTGAGGGTTTCGATGCTGGAGGCGGTAAGATCAAACTGATGGATGTTTCTTTCGTGCACTTTTAACTCACATAGGTTGACCACCTGGTTGCGTAAGCAATGTCCTTCTTCCAACAGCCAGAGTCGATTGACGTCGAGGTCGCCGGGCAAGAGGTATTTTTTGCGGGGGTGGATGGTTTTGTGGGATGAATAAATGACAAACTCTTCATTAAACAGCGGAATCTCTACCAGGTCGGTTTGTCCGATGGGTATGGCCAGTAGGCCGGCGTCGAGTTGGTTGTGTTTGATCCGTTCTATGATCACATCGGTGGTGAGTTCGCTGATCTGCAATCGGATGTCGGGATATTTTTTCAAAAACCGATCGAGGAAGAGGGGGAGGAGGTAGGGCGCCAGTGTAGGAATGATGCCGATCCTCAATTCACCCTTCACATGCAGGGTTTCTTTTTCTACAATGTCGTGGATGCCTTCAACTTCCCTAAGTACCACCTTGGCCTGGGCGATGAGTTTTTTGCCAATTTCAGTTGGCACCACTGGTTGTTTGCTGCGGTCGAATACCTTGACCTGGAGTTCGTCTTCCAGCTTTTTAATCATCATGCTGAGGGTTGCCTGGGTGATGTGGCAGTGCTGAGCCGCTGTAACGAAGTGACGAAAGCGGTCGACGGCGATGATGTATTCTAGTTGTTGGAGGTTCATTGTGGTAGGGAATAGGTGATAGGTTATAGGTTATAGGGGTTAGGTAGGGAATAGGTGATAGGGGCTAGGGGGGATTACGGATGTCGAATTACGAAAGGGTGGGGCATTGTTAAATGATTTGAAGGTTAAATTTATTGTCGGATTTAAGGGGTGTTGCAGCTTATCTTATAGATTATATCGATACAAATATAGAAAATATCAGTTTGATTGATGAGGATTAATGTCGTAATTTTGGGAATTACTAACAAAAACTAGCTAATTCATGGAAAACAATTCAAATGGTGGCGGAAAATGTCCGTTTACCGGGGCGATGCACCATCATGCCAGTACCCAGCGGGGGACATCCAATGCAGACTGGTGGCCTAATAAATTAAATCTATCGATCTTAAGGCAGAATGGAGTGGCTTCAGATCCGATGGACAAGGATTTTGATTACAGAAAAGAATTTTCAAGTCTTGATTACGAGGCCATTAAAAAAGACCTGACGGCGTTGATGACAGATTCACAGGATTGGTGGCCGGCAGATTTTGGTCATTATGGTCCGCTGTTTATCAGGATGGCTTGGCACGCAGCGGGTACTTATCGAATTGGTGATGGCAGAGGGGGAGCCGCTAAAGGCTTGCAGCGTTTTGCTCCTTTGAACAGCTGGCCTGACAATACCAATCTGGATAAGGCAAGAAGGTTGTTGTGGCCGATCAAACAAAAATATGGTAACAAGATATCCTGGGCAGACCTTTTGATTCTTACCGGTAACGTTGCTTTGGAGTCTATGGGCTTTAAAACCTTTGGTTTTTCCGGTGGTCGTGCAGATGTGTGGGAGGCCGATGAAGCCATTTATTGGGGCTTGGAGAAAAAATGGTTGGACGATGCTACCCGTTATTCTGGTGAGCACGATCTGGAAAATCCACTGGCTGCTGTGCAAATGGGCTTGATCTATGTAAATCCAGAGGGTCCAGGCGGTAATCCGGATCCGATTGCGGCGGCTAAAGACATCAGAGAGACCTTTGCCAGGATGGCAATGGATGATGAAGAGACCGTAGCCTTGATAGCAGGTGGACATACTTTTGGTAAGACGCACGGTGCCGGCGATGCTGCCCATGTAGGTGCAGAGCCTGAAGGTGCAGACATAGCATTGCAGGGCTTTGGCTGGGCCAGTTCCTTTGGCAAAGCAAAGGCAGAAGATACCATTACTTCCGGAATAGAGGTAACCTGGACTACCACCCCTGCCAAGTGGGGACATGACTTTTTTAAACACCTGTTTGGCTTTGAATGGGAATTGACCAAGAGTCCTGCAGGTGCCCACCAGTGGGTTGCCAAAAATGCAGGTGATCTGGTGCCGGATGCACACATTGCCGGTAAAATGCACAAGCCAACGATGCTGACAACGGATTTATCACTTCGGTTTGATCCCGCTTACGAAAAAATATCCCGCAAATTTTTTGAAGACCATGCTGCCTTTGAAGATGCTTTTGCAAGAGCTTGGTTTAAACTGACCCACAGAGATATGGGACCCAAATCGAGATATATAGGTCCGGAAGTACCGGCTGAGGAATTGATCTGGCAGGATCCATTGCCAGCTGCCGATCATGCTCTTATCAATGACGCTGATGCAGCTGAACTAAAAAGAAGGGTATTGGCCGGCGGACTAAACATTTCTGAATTGGTAAGCACTGCCTGGGCTTCTGCCGCTACTTACAGAGACTCTGATAAAAGAGGAGGTGCCAATGGTGCCGGGGTGCGACTGAGTCGCCAGCGATACTGGAAGGTCAACAATCCTACCCAGTTGGGCAAGGTGCTTGATGTTTTGGAAAAAATCAGAGCAGAGTTCAACGCTCAGCAAACCAATGATAAGCAGGTGTCATTGGCCGACCTCATTGTTTTGGCAGGTGATGCAGCTGTAGAAGATGCAGCTAGGGCAGGGGGGGTAAGCATAACCCTTCCTTTTACTCCAGGAAGGACCGATGCTACTCAAGACCAAACCGATGTTCACTCTTTTGAGGCATTAGAACCATTTGCTGACGGTTTCAGGAATTACATGAAGTCAAAATCTGCCATCCCTGCTGAGCATTTGCTCGTAGACAAAGCCGAGTTGCTAAAACTTACTCCACCTGAGATGACCGTATTGGTAGGTGGTATGAGGGCGCTGGGTGCCAACTATGACAACAGCGAGCATGGCATATTTACCTCCCGCAAAGGTGTGTTGACCAATGATTTTTTTGTCAACCTGCTGGACATGGGTGTTGAGTGGAAGGCGGCCGACGATCATAAGCACGTATATGAAGGACGAGATCGCAAAACCGGATCCATCAAATGGACAGGTACCAGATTCGATTTGGTATTTGGTGCCAACTCTGAACTCAGGGCTTTGGCCGAGGTATACGGAGGTGTTGATGCCGGACAAAAATTTGTAAATGACTTTGCAAAGGTTTGGACCAAGGTGATGAACCTTGATCGATTTGATGTTGCAAAATAAGTTGATACAGCTATAAACAAAAAGGGCCGGTCTGTTGAGATCGGCCCTTTTTTATTGATCATTTATTTTATAGGCAGGCTGCAGTTAATTTCCTGGTTTTACAGAACCATAATTGGCAATGGTGCCTTGAAAACTGCCAGTACCTTTGTAGATAGCCCCGTTGTCAAAAGTGCCCGTACCTCCCTGGTAGATGATGGTGCCGTTGTTGTGAAGTGTGCCGGCATTTTCAATATACCCGGCAGGATTTACAATGATATTGCCTCCCAACCAGATAAATACTACATCTTGATAAATTTCCATTCGCCCAAAAGACACATCTGGTATTTCATCGGGAATGGTAAGGGTGAAACCATTGGAATTGACATAAACAGAGTTGTAAGCAACAAAACTCTCTTCAATGTTGTCCAGAAAAAGGATGGTGTCGCCACCCATGGGGTCGGCATCGTTAATAGCATCTTGTAAAGAGGTATATCTTTGACCCGTTCTCTCGTTTTGTAAGCTACCACAAGCGCCATTCATTACAATATCAGAAGGGCTTGGGTCAACAGCGTTGTTGGTGATGGTAATGGTTCCGCCAATGGCAGTGCCTCCCATGTTGACTTCGCTGTCCATAATTGGATTAAGGCCACAATATTCTGTGAGGGCACCATTGTTATCGATGTACAAATCAAGGGCAATAGATTCAAGGAATAAAAAACCATTTACGTTTTCAAGGCTTGCATTGTCAGTAATAAATAAACTCTCATTAACAGAAATAAGTTGGGTGAGTTCCTGAATGGTGGTCAGCGCAGGATTGCTGCTGATGGTCAACGAACTACCAACTGAACTAATGGAAGACAAGCCTGAAATATCAATTAAATTGTCATTTCCACTGATGTATAGCGACCCATTGATGATGTCGGCATTGGCAAGTCCATTGAGGTTGATCAGAGCGGGATTACTATAAATGTTGAGGTTGTTGAAGGTAGTAAGGTTGTAAATGCCATTTAAGGAATTCAGGGCAGTGTTGTTGTACACTGAAAATGTGCCTGTGTGACTGGTAAGTCCTGAAAGCCCGGCAAGATTGGTGATGATATTGTTATCGAAGATGCTGACATCTCCTCCTACCTGAGTGATGTTGTTGAGAGAATCTAGTTTGGTGAGCACAGGATTAAAAAAGATGCCCAATGCTCCATTGACGCCGGTCAGACCATAAAGACTGTCGATACTTACCAGGTCGGTGCCCATGCCATCGTCATCGTTGATGGTAAGGTCGCCCTCCACTACCAAACAGCCGGGATAGGTTGATCTGAATGCGTTGGCCTGGGCTTGGGTGTTAATTAAAATGCCGCTTGGGCCACCACAAATTTCATTGTCATTGATGGTTAAGTTTTGTGCAATAACGGGTCCCAATGCCAGGCCGACAGATGGACCATATAAAGAAAGGGTTGCCACTTCATTTCCTTCTACCAACAGGTCGTCCTGAACATAGAAAAGGATGCTGCCTGCGCTGCTGCCATCGGCAATGTTGATCTGATACCCAGATACGCTGTAGTCACCAAAAGTAATGCCCATGCCTGAAACATCGAGGAAAACATATTGGTCGCCGATTACCGGTACATCGTTGGTAGCGGTTACAATGATCAGGGGCAGGCCTGTTTCAGGAGCAGATACTTGGCTGATGGACAAATTAACCGAAGGGCTAAGCATCTTTGTATGTGTTGGGTTGTTGGACACAATGACATCTGAATGATTGGTCAGTGTTTCGCTCAAATTAAACCCTTTGTCAATATCCTTATTACAATGTGGATGCACCCTATCAAAAAAAGTACTTTCAATTTTAATTTTGGGCGAAATGGCTTCAGATAAAAAGGTTGGGTTTTTGCCTTTGTGGTCATTCGCTTTAAGGTAAGTATAATTTGGGATGACAAAACTAATGATAATGTACAGGATGCAACTCCTCATCTTTGAAAAGGTTTTTATAGGATTTAATTAATGCTCCAAAAATAGAAACTGTTGCCCTACTCAAGATGGGTAGAGCTCATATTTTTTTAACTTTAAAGTTTAAATGATGGTTAACCACTATAATAGGCAAGAAGCTTAAATGACTCCCTTTTGATTTTAAAATTGTAGGATTTTTCAGAATTTTATATCTTTATAATGCTGAAAATTAATTTAAATTCCTAGTTAATGAAAAATGTAATTATAATTATCAAGTCTGTTTTGCCATTTTTATGTTTCATTTTTTTTGTATTCTCTTATGTGAGCAGTTCAGCTCAGCACTCAGAAGACAAAAGTTATCTAGCAGGTATAGAAATATGCAAGGCTAAATTAGAAACAAGTCAACGCGAAAAACCGGGAGATCTTATATTCCAGGGACCAGAATGTTTGGTAGGACATTATTTGCCGGATTTTGAAGTAACATCTATAGATGGTATAAAGATTAGTAACCACTCATTAAAGGGAAAGGTCAGCGTAATCAATTTCTGGTTTTTGGCTTGCACTCCCTGTTTAGCAGAGATTCCCGGCTTTAAAATCCTGGTGGATAAATATGGTACTGAAAAATTTAATTTTGTTGCCTTGGGTATGGACTCAGTAGATGATATTGGAAGCTACTTAAAGAAACACGCCTGGCCATTCTTACACGTGGCCAATGCAGATGATTTGATCGTTGTTAAGTTTAAGCATAGATGGGGCTATCCTACTACCTTTATAGTGGATGAAAATGGAGTCATCATAAGTGCATTTTCTGCCGGACTGCCCGATGAACGAGCTGCGGCTGAAATCCAAAAAAAAATAAGTCCCTTCCTTGATGCCGCCTCGTTAAGAAGTAGGCATTAAACATGTAATAATTCGGGTTAAGCCATTCCTTCATTTTCGGAAAATGGGTGGAAAGGGTCCTTGGGAGTCATTGTTTCACCGCCGTTCCAGAGCATGGCTTTATAAAAGTAATCACTTAAGCAGGGTTTAAAAGACAATCTTTGATTTGGTAAGTCTATTTGGAGGACATAAGCCTCGGCTGTATCGACCTTGGATCGCCCTGTTATCAGGAAATTGGGAAACCAAGCTGAGTGTTTAGGACCACCCAGTATTTAAGTCTAGTCACATTGATTTTTTTTTGAAATTTTATTTGATGTATTCAATTCCTTATTTAACTTTGCAGTACAAAGTGCTTTATGATGAAAGAACCACAGGATTACCTTCAGGACATCACCACCATGCGTACCCTCATGGAGAGATCGACCCGATTTTTGTCGTTGTCCGGCATTTCGGGTGTAATGATCGGGGTGTATGCCCTTATGGGAGTAGCCACGGCCAGGTATTTCCTTGGTTTTCAGCCGCTCGACCTGCTCGATCAGGGAGGAGATTTATTTTTGGCTGAGGCACACCAAATGAAGTTAGTATTACTTGCAATAGCCATTCTGGTATTATCCCTCGGCACAGCCTTTATTTTATCAAAACAAAAGGCGGCAAAAAAAGGGGAGCAGTTGTGGAATATTACAGCGCGATCCATGTTGGTACATTTATCCACCCCTCTGATGGTAGGCGGTATCCTGATGTTGATCTTCTTTTCCAAAGGTTGGCTTGGCTTTCTGGCTCCTTTGTCGCAATTATTTTATGGCCTTGCCCTTGTTTCCGTAAGCAAGTTTACATTTTCCGAAATGCGGGGCATGGGTTGGGTGCAACTGCTGCTGGGACTGCTGGCCACAACACTGCCGGCATATTCACTACTATGCTGGGCTCTTGGTTTTGGGGTATCGCACATAGCCTATGGCATCTACTTACACTATAAGTACGAGCGATGAAATTTTCCATTGCAGGCTTAAACAAGGTATTTGACAGTCGGATCCGACTGGGCATCATGGCGGTGCTTGCCGTTAATGACGAGCTCGACTTCAATGCCCTCAAAGAATTGCTGGAAGTAACCGACGGCAATCTGGCCAGTCACCTAAAAGCCTTAGAAAAGGAGGAGTACATCGAAGTAAAAAAATCTTTGTTGGCAGAAAACCCAATACAAAATATGAAATGACAACCAAAGGGCGGCAGGCTTTTGGTGAGCATTTGAAGGCGTTGCAAGGGTTGATACAATGAGGGCAATACGCTTCGCTTAGGGCAATGCTCGGCTGTGCCTCGCGCAATGCGCCTTCGGCTTAGGGCAATGCTCGTGCTTCGCACATCGCGCAATGCGCCTTCGGCTTAGGGCAATGCTCGTGCTTCGCACATCGCGCAATGCGCTTCGCTTAGGGCAATGCTCGTGCTTCGCACATCGCGCAATGCGCTTCGCTTAGGGCAATGCTCGTGCTTCGCACATCGCGCAATGCGCCTTCGGCTTAGTGCAATGCTCGTGCTTCGCACATCGCGCAATGCGCCTTCGGTTTAGGATGACTGAAGGAACCACGCGGCAACGACTAAACCTTTTCGGTACATCTCTTGCAATGCACCTCACTTATGGCAATTTGATTGTGGTGGTGAAAGTTTTAAGAAATATTTAGGAATTGTCAAAGGGACAGTAATAATATATTTGGTAAAAAGTACGAACATGAAAGATTACAATTTTAGGGAAACAGGTATTTACAAAAAGGCTTTTCATCAAGCGATGGAAATATTTGAGTTGACAAAGTCTTTTCCAGTAGTGGAAAAGTATTCTTTAATAGATCAGATTAGACGAAGCTCCAGAAGTGTGTGCGCAAATTATGCTGAAGGGCAGAGAAAAAGAAGATATCCAGCACATTTAATTGCTAAACTTTCTGATTGTGATATGGAAAATACTGAAACTAGGGTTTGGCTAGATTTCTCTTTGTCATGTAAGTATATATCAGAAGAGCAGTATTCCTACTATGTTAAATTAAATTCAGAATTGGGAAAACTATTAGGACATGCTTTGAACCATCCTGAGCTGTATTAGGGCAATGCGCTTCGCTTAGGGCAATACGCTTCGCTTAGGGCAATACGCTTCGCTTAGGGCAATGCTCGTGCTTTGCACATCGCGCAATATGCTTCGCTTAGTGCAATGCTTACGTACAATTGATATTGCCCTGAGCACGAAGTGCGAATTGCCCTAAGCACGCGGTGCGAATTGCCCTAAGCACGCAGCGCGAATTGCCCTAAGCGCGAAGTGCGAATTGCCCTAAGCGCGCAGCGCGAATTGCCCTAAGCACGCAGTGCGAATTGCCCTAAGCGCACAGCGCGAATTGCCCTAAGCGCGCAGCGCGAATTGCCCTAAGCGCGCAGCGCGAATTGCCCTAAGCGCACAGCGCGAATTGCCCTAAGCGCATAGCGCGAATTGCCCTAAGCGCGCAGCGCGAATTGCCCTAAGCGCGCAGCGCGAATTGCCTAAGCACGAAGTGCGAATTGCCCTAAGCGCGCAGCGCGAATTGCCCTAAGCGCGCAGCGCGAATTGCCCTAAGCGCGCAGCGCGAATTGCCCTAAGCGCGCAGCGCGAATTGCCCTAAGCGCGCAGCGCGAATTGCCCTAAGCGCGCAGCGCGAATTGCCCTAAGCGCGCAGCGCGAATTGCCCTAAGCACGAAGTGCGAATTGCCCTAAGCGCGCAGCGCGAATTGCCCTAAGCGCGCAGCGCGAATTGCCCTAAGCGCGCAGCGCGAATTGCCCTAAGCGCGCAGCGAATTGCCCTAAGCGCGCAGCGAATTGCCCCTGAGCGCGCAGCGAATTGCCCTAAGCACGAAGTGCGAATTGCCCTGCGCGCGCGCGCCCTAAGCGCGCAGGCGAATTGCCCTAAGCGCGCAGCGCGAATTGCCCTAAGCGCGCAGCGAATTGCCCTAAGCGCGCAGCGAATTGCCCTAAGCGCGCAGCGACCGCCTAAGCGCGCAGCGCGAATTGCCCTAAGCGCGCAGCGCGAATTGCCCTAAGCGCGCAGCGCGAATTGCCCTAAGCACGCAGTGCGAATTGCCCTAAGCGAGAATTGACAAAAGTGAAATTTAATAAATTAAAAATAAATTACAAATAATGAAAACAAAAATTGTATTCGCATTGCTGATATTTACCACCTTATTCGCCTGCCGCAGAGATGCCGAAATTGCGGCCTTGGGGAAGATGGAGTTTAATTCAGAACAATGGAAAGAGGGCAGTGATGGCGTTTATCCTTACCGCGAAAAAATGGTGGATGATTTGTTGAAAAGATACGATTGGGAAGGCATGCCCAGGGCTGAAGTGGAAGCACTGCTGGGTAAGCCGGGATCGGGGGATAGTCTGAATTATGTGTACATGATGTACCAGAAGAAGATTGGTTTTTTTCGGGCTTTTACCCATGCGCTTGTGGTGAAATTCAGGGAGGATGGGGTTGTGAAGAAGGTGGTGATCTATAAGGCGTAGCCGATTGTTAAAAAACCGAAGTTAGTCTTAAAAACACACAATGAAATGGAAGTTTTATTTCACAATAATTTGGTGATTTGATTTTGGCTAAAATGGTCAACCAGTAGATTTTTGTATTTCAGAATTAAATTTTATTTCGGGGCAATTATACCGTGATAAGTTATTGAGTATTATATTTGTACAAGTACACTAAATTCTTATGCCATGAAAAGTCGCTTAATAATTGTCTTCCTATTCGTGTTTGCAGGTCTGCAGGCCCAACTCCCCAAAATCCCCTACCAACCCATTCAATTTGAAAATATTTTACCTGACTGGTATTTTACATCTGGGAGTGAGGTTTTTAAGAGTCCCTATTATGATGAGTTTAATAAACTGAATAGAAATTCATTCCAGGAAATTAACGTAGAAGGTGATCATTTATATAATCTATTTAAAGTACATGGAAGAGATCAGGAAGGGGCTTATTTAGAAAAAGTTGATCTGAATAGTGGGAATCAAAAGTGGTTTACTTATTTTGATCTTACCACCGGTGACAGGCAGGAAGTTCCTGTTTTGATGCGAATTAAAAGTGGTGAGTACATAGAGTTACTTAGTCAGAAATTAAATGTGCCATTTAGTACGGAGAATGATTTGTATTTATCGGGCACTGATATGTCAGTTGTATATAGAAAATACGATGATGGTACCGGTGCTTTGATTGAAGAAATTATTCCAGATAGTAATGATACTTTATCACTTAGAACACAACATTCTTTTTTCCCTAGAGGAAATGATGTTTCTTATTTTTTTTCTGAGGACGATGGGAATTTCAGGTATATAGAAAGATTGAAGTTTGGCAATAAATTTAAATTCAAGTCTTATAAAATTGACAAACGAGGGTATGTTTTATCGAAATCAGATACCATTGATATTGGTCGGGATGAGTTTAATGCCATCCTGTTACCGAAAAGTAAGGATACATTGGTCTACTTAAATTTTAAAACAGTTGAAAAGCAGGCATACCTCCAGTTTTTTGACTATGAAATGAATAAAGTAGATGAAAAGCCATTAGAAAATTTTACTACTAACTTTAACATTTTGATGAGGGAGGCAAATGGAAGTCATGTGCTGGTTCAATATACGGAAGATAAAGGGATGATCTTCGACTCTATCGTAATTCTAGCCTATGATTATAATGGAAAATTGCTAAACAAGTTTAAATTTTTGGATGAACCTAATGTTTTTTTTGCTTATAAATATTTACAAAGTGAGAATGAATTTTTGATATTTCAATCCAAGTATAAGGATGGAGCTTTTCTTAATAGGGAAGTGAGGGTTTTTAAAACGCAAAATGGCAGTATGGTTTTTAGAAAGTCAATTGCCGGCCAGGATTCACTTCGTGTTTTTTCACCCTACTCTTTTCAATTCAAAGGAGATAAAGTAATAATAAGTATGGACGAAGGTGCTTTTTATTCAGATGATGAAGGGATTTTCAAACAAGATATCTTTGCCCAGGCCCTCAGCACAATGAGTGTATCCCTTGAACAGTTGGGCCTGGTAAGTTCCAATAAGGATTTAGCAGATGATGTAATGCTATCTTTGTATCCCAATCCAGCTCATGATTACTTGCATTTTTATGGGCAGGGTATTGAAAACTCTGATCGATGGGAGATTTATAATCTTCGGGGCCACTTGATTAAATCATCTTCAACGATTGAAAATATTACAGACCAAAGAATTGAAATTCGCGATTTGATACCGGGCATGTATTTTGTCTCTTTTCGAGATAGAAAGACCCATCAATTGTATTCAAAGCGATTTTTTAAGATTTGAGATCATTTCAAGTAAATTGCCATTTTTAAAGACATAATAGGGGATTAGAAGAAAAAGTGTGCTCCCTCAAGGTAATACATTTGGCTACTGTTAGATTTTATCTATTTAAATACCAATTTTTTATTGAAATAACTCAATTGTTATTATATTTTGTTAAAATTTTAAAAATTATTGATAATATTGTTTTTATTAACTAAATTAGTATTAAATTTGATATTATTTTAACCTTAAACAATAATATTATGAAAAACATTGCCCCCCCCCAATAAAAAGCATTCGATTTTTAATTTTTCTTGTGCAAAGTGTATTAAGACCAAGAAAAAAGGCTACCTCTTTTTGGTTGTTTTTAGCTTTCGCTTGGTTATTTGTGTTGAGCTCGTGTCAAAATCATGAAATCAGAGAACCAGGAGTTGATAAAATTAATTTGGAATTGAGGACTGGGAATGATTGTAGTCCAGCATATAATTATTTGTGTCAGTATGATACTATAACCCAATACGGCAGCACATATAAAAGCTGTCCTTATTATTATTCAGTTATTGTAAAAACTTGTCCAGGTTCAAATGGGCCTGTAGTTTCAATTTATGATTTTCAGTACTATCCTGATACATCAAATGTAAATTGTCAAATATTTAAAAATTATTTGGATAGTTTATATTATGCCAATGATTTTTTGCAGCTCAATTATGAACTTAACGAGTTAAATAGAGTTTTGTCGCATGGTGCAGAAACGGTGGTAGCGTATAATATGAAAGCCAAATCTGAAATTCCATATTGTTCTTCCACAAGGGCAGCAACCTTTGACTTTTATGAATCAGATTGTCTAATTAGATGCCCTGAAGAAGATGAAAATGGTTTGTATTTTCATGAAATTAGTTGTGGAGATGCTTGTTGTGTTAGATCCAGAACATTGTGTCTGAACGATAATGGCGTAATAGTGTATTCAGATCCGGTTTATGTCACTTCAGGTGAGTGCGATGACCTACCTGCACAGTGTGAAAGGCCGATTTCTTCTTGTATAAATCCATGTGAAAGACTATAGAGTAATGTTGAGCATCGGCTACAAATACCGATGCTCACACTTTAAATTCAAAAACTATGAAATATTTTTATTTACTTTTTTTTATTTGTATATTCACAAAGCTTGAAGGCCAGCTGCCCAAAATACCCTACCAACCTATTCAATTTGAAAATATTACACCTGATTGGGTTTTTACCTCAGGAAGTGAGGTTTTTAAAAGCCCCTATTATGATGAATACAATAAATTATACAGGTATTATTTTCAAAAACCTGTTTTAGAAAATAATTATATTTATAATTTGTTGTTAGTGGATGGCAGAGATCAGGAAGGAGCTTACCTGGAAAAGATTGACTGTGAAACGGGAGAGAAAATTTGGTTCAATTATTTTGATCTGACCACTTCCGATAGGCAAGAGGCCCCTGTTTTGATGCGCATAAATAGTGGTGAGTCTGTTGAAATTGTAAGTCAAAGATTGAATGTGCCGTTTAGTACAGAAAATGATTTGTATAATTCCGGAGTTGACATGTCGGTGGTGTATAGAAAATACAGTGATGTCGATGGAAAATTAATGGAGGAACTCATTCCTGAGGCAAGTGACACCTTGGCTTTGAGAACCCAGTTTTCAGCTTTTGTGAGAGGCAATCGGGTCTCTTACTTTTTTTCTGAAGAAGATGGAAATTTCAGGTACATAGAAAGACTAAAGTTCAATAATAAGTATAAGTTCAAATCCTACAAAATAGATAAGAGGGGACACGTATTGTCGCAAACGGATACCATAGATCTTGGATATGATGTTTTTAATGCCAATTTGTTGAAAAAAGGGCCGGATACCTTGGTTTACTTTTATTTTAATCCCATCGAGAAACAAGCGTATATTCAATATTATAGTTATGATCTGAATAAAATAGATGAAAAGCCATTAGAAGGCTTTAATATTAATTTCGGGATACTGATGAGGGAGGCAAATGAAAATCATGTGTTGGTTCAATATACGGAAGATACCGAAATGTTTTTCGACTCTGTTGTAATTTTGGCATATGAATATAGTGGAAAATTGCTAACCAAGTTTAAAATTTTAGATGAGCCCAATGTTTCATTTGCATATAAATATTTGGAACAGGATAATGAATTTCTGATATTTCAATCTAGGTATAAGGATGGAGCTTTGATAAAAAGAGAATCAAGGGTTTTCAAGACGCAAAATGGCAGTATGGTTTTTAAAAAATCAATAACCGGCATTGATTCGCTACGAGCATTTTCACCCTACTCTTTTCAATTTAAAGGAGATGACTTAATAGTAAGTATGGCCGAAGGTGCTTTTTATGTGAATGATAAGGGTAAATTTGAGCAAGATATCTTTGCCCAGGCCCTCAGTACCATGAGTGTACCCCTTGAACAACTGGGTTTGGTAAGTTCCATTAAAGATTTAGCAGAAGATGTAATGCTATCTTTGTATCCTAATCCAGCACATGATTACTTGCATTTTTCTGGGCAGGGTATTGAAAACTCTGATCGATGGGAGATTTATGATCTTCAGGGCCACTTGGTTAAATCATCTTCAACGATTGAAAATATTACAGACCAAAGAATTGAAATTCGCGATTTGATACCGGGCATGTATTTTGTCTCTTTTCGAGATAGGAAGACCCATCAATTGTATTCAAAGCGATTTTTTAAGATGTAATATGGGTAGGAGTGAATTGACTTATTTATTGGACCTAAATTTTTGGTCTAATATAATGCACCGCTGGTCTAAAGTAAAGGGGCTTGGTAAGTGGAGATTTAAATTTGAGTTACCTTAGGCAAAAAATTTAAAACATGTTAACCCACATCCACCCCAAGCTTCCAATGAGGAATAAAGAAATTACCAAAGCCTATTATGTTGAAGATTTGGGATTTGAAATGAAAGGGGGCGATTATCCTGATTACCTCATGGTAAGTAAAGATGAAATTGAAATTCATTTTTTTGCCTTTCCGGAACTGGATCCGATGCATAATTATGGACAAGTGTATATCCGGGTGAAAATATCAGGAGTTGTACAACTCATTTTTAGAGAAAGGGGTGGAGATTCATCCGAATGGACCTTTATCTGAGAAGCCTTGGGGGCAGAGGGAGTTTTCGCTCCTGGATCCGGATCATAATTTGATTACGTTTGGGGAGGAGATGGGGTTTTAATTACGAATTAAAAATTGAGAATTACGGATCAATTTCGAATTGAGAATTTCGAATTACGGGATTCAATTTCGAATTGAGAATTACGAATTACGTATAGACCCTTATTGAGGCTAAAGTTGCTGCGAAAGGTGTTTCGCAGTTCCTTCCCTATCTCGATCCGTTTAGGATCTCGATTTGCAGCTAAGCTGCAACTGGTCAGTCATGGATTACGAATTGAGAATTACGAGTTACGGGATTCAATTTCGAATTGAGAATTACGTATATACGCTTATTGAGGCTAAAGTTGCTGCGAAAGGCATTTCGCAGTTCCTTCCCTATCTCGATCCGTTTAGGATCTCGATTTGCAGCTAAGCTGCAACTGGTCAGTCATGGATTACGAATTGAGAATACGAATGACGGATTAAGAATTAAGAATTACGAATGTTGAATTGCGGATAGAAGAGGAAATGGGGGGGATTGTAATAGGAAATTTTAAAATTTATTACTTGGGCATAGGGAGCTAGATTGAGAGGTTGGGAGAAATTTGTGAATTATTGAGTACATTCACGGTTTCTTGTCGTATTGATAAAAACTATAATACAGGTATGGTAATTCAATCCTTTTTGAGTCGTTGTCGCTTTTTGATGTTGTTTGTTTTGGCTGTTTTGATGGCAGCTGTAAGTGAGCTG
Source organism: Saprospiraceae bacterium (assembly GCA_016717655.1). Classification (GTDB taxonomy): domain Bacteria; phylum Bacteroidota; class Bacteroidia; order Chitinophagales; family Saprospiraceae; genus JADKBO01. Next base: position 428,894 of record JADKFC010000001.1, read on the forward strand.
AGAGGACAGGACTTCTACGATCCCATTGTAATCCAAAAAATAGAAATTCATTTTAACCAGAGCAACTGGAATGCTTTGATGCAGGCTGAAAAGAATGGAGATGAGAATTACATCCTGGCAGCATGGTGTAAGGTCAATGGGGTGCAGTTTGACAGTGTGGGGGTGAAGTACAAGGGAAATAGCAGTTACAGGGCAACCAATAAAAAGAATCCGTTGCACATTGAGTTGGATTATGTGAAAGACCAGACCTACAATGGACAGGGGGATATCAAATTATCCAACGTCTATCAGGATCCCTCTTTTGTGAGAGAAGCGGTGTCGTATTATATTTTGCAAAACTACATGGATTGCCCGAAGTCCAATTTTGCGAATGTGTACATCAACGACCAGCTGTACGGTTTGTACACCAACGTGGAAAGTATCAATAAACGATTTCTTTCGAATGAGTTTGACAGTAAGAACAATACGTTTGTAAAGTGTAATCCCAAACAAGTGCAGCAGTACCTACCCAATCTGGCTTATAAGGGTGTGGATACTACCTTGTACTACGGCCATTATGAAATGAAATCTGATGCGGGCTGGAAAGAATTGATGCATCTTTGTGACACCCTTGTGAACCATACCGATGCCATTGAAGAAATCCTGGATGTGGACAAGGCTCTCTGGATGCTGGCCTTTAACGTAGTGATGGTAAACCTGGATAGTTATTCGGGGAGTTTTGCCCAAAACTATTATTTGTACAGAGACAACAATGATCGGTTTGCTTCATTGGTTTGGGACCTGAATATGAGCTTTGGAGGCTTTCCCAATATGGGAGGGGGTGGAGGCGCTACCTTAGACATCTTGTACAATGCCAATAATACTGCCAGACCCCTCATCCAGAAGCTATTGAGCAATGCTACCTACAAAAGAAAGTATATGGCCCACATTAGGACCCTTTCCAAAGAATATTTTGAAAATGGACTTTACCTGGAGGAGGCTGGCCGATTGCGCACCCTGATTGATGCTGCTGTGCAAGCTGACCCTTACAAGTTTTATACCTATACCCAGTTTCAAAATGCCATGACTACCGACATTAGTGCGGGCGGAGGGGGTGGAGGCCCATTGATGTCTACTCCCGGTGTACAAAAATTGATGACAGCCAGGATGACTTATTTTGCCTCCAACGCAGATTACAAAAAAGTACCTCCTCAGGTCAATGAGATCAATAAAATCGATCAGGGTTTGCAGGGTGTGAGAATCGAAGCTTTGCTCAGTGGTCAGTCGGGTGTTTCTTTGGCATATCGGTATCAAAAACTCGAGCGATTTGTGCAAGTTGAAATGAAAGATGATGGCACCAATGGTGATCAAAAGGCAGGTGATCTGATTTATACAGCTACCATTCCTTATAAGGATGGAGGGGCCCAATATTATGTTTATGCCGAAAACAATGATGCCGGTATTTTTTACCCCCAGAGGGCTGAGCATGAATTTTACACCCTTACATTTACCAATAACCAGCTTGCGATACCTGCGGGCTCGGTGGTGATCAATGAGTTTTTAGCCTCCAATAAAACGGTCAACACCAATTCTGAGGGTAAATACGAAGATTGGATTGAGTTGTACAACACTACCGGAGCTGATATCAATTTGGGAGGCATCTACCTGACCGACAATCCTGACAACCCTACCAAGTGGTCATTTCCTGTGGGAACCATCATCAAGGCGGGCGCCTATCTCACTGTGTGGGCTGATGAAGACAGCAAAATCGAAGAAGGCCTACATACCAATTTTAAGCTGTCTGCTGATGGCGAGGAAATCAGGTTGTTGAATATTGATGGTACTGTGGTGGATGAATACAGTTATGGCGTTCAAACGGCTGATGTGTCAATGGGTAGATGCACCAATGGTAGTGGGGCCTTTGTAATGATGGTGCCGAGCTTTGGAGCTTCCAATCAATGTGCCACTGGCACAGAAGAAGCGGTAGCTGCATCTTTGGCCATGATTGTTCCCAATCCGGCATACCAGGGTTTCACCATTAAAAGTGCGGCTGAGGTCACTTCATTAAGAGTTTACGATCTCAGCGGCAGGATCTTGTATGAAGGAACGGGCCCTTCCGTAAGTGAAGTCTTTGTTCCAGGACTTTATGTAGTAGAAATCAATGGTGGCAGCCAGAGATTGAGGTTGGTGCAGCTGTAAAAAAGTAGAGAAAGTATAGAGGGCAGTTTTATCCAATCAATGGGTAGAACCTATTACAGACAAGGCAAGGATTAAAACAAAAAGAAGTTAACAAGGGAGGTGTTGGTAAAAACCGAAAGTTGAAGGAACTTTTTTGAAAACATAAGATAACCTATTGATAATGAATATTATCAATATATGGATATTTTTATTTATAAAAAAGAGTTACCTTTGTTAAGTAGTTTAAGCCAAGAAGAATATTTACAGGATGTCACACTCTATAAGCTATTTATAATAAGTTCATTTCTTTCATAACCAAAAAAATTGAAAAACATCCTTATTGTAGAAGATGAAATAAGACTGGCCAATTTACTGGTAGCAGGCTTGACAGAAAATGGATACTGTGCTGAAGCAGTGCAGGATGGCTACATTGGGAAAGAAATGGCATTAAAGAACAAATACGATTTGTTGATCATCGACATCAATCTGCCTTTGATCAATGGCTATGATTTGTGCAAAGAAGTGAGAAAACACGATAATGATTTGCCGGTAATCATGCTCACGGCCATGGCATCACCCCATAATAAGTTGGCGGGCTTTGATGCAGGTGCAGATGATTACATCACCAAACCATTTGATTTTAATGAGTTACTGGCTAGAATTAAGGTTATTCTGAAACGCACATCACTCGTAGAAAAGAAGGATCAAAGTATCATTAAAATTGCAGACCTGATCATAAATAAAACCAATAAAACGGTGTCGAGGCAGGGGGTAATGATTGAACTTACTGCCAAAGAATATACCTTATTGGAATTACTAGCAAGTAATCCGGGAGAGGTATTTTCCAGGGCTGATATTTCTGATAAGATTTGGAACCTCAATTTTGATACAGGAACCAACTATGTTGATGTGTATATCAACTATCTCAGGAAAAAAATAGACAGGGATTTTGACAACAAACTCATTCATACCCGGGTGGGCATGGGTTATTATCTTAAACCGCAAAATGAAGACAATTGAACATTCGTACCCGTTTATTGCTCCAGTTTTCGCTTTTTGTTTTCATTATTATCTCTATTTTTTCGTCTGCCATATTGTACTTTTCATCTTTATACAGATCCAATGATTATTATTCCAGGCTTGAAAACAGGGCACTTTCAACGGCCCAGCTGTTACTCAACGTAGACGAGGTCTCTGCTGACTTACTCAGGATCATTGATAAAAATACCTTATCACTTTACAATGAAAATTTGAGGATTTATACGGCAGACAGCACCCAAGTTTATGCCAACCTATCTGACTCTACGGTTTCATCAAAACTGCACCTGATTCCACAAATTATCATAAACAAACGTGTTGAGTACCAGGATGGTGAAAGAGAGGGACTGGGTTTATTGGTTGTCAATAAGGGAGAAACTTATGTGATTCTGGTCTCTGCATGGGACAAGTATGGCTTGTCAAAGATCAGCAACCTCAAGATTATATTATTGACCGGATTTTTATTCAGCATTTTCACCACCATCATATTTGGCTATGTCTTTGCTGGAAGGGCATTGAGGCCTATTTCTAACGTCATCAATCAAGTGAAGACCATATCGGTCAACAACCTCAATCAGCGCGTAAGTGAAGGAAATAAAAAAGATGAAATTGCCCAAATGGCGATTACCTTCAACCAAATGATGCAGCGCCTGGAAGATGCTTTTATTTTACAGAGAGAATTTGTTGCCAATGCGGCCCATGAGTTGCGTACACCCTTTACAGTAATGGTTACCGAGCTGGATTATACCCTTATGCAGGAGCGCGATAAAGAAAAATACAAGGGGGTTATCAAGTCATTATCTGATGAGCTTAAAAAACTAAGCAAACTTGCCAATGGCTTGTTAGACCTTGCACGTATCAGTTTTGAAAAATCTCCTGCAGATTTTAAGTTGATACGCATGGATGAATTGTTGGTTGAAACCTATCATTCAGCGATTCAGCTTAGACCCCAAAGTCATATAGAGCTGAACCTGGATCAAATGCCCGAGAATGAACAACAGTTGTTGATTTACGGCAACGAACAATTGTTATCCATTTCTTTTAACAACCTGATTGACAATGCCTGTAAGTTTTCAGAAAACAACGGTGTTAAGATTAGTCTGCACATTGAAGAAACCATGCTTCATATTAAGTTTAAAGACCAGGGATCAGGTGTCCACACCAAGGATCTCGACAAAATTTTTCAACCTTTCTACAGAGGACAAAACTCGCAGTACATAGCAGGATATGGCATCGGTCTGGCACTTACCAAAAAGATTGTAGAACTGCACAATGGAACTATCAATGTTGATTCCATTTCGGGCAAGGGAAGCACTTTCCGAATATCCCTTCCCGTGTCGGTTTAATCTTATTTTAATCTCAGTTTAATACATATCTAATTTTCTTCTAACCTATATCTAATAGGGTTTCGTGGATGCAGGCTTACCTTTGTAGGGTAATTATAAGACCTTCTATACTATACATATGATAAAAGATAAGCATATATTTATCACCGGGGGCGCCGGTTTTATCGCCAATCGTTTGATCAGGCAACTGGTGAATGACAATTTTATCACCGTATTTGACAACTTTTACCGCGATACCCTTTCCTCAACCGATTTGAATCAACATCCCAATGTAAATGTTATTCGTGGTTCTGTAATGGAATATGAGCATCTGGAGGCTTCAATGGAAGGTGCAGATATAGTAGTACATGCGGCGGCCATTGCAGGAATTGATACGGTGATCAAGAGCCCGACCAATACCATGAAAATCAATATTATTGGCACTACCAATGCCCTGGAAGCAGCTGTAAAACACAAGATCAAAGACAGGTTTGTCAACTTCTCCACTTCAGAAGTTTTTGGCAGGATGTCTTTTAAGTCGACCGAAGACAGCACGACCCACGTTGGAAGTGCGGGAGAAGCACGGTGGACCTATGCCGTGAGTAAGCTGGCAGCAGAGCACCTGGCACATGCGTTTCACAAAGAAATGGGACTGCCCATTGTTACTGTGAGACCGTTTAATGTGTATGGCGAAGGACAAACCGGTGAAGGGGCTATGCAAATTTTTATTAAAAAAGCCATTAACGATGAAGATATCTACATATATGGAGATGGAAGTCAGATTCGTTCGTGGTGTTATGTCAACGATTTTATTGATGGGCTCATCCACTGTATCCACAATCCCAATGCGATTGGAGAATCTTTCAACATAGGCAATGCCAAATCAGTGATTACAACATTTGGACTGGCCCAAACCGTATGCAGGGTGTTGAATTCTTCATCTAAGATATTGTTTAAACCGCCTCTTTCTGCTGATATTGAATTGAGGATACCATCGGTAGATAAAGCAGACAAGCTGCTTGGATTCAGAGCTGAAACAATGCTGGATGAGGGTATATTAAGAACTGCAGAGTGGATGAAAAAACCAATTGCTGTTTGACGATGCAAAAAGAAATGATCAGATTGTCTCGTCCTCAAATTCCTGAGATTGCACTACAACAAGTTTTGGATGTGCTGGATTCAGGCATGCTGGTTCAGGGAAAGTGGGTCAGGCGATTTGAGCAGGAGCTTGAAGCCTATTTAGACATAGAAAATTGTATTCTTGTAAGCAATGGTACGGCGGCACTACATCTTACCTTACTTGCAGCCGGAATTGGCAGTGGCGACGAAGTGATCGTGCCTGCTTATACCTTTACAGCGGTTGCTAATGCTGTAGAACTTACCGGTGCCAGGCCGATATTTGCAGATATTCAACTGTCAGACTGTTGCATTGATACCTTGTGTCTGTCAGCTTTGATTACTCCTGCTACCAAGGCCATTATAGCAGTGCACGAATTTGGTTTAATGGCCGATCTGGATAAAATCATAGAACTAGCCCAACTCCATAATTTATTGGTCATTGAAGACGCAGCCTGTGCACTTGGGGCCACTTTGCATAACAAGAAAGCAGGTACTTTTACATATACAGGGTGTTTTAGTTTTCACCCCAGAAAAATATTGACAACCGGAGAAGGTGGGGCCATCGTTACAAAAGACGCTAAACTGGCTAATCACCTCCGAAACATGCGCAACCATGGAATTGAAAACAACCATGGTAAGATTGATTTTGTATGCGCCGGCTACAACTACCGTATGACAGAATTTCAAGCAGCACTTGGGCCTAGTCAGTTAGATACATTGGACGAAACCATTATTGAACACAGAAGGCAGGCGACAATTTATCAGACTTTGCTTTCCGGTATTACTGGCCTGCATTTGCCACGGCCCCTCAAAGACAGTGAGGCTACTTATCAGACTTTCCATCTTCTCTTTGATCAGGCTTCAAAAAGAGATGGGGTAAAATCAGCTTTATTGGCTGAAGGAATTGAGAGCAATATTGGGGCTTATGCTATTCCCCATCTTAGCTACTATAAAGAAAAATATGCAACCGATGACAATGCCTTCCCTGCTGCACAAGCGGCATTTCAGAGAGGGCTGGCTATCCCCTTGGGTGTTCACTTACAAAATGAAGACCTAAGTCACATTTCAAGCATCATTCAAAAGGCCATGACTGATGAACCTTCATAATATCAAAGAACCCGGGTCACATGGAAGTGGTCAATTTGTAGCAGGTGATTTCAAATCTCTTGGTAAAAATGTGATCTTTGAAGCAGGGGTTATGGTTTTTCATGCAGAAAATATAATCATTGCAGACAATGTGTATATCGGCCACCAGACCATACTAAAGGGTTATTATAAAGGGTTAATGGAAATAGGTGAGGGCAGCTGGATTGGACAACAATGTTTTTTTCATTCCGCGGGTAATATAACCATTGGCAAAGCAGTGGGTATTGGTCCTGGTGTTAAAATCATTACCTCATCCCATCAAGATTCCCAAGTTGACTTACCCATTTTGTACCATCCTGTTGAATGTAAGTCAGTGGTTATAGGAGATGGTGCTGATATAGGAGTTGGAGCCATCCTATTGCCTGGCGCAACTGTAGGTAGAGGAGCTGTTGTTGGAGCAGGGGCAGTGGTGACCGAAGATGTTCCTGATTTTGCTGTGGTAGCCGGTGTTCCAGCCCGGATTTTAAGATATAGAAATTGGAAATGGCAATAGTAATTTTAGATTATGGCATGGGAAATCTGGGATCAATCCAGAATATGCTTCAGTATCTGGGAGAAGATGCTGTCATTTCATCTCAATTATCGGTCATTGAAAAGGCAGATAAGTTGATCCTCCCCGGGGTGGGTTCCTTTGATGCCGGCATGGCTCAATTGGAATCAGCAGGTATGATGGGGTTACTGAAAGAAATGGTAGATAACCGAAAGAAGCCCATTCTCGGCATTTGTCTTGGCATGCAATTGATGACACTAGGCAGTGAAGAAGGGCAGTCAGATGGCTTAGGGTGGTTGGATGCACATTCGTATAAGTTCGACTTTTTGCAAGATACAGGTTTACGAGTGCCCCACATGGGTTGGAATAGTATTAGTGTGACGCAAGCTCATGAGTTGGTAGCAGATCTGGATGAAGAACCTAGATATTATTTTGTTCATTCCTATTACATAAGGGCCAATAATCCAAATCAATTGATTGCCACAGCCAACCATGGTCATGCCTTTGCTGCCATAATGGCTAAAGACAATATCATGGGGTGCCAGTTTCACCCGGAAAAGAGTCATCGATACGGCATGATGGTATTAAAAAATTTTGCTAAAATTTAAACGGATGGTACAAAACAGAGTTCTTCCCTGTCTTTTGGTGCAGTCCGGTAAATTGGTTAAGACCACTCAATTTAAAAACCCACAATATGTAGGAGATCCAGTTAATGCAGTCAAAATATTCAATGAAAAAGAAGTTGATGAATTGATGCTATGCGACATATCTCCGGATCGGCACATCAAAGGACCTGATATGGAACTAATCAGAAAGGTGGCAGATGAGTGTTTTATGCCGTTGACCTATGGTGGGGGTATTAGTCATCTTGACCAAATCAGAGAAATCCTTAAAGCAGGAGTAGAAAAGGTAGTTATCAATTCAGCCCTGGCCAAGGGTAATAGTTTAGTGACAGAAGGTGCGGCTTTTTTTGGAAATCAATGCATCGTTGTGAGCATGGATGTTAAAAAAAACTGGCTAGGCAGGTACAAAGTATATTTTCATTCTGGTCAGAAAGAATCCAGCTTTTCTCCTCAAGAATTTCTGATGGAAATGATTGAAGCAGGTGCAGGAGAAATCATTATCAACAACATAGATCTGGAAGGAAGCTGGAAGGGACTGGACCTGGAAATGCTTAAAAAAATGAATGCCATTTCTTCCGTTCCCTTGATTGCATCAGGAGGCGCGGGCAATCTGGTGCATATAAAAGAAGTATTTGAGGAGACAGGTGTTTCTGCCGTAGCCCTTGGCAGCATGGCAGTTTATCAGCAGCAGGGTTTGGGTGTTTTGATCAATTTTCCCAAAGCTCAACACCTAAAGGAGATAAGACAAGAAAGAGCTAAAAAATTATTGTATTAAATGAAAAAACCCAATGATAGAAGGAGTAAATAAGCAGATATGTTCGAGGTGTATTTATGATGATACCATACCGTATATTACTTTTAATCACGAAGGGGTTTGTAATTATTGTCTGCAATATGATGAACTTAATCTGATGTATCCAACCGGCGAAAAGGGCATGGAATACCTGAGGCAGCTGGCTGCAACCATCAAAGAAGAGCAGAAGAATAAAAAGTACGATGTGGTTGTAGGAGTTAGTGGAGGCACCGATTCCTCTTACATGATGTATCTCGCAAAAGAAGTGCTGGGCTTACGGGTTCTAGCTGCTCATTTTGACAATACGTGGAATTCAAAAACCGCCGTTGAAAACATCAGGTGTGTGACAGAAAAACTGGGCATAGATTTGTATACCCATGTGGTAGACAATGAAGAATATAGCGATATCTTTCATTCTTTTTTGAAAGCATCTGTACCGGATATTGATACCCCCAGCGATTTGGCTTTGGCCACTGTCCATTACATGGCTTGCAGAAAGTTTGGGGTAAAATACATTTTTGAGGGTCATTCATTCCGAACCGAGGGCATTTCACCCCATGGTTGGTTTTATATGGATGCCAAGTACATTGAATCTGTACAGAAAAAATTTGGATCAAAAAAAATCAAAAGCCTGCCCAGCTTGTGGATGAGCAGTTGGTTAAAATGGATTGTGGTAGATAAGATAAAAAAGATAAGACCACTCTATTATCTGGATTATAACAAAGAGGCAGTCAAAGATTTTTTGACGGCGACTTACGGATGGCAATATTATGGAGGTCACCATATGGAAAACAGAACGGCTTATTTTACCAATAACTACTGGTTGCCCAAAAAATTTGGTTATGACCTTCGTTATTGTGAATTTTCAGCACTGGTGAGATCCGGTCAATGGACAAGGGAAACGGCTCTTGAAGAAATCAAAAAAGAAAAGCCATTTGATCCCCAGATTCTGCAAGAAATCTATAAAAGACTGGGTTTGACAGAAGCCGGTTTTGCCGGGCTTATGGCTTTGCCCAATAAATCTTACAGAGATTATAAAACGTACAAAAAAACTTTTGAGCGATTGAGATGGTTTTTTTACATCCTGGTAAAAGCCAATTTAGTTCCTTTGAGTTTTTACCTGAAATACACAAAATCATATGACCAGTAAAACATGTTGTCATGAGAATTTACATTGGAAATACAGAGATTGCGGGTTATTTTACCAGGTTGAAAGAGGGTTTTGATCAGGAAGGCATCAAAGCGGACCTATGGTTCCTTTCCAAAAATAAGTTTTACAAGGACCAAATGGGGCCAATTGTCAAACTCAATCAGATTCTTTTTCGGTGGTATAAGGAAACAAGCGGGCTGAAGGGCAAGTTGCTAAAATACCTTTTGCTGCCTTTTGTGGTCTTGCTAAAATCTGCCATTTTGACCTTTGTTATTGTGAGGTACGATGTCTTTATCCTCAACTCTCATGCCTATTTTGACTTCTATGAGTTAGGTATCCTAAAATTTTTCAAGAAAAAGATAATTTTTGTTTGCTTGGGTACGGAATCCAGGCCCTTGTACATGTCGGGTAATTTTATCATGAGCCGATATTTAAAAAATGGACAATGGTTGTATGAAAAGTGTTTCAAAGAGGTAGAAAAACAAAAGCAACAAATGGAGCGCATTGAAAAATACGCAGATGTGGTGATCAACCATCCTCCAACTGCCTTGTTTCATTCCAAGCCATTTATTGCGTGGCTCAATATTGGATTTCCCTGTGGTCAAATCCCTCCATTTTCGTTGGCCAGGGAGGAAAGATCAAGAATTGTTAAAATTCTCCATGCCCCTTCCAACGCTGTATCTAAAGGAAGTGCAGAAATTGAAGCGATGGTAAACAAATTGAAAACACAGGGATATCCGGTAGAGTTTATCAAATTGCAAAATGTACCCAATGAAAAAGTAATAGAAATTATCAAAGATTGTGATATAGTGGTGGATGAGTTATATTCTGATATACCACTGGGTGGCTTAGGCACTGAAGCTTCGGTGGCAGGTAAACCTGTACTGAGTGCAGGATATTATTTCAATTGTATTTATAATGAACATTCTGAAGAAATTGTACCACCCTCCTTATTTTGTCATCCTGATTATCTTGAGAGTGAGTTGATACAACTTGTCATCGATAGGAACAAACGATTGGAGTATGGGGCAATGAATGCCCTCTTTGTACAGAATAACTGGAACAATAGAGCAGTTGCTCAGAAATATTTATTATTAATTAAGGGAGAAGCGCCTTCAAAATGGTATTTTCGGCCAGAGAATATTAAATGTGTTCATGGATATGGCATGCAGGAAGATCGACTTAAACGGTTTGTACAAGGATATATAGATACAATGGGAGAGGATGCCTTGTTTTTAAATCATAATCCGGCCGTCAAACAAAAGCTCAAGGGCTTTTTGCAGCAAAACCACTATGCCTTTCATGAAAGACCGGTTTCTTAAGGACCTGGGCATCTATGGCCTAACCACAATGATGGTAAGGCTGATCAACTTTATACTGATTCCTGTATATGCGAGGGTCTTATCGCAGAAGGAATATGGCACTATGGATCTTGTAACCACGATTACTTATGTAACAAGTGTTTTTATTTTTTTAGAGCTCTACCAGGCAGTAGCCCGATTTTATGCCGAAGCCTAACAGGATCAGCGGCAGCAAATAGTGAGTACCGGTTTGTTATACTATATTCTGGCCCTTGTTCCCATATTGTGTTTTATCGGATTAACCAGGAATCAACTCGCCCATTGGTTTTTTGGAGATCCAGCTTTGGGGCGCCTGCTGTGGTTAGCTTTTGCGGCATCAATGGCACTGGCGCTGTTTAATTATTTACAAACCATCCAGCGGTATGCGCTTGAGAGCACGGCTTATTCCATTGCCAATATCATTTGTGTACTTTCAACGGTATTGGTTTCAATTTGGCTGGTAGTTTATAAATTGTATGGTCTTGAGGGGGTTTTTATTGGCCAGATTGTAGGCGCTCTTGCGGGTCTGGTGTATGCTACTAAATCTAACCTCAAAGCCCTGACCAATAAACCTGATTTCGGTTTGTTGAAAAAGATGCTCATTTTTTCCGCCCCCCTTACTGTGGCAGCAGTGGTGCTGTACCTTATGAATTATATAGACAGGTGGCTGATAAAGGACTTTTTGGGTCTTGATGCGGTTGGCATTTATGCGGTCATGTTTAGAATTGCAGCTGTACCCATGTTGGCTATGAATATAGTAAGTAATTCATTATTGCCCCACATCTACAGAGAATTTAAAGAGCCAGGAAGGGTAAGGGAGCTGGGCAGGCTTTATTTAATGATTTGGGTGGGCGGTATTTTTGGCCTCAATTGGTGGTTATTGCCCATTTGGGGAATTGCCGGTGCTGCCATCAGCAGTATTGTTACAACGACTTCTATACTTATAAGTCAGTGGTATTTTTCACAACATGCATTTTACTTTCCCATCAGAGTTGGTGCGGTATTAACAACGGCGCTAATAGCTTTTCTCCCCCTAATTGTCATCTTTGGGTTAGAGTCGTCAAATCAAGGTGTGAGTTTACTTTTGAGAGCCGTTTTTGCTGTAGCATTGACCCTCGTTCTGAGTGTTTATTTTAAAAAGCAAATATTAACCCAGGACTCATAATTATATCTTACATCTTTTAATGGTCAAATGACTTAATGATGCATTGTAAGACGGCCATGAAAAAAGTAAAAGTTGTATTAATCTTATCCCTCTTTTTTAATAAAACTGATAAGAAAAAGTAAGACCCAGGCACCCCCGGCAGAGACGAGAACGCGATAAAATAAGCCGTCGCCAAAAATGCCCAGCTTACCGGCCAGCCAGCCACCAATCATTCCGCCTAAAATGCCAACGATGATGTTGCCTATGAGGCCAAAGCCGCTTCCTTTCCAGAATTGTCCAGCCAACCAGCCGGAGATAGCGCCTATGAGTAAGAACCAAATGAAATCCATGACTATTTTGTTTTAGTTATTAGTAATTTAATTTGAATAAAACGATAAATATACAAATAAATAACTGAAATGATGGTTTAAAATAAAATAAATAATTGCATTTTTAATAAAAATGTTCTTAACTCAATAAAAAAGGCTTGTTGTTTTTGTGTTTAGGAGAATACCTATAACTAACATGGGAGTTGACATTCTGAATGATATTACTACTGTTGTATTCTATCCATTGATAACTAAAGCCTGGAGTGACTGTGAGTTGATTGTTGGGAAAATTCTTAGACCAAAGTAGATGGTCTTTGAAGTGGATGCTTGAACCCTGAATAATTATTTATATTTTAGGGCTATAAAACAAGTCCATGGAGCGGTTTAGTGATACCTTTTTAAAAGACAAAAATATAGGAGTTGTCCCCTTGACTCCTGGGCTTTATGAGTACGGGGAATTTGTGAGGTGCGATTTCTCAGGAGTAGATCTAAGAGGATTTTCATTTACCGAATGTGAATTTATCGGATGTGATTTGAGTAATGCCAATATCCATGGCGTCAGTTTCAGAGATGTTAATTTTAAAGAGTGTAAGATGTTGGGCCTCGATTTTGAACACTGCGATGCCTTCGGTCTTGGTTTTGCATTTGAAGATGGAAACCTTAGCTACGCCAATTTTAGTGGGTGCAAGATGAAAAAAATAAAATTTGTCAGGTGTAAGATGAACCAATGTGATTTTAGCAGGGCAGATTTATCAGAATCCCAATTTGAAGTATGTGACCTTGGTGACGCCACTTTTTTGCAGAGTAATTTGGAAAGTGCTGATTTAACAACTTCATTCAATTTCATCATTGACCCTACCCAAAACAGAGTCAGAAAGTTGAAAATAGCCGCAGCCAATTTACCGGGCCTGGTTAATTGTTTTGGGTTAGAAATTGTTGGTGGGGGATAGGGGCTAGGGGCTAGGGGATAGAGTAGGGGTTAGGTTCTAGGGGCTAGGGAGGATGTTGTTATTTTTCATTAATTTTGACGTTAAATTAAAATCGAGAATGAACATTAGGATATTATTGCTGCTTTTAATTGGCTTTTTGACTTTGCCAGTTATGGGGCAGAAAAAGAGTACTAAAAAGAAAACAAAGGCACCGGCTATGGCAGTGGTAGATAAGATGCCGGTCTTTGTAAATGGAGGACAAGAGGGAGTATATAAGATCATTGCCGACAGTATGGTATATCCTTCAGCGGCCAAGGAAGAGCGGGTAGGGGGAAAGGTGCTGGTGAAGTTTAAAGTAGACACCCTCGGCAAGGTATTCGATATTGGCATTGTGGAGGGCATAAGACCTGATTTGGACCAGGAAGCTATCAGGTTGGTAAAGCTGCTCAAAAAGTGGAGCCCCGCGTTGTCAAAAGGTAGAAAGGTGAGGGTAGAAATGAAACTTCCGTTGTACTTTTTTCCGGATGTCAACTTCCAGAGAGAGTGGCAGGAAAAGAATAAAAAGTAAATAAACAATCTATCATATGAAAAAGTATTTATTATTCGCAGTTAGTTTAATCGTTTTCTCACAAGCCAACGGGCAGGAGGATGCCAACCTGAAAGGATTTGCCATGACCATGAATTTGGACGGTAATAGGGTTGAAATGCAATGCTCTGCCGGATGCAATTGGACCGAATTGAGTTTTACTCTACCCATATTGAGAAAGGCCCAATTGGTAAATGAAAGTGGCATGACAAGCGAAGAGACCCAAACCTCAAAATCTGCATTTTTGTTTGACCTTTCCTTTGATAACAATACGATATTGTTGATTGGCCACAAGGGCACTGCCTGGAAAAAACTATCATTTTCAATGATGGAAGGAAAACAGGCGATTATTGATCAACAAGGGTTTAAGGGGTATAAATAGGGTTTTTGGATTTCGAACGGCGAACGGCGAATGGCGAATTGAGAATTTCGAATTGAGAATTACGGATCTTAATTACGAATTTGGCAATTACGAATTACGCAATATGTGGGAGCAATTACGAATTTGCCAATTACGGATCGAGAATTACGATTACTTCAATTACGAATTACGGATTTTAATTACGATTTCTTCAATTACGAATTACGGATTTTAATTTCAAAATTGGCAATTACGAATTACGGATTGAGAATTTCGAATTACGAGGGTTCGGAAACCTCTTATGCTTCGTTGCTCCGATGCTCCGTTCCCTACGCCGGCTTTGCCTGCATAGGGACAGGTGCCGGATACCCCGTAAAAGGATAGTTAAATTGTAAAAGTTGAAAATAAGAAGTATGGCAAATACTATAGCTACTTTAAGGATGGATTTGATACCTGCCACCAGTGAGTTATTGAGAGCGGTTATTGAAAGTGACGATGCTCTCGGTGAATCATTGGGAGTTTCAGTAGCAGAGGGGTGGACCGAGTTTGGTAAGGCTCCGTTTGAATATATGTTAAACGTGCTTACTTCAGATAAAAATCAGGAGGGGTGGTGCAATTATTTTCCTATTTTGAAGTCAGGGAACCAACTGATAGGCAGTGGGGGATTTAAAGGCGGGCCCAATGCAGATGGATGGGTGGAAATTGGATATGAAATTGCACCGGCTTTTCGAAATCAGGGCTTGGCAACTGAAATGGCGATGGGCCTCATTGATTATGCACTAACCAAAGTAGAGGTGACTGGGATCTGTGCGCACACGCTTGCGGAAGAAAATGCTTCTTGTGAGGTGTTAAAAAAGTGCGGCTTTGTAAAAACAGGTGAATTGGAGGATCCGGATGATGGCTTGATTTGGAGATGGGAGTGGGATGGGTCTGAGGGGAATTGAGGAGGGCTTATTGGGAATTTCGAATTGAGAATTTCGAATTGAGAATTACGAATGTCGAATTACGGATTATTCAATTACGGATGAATAATTGAGAATTACGGAGTATGAATTACTGGGGAGGCAGATCTGAAATGGTGTTTAGGTTGCTGCGAAAGGTGTTTCGCAGTTCCTTCCTTATCTCGATCCATTTAGGATCTCGATTTGCAGCTAAGCTGCAACCGGTCAGTCATGAATTACGTATGTCGGATTACGAATGTCGGATTACGAATGTCGAATTTCGAATTACGGATTACGAATTACGGGAGCTTTAAATATGTTAGTCCTTTTGGGCAGGGGGGTAAGTTAGAATATAAATCCTGAATTTTTCTGATGGAACTGAGTTAAGCATGGCGGAAGCACTTTCACCAGTACTATCCATTTGAGATCCGGCTTGGTTGTGGAGCTGGTACTGATTGGCCATGATTGTCGAATGATTGACTAGGCATCTGGTTGTGGTGATGTTTGGAATCGAATTTTACATCGTGTGTCTAATGTATTGAATATCAGAAATATGTATTTATGGGATAATGAGCTACGAATTTTGCCGTAGCATAATTAGGATCAATATATTTTGATATCAGGTCATTAAAATATACCTAAAATAGATGGAAAGTGAAACTCCTTGAAACTATAAAAAATACGACATGGGTCATTGTCTATTGTCGTCACACTAGAGCATACAATTATTGTTTTACGAATACAAAGGACTGTGTTTGTTTTTCAGATAGAAGCTGAGCCATATAGGTGCCAGCAGTTAAAAAGGTAAATTGGTGACAGGCTCCATTTCCCTGGTAGACAATTTGTCCTAATGAGTTATACACCTGGAGGATAGATTTTGACAGATCTTGGTTGCTTCTTAAACAAAGCCATTCATGCACAGGATTAGGATACCATTGGAAGGCAAAATGGCTGGCTTCCTCAGTGTTTACCAGCACATCTTTGATGTGATTGATGGCCGTATTGGTTACTATGGCAGCGTTTTGATCAAAGTAGATTTCACCATAATTGCCGATCACGGTACCATTGGGCAAATTGGGGAGGGTATTGATGGTAAAGGATATAAAGCCCTGACTTTGTTCTTCGTTTTGAACTTTGGCCGGTAGGTTGATGACAGGGAAGTCAATCTCAAAAATATCGCCATATAAGCGGAGGTTACAGCTATGACTACTTGAAATATACTGAATGGAATTTCTGTCTAAGTAAGTGGATATTAGATCATATATTCTTACCTGTCTGGCTGTATCATTGCCCAGATTCTGAAATCGAATGGTGTAGGTCAATTCAAATGAGGTATCTGAAGTGTATCTGTACAATGTGTCGATTGGCGATACAGAAATATCATTAGGGTCATAGGCACATCTGACCAGGCTGTTGTAAATCGAAGAATCCAATAGCTGGTAGCTTTGGTCTGTGTTTTGGATGTAATAGGAGGTGAAAAAGCTCAAGGTATCGCCCACGTTGTCTTCTGAAGGCACCGCCAGAGTAGCCTTGATTTTAAAGGAAGAGGGGGGAATCAAATTGGAAAAATTCCAAACAGCAAATCCTTGGTTGAGGTTGATTTCATTGGGCTGTGGCATGAAGTCAGACATGGCATTCATGTCATTGTAGTACAAAATCAGTCGTCCTTTTTCATCGTAACTTCCTTCATTGGTGGCAGTGATGTAGATGTTGACTTTTTCATTACATCGGGTAGCGGCAGAGGTCATTCTGATTTTTCCTTCGTGGGCATTTTTGGCGTGAACGAAGCCAAAAGAGAAGATGGTGTCATTTTCATCGACGCTGTCGTATTGATAAACCAGCATGGTATCGGTAGTGGGCCTGAACTTTGGATTAAATTCTGATTTAATCGTGTAGGTGTTGGTCAGTTCACAATAAAAAACCATTTCTCCTTGTTCGTTAGAAATGAGTTGGGGGTCGAGCGTGTTAACATCTACTTTCATGTTGAGTATGCCAGGTTCACCGTTATCTCGAAGCCCGTTTTCATTGCGGTCATAAAAAGCGATGCCTTTGACCAGACCACCGGTGCAGATAATTTCAGAGGCTTGATTGCAGCCGGGTGCATTGTTGGTTAATTGGTAGGGCTTGTTTAAAGCAAGGTAGCCACATACAAAGCGGTTGTTGCACATGGACAGTAGGGTATTGCCATAGATTTCCAGTCTTGTAACCTGGGTAGGGTCTACTTTGCGGAGCCCATTTATTTGAGTGATGAGAGCTGCATTGCCGATGGTAATCATGCCTTTCACTATGCGGAGCGCCGGCCAGGGACCCAATTCAGGAACCTTGATTACAGATACAATTCTCAAATCGCCCAGGATGGAATGCAGTTTTTGAAAAGAGGGAAGTTTAGTTAATGTTACACTGTTGAAGGTTAATTTTCCTCTTATTATTTCCAGATTATTAAAATCAGGAAGGACTTCAATTCTGCTATCAAAGGTGACATTGCCGTTGACTTCTCTCAAATTATTGAAGCCGCTTATTTTTTTTAATCCTACTGAGTTTACGACATTGATTTCTCCACAATAATCCAGATTTTCAAAGCCATCGACGGAGGCCAGGGCAAAACAGTTGTAGATGTAAAAGGCATAAAATTGGTTATTGTATAAATATCTCAGTTGGTTGAAACCATTGAGGGTAGGAAGTTTGTAATTATCTCTGAGACTCAGCTGACCCAGGGTGTCCAACGAAGGGAAATCGGCAAGGTAGACCAACGTTTTGTTGCCGCTAAGGGTAAATGAGCCCCCACAATATCTGAGTTGTTGGAAGCCTAAAATGCTATCTACAACAGATTGATTGTAGATGCCTAGATTTTCTATAATGGTATGAAGCTTGTTGAATCCCTCAATTCTTTTTAAGTTAAAAGTTCCATTGATATTAAGTGATTTGACATACTGCAGCAGATCAAACTCTGGTAAATAGGTGATTTCTGTCAAATTAAGATCCAGTTCACCTTTGACTTCTATCAATTGGTTAAAGTGGTTAAAAGATTGGGTTTTGAAACCATACAGTTTCATTGGACCATTGACCTTTTGCAGCTGGGGGGCAAATTGAATGTTAGTTGCTTTGTTAGCGCTCAGGTAAATATCGCCTGCTTCTTTCAGATTTAGGAAGGCGTCAAAGTTGGGTAATTCAGGTAGCTGCAAAAATAATCCAAGCGTGGCTTTTTCCAGATTAGGGAAGGGACAAAGCTGGGTAAGGGCCGGTAGATTCAGGGCAATGTTACTGGCAGAAATCAACTGATCGAAACCTTCCAGAGTAGTAAGGTTGGGACAATTGGTAAGATTCAAATCATTGATGTATCGTGCATTGGGAGCAAGTTGAAAATGAGTTGCCAGAGGGAAAGCAAGGATGAGCCTGCTGCCCAAAGAATCCAGCGATTGTAGTCCCTGATAAGAAAGAGAATTTGCTTCGGAGATGGTAAAATCTGACTTTACAAATCTCAATTGATCAAATGCAGGTATGGTTTTAAGGTTGGGACTGAACTGAAAATTGAGTGAAATCGTATTGCCACAGTATTTAAGTTTTTCGCATGCCCTGACCACTTCCAGTTTTTTCATAAAATGAATTGAAAATGTGGACAAGAGGGTATCTACCTCATTGAAGGCATCAATGGTATCCATTAACTCATTTTCACTTATGGAAATGGTGCCCACCTTGGTAAGTTGGTTGAAACCCCTGACCGACTTAAGCTTTGGGTTGTTTTGGATTTCTATATTGAGCCCTACTTTTTGAAGCGAGTCAAAGGCTGGGAAGGTAGTCAATTGATCGGTACTTAAAATGGAGAGATCTCCACCAATGTATTTGATGTTTGACAGACCCTGAATGGTAGGCGTGTTTTTTACATTGAGCACCAGATCACCCAGTATGGTGTCTATCTTGAGCATAGCACTGAGGTCTGTAAATGGATTGGCGGCTGAATTGATGAATGAGATCGACTTTTTTATTTTATGGCAATTGGGATAAGAGGCAAAGAGCTGGTTGAGTTCAGCTTGCGTTTTGATCGTGATATTAAATTCAGGACATTGCCCAAAACTTGAAAAGAAGATAAAAGCAATAAAACAAAAGGTGAGTAAAGCGCGATTTCTCATAGGTAATTGTATTTTTCAATCAAAAATACAATTTTTTATGCATTAATAAAAATATTAATATGTAAAACCAGAATTATTTAACTGATCAATATCCCCCTTGTGAAGGGCTTAATCTCATTATATTATTATATTTACAAGGTTTAAAATACCACCCAATGAAAAAGCCATTCATCCTCCTCCTTGCCGTTTTGCTGTCGATTTCAATAATGGCACAAGAGCGAACACTGATATTGGTGCCTGGGAAAAAGGACCTCCTTTTGGATACCAACGGAGCTGTATTTTTTGAGCTCAATAACCTATTTGAGTTCATCAATTCTGAAATCTACGGTGATGATGGCAGGAATGGTTATCACAGGAGTGTAGCTTACCCATTTAATGGCTTTCCTTTACTGGTAAAACAGAGGGGCAATGGTGTTTTTCAATTGTTAGACAAAAGTGGAGAAACAAAGGCGTGGTTGCCAAGGGGATTAAAAGGGGTCGCGGTAAAACAAGGGGGATTTTATCTGGCTTCAATGGAGGTGGATGAAAAATTGTATAGATCTACCCGTTTTGTTTTTTTGGATGGATCGGGCTCGCTTGTCTTTTTGAAAGAAGGATATAGATCCGCTTCTTCCTTTTCTGATGGCATAGCAGCGGTTAATGCAGGGGGGTGGAAGTTTATCAATGACTTGGGGCATGAAGTAAAGATATTGCCCGACTCAATGAAAAATGCGCGAAGAGTCACTCGTTTTCATGAGGGGGTATCCATTGTCTTGATGAATCCATTATCAAAAAGTGGCATGCCTGTTTTCAGACCCTATGTTATAGATGCCAAAGGAAATATTTTGATTGATGTATCGGCTTTGTTTCCAGGGAAGGAAATAAAGAATATGCATGAGTTTAAAGGGGGTGTTTCTATGATCGAATTTTTTTGGGATTCCAAATTGCCTTACAGTGGCAGGCCGATCGCCTTCATCAATAAGTCGGGAAAAGTTTTGTTGGACGTAGACCATGTCATTGACGAAAAAGTGGGAGAGGCCGGTCATATAGTATTGAGCAGGAGGCAAAAAAATGGAGAAGATAAATGGGAAATGTATGAGCCCAATGGTAAACAGATAAAGTTGCCAATTGGTGTCAGTTATATACAACCAATATCAAAAAAGTATTTAAAACTTACTTTTAATGATCCAAAGATCAAAACAAAGAGTTCACTCTATGACGTTCAGACCATGAAATTTGTATATGAAACCACAGGCTACGATTGTATGGGTGTGGTCTATGACAGGGCATTGCTCAAAGGTCCCAATGAAGATGTTAAATTAATTCATCTAAAAACAGGGGCTACTCTATTTCAGTCTTCTCCTAAGGATCAAAAAGTATATGATCTGGACAGGTATAATGGAAAGATGGAAGATGTCAGTATTTTTTATTGTTTCAAAGATGTTTGGGTGCCCAGGATTAGTGAAATGACTGGGCTCAAAGAACTCAACTTATCTAACCTAACTGTAGAAAATATTCCGCCAATTGCCAATAAGGAAAAGTTGTCCTTGTTGCGCATCAGTAACTGTAGAAAGCTGAAAGAACTGGATGGTGGAATAAACCAACTCACCAAGTTGTCTATAAGTGGTGGTACATCTCTGAAAGGGTTAGACTTTTTTGTTCAACAGCAAACCAGATTGAAAGAACTGCACCTCATCAATATGGATTTTAGCGAGATTGAAAAAACAAACATTTTGAGAAAATTCCCTAAGGCCGTGATCAAAGGAACAGCG
Organism: Saprospiraceae bacterium; assembly: GCA_016717655.1. GTDB lineage: Bacteria > Bacteroidota > Bacteroidia > Chitinophagales > Saprospiraceae > JADKBO01. Next base: position 450,243 of record JADKFC010000001.1, read on the forward strand.
AAAGATGCAGACTATGAGTTGCAGGAAGTGATTGATGGATTTTAAAAAAAAACAAGTTATGAAAAAGGGGATGTTGATATTGGCTATGACTTTTACACTGATGTTGGCAATGGCGCAAGTTTCAGACATCAGAGTGCCTGTCAAATCAGCCATGAAGTTTGGAGTGATTGATGGCAACGAAGTTGAAATTGTTCCTCCTATCTATGAAAACGTAGCCATTTATTCAGAGTATAAATTGATTATGCTCAATAAGAATGGCATGTGGGGAGTATTTGATTGGCATGGAAAGATGATTGTGGACCATGTGATTAGCGCCAGCTCGCATGGTAATCTTGATTTTCCTGATGTAAGCAGAGTCAAAAATGCCAACTATGATTACGGTAAATTTGCTTCAAGTAACTTGTTGACCATTCATGACAAATATGCCAATGTGAAGTATTACATCAATCCCAACTACCGGCAAAGTAGCTATAAAGCGTATGTTGGCACGAATCAATATGCACCGCAATACAATCTTCAAAATGTGGATTTCGCTCAAATTGACAATTTATTTAGGGTGGTCAACCGCGATCAAAGTATTACTTTTATAGATTCGACAGGCGTTTCGTTATTTGATGCCTCGTTTGAGGATGGTCAAATTGTCAATCCAAAATTGATAGCATTAAAAAAGGAGGGTAAGTATGCATTATTCAATGATAAGAAACAACTCACTCCTTTTGAATTTGAAAACAGTCCCTGGTTGGCCGGGAGCAAAACGTTTTATCTTTATAAAAAAATTAAGAAGGCAGACAACCAAACTACCAATCGTTATTACATCTTTTTGGCAGATGGTACTGTATTGGATTCTACCAGTTCGACGCCCAATATGGATAATGCATTTGTGCTTGTCAATTATTTCCCCGGATTTTCATTGTATGATCAACTTGGTAAAAAGTTATTTTCAAACCCCGACTTAACAGGAAGTTTTATTCATTTGGGTAAGAATATCTTCATCAAAACCGAATCAAAGAAAGGATCTGGTTTATTGACTTTGAATGGAGAAGAAATATATAAGCCAGAATGTGTGGTGAATAATAACTATTCGCACCGCAGTGTTAGTGTTACTTGCGGGCAAAGCTCAGTGGTTTTAGATTCATTGCTCAAACCGTTATTTTCTATGGACAGTGTGGCCTCCTTGTATCCCAGCCAGCATGCCGATTGGTTTATTTACAGTGTCAACAAGTCGTGGGATATAAAGATGGGTTTGATCCGAAAGGATAAAAAAGTGATAGAAAAACCGCTGTGGTACAGATTGGCGGTGGCAGACTGCGATAGTTTGTTTTTGGTTGAATTGGATACTATTAACCAAGTGAAAAAAGTGGGCAGAGACGAGCCTTTGGTTTTATTGCCTGATCCGTGGCAATTGACGGTTAATTGTAAAGCAAAGCTAGTTGAAGCATTTGATGGAAAAGAAACCTATCAGTTATTTGATTTCGAGGGTAAATTGATCAAAAAATGGAACCAAAAAGACGTGTGGGATGAAAGCAGATATGGTAAACATAAGTATAGAGTCAAGGAGGAAGGCAAGCAGTTTTTTATCACTGACAAAAAGGGCGTTCCGGTATTAAAAAATGTATTCCAAAATATTACGCCTATTTACGATGATAAAAAAGGCGAATCTGTTTATATCTGTCAAACCGCCAAAAACACCCATCCTTCGGCAGTAGTTTACAACGATCAACTGAAGGTCATCACTCCCGTTGGATATTCCGTACCGGCAGATTGGTATCGGTACATGGATGAAAACCCGGGCACCCTTTGTGTGGTGAATGATGCAGATGTTGTAAAAAACAAATACTCATTTCGATTTGGCATTTGTGATTATAAAGGAAAATGGATTGTATCCCCTTTTGTTGGTACCTTTAAATACATCGAACCCGGTTTGTTTATACTTCATTATTATGAAGAAAAGAAGATTAAATTCTACGACAATATGGGGAACAGGACATGCGATCAAGATTTTTTAATGATAGAAAAGGGTAATGGCTCTGATTTTTTTCAAAACAGGATTTTGGTTGGAATAGTTAAGGATCCCAACTATATGAAAAAGGTAGAGGCCTTAAATTTGGAAAAACTTGAAATGGAGGTAGCAGTAGAGAAGTTAAAGGCCCTTGGTGAGCCGGAAATGCTGTATGGCTTCCTAAATAAAAGTGGAAAAATGGTATTGGATTTGAAATACCGCAAGGCAAAGCCATTTCCGATGAGGGGAATTACCACAACAGTTGCTGTTGAAAAAAGTGGTAAGGTAGTAAGTCAAGTTATTGATACATCCGGAAATGTCTTATTTGAAGCTGATTTTGAAGAGTTGGAAATTATTGACTCTTCCTATTACAAGGTAAAGAAAGAGGGAAAATGGGCTTTGGCCTCCAATCAGGGTAAGGTACTTACTCCATTTCAATTTGATGAAATTTATTTTGAATCTCGTGGAAAATATTTCAATGCCGAAGGAGGAGATGAACGTTTTATTATTTCGATGGACTACAAGATATTGAACCTTGGTAAATATTACAATGCGTTGACACAAAAGTTTAATGATTCTTATGTTGTAAAATTAATAAGCCAGGAAGCCGGCAGTTTTAAGACCACTGATAAGTATGTCATTTACGACAAAGACTTTGTTAAAAAGGTAGAAATTTTGGATGCTAAAGACATTGGAGGCGAGTACAATAATTTGCCACTGCCTCCGGGATATGTATTGGTAAAAAGGGATTATATGGGCAAGGATGTCTATCTTTTTGATGTAAATAGAAATAAGTCATTGTGGAAGTAACTTTATGCTCCACAAAATTTCTACACTAAAGTAGGTGAAATGACACCTGTGGCGTAATAGAGCTAAAGTAGGTTAGGAAGATTGCATTTAATAGGAGTTTATTTTTCTTGTTTATAAAAATTGTGACATTTAATGAAAGAAGATAAGCCAGTTACTAAATTGAACAAAGCAGGTAATTTGTTGCTGAAATCAATTTGTGTCTTATTTTTATTGTTAACCGAGTATATTACCTGTGCTCAGGTCTGGCCTCAATTTCAACAAAACGCTGAGAGGCACGGAAGGGTTGAAAATGACATAATTCCTCCTTATAGGGTAAGATGGATATGGACGGGAAAAGATCATGTATTGCGAAATCAAAATAGCAACGCAGATTGGAGTGACGATCTTGATTCAAGACCGGGTTATGATTTGCCGATCAGAGACAGTGTAGATCACACCTTGTCAGGTACCATTCAGCCGGTAATTGGAAACAATGGTAAAGTGTATTTTGCCACTATGGAAGGATGGGCCTATTGTTTGGATGCCGATTCAGGAGCTACCCTTTGGAGTTATGACCTCGAAGCACCCAGTTTATCGACTGCAGCCATTGGGGATTCTATTGTTGTATTTACAACCGTTTATGGTTCCGTAAAAGCGATTCATCTTGACAAGGGCCAATTACTTTGGCAGAGGCCTACAGGTTTTGCCATTACCTCCCATGTTCTTATTCACCAGGGTTATGTTGTGGTAGCCAATCAGTTTGGAACCGTATTTTGTTTGAATCAGGCTGGAAATGAAATATGGAGCCGACAATTGAGTGCCGGTATTACAGGCAATTTAGCTGCCTTTGAAAATTTGATTTATGTGGGCAGTGACGATATGATTTTTTATGCCCTTTCTCTGAATGACGGTGAGGTGATAGCTTCCACAAGATTAATGGGTCAGCATTTCAGATTTACGCACCCTGTGGTTCACGGTTCAAAAGTATGGGTTACCTCAGCCTCTTTTCCTATACTGGGTAGTGAATATGTGATGGAAAGTTTGATGGACGAAGCATCCGATTTCGAGCAGGAGGAGGCCTTCATCCTCAGGTGGTTGATGGGTGATGACAATGGAGGCAGTTGGTCAGACGCATCTAAAGACTGGGAACATGTATTTGCATTGGATAAGAATGACCTGAGTCGTGATTTTATCATTCCGGCCGGACCCGTGGACGGAGTAGGCTTTCCGGCACCTTCAGTGGTAGTGGATAATAAAGAAAGGGTTTTGACCTGGTGGAAAACCCGGTTTCCAACTTTGACGGCAGCATCAGCATTTGGAACTAAATACAGTCTTGACATTGCCGCCATTGATACCGTTACAGGAGGCAGGAAGAGAATAGACCCAGGCAAGTTGTCGGGAATGTGGCCTTTAGAAACGGACAATCTGTATGCCATGTCAGTAGCCGGCGATCAAGTGTGGCTTCGCCAGGCGTTCAGGGGCACACAGATGATTGATATGGATCAGGGCAGCGCCAGATTGGTAGTGGCTCCCATTCGTTATAATGACGGAGGAAATTTTTCCGGTGCAGATGTCAATTATATAGATCAAAGGCCGGCATTGCCCCAAGGCACCTATGGGCCTTATCTCATGCCCAACAGACCCACAGAGGGCAGGACGCCACCAGCTTTTGCCCATGGGAAAATTTACATTGCAGAACATTTTGGCATTGTATGCCTTGAAACCGCGAAATGATGAAGGCAAAAATATATCAGATTACAATAGTGTATTTTTTATTAGGTTGGGCTGCCACCACCAAGGGTCAGGTCCAAAATTTGGATGCTTATCTGTGGGAATACCGCAAGCCTATCGCTGAAGATATTGTGGTAATAAGTACTCATCCATTGCACGTATATCTTGACAGCCTGCTTTCCGGATATCCATGGAGGCCCCTATCCCTGAGATACGCAGATCAATTGTCGGAATCTTATTTTATCTATCAGGAACCTGCGGCCATCTTATCCGTTTTGGCATGGGCCTGGCCCCACATGAGTCCGCAAATGCAGACCAAATCAAAAGGCATAGTGAATCATTTAATGCTGGATGAAGTTCAGGCACCCTGGGCCAATCATCCGGTAGACAGAAGTTACGGAAGTAGGAGTGAATCTTTTCCAGTGAATACCGATTGGCACCTCGATTCACCTTTTGGCAATTTCAGACCCACCATTCAATGGGTTTATCATTTTTGGCATTTTGCCTACAGGAGCAATGATAGTTTATTGGTCTCACAATATTATGAAAATATCAAAGAATGGTACAATAGCAGAGCCCACGAAAGTCATTGGGATAGTGGCAACCTGTACGGCACTTATGGAGCTCATATAGGCATGGCAAGGCTTGCTCAATGGATGGACGATGCAACTCAGGTGGTATATGCCACAAACCAACTAAGCAAGCAGCTCACCCATGGCCTGGATTTATCTTTGGTTGATTCCTTTGCTTACCATGGCATCAGAGGTTGGGATGCGCCCTATCCCAATAATTGGGATGGACCCTATGGAGAGAGAAAAGATGGTTTTATCCACCGCGGTCATATCTTTTTACACCTTACGCCGGAAGTGGCTCGTTACATAAGTGATCACCAAAATCTTAAGGCTCAGGTTCTACAGAGGCACAAGGCGGGTAAAAAAATGTTCCCACTCTGGTGGTTAAATCATAGCCCTTATTTTTCCAGGTGGACCGGTGATGAGGGCATAGGTCTGAGTCCAGAGATGTTTAGCATGGTAGTCCCCCTTGATTTGTGGGTTGAGGATTTGGCCAATGAAGAAGTGGGTAATTATTTCAGAGGGACGCCTCATGGCAAGGCAGATTTGTATTGGTTGACATCGTATATACAATGGTTGGAAGATCAATTTCCCAATGAGTGGGTTGATGTTAGGCAGACACCTTTTTTGACCTCTGCCATGGATGTTATCTCCAAAGAAAATAAACTATCGATTGATCCCAATCCTGCCAGTCAATTGGTCACTTTAAAATGGGATAAAACAATAAGCGTAGATCAAATACTGATATGGGATAGTGGTCAAAAGTTGGTTAAAACTATCTCTGTTATAGATTACCCAGGCATTGCGGTCATACAGGTTGAAAATTGGCTACCCGGATGGTATCATTTAACATTGATGAAAGAAAGTATCACAGTGGGAAGTGGCAAGTTTATAAAAATGTAAAGAGCAAATAAGGTTTATTTATTTTTCACACACCTGCACGAATATCCGATCTCTTTTATGCTGTTGAATTGTCCATCTGTGTTGGAAGAAATACCCGATTGTCCGTTTTGGTTGGTGTCAGAAATTTCGAGCACTGTGATGGCATTTTCACCATAACTGCCCGCACCTTTATTGGCCGACCACCAGGTGCCTTTGTTTCCTTTATTGCCAAATCTCCAGGCGCCAATCCAAAAGTTAGATTCACCTCCGGGTACGGCATTGAAGCCAGATGGACTGGAGGGCAGGGTGGAATTATCCCACAAGGCGGTTGTTGATAGTTTCAGATTATTGATACCCCCTGAGGCCTGAAGCAGGTTGTTAAAATCTCCATTGGTAGGAAGTCTCCATCCATCGGGGCAGAGGCCCTGGATGTCACCGGATGCACCATATTGCAGGGGAGTACTACCATTGGCTACCTCTTCAAAAGTATACAATCTACCATATAAAAGATTATCAGCATTGTCCATATTATTGTACCAATGTCCTTTGTTTCCTGATTCCGTGTACCGCAAATTTTCAGTCATCCATATGAGGTTGCCAATTGTGGCAGTGCAGTATTCATTGCCATCCCTAGGGTCGGTAAATTTTTGAGTGCAGTTGGCTATGACAGATGGATCCAGGATATTGTCAATCAGCACACAGCCCAATCCAGCATCGATGTAAATCTGACGGATGACCTGGTTGGAGGATTGGATGAGGAAGTTGTTATCAGTATTGCAGAAATAAGTATTGGGCAACTTTACATTGTCCACCCATATATCATATCCACTGCTATGAGCGCCATTGCCGGTTGCAAAGTCGGATTCAATATTGATCACAGCACCTAAGCCATTGTTGACAAATGTTACGTTGCGGAAAGTGGAGCATGTATTGATTTCCACAATGGGCCAGTCCATTTTTTTAAAGCGGGTTTCAAATTCGGGTGATTCAATGCCATAGCTCGAAGGCAACCATCCTGAAACGTTTTGACCACCAAAAAATTCTACTTCAGCAAAGGCAACAGCACCAATTCCAAAAAATGCGTCGAGGGCTACCCTGGGCTGGGGATTGGAAAAGCTGCCTTTGTGTAGAAGTTCTGTTCTACCAAAACCATAAATGAATACGCCACATTTTACCAAATCAGGCACTCCCAGAATTCCGATGTAGGTGTCGAAGCCCAGTTTTACTTCAGCTGTTCCTGCTCCTGTGGCTTGCCAACTTGAGTTTTCATTTTTGAGGGCATCATGGTGGACAAAGCTGTACTGAATGGTATCTGCCGTTGTTTCATCGTATTTAAAATCTATGGTGTAGGCACCAAATGTTTTCGAAATCTCTGGTGACTGAAGTTCTCCTGACAGCTCGAGGCTGCCAACTAATTTGGGCTGTATATAAATGGCAAGACCTGTGGTAGCGATAGGAGCTACTTCAATGGGGGGAGCTTTTACATCTTTTTCAAAACTAACTGCCGCCCTTGCTACATAGTTTCCAGATAGCGTGAGCTGTAAGTCTTCGAGGTGGAAGTGAAAGCGAGGGGCACCTGTAATACCGGAATTGGCATTGTACGAGGAGGTGAAATATGAATCTGTTTCATTATAAGAAAGTTCAACATCCATATCCGGCTCTATGTAACCTGACAAAGCGCTGTGCTCGCCGGTTTTCCATTTGAAGCTGGATGTGTAAAGATCTCTGCTAACCGCAGTAAACCTGTCGGAGCGGGTGTCTATGGTCCAGGATTCATAAGCTTCTTTAAGGGTGGCCTGGGTGGTATTGAAAATAATGGTGTTGTTATCGTTATCTATGGAGGTCACTTTTCGATAGAATGCTATGCCAGTGGTGGTGCCGGTGCTTACCAGAACATCACCAACTTGTATCGCTTTTGCCCATGTGGCAGCTGCAGATGCCTTAATGGAGGTACTATCCACGTTTACAACATCTGATTCCTGTTCTGGTTTTAAAAGGGTGGTTTGCTCTTTGAGTACAACGTAATTGTCTTTTACTTCCTCATCAGACTTGATATCATTGGGATTTAATTCTTCGTCTTGACATGCAGAAATAAGCAAAGAAAGGAGGCCCAAAATGATGCAGGTATAGAATTTCATAGTAGCTGATTAAAGTTGAACAATGATTTCATCGCTAAAGGGGCCCTGTCTTCCATCACTCGATAATGTGCGTACCCTATATCTCCATTTGATACCGGGCTTACCCATTTCAGAGAAAGAATTGGTGGGTAAAATTTCGTATAACTGGTGGCTGGCATTGTCAGCAGCTTTGTAAAGCATGTATTTGTTTTGTTCGTTGTTATCAGCATCTGCAATCGAAATAAGGATGGTGTTTTCATTTTTAGTAAAAGATAATTCCGGCTTTGATAATTGAGATTTCATGGCTGCTATCTCTGCTATATCCACTGCCTTACTGATCAGACCACCATCGTCAACAGCATGAATTTTATAGTAATAAGTTACCCCTGACTTTACATCGGTATCAATAAATGAAGGAGGTATCTTTGTTAGTTGGTGGATCAACTGCCATTCCTGTGAGCCTGCCTTTCGCCACAAATCATGTCTTACTACATCTCTTGAACTGGAGGGTAAAAGGGTTAATCGGATGCCTTCGGGCAAGACCCTGTAGTCACCAATGAGGGCCGGCGAAGGTGGGATTCGATCGGGTCTACTGATGACCAAAGTATCCGATGGTGGGCTGCGCATAAAGTCGTCATCTACGGCAACAATAAAGTAATATCTTTTTTCATTGAGCAATGATGTACCGATGGTATCCTGGTAGATCCTGGAACGGTGGGTCTGTGCATTGAGTTTGATAAAACTTCTTTTATTGCCATCAGCGGCATAAATATTATAGCCAATGATGTCTTTTTCTGAATGCTCATTCCAGCCCAACGTAACTATGCCGGTGGTGTCAACATAAGCAACTGGTTTGGAGGGCTTGGATGGTGGAACCATGTCATGGATGCGGGTGTAAAGAGGGGTAGAGTAGGCAAAATTGCCGGCGGTATCTGCTGCGATCAATCTGTACTTATATATGCCTGCCAGATCTACCACATCTGTTTTTTTATTTTCGCCCGGCTTTACCCAGTTGAGCAGGGTTTCTGTTTTATCGCCAAAAGAGCGTTCCAAATGGAGGGCAGCTATGTCAGAAGGATTGTCGAGGGTCCAATACAGATTTTTTGTCAGGTGGTTCATCAATGTATCGGCATATAACGATGGAACAGGGGGAGGCGTTTTATCGCGACCCATGGCCATAATGGCCTCGGAGGGCAAACTTTCATCACCAAAGGCATCGTTGCCTATCAGTCTGTAATACTTTTTTTGGTAATTGGTATTGGGTGCGGTGAAGGAATAGTATTTTTTGGGAGTGGTTATCTTTTGATCGGTCATCTGCACAAAGGGCACCTCTGTCAATCTTGTGTAGTTGATGCCATCTGTTGATGATTCCACCCAATAAGAAGTGTAGTGGTAGTCATGTAGCTTTTGATCCCAGTACAAAACTACAGATGATTCTTTTTCTTCTTTTTGGTAAATGACTGGCTTAAAACTTGCTTGTTTGGATGGAATCACTTTGTAAGCTTGGTTTTCTCCAGCAACGACTTTATAAGCATAATTGAATTTTGGATTGATGGTTTTATCTGTAAACCTGAGCCCTGCTGCTTCTGCCGCCAAGGAGAACTGATCTGCTACCAGATGGACCAGCGACCATCGATTGTTGAAGTTATCGGTTTTTTCCAGTATAGTACCATAGTCTGAAAAAGTAGAATTGCCCCAATTGCGATAAATATTTTCAAGAACTACCACCAGGATTTCATTTTTTTGTGAGACGGCAGCGGTGGCTTCAATTTTGGTGGAATCCCAGGGCATAATCTCTGCTATGGCCTCATATTTTCCATTTTGCGATACATTTCTGCGGTATACTTTGACCGGTTGTTTCAGCATTTTGTACCAGAGTTTGGCATCGGTGTAACCCCAGCGCAAGACAATAGAATCTCTGTAGTGCTTGCCCTGCAACTGGATGACATTCTTATTTGATACAGCTTCTTTCTGGGCATGACAAAAAGAAATGAACAAAAACGACGTACAAACCACAATCATTGTTGGGTGAAGAAGGCGGATTTTCATTCCAGAGTTTTATTTGTACAAATATGTAAAATGAGCTGTTGGATGGCCTAATTAAAACAGGTAGGGGTTAAAAATACTGGAAATCATATAGGGGATAGGGGTTAGGGGATAGTAGGGGATAGGGACTAGGGGATAGGGACTAGTAGGGGATAGGGACTAGTAGGGGATAGGGACTAGGGAAGCAGATTTCTGAAATTTAGTATTTTCATCTATGAAATGGAGCAAAGAGTGACCCCAAATAGAAATTTATACGAGAAAAGAGGTTGGGATACTATTTTTTGACATTTAGATAATTGAGGTAATTAAGGTAATTAAGATGAGTTGCTCGTAAAGACAAAGTAAGACTTAATTTTCTTCATTTTCTTAATGTTGATTTTCCAAATTCCATTTATGGGGAGCAACTATTTATAAAGAAAAATGAACATTCAAGATCCTGCATCCAAAGTCATTATCCCAGCGTACCTGAGGTGGTTATTCTTGGAATATTTAGGACAGAAAGGTTCATTAAGTTTCTGATGATAAATGAAACATTAAAGAACCTAACTGCTCATAATGTTTGGCGAAATGGCATTGTATTTTCCTTTAAAGCCCCGTATTTAATGTACTTCAAATTGCATAATCTTTGAACTTCCCCAATCTTCTTCATCGTAATTATACGATTTATTTGCACGGAATTTTACCTTATTGGAAAAGCCATTTTGACCTGGGCCTTGAATAAGAGTTGAGTTTAAAATTGTATTGGTAATGGACTCAAGATTTTGGATGAAGGCAGAAACCTGACCACTACTTAAGGATTGATTATAATTGGCACTGCCTGTAGGTGGATTGCAGGTGTTTTCTACTATGTCAAGCCATTGTTCTCCAAAGTCAGCAAATTCCTGGGCGTCCTGGAGTACATCTTCGAGGATGTAATATTTGAGGGAGAACTCATTGGCATAGGATACATTGCTACCTGAACTATTGAAGGCCTGGTAATTGACCATGAAATTGTCATCCTCATCATCGTTTTGGAGGACGGTGCTGTTAATTGCAAAATCATTGAGGGTGGCATATAGATTTTCGGAATTGGACCAGGCAAAGTTGGTGGATGGAAGATAGGGGAAAAGCAGGGGTACTACTGAGCTGCTGCCTTGACTGCCCGATCCTCCATTGTTATTGTTATTATTATTTCCTGATTGGTTCTCATTGGTGCTGATACCACCCCCTGCTGATCCACCAGCTCCCTGGGTCTGGGCAATGCCAATACCTCCGGCTCCGTTTTGGGAGATGGTCACAGAGCTTTCACAACCGGTGGGTTCGCCCCTGTATTCATCATTGTAAACGGTGGCAAAATTGCCCAATTTGGGCTTGCTGAGGTTGGTATGGAAACCTGAAATAAAGGGATCTGCAATTTCAACCCTAGGCGGTGCCTTGTGCATTTCATGGAGATTTTCATCGTCCATTTTATATCCAAATATGTCATATTTATCAAAACCTTCGAAGTTGTCAAAATCGAGTTGATGGTAGTTATTCTGGGCATCAACTGTGACTTCTGCACTTGCCATTTTATCAGCCAGGTTATTGAATCTGCTGGTTTCAAATTCAAAGGCATGGAGAAGGACTTCTCCGGCACTTACCTGGGTGAGGGCAGAAAGTTCCGGTAACTCAGGTTCTACCTTGTACTCAAAAGAGAGGCTATCCGCATTATAGGCTTGCAGCAAATTAGTATTAATTAAAGTTTTTCGTGCAAGAGAAGGGATACTGGAAAGTCCGGGCGTTGGCTTAGGCTTTCTCACTATTTGTACTACATACTCCTTATTGTTGTCGAGATTGGGTTTGTTCCAATTAAGGCGGAGATTGCCCGAATTGTAGTTTACGGTTTGTCTGTTTAATTCTTCACCCTGGTTGTCGCGGTATACCGCAAAATAATCAAACTCTCTGCCTCTCGTATCCTGGATGTAGTAATAGAGCTCGTTGATGTTGCTCTGGGTTTGCACATAGTGTCCACCAGTATCTTCGTTTTGCATGTAGAACTTCTGGTGCGTTATGGGTTTGGTTTTTCCTATATATTCCTGCGGCATGGGATAGGGCAGATCACCAGTGCGGAAGGTTATTTCTTTTTCTTCCTTCCACGTTTGACCGTTGAGAGAGACCAGGACCTCATTGCCATTGTTTCTCTTTTCTATTGCCTTCACCACAATTTTCATTTTATATTCTTTGTGCCCCTGCGCACCATTGGTAGGGCCTAAGAGGTTCCGCGGTTTGTAAGTAGCACTTCTGCCATCCTCAGCTAGCAAATCATATTCGGTATCTCTTTGAGCTGAAGAACAGTTATTGCATTCTGCAGTCAATTCAAATTTATCCAGAACGGGTTTAATTTCATGGATTTTACCATCCACATCCGGAATGGAAAGCCATTCATCTACAGGCACGGTAAAACTTACAGAAGGTCTCACATTGGGATCGATATCTCTGTTTTCTTCTTCATTGGGATAATATTCTGCGATGATAGGAAAGTCAAAGGGACTTGTCTGAGGAGGCACGCATTTATCGCCAATAGAGATCATCATCCTGGCACTGCCTTTGATGGTACCGGCCAGTAAATTGTACTGCAAGATGGCACGACCATCCAGCCACATTGGATCAGGGCCACCTGCTTCGAGCATCATAGCAGCTATCAACTGGATGATTTTTACGTCAATTTCTTTGCCCAGGATCTTGCCTTTGACACCTATGGCACCTTCAAGTCCTGCGTATGCTCTGCCAGATCCATACCAGCCATTGACCCCCGGATTTTGTACCACTCCATTAGAGGTGTAACAGGATTGACCATCTAAGTTGACCAACATGATGTCCATGCCTGTAAATATGCTAAGACTGGCATAAAAGATGGCTCTGATTTCACAAGAAGCCGTGACGTGGGCGCCCATAACCAGGCCGTGTCCACCTGATGCCTGGAGTGGATTTCTTTCATCTTCTTTGTCGCCGCCATCAAAACTGCCTTCATCAGAAGATTGCATACCAAAAAGGGTTGCCACTGCTCCCGGCGGAGGAGGAAGTTCTCCCGGAATATTCTGGCCCGTCATGAGGTACAGCATAGCCGAAAAGCCGGCATCGATGCCGAGGTGGTTGCCATTTTTCTGATTTTGAGATAGGTTGAATCCGGGCAAGTCAAAGACGATGCCACCCATGTCATTGATGTAGGGGTTGCCAGCGTTGAAAAACCAAAAGATGTCATCGCTGTCGCCATTGCTGTCTTCGCCTGGAAACTCGCTCTCAGGACCAATGGCAAAGCCCGAACGAATGAGGCGTTTGTTCAAGCCGGCACCATATAAAAGATTGGGAATGATATTGGCATTGATTGTATTCTCGCCTAATAAACAGACCCTTGTACCTCCATTTCCATTGTCGGTAAAGGTAAGGGTAGTGCTGGATCTACCATAAAGTCGGGCATCGTTCCTTTGGGCATAACTTAAGGCCATCGACCAAAAGTCACCACCAAATCCCAGAGATCTAAGGCCTGTTGTCACATTCCACTCTCCATATACATAGGGATCGATCATGAATACCTGATCTGCTGCAAGGTTCCAACTTGTATTAAATTTCAGAATTCTATTTCCATATACAGGAGTAGGTCGGTCAGCACTGGTTGATGTGGGCTCCGGGTTGGTAATTTGGTCCATGCTAACCACAAATTCAGGGCCGTTGCATTCCAGTAAATTCCTCCACCCAGGCCACAAAAAGTGGACAAGATTAAAATGGAGGCAAAACATCTATTCCTGAAATGGGGGGAGGAACCGATAATCGGAACATGCCATCAAAATACCAATAGCCATAGTATCTTCTGCTTCCAAATTCTCCTGCATCCGGGGTGCCGTATTTACCAAAACCGGCAATGAGGGAAGCAGTAAAGGTACCGAGGGTAAGTTCGACATCACCATGGAATCCTTTTGTGCCATCTTCGTTGTTGGTAAGACACACCTCGCCTTTTACAACAAAGGGATCAAAGCCAATACCATCACCGTCAGAACCTCCAAACCGTCCACATTCCAAACCGATTCGATTTGGTTTAAACCGGGTTATTCCTTTATTATTGGTGGTTAGAGAATTCCAAACGTTGACCCTGGCGCCGATCATAAAATCAAACATATCGGTACTCAAACTTACATCGAGGTCAAAATCGATGGATACTTCACCTCCTGAAAAACCAATGGCAATGTCATTGATGGAAATAGGAAAACCATCCATATTTTCCTGCATCGAAGGTTCCTCCGGTAAGCCATTGGCCAGGAGTTCGTCCAAATCAGATACATCATACTCGTACCCTTCGAATCCTTCAAATTCTGCAATGGGTCCCGTATATAAATCGCCGCAGGTTGCATCCGCCAGATCTATGCCAAAGCCAAAACAGCTGTGGGTGCCGTCGCTTACCATACTTTCAGTAACAAAGCCCTGTGTGGAGTTGTAATTAAACTGAAAATCGGCCAATCGGATCACCAGACCAGGGATGGCATCGGGCACTTCAATAGAAGCGGGCAAATTTTCCATGACATCGATAACCATTTGTCCTTTCAAAAAGGTACCCACCTGGGCACCATTTTCACCCATGGTAAATTGCACATAGGAATTGGGACAAAGGGCTGCCTTTGCCAGAGAAATGGGAACTGAAATCAGTGAATCGGGTAGGGCGATTGCCGTAAATTCAAATTGGTTGTTTTCTTCTTTCGTTAGAATGGCCTTGTAGTTTAGATAGTCTCCATCACCGGTAATGGGTAGGTTGATGCCCCATATAAGCCTCCGCTGATAAAGTCGTTTTGCACGATTTCAATTTTAAAGGTATCGATGGAAAAGCCCCAGCCACTGAGATTGCCATCACCGGTTTCCAATAAGCCTGAAACCCCGATGTCCATTGTAAGCGTGGGGTCAAAGATGATGTTCTGCGCAAATGCACCTCTCCTTGTACCGTTGGTAAATTCTTTGGGACTCTTGATTTCTATGTTTTTATAAATACTCCTCTCCAGGTTGTAATGAGCGCCGGGTCACTGCCATAGATGGCCTAGGTATTATAGCCTTCCGGAAATTGCATTTGATCCGGATTTTCCAAATCAGACAAATCGAGGTAGGCATCTTGTGCAGGTTCGGTCCAACCAGCGAGACCTGTAACCTGGAAAGGATCCATGTCAAAGCCAAACATCATGTGGGTGCCTGTCATTGCCTCATTGTTGTTATAAGCATAAGAGAAGTAGCCGGGTCATTGCGTTTGTCGAGTGTCATGCTAAATCTGCCCCTGGCTTTTCCGCTCCCGGCGTTTCCATTGTTGTCTGGAATAATGAGTGAGCGATCAAAAGCCAATTCACCGCGAATGGCCATCGACTTCATGCCTTCGCAATTCATTTCTATATAGCAGTAGTTGTCTTTGATGGTTTGGTCGTCGCCCAATCCACCAAAGGTTTTTATGTCGAGATCGCCAAAGCCTGTTCCTCTTTTTTCAAATGCCTGGTACAAGATGTATTCACCCCCAATGCCTGCAGGGGTAAGGCAAATGTCGTTGCCGGCAATAGACACCCAAAAATTTTCAGCAAGGCCTGATAACTCCAGTACATTGATCAAGGCAATGGAAGCTCTGTCAGGCTCAAATTTCATGTCAATGATGCCTAATGTAAACTGCCTGCCTTCGAGGTCCTGGTTGATCCCTAAAGGGACACCCGCTGCTTGACCGGCTGCCATATTGAAAAGACTGCGTGCAGTTGAAATCTCATCTGAAAGGGCTGCAAGAGAAGCGGAAGGGCATTCTGATTTACCCACAAAAAGAGTATTGTAGATGTCGCCAAGATCGTATTCTCCACCGCTTTCATCGATGGCTTTGGCAAAACCATCATAGACCCGACCGGCAGTATTTACTTTTAAGTTTTGGAAGGCAACGGCAATTTTCAAGTTGTTGAGCCAGGGTATTTCTACTGAAGCTGTACCTTCATAAGCCACCCCATTGTTGTTGGTGATTTCTATTTCGCGCATTACAAAATGTCCGATCTGCCATTCAGAAAAGGCAGAAGGATTGGAAGCATTATTGGTACTGATATTTGAGGTGTAATGACAATTTTCAAAACAATCCAGAAACGGCATTAGAGGCAGGTTCTTCTTCTTCATTGTCGTTGGGGTTAAAGCCAAACCAAAAGGTGCGGATTTCTGAATAACCATTGTTTCCAAACTGTACTTCATTGAAAGGATCAACGGCCCTGATTCGAAGGCCATACTGGTGACCATCAATCATATCCCAGTCAGAACCATCGTTATTGTAGATATAGGTTTCATCGTAAACAACTTTATCGAGGAGGGCCTGAGCACTTCCATCCAAAAACAACAAGTCGAGGTCGCTTTGGGGGTATTCAGTAAGGTCAATGATTTTGATCTCGTATTCAAGCTGATCTCTTTTAGTAGGGTCTGATATAACAGGGTCCCAAAAAATAGTAAACACGTCGTTTGTAACCACTTCATCTTCATAGGGAGTGATGATGTTGAGCTGGTCTCCATAATAAATAGAGAACGGCATTGTACAGCCCGAAGAAAGTGGCAGGTTGTTGTTATTGAATTCGTACGCGTTGATGCACCACACATATTCACCTTCCGGCAGCATGCCATTGACATTGAGTTCCTGGGGTGGTATGCCAATGATTTCAAGATCATCAGAGGTGGCATCGTTGTAAAGTCCGGCTATTTCTTCGCCATTGAGATTGACTACACCCAGAGGAGGAATGGTAACAGGAATGTCAGCCCTCAGTGAAGGCAGGGTCCGAATTAAAACACCATTGGAAGTACCCCTGATTTCTCCTAAAAAATAAACGGTAACTTCCTGTTCGGTGTGGTTAATGGCTGTGATGGAGTAAGCTTGTGGATTGTTGAAATAGGCAGTAAATTCCCTGGGGTAGGGTGGCGTAAAATTGATGATGACCTCTATTGGTCTTTGACCCATAATGGGGAATGACAAAATTATCAAGGCCAAAATAAAGCCCATCTTTTTTCCCGTATTCCAAATATATGGTTCATCATTTCTCGACTTGTTTTAAAAACTTTGTGATAATTTAAGCGTACTCCTCCATTCAGTGTAGGACCTGTTGACGATACTTTCATTGATTCGGTAGAGGGTGGTCAGGGTAATAGACCTTTTGGGAGAAAAGCGATAATTGCCGTTGAGTGAAAGGTTGGAGGAAGTGCCGTCATTTAGCCCATTGTATTGATTAAAAAAGAGCTGTCCGCCCACATTGAGCATTAATTTTTTATCCAACAGTTTTTTGGCCACCCTCAAGCCCAGTCCATAACGTGTTTGATCCACGGTTCTGTACTGGTACTGGTTGTAGTTTATGGATGGATAAATACTAAGTTCTTTTGGAGTAAAGGTAAGGCCATGACTCAATCCCACCAGTAAAGACCTTATATCTCCTAAGCTTTCATTCTGACTTTCATCTTTTACCGTATTGTAATTGAGGTAAAGCGTAAAATTCATCCTCTTGATTAGTCCAGGTACGGTATAATCAGCATTGAAGCCATATTGAGAAGAAACTGTGACAAATCTTAAAGTGTCATTAAGCTGGAGGATTTCATTCATGGACTCTGTCTGGTAGTTGGTGTACCTTAGTCCGAGGTTTAATTTTTCAGATGGCACTAGATTGATACCAGCATTGCCAATGACCCTATTTGCCGTTTGACTTCTGAGTTGGGTCAGGTTGTTGTGTTCCATTCCCAATTGTCCATCAAATCTTAGTTTTCTTTTGAGGAGATTTAGGCCGGTAGTAAAGGTGATTTGTTCGATGTCGTTTTGGAAAAAATTGGCTGCCAGATTGGAGTAAAATGGGTCTACTCTTCGGTACTTAAATCCTATTTTATTTCCTCTTATTCTCAGATTGATCCCCCCATCACCGGCAAGAGAAAAACGGCTGGTTGAATTGGCCTGAAATAAATCTTTGGCAAAGGCGGGTACCTCATTGCCATACTTAATGGTGAAGGTATCCAATGCATCGGCTGTATATGCAGAAAGACCCGTATTGAGGAACAATTCTATTCTCTTAAACAATTCCAGTCCGGCATTCAAGCCCAGGGTAAGGTTCTCTTTGGGTGTCAACACCTGATAACCATAAAGCTGATTGACATCTCCACTGGGTGCAGGGCCATTGACATCATCAAAGGTCCTCACAGCCATCAGTTCAAGCTTACTTTTTGATTTTCGATAGCCAAACTTTGCTCCTTCAATGTTTCTTTCGTAGCCTGGAATCAGATTGGCACCATAAACCAGTGTATCTTTTATGGCCAGAGGATTTTGTAGTTTTCCTTTTAAAGCTGAAAAATACCATTTTCCGGGAGTTAGTTCCAGCCCTACTCCAAAAAAAGATCGACCTGATAGGGTGTAGGCTGAATAATTGATATTACTCCATCCTAAATGCAACTTAACCCACTTGTAACTTGGGCTTAAGCCCAATCTGTTGAAAGTATAATCATAACTGAATTAGGCATCTCTGTAACTACCGGTAATCGGGAGATTAATACCCTTGTATGCAAAATTAATTGTGCCCGCAACAGAATAGCTATAAGGACTTCTTCTACTGCTGATACCATTGACATCGTACACCTCACCACCAGCATTGAGGTTGCCTTTTACCGTCACTCTATCTTGTGCCCTTGCCCTGTTGAGTGAGGCAAGGACACAAAAAAAGAGGATTAAAACCCAACTCTTTGAGTCTGAAAATGGTAGTTTATTTGTAATCAGCTTTATCATTGGGCAACAATGAAAGCACATGGCCAGGCTGATCCGGAAGTTGCATGGATGATGGCACTTCCTCCTGAATAGGATACCTCATATACTTTGGCAGTTGTTCTCGATGTTACCACAATGGCATTGTTAGATGAAGTAAGTGAATTGCCAGGTACTGTTATAACAACGTTGTCACTTTGAGTGGTAATCGTAAGACCATTGCTATAAGCCACAGCACCGTTTGAATTGACAGCGCCGGCTAAAACGCCTCCTCCGCCCCCACCGGTAGATGGTGTTACGGGCTTCCATTGTCCTCCTGAGTAGGTGAGTACCTGACCTTCTGTAGGTACATTCGTTGAAATAGTGCGCCCCTTTATTTTATTTACCGATACATTTCCAAAGGTGCCGGAAATGTCTCCATCAAAAATGGTGGAATTGGTGAGATCATCGCCTGCATTGGTATCTCCGGTATTGGTGATGGTATTACTAGCTATACTAATTCCCGTTCCGGCCGTATAAGGAGTAGATCCTGCAGGTGTAACATACGACCATGAAGTGCCGTTGAAAACCATTACCTGTCCATTGGTAGGTGTACCTGCCGGCAGGTTTAAGTTTTTAATTTTATTGACTGTGATGTTGCCAAAGGTACCTGATACATCGCCATCAAACTGATCATTGTTATTGACATCGTCATTGGGATTGGTATCTCCGCTATTGGTGATAGTTCCTGATGCAATAGTTATACCTGTTCCTGCTGTGTAGGTGCCTGCCGGTCCTGCGGGACCCTGGGCGCCTTGTGGGCCTGTGGCACCTGGTGGCCCTGCTGGTCCAATGGGACCAATGTCTCCTTTGTCACCTTTATCGCCTTTTGCACCCTGAGTTCCTGCGGGACCTGTTGCTCCTGCCGGCCCTGTAGCACCCGCAACACCCGTAGCTCCAGTTGGTCCTGCTGGTCCCTGAGGTCCTGCTGGTCCTGTTTGTCCTGCCGGTCCGGTTGCGCCAGCTGCTCCCGTGGCCCCAGTAGGCCCTGCTGGACCTTGTGGCCCTGCCGGGCCGGTATCACCTTTATCCCCTTTGGCTCCGGTTGCACCCGTTGCACCTGTTGCCCCAGTAGGCCCTGCTGGCCCTGCCGGTCCTGTTGCTCCTGCCGGACCTACCGCTCCGGTGGCTCCCATACTGCCAGTAGCGCCTTGTGGTCCTGCGGGTCCCTGAGGCCCTGCGGGTCCTGTTGCTCCTACTGCGCCAGTAGCACCGGTATCGCCTTTGTCACCTTTGGCACCCGTAGCTCCGGTAGCACCCTGAGGTCCTGTCGGCCCTTGCGGACCAGCTGGACCCTGCAACCCTTGCAGCCCTTGAGCTCCCTGTGGGCCTTGGGGACCAATGGCACCCGTAGATCCAGTAGGTCCTTGTGGTCCTGCAGGTCCCTGAGCGCCCGTTGCTCCCATTGCGCCGGTTGCCCCCTGTGGTCCCGTTGCTCCTGTAGGCCCTGCCGGACCCTGTGGACCTTGCGGACCGGTGGGGCCCTGGATTTGACCTACGCCGTTCCAGACACTGCCATTCCACAAGTAGCCCACGCCGTTGCTCAATGATATGAACATATCGCCAACATTGCCATTGTAATTGGCGGGTAGTGCATTGGGATTGGGTACAGTACCCACAATGCTAACCCCTGTGCCTGCCGGTCCCTGAGAGCCTGTTGGGCCTTGAGGCCCGGTAGCCCCTTGAGGTCCTTGTGGACCCGTATCTCCTTTAGGCCCAGTAGCGCCTGCTACTCCTTGTGAACCTTGTGCGC
This sequence comes from Saprospiraceae bacterium, assembly GCA_016717655.1. Lineage (GTDB taxonomy): Bacteria > Bacteroidota > Bacteroidia > Chitinophagales > Saprospiraceae > JADKBO01. The sequence goes on from JADKFC010000001.1 coordinate 470,896, forward strand.
CTTGTAAGCCTTGTTCTCCTTTATCTCCTTTTTCACCCTTATCACCTTTAGGCCCCTGTGGACCCTGGATTTTACCAAGGTTTACCCATTTGCTGCCGTCCCAAACATAGCCACCACCGTCGGAAATCACCACGATGAGATCACCTACATTTCCTTGGTAATTCTGAGGAAGGTCACCAGGTGTAGCCACTGAACCTACAACGGTAACACTATTTCCTTGTTGACCTTTTAGATTAACCCATGGCCCATAGCTACCATCAGGGTTTTCAAATCTGATGGCGGTGCCATCCCATTCGTGTTTCGGTGCAGGACCGGGCAAAGAACTGCCTGATTTTTCGGCATACAGTGCATAGGGTACCGTAGCCATGTTGATAGAGCCCAGGTCTATGCTTCCCTTGTTGCTGGAAACAGAGATGGAGTAGCTCGAACCCCCTTTAGACCAATCGATGGCTTTCAGAGCGGGTCCCCCCAGTTGAAGGTTGACTACCCCAAATTCATTGGTGGTTGCGGTTTGAGTATCGCTAAAATTGCCCCCATTGGTAGTGATGCTGATACTCACGCTTACAGATTCATTGGCCAAAGGTTTGCCATTTTCATCTTTAATCGAAGCCTGATAATTGATGACGTTGGGTGTTTGGGCCATCAACAATAAAGGCAGATTGAAAATAATCAGAAATAAGAAAATGTATTTTCTCATGGTTTAAAAATTTATCTGGTAAAAAGGATCCATCCCGCAGCTCGGGTTTGGTTATTGAAGTCAACATATTGCAGGATGTATTTTCCCGACATCAAATCTCTCAGGTCAAGAATTTGTGCATTATCATTGGAGTTGATCTGGAACTTATGAATCAGAGCTCCTTTTTCATCGAGGAGTAAAATTGAGAAATGAGCCCCTTTTTCTCCCATTGGATTTGAATAAAGTCATGGCTGGGATTGGGATAATAGCTTAGATGTAAGGCCTGGATTTCTGTATCGAAGACCGCTGTTATGGTGGCTTCATTACCACTCTGAAAGCCCTGACAGTAGAAATAGTTGGCATTTTTACCCCCAAAAATGAAGGTTTCGCCAAGGGTGCCGCTGGCCGAGATGTTTCCGGTTTTTGCTTGTGATCCCCCTGATGACAGCACATGCTGAGCTACCTTAATTTGTCCAAAAAGTGTATGGATACAAGCCAAAGCAATGATAAGGGTGCTACTAAACCTCATGGTTTCTTTTTTGACAAAGATGATCAGCCTCCAATGCGGAAGGCTACATAAAACCGTTATGGGTAGAAAATACCGGAAATCATAGAGTAGCCATACGGCCGGTCCTTCACCGTTTCGCCGGCATATGGACAAGTAACGGAGCCCCCCTATACCGTTAGACAGGTTTTGGGGGTGGAAAGGATAGCACTAAAAGGACGGTTAAGTCAATATAGTGAGGTGTTGAGATATGAACCCGGCGGTATGGGGAATTTTAAAGGAGTTATTTTAGAATCAAGATTTTTTGGCTACGCAGTCGATTTTCTTCTGTCCAGGAAACAACATATAAGCCAGAAGGTAGAGAAGATGTATCAAAAGTGCCACTAGTTGAAGATGTCAAGGTGCTAGACTTGCCCATGAAATCGGAGAATCTAATTTCATTCGGAGGAAAATCGCCTGAAAATGAAATTTGGTCAAATGCTGGGTTTGGAAACAGGTGTGAAGATTCCAAGAAGGACTGATTTTCGTTACTTGTACCAACGATTGTATTTTCAATATTTACCTCAATCAGACAACTTTCATCGCTAAAACAGCCTAGTGGAGAGAGACGCATCCAAATGAGGTCTGAGCTTTCTTTGAGGGAGTTGTTTTCTTGTTGCCTGTAAGTTTGCAGCAGGCCAACAACTAAAAAGCTGCCGTCTTCCAATTCAATGATATCATTAATATCCGTATATCCTCCATAACGATATATATTGTCCATTACAAAATAACGTTCAAAAACAAGTGTACCTGACGAATTTACTTTAAAGAACATAAGCTGCTTACCTAAGGGACCGTTGTTTGCATCAGCATATTTGCCTCCACCTATGTAATTGCCATCTTTTGAGTAAATTAGTTTTTCAATTTCTCTGAATTGGCCCGGTTGCGAATTCCATGGGGTCAGTTTTTTAACATTGTTTTGGCTATCCAGCACATCAAGTTCGGCTGAAAAGGAGCCCAAATCTGAAATGATGGCAAAAAGCGTCTTATTGCCTGGTATTTCCATGCCAATAGGGAGCTGCCTGATTGAAGCATACCCAGATGTATAACTTTTTAAAAGATGGAGATTCTCATCATAGGTAGCGATTACGGATTTGGAACCGTTAACATCATTATCGAAATGGTAGTGAACTTTTAGATTGTTATTGCTATCCATGTAAGCTTCATGTAATAATTGTGAGCCGTAAGGCAAATAGATTTTTGTAAGCAGGTCTAATTGAAATTCATCATTTAGTTTTAATAAGCAGAGTTGATTTCTTTTTGTTACCATATTTCGTCCATTTACCCCAACGTACCAGTAGTTTTTTGAAGGTACAATAAAATGAGGAACCACATACAAAAGGCTGTCAATTCTTGGAAAATCAAGGATTTTACTAATTTTAAGGGATGAAGGGTCGACTAATACAAATTTTAAAGAGGAATTAATGGTATCGTTTTCTTTAAAGCTCCCAAGTACCACTAATCTATTTTTGTTGGCATCGATTGCCATCATTCCTTTTTCTGAGGTGGCTTTTATTTCATCAGAGAATCTCAAGTCATGACCATTGGGTCTATTTCAATTATACGGTGACAACCAAAAATATGAGTATTGCATCGATAGAATTCATTAATGTAGTATTTACCATTTAATTGAAGAAATTGCAACCCTGCATTGAACGTATCACCTCTTTTAAAATATGGCTGTGGTATTTCTGGGCAAAAACACCAACAGGTATGAAAGTCGAAATAAGAGCAAAAACTCCTATAAAGACTACCCTAAAGTAAGGTGTATTAAATAAAGTTTTCATGTTTCACCTATAAATTTAACAACTTTATTCTTTGTATCGGAAAATTGTTTTTATAAATGGTGACAATCAGGATAGATTCCGGCAAAGTGCTGATATCAACTTGGGTGCTCTGCTGATTTATGCTTTGAGAAAATAAACCTTTGTTCATCATATCTGTAATTTCTGCGATATACAGATCGCCCTCATCAAAATCAGGTAAAGATATTGTGATATTCTTTCTACCAGTTGGATTCGGAAAAATTAGAACTTCATCGATTTTTTCATTTCTATATACAGATCTAGGGGAAAGTAATGTCGGAAACGGTCGATCAATATTGATGCTGATCCCCGTTAAATATTCATAAACAGCTCTTGCAAATCCTGCCGAACTGTTGTTTTGGTTGGCTAAAGTCAATAAGGTTTGGAACTGGCTGTTTTCATTTACATTGGGGAGGCCTCTTTGGTTTAAACATTCCTGAGAATGGATGAGAGGATAGGATGTAGAATTGTTTTCTTGTAGGGTTGACAATAGTTGGTTGGCAAGTTCGTCCTTCTCTATATCTTTCAAAATACCGTAACCCATTATTTTGTGGTCTCTTCTTCTTGTTCCAATAGATAGGCAATCAGTTTGGTTGTACTATCCGGCATGGTTAAGTATTGTCTGGCAATGGAAGGTACCAATAAGTAAAGACATTTGTAATATTTTGCCAACAAAATATTTTTTAAATGAAGGGAGATGGATGTGTCGTTTTTAATTCGGTTGATTTCCAAATTTAATTGCGTCTGCATGTTGAGTTTTTCTCTAATAGATTCCGGAATCACACATTTTCTGAATCGGGGGTCTAAATGCACATATAAGTCATTGCCGCAACTGCTTTCCGGGTTTGGATCTCCTGACCTTGCTATTGTGAAATTGCCAGGTGTATTGGGAAAATAACAACTTAAGGTGTCCTCAGATTCATAAACATAGTAATTAAATATTTCAGAATTTTGACCTGTTACAATGGAAGTAACTTGTTGGTCAAAACAATTGGCTGCGGGGATTTCAGGGTCACCTTGTTCTGAATATATAGAACTATAATCTGATAAAGCTAAGTTATAATTGGTGATGTTGTCAAAACAGTTTTGTAAATATATTCCATTGTTTTGACCACCGGCTGTAAGCCCATAATTAGTGTTGCTAACTCGATTTGAGTGAATAAATTGGTTGTGTTTTTTACCGGTATCTTTAGTATAGACAGCAGAGTGGGCATTTAAAAATTCATTGTTGATGACAAGGTATTGACTGCTTCCAGTAGGGTTGATTGCAAACTCACACACAAAGTTGTTGTTGGTTACTTCAAAATGCATTCCACTTCCATGCGAGTCCCATTCAATGCCAGTCCGGTTGTTAACAAAATCATTTTTTTATTATATTTTCTCCAAAGACTGGATATATAGCAATGTAACGTATGCCAAAATCGCCGCCTTCAATGCTATTGTTTTCAAAAGTCATTGTGGATGAATTGCAGTAAATGCCGGTGCCATAATCATTGATTTCAAATTGACTTTCGATTATGGATAGACCTTTATTCAATCGCAATTTTATGCCCGTATCGCATCCCAGAAGTGTTAGGTTTTGAATGGTACTGTTTTCATTGTAAACGTTTAATAATGGTTTGGGTAAGCCATATTTTCCCATTTTAATTCCCGTTTTACAATTTTGTATACTGGCATTGTGGATGGTAATTAAACCACCTGAATAGAGATCAGGTCTGGATGAATAGATGTCAAAATACGGATCCGCATCGATGGCAACGATGGCATTTTCAATCAAACTATTGTTAATTACCGTAAGACAAGCTCCCTGAGGATCCGTGATACTGGGGCTGGGATAGCCCTGGGCTTTTCTGTTGTGTCCAATTATCTTTATGCCTTGCCAATAGCGTGCATTGGGGCAAGTAGTTAAAAAGGCACCATCCAAGGTGAGCTTGGCCCCTCTTTCTACAATAATATTTGAATTTTCACTTAATGATATTGTAGCTTGAATGGTGACATGCGCTCCGTTTTTGATGATAATGTCTCCTTGGGTTGCAAAATCACTGGTAATTATGGCGTTCTCGGTATAGATGGTATTACATTTTGTGGCTTTGCTACAGAATGAAAAGGGTGTACCTGAGTTATTATAAACTACGGCTTGCAAACTTGGATTTAATTGTATAGAACCTTTCATATGTGCTATTTGACCTTGTGTAAATTTTTTTAAACACGGTGTGGCAGTGTAGGACATTATAAGTTCTTTATCGGGGTTGTAATATAACGGATTCAAGGGCATACCGGTGCAATATTCTGCTTGCCACCAGTTTGGTTTATATGTACAATCATCGTTGACTCTGTCATATAAATTAAAGTCGGCAGGCGTATCACATATATAATCTCCAGCTGTCAGGCAATTGCTGGAATTTGGGTGTTCAAGCTCATATCCGGCTTCATTCACGTTGCAACCGCGATGGGTGTGGTGAAGGTTTAATACATGCCCCATCTCATGTGCAAAAATGTTAGTAATTATTGTATGTAGTCCTGTTTTTGGGTAGCCACAAAGCAAGAGAGCGGCATTGTTTCCAATTCCTGCAGCTTTGCCATTATATTCTGTTTCATTATTATCGTATACATAGACATCAATGCCATCTGTATTCCTGTTGACATTAAAAATTTCATCTGTTGTTGGGTTTTCAGAAAAGAAATCATCACAAATTTCATCAATGCATCTGTCCCAATAAAATGAAATATCTGTGTTCCGGAATGTTTCCTCAAGATTGTTGAATCCTTCTTCTATTGTTGATCGACTTATGCCACCTTCACAATGGTTGTTTTTAATAACGTGGAAATATAGTCTCAATTCAAAATTACCTCCATTTCTGCCCGTTTCATTGATTAATGCCATCGCAGCCGGATCCAGTGAAGTTTCAGGGGAGCCGCACATTTCCTGTGCAAATAATGATTGCCCAAGGGGCATAAGATAAATGAACAAAGCAAAAAGCAGGGAGTTTAGTTTTTTCGTTTTCATGGTACATGCGGTTTTAGTTAAATGATTACCGATTCAATGCAAAGGGTTTAAAACCTTTGTTTTGCAAAGTTTGGGTAAAAAGTTCAATGATTTTTGTACCTTTTTTCTAAATCATATATTTGTTTTCACCATATGTGAACTCGCCAATAAGATTTTTACGCTATTCTGTGAAAAATTAGATAAGGGAACCTTTTAATAGTGCCTACACCATCCTCCCATCTTCCATCACCAGGGTGCGATGGGTTTTGGCAGCAAATTCCTGGTCGTGGGTAACTATAAGAAGGGTCTGTTGAAAAGTGGTGCTTAGTTCTTTAAATATGTCATAGACGATATCGGTATTTTTATTATCGAGGTTGCCGGTGGGTTCATCGCCCATGATGATGAGGGGTTGATTGATAAGGGCCCGTGCAATGGCCACTCTTTGTTTTTCACCACCTGAAAGTTGATTGGCATTTTTCAGGGCTTTTTGATCCATGCCCAATAATTTGAGATTTTGGATGGCGTCGTGCTCAATTTCTTCCTTTGATTTTTGACCCAGTTTTAAGGCTGGTAACATTACATTTTTTAATACTGTAAATTCATTGAGGAGGTAGTGAAACTGAAAAACAAAGCCAATTTTTTGATTGCGGATCAAAGCCAGTTCTTTGTCGGTTTTTCCTGATGTGAGTTTGCCTTCTAACCAAAGTTGCCCATCATAGTCTGTGTCCAGCGTACTTAAGATGTAGAGAAGGGTAGATTTGCCACAGCCTGATTTTCCTGTGATGGCCACAAAATCGCCTTTTTGTATTTCGAAGCATATATTGTCGAGTACTTTAACTCGAACCGGATCATTAAAATATTTTTCAATGCCGTTGGCTTTTAGTATGGGTTCTGTTTTTATCATTTGCCTCTGATAATGGTAACCGGATCTACAATGCTGGCTTTGCGGGAAGGGAAAAAGCCTGCCAAAGCAGTGGTGATCAGCGAGAATGTAATGCCAATAAAAAAGTACACCGGATTATAATCTACCGGATAGGTGTTGATAGTAGGCAGTGCAGCTGTTACAAAAGGTATGGTGTCTATAATTCTCAACAACACATAGCCTATGATTAATCCAACAAGTCCACCTACAAGGCCAATGCTCAAAGCGATGTACATAAATATAGACCGTACATCAGCACCTGAAAAGCCGGTGGCCTTTAGGATGGCAATGGTGTCCATCTTTTCATAAATCATCATATTGAGGATGTTGTAAATGCCAAAACCGGCTACAATCAGCAAGGTTATTCCCACTGCATAAGAAATCAACGATCTGATAAATGAACCCGTTTCAAATTGTTCATTTGCTGTCTGGATGTCTTCGGCATTGACCTGGTAAACGGCAGACAGTTCCTTGGCATAGGCAGGTGCTAAGGTAATATCTGTGAGTTTCACCTGAATATCGCTCACATAAGATTTGGAGACGCCTAATAATTTCTGAACCGTTTCAATGGATACAAAACTTTGTACTTTGTCATACTCTGCGATGCCGGATTGAAAAAAAGCCACTACTTTAAGACTTAGTTTATTTCCCAGTGATGTGGTAACCTGAACAACATCTCCGGGTTCGACCAGTAATTTTTCTGCCACTCCCTTGCCCAGGATGACGGCATTGGGTATGCTGTTCAAGTCTTTTGCTTCTCCTCTGGATATGTAATCTGAAAAATGAAATAAGTTGCTTTCCGCATCGGCTTCTATACCATTGAGTACGCCGGTAATATCAATGCTTCCCGCATTGTAAAGGATTTGGGCACTGAGTCGGGGGGCTATGCCGGTGACCCTTTTATCTTGTCGCAACGCCTGCATTATTTGAGGGGCATTGTAGATGTCTTTTCTGACCGATGTTGCTTTCAGTGAATGAATGAAGTGATGTTCTTTGGTACTATCAGTTCCTATGGCTATGGGTTGGTTTTTGGTGGGACTGATATCATTGTAGAGTCGCACGTGGGCAGTGCGGTTGATGATAAGGCCATCCAGCATACTGTTTAAGCCATTCATAAAGCCCAACAAAGCAATAAACATGGTTATACTAAAAGTGACTCCAACGGCAGCGATTCCGGTTTGCTGCCAGCGGGCCGTCATAAGTGATTTGGCAATATCGAGGTTTACACGAACCATTATTTAGCAGGCTTGTAGATGAGGTCACCTGCTTTCAAGCCTGCCGTAACTTCCACCATTTGATAGTCCCTGATACCAGTTGATATTTTTTTTAACCGCTCGTTCCCTATATTGACCATGCTGTCATTAATAAGGTAGTTTCGGGGTATGACCAGCGCATTTGATTTTTGCTTGTACAAGATATTGGCTTCTACCGTGAGGAAGGGATAAAGTTGATCAGGTGCTTTGGTAAAATTTGCAATGGCAGTAAAGCTGCGACTTCTTTCGTCCATAATCGGGTATATTTTCTCCAGGGTAGCTTCAAAGACCTGATCGCCATAAGCATCCATCCTGATAGCTGTCTTTTGACCTTTTTGCAATTTGACAATGTCCTTTTCATCGATTTGTAAATCAATTTCAAAGGTTTTATCATCACCTATCAAAGCCAGTATTTTAGATGGCATGGCCAACTCTCCGGCATCGGCATTGATTTTATATACCTTACCATCAATTTTACTTAAGACGGCATAGTCTTTTCGGATTTGGCGACTAATAGAGAGTTGTTGTTTGCTTTGGGTACTTAGGTAATCCAATTCCTTTTTAGCATCCCTATAGCGAGAACGGAGGGCTGCCAAATTGGTGATAGCAGATTCATAAGCCAGACTTCTTTGGTCCAGTTCGTTTTTTGAACCAATGCCTTGTGACCACAATTCTTTTTGTCTGGCATATAAAGTAGAATCGTTGGAGAGTTTTATTTGAGCCAGTAAAATGTTGTTGTTGATTTCGTTGAGTTTTTCTCCTTTTCTATTCCCTTCTGCAAAAACTGCGGCCAACCTTGCATTTTCTTCCTGCAATCTGGGGGTTGCATCCTGAAGGGTAAACAAAAGCTGTCCTTTCTTCACCACATCGCCCTCTTCAACATGGATTTTTGGATGATGCCAGTATTGACTGAATATACCTCATATTGCCCCATTGCTTTGATGGTACCTGAGGCATAAACCGATTCGGTAATGTGTTGTGGGACCACCGTATAGCTTATTTCTTTTGACTTGCATGCCATTGAAGAAACAGCCACATAAAGAACCAGAATTGCCGATTTTATGTTTGATACTGATCGAATGTCCATAGAATACTTATTTTACCAAGATAAGGTAAAAGTACAAAGAAATGGAATCAGGTGAAGTGACAAGGGTCAGTTTTAGAATAGGCTTCTGGCATTTGGGCCACAACAACTTGCATTTAGCAGCGTGAGAACGGGGATTTGAATGATTTAATTGAGGATATCCCGTTGTTGAAATCAATGAATCCTTATTAGTTCGAGACAAGCACCATAAGTGTTTCTATCCCATACTCATAGGAACTTCCATGAGCAGGATTTCGCCTCCTGAGCCGAGCGCCTTTAGATCAATCTGGTCTACATCCCAGATGCCCAGACCATCTCTCTTTTCGAGGGTTTGTCCGTTGACTTCAAAAGAGCCACTAAGAACAAAGGCATAGAGACCATTGCCTTTCTTTTTAATTGAGTAGCTGCTGCTTTTTGCTGCATCAAATTGACCGAGGTGGAACCATGCGTCCTGATGAATCCAAACCCCTGCATCTTCAATATTGGGAGAAAGGATTTGCTGGAGTTGATTGTGACGATCCTCAGACTTTAAAGTAATTTGATCGTATCTGGGGGTAACATTCCTTTTATTTGGGAAGACCCAAATCTGTAGAAATTTGACGGTAGCGTCTCTGTTTTTATTGTATTCACTGTGTGTAATGCCGGTTCCGGCACTCATCACCTGCACGTCGCCGTTTCTGATGACGGCCACATTGCCCATTGAGTCTTTGTGTTCCAGATCTCCCTCGAGGGGTATGCTGATGATTTCCATGTTGTCATGCGGGTGGGTACCAAAGCCCATGCCACCCTGAACCGTGTCGTCGTTGAGGACTCTGAGCACGCCAAAGTGCATTCTCTCAGGATTGTAATAATTGGCAAAACTAAAGGTATGGTAGCTCTGTAACCAACCATGATCCGCATGTCCTCTGGTTGATGCCTTATGTAAAACGCTATTGTTCATGATGGAAGATTGGGTGTTGGGTATATGATTAAATCCAAGAATATTATTGTCTTTTATGGGCTCGAGGGGCTTTAATTCATCGATGTCATTGCTCAGGGCTTTGATGCTGCCTGCTCCCGTTACCAGGATGCCTGTGCCCAACAAAGTTTTGCGGATAAAGTCTTTGCGGTCCATGATTGCGTATTTGTTTGTTGAAACAAATGTTTGAGAAAAAAAGTTCAATGGGTATCCGGGAACGGAGCATCCGGCAACGGAGCATCCGGGCCCCGGGGGGGGGGGGGGCAAGGGAAGGGGCCCCCCGGCCCGGGGCCCTCGGCCGGGGGGGGGGCCCCCCCCCCCGCCCCCCCCGGGGGGGGGGGGGCCCCCCCCCCCCGGGGGTTATACCGGGCTCCCCCCCACCCCCGGTCCTAAAGGACCCAGAATAATAAAAATAAAAAAAAACAAAAGGGAGAATTACCCCCCCCCCCCGGGGACCCCCCCGGTTTTTTTCACAAAAGGGGGGGGGAAAGGCCCCCCCGGGGGGGCCCTCCCCCCCGGCCCCAGAAAACCACAGGACCCCGGGGGGGGGGGGGGGGCCCGGGGCCCCCCCGAAAAACCATCGGTTCACCCGCGGGATCGATTTGAGGAGGCACCGGGATCGGAGCACCCGGGATCATAACTGAACGGTTTGGGCAAAGCCAAAATAATTGATCCCTACATGGTGCTAGTATGTAGGGATCAATTTAGTGAGGGCACCGCGTGCTAATCACGCGGCATCGACATATCTACAATCGTGACTACCTAGAGATCGGAACACCCGGCCTCTACAACTCTATTGAGGCGTTGGGACAAGGAATCTGTCATCTGTAAGTGCAACTGATCAGGGGCTCTGTTTATATCATTTGACTCCCCCTCTATTATATGGCTATTTTCATACTTCTGATTTGGGTCACTCTTCTTCCATTTGTCATTCAATTTTCATATGAACATATGAAAATATGAAAATATCTACCTATTCCCTTGTCCCATTTTCACAACTTCGTGTGTCATTACCATGAAAACATTTATTTTACCACTTTAAAACAAAAGACAATGAAAGAATTTTTGATGCTGATCAGAGAAAATGCAGACTATGGACAGATGAGTGTAGATGATATGCAGGCAGACATTCAGAAACACATGGAATGGGTAGAAGAGCTCATCGCCAAAGGACATTTTAAAAGAGGCAATCCATTGGAAGGAGCAGGTGCTACCATCTCAGGCAATGAACGCCTGGTCAAGGACGGCCCATTTATTGAGAGTAAGGGAGTGTATTAGCGGCTATTACTGTTTATTGGCCTCTTCACTCGAGGAAGCGGTTGAAATAGCCAAGGGCTGTCCGGCATTGGAAATTGGTGCCAATCTAGAGGTTAGGGAAGTAATTCCAACCGGTGAAGAAGGCTGATCCAATAGGGGAAAGTAACAAGCAGGTCGACCACCTTTTTCGGGAAGTTTCGGGAAAGGTGGTGGCTGTGCTTACGCAAAAGTTTGGTGTACACCACATTGAGTTGATTATGGATGCCGTCCAGGATGCCTTTGAAGCAGGACTAATTCGTTGGCGGTATGAGGGTCTCCCGAGGGTGCCAGAGGCCTGGTTGATGACCGTGGCGCATCGAAAATTACTCAATCAATTGCGCAAAGAGAGTCATAGACCTGACATGATGGCTGAGGTTGAAACAAAGATGGATGAAGCCGCAATTGAAATAGATGGATCTTACATTAAAGATAGTCAGCTTCGATTGTTGCTGGCCTGTGTCAATTTGCCGTTGAGCAGAAGAGACCGAATTATTACCACCTTGCACATACTATGCGGCTTTTCCCCCGCTGAATTGGCCAGGGCCATGGGCTTACATTTTGAGGCTGTGAGAAAGAGTTTGTATCGCAATAAATTAAAACTTGCACAAGACACAACCTGGATCCAAAAGGAAGCCGATGTTAACTTTGCAGTCAACCAAATACCTACCCTCTTAGAAATTCTCTATGCCCTTTTTAATGAAGGATATAAGTCGCAACAAGGAGATAAGAGTGTGGACATTTCATTGTGTTATGAGGCATTGAGGCTGTTGAAGTTGGTAAATGAGCTGGTTAGTGATACTGAAATTCAGGCACTTTTGGCCTTGTTTTATTTTCATCTGAGCAGATTTCCAGCCAGAATGGATGCTGAGGGCGACTGGCTCACCCTGGAAGAGCAAGATCGAAACCTGTGGGATGAGCATCTGAAGGGAGCGGGCTTCCATCACCTGGCATTGGCAAAGCCAACTGATACACCTACTACCTGGTACCTGGAAGCGGTCATAGCTTCCCTTCATGCGGCTGCCCCTTCGTTTGATCTAACGCCTTGGAAAATGATTGAACAACTGTACACAAAATGGCATGAAGCAGAGGCTGAAAATCCAATGGTAAGATTGCAAGCTTTAACTGCAGCAATCTTTCACAGAGCTGATCTCCAATTAGTCAATGAATTAGAAGCTTTGCGTTCCACTATCGAAGACAGTCAGAAATATATGATCGATGCCACCATTGCCGGCTTGTATGAAAAACTGGGTTATACAGAAAAAAGAAATCAGTTTCTAAGTCAAGCCATTGATCAATGTTATCAAAATGCAGATATGCGCTGGTTAAAGAAAAAAATGAAACAATAAAAATTTTCTATGTAAAATGTGACATTTGATTGATATCAACGAATAATAGGTAAAAACTAAGATTTGACTTTCAATAAAGAATCCAGGACCCACAAAACAGACGCCTATCTGGCCTTGCTGGAAAGACACAAAGGCATCCTGTATAAGGTAGCCAGATCTTATGCCACCGGCATGGAGATAGATGATTTGGTGCAGGACATCTGTATGCAACTATGGGGAAGTTTTGAAAGGTACGACGATCGGTTTGCAGAAAGCACATGGGTTTATCGAATTGCCCTCAATACCTGTATTTCTGCCTATCGCAAAGAGAAACGAAGAGAAACCAGTTCCACCGATGCAATGCATATCCTTCATCCTGCAGTTGATAGAGACCAGGAACGATTGGATGAACTGTATAAAATGATTCAAACCCTGAAGGAAATCGACAGAGCCCTTCTTTTGCTTTATTTAGAAGGTAAGGACCATAAAGAAATCGCCCTCATCATGGGATATACCGAAACCAATGTTTCAACGCGGCTATCAAGAATTCGAAATGAATTAAAATCAATGACAAACACATTAAATAAATGAATAATATGAATATAACAGAACTCACAGAACTTTGGCAGAACCAGCAGGTTCATTTACAGCAAAGCATGGAGATGAACAAAGTCCTAGCAAAAGAAGTACAGACAATGAAATTGCAGCAATTGTTTTCTTCCATGCGGCCCATCAAAATATTTACCCTGGTCGTTGGCCTGCTATGGGTGGTATTTGTAGACAGCATTCTGGTGGCTACCTACGGCATTGCCAGTCCTTACTTTTTTTGGTCAGCCTTGCTGCAAAGCACCATTACCAAAGTGGCGATAGGTGTTTACCTATACCAACTTATCTTGCTCTATCAAACAGATGTCAGCCACGCCGTGTCAGCAGTACAACAGCGCATAGCCCATCTCACCTTATCTACCCTTTGGGTGACTCGTATCTTATTTCTCCAGCTCCCCCTATGGACTACCTTTTGGTGGACCGAATCATTTATCAATGGAATTTCTCCCCTTGCCAAATCATTGCTGTTTTCCACCGTTATTTTATTTGCCGCTGTTGCTTTAGGATTGTTCATCAACATCCGCATAAAGAACCGTGAAAAACCCTGGTTTCGATGGATCTTTCGCGGTCGGGAATGGGATCCATTGGTGAGGGCAAAGGAGTTGTTGGGGGAGTTGTAGGAGGTGCTGCCACACTAATAGATATTGACAACTCAGCTTTAATGTAATATTTTTGTATACAGTCAATCAGATATAAACAAAATGCAGTCTTGATAGAAGTGGAGTTTTAAGATTGTAAAGGGATTTGCCGTCACTTGTCTGAACCACGGATTATTACGGATTTTGGGATTTCACGGATTAATAATTAATATTTATATATACGCTTATGGAAAAATTAAAGTACAAAGACATTACAGAAAAAATCATTGGGGCGTCATTTGAAGTCCACGGATTTTTGGGAAATGGGTTTCAGGAAGTTATTTATCAAAGAGCCCTCGCCTATGAGTTGTGGGCCAAAGGTCTGAATTACCAGCGGGAAATCGAAATGGATATTTTTTACAAAGACCTACAGGAGCCCATTGGAACAAGGAGGGCTGATTTCATTGTGGAAGATAAAATCGTCGTAGAAATCAAAGCAGTAATTGAATTGCAAGACGTGCATATGGCACAGATCCTAAACTACCTCAAAGCCTACCGGATGGAAGTCGGACTGTTGATCAATTTTGGGAGTAAGTCCATGACGTTTAAAAGAGTGGTGTTATAAGATATGATGTTTCTCACTTGTGGAATAATGATGAAAACATTTGCTATAACTAGATACAATGGTAAAAATTAAGAGATCGTAAATTTATTTTTATTTACTAACACATGAAATAGCGAAAGTAAATAATCCATGCAATCCCAAATCCGTGTAATCCGCGCAATCCCAAATCCGTGTAATAAGTGCAATCCCAAATCCGTGTGCAATCCCAAATCCGTGTAATCCGCGCAATCCCTCTAATCCGTGGTTCAAAAGTGGTGGGAGGCAATGGTTCATGCCAATAACTTATCTTTTATGTAGCGAGACAACCTTTACCATCTCATTTTAGAAGTAAATTTTATTTAAGTGACGACTAGTAACAGCGCCCACTAATTATTTGAAATAAAAGTTTAGTATTTGAAGCATTTTTCTTTTATTTGACCAAATTTCCACAGCATGCAAAACACCAGAATATTTAAAATGTCTTTTGCCAGTGTGTATCCGCACTACATTGCAAAGGCTGAAAAAAAGGGGCGAACGAAGGAAGAATTGGACACCATTATTTTTTGGTTGACTGGGTATACAGAAAAGGAGCTAAAACGGATTTTGGAGGAAAAGACAGATTTTGAGACATTTTTTGCTGAAGCACCTCAAATGAACGTTAATGTATCTAAAATCACAGGGGTCATTTGCGGGTATAGAGTAGAAGAGATCGAAGACCCTTTGATGCAAAAGATCCGATATTTGGATAAGTTGGTGGATGAGCTGGCTAAGGGAAAGGCGATGGAAAAGATTCTGAGGCAATAGCAGCAGAATGTCTTAAAGACATAAATTATTCCCAACCCAATTTTTAAGCAGAATTAAAATTAACCCACGATGGCAGAAATCAAAACCAAGGTAACAGACGCCAGTGTAAATGAATTCATTGAGACGTTTGCCAATACCGATCAAAAGAAAAAAGACAGTTATGATCTGATCCGAATCATGCAGGAATATACTGGTTTTGAGCCCAGGATGTGGGGCCCTTCCATCATCGGTTTTGGGGTTTATCATTACAAATCCGACAGGAGCAAGCAGGAGGGCGATTGGCCGCTGGTAGGCTTTTCTCCACGGAAGGCGGCGATTTCACTCTACATCTACATGGGTGATAATCATGATTTGTTGTCACGACTAGGCAAGTTTACCATGGGCAAGAGTTGTATCTATGTTAAAAAGTTGTCCGACATCGATGTGGAGGTAATGAAGGAGATGATGGGGCTGACCATAAAAATATTGAAGAAAAAGTTTGGGTAGAGCGTTTAGCGCAGAGCGTTTAGCGTGTAGCGTAGAGCGGAAAGTTAGTCTGTCTTGATGCAAAACGAGGTTAAGCGAAAATGGTATGTTCTCATACATCAATATAGCCGAAGCATAAAATTTGATATATTTGATTTCCAAAAGATAAATTCTGGGACTTTTTTTGCGCTAAAATTGACATTATGAAATACACCTTGTCCAACACCATCAACCGACCCATGGCGGAGGTAATGCAGAAATTTAAAGATCCTGAGGGTGTAAAGCACTGGATGGAGGGGCTTACGCGTATCGAGCATCTATCGGGTACGCCTGGAGAAGTGGGTGCAAAGAGTGATTTTTATTTTTTACACAAAAACAAAGAGATGAAGATCACGGAAACCATCCTGGAGCAGGATTTGCCTCGCCAAATAAAATTTGGTTATCAAAGTGGTATGGGCTACAATGAGGTAGAACTCAGGTTTGAAGAATTGGACGCACATACTGTGAAACAGACGTCCAATAGTTATTTTGAAATGAGAGGCCTGATGAAGGTATTTGGCTTTTTGATGCAAGGTTTGTTTAAGAAACAGTCTATGAAATACATGGATGCGTTTAAAGCGTATGTAGAAAAAGGATAATTTTTTTACTTTATTTTTTGCCATGAAAAAAACACATCATTTATTCGGTTTACTATTGGTGGTAACATTTGTTGCCTATGGCTGTAGCGGTGGTGCAAAGACAGAAAAACTTGTGGTTATATCCAATAAAGACTCTATTGCTTATGAATGGGTGAAATACATGGACAGCGCCCAATGGAAAAAGACATACAACTATCAAATGATGGCCATCAGAGATACCTTGTGGCTGCTCCACCCCGATGGCTTTTGGTATTCTACCGATGGTAGGAGCTGGCAGAAATCATCTCTAACAGATGTGGTAGATAACCAGGCTTTTCTGGACTATATTGAGTTTAAGGGAGCAGTGTATGGGCTGGGCAGGTTCAGCGGCAATATTGAGCGTTATAATTTCTCTACTGCCATCCACAGCACCACAGATTTTAGTAAATGGAGTATAACAGCCAAACAAAGCCAGCTATTAGAAAGATTTTTTTACCACCCCTTTGTGTTTAAGGATAAAATTTGGATCATTGGGGGTGAGGATAAAAATGGTTCTTACTCGGATATTTGGAGTTCAGATGATGCCATCCAATGGGTAAAGGAGGGCGAAAACCTGCCTTTTGGCAAGAGGAGCGGTAGCCAGGTCGTTTCATTTAAGAATAAATTGTACTTACTCGACAGTGATGTGTGGGTCTCGGATGATGCCCTGCATTGGCAGCTGCTCATTCCTGAGATCCTGCCCGGTCAGCAATTATTTGGTTACAAGTCTTTGGTCTACGATGATAAAATCTGGCTGCTGGGTTGCAATAGAAACGGCTTGTTTTCCAACCAGGTACTTTACAGTGAAGATGGCAAAACGTGGAAGACCCAGGATGCTCCCTGGTTGCCCAGAGGTGGGGTGGCAGCAGCATTCTTCAAAGGAAAGTTGTTTATGACGGGAGGAAAATATGGAGGTACACCGGATCATACAGAGTTTAGGTATGACAATGATTTGTGGGTGATGGAGAGGACAATAGAGAAAAAATAGGGCAGAGCGCAAAGCGCGGAGCGAATAGCGGAGAGGGCGGAGCGCAGAGCGTGGTTTGTCTCTTTACGAGGAAAGGGGAAGCGCAGAGTATTGAGCGCAGAGCGCAAGGCGCGGAGCGCAGAGCGTTGTTTGCTCCGTTGCAAGGCAAACTTAAGAGCTTAAAGGTAAAAGCGACGAGAACTGGGGATAAAACATAAAGAAAAAAAATATAGAGAAAAACGCAAAAGGTAAAGCAAATTATGGGTTATGCACATGCAAAAGGGGTGTTGGATTTTCTTAAGCCTTACCTGGCAGTAGGAAATACATTTGGAAATTTTTATGTAATTGCACCTGAAAACGCAAAGGGGCATGAAACTAGTATTGATCCAATATATAGGTTAGATGTTTCGAATTTTGAATCTGTGTTTCAATATGGTTCTAATTTTACAACCGATAATTCTGGAAACCCAATTGAAGGTTATTGCCGAAGAGATGGTGTAGCGCCCCAGGTTGGAATAAATGGACTTAATCAGCGTTTCAGTGTGTTTATACCTTCGAATAGCAAGTATAAATGGATGAGAGATTTTGTTAATGCACATTTGATTAATAACTATACCTGGATATTTACATCCAGATAACGAAACAGGTAAGATAAAAAGAAGAAATTTTTAACTATGGAAAAAAGTAATATTATGTGGATATTTTTAATTTATTCTTTTTTTCAGTCATGTTCTGGATTTGGTTATGATATCAATAAACATAAAAAAATGGATGAATATGTAAAAAGTAATTTCAAATCATATGAATCAGTATACCATGAACTTCATAGCAAAATTAATGATATGGTTTATCGACATGTCCATAGTATTAGAGGGCAAATTGGTAACGAATATCGGATCGATAGTTTCATTGTTTTTAATAGTGAAAGGAATAAATTATTTACAACCTTGAATACTAAAAACATGAATATGAATAGCTATAGCGATCTTGTGCAAAACCTGTATGGGGTTAAAATAAACAATAAGTGGTTGTTGTTTTTTGGTTATAACTTAATTGCTCAGCGTGAGGGGTATAAAAAAGATGTCTCAAAAGTATTTACCTGGGATGAATTGAGCTATGTGGCACGTGAGCAAATGTTTCCTCAATTTATTGGTTTTGATGTGAATGATAATATAATAATATCTGATAATGCATTCCATAAGCATGTAAAAGCAGAAGTTATTGGGGGAAGTCGAGTATCTCCAGAAGGATCGGAAGATGAGAAATTTTTAAGACTATGGAATTATGAGCAATCTGAAATATTGGATAGTTTGGAATATAAAGAATTAGCAGAAAATGATACTGTAGAAATTAATTCCCCTCTTTATCAAATTGACAAGCCTGAAAATCAATCTTATTTTTTTAATACTTTAATTTTTGATTCACAAGAGTGGAAAGATTATGTGAAAGAGAGATGCAATAAATAAAAGAGCTTTCTATTAATCATTTCTACCTATATTAAATTACAACATGAAAAATATCGTATTACTATCGATTCTGATGCTATTTTCTCTTGCATTATTTTCTAAAGAAGTTATTGCAAACCCATATGAACAATCTGTGTTTGTGATAGATGATATCGAGGTTTGGATCACTCGCCCTTGTTATAAATCAAATAATTGCAATATTTTCAAAGTAGTTCACTCCATGGGATTTGCATATTCATTAGGTACGGTTTCTTACCATAGGGATAAAATAGAGCCTGACCAGAATAGACGTCGTTTTGGAAGATATTATATTATTGCGCCAGAAAATGCATGTTCTGCTGAAGAATTCACACCAAATATTTTTGAAAAAGTATGGCAATATGGAACTGTTGAACCAAGTTTAGCTAATTCCAATCCAAATAGGCTAGTTCAAAACGACGGTGTGGCACCCCAATGCGGGGTTATGGGTTTAAATTGGGATAACTCTATTTATGCTAGGATTAGGTTTCCGGAAAATAGTGATAAGTTGAATTTTTTTGATGCACATTCTATAATTAGCTATAACTGGATATTAAATATTTCTCCTAAAAGACCTGGGCATGTTGAAAATAGGAATTAATACATTGTTTATTATTTTTCTTGCCATAGCAGGCTGTAATACTAATAGAAATGCAAGTTTATCAAAGTTTAAGGAACACGATATTTATATAAAGAATAAATTTAAGTCATACCAAAGTATTTATAATACGGTAAGAGATTCTTTTATTGCTTGGAAATCTGATTCACTAGAAATAAGTGGTAGTTATTTTTTTGATGATCGTTGGACATTAGATAGCTGTATTGTATTTAATTCGGATTCAACAGTATTACAAACCAACCTAATAATGCAAGATGGTGCATTTAAAAATAGTATGTTTGATTATTTGAATAATGTGATTGGTTTTAAAGTAAATAATAGATGGTATTTATTTTATGGAGTAAGTACTGTGCTTAATAGGATTAATTATCAGGACAGTATGTATTCTCCTCTGTCTTTTGATGAGCTTAGTTATTTGTCTCGAAGTGAACTCAGGATGTGGTATTTCGTTGCAGATGATGGAAAGATATTACCTAACAATCGTGCCTTTGATTCTATCTTAAATCCAAAAGGATTTGGATTGACCAAAAAACTGTACGGTTCATCAGTTGGATTCAGCTATAATAGCCAGGTCCTATGCGTACTCAAAAGGAAAAATGGATTTAAGTGAAATAGAAAGTATTAACAAGGAAATTTCTACTTCAGTTCGTCCGCCAGAGCCCTATTTAAAAAATCACTTTGGGAAAAGTTGTTCGGTGAAAAAAAACTATTCGAAAGTAAAGAATGGAAAGAATACCTGCACAAAAAATATGGCAGGATACAGGAGTAAGTTTAAATCAAAAATCAGGTTACAAATAATTTTACCTTTAAGCCTCAACTCTTAAAGTGTCATGCGGGTCAGGGTTATGCTACCAAACTTAATACAGGAATTGATCACCATAAATCTTTATTCAAAACACCTTACCCTACCTCACCACCGTCACATCCCCCTTAAACCGCTGCTGGCTGTCGTCTGCAAATAAAACTTCGACGATCCATACATAAACACCGGGGACCACGGCACAACCATTAAAATAACCGTCCCAGCCGAGGTCAGGTACATTGGGGTCAAAGTTTTCTTTGCGGAACATCAAATTGCCCCAGCGGTCGTAGATGTTGAGGTAGAGGATGGTTTTGACATTGCCCTCGGGACTGATCGGAAAGAAGGAGCCATTGGTACTTCCTCCCTGGTTGGGTGAAATGACATTGGGGAATAGTACAGTGTAGGTTCTCGTTCTCCTTATTTCTATAGGCTGCTCCAGGATACAACCATTTTGCAGCTGGATGGTGAGAAGTAAAATTCCCTCGGCATCAGGTGTAATGCTGGGCTTGAGGGCTGAGGCTAAACTGTTGTCCTTAAAAACAAGAAGTTCGTAGGGAGCCCATTGAACAAAGTCAATGTCGTCAAAAGAGAAGCCTGTGTAATTGACTTCAATTTCTCTACTCTCATTGAGAGCGAGCACAATGGTGCCCGGCACAACCAATGCAGGCTCTGTCCAGGCTGCAACCAATACCGTGGTGTCTTTCTGGCAACCAAATACAGTGCGCACAATAAGGGAGTGCAGGCCTGCTTGGATGGGAGAAAGAGTGTCCAATGGATTGACCTCATTGTAGTCCCACAGATAGGTGAGATCTGTATCTACCGCTGCATCAAATACGAGGTATTGTCCATTGTGCCGACAATTTCCGGGGTGGAGAACAAAGGAAATATCCGGATATATTATCTGGTTTTGTATGCTAATACTATCCACAACCTTGCATCCGGCAACATCGCTGAGGGTGAGGTAGTAGCTGCCGGCAGCTAAGTTTTGCAGCATGGAGCCGCTCTGACCGGATGACCAAAGAATACTCACAGCCTGATTGTTGGCCGTAGTATCAATGCTTATGATGCCATTGGGCATAAGACATGATGTATTGTCAGTAGAGGTCAATTGGTAGCTGATGGAGCCACCCTGGTTGGTCAGGGTAATGGTGTCAGATGCCTGGCAACCCAAACCGCTAGTTAGGGTAACGGCATAGGTGCCGGGGGCCATTGAATATCGGTCTTTGAGTGTGAATCCATCGGACCACAAATAATTGACCATGCCCACATTGGGTGTGTTGAGCTGGATGATGCCGTTGTTTTGTCCGCAGCCGGGCTGAGTGGGCACCAGGGTCAAGGTTGGAAATTGCCTTTGGTCAGCTACTGTATAGGATTGAATTTTTTGGCAGCCGTTGTCATCTGATAGGGTCACTTGATAATTGCCTGCAGGTAAGCTGTCTAGGGTGGCTTCTGTGTCGCCATTGGACCAAAGCCAGGTATAGTTGGCGGCCGGGCTCACGTTGATGCTAATGTTGCCATTGGCACTTTGACAAGAGGTAAGGGCGCTGACATTGGCCTGGAGGGTCGGATTAAAAGTAATCTCATTTATCACCATGGCAGCCGTATCTGCACAGCCATTGGCAAGGGTAACGGTAACGCTGTAATTACCGGGCTGTAGGCTGGAGCGATTGCCCTGAGTGCTGCCGTCATTCCATGCATAACTTAGACCTGTTGTAGGAGTAGTTTGCAGTAAGATGGTACCATTGTCTTGTCCACAGTACGATGGACTTACGGCTGAATTTACGGTGGGGAAAGTGATTAGTTGTTCCACATTAAACACCATGTACCGCTGACAGCCGATGGAGTCGGTGACCGTAACGCTGTAATCGCCGGCAGCCAAGCCATTGATTATAGGGGTGGTGTCGCCGGTGGACCACAAATAGCTCACATCATTGGCAAATAAAATCACCATGGTGATGCTGCCATTGGGTTGTGTGCAGGAGGTATTGGCATTGATTAGCCCTGATATTACCATGCTCGACAGTGGAGGTTCCAAGGTGAGTGTATCTTGGGTGGTGCAGCCTGAAACATTGGTTACCGATACATAGTAAGTATCAGGCACTACTTCCTGTAAAAGGGTATCTGTAACACCTGTGGACCATAGGACCTGATGATTGGCGGGTGAAGCCAGGTGAATTACCAAAGAACCCGTGCCGTCGCTGCAATCAGCGGGAATAATTTCATTAGAAAATTGAGGATAACTTTGTGTAGAGGTAACTATAAAAGTTGAATCAATCTGACAACCATAAACATCCGTGACGGTGACAGAATAATTTCCTGCCTGTAAGCTGGTGAGATCTACGGTAGTTTGTCCACCCGACCACAACCAGGAAGATAACACTTCGCCTCCGGGCAGGGTGTAGATGGCACCATTGGGATTGGTACAGCTGGTGTTTTGTACTACCTGAGCTGCCAGGAAGAGGGAAGAAGTCACAGTAGCGACTGTATCGTACACAACGGCCGTACAGCCCTGGGCATCGGTGATGGTAACGGCATAAGGTCCTGCTGCTACATTGACCAGGTTTTGGGTGGTACTGTCATTGGACCACAGATACGATAGGTTCATACCTGATAATACATTTAAGGCAATGGAACCATTTGCCGAGGTACATCGGGCAGGTGTGTCAGTTGAACTTGCCTGGGGCGGACTGAGGGTGGAGGTAATTTCGTAGAGTCTGGTGGTAAGGCAGCCATTACTTTCGGTAATGGTCACCGTATAGGTGCCGGCTGTCAGAGCCGTCAGATCTTGTGTTGTAGCACCATTGGACCACAACACTGTGTAGGCATTGGATGCAGATATATTTTGATCGATGCTGCCGTTTTGATTAAGGCAGGAAGTGTTGGGATTGATAATTGCGCTTACGGTGAGGTCGGAACTGCCGGATATGGTAAAACTCTCTTGTGCCTGGCAGCCATTTACATCGGTAATGGTGATAGTATAGATACCGGCACTAAGGTTGGATAAATCTTCCGTAATGGCCCCATTAGACCATAAGTAATCATAACTTGCCGAGGGACTGGCTGTAACATCAATGGTACCTGTATTGAGGATGCAGGATGTATTGGTGGCAGTACCATTCACGGTGGGATAATTGAGTATATTGGTGAGGGTAAAATCAGCTACCACCTCACATCCTTCATTGTTGGTGATGGTTACAAAATACTGTCCACCGCTTATGTTGTTTAAGGTTGCACCGAAGTTTCCGTTGCTCCACTGCGCTGTATAAGGCGAGGTAGATGTGATGTCGAGTACAATGCTTCCATTGCCACCTATGCAAAACGTATTTTGTGTAGTAGCAGATTGATAAGTAATGAGCCCATTGCTGGCGAGAACTGTGGCCGTTGCTTCATCGGTACAGCCATTTTCGTCTGTTACCGTCAATGAATAGATGCCAGGGGGTACATCTGTAAGATTGGACGTTGTTTGGCCTGAAGACCAGAGATAGGTATAGTTGCCCGCAGGACTTACATTTGAATTGATGTTGCCAAAGGGATTGGCACAAATGGCCGGCAGTGGGATCAATTGCAGGACTGGAAGCTGGATGTCATTTCCCACAATTCCGGCATTGGTTGAGATACAACCGGCGGGATCAGTAGCTGTAACATTGTAACTACCGGCAGCGAGGTTGGATATGGTCTGGGTGGTGCCTCCGTTTGACCACATAAAATTGTACGTTCCCGGGCTAAGCATGATGGCTTCTAGGCTGCCATTGGGCATACTACAGGAGGTATTGTCATGAACAACCACATTGGTAACGGAAATGGCATTGGATGCGGCAAAAATAAATGTTTCTAAAGTATTGGTACATCCGGCTGAGTTGGTAACCGTCACTGTATAAAATCCTTCGGCAAGGTTAGAAATATTTTGGCTTGTAGCGCCATTGGACCAGCTAAATGTGTAGCTACCAGGCGGATCCACCATAAGGGCAATGCTGCCGATGCTAAGCGTACATATTGTAGCAAGTGGGCTGGATGATAGTGTATGGATTTGTATTTCGTTTTCTACTACATAAGACGCCTCAGCTGAGCATCCCGAGGCATCAGAAACGGTGACACTGTATGTGCCCTGAGGCAGGCCATTGATGTCTTCCGAGGTACTACCATTGCTCCAGTTAAAAGTAAAACTTCCCGGCGTCAGCACCGTGAGGTCGATTCTGCCGTTGGGGGGTACACAGGAGGTTACCGGGATAACGGAACCGGTAAAGTCAAGAACACCAGTAAATACTTCTCCATATCCTTCAGCCATGCAGCCATTGGGATCGGTAACACTTACGGTGTAGGTACCCGGAGCACTTACAACTGTGGAAGCAGTGTTATCGCCGGTCGACCACTGAATGTCTACAAATTCAGCCGCATTGAGAAGGATTAGTGTACCATTTTGTCCATTGCAAAGATTGAGAGGGCCATTGACCTGGGGCAACACACCGCTGGATAATACAATGACGGTATCGTGGTCAACACACGAGTTATCATCGATGACTGTAACATCATAAGAACCAGGTGTCGTCACATCTATGCTTTCGGTGGTTTCTCCTCCGGGTGCCCATGAGATACCATTAAACGGACCGCCAGAAGCTGTTAAAGTGATGGTCTCTCCGGTACAGATGGTCAAAGGTCCGGTAATTTCTACTTCAGGACCCGGTAATTGCACCACATTGGTGCTTAGTACTTGAGAGCAGCCGGTTGCCGGGTCGGTCACTGTTACTTCATAAAAGCCGGGATTTGGTGTGGTAATAAATGTGGTTGTTTCTCCTGTAGACCATTCATATTGGGCATTGGTAGGCTCTTCATAGCCATTCCATTCTACAATGAGGTTGATATCTTCGCCTGGGCAAAGATTGTAAGCTTGAATGTAATAAGTGTAATTGGCAATGTCAATTGTCACTTCGTGGTTAGCCATACAGCCAACACCATCCGTAAGGGTAACAGAATAAGTGCCATTGGCATTGGGCACAGAGATGGTGGGTGTTGTTTCACCAGTCGACCAGGCATAGCTATAGGGTGGGGTGGCATTGCCAAAAACAACTGTTTCTAAAGTGATTTGTCCGGGGTCACACAAGTCGGGAAAAAGGAAGATCAGAATTTTGCAATGGGGTTGGGCATACGCCTTGGAGGAGGCCATAAGCAGGAAAATTAAAATCCATCCAAAGATTTTGATATTTTTCAAAATTTTGACCGATTGTTTTATCACAGTTGGGTTTTTGCCAGTTTAGCAACTAAATTACAATGGAAAAAGAAGTAAACAAGCCTTTTGTGACTGAAAAAGGAATGATTTTTACTGTAATGGATGTCTGTGAAGAAATATTAGATTTAGAATTATAGAACTTTTTTTACATATAAAATATATGTATGTGTAAATAATTAAATAATAATACATTATAAATATAAAATATTTATAATGTATTATTTGCTCTTATAGGTTTTTCTATCCATACAGAATTACCACTTAAGTTAAGTGAGGGGGAGGGAGCTAACTTGAATTATTGCCTTAAAACCTAATGTTTAAAGGGTTCTCTTGTCGGCAGACATTATCATACTAACGGGTGAATTATTTTTAGATCACTAAGAGTAGATTTACCGACGAAATTTAATGAATAAAATTATAAACCGATAAAACTCCTGAGTAAGTTAATTTTAAATAATAATGTATGAAAACTATTTTTTTATTTTTAATTGTTATGACCACCTTTACTGACACTATTTGTGCTCAGGCCGTGGGAGTTGGCACGAGTTCACCTTCTGATGCATTACACATTGTGGGGGCATCTAATGATGATCCCTTAAGGGTTCAAGTAGGTACTGCAACAAAGTTAAGAGTGTTCAATAACGGTGGCACCTCACTTGGCACCAATAACGCTGCCGGCACTCCAGCCAATGGTTTGTATGTACTGGGTAATACAGGTTTGGGGGTAAATAATCCGATAGAGAAACTTGAAGTCGGTGGTAATATGAACATCATCGGTGAAATAAAAGCCAATGGTTTAGCTGGTGAGCAAGGACAGCTATTGCAATCCAATGGCAATGGCACAATGAGTTGGATTGAGCCCTGCGGATATCAATATTCTGAGGATTTTTTTAATACCACCAATAACCCACAGTCCTGGACTGTTCCTACAGGAGTTACCGAAATCATGGTAGAGATGTGGGGAGCTGGTGGAGGTGGCAGTTCCAACTACGGTGGTGGTGGTGGTGGATATATGAAAATTAAAAGATTGGTAACTCCTGGAGAAGTAATCACTTTTTCAATTGGAACAGGTGGCACCGGAAATTCTTCATCTGCCGAAGCTACTAATGGCAGCGCAACTACTTTTCCTGCTGGGGCAGGATGGCCAGATCATTCTGCCGGAGGAGGCAGTTCAGGGACCAACGGCTTAGGGGGGAGCAATAGTCTTATTAATACACCGTCAACTTTGCAGTTGCGAAGAAGAGGGCAGCATGGGCATCCCAAAGAGATAAGTTACTATCAGATATCATCAACCGACTTTGCACAAAAGACAAGCTATGGTGATGGAGGTATTGCAGGTTTTAATGAGGTAGGTTCAGGTTATGGTGGAGTGGTGATTCACAACACAACAACCAATACAAATATAACATCCACTATTGCCCGTTTTGGCAATCAGCCAGGTGGTGGTGGCGGTGGAGCTGCCGGCACAAGTTCTCCTATCAGTCAAGGAGGTGCAGGGGGAGATGGTTATGTTATCATTTATTGGAATTAGATTAACAATAAAAATAGTTTAACTTTGGTTGATATCAATTAAAACAGATTGAGTTATCGCTATTTAATTCTTGTCATCATAGGGTTCAAGGCATTTCAACTGAAGGCTCAATCTACCATCGTTACTCGATATAAATCTATAATTCCTGCTTCATATTATTACAATACATTTGAGAAAGAAGCTTCAATATTGGGTCAAAATAGCATAGCAGCTGCGAATATGTATCTGGATTTGGGGAGGTCTTCACTGGTTCATAGTGAAGACTTGTCCATAGAGTACGAACTCAAGGCCAAAGAATTATTTAGTCATCATAAGCAAGATGCGATGGTTGTTCAAACCAATTTATCTCTTACCCTTCCCTATATCAACAAAGGCATGTATGAAGTAGCTGATAAGATTATCCTTGAAGTTTTTGACTATGCCAGAAAATTTAAAAACGAGAAAATTAAAGCGGATGCGTATTTAAGATTGGGTTATAAAGAATATGCATCTGGCAATTTAGACAAGGCACTGGCTGCCTACTTCAATTGCTTCGAATACTATCAAAATAAGAAATCAAATCATGAGCTGGGAGATTTAGTAATGAGAATGGGTGCAACGTATGCAGAAATGGGTGATTGTGCAACGGCATTAAAATATTGGGAAACTTACATTGCCGAATATATTCCGATTAAAAATCAATTAGATTTCAGTATTCCGATTAAGTCAAATATGATTGATTGTTATATTAAAGATAAAAATTTTAAGAAAGCAAAACAACTATCACAGGAAGTTATTCAAAGTAGGAAAGAATCCAACGCAAATAAACTCTTAAGTAAGGCTTACAGCAGTCTATCAGTTTTATCAAAGCTGAGTGTGGACAGGTATAAGCCGTCGCTTTATTATTTAGATTCAGCGATTTGGTATGCCGCAAAATTTAAAAGTCAGCGACAGCTTTCTGCATTGCACATTGATCGGTCTGATGTCTATTATATGTTAAATAAAAAAGTAAACGCAATTAATGATCTGGAATTGGCTTTAAAAAATGCCATTCTATCCAATTCACCGATATTGCAATTGCAAGCCTATGATAAACTAGCTAAGATTTTTCATCAAATGGGTAAAAATGGAAAGGCTTATATTTATAATCAAAAAAGCGACAGCATTAAGGACAAAATGTTTTCTGCCGAAGTGATATCTTCTATGAAAATATGGAAAAACAAGTTGCATTGCAGAACTCAAAACAGCAAATATTTTTGTTGGAAAATCAAAATAGGCTTAAGAATCAAAATATAATTCAACAGAAAAAACTAAACCGAATAAGTACTTTGCTATTGGTGATTTCGGGCTTGTTACTATTATTGTTTGCCTATTGGATTAGGGTAAGAACAAGGACCAACAGACTTTTAAGGGAGAAGAATGTTGTAATAGAAAAAGCGCTGTCTGAAAATAAAATGTTGGTTAAAGAAGTACACCACAGAGTGAAAAACAATTTACAAATCGTTGCATCATTGATTGGTTTGCAAGGGAGATTTACAAATGATAAGGGTGTTCATGATGCAGTTATTTCAATTAAAACAAGGGTGCAGGCTATGTCTTTATTGCATCAGCAACTGTACCAGAATGAGGATCTGAGAAGCATTTCAATAAAATCATATTTTGAAGATCTTTGTGAGAGCTTAACCTCTACATATTCAACTCATGTTCAAAATATTGTTATTAGCGCTGAAATAGAAAGTATTTACCTGGATTTGGACCAGGTGGTAACCTTGGGAGTAATAGTTAATGAGTTGATTGCAAATTCTATTAAGCATGCTTTTGTAAATAAAGAGAAGGGTAATATTAGATTATCAATAAAATCAGCGAGCGATATGGTATTGTGTGAAGTAAGGGACAATGGAGTTGGCATACCTTTCACTCATTTACCTGAAAAATCTTCTTCAATGGGAATGCAATTGATCTCTTCTTTTATGAACAAACTTAATGCTGAAATAAATATTGATAATGCGAATGGAACAGTAATAAATTTTACATTTAGAAAGCAACATCAAAATGCCTAAAAATATCCTTATTGTTGAAGACGAACCAGCCATTGCCCAGGATATTGCTTTTAATTTGGAAGACAATGGCTTCGCTATTGCCGGTATAGCCCATAACTCCGAGAGAGCATTGGATCTTCTATATACTAAGCAGGTTGATTTGGCGATATTGGATATAAATATTGCAGGAACTAAAACCGGAATTGGATTGGCTAAAATAATCAATGATAAGTACAAAATTCCATTTATCTTTCTGACATCATTTTCGGATCCGGAAACGGTTAAAGAAGCGGTTGATACTTTACCTCATGGCTATCTTGTAAAACCATTTAAGGATAGCGATCTGGCACCTGTTATCTTTATTGCACTAGCTAAACATGAAATTGACAATGGCAGACTCATTCCGTCCCTAGAAGATTATAATCGAATTGCAGCGAGTGCTATTACTAAAACTGAATACCAGATCATACTTAGTGTGTTTAAGGGGATGACAAATCAGCAAATTGCCGATAACAATTTTGTTTCTATCAATACTGTGAAAACACATCTTAATAATATATTTACCAAACTTGGCATCCACAATAAAATACAATTGTTGAGATCAGTTATTTGACTTTCACCCAGGATGATGTGTTTGAATAATGATGTCTTGTAATATTACAATTCATCTTTTGCATTTATCACTTATTTCAATGCTTTTGGATAGGTAAGTATTTATATCTTTTTCAATTCAGAGTACTGGCGGTTGTTTGAGATTTTCTGGTCGATAGTTTGTTTTAAAAAAAATATTATTTGAAAATTATAAATTTTCTAAAATAATATTTTCCCTTTCGGTCTTTGAGTTTTATAACATATAAACCCACAGGTAAACAGTTGATCTCAATATGGGTATTTTCTCTAAATGTTTCTTCCATGACCGTTTTACCTTCCATGTTTAGAATAGAAAATGAAGTTATATCGGTATTGTTAGTAAGAAGTGTTATTTTTTCGTTAGCGGGATTTGGAAATAATAAGATGTTTTTATCTATGGTGGAGTTAAAGTCAGTCGACAACCAGATATAAATGTTTCTTTCTGATCGGCATAGCTGGGGTAGGCTAGAAAACTGCCAATTATAGAAATAGGGATAAAAATTGGCTTTTCCCGAGCAGGAATCGATGCTACCCATTTGGGCCAACGGGTAAGGATAATTGTAATCTCCGGCATTCATGGCCTGGTCACTGCGGTCGCAACTCCATTTATAGGGACCTTTTTTTAACATTATTTCAAGGTCTACCTGGTTTTTACCTTCTGTTAAATCCTGAGAGAATTCGCCAACCAGATCTCCATCTTTGCTGGTAAGGGTAATCTTGCGTGGGCCTTCATTCTCTTTTTTCAACACATACATGTCCACACTGTGTAAGATCAAATCTTCTTCAATACTAAAATAAAGGTCTCTTTTGGGAAAGGAAGCGGAGGCTTTGTCTGCATTTTTTCTGCCACCTCTTTGCACTGGGTAAGGCAATGTTCGATAAGCTTCCAAAAATACTTTATTGAATAAAAATGGGATCGAGCCGGTGTAAGAAGGACCCTGGGCTAGTGGCAAGTTGGTTTGATCATCCTGGTACCACAACGTATTGGGGTCAGAACTGTAAAACGTAACTGAGTCCTGGGTCCAATAGGTAGAGTCTACTTTGGCTTTGTCCAAACTAAAATAATTGATCTCAATGCTATCTGACCATACCTGTTCTTGATGGCAAACTGATTTTTTTTCAATTACATATTTACCCTCTGCTTGTGGATATAAGTATTTTTTACCATTCCAATTTTGGGAAGCTATGATGTCATTGTCTGGATACCATGGAAGTCTCAATTCGGTTCCGATACAGGGTGATGGTAAAATGGAATCTCGTAAAAAGACAGGAGGGCTATCATTTTCCAATTGAATTCGATAACGGATCGCAGCTTTCCAGCAGCCACTGCTATCCTGATTAAAGGCCGTGTAATTGCCTGCTTTGTTAATGGTTGTCATATGGGTTGTATCTCCATTTGACCATAACCATTTACCCGGCAAATCGGGTGTGCTTAAGGTTAAAGTCGATTGACACATAAGGCTGTCTTTCACTTCAGGGTTGGCAGTGCCAGACAAGCCTTCGCACTCTGTAATCTCGTAGCTTTTATCAGCCAAAAGATCAAGTATTGTGGTTGTGATGCTGGATGGCCACAAAACTTTTACGCTGTCAATTTTGGTTTCGCTGCCGAGTCCGAAATGGATGTGCAGACTCGACATTGCCGCATAACCTTGTCCCGACCTGAGCTCTCTGGTTTGGGTGTTTCCGGCTGAATAGACCCTGATGATGGCCCCAATACCCTGCTTATTGCTTTGTATGCCGTTTAACCAAAATCGGATCCAGTGATTGTTGTTTTTTGTGTTTTCAAACAGGGTCCTTCCTTTAAACACATCCAAAAACCCATCATTGTTGAGATCACCTACTGCTCCTGCTTTGGCGGGTCCCGGGGCTGCTGCAAAGGTAAGGTCTCCGTTACCTAAAAATAAGGCTTGCTGCTGATCGGTCAATACATCGCAAAAACCGTCGTTGTTGAAGTCGCCGGTAACCACTTCAAAGGCAGTGTAGTCAAGAGCATTTAAACCGGAAGTACCAATCACATCTGTGAAACTACCATCACCATTGTTGCGGTACAACCTGCAGGCCTGGTCGTGATTGAGTACATAGAGGTCCATGTCGCCATCATTGTCAAAATCTTCTACGGCACTTGTCCAGCTTTGGGCGGTATCGTCAACGCCACTCTGTTGTCCGAGCTCTTCAAAATGGCCATTGCCTTTGTTGATGTAAAGTAGATTTTTCCTGCGATCATCGGAGGGTGGCACATTGCCAAAACATTTACTGATGTAAAGATCCAACAATCGGTCACCATTGACATCGGTCCAGATAGAAGAATAATTACCGGCAAGGACAGTCAGGTCTGACAAGGCAGTGCTTTTGGTGAAATGGCCGGTACCATCATTTTCATAATAAAAATTTTCTCCTTCATCATTACACACAAATAGATCCAGATCGCCATCCCCATCTACATCTACCAGATTCGACCTTTGACTCACAAGGTTGCCGGTCAAAGGATATTCAATGTATCCACGGGCATTTTGTTGTAATAACACCGCCTTTTGATCGCTGCCAAAAACAAAATCTATCAGTCCGTTATTATCTACATCACCGCCACAAACACTCCATTTGGGAGGGTGCTGGATGTTAAGAGGAAGGTGGCGTGTATATCGCCCCCCACTAAGAGGAAAAAAATCGATAAATACACCATCATTATTAAACCTTACCAGCTCTTCTCTGCCATCGCCGTCAACATCTGCAATGGTAGAGGGATATTGTTGGGTGTCGTAAATAAAATCAAGGGGTAGGGCATTAAAATCAACTTGTTGGGCATTCATTGAAATGTGAAGGGCTAAAACAAGTAGCCAGATGTAAAATGCTGGACTCCCAATAGAGCCTTTTATTAACTTCCTAGAGTTGAGCATCCCTGCTTCTATTTTTTTGATATGTGCCATCATGTTTTCTTTTCCTTTGCGTGACGATAAAATTCTGTTTGTTATTGAAACCGAACATTTGAATCCAAGCTTCAGGCTACTTTTTCTGCTTTTATACGCGATTTTTTAATGTCTTTCATGTGTTCGTCAGCCCACAAAACCAGGCCATGTAGATGGGGGATTAAACTTTGACCGCGGCTGGTCAAGGAGTAATCTACTCTGGGTGGTACCTGGGGGTAGAGTTTTCTTTTTACAAGACCATCATTTTCCAAACTTTTTAAGGTAGTAGCCAGCATCTTTTGGCTAATGGTACCAATGCATCGCTGGATCTCATTAAACCGCAAAGTATCATATTCTGCCAGAAGAAGCAAGACCAACATCGACCATTTGTCGCCAAAACGATCTAAGACGTTGCGAACCGGACATTGATCAGGGCTGCCATATTTTTTTAGTTTATTTTCCATTCTAAGATTATGGTTGTCAACAATACTTACCTGCAGGTAACCGAGTGTACATCTTGTAAGCTCTTGTGTAAAAGTCAAAATCACTGCACCTTTGGTTACCAAAAGTAACTAAAATACTAAATTATACTAAATATCTTAAATTTTTATCAATGTCAAAAAAATATTAATTACCGGTGCCACCGGACATTATGGCGGTGGTCTGGCTCAAGGCCTGGCAACCAGTGGATTTACCAGTGAAGTAGCAGTGCTGGTCAGGGATAGTGAAAGTGAAAAATCAAAAGGCTTAGCTAAGCTGGGTTTTGAAATCAGGCAAGGAAGTTACACAGATCCCACTTCACTCGAGCGTGCCTTTCACGACATAGAGGTTCTCTTTTTTGTTTCTGCCAGTGATATTGAAGGACGCCAGGCACAACATTTAAATGTTTTGGAAGCTGCCAGGAAGGCCGGCGTAAGTCACATCATTTATACCAGTGCAGGTCATAAAAACACGGCTGCTGATGGTCCGCTTTATCCGGTGATGTCGGCCCACATCGAAACCGAAAAGTGGTTGCAAAGTAGCGGCATCAATTTCACCATTCTTCGCCACAATTTATATGCAGAGGTGATTCCTATGTTTGTAGGAGACAAAGCCGCGCTCACCCAAAGTCAGACCCTTTTTTATCCTGCTGCCAATGGTCTTACTGCTTTTGTTGCCAGAGAAGACCTGATTGAAGCCGGTGTGAAAATAGCGAAGGAGATAGATCACCATATCAACAAAATTTATGCCTTCAACGGCAAGGTCAACCTTGATTTTGAGAAAGTAGCATCTTGTATTGCCGAAATAACAGCCACACAAATAGCCTATGTTTCGCCAGACATAACAAGTTATAAAAATGTCATGGAGGGATATGGCGTGCCTGCACCTATCATTGATCTATTGCTCATGTTTGCCCAAGGCATTGCCCAGGGAGAGTTTGAAACAACAGACAATGACCTGCCTGGTATTTTAGGCAGAGCTCCTATTGATCTGGCAACTTTCTTACAAAGGGCTTATGTTTGATCAATGCGGTGATGATCAATGCAATTATCACATGTCTAATGCAGCGACCGCTAACTCTTCCTCCGGTTTCTGCATGGTGTTGATAATGTCTGTTAACACTTCGTCCAGGCCGTTGCTTACTTCATCAGTGAGGTAGATGCCCTGCTGCTGGATGCTGGCTATGCTGATGACATAGAGACTGATTTCAGGCAGCCTTCCCGACAAGTGAAGAGCACTGACAAGGTCTTTGAGTCCAATGTCGTGTGTGCTCATCGCTCTGGGGAAATCGTTGGCATACCTGGGTTTTATTTTGCGCCATTTGCCGGCTCCTTTGTCATCCAGGGTAGCATCAATCATGACTACATGCCTGTATTTTTCGAAATATTCGAGTAGGTGAAAACCTCCGGTTCCGCCGTCCAGGATGTCCATCCATTCCGGTAGTTCAAAGTTTTTCACCCGCTCGATGGCGTGTACTCCTACACCTTCATCGCCCATTAGAATGTTGCCAATGCCGAGTAGGAGTACAGGCTTGTTTTGAAGATTGATCATTTTTCTGGATTAGGGGTGTGTGGCTTGTTTTTTTCAAAATAGTCTTCTTCGATAAATTTCCAGCCTCCGCCCATGCTGCTGATCTCACCGCGTCCTTCTACGTAGTCATGGTAAAATACCAGGTAAACGTGGATGACGGCAAAGAGGATAAAAAACCACATGGTCCAGTGGTGAATCTGTCGGGTCAGGATATCACCGCCCAGTACAAAGGGCACCCAGGCAAACAATTTGGGAAACCACCAGGAAGCCATAGAGGCATAAAGTCCAAAACCGGTGAGACATTGAAGCAAAAAGGCAAGGAAGGTTCCAAAATAAGTCAGTCCTGCCAAAGCGTTGTGACCTATGGTGAGGTGCTCCCTCTCTTCTTTGTTTCCCTTCATCAGAAGGATGTCCATTTTTAGTACCGTTTTTAACTCCTTCCAAAATGTTTTTGTAGTGGGAATAAACTGTTTCCAGTTGGCGTATTTATTGCCTGCAAAGCCCCAGTAAATGCGGAATACAAAATTAAAGAAAAAGATATATGCGGCTGCAAAGTGCAGGAATCGAAACCAACCCATGGTGTAGACCTCGGAAGCTTCCTTACCGCTCATCAATGCCAGCGGATTGCCTATGTAAAAGCCGGTAACGATCAGTACAAGGAGCACCAAAACATTGATCCAGTGGTAAATTCTTACGGGTAACTCCCACACATATATGCGTCGAAGTCTGTGTACCCTCAATAGTTTTTCTGCCATTGTTTTTAGTTTTAAGGGTTAATCTCCTACCACATTTACCCTGCTTACAGTAGTGCCTTCTTCATCGTATAAGTGAACACTGCACGCCATACATGGGTCAAAGCTGTGGATGGTCCTGATGATTTCCAGAGGCTGTGTTTCATCAGCAACAGGTGTATCGATCAGCGATGATTCATAGGCCGACATCTGACCCTTGGTATCTCTTGGAGATGCATTCCATGTAGTAGGCACCACCAATTGATAGTTGGCAATTTTCTGGTCTTCAATGTTGATCCAGTGAGCGAGGGCTCCACGTGGTGCTTCTGCAAATCCTACACCCAGGGCTTGTGCAGGCCAGGTTTCAGGATTAAAGCGGGTAGTATCGGCCATGCGGGTATCACCGTTTTTGATGTTACTGATGAGCTGGTCAAAAAATTCCCTGCCCCAGTTGGCGGTCAATGCGCATTCAAAACCCCTGGCAGCTGTTCGTCCCAATGTAGAGAAGAGGGCGGTTACAGGCACATTCAAATCGGTCAATGCTTTGTCAACTACTGCCTTGTATTCTTCGATGCCTTTGGCATAGCCTACCAGCACCCTGGCCAATGGCCCTACTTCCATGGCATTGCCATTCCACCTTGGTGTTTTAAGGTATGAATATTTGTCTTTACATCGAGGTGTTCAAATGGAGGTTTAGGACCGGTATAATTGATCTTACTTTCTCCCTTCCATGGGTGTAAGCCTTTGTCGTCACCGCCGCTGTACTCGTACCATGAGTGTTTAATAAACTCTTGTACTTCATCGTCTTTTTTCAAATCCACATCGTAGACTTTACTGATGTCTTTGCCGAGAATGGCACCTGAAGGGAATTTAAACGAAGCGGTGTCGCGTATACCTTTGGTTGGAAGGTCGCCATACACAAGGTAATTGCCCAGTCCACCACCAATGGCTCCCCAGTCTTTGTAGAAAGAGGCAATGGCCATGAGGTCTGGTATGTACACCTGTTCGATAAATTGTTTTCCTTCAGTAAGCAGTCTATCTACCATGGCGAGTCTTTCTGCGTTGATACCGCTCACGTCGTCAAGACCAATAGAACAAGCCATACCACCAACCAGGTAGTTGGGGTGTGGGTTTTTACCTCCAAAGATGGCGTGGATTTTTACGATTTCTTTTTGCCACTCCAATGCTTCCAGATAGTGCGCCAAACCAATGAGGTTTACTTCTGGTGGCAACTTGTAAGCGGGGTGTCCCCAATAACCATTGGAGAAGATGCCCAACTGACCGCTGGCTACAAACTTACCTATACGGGCCTGGATGTCGCTGAAGTAGCCGGGTGAACTTTTGGGCCAGTGTGAAAGGCTCTGTGCCAGTTCTGATGTTTTTTTAGGATCTGCTTTTAATGCATTGACCACATCAACCCAGTCCATGGCATGGAGGTGATAAAAGTGAACTACGTGATCGTGCATGTAAAGGGTACAGTGCATGATGTTTCGCACCAACTCGGCATTGGCCGGAATGGTGATGTCGAGTGCATCTTCAACGGTACGCACTGAGGTGAGGGAGTGGGTTGAAGTACAAACGCCACATACCCTGCCTACATAAGCCCATGCATCGCGAGGATCTCTTCCTTTCAGAATTTCTTCGATCAAACGCACCATGGTGCCCGAGCTGTAAGCATCTTTAATTTTACCATTTTCTATATCTGCTTCGATCCTGAGGTGCCCTTCGATACGGGTGATTGGATCTACAACTATTCTTTTTCCCATTATACCTGGTTTTTTATGGTTTATTCAATTACATCTACATCGCCGGCTTCTCCTTCTGCCGTAAGTGTGTTGATGTCTTTACGTTTATTCAGATTGGTAAGAATGGCGTGACCAGCCAGGGCAACACCTGTAGCACCCAGAGCGTACTTGCCTAAAGTGTCTGCATCAGACTCAATACCAAAACCGGCAAAAGAAGATGCCCTTTCGTAGAGTCGACCATTGTCCCAGTAGTTTTCTTCACTGCAACCAATACAGGGGTGACCAGACTGGATAGGATAACTGGTACCTTCATTCCATTTCATGACACCACAGGCATTGTAAGTAGTTGGTCCTTTACAACCTACTTTGTACAGACAATATCCTTTTTTAGCATTTTCATCGTCAAAACTTTCCACAAACAAACCTGCATCGTAGAATGGTCTTCTGTAACAGGTATCGTGTACACGTTTGCTGTAAAATGCCTTAGGCCTGCCCAAACGATCCAGTTCAGGAATGGTACCAAAAGTGAGGTAGTGAACAATCACACCAGCCATGACTTCTCCGATTGGCGGACATCCAGGTACTTTGATAACTGGCTTACCTTTGACCAATTTATGTATTGGAGTGGCTTTGGTTGGATTGGGTTTGGCAGATTGTACACAACCATTGCTGGCGCAACTACCCCAGGCAATTACGGCTGCTGCGTGTTCTGATACTTCTTCCAAAATTTGCATAGAAGTTTTTCCACCAATCATACAATACACACCATCAGCACCCACAGGAACACTGCCTTCTATACATAAGATGTATTGTCCTTTGTATTTTTCAAGGGTGTTTTTTAAAGCGGCTTCTGCTTGAGTGCCGGAAGCGGCCATAAGGGTTTCTGAGTAATCCAGTGATATTTTATCCAATAAGATATCCGCTACAATGGGGTGCGACGAACGAATGAAACTTTCGCTGCAGCAGGTGCATTCCTGAAAATGCAACCAGATCACCGGTAGCCTTGGCTTGGTTTCCATCGCCTTGGCCACCTGGCCAATTGCCGATGTTTCCAATCCTATAAAGGCTGCCATCATGCTGGCAAATTTCATAAAATCCCTGCGCGAATATCCTTTAAACCGGATCTCATCGTAGTAAGTGGGTTGTTCAAACCACTTTTCCTGGGAATGATGGTGTTTTGACATGGGCCTTTAGATTTGTATAGGTTAAAAAACTTGGGAAAATTAGAATTAGGTTCATCGTGTTCTGCTGACAATGATCAGCACCAAATATGATTTGGGTCATAAACCTCTTTTGCCAAGCTATTTACTTTCGTTCAACAGAATCTAAATATTTTCAGTTTCTTCATTTTTAATCAATCTAAATAAACATGAAAGGAATACTTACTTTAGGCAAGGCCGTTTTGATGCTTATTATTGTATCGCTGCCAGAAATGATGTTGGCACATCCGGGCCACGGTGACCATAGCCATGATGGCTGGAGCATTATTCATTATTTTACTCAGCCTGAGCATGCATTGGTATCAATTGCCATAGTATTATCACTGGCAGTTGTTGTCATTGTAAGGAAAAAATCAAAAGCCCGAAGGGCCTGATGTATGCATGAGCTGTCCATCGCCATGGGCATTATCGACATTGCCAACCAGGAAGCTGCAAAGGCAGGTGTCGGGCATTTTGACGGCATTGAGCTTGTCATTGGCGAGTTGAGTGGCATCGAAATGGCGTCCTTCGATTTTGCCTGGCAACAGGCCATCAAAGGGACCGTGCTGGAGAATGCTGCGCTTGAAATTATAAGACCACCAGGCAATGCAAAGTGTCTGGAATGCGGCCATCCTTTTGCCGTATCCCAGATTTATGATCTTTGCCCGGTATGTCAGAGTCATTTTAAAGAAATTATTTCAGGTAAGGAACTGAGGGTAAAATCTCTGAGCCTCGACTGATGTTACCCTAAATATTACAAATATGTGTGTAAGCTGCGGCTGCGGAGGCGGCCATTCCCACGATCATGAACACATAGATGCAAACAAAATTATCGATGTCGAAAAAGACATCCTGCAACAAAACAACCTGCTGGCAGAACGTAATCGCGGTTATTTTGATGCCAAAGATATTTTATGTTTAAATCTGGTGAGTTCCCCCGGTTCCGGCAAAACTTCTCTGCTGGAAAAAACCCTTACTGACCTGAAAGGCAGTGCACCTTTTGCCGTCATTGAAGGCGATCAACAAACTTCCAACGATGCAGACCGCATCCATGCCACAGGCACCAAGGTAACCCAAATCAATACAGGTAAGGGATGTCACCTCGATGCCCATATGGTCTATC
The DNA here is from genome assembly GCA_016717655.1 of Saprospiraceae bacterium. Classification (GTDB taxonomy): domain Bacteria; phylum Bacteroidota; class Bacteroidia; order Chitinophagales; family Saprospiraceae; genus JADKBO01. The sequence continues at coordinate 510,444 of JADKFC010000001.1, forward strand.
ACGCAGTGCAAGGCATGAAGCCTGAACAAGACGCCGTTTTGTTCATCGAAAATGTAGGCAACCTGGTTTGTCCGGCTATGTTTGACCTGGGTGAAAAATACAGAGTGGTGGTCATGAGTGTTACTGAAGGGGACGATAAGCCGTTGAAATATCCGGATATGTTTTATACCTCCCATCTCTGTATCATCAACAAGACAGACCTGCTGCCATATGTTCCATTTGATATTGAAAAAGCAAAGGAAAATGCTAGAATGGTAAATCCCGGCATTGAAATCCTGGAAGTAAGCAGCCTTACCGGTGAAGGTATGGAACAGTGGTACAACTGGCTTAAAGTAAAACAACAACAAGCCGTAGCGGTCTAATTCCATTGACAGGGATGACTACCCGGCACATACACATCAAAGGCAGGGTACAGGGTGTAGGCTTTCGACCTGCTGTATTTCGCGTGGCTACCTCCATGCATCTCAAAGGCAGGGTAGCCAATACAGCGGATGGAGTGCACATTGAAATCAACGCCGATGACAAGGACCTGGCATTGTTTCTCTCGACCCTGCAAAACCAGCTGCCACCCATGGCGGTAATCTCTGATTTGAAGGTTGAGGAAGTGGCTCCTATTGACTTTCCTTCTTTTTCAATTGTTAAGGATGATGTCATCCGCCCATTTGATATGTGGATAACACCAGATCTGGCCATGTGTGATGATTGCCGAAAAAGTCTGCACTCAAAAGAGGATAAAAGGCATGCCTATGCTTTTACCACCTGTCTGAATTGCGGGCCCCGGTATTCAATCATAAAGGCCTTACCCTATGAACGGGAGTTTACCTCGATGGCCTACCTCCATGCTTGTCCATCGTGCGAAAAGGAATATCAAAACCCGGTAGATAATCGCTTTTACAGTCAGACCAATTCTTGTCCTTCATGCGCGGTGCAAATGAAATGGTGGACCAGCGGAGGGGTCCTGGTATCAAAAAATCAGGATCACATCATCGACCTGGCTGTTGAAGCACTCAAGCAAGGGAAAATCATTGCAGTAAAAGGCATTGGGGGCTATCTCCTGATGTGTGATGCCGTTCAGGAAAATGCTATTGTTGCCCTCAGACACAGAAAACACAGGCCGCACAAACCCTTTGCAATTCTTTACCCGGGCATTGAAATGATAAAGGCCGACACAACGGTAACGGCGGCTGAAGAAAGATGGCTGAAATCTGTGCAGTCACCCATTGTACTTTGTAAACTTAAAAATCAGCCTGCCACGGGGATCTGCTGCCAGCAGCTGGCTCCTGGCCTGGCTCAGCTTGGTGTTATGTTGCCATACTCACCTTTATTGGAATTGCTCAGCACTCAAATTAACAGACCTTTGGTGGCAACCAGCGGCAATATCAGCGGTGGACCGATTGAGTTTAAAGATGACAATGCTCTTAAAAACCTCAGTGGTATTGCAGATTACTTTCTCACATCTGATAGAGAGATCGTAGTACCTCAGGATGATAGTGTAATGAGGGTTAGTCGCAATGAAAATTCAATTATAATCCGAAGGAGCAGGGGCTTTGCACCTGCAATCATGAAAACAGTCTTGTCTGATTCCAAAGTAAACATCCTGGCTTTTGGGGCAGACATGAAAAGTAGTTTTGCACTCTATGACGGTCACAATCTCAACGTGAGTCAGTACCTGGGTCATTTGGGATCTTTTGAAACCAATGAAGTTTTTCGATCCTGCCTGGATCACTTGCTACAGCTGACAAAAACCAGGGTTCAAAAAGTGCTGGCTGACCTGCATCCGGCTTATTATAGCAGTCAGATGGCTGAAGAATATGCAGCTGCTGCCAGGGTGCCCTTGATCAAAGTACAACACCACCGGGCCCATTTTGCAGCCGTGCTGGCAGAAAATAATTTGTTGAAAGGGGATCGCCCCATTTTAGGGCTGGTATGGGATGGTACTGGCTATGGTGATGATGGTCAAATTTGGGGCAGCGAATGCTTTGTGTACCACGACTATGAAATGATTCATTACCATGGCCTCAACTACTTTGCCCAGCTGGCTGGTGATAAGATGAGTCAGGAGCCAAGGCTTAGTGCTTTGTCGGTGCTCGGTGATCATGAAGGCTGTCAAAACACACTAAAAGATCAATTCACAGAACAGGAGTGGAATTTTTTCGTCAGAGCAAAAAATCAGCCTGCTATTACTACATCTTCGATGGGTCGTTTTATCGATGCTTTTGCCGCCATAACCGGAGTGTGTAGCAAACAGAGCTACGAAGGACAAGCCGCCATGCTGCTGGAAGCCCTGGCCTGGAAAGAGGAGTGGAGTGTACCACAACAACTGTACAGATTTATAATCACGGATACGGGAATAGACCATTCGGCCTTGCCCGATCAAATTATTAGCGATTTGAATGAAGGTTTGTCAACTGGTGAGATGTCCCGCAAATTCTGGTTTAGCCTGGCAGTTCTTGCCCTTGACCTGGCTGATTTCCATGGCATCAAAGACCTGGCCCTGAGTGGGGGCGTATTTCAAAATGATTACCTCATTACAGCCATTCAAACCCTAAAAAGAAATGACATGCAAATTTATCTGCACCAACAGTTGAGTCCCAATGATGAAAACATTGCAGTGGGCCAGATGGCCTGGTACCAGATGACAGAAGAAAAAAAATTAGTTGAATCCATTAAAATAACAGCCACATGTGTTTAGCCATTCCAGGAAAAATAATGGAAATTACTGCTCAACTGGATGAAACCTTTCGCACTGCAAAAGTTTCATTTGGAGGCATAGCCAAAGAAGTCAACCTCTATATGACACCGGAGGCAAAGGTAGGAGATTATGTTATGGTGCACGTAGGTGTAGCCATCAGTGTAGTCGATGAAGAAGAAGCCCGTCTTACCTTCGACTATCTGCTGAAAATGGGTGAGGTGACAGAACAGCTTGAAAATACGGATGGTTAGTATTTGAGATTATTATTCCACGATAAAGCAATAAAATGAAACATTTAGACGAATACCGTGACCCCCATCTCTTTGATGTGCTCATGGATCAAATACACAAAAAGGTAACCAAGCCCTGGACCCTAATGGAAATCTGCGGAGGTCAGACCCACAGCCTGGTGAAAAATGGTATTGTTGACCTCTTACCCAAAAACATCAGACTGGTTCACGGTCCCGGCTGTCCGGTTTGTGTTACCAGCCTGGGTGTCATTGATGAAGCCATCAAGCTGGCCAGTAGGCCCGATGTCATTCTCTGTTCTTATGGTGATATGTTGAGGGTGCCGGGTAGCAGCCAGAGCCTGCTCGAAGTGAAGGCGCGAGGAGCTGACGTACGTATCTTGTATTCACCCCTGGAAGCAGTTCAATTGGCCAAGTCCCACCCGGATAAGGAAGTGGTGTTTTTTGCTGTGGGTTTTGAAACCACGGCTCCCGCCAATGCCCTGGCCGTAATGCATGCCGATATCACAGGGGCTGAAAATTTCAGCATCCTGGCTTCGCATGTTTTGGTACCTCCTGCCATGGAAGCCATTCTTTCTGATCCTGAAAATACCATTGACGGATTCCTGGCTGCCGGCCATGTCTGTACCATCATGGGACTCGATGAGTATTATCCCATTGCAGAAAAATACCAATGCCCGATTGTCGTTACTGGCTTTGAGCCCATCGATTTATTACAGGGCATTCTGATGACTGTCACTCAGTTGGAAGAGGGTCGGTATGAAGTAGAGAACCAATACGTGAGAAGTGTTCATGAAGGAGGCAATGCCGTAGCTAAAAAAACACTGGAAGACGTATTTGAAATCAAAGACAAGGTATGGAGGGGCATAGGTCCCATTCCTAAAAGTGGATACGAGGTAAGAGACCGGTACAAAAGGTTCAATGCCAGACTGAGATTTAATCTTGGACCAGACACGGTAGAAGAAGATAAAAACTGCATCAGCGGGGCCATCATGAAGGGCCTTAAAAAACCAATGGACTGTCCCAATTTTGGGGTAAAATGTACACCTGAACACCCCCTTGGTGCGCCTATGGTGAGCAGTGAAGGAGCGTGTGCAGCCTATTACCATTATTCATCCGCCTGGAACATGCAAAAAGTAGAAAGCTTATGAGCCTTGAATTACAATGCCCGGTACCCCAATTCGATTTTGACCACATCAACATGGGACACGGCAGTGGGGGCATCCTCACCCACAAGTTGCTCAAGAGCGGCGTCTTTGATGTGCTTAAAAATCCCTTGCTCGATCAACAACACGATGGAGCCATTCTGGAATTAAAGGGTAAGATTGCCATCAGCACCGATTCTTATGTGGTGTCACCTATTTTTTTTCCGGGTGGCAATATAGGTGATCTGGCCATCAATGGCACGGTCAATGACCTGGCTATGTGCGGAGCATCGGCCCGTTACCTCACCCTTTCATTTATTTTGGAAGAAGGCCTTGCCATGACAGAATTTAAAGACGTTTTAATGTCCATCCGACAGGCTGCCGACCAAAGCGGGGTGCAGATCGTAACCGGGGATACAAAAGTAGTGCAGAAGGGCAAGGGCGATAAAATTTTTATCAATACCACAGGGGTAGGAGAACTCCACCCGACAGCCGATATTCGACACCAAAGAGTTGAACATGGCGATGTTATCTTGCTGAGTGGACCCATAGCTGCCCATGGAGTGGCCATCATGAGCCTGCGCGAAGGGCTTGAATTTGAAACTACCGTGTGCAGTGATACACAATCCCTAAAAGCGCCGGTTTTAGCCTTACTTGACTCCCTGGGGCAAGATGTTCATTTCCTGAGAGATGCTACCAGAGGAGGCCTGGCCTCTGTTTTGAATGAACTGAGTGAGATCACCGTTAAAGGCATCCACATTCATCAAAAAGACCTCGCCATAGCCGAAGAAGTCAGCGGAGCTTGTGAAATGCTGGGTCTCGATCCATTGTACGTAGCCAATGAAGGTGTATTTGTAGCGGTAGTCAAGGCCCATAGAGCGGAAGAAGCATTAAAAGTTTTGCAATCATTTGAAGCCTGCCATTCCGCCAGCATAATTGGTGAAATCATAGCAGACCATCCCGGCAAGGTGGTCATGAAAAGTAAGATCGGTGGTAGCAGGGTTGTCAACTTTTTGCAAGGGGAGCAGTTGCCGCGGATTTGTTGAAAAATCAAATGTCTAATTGAAAATTACGGCCAATGTCGAATTGAGAATTACGGGTCAAGGGAGTAGAATTGAGAATTACGGAAATAAGGAGCTCAATGTCGAATAACGGATGTTGAATAACGGATGTTGATTTGAGAATATTGGGAGGGAGTTTAATAGTTGTTTGATTAGGATATGGGAGTTTTTCTGTTTTGAATCTGGAAAATGTGTAAATTGGATTCCTTTTTGTGAAGGATGGCAAGAGCGCCAAAAAAGGAGACTAAATTAAATTGGCAAATGAAACAGAGAATTGTACCTTAGGATGTTTATTCTACTCATTGTTGTTATTGGCAACAGGATGTGGACATAAAGCATGGAGACTTATAAAAAAATGACAACTTATTTTATCCCTATTCCTCCAGAATGACGCATCCGGAGTGAGGCGTATTCCCCATTACCACTCCTGTGGGCAATTTTGAAGTGTGGACACAACGTTTTGGCAATAATCCTAAGGTAAAGATCCTGCTCTTGCATGGCGGGCCTGCTATGACCCACGAGTACATGGAGTGTTTTGAGCTTCCCTTTCTCAAAGAGGGCTACGAGTTTTATCAATATGACCAGCTGGGATCTTATTACAGCGATCAACCTACCGACTCCAGCCTGTGGACCACCGAACGGTTTGTAGAAGAAGTGGAACAGGTGCGCAAGGTCATAGGTGCAGACAGCAGCAATTTTATTGTGCTGGGCAATTCGTGGGGAGGAATCCTGGCCATGGAGTATGCCCTCCAATATCAAAAAAATCTCAAGGCCCTTATTGTAGCCAATATGATGGCCAGTGCTCCGGAATATGGAAAATATGCAGCCGAAGTTTTGGCTCCGCAAATGGATGTTGCTGTACTTAAAGAAATCAGGGCATTGGAGGCCGCCCAAGACTTTTCCAACCCTCGGTACATGGAACTTTTGATACCCCATTATTACAACCAACACATCTGCCGACTCCCCAAATGGCCTGACGGTCTCAACCGGGCTATGAAACACGTCAATGGAAGTATTTACACCCTAATGCAGGGACCCAGCGAATTTGGCATTAGTGGTCGATTGGCCAAGTGGGACATTCGCACCCGACTGCCGGAAATAACAGTGCCTACCCTGATGATTGGTGCCAAACACGATACCATGGATCCAAAGGCGATGGAGGCACAAAGCAAGATGGTTAAGAATGGGCAGTACCTTTACTGTCCCAACGGTAGCCACTTGTCTATGTGGGACGACCAGACCATCTTTATGGAAGGAGTTATCAGTTTTATCAACAAGACAACCCAAAACAAATGAAAGTAGCAGTGATTGGGGCCTCAGGCCTGATAGGAGGATATTTGGTTCAACACCTTTTGGCAGAGCCTTCGGTGCAGCATGTAAAAATTCTGGTGCGCAAAAAACTCGACCTGGCCCACAATAAGTTAGAACAGGTTCTGGTCAATTTTGAAGACCCCACCAAACTTGAATCTGCCTTAAAAGGAACAGATGCTGTTTGTGTTGCAGTGGGCACCACCCAGGCTAAGGTCAAAGGAGATATGGCTGCTTATCGAAAGGTAGATTATGACATTCCTGTCAACTCAGCCAGGGCAGCCGCTGCTCAGGCTTGTGGTTCTTACCTCCTGGTATCCTCCGTGGGTGCAGATGCAAATGCTTCCAACTTTTACCTCAAATTAAAAGGAGAGGTGGAAGAAGAAATAAAAAAAATGGAACTACCCTCTGTCAATATTTTCCGCCCTTCTATGCTGTTGGGCAACCGAGCCGAATTCAGACTGGGTGAAAGGATAGGGCAAGGCGTTATGCGTGTATTCAATTGGCTGATTCCCTCCAAATACAAGGCTATCAATGCTAGCGATGTTGCAAGATCTATGGTGCGCTGTTGCCTTGAAACAAGTCCACCAAAATGGAACATCCTGGAGTACCAACAAATCATGGCTAAGTTGAAATAAAAAAAGGTCAGCAAATCGATCTTTACAATTCAAAAGTGGTAGCTAACAATTGTAAAAACATAATTTCCTGACCATTATTTTGGCAATCATTCATGGCATCTGGCCATCAGATAGTAATCGCGCCTTTTTCTGCTTACAGATAGCACCTGAATCAGAATGAGGTGGCCTTGTTGTGAATAGTCAATTGTCATTTTTGTCTATTCCTAACAACTCCCCAAAGGTAATTCTATGTTTATTTCTGTTATCCCGTATTTGTAGGGATGGTAAAAACACGTATTTATACGTATACGTAAGGACGCAATGCATTGCGTCCTTACCAAGTCCACGACTCCAGTTCCTACGATGGCGATGCCAATGTAGGAACTGATGCTCTGATCCCTACGCCAGATTTAGATTTGTGGACGCCACTCGCGGAGCTCTTGGTTCCCTTTGTTTTGATTGTAACAGGCAATCAAATTTAGCGTTCGGTCATTCCGATGCTCCGATGCTCCGATGCTCCGTTGACGCTTACACAAATTTACTCACATTGACAGAGATGAGCTTGTGTTCAATGGCATAGATCACCAGGCCGGCGGTGCTTTTGCATTCCGTTTTTTCAAGAATGCTCTTTCGGTGACCTTCTACCGTACGGGCAGAAATGTAAAGTTTTTCAGCAATTTCTTTATTGGTAAATTCCTGGCAGATGAGTTTGAGAACTTCAATTTCTCTGGGAGTAAGTTCCGACTGGATGGGCTTTTTCCGGCTTAGCAGTCGGCGATTTCGGATGAGGTTGAGAATGTAATCGTTGATGTAAAATCCGCGCTGTGCTACGTTTCGGATAGTAGTCAGGACGGTGGCGGGATCTTCGTTTTTGGCCAGGAAGCCGGCAGCACCTTCATCCAAAAGTTTGAGGATGATGCTGTCATTGTAGTGGGAGGTGAGGACAATAATTTTGAAGGGCAGGGTCATGGATGCCGTCTTTAGCAAAACATCTACACCGTCCATTATGGGCATAGAAAGATCCAGCAGCACGATGTCAACGTCTGCTTTACCGGCTGCTACGTCGTCTAAAAACCTGCTGCCATTTTCAGCCTGATAGGTGACTGTGAGGTCGGCCTCACCGTTGATGATCATCTGCATGCCCTTGATGAATAGTTTTTCATCGTCGACAATGCCTATTTTAATTTTATCCATGGGTAGAGAAAGTAAACTTTATATGAAATCCTGATTTTTCACCGGGTGGGTCTATTTGATAGCTGCCTTTCAGTATCTGGCATCGGGTCTGGATATTGCGCATACCGGAGCCCACTTTTGTGCTGTCCGGATCCATTCCTTTTCCATTGTCGGTATAAGTCATGAAAAAATGTGCACCTTCTGAACGAAACATGATTTTGATCAGACTGGCCCCGGCATATTTTAGTGTATTCTGAATAAGTTCCTGGATGATGCGGTAGAGATGGAGTTGATCTTCCTCTCCAGTGTAAGGAATCAAATGGCTGGATGTAATCTGGATTTGTATGCCGTCAATCTGGTTGATGTGGGTTTCCAATTCTCCTAAAACATAGGCAATGCCAAATTTTTTCAAAAGCGGAGGCATCAACTCATGTGAAAGTTTTCGGGTTCTTTCTATACTAGCTGACAGAGAAGATTGGATCTGGTCTATCAAAGGATTGTCATTACCTGCTTCTCCCATGTTTTTTTTGAGCATGTGTAGATTGAGGTGGATGATGTTGAGTTGCGAGGTAATGTCATCGTGCAATTCTGATGCTATCCGGTCACGCTCTGTTTCCTGGGTATGGATGGTGGTGGCCAATAATTCTTTTTGAAAGTTGAGCTCCTGCTCTTTTTGCTCCATCCTGGCCTTCATGATTTTTTTCTGACCCTTGCTGAAAAACCATATGACAGCAACCGCAATGCCTATCATAAAGACAATTGCACTTAATATGGTGATGATGAGGGTAACATCTTTCATGAGGTAAGTCGTGGTTTATTTCGGAAAATATAGCCAAAATATAGACCAATCGTCAATCTTAATATCAATAAGATAAAGCTTCTGATAAACCAAACCATGCTTTGCCAATCTTATGGTATGGCCAGCATCTCATTTGAAAAAGGCCAGGACTACAGCTGAGATAGAATAATAAACCAACAATAAGCCAACCACTTTTTTTGAGGATAAAAAGGGGTGGGTCTGTTCAACATCCATGGTGTGGTATAAAAATCGAATTGACAATACAATGACCATTGCAACCAACCATGGAGGCGGAATAAGAATTGAACATATCAAGGCCCTGAATGAACAATGAGTTGAGAAAAATTGATCAGGCCTCAAAGCAGTAGTTGGAAGTTTAAAGATAGAGGGGTGGTTTTATTACATTCTTTAAAAACAAAGTATGGTGCAGAATTCAATTAAGTAAAACAATGGATGTATATCAAGTTATTAGTCCCGCCCAAATCAAAGCTATGATTGATGATTTCGGTGAAGAATGAAAAATAAAAATAGCCCAAAAACTGAAATAATTCGATCCATTTCTTAAAGCCACAAAAGAATAGAATAAATAAAGGACACAACAAGTGAAACATGTCCTAATGCAAAGAACAGATCTTTTGTAATCCAATCCATAAAAATTGTTATTCGCAGCTAGGAGGACATGGATAAGTATAGTCATAGTACTTAGGTATAATGGCTTTATTTTCATCCAAACCCACTGCTACCAGATGTGCCATCCAATGACCAGGACTAACTTCTTCAAGTCCCTGATAAAATCTGACTCCACTGGCTCTCTCTCCTAGCACAGCTGCCAAATCCACAATGGGCATGGTATAATACTTTACCAATGCAGTATCCGAGTAGTTGGATCCTAGTGAGTCCCATGCCGCAGTCCATGCATTGAATTGAGCCTGGCTAATGGTGTCGGCATCTAAGCCTACGTTTGATTTGATATCCGGTTTTGGAGTTTGATTTTCTGAAGCAGGAGTGCATGATGCTACAGCAAAAATCAGCCCTAAGCAGATGAGTACAATATTAACTTTCATTTTCTAAAATTTGTTTTTGTTTTGAAATTGAATGATCTTTTTCATAGCGTTTCATAAAAATACATATTTTTTTTAATTCTAATATATTTTGGTTGATCATTGGCAACAGAATCTCGGAGGTGAGATTTGTTAAATGGATTTCAAAGCTTGCCCTCCTTTACTTTAGAGGGGGATTTTGGATCTTTATTTTTAGGCTAATGCCTATTCGCCTGGGGTGGGGAGCAAAACAAGGGTCCGCTAAACCAGGCAGAAGCCCGGCAACCAGGATCACAACACCGCTCTTCCCTTGATTTCTGCTTAGTTGAAAAATAACCGGAAATGTTCTATTCTCTCCCTAAGAAAAGGAACAGGCATTTCCGGCTAAGTTATTAATGCTTGTAAGTGTAAGATTATCTTTTGAGCCAAACGCCAAAAGATGGGTCAAATTTAAGCGACAACCCGTAGGCTGCTATACGTATTTATACGTGTTTTGTTGTCGAATTTGACGGCTAACTGCTAACGGCTCACCGCAGACGGCTAACGGCTCACCGCTCACGGCTAACGGCTCACCGCTCACGGCTCACCGCTCACGGACAACCGCTCACGGACAACCGCTCACGGACAACGGCTCACGGACAACGGCTAACGGACAGCGGACAGCGGACAGCGGACAGCGGACAGCGGACAGCGGACAGCGGACAGCGGACAGCGGACAGCGGACAGCGGACAGCGGACAGCGGACAGCGGACAGCGGACAGAAGCGGACAGCGGTAAGCGGTAAGCAGACAACGGACAACGGTAAGCGGTAAGCGGTAAGCGGACAGCGGTAATCTGGTTTACCGCACCACAGTCACATCCCCCCGCAGGGCCTCTTCACTGCCATCTTTATAAACGATTTCGGCTACCCAGACATAGACACCGGGTACCAGAGGCCTGCCGTTGAAACTGCCATCCCAGCCGAGATCTGGTTGGCTATCAGGAAATTGCTCTCTGACAAAGACCAGGGTTCCCCAGCGGTCGTAAATGCGGAGGAAGTTGATCTTTTCAATGGAAGCGTATTTATTGTATAGGGTAAAACGATGATTGCCACCCTGGTCAAACCGGATGATGTTGGGGTAGGTAACGCCTTTGTCGAACCGCACACGGAGGGTAACGGTGTCGCGATCAATACAGCCATTCTGGTTGGTGAGTTCTACGATGTAGGAGGTCTGACCTTCCGGACTGGCCACGGGCGATTCACATGCTGTACAGCTTAAGGTGGGGTTGGCGTGCCACACCAATAGATCGATGGTATTGCCATTTAATTGATAACTTGCCTCCAACTGGTAAGTGCTGAAGAGTTGGATCACCGTATCCGGGCCAGCGTAGACCTCAAAGGGATATACCGCGTCTACTACCAATTGGGTATCTGTTTGACAACCGTTTTTGTCAACAACCGACAACATGTAGTTGCCGGCGTCTAAAACGTGGTCTTTGCCGGTCACCAGTGATTTTTCATTGCACAATATGGCATAAGGTGCCTGGCCTCCGCTGATGTTGTTCACATTGACACTTGCCTGATCGCCAAAACAAACAGCCTGCTCTACTTCAAATTTTATTTCTTCGGGCTTACCTTGTTGGTGAAGGATCAACTCAACACTGTCTCTGCAGCCATTGATGGTGTTGATTACAAGAAGTTCCAGAGTGCCAGGCTTGGTTACCTTGATGGTCGACAGAGAGGATAGGAGGGTGCCAAGGCTGTCTCTCCAACTGTAGAGATGGCTACTCGAATAATTGGTGACTTGGATGTCGAGATCTGAATTACTGCACAAGATGGTTCGTTCAGGACTCAGTTGGATGGCCGGTGGCACAAAGTCGACCGTTACGAATGCGGTGTCTGCAGAGATGCATCCCCATTCGTTGGTGAGCGTTAGCTCAATAATACCTGCTTGAGTTACTTCCACACTAGGCGTGGTTTTGATGCCATTGGCCACCTTCCATTCATAGCTGACAATGTCTGTAATGACGGCTTGATTACTCGCCATTTCAATAGGTTGATAACAATCGAGATGAATATTTCGTATATCAATGTCCGGTTTTTCGAAGTGTCCTTTAACAGTAAAAGCCAGGCTGGTATCACATCCATTAGATGCAGTAACTAGTAGCGTATAGCTGCCTGTCTCCGTGAGGTTATGGTTGTGACCAATGCTTTGAGTATTATTTTGATGGGTGAGCTGGTACTTATAAGCGGTAGCTTCGTTGATGATCAGTTCGGTTACTGGCTGCTTGCAGCTGAGATCTGCATACTGTACGCTAGCCTTGGGTTTTTGGTAATTGCTAGGCACTGATACCTGGGTGCTCTTTTTACAACCATTGGCCCCGGTAAGGGTAAGGGTGTAAAGGCCACCGGCACCAAAAGCGGGCAGTAGGGTAGAGTCCAATACAGCGGGGCCTTGCCATTTAAAATATAAATATCCTGAGGCTGCTACGGCCGGGTTGCAGAATGAACGGCTACAGTTGAGGGTGTCGCTCACTATGGCGCTCACTACAGGTGATAGGGTGTCGATGGGCATAACTACCACCGCCTGGGCTTCACAGCCTTGGGGAGTGGTAGCCCAAATGGTGTAATTTCCCGCTACCTGCGTGGTAATCTGATTACCGGTTCCGGCAAGACCGTCCCATCTTTGCCATCTTATATTGGAGGGCAAGCTGCTTTGGATATCAATTTTGCCTTCAGGGCTGGCACAAGTGATGCCTTCGGTTTCAAAGTTAAGAGAGGGAAAGTTGATGTCTGACGGCAGGTGATAAGTGACACTGTCCCTGCATCCATTTTTACCTTCCATCACCAGGGTATAGAAACCATCTACAGAAAAAGCAGACAATGTTTGGTCTTCTTTTTGGCCTCCGGGTCCCGACCAAAGCCAGGTCACCGCACTGGTGGTGTCTATGAGAAAAGACCCTGAATTGGTAATACAATCTACGGTATCCACGGTTACTGTAGCAGAGGGCAGCGCATAATTTCCAGATACCACAATACTGTCTTGTTTTAAACAACCCTTAGCATCTCTGATGATAGCATGGTAAACACCAATAGTATCCGCCACGGCACCAGGCAGCAATAGTCCCTCATAACTCCAGGTAATGGTATTGCCATTGCTAAGTGTGGCCGTGAGGTCCACCTGTGGGGTGTGGCAGTCGAGGGTATCAGGAGACAGCAAGCTGTATTGAAAAGCTGGAGCAATCGAGGTAACGCTTGTCACATCGGTATAATAGCAGCTTTCACCGTAATAAAAAGTAAACTGGTAGTTACCTGCCGTATTTACCTGTGCAGTTGTTTGGTCGGTTGAGATCATCACAATGCCCGGTCCTGTCCAACCAATGCTATCATACAGACTGTTGCTGTTGATATGCAGGGTTACTAATGAATCTGAGCAACTCAACGGACCTGACACCTGTACATCATATACAAATTGGGTATTGAGGTAAGACACATAAAATGAATCGACCCCTGTACACCCATAGATGTTTTGGGCTTCCACAAAGTGCCAGCCTTCTATGGTGGTGGTAATTTCAATACCGGTCGTCTGACTGCCATCTGGGAGTGTCCAAACAAATTCATCAACAGCCTCATTGGCTCCTGCCTCCAGGATGGCCGCAGGTTCCGCGCACGAAATTTCATCATCACCCGTAATGTCGAGCACCGGTTCATCGAGGAAGGCATCCACGTAAGCAAAATTACTTAAAGAGCCACCCAGTTCATCCGTCACCGTTACCTGGTACAGCCCCGCCGCAGAAACTTCAATGCTCGCCTGGCTGGGATCCGATTCAATTACCCCGTTGCTGGTATTCCATTCGTATTGGTAGTTGTTGCCAGCTGGTGTAGCTAGTACTTCCAAAAGCGTGACAGGTGTAGTACAATCAATCACCCCATCAGAAGGTGGCTCCACTTCCATTTCAGATACATAGACCGTAAAGTCCATAGAATCCTTACAGATGGGTCCAAAAAAGATATCGTCGAGCGCAAAGTCGTTGCCCCCAACGGCTGTGTTTTGATTGGTAATACAAATTTCGATGCTGGTACTGGCCCCCGAATTCCATATTTCGTAAAACTCTTGCCAGTTACAGGTGGCGCCTGAAAGGGCAAACGGTGAGCCCAGCAGTGTACCATCAATGGCAAACTGCAGGATGGCAGGACTGCTGCTCTCAATCGATGTAGCAAAAGCCTGGAATACATAGTCTGTATTGGGCATCACCGTTATGGTCTGGCACCAAAGCTCCTGGAGCGAATTGGCCCCATTGAGCATCATCATATTACTGCCCCCATGAGGCGTACAATTGGCAAAATTGGTATGCACTGCTGATGAACTTGGTCCCACAAAATAGGTACCCTCACAGCCCAGCATGCCCCACACCTGGTTGCCATTGGGACAGGTATAGCCCGGAAAAGTCAGTGCATATTGGGTGGTGAAGCCCGTTGCACCATCCTCAAAGTCGCCATTGTTGATCAGGTTGGTCGTAGAATTGTAGCCCGCGGCCAATGTAAAAGTTGTCGTTTCAGTGACCCAGACATTGGGGTTGAGGCTTTGGTCATTGTAGTACCCATTGGTACTGTTCCAGTGAAAGTTGAGGTAGTCGCCCGTTATCTGTCCGTTGAGATTGACAAAGCCTTCGTTGCAGAGGGTAATGTCGTCTGGTACGGTGATGGTAAAATTGCAGTTTTGGGCGAGGGAAGTAGAAACACAAAAAAGTAGCCAGATACCGATCATTGTGATGGTCCTACTTCTTGTAATTATGTGCTTCATTCCCAGGGTAGTCTATTGGTACACAATGATAAGGAAAAAGTTGGGAAAATTTGTTGATCCTTTCTGTTTCCATAATTATGTTTTTGTTGCATGTTTAAATGTCAGAAATTCAATAATATATATGTAATAAATTCTCTTTATTTAATAGAAAGTAAAATTAGACTCGTTGAATGGCTGGCAAATTGAAGACTATATTGAAAGAAACTCTCCAAAATTTATAAGTTAAAAGTATAAATGAATAGAATAATATACCGCAAAGTCCAAAAAATCCAATATATATCTAAACAATTGTAAATCAGTGTTATACACAGTTTACTCTGGGAGTTTTTTTAATAAGTGATGACATTATATTGCTTGGGTCCATAAACAATAAGTATTGTATTTGTCGTCAATGATTACAAAATATTGTTAAAATTGGTAATAATATAAAATAATATCTTTATTTTTGAGTTATATACGTGTACTTTATCTCAAAGCACTAAAACCTGAAAACTATGAATTGGATGTCTTTTCCTTTTTATAAACAACTTGATTCGATGGATTGTGGACCCACCTGTCTCAGAATGGTGGCGAGTTATTTTGGAAAGGCATATTCAATTCAGTTTTTAAGAGAGAAATCATATATTGATAGAGCAGGGGTTTCAATGAAAGGTATAAGCGAGGCTGCAGAGTCTATCGGCTTTCGAACCCTGGCTGTGAAAGTCGCCTTAAGTGAAAAGGACCAACAATCCATTTCAGGAGGGCAGATGCAACCTACTTTATCTGATGCACCTTTACCATGCATTGTTCATTGGAATCAAAATCATTTTGTTGTTGCCTATAAAATTACTAAAAGCCATGTATATATAGCTGACCCAGGTGACGCTAAAGTAAAACTTACCCACGATGAGTTTAAAAGATCATTTTGTAGTGATGGAAGTCAGGGGTTAGCTTTGCTTTTGGAAGCAACTCCAGCTTTCTATAGAAATAGCGTAGAGGGTGAAAAGTTGAATGGATTGAAATACTTACTTCATTATTTAAATCCGCATTATCAACTGCTTGGTCAACTTTCTCTTGGATTGCTGGTTGGAACCGTACTCCAAATGGTTTTTCCTTTTCTAACCCAGAGTTTGGTTGATATAGGAATTGAAACCCAAAACTTAAATTTTATCCATCTTATTCTGATTGGGCAGTTGGTATTGATATTCAGTCAGATCCTTGTAAAATTTCTGCAAAGTTGGATTTTTATTGCACATATCCACTCGTTTGAATGTGAATATGGTGGCAGATTTTCTTTTTAAAATGATGAAATTGCCTTTGTATTTTTTTGATTCAAAAAACACAGGCGATATCTTCCAAAGGATTAGCGACCATCGTAGAATCGAATCCTTTCTGACCCAGTCATTGCTTGCTTCTATGCTGGCCATCATCAATTTGGTGGTTTTCAGCTTTATCTTATTAATTTACAACAATACAATATTTTTGATTTATGCATTTGCATCCATTTTATATATTAGTTATATCACCCTCTTTTTGAAGAAACGGAAAGAAATTGATTATAAATCCTTTCAGCAGATGTCCGACAATCAGGATGCACTTTATGAGATCATTCAAGGTATGCAGGAAATTAAACTTCAGGGAAGTCATCAAAAGAGGAGAAGCAAGTGGATGGACATACAGTCTAAGTTGTTTAATATCAATATTTCATCATTGGCACTCACTCAATATCAGGATGCAGGTGCCCAATTGATCAATAATGTAAAGGATATCTTAATTACCTATATAGCAGCAAAATCGGTTATGAATGGAGAACTTTCATTAGGAATGATGATTGCGATACAATATATCATAGGTCAATTAAATTCACCACTTCAGCAATTGGTAACTTTTATAAGAGCCGTTTAGGATGCAAAAATTTCTATCGAAAGAATTTCGGAAATTCATAACCTAGAAAATGAAGAAAAGGATGATATGCAAAAACTTGATATGGTTCCTGATGGTGATATTGTTATCACTGACTTGTCTTTTAGGTACACACCCATTTTGGAAGACGTGTTGCAAAACTTAAATTTAGTAATTGAACGAGGTAAAACTACAGCCATAGTAGGCACCAGTGGGAGCGGGAAAACCACGTTAATGAAAATTCTATTGGGATTTTACCAACCCATAGTTGGACAAATAAAAATAGGGTACAGCCCCCTGACATCAATTAAATCCAGTGCCTGGAGATCCCGCTGCGGAGCAGTTATGCAGGATGGTTACGTTTTTTCTGATACAATAGCTAATAACATCGCAGAGTGCGACACCAAAGTTAATCTCCACATGTTAAAGCGATCTATTGAAGCGTCAAATCTTAAAGAGTTTGTTGAAACGCTACCCCTTGGTTTAAGTACAAAAATTGGTAGCAAAGGTAATGGTATAAGCCAGGGACAAAAACAAAGATTATTGATTGCCAGAGCTATATATAAAAATCCGGATTTTTTGTTTTTTGATGAAGCGACCAACGCCTTGGATGCAAACAACGAGAGAGTAATCATGGAAAATCTGTATAAATTTTTAGAGGGAAAGACGGCAGTAATTGTAGCCCACAGATTAAGTACGGTAAAAAATGCTGATAAGATCATTGTTTTGGAAAATGGTAAAGTAGTAGAAGAGGGTAGTCATAATGCACTAGTGGATATGAGAGGTCAGTATTTTACTTTGGTTAGAAATCAATTGGAATTGGGCCAATGATTATGAATTAATTTTGTCTGAATAAAAGAATGAACTATGTAAAGAGATTTTTGTGTCAAAATTTAAGATAAAAGAAAGCAAATAGAAAATTGAATTTGTTGACAAAATAATAACAATGATAGAGAAAAATGGTCTAACTATTTAGTGACATATTTTTTTGGTTAAAACGAACGATTTAAAAAGTTTAATAAAAGTTAAAAATAGCAATGAAACAGAAGAAACTCCAAAAATCATTAAAATTATTAAGATAATGCAAGAATCAAAACTCACTTATTCGGAACTAAGTCATTCAGAACTAAGTCATTCCTTTATTGAAAACCCACCATCTTGGTTACTTCAATACGGTATTGGTCTTATTTCCTTGGTTTTAGGAATATTTTTATGTTTGAGTTTTGTAATTAAGTATCCAGATAAAATTACGGCTTATGGCATAGTTACTGCATCTCAACCTCCAATTGAGCACTTTGCCAATCAACCTGGTGTTATAAATAAGATATGTGTAAAGGACGGGGACAAAATAAAAAGGGGTGCCGTAATAGCCTATATGGAAAACACGATGAACATCAAGGACCTTTTGGCATTAAAGGATTTTATAGACAAATACGATGAAGTTACAAAATTAGATCAATACACTTCCATTGTCATACCCACTGATCTTGAATTAGGTGATGTAGGTAATGTTTACAACAGCATGGTATTATCGTTCGAAAACTTGCAAAGGGTTTTAAAGCAATTGGGTGTATTCGAGCAAATAAAAACGATAAGAAATGAAATAGCACATAACAACAAACTAAATGATGTAATCCAGAAAGATCAAAGCCTTACCAAAGAAGAGTTGGCATTGATTGAAAAGGATTTCGGCAGAAATTTAGCCCTAAATGAAAATGGGGTTGTGAGTGATTTTGACAGAGAAAAATCAAATGTGCAATTACTACAATACCAAAAAAATTACAACCAAACAAATCAAACAATCATACAAAATGAGATCAAAAGTAAGCAATTAGAATTAGAGATTCAGAAGTTATCAGAAGAAAGAAAAATTAAGATTAATGAAATATTAATTCAGGTAAAAACAGGAGTAAATGCTGTAAAGCAACAAATAAAAATATGGGAGGAGACTTACATCGTTAGATCAAAGTTAGAAGGTATTGTAAATATACAAAGCGAGATTACACCTCAAAGGTATATTGCCAATAATGAAGTCATTGCAACAATTATACCAATTAGATCATTAAAACAAAAGCAAATCAGGGTGGTGGTGCCAAATGGTAGTATTGGCAAAATAAAATATGGAACTGAAGCGATCCTGAAATTTGATGCATATCCGTATAAGGAGTTTGGTGTTGTGAAATCCAATGTAAAAAGGCTTGCTAAGCTACCTGAAAAAGATAAAGAGGGAATTAATCAATATGAAGTATTGTTGTCGCTGGAAGATACAATCACAACTACCTATGGCAAAGAAATCCCTTACGAACCGATGGCAGCACTTACTGCAGAGATTATTACAAATGACAAATCCATATTGGAAAGGATTTTGGACAATTTTTTAAATCTGATTAATAACGGATAAACTATAAATGTGTAAGCTAATTGTTTACCACTATGAAATATTTTGTATAAAAGCGAAGGATTATACAAAAGGTGAATTGCTAAATTAAATAAAATTAGATTTTGGATTATGACATTTTTAGAAAAATTGAAAACAGTCGAAAGGGTTGATCAGTTCATAAGATTGAAGGCTACAGGTACTCCTGAAGAGCTTGAAATAAAATTAGGAGTTAGCAGGAGCACTGTTTACGAAATTATAGAATGTATGAAAAATATGAATGCCGAGATTAAATATTGTAAATCAACAAGAAGTTTTTGTTATGAGACAGATAAAATATTTGCAATTGGGTTTGTTGAAAAATCCCGAATTAGAGATGGTGGGAAGTATACATGATAATTGGTTTTGTCTTTTAGACCAGGTTTTTTAAAGATTCGCCCATTTGTTTTGTCAATATAAATTCTGTATGAAATTTGAGTTTATTTTATTATGATATTTTTTTGTTTCCTCTTTTTAAAAAGAAAATGAGATTTATTTATTTTAATATTTGCATTAATTTTTGGGTATCTCTTATCATCCGATTTTTTCGTACAATAATAAACTAAATTTGATAAAATTTCGAAATTTATGGTCTTGCTATTAACCATGCGTGCCAATTTAATTGGATGTAAAATATTAGCTAATTTAAATTATTTAATAATGAAATCAATTAAAAATTTGAGAGAAGTTGCTATTGATCTAAAGGCAATTCATGTTGTCGGCGGATGGGATGGCGGAGGTGATGGTGGCCAGCATGTTGGATGTGTCGGGTGCAACGGTGTTACCGAATATTGTCCAAATGACACTGAATGTAGAGAAATTGATTGTAGAACTGGACCTTATGAATGTGCGCTGACATGTAAATCAAATCCTTAATAAATTGGGGCATATTTTGCCCCAATCATTTTTATATAGTTCTCATATGGTTGAAAAAGAGTTGATTAAATGGGTTAATGCTCATTTTTACGTACCGTTTGGTAGATATTTGTTTAAATTTATTCAAAATAATGCTTTATATCAAAGTATTATTGACTACATTAGTCTCTCGCTTTCTACATTTAACTGCAAATTAGTAATAGTAAAATATTCAGATGATATTTCAGTGAAAGTTGGCCGGTATTTAGAAAAATTTATTAGATTACGTATTATTAATAATCAAGTAGACGTTGATTCATTTAAATATTTTAAAAAATATTCGCATGAGGCTCTTTGTGAAGGTGATTTGCTATTATTTATAGATAAAGAAGAAAGCAGTTTAGGAAGCATTGAATTTTATAGCTTTCTATTTGACTCAGTTAAAATGGTTATTGTGCACTCATTTTTCTATTTATTATTTTCTATTTATGCAATTAAATTGGGTTTTTCTAATTTAATTTATACTTTATTTTTAATAATTAACACAATTATTGTATCATATCTACATTACACCTTTACTAAACATAATTCTAATATTTGTAACAACCATGAGAACGAGCTAAATACATGTAATGCAATTGCATTTTCTATTCCTAAAATATTACACCTTGAATTGATTGATTGGGCATTAATTTATTTTGTTTCATTGATCTATTTATACGGGTTCACTTTGGTTTTTAGCAATTGGCATGGTTTGTCTCTTTTTTATTTTTTTGTTGTGGGTTTTGGCGCAGCTATTGCTCTTACTTCTATTATGTATCAAATAAAATATAAGTTATTTTGCAGGTTGTGTATATTAATTGATGCTTTTTTATTAATAAATATTTTGTTGATTTTATTGATACAATTCGATATTAGTATTAACTACAATTACTTAATTTTCAATGTTGTGTTGTATTTATGTATTCTGATTTATTTTTATTTCGACCTTTTATTATTAAAAAACAGAGAAAATATTTCTAAAGAAAATCTATCTTTAAAAGCCTTTTTTCATAATAAATTCAAGAATAAGGCAGTAATTGTTGAAAGTGAAATATTTAATGAGTTTAAAGGTATTGCTATATTTTGTAATAATATTCACATTGATAGTGCTAAGTATTTAATAGTATTTAGCATTGAATGTGGTGCGTGTTTAAATTTTATGGATAAGTTAAATAGCTACAATACGAATACGAGTGGATTTGTCTTTTACATATTGAAATATAAGGGTAATGTTGATTTAAACCCTAAATTTAATGTTTACAAGTATTTAGCCATTATTTACAAAGATTTTGGATTTGAAGAATTCTATCGATTTTTAAAATTTTCTCAATTTGCAAATTTTGATAACTTAATTATATCTGAGCAGTTTAATAAAAAATATAAGTACCAAGAGTCTGATTTTGATGAAATTTCCACCCTACTTTTGACGCAGAACGCAGTTATTAGGAAATATAATTTTAATCGATTTCCAGTTATTCTTGATGTGGAAGGTGTTGTTTCGGAACTTATCCCTGCTTCATTGATTTTTAATTAGGAGTGGGATAAGAAAAAGTATTAACGGTTATACTTTAAGTATAGGTATTATTCTATTGTTTGATTTGTAAATATTTGTAATTTATTAAATCTTGAATAAAATTATGAAATTCAATGGTATTTTGTATATCATAAAATGACTTGATGCTTTTGAAATAATATTATTTTTAATTCTAAATTGTGTTTTGTTAAATATTTGTAAGATGCATTGTTTCTGTGTAAGGATGTTTATTTTGTTTGATTATTATTATTTAATATATAAAAATGTATAAAAAATATGTTAAAAGCATTAAAAAATAAATATTTGTCTGTTTATTATTTATTGGTCCTACCCGCAGTAGTTTTTGGCCAACGCTATAACCTACCTTTAAAGACCAGGTTGACAATGCCGTCTCCTTATTTTATTGAGTGGTCCTATAAAATTGATTCATTATTTTCGTATAAAATACCGGAAGGTATTTTGAACCCGTGTATTAGCCAAGTTACTTTTTCAAAGGCATTGTCAATGTTGGAACAGCTGCAATGCAACAGAATAGGTAAGGCCAAATTTGAATCCTACGGTTTTAATACAGGCGAATATAGTAGCATGAATCACCGATGGAAAATGTTGGGCTTGCGTGGGACCATAGAAGGAAAGGAAGTGTTGGTTTTGGATGAAAATTTTGACTACGATATGACTAACGATTCAATTTACTATTTGCCCAAACCGGTTTTAAATGACACCATTCCTTTATACCACAATGTTTATTATAAGACAGATTTTAAAATTGATCGTGATATTAATTATGAATTTTTACACAATGATATTGTACATAAAATATCCGAACCGCTTTCATTTACTGTCTTAGTGGTTTATGATTCGCTTTCTAAATCTTTAACATATGCTGATTTATTTAAAATGGGCTGTGGAGATAAACTTGTTTTCGAAGATGTTTTGGAAGGTGAAAAAGTAAATATACAGGTTGTATCATCTACTACTTATCCCATAACTAAATCTGATTTTAAAATTACCACCTCTGCTGGTAGTTGCAGAAAATTGCTTAAAGAACCAATACCAATAGGCGCAAGCAGCTTTATTATTGATAGTTTTGACTTAATTCATAAGTGTCTTTATTTATCCAATTATCGTACGCCTTATGATTGGGCTAGCATCAAGGGAACCTCAATAAGTACGGATGAATCTTTTACTTTTGACTTGAAGTCAGATGTCAAGCTGATTCATGTCTGGTCAACATGGTGCCAGCCATGCATTAGAAATCTACCCAAATTGAAAGAATTAAACCAGAGTTTGACCAATGTTAGCATGTTAGGGATTTGTATTGGTATGAACAAAACTAAAGCCCAAGAGCATGTTGCTAAAAATAATTTGGATTGGCCAATAATGTATTTTGAATCAAAGCCTGATTTTTTCAAAAACGAAATGGCAGTGGAAGCTTACCCTTGTTATGTCGTTCTGGATGCCAATAATAAGATTCTATATAAGGGTTCTAATTTGAATCAAGCCCAAAACCAGCTCGAAATACTATCTATGAAAAAGTGAAATATTTCAGCAATACAATTCGTTAATTATCACGGTTGTTCTAATAATCAGCTTGAAATGAATCTAGTCATACACTTACTCATCGCCATATGGCTTATAAGCACACCCTGGCTTTCAATCGGACAGTCATCGGTAAACTCACATCCTTTCAACACCCATTTAATTTGTCAATCAAAAGCCGAAATTTCAACCTTAATTTTTGCCATGCCCGATGCCGTCGAAGACAAGGATTTTCATGATTTTAAAGACACCATCGGATTAATCAGGCCGGATACTTCATTGAATTTGTACACCATTTTGCTTTATGGAAAAGGCATTAAAGCAAGAAAAGATGTTTGGATCAATGGCGATGATGTATATATTTATTACTCTCTAAAAGATGGGCTTCAAATCGACTCTATCGTCAATAGTTCTGCTGCTACTGCTATTGCTACGTTTTATAAAATGAAAGCGATAAAGGAACACAATCTGGATTCATTGAATGCTTTTTTGTTTGACCAACTTAGAGTCTTATATACTTCTGTATTTTCTACAGAGATAGCTCAAATGATGATCCGCTATAATTTTGGCAATTTTGACCTCCTGGAAAGACTTCAAAACGAATTAGACCATCAACAACCATCTATTAAAAATAATAAATTCTCCCAAAATGAAAAACTCAAAGGTATTCTGGCCTTCAAGGACCTAAAGATCAGTGATTTGGTTTTGGCCAATAAGGATAGCGTTTCTGCTACCATAAAATTTGACACAACACAATACACCCTTATCGATTTTTGGTTTTCTGCTTGCCCTCCCTGCCTGCGTGATCATAAGCTCTTAAAGGAAAAGTATTCACAATTCAAGGATAAGTCTGTTCAAATTGTGGGAATTTCCAATGACCAGGACTTTCAAAAATGGAAACATACAATAGATATTCATCAGCACCCATGGGTCAATTACATAGAAACAGACTCTACTTCCAAAATCTTTCGTTTTGCCAGTTCCTTCCCCAGCTATTATGTGTTGGACCGACAGGGAAACATTGTGAAGTATAGTACCCGTATAGAGGAGATTTTATATTTTCTTGGAATATGAAAGGTTAAAGTAGATTAACTTCCCTCCACAAAGCCCTTCCATTTTCGCATGTACTGAATGAAGGTATCACTTAATCCTGCCTCCCTCAAATTCTGTTCTGTATAAGGAGGTTGGTGTGGAATGAAATCTTTATCCCGTGCTCTGATGGGCCAATCGGGAATGCCAATACCGGCTCGTCCCAGGGCAACAAAATCGGCACCCAGGTCTAAAGCTTTTTGGGCATCTGCGGGGGTCCAGATTTCTCCGGCTACCATAAGGGCCGTGGAAGATGGTACTGCTTCCCTGAAATAGGTGATGAGGGCCTTGTTTGTATCAGGATATTTTTCAGGTCGCTTCAATGCATTCCAAGGTGAGACATGGATGTAGTCGGCTCCCTCAGCAGCGAGCAGTGCAGCCAGCTGCAGGCTTTCATCAAAATCGATGCCCTGAAAATTATATTTGTCTTCCGGCGAGAGGCGCGCACCTACTATAAAATCCCGGGGCAAGGTCATTCTGATATTTTTCAGGATAGTTCTGATGAACAATGACCGCTTTTCAAAACTACCGCCCCATTCATCGGTCCGCTGGTTGGTAGCTGTACTCAGAAACTGATGCAAAAGATAGCCATGGGCACCATGCAGCTCCACCCCGGCAAAACCCGATTGATGGGCTCTCACAGCAGCCTGTGTAAATGCCTGAATGGTATTTTCAATGTCTTTGAGTGAACCAGCTCTTACCTCCACTTCTGTACTTCCCACTTTGAATAGGTGAGCACTTGCGCTCCAGGGTTGCAAACCGGTCACCGAAACAGGACATCTGGCACCTCCATGAAAAAGTTGTACAATGCCCAATGCAGAATGAGTATGGATTCCTTCTGCAAGGCGGCTGAGTCCGGGTATCATGGCATCATCATGGATGCCCAGCTCCCCTTGCCAACCCTGTCCATCCTTTGAAACATGGGCTGCACAAGTAATGATGATGCCAAAACCCCCTTCAGCCCGTCGAACCAGCCAATGGTATTCATCGTCACTCAATGTACCGTCCTGGTGACTTTGCATATTGGTCATAGGAGCCAGGGCGATGCGGTTGGATGCTAGCTGTTGGGCAGCAGTGAATTGATAAGTTTCGAAAATATTCATATTCTTGGTTTGGTGCCTTTGTGTCCATATCATTTTTACTTCAGGTGTGGTTGTAAAGATAGTGGAAAACCGTCAACGGCTCACCGTCGACCGTCAACCGCTTACCGGGAACAGCTCACTGTCAACCGTCAACGGCTTACCGCTTACCGGGAACAGCTCACTGTCAACCGTCAACGGCTCACCGCTTACCGGGAACGGCTCACTGGCAATCGTCAACGGCTTACCGCTTACCGTCAACCGCTCACTGTCAACCGCTCACCGGCACCTGTCCCTATGCAGGCAAAGCCGCCTACCGCTTACCGTCAACCGCTCATCTACCTGGCTAATGCCAGTTAGACAGGCTGTAAACCGCTTACAGCGGTAAGCCGTGAGCGGACAGCGGTGAGCGGACAGCCGCAATCGGACAGCGGTGAGCGGACAGCGGTGAGCGGACAGCCGTAAGCGGACAGCGGTGAGCCGTGAGCGGACAGCGGTAAGCGGACAGCGGTTAGCCGTAAGCGGACAGCCGTAAGCGGACAGCGGTAAGCGGACAGCCGTAAGCGGACAGCGGTAAGCCGTGAGCGGACAGCGGTGAGCCGTGAGCGGACAGCCGTAAGCGGACAGCGGTGAGCCGTGAGCGGACAGCGGTGAGCCGTAAGCGGACAGCGGTGAGCCGTGAGCGGACAGCGGTGAGCCGTGAGCGGACAGCGGTTAGCCGTAATCGGACAGCGGTGAGCGGTAAGCGGACAGCGGTTAGCCGTGAGCGGACAGCGGTAAGCCGTAAGCGGACAGCGGTTAGCCGTGAGCGGACAGCGGTTAGCCGTAAGCGGACAGCGGTGAGCGGTGAGCGGACAGCGGTTAGCCGTAAGCGGACAGCGGTTAGCCGTGAGCGGACAGCGGTAAGCCGTAATCGGACAGCGGTGAGCGGTAAGCGGACAGCGGTAAGCCGTAAGCGGACAGCGGTTAGCCGTAAGCCGTAAGCGGACAGCGGTAAGCCGTAATCGGACAGCGGTAAGCGGTGAGCGGACAGCGGCCTGTCTAACTGGCGTTAGCCAGGTAGATGAGCCGAGATCTGCAACCATTCATCATGGTCCAGATCCCGGCTAAACTGCATTAACTATAAATATGCTACTCTTGTATCATTACCTTTTTGACCAGGGTTTTATCGGCTGTCTGTACTTGTAAGGTGTACATGCCGGGTGACAGGTGATCGACATCCATCTGCCATTGGGAGGTAGTTGGATGGGTGCTGATCTTGTCAACCATTCTGCCCATGGCGTCTATTAGTAGGATGCTGTGTATCGACATTTCATCCGCAAGTTGGATATTCAAAATGCTGGAGGTGGGGTTGGGGTAGACCGTCAATGTACGGTCATCGATTACATCTTTTACAGAGGTGGCATTGCCGAAATAGACAGAAGCGAAGACGCTGGATTGAATGCCTTCATCGCATGGGGAGTAAAGGTATAGCTCCAGATTGGGATACGATAATGGACTGTTGGCAGAAAGCTGTTTTACTTCGATGATGAGGTCTTGCAAACAGCTGTTGGCGGGAATGGAATATACCTGACCGGCATCGTTGCCATTGAGGGGTACACCGGAGGCGGATATCACGGCTCCATTTAAGTTGGATGCTGCATTGAGGGCCAGATTGTAGGTGCGGGTCTCATTGCTTTCATTGCATAGATCTATTTTAAAAGTGGAGGAAGATCCTACTGGGTTACCTTGTGAAACAATGTAATCCTGATTACTATCATTGTGCTTCAGCTTGGGTTGATCTCTTTGGTAACCACCTTCGTAAGGACAGCTGCTGATGGTGCCTTCTTTTAATCTGAAAACCGGGGTGCCGAACATGGGATCGCGAAATACATCTACATTAAATTTATCTCCTCCGTTGGCATCTACAAAGGTATAAGCCAGGGCATTGGCTGTGGCGTTTGTCTGAGCGGTGGTTTTTCCAAATCTTTTTTCTGTGGCATATTCGTATCCAGCTGAAAAGCCAGAGCCACCAATGTTGACTACGCCTTGAAGGCCGGCAGTAACGCCAATGTAGTGCTCCACAGAGATGGTATTGGTCTCTGATACTTCCAGGGTTTTGGTCCTGGTGAAGCCACCAGTACCACCGCTAAAACTGATGTTGGGATCCAGGGAGGCTGAAGCTGTATTTTTGTTTTTTTCATTGAGCTCCAATACCTGATTCCATACCTTGATCTGGTTTTGGGCATCAGCCCTGGTTTTGACAGGTAATGCAGTATTGTCTACATCTTTTTGCAGCCTTTCTATTTCTGATAGAATGCCACTTTCATCCAGGGCAAACTCCCTGATGGACTCAGGTGTTTTGATCGGACGGTATACTAGATTTTTTTCTATCCTTACCTTACAGCTATCGTCGTCGACGACAATTTGCCGGTATACACCATAGGCAACGTCGTAGCCATAACCTACAAACAAATCGCCGCCATCCTTAAAGCCATTGTCGGCTGCGGTTGAAAAGGCCTTGCTCAGGGTAAGACACGTTTCATTGGATTTGGATTGCATTTTGAAATCGCCAATGCTCAGGCTACCAGAAAACTCAACGTATATTTCAATATCAACCACCACGATTACGCCTACCGATCCGGCATATCCCAGCTTCAGGGATGCGTTGGTGTTGTTGGACTCATCGTTGGCAAAGCTGGTCTCCAGGCTTCTGCAAATGGTTTTGGCCTGATCCAAGGCTGTAAAACTACCATCGCCCGGAGGATCGTGCAATACCATGTAGGGGATTTGCGGTTCGGTGACCAGGCCCAAAGAATCTACTGCCTGATCAACAATGCCTTCTACAACGAATGGCATCATTACACTGATGTCCCTTATGAATACCGGTTGGTTTGATTGGTCTAAATACCGAACTGTAAAACTAAACACCATAAAGGCCTCTGTTGATGCTTTATCAAAAACAAAGGTATGGTCCGCTTGATGGTTGCCAAGTCCATTGATAACCTCCTAACCCATTTCAAATTCTTTTTTGAAAATGGGTTCCTTTTCTTTCATGACAAAACCATCTGCTGTTTTATAGCCCAAATGAGCTGCAACGGGGCCACTCAATTGCACTTTGTTGGTTCCTAACCCTGTGATCGAATCAGGAAGTGTGAATTCAATATTGATATTTTGAGGGGTTCTGGCTTTGGCCCTAAAATATTTGTCTTTAGGGATGGTTTCAAAACCTTTGGTTAAGAATGGGGAGTTTTTTACATTACCAATACTAAATACATCAGGACCAGGAAAGAAACCACCATTTAAATTGTTGGCATATATTCCAGGTACATTAGTACAGATACCTCCACCAGGAGCATCTACTGTGAGGTTGAAATTTTGAATTTTAAGCTTGGTTTGTGCTCTGCCCGTAAGTCAACTTATGATAGGTAAATAAGATCAATATAATCAATCCTATCTGACCTAACTTTTGGGCTGTTTTTTTTCGTAATAAAGTTGTCATATTTATAGAGTTTAGTGATAATTTGAATGGGTTTTATTTTTCTTTGGCGTCGTCATTGTAAATATCTCTGATGGTTTTCCACTTGCCATCCTGCTTTTGCCATACAGCCATATACTTTCCGGTGTATGTCACTTTGCCACTGGCGTCAGTAACGGTTGTCTTACCGGTTTCGGTAACAAGATTCTGATCACCGTATACATCCAGGGTTTCGTAAGTTACGGTGTTGCCTTCTTTGTGTTTGGCCAGTCCAGCTTCAATATCTTTTTTGATCGCTTCTTTTCCTACCAACATGGGCTGGTTGTTGCTAAAGCTGACCGCATCATCTGCATAAAAGTCGAGGATGGCTGCAGCATTTTTGGTGTTGGAGGCCGCTTCCCACTGATCTTCCATGGCCTGGATTTCTGCTTTTAAAGCGTTAAGGTCAACAGCGGGGGCTGCGGTGATTTCAGAAGAAGGAGTGTCTTCAGCTTTATCTGCCTGCTTGCATGAGAAACTGACCATCAAGGTGACAAAAAGCAATACTAATAATTGTGTTGATTTCATTGTGAAATAATTTTGTGAGTTAATAATTGAATTACTTCACAAAAGTCATTCATCGGGTCAGTAATGACTTCCTCTCATCGTTCAGGCTTTACCTTTGAGGGTGCAGGCTGCTTTTTTTCTTTACCGTACAGGTTGCATCGGCCATGCAACATAAATCTTAACCATCAGAAAGACAGATACATAGGCGTTTTCAAATCTATTTTTTCGATAGAAAGTAATTGGATCTGAAAAAATAATTTTTGCGTATTTGTTGAAAATTGAAAGCCAAACTGGCTTATCTCGAAACCGATGTTTTTGAAAATGAAGTACCTTGAATAATTGGTAAAAACTTTAAAATCTCACTTTTTTGAACTTTAACCCCTCGTTTTCAGGGGTCGCTCTCCAAATTCTTCTAAATAGGCATCAGAAAAGTTGTTGATGGCGGTATAACCTACTTCATAAGCTATTTCTGAAACGGTAAGCTGGGTGGTGAGCAGGAGGTGACGGCCCTGTTGCAGGCGAATGGACCTGATGAGCTGGCTGGGCGACTTATCGGTAAGGGCTTTGATTTTGCGGTAGATCTGACTGCGACTCATGGCCAATGCCTTTTCGAGGTCGGGCATTTCGAAGTTGGAATTGGAGATATTTTCATTCACTACAACTTTAAATTTTTGAATAAACAGATCTTCCATATCCTCAACCTCCGCTTTTACATCATTTATGGGCGGAGCAATGGTCACCAACTGTTGGTATTTTAACTGAAGTTTTTTTCTGGTTTCCAGCAAATTTTGGATGGTGGCAATCAGTTCTTCAGGGTTAAAAGGCTTGGCCAGGTAGGCATCTGCCCCTTTGCGCAGTCCGGCCAACCTGCTTTGGATATCGGCTCTGGCTGTGAGTAAAATAATAGGAATGTGGCTGGTTTTTTCATCCGATTTCAGACAGCCCAATACCTCGAATCCATCTTTTATGGGCATCATCACATCGCTGATGATGAGGTCGGGCTGGGTTTCCAGAGCTTTTTCAATGCCGGCCTGACCATTAAAGGCAAAATCAAGTTGAAACTCGTTTTGCAGGCAAGCGGTGAGGTATTCCACTACATCGGCGTTGTCTTCTATCAGTAAGATGGTAGCGGAGGCAGGATATTTGTTTTGATGCAGATAATTTTCTACAGGAGTTATCGGATTGGATGGTTGAGATAAAGAAGTGTCCGGGTAGGAAAGATCATTTTCTTTGGGTGCCAATCGGGTTATGGGTAAAACAATGTTAAATTGAGTACCCAGGCCCTTTTTACTTTCAACAGAAATTTCACCCCCCATCAACCTGACCAATTCTCTGGTGAGTGACAAGCCAATGCCTGTACCACTGGTTTTGGCGTGTTGCTGGTTTTTGGCCTGAAAAAAACGATCGAAGAGTTGGGTCAGCTCATCTTCTGCAATGCCCGCTCCCGTATCGGCAACAGAAAGGTGTAAGTTGTTACCCACCTCGTTTGCTTTTAGTGTGATCTTGCCTCCTGAAGGCGTAAACTTGATGGCATTCGATAAAAGATTGTACATGATTTGCAACAACCTTACGGGATCGTAATCCATCAGTAAAGAAGTGTGGTCACTTTCTACCTTTAAGAGCAGGTTTTGGGCATTGGCCACTGAATGCAAACTCTCGGTGATATATTTCAAATAAGCCAACACATCACCCTGGGTATAATTGAGTTGCAAGGTTTGAGATTCCAGTTTTGGATAAATCCAGAATTTGATTGACGAGTCGCAAGAGGTTGTCACCATTTCTTTTGATCAGCTCAATTTTTTTTACCTGGTTTTGGTCTTTTTGTTCTTTGGCCAATTGATCGCTTACACCCAAAATGACGGTGAGGGGTGTGCGGAACTCATGGGTGATGTTGGTGAAGAAACGGCTCTTAAACTCATCCATTTCTCTGAGTTGGTTGGTTTCCTGTTGCTTAAATTTTTCGTTGATCTTGTATTGGTAAAAACTTCTGATAATAAAAGCCAGTAGCAAACCATAACAAAGGTAAGCCCACCAGCTTGCATACCAGGGACTGTTGATCACAAATTTCAATTCCGCTGCATCTTGGCTCCACAAGCCATCATTGTTGCTGCCTCTCACCCTAAAGGTATAGTGGCCCGGGGCCAGATTGGCAAATTGGATGTTGTTTTTATAGCCCAGATCCACCCACTTGTCGTCGAGGCCTATTAATTGGTATTTATATAGGTTTTGGCTTGGGTTGGTAAACTCCAGTGCGGCAAATTCAAAATTGAGTAAGTTTTGATCAGCAGCCAATTCAATGGGTACCAAACGATCAATTTTTACTCTTTTGTTATTCACCATCAAACCAGTAATCTGTACTTGAGGAATGGTCTGGTTGTAATGCAATCGATGGGGATGGAAAAGATTGATGCCATTGATGCCGCAAAAAATGAAATGACCGTCCCTGGTTTTCAAATAGCCATTGGCATTAAACTCATTGTCTTGCAATCCATCCTTTACGGTAAAATTTTGCTGGTGTGTTTTTGTACATCAAAGCGACAAAGCCCTTTATTGGTACTCATCCAGATATAACTGCTGGCCGCTCCATTTTGTGCTTTGTCTTCTGCGAGAATGCTGTAGATAACGTTATCGGGAAGGCCGTGTTCCTGACTGAATTTTCTAAAGATACCGGTTTTTTTATCCAGGCGATTCAAGCCACCTCCCTTGGTACCCACCCACAGGTAATGAGAGGGTTCCAGAGGATCATCTGCCACACTCATCACAGTATTGATGGAAAGTGAGTTTTGATCTTTTGGGCTGTTAATATAGTATACATAATGATAACCTGTCTTTTGAGGGATAGCTTTGATCAAACCTTCCAGTCCAAAGATCCAGATGACACCTGTTTGATCTTCGTATAAATAGTTGGAATCTTCACTCCCTATTTTTCGTGGATGATCAAAAGGAAAATCGTGTGATTTTTGTGTTATTGGATCAAAGCGATGGATGCCTTTTTCACTGACACTAATTAATTTATCATGGTGATCATACAATAGCGCTAAACCCTGAAAAGCAAAAGAAGAAGTGATCTTGGTATTTTTGTCTTTGCGTTTTAGTTTATCTGCAAGCCACCATAGGTTTGCATCGCGATCATAGACCAGGGCTTTGCGTCCATTGACTTCAAGTATTGGGAAATCGGCATTGACTGCACTGGCCTCAAAGTTTTTATTGGGGAATTTTTTATTGGGCATTACCGCGGTGTAGAGGGCCCCATCAATGCCTTCCAAAATCAACCGATGTCCTGTTCTGGAAAGAGATGTTTTAAACTTTTGACCCTTTTCATTTACTTTGACAATTCCAAAACCGGCAGTACCGGCCCAAAGCAGGCCACTCCGATCGGTCATGAGGCATGTGTATCCAAAACCATTATTGTAATCAAGATTTAACCGATCTGGTGATATGTCTATTTCTGATTTGCCGTCTGCAAAGAATTCTGATAACTTCCATTTAATAAGATGGTTGTTTTGAGCCAACCAAACATTGCCCATGTCATCCAGCAGTTGTCCGGTGATGAAAGAATTTTGTACAGGGCTGACCTTTTGAATTACTTTTCCTTTTGAAAGCAGTGACCAATAATGGGTAAAGTCTTTATCCGTTCCAATCAGCAAATCACCGCCTCTGTTTTCTGAAATGAAATTTACCTTGTAACCCCGTATAGGTAATATGGGAGTGATCTTTTCGGTTTTGGTATCCAAATTAAAAAGCCCGTAGTTGGTGCCAATGAGTAGTTTTTTTTCTTTGGTTAGATGCAGACGGGTTATAAAAACATCATCAACCGGCACCTCAATTTGATTTTTAAGGGAGATAAACTGTGGAGCTACCTCTATATAGGCAGATTTTTGCTCTCTCACCTGTTGCAACTGACGGTTTTGGATTTTTATTTTTATTAACTCATGATTATTAGCCAACCACATGGCTCCATCGGATGTTTCAGTTATAAAAAAGGAAGGGATGGATTTATTTTTATACTTAATGTGAAAAAAGACACCTGTCTGAGGATCGTAAACATCTGTACCCTCTGGCAGGCCAATCCACAGCAAACCCCTGCTGTCTTCAAACAGATCCCATATCTCACTTCCAACAATGGCATAAGGGTCATAAGGATTGGGTGAAAAAACTTCAAACCGGCTTCCGTCGTATCGATTCAGTCCATCCTTGGTGGCTATCCAAATAAAGCCGTCTCGGGTCTGTAAGATATCAAAAATCATGCCCTGCGAAAGCCCGTCATTGACCGTCAGTTGCGTAATGGTAGGCTCATTTTGGGCAAAGAGACCCAAGGAAAGAAATATAAAAAGGAGGACGGATGCCCGTTGTTTCATATAGCAGTAATGAGAATGAAAGTAAATATGGTGGAATTAATTAAATTTTGTGACATTTTGAGGAATTGATTTTTAAAGGGCTCTTTATCAGCGTATTGCAACAACAAAAAAAAAAAGTTCCAACTTTCGCTAAATTATTGGATTTTAATGGAAAATCATGGTGGTAAATATCTGTAAATCAGGTTACTATCTATGGCCATGGGCTTGACATTTTATGGATAATTGTTAGAGTCATTATAAAGTAAATAGTTCCAAGGTGCAATGGCTAAGGCCAAGGATGGGATAAGATGGATAAAAGTACATTGCATCTCACATTGTCATTTCAGTGTTATTTTGGTTTATAGATAGATACCTCCGAACTTACTTCCTTTAAAAGAAGTCTTTATCTTTTTCATCAGTTTGATCTTTAGCATAGAAAAGTCATTTTCCCAGTACTTCATTAAATTATTTTGATGGTACTTTTATATTATATGGTAATGAAGAGATACTAGTCTCTACAAACCTACAGCTTGTAAAGACTGGTAGAGAATTCGGCACCATCTATCAAGTATTTGGTAATTGACCATTCACCATCAAACCTTATCTTTGTGATAATCAATCGATGTTGTTGAAAAGCAGAGAGACAATCGGTATAAGAGTGTTTTTGCTGTACCTGGGAATGTGTATATCTTCCCTGGTGCATGCCCAGCTTTTTTCTGAATACAACTTTAAATTTAAAAACTATAATGTCAAAGATGGACTGCCACACGACAAAGTCAACAAAGTGGCGCAGGATAAAAGGGGCTTTATTTGGCTGGCTACAGAGGGTGGATTGAGTCGATTTGATGGGTTTTCATTTAAAAATTTCAAACATAACTTCCAATATAAAAATTCCCTCCCTTCAGACAACCTGGTAGATATTGCCATAGACAGCAAGGATCGGTTGTGGCTGGCTTTTGAACATGGATTTTGTAGCTATGATATTGCTACAGGGGCTTTTGAAAAATACACATTTGAAGATAAAAATATTGAATGCCAAAAGTGATGTTACGATTCGTTGACAAAACGCATTTACCTGGCCTCACGCAATGACGGCTTGTACTTTATAGACGAAAAAAAGCGGTATGGCTAAAATCAACAGCATTTTCTCAACAATTGCCACACAATGTTACCTCTTATTTATGAATAGTGAGGGATATTGTGGGTCACCATTGAACGACATGGTTTTTATAAATACAATTGGAGGGAAGACAAAGTAGCCTATTCCCCAGACCATGACTGGCTCATGTTCATATCTGAAGATAGAATACGACATCAATTATATGCAGGGCGTTGGCTGGGAGAATTTATGCCTTTTGATGGAGAGAAGCTGCCTGCTGAAGAAAAAAGATTTGTTATCAAAAAATTTGAGGGCTATGAAAAGTGCACATATACTGATAGTGACTTTGCACCCAATATTACAGGTGATCATATAATTTGGGTAAGTTCTCACCGCGGTCTGGGATTATTTGATATCCACAAAAATCAATTTGTCAAACACCTGGCCTATGACCCTAATCAACTTGACGGCATTGCTTCTAATTGGCTGACCGACATCTTTGTGTCGCGAGATGGATCGGTTTGGATTGCTTCGTGGAACGGCTTACACAATGTCAATCCACAAGCACAGTCTTTTTCCAAGCATTACCTACCAGAACTGGATATCAATATGTACAATCTCATATCAGGTATTGCCGATGATCCCAATGACGAAAACAAGGTATGGATGACAGCCAATGGCACTGGTGTGATAGAATGGGATAAGAAGGCTGAAAAAATCAAAAAATATTATTTCAAAGATTTTGTCAAGCCCAGAGATTTTAACTATGAAAAACGATGGCCTCACCACATATACAAAGACAAAAATGATGTATTGTGGGTAAGCAGCTATGGTGGATTTGCTAAGATAAAAAACGGCGAGGTATCATTTGTGGATACCTGGGTGGATGGCAATGCCACCTATGCCAATGATTCCTATCAGGACAACGAGGGCATATTGTGGCTGGCAGGAAGACACCTCATTAGGTTTGACCCACTTACAGAGGAATATCGGGCCTTTTATTTTCCTGATGGTTATGGGTACGATATGTTTAAGGACAACTTTAATGCAGTTACCGATTTTGCCCCACAAAAGATATTTGTAGGTACTTCATTGGGTCTCTTTCTATTTGATAAAAACAGTTACAAATTCAAGCAGCTGCCCTTGCAATATGATCAGGTGGATGGCAAGGTACTAAACAACATCAGGGCTATCCAATGCATGGGTGATAAACTATATATAGGCACTTATGTAGGTTTGTATTGTTTGCATCAGCTCTCGGGTAAGTTAGAAAAATTGTTTGATGGTTTTGTAGAGGTCAAAAGTATGATGCCCGATAAGCAAGGCTTTTTATGGGTATTTATTTCCAATGGTTTTTACAAAATAAACCCCAAGGATCAAAGTTGGCAGCGATTTGATCAAAATGATGGTATTTATACCTTGTCAACAGATCCGATTACCTTGTTTTTTTACAAGGATCAAATGAATATTGGGAATCGCTCCTTATTTACCAGTTTTGACCCTAAGAGGCTGGGCCAAAATACCAATGTGCCGAAGGTTTTTATTACAGAGATAGCGGCCCTGGGCAAAGAATTTACTGCAGCCGCCTACACAAAATTGATTTTGCCACACAACCAATCGGATGTATCTTTTACATTTACTGCCCTGGAATATGCTGCTCCGACTAAGCTGGTATTCTCCTGTTTTTTGCAGGGATTTGATAAGGCATGGAGCCCTTTTGGTTCTGCACGATATAAAAACTATACTCAACTTCCCCCAGGCCAATATGTTTTCAAAGTAAAGGCAAAAAACATCAATGGTGTAGAGAGTTTAGACGCTGCAGAATTTGCATTTACTGTAAAACCCGC
The DNA here is from genome assembly GCA_016717655.1 of Saprospiraceae bacterium. Classification (GTDB taxonomy): domain Bacteria; phylum Bacteroidota; class Bacteroidia; order Chitinophagales; family Saprospiraceae; genus JADKBO01. The sequence continues at coordinate 547,032 of JADKFC010000001.1, forward strand.
CTTTTGGCAGACTTGGTGGTTTAAACTGGTTTCTCTCATTTCTATGGCAGCTGGGCTTTATGCCTGGTACATTTGGAGAGTTAATGGTATCAGGCTGAGGGCTGAGCAAAAAAACAGCTTTGATAAAAAAATGGCGGAGTTGGATGAAAAATTACTGCGTAGTCAGATGAATCCCCATTTTATATTTAACTCACTCAACTCTATTCAAAAGTACATCTGGGAAAGCAAAGAAGAACTGGCTGCTGAATACCTCGCCAGTTTTGCCAAACTAATGAGAGCCATTCTGGAAAATTCCAGAAAAGAATACGTAAGTCTGGAAGAAGAATTTAAAATACTAAAGTTGTATATCGACCTGGAACATAGGAGGAGCAACGGAAAATTTGAATATCAATTGCAGTTGGATCCCTCTTTGGACGCAGCCAAGGTCAAAATTTTACCCCTGATCCTGCAACCCTTTATTGAAAACGCCATTTGGCATGGTCTGGGTAAAAAAGAAGAAGGTGGTTTTTTGTTGGTGAGCATCTGTCAAAAAGACGAAACCAATATGGAAGTAGTGATCGAAGACAATGGAGTGGGAAGAAAAAAACAGACAGCGACCCAAAGCGATTCCAATCCTCTTGGGCAATCCATCACACAACAGCGATTGGAAAAACTTATGGAAGTAAGCCGCAAAAATGCGGAAGTACAAATTATTGACCTCTTTGATCAGCAGGGTAAGGCGGCAGGGACCAGGGTGGTGTTGTGCTTGCCCATTATTGAATAACATCTAACAAAAAGCAAGTGTTAAAAGTATACATTTTAGACGACGAACAAAATGCAGTTGATGGCTTAAGGGCTATGCTGCAAAAAAAGTTTGGCGAACGAGTGCGGATTGTTGGCTCCAACATCCATCCTTTAAAGGCCATTGAGGAATTGGAGAACCTGGATGTGGATATTCTTTTTCTGGATGTAGAGATGCCCAGCATGAATGGTACCGATGTTTTGCGCCATTTTCCCAACAAAACATTTCATGTTATCTTTACTACTGCCCATGAGAAGTACGCTATACCGGCCATTAAACTAAAGGTAGTTGACTACCTGCTGAAGCCCCTTTCACCCATGGATGTTCAGGATGCCATTGACAGAGTTGAAGAGCAGATGAAATTGCAGTTGGCGCCCGTGGAAAATAAAATCACGCTTTCTGTACAAGGCAGTATGCACATTATACCCATTGCAGATATCATACGCATAGAGGCGGATAGTAACTACTCCATCTTTTACATCAAAGACAAGGCGCGATTGATGGTGAGTAGAACTTTGAAGGATTTTGAAGCCCAACTCAACGCCCACTCTTTTTTCAGGATCCACCAGTCTCACCTCATCAACATGCAACACGTATCAGGCATTCAGCGAAACGACGGTGATTTTGTAATTATGGACAATGGAGACAGGGTAGAACTCAGCAGACGTAAAAAGCTGAATTTCTGGCCCTGATAAAATAATGCAAAATCCACCGACCGAATAATAATCGATTGATGCCAAATTCTCAATAGGGCTACCTTTTTGCTCATTACTAAAAAACCAAAATAATTGTGAAGGATAATTTTGAAAAAAAATTAAACCATGCACAGAATTTTTGTGATCTGCATTTTCGCCATGAGCATAATCAAAATGGAGGCCCAGGAAGTGGGTATCGGTACCAATAATCCTGATCCCAGTGCCTTGCTGCATCTTCAATCATCGAATAAGGGACTGTTGATTCCCAATATGACACAGACGGAGCGACTGGCCATCCAGAATCCTGCCAATGGTTTGTTGGTCTATCAGAGAAATACCGATACTACGCCATCCGGCTTATACATCAATACCAGCTTTAACCCTGTCATTCCAAGCTGGGTACACATCACCGAGGGCGTAAATATTTGGACACCCTACGTTGGCAATCTCAATAATGTCTATAGTTTAAACCCCGGCAATGTAGGAATCGGAGTCTTTGATGCCGGCCAAAAATTGTCTGTAGCAGGAGGTGTCACGGTTGACCAGTTGGCACAAAACAATGGAGGCCTCGATAATGCGCTTAAGTTTGGTGGCGACAACTCCGGTAGCCTGATACGAAGCAACCGAATAGGCGCCACCAACCAGTTGGGACTTGACTTGGTTACCAACTTTAACAGCAGGTTGTCCCTCACCAATGCCGGAAACATTGGTCTTGGTACTACCAGTCCGGTCAACAGGCTGGATGTAGAAGGAGGTGTGGTGATAGGTATCAACTACAGTGGCACCAACACAGCACCTACCAATGGCTTGCTGGTTGAAGGCAATCTTGGACTAGGCACCACAAGTCCAATGAACAAGTTGGATGTAGAAGGAGGGGCTGTTATAGGTGCCACCTACTCAGGTAGCAACACAGCACCGGCCAATGGCTTGCTTGTGCAGGGCAATGTTGGTATAGGTACTACCAACCCTCTTGCAAGGCTCAATGTGAAAGGCAATGGTTACGGTTGGATGCACAGCGACAATACAGATACCGTTCAATTGACTTCTTACCTTACCACCAACGCAACTTGGTTGGGATCAAAAACCAATCATCCATTGCATTTTTTCACCAATGACGGGACACCACAAATGACGGTTGCTACCAATTTAAATGTAGGTATTGGCACCCAGACTCCCAACAATTTTGCAGCTTTAGAGGTAGCGGCCACCAACAAGGGACTGCTTCTACCGAGGCTCACTACCACCAATATGAACGCTCTAGGTTCAGTGGCTCCCGATGGTATGATCGTTTACAATACAGATCAGAATGGTTTATTTTTAAGGAGAAGTGGGAGTTTCGTAAAACTGATAGATGTGGCAGCTACCCTCACACTGCCTTTTTCTTCTACTGTAAATAGTAGCAGCAACTTATTTACGGTTCAAAACTCAGGCACAGGAGGTGCTATCCTGGCAACGACCAATAGCAATACGACCCCTGCTTTGAGAGCGGAGACAAACGGAACCGGCAGGGCCTTGGAGGCCATTAGTACCTCAGGTGTGGCGGGTTATTTCAGCACTACTAGCTCTGTCAACACTGCCCTGTATGTGGGGCTAGGAAGGGTAGGTTTTGGAACGGCCACTCCTCAAAGTGCCTTGGATGTGGAAGGGGGAGCGGCCATTGGCAGTACTTATTCTGGCAGTAGTGCGGCGCCGGCCAATGGCCTCATTGTTCAAGGGGTGACCGGTATTGGAACCAATACGCCAAATGCCTCTTATATGTTGGATGTAAATGGAAGGATGAGGCTGCGCCACAACGGCATTACTGCCGGCCTATGGTTTAACAAAACAGACAACAACCCGGAAGGTTTTTTAGGCATGGTAAGTGACACAACTCTAGGCATTTGGGGTTCGACAGGTACACCCGGGTGGAGAACTGCCATTAACCTCAAAAATGGCAACCTCGGCATCAATATGGCAGACACGCTCAAACCGCTTTCTTTTGACAACAGTCTGGGAAATAAAATTGCGCTTTGGGGCAGTTCAAGCATAGATCACTATGGAATGGGTATAGCCGGAAGTACCTTGCGAATATATGTGCCGAGTGCCAACGAAAGATTCGAATTTGGCACAGGCAATGCCGTTAACTTTGCGGAGAAAGTGCGCATTACCGGCAACGGTAATATTTATGCCGGGGTAACTAGTAGTACCTACCAACACCACCTTAAATCCAATGTCAGTGGACAGTTGGTATTGGAAAATGGGAATGCGCACAACGCAGGAGTGGTAAACACCCTGGCTTTAAAAACCAATGGCAGGTATGATGCATTGATCAGAACAACTGCCATTGATGGGTTTCATGCAAGATTAGGCTTCTTCACGTATTCATCCAATGCCGAAAATGATGTATTGGAACGCATGTCAATAACAGATGGTGGAGACGTATTGATTGGCACCACCAATGAAGGTCTTGGTGATGGGTATAAGCTGAGGGTCAAGGGTAAAATCATCAGCGAAGAAGTAAAAGTACAATTGCATGCCCAGTGGCCGCACTATGTATTTGCTGAAAATTACGATCTGAAGCCATTGGAGCATGTGGAAAAATTTATTCAGACACACCACCACCTGCCCAACATCCCGGCAGCTTCTGAACTGCAAAATTCGGGCATAGAACTGGGTGAAATGCAGCGCAGGATGATGGAGAAAATTGAAGAACTAACCCTGTATATGATTGAGCTCAAAAAGGAGAATGAGACCATGAAAAATCAATTGGATGAACTCAAAAAAGGAAAAAAATGAAATTCAGACTGACCTTAATTTTATCTTTTTGTTTTGGCTTCCTTTTGGGTCAATCCGATGGCATGAAGACCGAGTACATTGGCCGAAAGGGATACAAAGAACAAATCCGCGAAAATATCAATCGGTTTAACGCTGAAAACGGCATAACATCGAAAAACAGAAACAAGATGAACTACGATGCCTATATGAAGCAAAAAGCCATTGATAAGGAAACCAGTAATGCATATGGGGTTCTCAATGGTAATTGGACCAACTATCCCTTATTACAAAGCACTAAGGGAATGGGCAGGGTAGAGTGTATTGCTTTTCATCCCAGCAACCCTGATATCTATTATATTGGAGCAGCTGGGGGCGGGGTATGGAAAACCACAAATGGAGGAGTCTCCTATCTGCCGTTAACAGATGATATACCTTGTGGTGGAATTGCCTCTATCGTTGTCAATCCTATCGATCCCAATATTGTATACATATTGACCGGAGCGGGAAAAAGTTATCAGTCCAATTCCAGTATTGGCGTATTTAAATCTTATGATGCAGGTATCCATTGGGTGCCAACAGCCTTGCAGGATAGTATTACTTCCAATTACCAGGAAATGGTAGCCTTTAAGTTGGCAATGAAACCCAATGATGTCAATACTTTGTATGCCTGTACCAATTTGGGTCTGTTTAAAACTACCAATGCCGGGGATTCATGGACAAAAGTCAAGTCCGGTGAAGTTTGGGATATTGAATTTAAGCCCAATAATGCCAATGTTGTCTATATCTCCGGGAGAGGTATAACCTATTTTTATCATTGTACGGATGGAGGTGTATCTGAGGTATCCTGGACGGCATCGACTCCATTTAATAGCTCGGGCCCATTTCCTATTCTTATCGACAATTTCAGGGCAATGTCGCTGGCGGTCTCTCCTGCAGCTCCCAATCAGGTAGGTGCTGTCCTGGTTGCCGATATCCCCGATAAAAGCCCACATATTGTATTGTACAATACCTATGCTTATAATGCTGTACAAATGAACTATGATACCGGTAATAGTCCAACTATCGTATCTGCTACTTGTGGCACTAAGATTGATACCTGTTGGGCCAGTGGCGGAGGTCGTGAATACGCTGAATTGTACATTGGCGATTCCAACTTTGGCGATGCTATTGTTGGGGGTGTTCAATTTTATGTTCAGGAAAATTATGGAGGATGGGATTTAAAAAGTAAAGATTGTAGCACGAATGCGCAGTTATTTCACGTGGATGCCTGCATGATAGCAAAAAACAATGGTGAGATTTATGTTTGCAACGATGGAGGGGTTTGGAAACAAACAGAATCTTATACACCGGGAGGTGTGTGGACAGATATGACCGCGAGTATAGAAATAGCGCAGGCCTATGCCATAGATGGCAGCCCTCAAGACGAAAACATAATTCTAATGGGCTTGCAAGACAATGGTGTGCATCTTAGAACTGCTACGGATTATAGTCAATTTATAGGTGGTGATGGAACTGCGGTAGCCATTGACCAAACCAATGCCAATATTTTTTTTGGCACCATACAAAACGGTGAATTTTTCAAAAAATCGGTGAATGGCACTGTAACAGGAATGAGGGTACCGGGACCTTCTTGTGCTTGTCCGGATTCAGCTTTGTACAGTGGCACTTTTAATTTTAGCAAGTGTTTTCAGGTTGATAAGAATGACCCAATGAAACTGTATTACATGAAGCGGGATATGTACTACAGTGGAAACAGGGGCAATAATTGGAATCGTATTGTAACGGGGTTTTCTAATCCAGTTAAAATGATGAGAGTAGCTAGATCGGATAACAGTGATTGGTATATAATTAGTGATAACGACCTCATGTTTAAAACCACCAATTTTGGTACTACTATCAACCTGGTCAATACACCAGTATCTGCCTCTGTTATTTCTGATATCTACATCAGTGAGTATAATTCTTCAGTTGTGTACATTAGTGTGTTGGGAAATGTAGCCGATAAAAAATTGTACAAAAGTGAGGATGGAGGTGCTACCTGGATCAATTGGTCTTCAGGCTTACCCAATGTGAGCATCTTATGTATAGCGTTTGATGAGTACTCAAAAGAGCTGTATGTGGGTACTGATATAGGGGTATATGTCAGGCCCTTTAATAAAGAGCAATGGATTCCTTTCAACAATTTTTTACCTATTACCCAGGTATTCGACTTATATATCAATCCTGGCGCCGAAACGATATATGCCAGTTTATTCGGCCGAGGAGTGTCCACTTCACCTCTTTTTGCCTATATCAGTTGCACCAGCTATCAGGAATCACTCGGAGGTACTATCAATTTTCGTCAAAACCTTTCTGCCATGGATTCTATTAAATCTACTACTACCATTTTGGGTACAGCCCAATCCAATGTGAGATACAGTGTGCAGGATGGTTACATCCGCATGAGCCCCGGCTTCCAGGCACAGTCCATCTCCAATTTTTCAGCCGTCATTGAGCCCTGTGGGGGTACCATTGGAACCTCTTTTAGAGAGGGTACAAAAGACTCCAAAGCGGACACTCAGCAGAAGGATAAAGCCATAGAAGTTAACCTACCACTGCCTCTTCCTCCCAAAAAGGAGTAGGTTTAATTACCAATTTAGACCACTATTATTATGGTTACTATTGTGCCCTATTATTCGTCAGGTTGTTATGGAGTTAAAATCCATTTGTCAAATGAATCTGTAAAAGAAATCAGTTCACTAACCTTTTACAATACCTTTGGGGATGAACTGTTGAGAAAAAAACTAGTAGGTAATGACCACGACATCAATCTTTCTGAATTTGACTTACAGATCCTATATGTCAAAATAGAGACAAGCCACAATACGGTTATGAAGCGCATTTTATTGAAGCATGCAGATGTATGATACATGGTTGGCTGATACTTATGATACCCTGAGGCTCCTGTGTCGGAACCCTTGATCCTCTGATGCCATTGTTTACCACAAATGAACTATTTTTTTCTGACCCTGATATGATTATCTTTGTTGAAAGATTTCAAGACAGTAGGAATGGTTCAACAAATAAAAGTATGCCTGGTAGAAGATGATGAAGAAATCAGGCAGCTCACCAAAGATGTATTAGAGTTTAAGGATGATATCATTTGTGTAGAAACCTGTAGTTCTGCAGAAGATTTTATTGATAAATTGCCGGATTTAAATGTAGACATTGTAATGATGGACATTGGCTTACCGGGCATGAGTGGTATAGATTGTGTGCGAAAGTGTACAGAAAACAGCAATAAGCCAGATTTCGTTATGTATACAACCCACTTTGATTCCCAGGAAGTCTTTGAAGCTTTGAGGGCTGGAGCAAAGGGCTATATTCTTAAAGGAGGCAGCCCGGATAGGCTCATTCAGGATATATACGACATCGCTGAAGGTGGTTCACCCATGTCACCTCAGATTTCGAGATTGGTGGCAGAATCATTTAATGAAGCCAATAAGAGAAATCTAGAACTAGAGAAATTATCAAAACAAGAGTGGGAAGTGCTGAAGGCCCTCAATAAAGGACTTAATTATAAAGAAATTGCGGCAGAAAGGTTTGTATCTACCCATACGGTGAGGGCTCAGATTAGGAGCATCTATGATAAATTGCACGTACATAGCAAGGTTGAGGCTATTAAGAAGATATCTAACATAGTATAGTAGCAGAAAGTGAATTGAGTAAATGTCAACAATATAATTTACTACGCTGCTTTTTAGCATTTATTGGTATTTTTATTAGCACTAATATTTTTACCCAGACCCCGGACACCATTTTTATTTCATCAGATTTTAAACAAGAGTATTTTGGGAGTAAATGTGTGCATTACTTTCAGATCAATAAAATTGACAATCCCCTAATTCTGAATGAGGGGGTAAAGGTTTTGGAAAAAAATCACCGGTTAAAGACCAACCAGTACAATGTATTAAAGGTGGCCGTTGTCAATTTATCAGCCCATGATCAGTCCTTGCTGTTATTTTTACACAATGTTCAAATTGATGTAGCTGATGTCTTGTTGTATAATGACAATAAATTATTGTACCGTTCTCCTGAAACAGGATGCACCCTGGCTGGATCTAAGCGACCCAACGCTCATCGCACCTTGGCGCTCCCCTTGATTTTTAAACCAGGACTTGTATATGATATGTACGTCAGAGTTTATCGTCAGGAGTTTGGCATTACGGTGAGTCCACATCTTGTACATCCGGTAACAGGCATTGATTTCAGGTGGACAGATATTTGTTTTTTAATAGTAATTAGTAGTTGTATTTTTTTGTCCTTTTTAGGTTTGGTTTTATATTATTATGGGAACCTGCGAAGGATAAGTCAAAAAGATACGCTGGTATTTGTCATTTATTCAATTTTAACAGCGCTTTATGTAATTGCAGCCAGTGGTTATGGTTCATTATATATTTGGGGAAGTTGCCCCGTGTTTGAAGTGAATGCTGCCATTTTTTTTGGAGCTTTGAGTGGTAGTGCATTTATGTATTTATGTAGCTTGATTCTAAAAATTAAGAAATGGAATAGGTGGTTGGGTGTTTGGTTTGATGTGATTTCACTTATTTATATTGCCGTATCTCTTCTGGGCTTTTTGTTGTACAACCACTATTTACCCAGCGGACTACTTGGATCATTGCTGAGCCTGCTTTATATCCTTGTAATTATCAATATGATCATCATTATCGTTTTGACAATAAAGAAAATTTGGATTGATAAGGAAAAAAATTATTATTGGTTTTTATTTATTTTCTTTTTTTACATCATTTACACCATCATAGTTATTGCACTTGAAGTAGGAGTTATAAGATATAATTTTGAATTTCATGCTTTCAGAATCGTTTCTGCACATTTTCCACAGTTGGTTTTACTGCTCATTTTTCTTATCAAACGAATGTGGTTGAGCATTGAATCAAATATAGACGTGATAACCAACATGAGAAAAGAAATTACTCAAGATATACATGATGAGATAGGCAGTACATTGACCAAAATTTCTTTACAAGCCCGTGTGTCTGCCATTAAATTTGAGTCAAACCCAATACAGGCGGAATTGTTTACTAAAATTGAGGACTATGCTGTAGATGCAAATCAAAAGTTAAGAATATTTTTATTGTCTATCAGTCCCAAATACGATACACTGGAATACACGGTGCATGGAGTAAGGGAAATATTCTTAAAATATTTTAATGGTTTTGAGCATGTTTATGAAGAGCACATCAGGCACCCTGAACTGGAATTGAGCAATACCATAAAAAATCAATGGGCGGGCATGTTTCAAGAAATGATGTATCTCATAAGCATCCATAAATCGATAACAAAAGTTCATTTATCATTGAACGATTCTATAACGCAAGAACTGTATTTTACTTTTATACTTCAATTTAATCAGGCCGTTGATCCTGAAGAAATTGAATATTTTTTCTATCCGGCAAACAAGTTGTTGCAGTCTCTTAGTATTCAAACTACAGAAAAGGATGTGTTGAAAGCTAATTTTTTTATTAACCTCAAATCAAACAGATTTTGACTAAATTTGGCATATATATTTATTTGATATTTACTGCCAATCTGGCTTTGTCGCAGTCAGTTCAATGGAACAGTGAGTCAAAATATATTTATGTAGGATTAAATTGTTATTATAAAGAGGGTTTGCACAAAGGGTTAGAGACAGATGGATGGAAAAAGGTAGAGTCCCATAACATCAACTTAAGCCCTGACCACTGGCATAGTATTAAATTCTCAATTATTAACAAAGACAGCAATGATCGATCATTGGTTTTGTATTTGCATAATGCACAATTAGATACTGCATATTATAATCTATATAATTCAGATTTAGAGCTAAGTGTTTCACCTATGACGGGCTGCAATATGCCATTTGAACGAAGGCCCACTGGTGATCGTACCCTATCCATACCTCTGCTATTAAAATCAAACCTGAATTATACCCTGGTTTTACATGTATATGGAAGAGAATTTGAGATTGCTGTGACTCCACAACTGGTAGACCCTCTTTTTGACAATGATTTTGATTGGACCGATTCAGCTTATTTTGTATTGTTTATATTTATCGCAATTAGTTTATTTATCTCTGTTACACTTTACTTCTTTCTAAGAAAATACAAGCAACGGACCATTACATTTGCATGGTTTATTGTGTATGCTATTTTTGGAGCCTTGCATTTAATTGCAACAAGTGGATATGGTTCGCTTTATATTTGGGGCTCACTTCCTTTTCTTGAGGTAAATGCAGCCATTTTTACGGGTGCGGTTTGCTGCTTAGCTTTATTGGAAATGGCAGGGATTGCCATGAGAACAACAACGAAGTACATGCCAATTGCCAAATATTTTCGCTATTTCGGCTTATTTTATGTAGTTTCAGCATTTATTGGCTTTGGACATTATTTTGCAATTTGGCCTGCAGGATACTATAAAATCCTTATTAGTATTTCTTATTCAGGTATGATAGTTGCTCATTCCATTATTGCTTTTTTCTTCCTATTTTCCAAACAATATACTTTTATCAATGGAAGACTGTGGTTGGGGTTATTTTATTTATTGCATTTGCTTTTTTATATGGCCATTATTTGCGTCGAAAACAACTATGTGCGTTATGATCATAAATTACACACCCTTATAAATTTGATATTTTACATTCCTCAAATGTTGTTGGTAATTTTTTATCTGATTCTCAATTATATTGCCATCATGGAGAAGATGAGAAAAGAGGAATTCCTTTTAAGAGATAACATACTTACAAAATTGTACGCCGAAGTAAGTGAACCCTTGTCTAAAATTAATCTCAGTTTGTTTGCAAGACCACAAACAATAGAACCCATTGATTTTTCTCAAAGAATTTCAAAACTTGTCAATGATGTTCAATTGGCTCGCCGACAGTTGAATGACCTATACTATGCAATGAAACCGGGTGTGGTTCATGTATCTGATTTGTTTAATGACCTCAAAGAGTGGATTATTGAATATTGGAAGCATACCTCTATGAAATTGGATATTGCTTTTGAATTAAAGCACACAAATCTTGAACTAGATCCATTGGTGAAAGCTCAATTGATCTTTATTATTAAGGAAATCAACAATAATATTGCAAAACATGCTCAGGCAACTTTGCTCAAATTTAGAATCGAAGAAGTGGATGATAGAAATTTTTTAATAATATTTAGCGACAACGGAGTGGGTTTTTTGCAACCTCTAAAATCGAACGGACATGGCCTGGATGGCATTAAATCAAGAATGGATAAAATAGGTGGAACCGTTGAAATTACGAGCAAAGCAGGAGAAGGTGTGAGCTATCGGCTATACTGTAAAAACAAAATTGCATGATTCACGATGCTCGAGGATGAGTTCATAAAGATTATGAAACAATTGTAAGTGAAATTTGTGTTCCTGTTTTTTTATCTGACTTTATTTGAATCTCCCCATTAATATTAGCGGCCCTGGTTTTCATATTTTTAAGACCATTTCCAAATGTTGCCAATGGCACGTCAAAACCGGTACCATTGTCTGAGATTTTGAAAGTAATTTTTTTGACACCCTGCATATAGCTTATTTGCAAGTTGGTACATCCGCTGTATTTTACAGCATTATTGATTGCCTCTTTCAGTATCAATACAACCTGGTATTTTTGATGATGAGTTAAAAAATTAGGCTCGTTTTCGGGGCAATTAAATATTAGGTTGATATTTTTAAATTCACACATTTCTTGGGCATATTTATAGACTTCTTCTTTCCAGGGTATCTCTTTTAAAGTTTGTTCGTCTGATAAAATATTTTTTATTTTTTCTATCATGGTTTGTACTTCCGTTTGAATAGAATGTAGGGATTCTTGAACGTTGTATCCGGGATCATAAAATTTTTGTAAGGCCATGTAAGACCTAAGGTTGATCTTGCTCAGATTGGTACCTATATCATCATGAAGCGCATGGTTTACATTGTTTTTGAATTGAGCAATAGCGAGTTGGTTTTTAATTTCTTGAGTAGCCAGTTCTTTTTCCTGACTAACCCAATGTCGCATTAAAAAAAGCTGGAATAAAAGAATGTCAATGAACATTCCGATTCTGATATACAGAAGTGGGTATTTATCAATATAATGTGCATAGAGTCCCTGATTATATCTAATTGTCATTAACATAGTAATGACCACGCACACAAAGGTTACCATAAGGCCATAAATAACGAGCCTTAGGTTGCCCTTCGTATTCCAATTGTGATAAATAAGTAGTGCACAGAATGGTCCATTTATCAAATGCGCGGTGTAGAAAATGACATCATTGGAATATTGGAGGAATACACAAACTGCAAATGAAACATATAGAAGTGGTATGGATATTAAGGTATATTTAAAGATGAAGGCTACCTCTTTTCTTCGGCTTGTTTCTAAAAACACTTCTCGTAGAAACATTAAATAGAGGAGCATTAAGCTCAGCAACATGGCAAAATTAACGTAGGGATACCAACTTGATTCAAATATCAATACCGGTTCAATATTGAAAAAGGTGTCAGGGGCATTTAAAAAAAAGTAGAGAGAGTAGTTGTAAATATCATCAGGCAATAAAGGATTAGTTCTCTTCTTTTCGTCAAAAAAAAGAGTACTCCAAAAAAAATCACTTGAAACAGCAGAATGCCCTGAAAGAATTGATAGAATAACTCTATAATGAAGGAGGGTGACAATCGTTTTTATTTGATTTATGAAACATTCAAAATTACTGATTTAATTCTATTAAAAAGAAATACTTTAACAAAATTATTGTAGTTCATATGAACTATTTTTAGTATGATTTCCCTTTCTGAACCCCAATATATTGTCTTGAAATCACAATTTTAAATTCATTGTTAAGTACCAGAAGATTTCTTTTCTCAAATTTACCACAAATGAACTATGTTGTTTTGGTCTATTTACTACAAATGTGCTATTTGATAAATGTAGTAGGGCAGTCATATTTGCAACATGAAAAACAAATAGCACATGTTTGCCTTCAAAAGGATTTTTTTTCTATACATCATTTTGTTTATTCCTTTGGGAGTTTTGACGCAAGATTTGTCAGGTTTTAAAAAACTAAAACCATTTGATTGGACGGCAAGTGTCAATGCAGGTACTACTGCTGTAAGAAACAACGCTAATAATTCCCTTTATTCTCCTTTTGCCTATTCTGTGGGCGTAAATGCATCAATTTCAATATACGGCTTCAATTTGCCTTTGAGTTTCACTTACAGGGACAGGCAAGCAAGTTATGGAGCTTCATTTTCAAGATTTAGCCTGACCCCTTCTTACAAATGGGCTAAGTTGTATATTGGGCATAGCCAGGTTGAATACAATAGATATTTGCTTTCTGGCATGCAGATTTTTGGACTTGGTGTTGATCTTACCCCGGGTTTATTCAGATTAGCAGTAATCTCGGGCAAGGTTTATAATCCTAAAGTGGTGTATGATAGTTTGACATATCACAGTGGAGTGCTCAATCCATACAACCGAAGACTGACAGCTGTCAAATTAGGGATTGGGAAAAATCGTAATTATTTTGATGTTTCATTACTAGTAGGAAATGATTTGGACAATTCCATAATGGGGCCTGATTCCATTTATATCCCTCCTCAGGCTAATACTTGTTTAGGTTTATCTTCCTCTTTGGATCTTATTGGGAAAACGGTCAATTTGGCCGTCAATGCCGCAGCAAGTGCCTATACCCATAATATAAACAGCGCTGAACTGGATGAGGGTGACTTAGGCCAAGGAGGACTACTTTCGTCTTTAAATAAGCTCGTAGACCCTAATAAATCTACAAGTCTTAACTTTGCAGGTGATGCCGTCTTGGGTTTTTCCTACCAAAATTTTTCGCTAAAAGCCAGATACCAGAGAATTGATCCTTTTTACACTTCTTTTGGAGTGAACTTCTTAAGAGGAGATAGGGAAAATATTTCTTTGCAAACATCGATTTCTTTGTTCAATGGTGTTGTAGTTTTATCTGGTTCCTATGGCATTGATAGGAACAATCTTGCTAAGCTTAGAACTAGTACTGTAAAGCAAAAAATCTACGATGTGAATGTGCAAATTACGCCCATCCATTGGTTCGGCGTGGAAGCCCAAATATCAAACTATAATTTTGATCAACAACCTAGTTTGCAAAATGTAATGGATACACTCAGATTCATTCAGGTTAATTCTACCAATTCTATTAGTCCTTACCTTCGATTTTACAATAAAGTATGGCAACACAGCATAAACCTGAATGTAACAAAGCAGCATCTAAATGATTTAACGGCAAATGATTTTGCTGTATTAAACTCCTCTAATGTGAGTTACAGCGTAGGATACCAGATCAGAAACAAACCCAATAAGTGGAACGCAGGAATCAATGTATTTAGGTATGAGTATAAAACCGAGATATTTGAAAATAGCAGAAACGGAATATCATTAAACCTGGCTAAGACTTTTATGAAGGACAAATTGAATTTGAGGGTCAGGAGTTCATTTAGCAATAATTGGCAAAACAAAACAAACTCCGGCTTGCAAATTAACATGGGACCTACCATTACCATCAAATTGGGAAAAGGGACTCTGATGTTACAACACAATTATATAAGCAGAAAAAATGCCGCTTTGATGCCAAATTTTAATGAATCAAGATTTTACACTAATTATTCAATGCCCATCAAATGAAACCAATTTTAGCTCTGTTTTTATTATTTTTCGGCAGTTTAGTGCAAAATGTAAAGGCACAAATTGACATTACCATCAATGGCAGATATCCATTTCCTGTTTTGGCTCAAAATTATTTGGAGGATTTAGGAGTAATTACAGCTAAAATTAAGAACACAAGTATTTTTCCAAATGACATTAAGATGTATGCGACCATTGAAGGTCCAAGTGGTCTTAGTATTGCATCAGCTGAGCCAACCTGTATAGTTGAGATAGGATCATTTCAATCAAAATCATTTGGGATCGGCAACTATGATCTTTTATGCCTTAATTTCAATGTCAATGATATTAACTACGGATCGTTGACTCAGGGTCAAAAGGCGGCCTTGATTCAATATGGTATTTTACCGGAAGGCAATTATAGTTATTGTTTGACGGCAAAAGATGCTGATAATGGTGTTGTTCTTGCTACGAGCTGTCTGGAATTTGAGATCCAGTTCCCAGATAGGCCCACCTTGATTCACCCTCAGTCTGAAAGTAGCCTTGATGGTACTATAAAAACATTTTTTAACATTACATGGACGCATGTAATTTCAGATATGGAGTTGAGGCAAGCAACAAAGTACAATGTCAAAATTATCGACATGAATGACAACAATGGTCAATTTCCATCAGAAAATGATGCAACAATTATGATGAATGATGTCAATGTCAACCCTTTTTACAATGAAAATGATGTTAGCTCAACTCACGCTGTACAAGTTGATAATTTGCCGTTTATAGCGGATCATTTCTATGCTGTTCGCATCACTGCTTATAGTGATGAATTTATGTATCCTGCTGAGTCGGCCCAAAGTAATATCCATGTTTTTCAATATGTGGAGAGTGATTTTGAATGCGGTAGGTCTTTTCAGTAGAACCTATCTATCCTGCTCCTAATTCAATTATTCCCTTTGAAACTTTGGTGCCGGTTGTGAAATTCATTCCGTACTGTGACGGCTATAGGAAATTTGTCTATAAAACATCTATAAAAAGAGAAGGCGAGTTGCAAACAAGCTATAACCGGACGATGAGATGGAGACAGGGACCTCGAGAATTTTTTGAAAGAAAAACCAGTATTAAGGATTCGGATGGGTATTACAGCAGTCACATTGGAGTCAGTGACTACGATAATATGTTGTATTGCGAGCGTGCCAAAGAATATTCTTATTTGGTCACAGGTGAAGTAAGATTGGATAATAATAAAAGGTTTACTTATGATACAGGACTTTCTTCATTTACAGTAGGCATGCCGCCCTTTAAATTGACCTATCCTGTAGGGGGTCAATTGGTTTCGCCCGGCAATGTGGCATTGAATGCCATCCATGATCAGATACCCGAACAACCCCTTCCTCCCTTTAGGGTTAAACAAATTATTGAGGAAGATATATTTGAATATCCTCCTCTCAATATTAATGAATTGGCCGTCATTCAAGTTAGCAAGAAATTGAACTTTGATACTGTGATTTATGCAACCACTTTGCCAATCACAGGCAATGATACCAATTATGAAGTTGCAGACAGGCTGTATGATGTACCCAGATTTATATCTGAAATTTACAAAGAGCTTGCTGTGGAAATTAGTTTGCAAGACACAATAACCTATTATTGGAGAGTACTTTGGACCCAATCACCTGCAACTTTTAGCCCTGTAACCGATAGCTACAAAACAGATGCTTATTTGTACTACAATGCCAGTGAAATTGACAGCTTTAAGGTTAGTATCAATGCCGGTTCTGAAGTGGCAGTAGAAACTACTCCAACGGTGGAACAGAATTCCAATGCCAAATGTAAGACCCTTTGTGAAATTCCTGCTATTACCAATCTAAGTGATTTTGTCGGTTCAGTGGAAAATGAAATAATAAAGATTGGTCAATTCAATATGGAGATTATTGAAATTGAAAAATCAGGTAATACTTACGCTGGTGAAGGTTTGATTGAAATACCATTTATCCGTAAGGTCAAATTGAAAACCAGTTTCAGCAACATTAAAATAAATACTGATAAGGTTGTTTATCAAGGCTCCGTTGCCGGTAAAGAAAGTGGCAATGAACTTGAAACTTTGAATACCCTGCTTATGGGACAACACATGGAATTGCCTTTTGGCTGGGACACGACCATTCAAAATATTCACCTCACATTAGGCATAACTGGCATTATTTTTAATCCTACCAATGCCTTTATGCAAGTATCACTAGATATGGGTGATGCTCTGTCGTTATTGCATGAAAGCGATAATTATCCGGTAATGACAGCTGATGTCTGTTTTCAACCCGGCGGCTATGAAAAGGACCTTTTTCTATACCATCAGAATGATATTGTACTGGATGAGAATGAATCCGGCTATGGTTTTATCTTCAAAGGTGGGCAAAGTCTTAATGACACTACCGGTATGACCTATGTTAAGTGGGGTTGTGAAGGATTCATAGAACTACAGCTTGGAGGTGCCGTTATTTTTTCACAAAACCTTTTGTTAAAAGACAGTGGTCTTACTTCAGACGATACTCCAATTAATGAGCGAGTAAAAGGGCATTTTACTTTTAAATACAATAGGTTGCATCAAGATGTAATGATCACAGCACGTATGGAGGATTTTCAATTTAAAGACCACCTCAAGGGTTGGGGCTTTGATACAGATACCATTTTTATTGACTTATCAGACAACTCAAATCCACCGGGGTTTGAAATTCCGGAAGGCTATGGAGCCGGATATTTTACCAATCCGGCCACAGCATCTGCCTGGAAAGGAGTTTATGTACCAAGGGCCAAAGTGCTGAGTCCTGAATCTTTTGTCACTGAGGGTTTTCGGGCTACAATGGGCTATTCTACCTTGATATTAGGGGAGGGCATATATTACTTGCGACACAGAGCTTATAACGTAGTAAATGAAGGCATTATTGGAAGATTAAGTGCCACCATAGATACTATAGATGGAGTCATTAGTAATATGGATTTTAGATACCGAATGACAGGCAAACTCAAAATGCCTTTTGTGGAAGAAGGTGCATATCTCAATTTCAGTGGCCTTTATGACGACATCGAAGATTGGAATTTTCTGGTTCAGGTAGGTAACGATTCTATTGTAGCTCCCATTTTTATGAGTCATTTGACTTTGTACCAAAACAGTCTTATTTCCTTTTCAAAAGACCCGGTTACCCAAAAACATAGATTTAGATTTTTACTAAATGGACATCTTTCAGCAGATGATCGATTAAAGACCAATTATATCAGCAAATTAAAAAATGTAAAATTATTAAGCATTGTATTTGAAGAAATGGAGTATGAAACCTATAAAGGTTTTGTAAATAAGCCGGTCTTTAGGATGGCCAGCCCTGCCAAATCTTTAAATGGATTTCCAATTCAAATAGACAGCATAGATTTTACAACCCATAATGGCCATCCAGGCTTATACATCAAGCCTAAATTGGTTTTGGTAAGTGATACCAATGGATTTTCAGTGTCTGCTGGTTTAATATTTTATGCCGAAATGCAGGTGAGTGGACCTAAAGATGAATTTTTGAATCCCAATGCCTTTTTGTCAGATGTAAATATTCATATTGCCAAAAATGGGTTTAAGCTGGATGGAGTGGTGAAATTTATTGATGAAGCAGGCAATGATGGAATAGAGGGAGTACTGGCTGCCTCCCTGCCCGGTGGTATTGAAGGCAATTTTAAAGCAAAGTTTGGCAACGTAGGCGCACAGTCTGGATCTCCCTTCAACTCAGCAGGCTATTACAATTATTGGTACGTTGATGCCATGATTGCTTTTGGTTCGGCCGGCTTCCCCATCTTTTCTGGTGTAAATTTATATGGCTTAGGCGGTGGGATGTGGTACAATATGAAACAAGATACCCTGCATCAGGTGAATATCAGAGACATGATGAAGCCCGCTGCAACAACTGCCGGTAACGTACAGCACAGTGGAATTCCCTATACCAATTATTTTGGAGGAGGGTATGGATTTCGTTTGAGAGGTTTGTTTGGAAACCCTGGTGGTGGCGATAAATTTAATATGCTGCTGGCAGTGAAAGGCGATTTTCCTGCAAGTGGCGGCCCCATAGTCAGCTTGCGGGGAGATGTATACCTGATGTCAAAACTGCAATCCATTAATGCAGAAGGAAAAATCGACGAAACCCAAAAAGCATTCTGGGGCTTTGCTGAAATTCAGTACAATGGTCAGGAACATTTTATTGACGCGGTGGTCCAGATGAATGTGCTGATCAAGAAGGCTGATGAAAGGATAATAGAAGGAATCGGTCCCAATTCAAGAATGGTCAATGCGCATTTCCATGCAAAGACAGCGGGTGAAGATTACTGGTATTTATTGGTAGGTACACCCTCGGAAAGAGGAGGGATAAAGATGGATTTAAAAATTAAAAAAGCATCGGCAGAGGGCTATGCCATGTTTGGTCACGGCATCCCCATTGAAATACCAGAACCCGATCCGCAATTTATGGCCATGCTCAATAATAAAAAAGACAATTACAGTTCGAGCAGCGGTGATCCAAATTCAGTTTTAAACAAGCCCATCGACCTGACAGGCTATGGCATTGCTTTCGGTGCAGTTGTCAAAGATTCTTTTAATTTCAAATACCAACCTTTTTACCTGATAGTCAAAGTGATTATGGGTTTTGATTTTAATCTCACCAAAAATAGTGAAAGAAAGTGTGTAGAAACAGGTAATGTGCCAGGATATAATGATTGGTATGGAATGGGACAATTGTATGCCGGCATAAGTGGAGAATTTGGCATTCACGTTGATATGTTTTTTGTAGAGGGTGATTTTCAAATCTTCAAAGGATCGATTGCTGCCTTAATGAGTGGTGGCTTACCTAATCCCTCCTGGTTTTATTGCAGGGGTACCATGAAGTATGAAATTCTGGGCTTAATTGAAGGAAGCCACTCTTTTGAAATGGTCTTGGGCCAGAAATGTACCCTTGGCAATGGCAATCCTTTTAGTGACAGTCCGGTCATAATTGATACAAAGCCACAGGAAGGTAGTACGGATGTATCTGTTTTTACTTTGCCCACTGTTTCGTATGCTTTTCCTATCAATACGGAGCTTTCATTTATCGATGAAAAAGTAGGACCCAGGACATTTAAATTGTTGATTGATCAGGTGAGTCTAAAAAATGCGGATAACTACAACTATCAACCTGAGCGATTTTTTGACAATGACAATTATATCAGTTACCACAAGCCTAATAAAGTACTTAAGGCAAGATCAAACCATACTTTATACATCAAAGTGAAAGCCAAAGAAAAGATGATGGCTACAGGACAATGGACCACCATCAAGGATGGCAATGCAGATTGGCAGGAGGACAAAACCACACATTTTAAAACGGGCACAAAACCTGACTCAATAGATCCCCATCAATTGGACTATACGTATCCTATGCACCAACAGCGGTTTTTTATGAAGGAAGAAACATTCAATAGTTCAGGGATCATTAGATTAAACAATGTGGATGATCAGCTTTTATATACAAAACATCCCGTTACAGCCCTCACTTACCATTATGAAATTATTTTTAATTCATACACTGCCGGAGAGCCTTCAATAAAGGAGCAAGCGATAGCCGTTGACTTTCAGAATATCACTTTTAAAGTAGATAGGTTGAAACCCAATCAGGTTTATAACGCAACTTTGAGGAGAGTAAAAGGTAATTTTAGTGCGAATAGCGCAATTTCCTATGCGGCATCTAACATTGCTGCCACCTATGCCAATTCTGGTTTTAACAAAAAGAAGGCAGGAGAATATGATTACAACATCTTACCCGCCAGAATGGTATCTCTGGGCACTGCTGCTTCAGCAAGCGTTGAGAAAGATTTGTATTCTTTTTATTTCAGAACCAGTAAGTTTGACAATTTGCAGGACAAGGTCGAATCCCTTACCTGGAATGCGCCTAAATATGCCCTTCCTGGAACCTTAGAAGATATTATTCATGATGGCCTTAACCCTGTGGAAGGTTTTGATGTCTTTGAAATGGAAGGTTATCAAAGTCAAACAAGCACAGGTATATTTACTACCCATTCAGGTTTTGTTAAGTCAGGCGTTCATTATCATGTTGGCGAATATTATGGAGAAGACGAGCCCTTTGATTATCTGGGCAATGATGATGTAATTTCGCGAAACAATTTATTCCATTTTGAAAGCCCAATGGCACTTTCAGATTATCATTTTTCATTGCTGGAATACATAAGGTCACAAGTAAATACTACTACCTATAATGCCATTGTGTCTGAATTGAATAGGATCAAAGCGAGATTAAGATTCGGTATTCAGCCAGCAAAAATCGCAATACAGTCGTATAACAGTACTCTGGGTCCATATATTATTCCTCAGTCCAGCAATGGTTTGAGCATTAATGTACCTGCTAACCTAAGTACCCAATCAGGCTCAACATCTCCACCTCCTCCTCCAAAGACTTTTAAAATAAGGTTGGAATATGGTACTCAGTATTTTATTACTGATTTTTTCAACAAGTCTGACATAGTTGACTATCTATCAATTGGAGGTACTTATCTGGAATCAAATAATGCACCATTGTATCGTCGACTTTCAGGCTTTGTCAATCAACCCGTATCAGGTACGATTTGGACTTGCCAGGATGCAGCATTTGGTATCATCTATAGATATCCATGGCTGGGTAATAGACAGATAGGTACAAAATGGAAGAAGGAATATGTTACACCGGGACCTTGTATTGAAGACATTGACTAAACACTTTTATCTATGACCAAGTATGTAAATATAGTATTGTTGATGCTATTGACTTTTTCAAAAGCGATAAGTCAAAATGATAGTGTAGCATTTATTCGCACTATATCTAAAGTGGAGCAATCACAAATTACTCTGAGATGGGCTCCATCTACCTCTATTTCCTGGTATTTGTCTCTAACAAAAGGTTATAGTATTGAGAGAGCAGTCAATAAACAAGGTGATAGTACGATGAGTGCATTTGTAATGTTAGAACCAAAACGTTTGCCTTGGCCAAAAGAAAGATGGCAGAAAGATCAATTGGCTAGCTATGATAATTATTGTATCATAGCAGCAGAGTTGCTATACGGAAAAGGCACCTCAGTTAATGCAAGCTCCAAGATATTGCAGAAAGCGGATGAGTTTCAAAACAAGTATACCTATGCTATGATGTCTGCCGATTTTTCTGCTCAAGCCGCTGATGCCCTTGGACTCAGTTTTATCGATACAGATGTCAAACCTGGATACGTTTATGTTTATCGTATTAAAAGCCTTGCTTCGCAGGAAAAATATATCATTAATCCATCGACCATAGTCTGTTACCCGTCAAAAGAATCAAAATTAATTCCGCCTGATATAAGCCAGATTAAGTCGATGGATAAGTCCGTAAAAATACTTTGGGATAGAGAACAAGGGCCCAATCCGTATGTAGCTTATTACATTGAAAAATCTGCTGATGGCAAAAATTATAAGAGATTAAATAATGTGCCCTATCTGAGTGGTGATAATATAGGAAACAATGAATTTAAACAATTCCATGTTTATATAGATTCAGTAGATCAAAACTACATACCCTATTATTATCGAATAATTGGCTTAAGTCCATTTGGAGAATTAAGCACTCCTGGTAATTATGAGATTTCTTTTGGGGTAGATTTGACTCCGCCTTCAAAACCCGATGGACTACAATCCAAACAACTGGGCCCCAATAAAGTAAAATTATCATGGAACTTTCCTGAGTCAGAAAATAAAGAAATATCCGGCTTTCTAATTGGCAGATCAGTTCATGTTTTGGATTCATTTGCCAACATTACCCCCATTATATTGCCTCCTGACAGCAGAGAGTACATAGATGAGAATGCCAATCCTTTAAAGCCTAACTTCTATTTTGTGACAGCCATTGATACTGGACAAAACTACAACATTTCACTTTCTCATTATGCGCAATTAATTGATAGCATTCCGCCTGCTCCCCCTGTGGATGTATTTGGCACTATTGATACCAATGGAATTGTTACACTGACATGGAAAAAGAACAGTGAACCCGATATTTTGGGATATGAAGTGCATTTTAGTAACCAGAGTGATCATGTGTTTGCTTCACTGACCAATAGTCCTGTACCAACCAATTCTTTTACAGATACAATTATGATAAGGACTTTAACAGAACACATATATTACAAGATTGTGGCCGTTGATAATAATTACAATTATTCATCCTATTCAAAAATGTTGGAGTTAGAGCGGCCTGATATTGTTCGACCCGCTGTGGCCCTGATTGCTGATTTTGAAAAAACCGATGAAGGAGTTTTGTTGAAATGGGTCAACAGTACCAGTAAGGATGTTGTTGGACACTCCATTTATAGAACAGAAAATCCGAACAACATTGAGTGGACCCAAGTGTATACTTGTACCAATTTATCTCAGACAACGTGGGTAGATGAAAATGTGAAACCCATGACCACTTATTATTATAAAATCCATGCCTTCGATGAAGTTCAGCTGCAGAGTATTGCCGGTAACAAGATTAAGGTAATTACCAATTCAATAAAAGTAGATGTAAGTAATTTGGAGATACAGGCCAAACTGATGGATAAACAAGTACACCTCACATGGACAAATTTACCAAATGTTAGAAAATACATAGTATACAAAAAAGGCACAAGTGGAAAGTACATTACTCTTTCAAGTACAGCTGCCAATAATTTTATTGATAAAGACTATGACAAAGACGCCTCCTATGTTTTGCGGTGTATAGCAAACAGCGGTGTGTACTCAGCATTTAGCCGCGAGGCAAAAGTTATTAATTAAAAATGTAAAAACAAGAATGATGAAAGTAGTTTTAACAGCATCGTTAATGGTCTTAATGTGCAAACTGATGTATGCTCAATGCAATGTCAGTTTAGCACAAGGTTCTTATTTTTCAGGAGACTGCGGAGATATTACCATCCAGGGAGGGATAGGTGGAGGAGCCTCTTTATATGGCCAGTGTGGTGATTTACAATTTGTGCCTCCATGGGCCGGTGGTGATGTGGTCACTTCTGTTATTCCAGTACTTCACAATGAGATAAACGTTTATCCCAACCCTACTACAGGATTTGTATTTGTACAGGAGGGAAAGAAGTTTGACTTCGTACAAGTTTATAATTCTATCGGCAAGCTTGTTTGTAGAATAACTTCTATTGATGAGCACAACTACTTAGATCTATCTTCATTATCCCCCGGCATGTATATTTTGAAAATATATTCCATCAATCAAACCTATGTTATTACCCAAATAATTTTACAAACCAACTAAACCATTTAATATGAAAAGGATATTAAAATTGCTTGTTTTTCTTGTACTTCCATTTTGCATAAATGCGCAGCAAGGACTTCCATATCAGGCTATAATCAAAGATGCGGAAGGAAAAGCCTTGCCCAACACACAAATTCAACTTCGATTTATTGTTAAAAATAATCTGCAGGTGTTGAGATATCAGGAAACACAAACGCCTACTACAGATGCATTTGGTTGGTTCCAGGTGGTTATAGGCAACGGAGTACCGGAGAATGGCTCTTATCAAAATATAGATTGGTCTGAAACCAATTTTTTGGTGATGGAATGCAATAGTAATGGTAGCTTTGAAGAAGTAAGTTCTCAGGTAATCTATGGCTCACCATTTTCAAGTAGCGGTGATAATGACCCCTCAAATGACATCACAAAAGGCAGTCCTGCAGGGGGAGACCTTGGGGGCACCTATCCAAATCCTACCATAGAATCAATAAAAGGTAAACCTATTTCAGGCAACATGCCCAATACAGGTGAAGTATTAAAATGGAATGGCTCAGAATGGACGCCCTCTATTGATCTCACCAGCACAGTGGGTGGCAATGTAGATGGCGTACTTTCTGTAAATTCAGGCAATGGCATAGAAGTAAACAACGCTGATCCCAAGAATCCGATTATCATTAATAAAGGAGACATCAGCAATACCAATGAGATTCAAACCTTATCCCTGCAAAATGGATTTTTAAGTATTTCATTAGGCAATGAAGTACAACTCCCCACAGGCGATCAATGGGGTGGTCAGGTAGTTGCACACAACAATACCATATCTGGAGAAGGCACCGTTTCGAGTCCCCTTGCTATTGCCCAGCAAGGTGCTTCTGCAGGTCAGGTTTTAAAATGGAATAATGTTTCTTGGACACCTTCAGATGATATTGGCTTTGACAATTGGGGTAATCAGGTAGTGCAAAAAAATGTTACGTTGGAAGGTGATGGTACCTCAGCATCGCCTCTTAAACTGGCATCACAAGGCGCCACAAATGGTCAGGTTTTGAAATACAATCAGTCCAACCAGACATGGAGCCCCTCCAATGACAATGGAGCCGATGATTGGGGTAATCAGGTAGTGCAAAAAAATGTTACGTTGGAAGGAGACGGTACCTCGGCCTCACCCTTAAAACTTGCATCGCAAGGAGCTACCACGGGACAAGTGTTGAAATACAATCAATCCAACCAGACGTGGAGCCCTTCCAATGACAATGGAGCCGACAATTGGGGCAGTCAGGTAGTACAAAAAAATATTACGTTGGAAGGAGACGGTACCTCGGCATCGCCTCTTAAACTAGCATCACAAGGAGCAACCACAGGACAAGTGTTGAAATACAATCAATCCAACCAGACATGGAGCCCCTCCAACGACAATGGAGCCGACAATTGGGGCAGCCAGGTAGTTCAAAAAAATGTTACGATGGAAGGAGATGGTACCTCAGCCTCACCCTTAAAATTGGCATCACAAGGAGCTACCACAGGACAAGTGTTGAAATACAATCAGTCGAACCAGACATGGAGCCCCTCCAATGACAATGGAGCCGACAATTGGGGCAGCCAGGTAGTGCAAAAAATGTTACGTTGGAAGGAGATGGTACCTCAGCCTCACCCTTAAAATTGGCTTCACAAGGAGCTACCACAGGACAAGTGTTGAAATACAATCAGTCCAGCCAGACATGGAGCCCCTCCAATGACAATGGAGCCGACAATTGGGGCAGCCAGGTAGTTCAAAAAAATGTTACGCTGGAAGGAGACGGCACAGCTGCAAATCCATTGAAATTGGCTTCCCAAGGTGCCACTGATTTGCAAGTACTAAAATATAATTCACAAACTGGAAACTGGTTTCCCTCCAATGACAATGGAGCTGATAATTGGGGAATCCAGGTGGTGCAAAAAGATGCTACATTAACGGGAGATGGTACAACTTCAAGTCAATTAAAATTGGCGCCACAAGGTGCTACTACAGGTCAGGTACTTACCTTCAATGCCTCACTCAATAGTTGGAAACCGGAAACCCCATCCAGTTCAAAATGGGTGCAGTCGGGTAACGATATTTATCGCACCAGTGGTAATGTAGGTGTAGGAACAAGCGCACCGGCCAATAAACTCACCGTCAATGGCAATGTTGCCCCTGAAACAACCAACGTGGGAACTGTAGGCACTTCCTCTTTATTTTGGAAAGCTGCTTATTTAAGTGAGGTGCATTTGAATTCTTCGGTGGTGCTGTCAGCCTCAAGCAGTGGTGCTGTTATAAGTGACAACTTTAGGCCATCAGCAACAGCATCCATGAACCTGGGAGGGTCCAATTTTCGGTGGAACAACATTTATTCACAAAATCCATTGAATACACCTTCAGATCTAAGATTGAAAAAGAATGTAAATCCTCTTTCCTATGGCCTTGACGAAATATTGCAGTTAAAACCTAAATCCTATGTTCTGAAAAGCGATGAACAAGCCCGGATTCAGTTTGGTTTGATTGCCCAGGAAGCCCGAAAAGTAATTCCGGAAATAGTACATGGCAATGAAGAAAAAGAGAACCTTAGCATGACTTATGAATCTTTGATTCCGGTGCTTATCAATGCCATCCAGGAACAGCAACAAATGATTCAATCTATGAAAGCCGATTTATTTGCCAGTATGAAAAGTGTGGATGCATTAAAAGCAGAAATAGAAAACCTAAAAAACGAGCAAAAAGCAACAGAAAGAAACCATGTTGGCGAAAAATAAGGCGCAATAAAGGGGGATGATGGAACTATTTCATTCCCCTTTGAAATTGCAGTTGAATGTTTTGAACCAAAAAGTATATTAAAACCACAAAATTATATTTGGACTCGATTGGGAGAATCAGGGCATTAACCTTATATTGTTTTTATTTTAATTAAATTAATATTAAAAATATGTTTCAGAAAAGTGTGAACAATGTTGAAAATAGATATGTCAGGTCAAATCTATTTTTGGGAACTTTTTTACTTGGATTGATTTTATTTGGATGTCAGCCAAAACAAAACATTGAAACGGCAACACAACCTCCTGCCTTTGATGAGGAAAAAGAAACAGCGGCCATTATGGCTGTCATTAAAAACGAAACCAGTAGTTTTTTTAATGGAGACTATGAGTCATGGGTTAAAAACTGGTCACATAGCCAATACGCTGTTCAGGCCTGGAACAATAACGATGGTACATCGGATGCTGCAGTAGGGTGGGATGCCATCCACAAACAGGGCAAAAACTGGATTGAAACTTATTACAAGAATGGAAAAGTCAAAATCCACCCTATATACAAAACCACAAAACCCTTGGTAACATTTTTTGGCAACGATGCTGCCTACCTGATATGGACTCAATACAATGCCGACCCTGACAAAAAATTCTACCGGTTGAGCCATGAATCCAGATTGATGCAGAAAGAAAAGGATCAATGGAAAATCGTAAATGTGGCTGCATTTTGGGATATTGAACCCAAAATCGCAGCCGACAGTTTACCGAAAGATCTATTATAGCCAGGTTTGAAGTTGGAGAAGCCCCTATCCCCTATCCCCTAGTATATCCCCTAGTCCCTAGTCCCTATCCCCTATTAACGCCGCCACCTGGGCCTGCAATTCCTTGATCATCGCTTGCTGCTCTTGCAGCGCTTTGACCATAGGTACCACAAACTCTGCATAACGGAGTTGATAATGCTGGCTATCATTCTCAGGTTTGACAACTCCACTGAACTCGTATTGTAATGAATTGCACAAGGCTTCGACCTCTTGCGCTATAAAGCCTGTTGATCTTGCTTCAGCTGCTATCTCAGGCATTTTTTTATCTGGATGCTGGTGTGCAAAAAGAGATGCCCTGTCTACAACATAGGTTGCAGGCTTTAATCCCATAACAAAGTCGATGCCGGGCACATCATATCTTACTTCTTTTTTGAATCGGGCATCCGAAAGGTTTGACCAATTGGCATACCCTCCAATGTTGGTAACCAGGTTGTTGCCAATTACTACTGCATTGCTGGCGTTGACCTTGGCCAGGTAACCGTAGGCTGCGGCGTTCACCAGGTTATAGGCGCTTACATCCGCATTGGCTCCCAATACGGTGTTTTGTGAACCAAGACTGTCAAACTTGCCAGCACTTTCTCCAATAAAGGTGTTGTTATTTCCCAGTCGGTGCCTACTCCCCGCAAGCCTTCCCATAAATGTGTTGTCGTCAGCTGAGGTATTGATGAGGCCGGCTCCGCGACCCACAAAGGTATTGTCTCTGCCATTGGTATTGGCACCTCCGGCACTGCGACCCACAAAGGTGTTGTCGCTACCGCCTATATTTTCAATACCTGCGCTTCTTCCCAAAAAAGTGTTGTTGATACCTAAGGTGTTGGCCCTTCCGGAACTTCTGCCCACAAAGGTATTATCGCTACCCAGGGTATTCAATTCGCCGCTTGCCCTACCTACAAATACATTGTCGGTTCCGGCTTGATTTTGAAATCCCGCCTGCATGCCAATGAAAAGATTGTCAGTACCAATGGTATTGTTGTATCCTGCATAAATGCCCATAAACTGGTTTTCATTATCGGTGCCATCATCCAGGTATCCAGCGCCCATTCCTATAAACAAAGAGGAGTCGGTTGGAAATCGATACACATTAAAATACCCTTGTACCTCTACTTGAGGAAGAAGACCCTGGCCAGGAAGATTGTAAATAACAAATAAGAAAAATATAATTGAAAAAATTTTTTTCATCTTGAATTTTTATTAAAGTTGGATGGTAATAGCAGTACTGATGGCTCCAAAACTGTTGAATGGCATCCGCACGGCGGTTTTGCTTTTGTTGTAAATGTTGATGTCACTGTTTTCTCTTAGTCCGGCATTAAATTCTTCATTCCAGAAGTAACATATTTTGGCATTGACCGATTTGGCAATGCGAAATTTTACACCTCCGTACCACCTCCATCTGTGGACATCATTAGGTGATTGTTTGGCTTGCAGATCTCCATCATTGTCATAGTAACTCAGGTAGTTGCCGCCATGGTAGTAATACATTTTAAATCGGGTAAAGGGCCTGAACTTAAACGAAGTCCACGATTTTCGGGTAGTGACCTCACTTTCTGCACTCCACCGGCTTTGAAATTTGGAGAAGCCTGGGATAAAATATTCTGCCTCTGCGGCATGGTTTAATTGAAACCAGTGCCACTTGTGTTGGAATTGGTAAGATGCAGAAAAACGATAGTATTTTTTAAATGCACTACCCGGTTCTTTGATGCGAATGGCATCTGCTCCTGCTTCTATCTTACTCCTCTTTCCCACCTTCCTGGAATAGGCCAGGCCAAATTGAAAATACTCGAATTGGGCCGTGATCGCATCCCCAATCATGGTGCCTGAAAGTGATAGATTGTCGCGGGATCCAAGATCTTTCGAAACGCCAAGGGTATGGTACAGTTTCAAATTATTAGAAAGATCCTGTGCCTGTAATGTCTTGCCAGTGATAATGAGTAGGATCACTACCCATAAGCAGGAGCCCAATCTATATGTGTTGTTTCTTTTCATCTATTTATTTTTTTGTCCAACCCTGAGTCCAATCCTGAGATCCGTTTTGTACGCCTCCCATATACAACAGAGATAAAAACCAGTTGTCTACTTCCTGTGCATTGATAGCTCCTGATACCAATGAACCAATGTAGCCATCGAGATTTATGCTTCCCTTATACCAGGCGTTCTGGGGTGTGTTGAGCAAAGATGTTTTACCGTTTTCATGGTCATAAAAATTGATTTTGTTGTCAAATAAGATGGTATTGCCCAACCTTACATCACCTGTCAGAATCAATGAGTCAAGGGCATCGGTACGTATTGCCCTTTCGGTATGCGCTATGAGTCCGTTGATCAAGATACACCTGGTTTGGTCTTCCAAGCGGATACCTCTTGTATTGTCGCCCCAACCCACTATGGTGAAATTGCTGATTTTGGGTGAAGAAAAGGGCTGTTCTGTTTTGCTGCCGCTTTCTCCTCTGATAAAGGTAACTGTATCTGTTACGGCGCCTTGCTGGTGAATGACCATTTGTTGGATTTTTCCCCGCCATCCTGCTTCCCACCGCAAAGAGGTGCCCAGGGTATGGGTAATCACCAGTTTTTGGATAGAGGGAGACCCTCCTCTGATGCGTACTCCATGGTTTTTACTTTGATATACCTGGATGTTTTCCATCAGGGTGCTGCTGCCTATACCATTGAGATTAAGTGCTCCTCCAATATTTCTTTGAGCACTGCCGGCATATTGTATCCTCATATATTGCATGTTACCCGAGCTTTCACCATCCACCGCATTGCTAGTCTTGCCATAATTGCCGATGATGCCTACCAGGGTCTCATTTCTGTCATTGATGCCGGCATTGCCATTGATGTGCACTCCACCCCAGTCTCCAGCTTCGGCAGTGCCATAAACTTCATTGAGTGAGGTGAGAACTACTGGCTGTGAATTTGTGCCTTTGACAATTAATTTGCCACCTCTCTCCAAAACCAGATTGTTGTCCGGATTTTTTTCAAAATATAGGATTACTCCCTGCTCGAGAATAAGGGTGCCATCTTCATTGACGACCAGACTTTCTTTTACCAGGTAATTTCCCTGGAACAAAATGAGACTGTCATTGATAACACCTTCTAGTTCGGTAAAAGGAGTGTTATTGATCGTGACTTCCTGCATTTCATATGTTTTGGCCTCCGGATATAGGGGCAACTCCTTGCCACAAGAAGTTTGGATCAAAAGGGCCAAATACAGTATTATCAATGGATGAATGCTGAAAATTCCGATATTGGGGTTTGTTTCCTTTGATATATTGATGGGTTGATATCTCATATTTACCTGATTAGGGTGACAGTTCCTTGTTTTATAATGGTTTCAGATGAGGGCATCTCTATTTTCAGAAAGTAGACATACACTCCGGGGTCCTGGATAGATCCATTCATTCTGCCGTCCCAAAGTGTATGTCTGCCTTCTGTCATTTCTTGTTCTAGAGATGTGATAATATTTCCCCACCTGTTTCTGATAGAAAAAGTAATAACTGCCTCTTGTGTGACATGAATTGTTAAAAATTGATTTTCTACCGGTCCCTCAGGCATGATGACATTGGCCAAAATCCACTCATTTTGTTGTTGGATGATACTTCCAACACAGTTGCAATCTGCATCCAGGCTATCATTTTGGGTATTTTCATTTCCATCATCACAGGGGCTTCCTACATAGTCATTTTTTTCAAAACAGTAGTTGGGATCCGGAGTTCCCGCACACTCGCAGTTGGCATTGACCACATCGTTGAAGGTGTTGGGATCGTTGTCGTTGCAGACGTTTCCAATAAATAAATTTAATGCCGCGCAGTAGTTGGGATCCGGAGTTCCCGCGCACTCGCAGTTGGCATTGACCACATCGTTGAAGGTAGTAGGATTGTTGTCGTTACAGGCATTTCCAATAAATAAGTTTAAAGCCGCACAGTAGTTGGGATCCGGAGTTCCCGCGCACTCGCAGTTGGCATTGACTACATCGTTGAAGGTAGTAGGATTGTTGTCATTACAGGCGTTTCCGATGTACAAATTTAGTGCTGCACAGTAGTTGGGATCCGGAGTACCTCCACACCCACAGTTGGCATTGACTACATCGTTGAAGGTAGTAGGATTATTGTCATTACAGGGTGGTGTAAAAGCTCAGTGGGGGGGGCCGGGGGCAACGGGGCGGGGGGGGCCGTTTCCGATGTACAAATTTAAAGCTGCACAGTAGTTGGGATCCGGATTTCCTGCACACTCGCAATTGGCATTGACAACATCGTTGAAGGTAGTAGGATTGTTGTCATTACATGCGTTTCCAATAAATAAGTTTAACGCCGCACAGTAGTTGGGATCCGGAGTTCCCGCGCACTCGCAGTTGGCATTGACCATATCATTGAGGGTGTTGGGATTGTTGTCGTTACAGGCATTTCCGATAAATAAGTTTAAAGTCGTACAGTAGTTGGGATCCGGAGTACCTGCGCACTCACAGCTGGCATTGACCACGTCGTTGAGGGTGTTGGGATTGTTGTCGTTACAGGCATTTCCGATAAATAAGTTTAAGGTCGCACAGTAGTTGGGGTCCGGAGTTCCCACACACTCGCAATTGGCATTGACCACATCGTTGAGGGTGTTGGGATTGTTGTCGTTACAGGCATTTCCGATAAATAAGTTTAAAGTCGTACAATAGTTGGGATCCGGAGTTCCAGCACACTCACAGTTGGCAATGACCACATCGTTGATGGTAGTAGGATTATTGTCATTACAGGCATTTCCAATAAATAAGTTTAACGACGCGCAGTAGTTGGGATCTGGAGTTCCCGCACACTCGCAGTTGGCATTTACTACATCATTGAAGGTACTAGGATTGTTGTCGTCACAAGTGTTTCCGATATACAAATTTAAGCCCTGGCAGTAGTTGGGATCCGGAGTTCCAGTACATTCGCAGTTGGCATTGACTACATCATTTAAGGTAGTAGGATTGTTGTCATTACATGCATTACCAACAAATAAATTTAACGCCGCACAGTAGTTGGTATCCGGAGTTCCACACATTCACAGTTGGCATTGACTACATCATTGAAGGTAGTAGGATCGTGGTCATTACAGGCATTTCCGATAAATAAGTATAAAGTGGTACAGTAGTTGGGATCCGGAGTTCCCGCACACTCACAGTTGGTATTAACTACATCGTTGAAGGTAGTAGGATTGTTGTCATTACAGGCATTTCCAATAAATAAGTTTAACGCCGCGCAGTAGTTGGGATCCGGAGTTCCTGCGCACTCGCAGTTGGTATTGACTACATCGTTGAAGGTAGTAGGATTGTTGTCATTACAGGCATTTCCAATAAATAAGTTTAAAGCCGCGCAGTAGTTGGGATCTGGAGTTCCTGCACATTCACAGTTGGCATTGACCACATCGTTGATAGTAGTAGGATTGTTGTCATTACAGGCATTTCCGATGTACAAATTTAATGCTGCACAGTAGTTGGGATCCGGAGTTCCTGCACATTCACAGTTGGCATTGACCATATCGTTTAGGGTGTTGGGATTGTTATCGTTACAAGCATTTCCGATAAATAGATTTAATGCTGCACAGTAGTTAGGATCCGGAGTTCCCGCGCATACACAGTTGGCATTGACTACGTCGTTGATGGTAGTGGGATTATTGTCATTACATGCGTTTCCGATGTACAAATTTAGTGCTGCACAGTAGTTAGGGTCGGGTGTACCTTTGCAGCTGCAGTCTGTACCATAGGTATCCATAATTGTGAGAGGATTGCCATCATTACAGCCTTGTCCAATCAAAGAATTGTGGAGGGTGGGGCAGGAGTCTTGAGAGTCACAGATGCCATCCCCATCAGAGTCGGGTGCCGGCTGGCCAGAGCAGGGTTGACAAATTTGGCCATTGGCTGTAAAAATATAAATAGAATCGTTGATGGTGCAAGCGTTGCCGTCATCACAAGGCTGAGCATCCAAACAGTCTGTCTTGTATTCATACTTATAGGTTGTTTCTTCTGTATATTGCCATTGACCTTGCCAATCATACTCCCATTCCCGAACTAAATTTTGATTGCTGTCATAAAAGTACAGAGTCCGTGAATTTTCTACCCAGCTGCCATTTTTATAGTCATAGTTGATTCTTTCAGAAAGCAAGCTTTCACCGTTATAATAATATTCATACTTGCTATCCAGTACCCAATCTCCATTTTTCCAATTGTAAATGATGTTGGATGTTCTTTGGTTTTGGCCATTATAAGTATAATTGTACCAGGTTTTATTCACCCATGCGTTGCCTGTCCAGTCTTTTAGATAGCGGTCGATAAGATTATCCGAGGCATCGTAGAAATATTCATAAAGTTCACTGGGCTGCCAGGTATTGTTGATCCAGTCATCTCTTCGGTTGGTAAGCCTCAGTCCGTATGCGTTAAAAGTATTGGTATAAAAATAGGTATTGATCCAGCTAATGCCGTTCCAGTCTTTTCGGGTTCTGCTGTCTTGCCAGCCATTGGCATTATAGGTATAGGTAAAAAGTTGATCGTTTTCCCACCTGCCATTGAACCAAATTTGAGTTAGATTGCTGGTTTCCTGGCATTGCCCGTTATAGGTATAGCTGTCTTTGGTGGTGGCTGTATTCTTTTCTACCATCACGTAGGGACAAGCAAAACTATATGTTGAAACATATATAAATATAAAAAGGAGGAGCCGCCTGAATAGCTTCATTGTCTTGGTTTTTTGAATAAGTAAAAAACCAGACAAGTGTGACGTCTATTGCATTATTTTATGATAGAAACAATTGTATTATCGTCTTCTGTCTCATCCTCATCTCGCGAAGCGCTTAACCCTTTAACCAGGGGTTCGAGTAGGATTATGACGTGATCCTGATCTAATTCCTGTAACAATTCTTTTACCATGTCCTGTTTTTTAGGTGGTATGTGTTCCATCAGGTTGCGAAAAATCAGGATAGGACAGGAAGAATAACAGGCTCTCATGATGGCCACGATTTTTTTCTGCATAGGGCTGAGCAATTTGCCATTTTCCCCTGTCGTCATGTCAAGACTCAATTGTTTGGCAGGGGGCAGGATAGCGTTAAATTTTTGCAAGCCGTTCTCGGGAATAACCCTCAAATGGGGACAAACCAATTCATGGAGGTTTTTACCTACAAGCCCATATCTGTCATCAACCGGACATACCATCTTCCTCCATTGGCTAGCTTTTAAATTAGCTATAGACGATCCATTCAGCACTATTTTATCTTTGGAAAGGGTTCTCAACAACAACCAATTGTCCATGTAGTGGTGAGGAAAGGGATGATAAAGCGTATGAATACCAGGTGTTAGTTCCTGCCAGTCTTTACCAGATCTGATCCTCAAATTGATCTTATTGGATTTAATGTCCCTGCCGCCTTCTTCCTGGGTAAGGTTCTTTAATTTTTCAATATTTTTCCACGACAGTATGCCTTTCTCCCTGCTTATACCAGAAGAGAGCACCCTGCGGATGACAGGCGTTATGTACAAGATTAATAAAATGGTAGAAACCAATACTGAGGTTGCAATGGCATCCTGCTGAAAGCCTGCCACCAGTAAAGTACATAAGATAAGGAGATAAGTTATAAATGGAATAGCGGTTCGATAGATGGCTTCCTGTCTGCTTTGTTGGATGGAGGCCCTTGCATGTCCCTCATTGAGTTTGTTGAAGGTTTTGACTTGTATCTTGTTTCTATTGATGACATGGATGGTCTCCAGATGATTGAGCGTAGTACTGATCAATGAAAAGAGTCTCGAAGATTTACTACTTTGGATCTCAGTCAACAGATAAAGTTGATTGTCCAAAAACTGTAAAATGAAGGTAGAGGTGACAAGCAAACCCAACATCCAGCAGCCCAAAACCAAATTGCTTTGGAAAATGATGACAAAAAAAAGCACGATAATCACTATATCTGTACTCCAATAAAGAATGCCATTGATAAAGTGTTTTTTAATATTGCTCATATCGCCACTGAATCTAAGCATAAACCTACCAGCCCCCGTATTTCGGTAATAGGAAATAGGAATCAATAGTTGCCAGTTGAATACCTCTCGTTTCAGGTTTTTAATGAGTATAACTCCCACTTTATCTCCCATGTAACGGGCATAAAAAAAGAATCCTATTTTGAGCACCAGTATGATGCCATACATTAGATAAAAAGAGGATAAATCTGTGGCAAGGGAAAAAGGATAAAAATCCAATAAATTGCCCTTTGCGGTCTGTAATCCAAATTGAAGCTGAAAAAACTTACCTATAAGAAGGGTTAGTACAATGGTCAATAAATTGGAGGCCAACATAGACAACCATACAATGCACAGTAGCACCTTATGAGCCCGCCAGAAATCTATGTAATAAGCCTTCCACATGGCTTAGATGGCAGTTGCCAACACGCTGTTTTGTTCCATTTCAGCTGGAATGACTGATTGTACAAATTCTTCTATAGAAGCTGTTCCCAATTGGTTGAGTCCCAATACTGGAATTTCTGTTCTTGCCTGGATCTCCGCTACCATCAGTGGTGATTTCAACAGGGAACCGCAGATGGCCATGGGTCTTATATTCAATTTTTCCAACATCATAACACCACTCAATGCTCCGGTACTGGATGAATCGGAATAAATTACACCGCTGACCCTTTGCATCAGGGCTGAATTTAGTAAAATTTCTGTTTCTCTTTGTAATAATCCATCCGCAATTTCCATTACAATGTAATCAGGTTGGATGGATGAGGCCTGGTTTACCAGTGTTTCAAACAAATTGAGCAGGGTTTCTTCGCTTTCCAGGTAGGTGGAAGGATAGCCCCAATGTGTAAAATCGAGACCTATGTCGGCACCACAATCCACTACAAAATCAACATCTTTGGTATAGGCGGTTCCAGTTAATTTGATAAATGCTGTCTTTTTGCCGGCTCTTTTTAAGCCCCTGCACAAATAAGCCGCTGTAGTAGTTTTGCCACTGTCCATAGAACCACCTATCGACAAAATCAACTTTGAATCACTCTGTCTGTAAGCATCAAATTCAGCCATTGACTTTTTGAGGCAATGGTGTTGATCACTTCATTGTTTTTATTGACGGCATATCCAATCAATCTCAGCTCTGTTGGTCCCACAGCCTCATATTGTTGATTCATATTTTCTATAATTCCGCATACACCACCTTGTCCCAAAATGTGGTACACTTCTTTTGTCTCTGACGGTAACAAACCATGGAGTTGTGAGGTTGCATAACGACTACCAAAAGCCATCATAATAAAATCGCCCTGGAAAATGCTCCTGTTTTTTTCTGTGTCGGTCTGAATCCTGATGTGTTTACCCAGGTTGAGAACTTCAAAAATCGCTACATCTCCTGCAGAAGGTAGGTGGTGCTGGGCGAGAAGGGTATTGATGTGGTAGTCATTTACATTTCTGCAGACAAAGGATTTTTTAACGTTTTGCATATCTAAACTTTGAGGTGTTAAAAATTATATGCGGCGATTTTTTTTGCGCCTACACCTCAATAAGCAGCATCCGTTTATTGTGTGACATCCCTTTGGGAAAGAGATTTATTTTTTTTATTTTTTTTCACCAGGATTACGGTCAATAGGGCAATTGCCAGGACACCCGCAAGGATATACCAATATAAATGATAGTCCCTTTTAGCCGCTATACTTCCGTTTAATACAAACCCAGCCCATTAATAAGGTGGTCTTTGTGATGGGTTCGCCCCTGTTAGGACCATTTTTTGGCCTCTTGTAATGCCTCTGCGGGGTCTCTTTTCTCTGCAATAAAAGTCATAAATTGTGGCAGGATCCTGGCTGCACTAGCCTCTGATGCATTCCAAATGCTGGAAACAACTTGTTTGCATCCGGCTAATAAAAATGATCGGGTAAGTCCTTGTATCCCTTCACCTGAAAATATTTTGCCACTTGCACTTTGACAAGAACTCAGCACCACCAGCTCTGCATTTAAAGGCAAGGCATTGATCTCGTACGAATGGAGAATAAATTCAGGATTATTTTCATCAAAAATCAAAGCTGAAAGAGAGCCATTGTTTTCATTGGCAATACTGTGCAATGAAAAGTACAAGATCCTGCTATCGGGACCATTTTTTTTGAAAGCAGCCGGATTGGCTTGCTGATGTGTGAATGTTTGGGTTGAAAAAAGGCTGCCACTGGCTTCCAGTTCTTTTACTGCATTGTGCAGGGGTTGCAATGAGAGTCCTTTAAAATGGGCAATTTGGCCTAACTTTTTGTTGAGGCCTTCTCCATAAGAGGTGGCAAAACCGGTAAATTCTCTTTTAAAATTCCCTCCTCCTTTTTCAGCAATTATCATTTGCGACGAATTGCAATATTGAATGGTAAGTTGCTCCACCAAATATTTGCCGTTTTTGTCTGTAAGTGCCTCAAGAGGTAAGCCATGTAAAAAAGCATCCGGTATAAAAACCAGTTTTTGGATGGACCGGCCCTTGATGATTTTCTCAAAATAGCGCGACCATAACAAGTAGGCTGAACCTTTATCATATGGCTTTTCAGGACTTTCGAGCGAAACTTTCACCTTTTTCACCAGCATTTCCAATTCTTTTCTTTCAAAGAGGAAGTGTTGAATTCCTTTGTGAGAATAGGTGAAAAAATAGACATTTTCTTTCCCACTAAAGCTCTCAATGACCATCACATCTTTGGGCAGAAGATGGAGGGTATGGGCCAGGCTCTGCTTTTTTTCCAACGTATTTTTACCGGTTAGGCCTGTTTCATTTTCAGCCTTTTCCAATTCAGCCATCAGGTGATTGCTTTGGGCATAAAGCGAATCGTGGATACTATCAGAAGTTTCGATTTCATTTCTTAGCCTCGTAAGTTTTCTCTTAATTCAATAACGGCATCATAATTTTTACTGCCCCTTTTAAGGTTTAGTAACTTGTTTTGATCTAAAAATTGTTTTAAAACCAATGATTTGGATCCTGACACAAAATCAGCTGCGGTCGTCAGATGGTTTGGGTCTTTTGTCTTGCTATACAAACCAAGGGCTGCGTTGACCTGGGCTTCCGTTTTTTCACCTAGCTGCGACAAAACAAACAACTTGGATTCGTCCACATAAGCCTGTCGCAGCACCATGTCTGAGAGACTATCCAGTTTATAAGATATTTGCTGATTTTTCAACAATTGACTTAACTGATTTTCATTCAACTTACTACCAATTTTTTGTTTGAGCATAAGCTGGCGCATGAGGTGTATGCCATTGGCGGTGAGACAGTTTTGAAGAACGGGGTCACCATCTTTGTCAATACCACAAGGGCTTGATAACAGAGCAATGGCTTGGTTGATTTGTACCATTGCTTCTTTGTATTCTTTTGTTTGATATGAAATCTCGGCCAGGTTTTCTATCGAAAAAGCCTTGGCGAGATTGGCTTGAACCATGTTTTGGCTGGCACTTCTCATCGCAAAGGCTTTCTGATAATGATCCCTGCTTTTGAAATAATCTTTTATTTCCAAATAATAAACACCCAAAATCTCATGCGCATTGCTTCTGAATTCCAGGTCATCGACAGGCAAAAGTTTCTGAGCAAACCCACATTCAGTGGGTACAAGGGCCAGGTTGCCTGTTTTTAGGTACATTTCTGCCTTGTTCAAATGGAGGATGGCGAGAGAAATATCGTCAATATCCTTGCGGTGCTGATAGGCAAAACGGGTTAGGAAATCTGCCTTTTCTCTTGCGGACTCCCATTCTCTGAAAGATAAGTAGAGAACAAAAATTTCATTATATAAATGAAACTGATCACCGGCAGGAATGTGCTGAACCAGATTTGCCGCCGCTTTATAGTTAAATTCAGCCTTGGTAAAATCTTTAACAGTGGTGAAAAAATTACCCGCCCCCTGGTATTTGTAACATAAATCAGACTTTGAATAATTTTTGTCAGCAGCGAAGTCAGTCATGGCTTGTTCAATGTACTTTTTACCCACCATGGCTTCTGAAGTGTATTGATAACAAACACCAATGTTAAAAGCAGTGTTGGCTTTTTCGGTGGTTCCCACTTCACGGCAACCAGCCCATACTTTATTATAGGCAGATTCAAATAAGGTTATGGCTTTTTCTCTGTTTAGGTAATACAAGCCCAAACCCAGCTGATGCAAAATTCTACCCTTTACAGCACAATCCAGGCCATCCAACTTATTTGCCTGGTATTGTTTTATAAATTCATCATTGTTTTGAGGTCTGTCTGCAATTAAATTTTGTTCTATTTTTTTTAAAAGAGCTTCTCCATTGACCTGACCCATCAGGGTGGGGCCGTAGTGAAAAATACAGAATAATATAAAAAATGTGAAGAGCCTTTTATTTGATTTTGGCATTTTCTATGTCAAGCTTTCCGCGGTTGAGGATGGTCTGATCAAAGGTGCCAGCGTTGCGTATGGTTAGATTTTTTAAAGTAAGCACTGAATTGGAACCGGTTATAAGTGCTCTGTGATGGCCCTGGGCTTCCAGGATGGTCTGTGCCAGGCCAAGGCCGTTTAAGGTTAAATTTTTAAAGACTTTTAGATCTCTACCGATGATGGGTATAATTTGACCGGCAGTAGATGGTGAGAAGTTAATCTGATTGATAAAACAATGTTTTTCCAAGCCATATCGAAGGGATCCCAAGCCACTGGATAGGTTGTTGGTCACTGTATAATTAGTATTACTATTGTTTATTAGGGATACGGCAGCACTTAAGTTTATTTTTCCCCCTGTCCCTATCAATGTGTCAAGCTGATTGAGCGGTATTACACTTCCCTGGAGCAGGCACTTTACAACAACTGGGTCAAAGGCATTTAAATATGTGCCAAGTAAAGCAGCCTGGGCAGTGACAATGGCAGTTGCCTGTGAGGTGCCACTAACATATTTGATTCCTCCACTTAGATCGGGGCCTGCCACTTTCCAGCCGATACTGCCTAGATCTACCTGGTCTCTGCCATAGTTGCTAAATGCAGTAAGAGAATCCTGACAGTTGAGAGCAGCAACTGTTATCAGGTTGTCTTCAGGAAAACTGGCTGGTATGGTGGCACTCTCTGATAAATCAATATTTTCAGCTTCATTTCCGGCAGCAGCTACAATAAGTACTCCACGGTCAAAAGCGGTATTGAGAGCTACCCTGAGTGGAAAAAATTTCCCCATGCCGAAAGTATCTTTTGCACCAAAACTCATATTAATTATATCGGCATTGGCATCCATGGCATCGTGCATCGCCTTGATTACATGGCTGGCAAACGCCTTTCCTTCTGAATTATGGGTCTTTCTTATGTCAAAGGATATGTCAGCGTTGACGTTGACACCATGCGTAATGCTGTGAATAATCCCTGCTATATGGGTACCATGTCCATGTTCATCCTCCGGCTCGTTGTCATTATTGACATAATCATAGCCTGTATAATTTGTAAAATTGTAATTAAACCCCGAAGTGGAAGAACTATTGATGGTGGGTGAAATGCCCGTATCCAAAATGCTCACCGTAATATTGGTGTTGTTATCATCGGTGATTGAATAATCAGCAGGTACAAAACAAGGAGCGTTGGGGTCAATATTTTCCGGTGAAATGTTCCAAGCAATATTGTAATCAGCTTCTTTGATTTGGGTCTTCCTTTTGGAACTTTGGATCACAGCATGGATGTCAAAATAAGTTTGACCTGAATTGCTGGTGAAAGGAAAACCATTTACTTTCCATAAACACAACTTGTTGGGTAATTGCCAAACCTTGGTGGCATTGAGGTCTTCAAGGTAAATCTCTAAGGAATCTTCAAGAAAGTTATCCTCCAAATAGACAAAAAACTCGAATGAAGAGGTATCAGCGGCCTGCCCAACCAAATTATTTTTGGTTAAAAATGCACAAAAAATAAGGATGACCAGCCTTGTTATTTTCATATTCTTATATCTCATCTGGTACAATAAGGCTATTTGAACCATTATGTGACCTTGAACTGCACAAAATAGAGGCTATTTCTCAAATTTTGAAAAATGCCGGCTTGCAAACGATCTCAATCCTCAAATATTTTTACTGATTCGGCATGTAATTGCCTGCACGGCAACCATTTTTTTAGATGGCAATTAAAAATTATGTCACGATTTATTTTTGTTCTACTTATTGGTGTAAATGACCAAAAACGGCTGGTTTTCCGAAAAGTCGGGATGCTTTTGATACCGGAACGATTGGGTGAACCCAAAAACGGCTGGAGTTCGAGGCCATAAAAATGCGTAACTTTGCTCCATTTAACTTTGATTTTAATGTCAGCAGATACCTCGAAAAATTTTCACCTGTCCGAAAACCAGTTCACTGAGATGGTTTTTCGCCTTCAATCGGGTGATAATGCACTGTTTAAACAGGTTTTTATAGCCCATTCAGCAGATTGTATCAACTATTTGCAGGTCACCTACAAAGCGGAATACGATGAAGCGTACGATGCCATGTTGGACACCATGATCAATTACCGCCAGCGACTGGTAGATGGTAAAGTGAGTTACGGAAATCTTAGGTTTCTTTTTCTCCAGATGGCTTCCCAACACTACATCAGGCAGCAAACCGCAAAATCAAAAGTGGTTTCTGCCGATCAGTTTGATGAAGCAGAAGAAGAGGAGGTAACCATTTCCGACGACCAACTCGCCATGTTGGGCCATGCTTGGAAAGACCTTGGTGAGGTGTGTAAGGACCTGCTAAAAATGAACTTTTACGATGGCCTAAAGCTCAATGAAATCGCAAAAAAAATGGACAAAACCGACGTTGCTGTTAGGAAACAAAAAGAAAGATGTTTAGAACAATTAAAAAATACCTATTTAACTTATAAAGGAAACGATGATGACAGATTTTGATAAACTCATCCAAAGTGGAAGCGAAGACCAAAGCGAATTGGCGCTCAACAAGGGTATCAGAACCTTGATGGATCAGCAGCTGCGCCATGAATTGGACAAAGAGCTCAAAAGCCACCTCCACCAAGCCGGCTCATCAAGCCAGGCTGTGGTTAGAAAGATGTTTCCTATCAAGTGGCTTTCTATCGCTGCCTCCTTTGTGGTGTTAGCAATTGCTACTTTTTGGTGGCTCAACCAGGCACCTTCGGTATCACCTCAGCAGTATGCCATGGCCGATGTCATCAAACACCCAGGCCTCACCAAAGGACAGGAAAACCCGGATGCCAAACGAGCAGAAGCCATAACAGCCTTCAATGCCCAAAACTGGCAAGCCGCTGCCACAGCTTGGTCTGCTGCCGACCTCAAAGCCGAAGAAAGCCGCTACTACTTAGCCCTCTCGTATTTTTATGCGGGAAACTATGCCAAGGCTAACACCCAATTTGTCACCCTTACATCCGCCAATTCTGTGTATAGCCAGGAGGTAAAGTGGTTTTATGGTTTATCCCTCATTTTGAATGGAGAAAAAGATCGTGGAAATGCGCTATTGGCTACAATCAAAAAGGATGAATGGCACTACCAGGAAGCGCAATCTCTGCTATCCAAATAATTATCCGCTCACCGCTTACCGCTCACCGCTCACCGCTTACCGTTTACCGCTTACCGCTCACCGCTCACCGCTTACCGCTTACCGCTTACCGCTTACCGCTTACCGCTCACCGCTTACCGCTCACCGCTCACCGCTTACCGCTTACCGCTTACGGCTTACCGTTTACCGCTCACCGCTTACCGCTCACCGCATAGGGTTTTAAGATAATTCCGGTTAGCTGTTGCCGGTCAGCGGTTGTCCGTTAGCCGTTGACGGTTAGCCGACAGCCGCTCATCTACCTGGCTAACGCCAGTTAGACAGGCCGCTTACCGCTTACCGCTGTCCGCTTACCGCTCCGCCGCCCCGCGCTCCGCCGCCCCGCGCTCCGCCGCTCACCGCCCCGCGCTTCGCGCTCACCGCTCCGCATCATCCACACCGGTGACTTTGGTCACACCCATCTTTTCACCCTTTTTCTATTTTTACCCCATCAATCAATGATGTGGTATGACAACAGAGCATGTAGGGGTAAAATTGACATGTAAACACTGCAATGACCCTGTAATTGGTACGCCCTTTACTTATAAAGAAGAGAATTTTTGTTGTCTCGGTTGTAAAACCGTATATGAAGTATTAGACCAAAACAACCTGTGCGACTACTATAATCTAGCCGATAATCCGGGTTTTTCATTGAAATCAAAATCAAAGGAAGAGTACGAATACCTCGATGAACAGATCATCATTGATCGTCTTACCCGGCCCATTTCACCCCAACTGTCATTGGTCGCTTTTCAATTGCCCCAGATCCACTGCTCTTCTTGCGTGTGGCTGCTTGAAAAAATGTACCGCTTCCATGAAGGGATCTTTGCTTCTAAAGTAGACTTTTTGCGAAAAGAGGTAGAAATCAGATACAATCCCAACAATATCTCTTTGAGAAAAATTGTAGAGATTCTCGACTCTATAGGCTACAAGCCGCTCATCGAGCTCGAAGCCCATGCAGACAAGGGTTATGATGAGCAGCTCAAGATCAAAATAGGGGTGGCCGGCTTTGCCTTTGGCAACATCATGCTTTTTAGCTTTCCTGAATACCTCGGACTCGAAGATCCTTATTTCAGACAGTGGTTTGGCTATCTCAACCTG
Organism: Saprospiraceae bacterium; assembly: GCA_016717655.1. Lineage (GTDB taxonomy): Bacteria > Bacteroidota > Bacteroidia > Chitinophagales > Saprospiraceae > JADKBO01. The sequence continues at coordinate 591,367 of JADKFC010000001.1, forward strand.
GTGCTCTCCCTGCCGGTGGTCTTCTATTCCGGCTTTGACTACATCAAGCTGGCATGGTACAGCTTAAAATACAAGACATTCGACATCAACATACCGCTGGCCCTGGGTATTTTAGTAATGTTTTTTACCAGCATATACCAGGTCACCACGGGCACCGGCGCCGGTTACATTGACAGCCTGGCAGGCCTCGTATTTTTTCTGCTCACGGGTAAATGGTACCAGCAACGCAGCTACCACTACCTCTCTTTTGAGAGGGATTACAAATCGTATTTTCCCATCTCTACTACCCGAGTTACAAAAGGTAAGTTGACTGAAATAAGTATCGAAAACATTGAAGAAGGTAACGAACTCCTTATCAAAAACAATCAGATCATCCCAGTAGACGGGGTGCTCACTTCAGATAATACCAGCATTGATTATAGCTTTGTTACCGGAGAAGAAATTCCTGTGGTAGTTCTTCAAGGAGAAAAAATCTTTGCTGGGGGCAAACTCAAAGACAGGAGCATGACCATGGTGGCTTCTCGTAAGGTAAAAAACTCTTACCTGGTGAGCTTATGGAACGATGCAGCCTTTCACAGAAACAACGACAGTTACCAAACCCTCACCGACAGGCTGAGTCGGTATTTTACCCTGGCCATCTTAATGGTAGCCTCGGCCGGCTTTATTTACTGGTATCCTACCTCTTTTGATAAGGCCATAATTTCATTTACTTCAGTGCTTATCGTGGCTTGTCCGTGTGCAATTGCTCTTACAGGTCCTTTTTTATATGGCAACCTCCTCCGTTTACTTTCCAGACGAGGCATCTTTTTGCGCAATGCCCAGGTGGTAGATAAAGCAGCGGGCATCAATACCATAGTTTTTGACAAAACAGGCACCGTTACTACCCAGTTGGAAAAAGAACTGTACTACCATGGAAAACACCTCTCTGCCGATGATAGAAAACTCATCCATGCCCTGGCCTTTCAGTCGGTCCACCCGCTGAGCACGGCCATTGAGAAAAATCTAAGGCAGGATGAGATATGGGAGGTAAGCCAGTTTTCTGAAACAGACGGCAGAGGTACTTCCTGCATTTGCAAAGGCCAACTCATAAAAATGGGCTCCGCCTCCTTTGTGGGCACCGAGCCGGCCCCAGCAGGGGAAACCCGGGTGTATATCTCTATTGACGAAAAAGTACTGGGCTACTTTAATTTTAAAAACCAATACCGGGAGGGATTTTCTGAAGTGGTGGGCCAATTGCAGGCCGGACATAAATCTGTGTCTATCCTTTCTGGCGATAATGATAAAGAAAAATCCAATCTGGAGGCATTATTGGGCACTGGGGTAGCCATGAGATTTAACCACGACCCCCATCAAAAAATGCAGTACATAGGTGAGCTCCAGGAGAAGGGTAAGGTAGCCATGATTGGCGACGGCCTCAACGATTCCGGAGCCCTAAAACAAAGTGATCTGGGCATTGTCATCACAGAGGGAACCAATAATTTTACCCCGGCCAGTGACATCATTTTCAGGGCTGAAAAATTCGACCTCTTGCCATCTTTTTTTGATCTGAGTAAAAAGGCACATTGGATCATTGGAGGGGCGTATTTAATTGCAGTGATGTACAACACCATAGGCCTGGGTTATGCTGTCAACGCAGAATTGAGCCCGGTGGTTGCTGCCATTCTAATGCCTTTAAGTTCATTGACCATCGTTATTTATACTGTTTCCAGTTCAGCTTTGTTGGTGAGGTGGAAATTGAAAAATTGAGGAAAAATAATATCTTAATTGTAAGGTATTCAAATATTTATGTAAATAATATCAGAAGTTTTTAAAGGAAAATTTCGACCATTTGTCAACTTACGAAGAACTTTCTTCTATGATTACAATCATCAAAATTGACTATAATCAATAAAATCAATGATGGGTGTCATGAGGGTGGTGAAGGGTCGATTGTAGTTTTACACCGTATAAATTTATCGTGATGAAAATCATTTTTGTGTTAATTGGTTTGAGTTTGTTGCTGGCTATAGGCTTCCTCATTTCCTTTTTATGGGCAGTGAAGTCGGGGCAGTACAAAGATGACTTTACACCCTCGATGAGAATTTTGCACGATGATCCTCAATCCACTAGTAAAAAACAAAACTAAAGAATATGGCTTTACCGGAAAAATTTTATTATGACAATAAAATTGTGAAGCAGTTTGCTTACGCTACGGCTCTATGGGGCGTCGTGGGCATGCTGGCGGGTCTATGGGCAGCCCTACAGCTGGCTTTTCCTGCACTCAATTTTTCAACGGCGGAGGTAACCTTTGGAAGGTTAAGACCGCTCCACACCAATGCGGTCATCTTTGCCTTTGTGGGCAACGGCATCTTCATGGGTGTTTATTATTCACTCCAGCGCCTGCTCAAGGCAAGGATGTTTTCTGATGTCTTATCCCAGGTTCATTTTTGGGGGTGGCAATTAATTATTGTTTCAGCAGCGCTAACCATTCCGCTAGGTTACACCACTTCTAAAGAATATGCCGAATTGGAATGGCCAATTGATATTGCCATTACCCTCGTTTGGGTTGTTTTTGGTATCAACATGTTTGGAACATTAATCAAAAGAAGAGAAAGACACCTTTATGTAGCCATCTGGTTTTACATAGCTACCTGGGTAACCGTGGCCATGTTGCACATTGTCAACAGCCTTGAATTGTCGGTTAGTATTCTTACGTCTTACTCCATTTTTGCTGGTGTTCAGGACGCCTTGGTACAAGTGGTGGTATGGTCACAATGCGGTGGCATTCTTCCTTACCACACCTTACCTTGGCTTGATGTACTACTTTTTACCTAAAGCAGCCAATAGGCCGGTATATTCTTACCGACTTTCTATTATTCACTTCTGGGCGCTTATCTTTATTTACATTTGGGCGGGCCCCCACCACCTTTTATATACATCCTTGCCAGATTGGGCTCAATCATTAGGTATGGTATTTTCTCTGATGCTGATCGCTCCATCCTGGGGTGGTATGCTCAATGGTCTTCTTACCCTTAGAGGGGTTTGGGACAAAGTAAGAGAGGAGCCGGTTTTGAAATTTATGGTTGCTGCCGTTACCGCATATGGTATGGCTACTTTCGAAGGTCCAATGCTCTCTATCAAGAGTGTCAATGCAATCAGTCACTACACCGATTGGACAGTTGCTCACGTTCACGTTGGTGCCTGGGGTTGGAATGGTATGCTTACCTTCGGTGTTCTTTACTTCCTGATTCCACTTCTATTTAGAACCAAATTGTACTCAGTTAAGTTGGCCAACTGGCACTTCTGGTTAGGTTCATTGGGTATAGTATTCTATGCTGTGCCAATGTATTGGGCAGGTTGGACTCAAAGTTTAATGTGGAAAGAATTTACTCCAGATGGCTTCCTTCGATATGGCAACTTCCTGAAACAGTAACCCAATTATTGCCAATGTATGTAACAAGAGCGATAGGAGGTTCTATCTTTTTGATGTGTATTTATTATGATCTACAACTTGATCAAAACTGTACAACAAGGAGATTTTCTTGCCAATGAAGAAGCAGAAGCACCACCAATGGAACCTTATGTAGCTCACAAAGGAGAACACTGGCACAGATGGATTGAAGGAAGACCAATTCAAATGTTGGTCGTAGCCTTGGTTGCTGTTGCTATAGGTGGTATCATTGAAATGATTCCTTTAGCTACTATTGAAAGTAATATACCTAAAATTGCCTCTGTCAAACCGTATACTCCTCTTGAATTGGAAGGACGCGATATCTACATACGTGAAGGTTGTTACAACTGTCACTCTCAAATGATTCGTCCATTCAGATCAGAAACAGAGAGATATGGTGAATACTCAAAATCTGGTGAGTTCATTTACGATCACCCATTCCAGTGGGGTTCTAAGAGAACAGGACCGGATTTACACAGGGTGGGTGGCAAGTACCCAGACAGCTGGCACTTCAACCACATGATTGAGCCGGTATCTATCAGTCCGGGATCCATCATGCCTCCTTATCCTTGGTTGGCTAAAAATAAGTTAGATACAGATTATACCGCGTCAAAAATTGCAGTCATGAGAACTTTGGGTGTCCCTTATCCTTCCGGATATGAAGACCTTGCACTCAGTGACTTGCAAAAACAAGCCAAACAAATTGCAGACAATCTGCGCAAAGACAACATTGAAATGGAAGGTCTTGAGCAAAAAGAATTGATTGCAATGATTGCCTACTTGCAGCGCCTCGGCACTGATATTAAGTTGAATAAATAATTGATAACAAAAGAAAAAACTCAACATGTTCAAGCATTTATTATCAACATCGGCAGGCAACATCAACTGGATGGCCATGTTTGCCCTCGTGACATTCTTTATTATTTTTTCTGTGGTTTTGTTCCAGGTGTTTTTTACTAAAAAAGACCATGTAAATTATATGGCCCAGCTTCCACTTGGAGACGATCACGATCAAACTTCAAAACAATAAACCATGACGAAGCGATATATATTATCAACCGGAGCTCTTCTGGTCACTGCGGTAGGAGCATTTGCTCAGGAAGCCGCTGCCGAAGCCGCTGCTCCAGCCCAGCCTAATAGCTTTAACTGGGCGTATAACAATATTTTTTTAATTTTGGCTGCCATTGTTGTGATTCTTACCTTGTTAATGTTGTACAGGGTAATGGGCCTTATGATCGAAATGCAACGGGCTAAATTTATCCAGGAACACGGCCTTGAAGCAGCTGAGAAAGCCAATATGTTACAATCGGAATCTGTATGGAGGAAGTTGTACAAATCCATGACCAAAGCTACCCCCATTGAAAAAGAGCAGGACATCGATTTGGGGCACGATTACGACGGCATCAGAGAATTGGACAACAGTCTTCCACCCTGGTGGGTTTGGATGTTTTATCTTACCATTTTATTTTCCGGAGTCTACATGTGGTGGTATCACTGGTCAGACAACGGCCCTGATCAGATCAAGGAGTATGAAATGGCAATGGAAGAAGGTCAAAAGGTGAAAGATGCCTACCTGGCAAAGATGGCCGATGCCATCAATGAAAACTCTGTAACGGCAGCCACTGCTGCTGCAGATTTGGATGCAGGAAAGACGGCCTTCAAAACCTATTGTGCAGCCTGTCACCTGGAATCAGGTGCCGGTAGCGTAGGCCCCAATCTTACCGATGAATACTGGATCCATGGAGGAGGTATTAAAAATGTCTTCAAAACCATTAAATACGGTGTGCCGGAAAAAGGTATGATTTCGTGGAAGGATCAGCTCAGACCTTCTGAAATGAAAAACGTTGCCAGCTACATCCTTACCCTGCAAGGTACCAATCCTCCGGGAGCGAAGGCCGCACAGGGTGATGTCTGGAAGGAAGAATCCGCTGCTGCAACACCAGCTGCTGCTGACACTACCGCAACCAAATAAAACCCAATACCAGGCTGGAGATTTTTCTCCAGCCTGGTACTGCTTTAACCTAAGCAACAGAAAAAGGTGAATTATGACAACAGAGAAAAGAGAAACCACCGAAGATTTTATCTACGCAACTGAAGAATTTAGAGATACCATTGCCACGGTAACCAAAGAAGGAAAGCGGATTTGGATTTACCCCAAAAAACCGTCCTGTAATTTTTTTAATTACCGGAAACTTGTAAGCTATATCCTACTGCTACTTTTATTTGGCATGCCTTTTATTAAGGTCAATGGGCAACCTTTTATAATGTTTAATGTGTTGGAAAGAAAATTTGTTCTTTTTAGCATTGTTTTCCACCCACAGGATTTTCACTTGTTTTTGTTTACCACGCTAACTCTGCTGGTATTCATCATCCTTTTTACAGTCATCTTTGGTCGTATATTTTGCGGCTGGGTCTGCCCCCAAACCATTTTTATGGAAATGGTTTACCGGCGCATCGAATACTTTATTGAAGGAGATTGGAATGCCCAGAAAAAATTGAATGAGTCTCCATGGACAACAGAAAAATTGTTTAAAAAAACCATCAAACAAATCTTGTTTTTTGGTATTGCCGTTTTTATCTCCAATATCTTTTTGAGTTACATCATCGGTTATGAAGAGGTATGGCGCATTGCCACAGAACCTATTTCTATGCACCTCGGAGGGTTCATAGCCATGATCGTTTTCTCCTTCCTTTTTTATGGTGTTTTTGCCTTTATGCGAGAACAGGTGTGTACTACCATTTGTCCGTATGGCCGCTTGCAGGGTGTTATGCTGGACACCAACTCAATAGTAATTTCGTATGATTGGTTGAGAGGTGAGCCAAGAGGTAAAATTAAAAAGGGCGTGGACCCTGAACAAGGCAAACAACTTGGGGATTGTGTAGACTGTGGGCTGTGCATCAAGGTATGTCCTACCGGCATTGATATTAGAAATGGTACCCAGCTCGAATGTGTCAACTGCACCGCCTGCATAGATGTATGCGATGAAGTGATGGTAAAAACCAAACGACCTACCGGGTTGATCCGATATGACAGCCACAATGGCATTGCCAAAGGAGAAAGAAAATTACTTACCCCAAGAACAATTGCCTATAGCTTTGTGCTTATTGCTTTATTAATACTAAATGTGGTTTTACTAAGCAATCGATCCGACGTTGAAGCCCTTATTCTGCACACACCGGGCACTCTCTTCCAAAAGTCAGAAGACGGCACCATTAGTAATCTCTATAATTATACCCTGGTTAATAAAACCAGTGAAGTGCAACATATTACCATTACTACCGAACACCCTCACGCCTTGCTTCAGTTTATAGGCATGCAAGATCTTAGGGTGCCAGAAGATTCTACTATTCATGGATCTATGTTCATCAGAATACCGGGTAAAGACCTTACAGACCGCAAAACTGAAATCAAACTCCTTGTCAAAAGTAACGCCTCCGAAGAGGTAGTCGAAACCAACTTTTTAGGACCTTTTAAATAACAAATCATGAAATTCAATTGGGGACATGGGATCGCACTCTTCTTCTCTTTTTTTGTTGCTATTACCATTTTTCAGGTTATAAAATCCAAAGATTATGATCATGCATTGGTGAAGGAGGATTATTATGTTGATGATATTGAGTTGGATGAACTTTTGGAAAAAAGATCCAACGCAAATAAGCTTTCTGGTTTGGCCATCCAACAGTTAGACGATAAAGCTATTTTCAGGTTTATCATTCCTCACAACAAACCAATTAGCGGCTTAATCCTCTTTTCCAGTCCGGTAAATGAAAAACAAGATAGGGTTTTCCCGATTCAACTCAACGGGGATACCATGGAGGTGGACATCAAAGACCTGAGATCCGGCAGATGGAACATCCACATGGAGTGGAGCGACGGCGAAAAAGGATATGTCTATGAAGAAAGGGTAGTGCTCCCCTGATGTATACCGCCATTTTTTTTCTGGGCCTTGCCGGTAGCCTGCACTGCGTAGGTATGTGTGGACCCCTGACTTTGATAGCCCCTGTCAACAGGTTGCACCGGATCAACATGCTGGCGGACATGACCTTGTACCATGCCGCCAGGGTGGGTGTTTATGCTTTAATGGGAGCCATCATTGGTACTGCCGGTCAGCTTTTTGCCATTAGTAAAGTTCAATCCAACCTGGCCCTCGTTTTTGGTATTTTATTGGTGTTATGGGGCTTGAGCTACTATCTACCCTTGGGTCGTCAAAAATTTCTTGACGCCTTTGGCATGGATAGATGGTTTGTGAAAATCTATAACCGTTACCTCCAACATAACTCCAGAAAAAATGTAGCCATCCTGGGTGCCCTCAACGGCGTGTTGCCCTGTGGCTTGGTTTATTCCGCAATGGCCATGGCCTTCCTAGGAGGAAATCTGGGCACTGGGGCCTTACAAATGATTTTGTTTGGATTGGGTACCATGCCCCTGCTATATGCCTTCCAGATGGGCTTGGCCAATCGATCTGTCTTTTCTTTCCTCAAACAAAGAGGGCTTTCACCCTTACTTTTTGTATTGTCAGGTGCCTTTGTAGTGTACAAAGCCATTAGCATCATGGTCCCCAAAGAAGCCAGCTTGCTCAATGCCGTGGCAGATCCCATCATGTGTCATTGATTGAAAACTTAAATCATGCAAGGCTATGACCCCCGTCATTTTCCAATATGGTATTCGGTTATAGTTTTACAACAAACCTAAAAAACAGTCAATGACAGAACATAATCCCGTTAGGGATCAAAAAGTCGAAAAGACAAAAACCCCTTGCAAGTGCGCAAACTGTCATTGCCCAAACAATGTAAAGTACATTGAAAATAAAGCGACCGCAAAGGTGGCCGCAGACAAAACGACAAACGCCGGATAGTTTCTATCCCATTTTCCTACCCTACAAAAGGGAAACTTTTCGGCATTAAGCTTTACATTCTCTGATTGTCAGCAGTAGATCATCCGCAGGGAGTCTACTGCTTTTTTTTTCTACCAATACCCCGTTTTTTTGGAGTTGGCTACAAAAAATCCGGTCTGTATCATCACCGGAAAATGATCAGATGGATACTTGTGATTGTAATGATCCATCAGGGTAGCATGCTTATACACCCGCATTTTGGAGGCAGGGTCGTAGATAAAAATATAATCTATCTGTCCATCCGGCAGGCTGTCAAATTGAAAACCATTCCAGGTGTCGGGACCACTGTAGGCCTTGGTTAGACTGTATTCTCGGGTGTCAAAAAAGACCTCTTTTAATACCTGGATAGAATTTTCTGTTGGCCTTGCATTAAAATCTCCCATCAAAATCACAGGCACTTTTTGACTGAGCTCCTTTGTCAGTTTCACCAATAGTTTGGCCGATTCAAAGCGGGCTACCAGTCCCTGGTGGTCAAAGTGGGTGTTGATGACCCAAAACCGATCTTTTTTTTCTTTGTCCTCAAATAGGGCATAACTCGCTACTCTGGGTATCTTGGCGTCCCAGCCCAATGAGATGGTATCAGGTCGGGTAGATAACCAAAGGGTTTTTTCTTCACTCACTCGAAAACGGGTGGTGTCATAGAGGATGCAAGAATATTCTGCATTGGCATCCAGCGTTCTGGGCTTTCCACTTACCCTATATCCTTTTAAACCCTCAGAAGGTATTTGATTTGGGGTAGCTGTGCCTCCTGCAGGCCATAAATACCGCAATCATAATAATCCATCAGATCGCGCAATTTTTCTTTTCGGATGTCCCAATGATTGGGTCCATCATCCACACTGCCCAAACGGATGTTGTAGGTCATCACATTAAACTGTGCATTCAAGCCCAATGGAAAAAGCAGCAATATCCAAACCAATCTCATCTTTTTATTTCTTGTTGGCCTAAAGGTACAACATCAATATTTCATTAGGAACTGCACCAGATTGGTTTCGGGGTCCAGATCCAGCTTTTTGCGCAGTCGATATCGGTTGGTCTCCACACTTCGTATCGATATGTTCATCAATGATGCAATTTCTTTGGAGGTAAGGTTCATGCGCAGGTAGGTACACATCTTGTAATCATTCGGACTGAGGTCGCCAAACTCATCGGTGAGTCTTTTGAAGAAGTTGGCATGCACCTGATCAAAACTTTGAACAAAATTTTCCCAATCCTCATCAATGTTGGAGTTTTGTTCTGTCAGCTTGTAAACCGATTTTATTTCTTTTTTCAATTCAGCTTGGTCCTGGAACCTTTTCTCCAGTTTTTGCAAGGCTGATTTGCTCTCATTGATGAGTTCATTTTTATTGACCAGGTGGTAGGTAAAGGATGTCAATTCCTGATTTTTAAATTCCAGCTCTGTTTTGAGGTTTTCATTCTGTAGCTTGATGATTTCTTCTTTGGCTATTTCTGATTCCAGCTGGTGTTCTTTTTCTCTCAACACACGCTCTTGCTCCATCCACCGAATCGCCTCCAGGTGTTTGCGCTTTTGACGGATAATGAAATAAAATACAATGCCACTTAGCATTCCCAGGTATAGTAGATATGCCCAGATCGAAAGGTACCAGGGTCGCTTGATTTTAAAAAGTAATTTTGATTTCAGTACTCTCCAACGCTGAATCGTATCTCGCCTTGACCAGCAGAGTATAATTGCCGGGTGAAAGTCGCTGCAAGGCTATATTGGGATCCTTGTCCCAACCCGACCAACTTTTATCTACACCTTCCAGCATGTGGCTGTATTCCATCAGAGATTGATCAGCCGCATCTTTTTGGCTGAAAGAAAAGGTGAGGTTGTTTTCATCGGCAGAAAGAGTAAGCTGAGGAAGAAGGCCACCGGCATGGGCCTTCCATAGGGTGCTGTCTTTGCCATCGAGGGTGAGTACTACTTCTGTCAAAAATAAATGAGGTGCCTTTTCTCTCCTTGTAAATGAAAGGGCATCAAAAAATATAAAGCCTTTTTCGGAGGGAATGGCCACGTTGTTGGGATCGAGTGCTACCACAGAGGGAAATCCCTCATTAAACCTGCCCGTTAGATTCCGGATTACATATTTTTTATAAAGAGGCTCAAAACTTTTTTCAGGCACCAGCATACCGGTTTCTCGGCCATTGTTGAACCAGATGTTTTTGAATTCATCTTCCATCATAAATTTTAGGCCGTTGTCTAAAGCAAGATACTTTGTAAGGATAGAGTCGGCTTGCAACTGCCCATTGTCTAACACTTGAAAAACCTGTGACTGATCAGTTACCCATAGCAGGTCTCTTGCCTTGTACAACATAGGCTTGATATTGGACTTCGAAAACACCAGGGGTTTTAAGCCTTTGGTTAGTTTTTTTGTAACAATTCTTCTATGGAAAAGGCAAAGATGCCACGGTAGGGATGTGCCATCCACAGGGTGGATGCTTGCTGGTATAAAATACGCGAACTTTCTTTAAACCCAGCCACAGGCTCCCATTGGTCTTTGCTGGTATTCCACAGCTGAAAGCCGGTATAATAGCCTGAAACCACATGATCGGCATCCAGGCTGACAAAGTTCCAGATGCCATTGTGTTTCAATTGAAGCTGTGCCGTTGTACCATTGATAGAAAAGGCTCCATCGTGGTGTCCCATCATCAGCTTTCCCCGGCTGGAAGTGAGGTTCCACACCTGTCCCTGACTGCCCGCTACTCGCTCGAAAGCGGTTTTTTCAGCGGGGGTGTAAAACGACTTTAGGGGTAGGGTATAGAGGCCCGTATTGGTGCCAAAATACAATCTGCCCTGGTGACTGGCAAAGGCATATCCTGTACCTTGCAATTCACCGTCAGGATATAGGTTTCTTACCGGTGAAAGCAGCTCAACCAGGTCGATGCCATTGTCGAGCCCTAGCCAGATATTTCCGGCAGGCGTACAGCGGATGCTTAAAACCGAGTTGTTTTGTAAGCCATTTTTTTTCTGAACCACATCCTGGATCCGGTGGTATTTGTCTATTACCACCAGGCCATTAAAAGAGGTTCCCAAAACGATGCTTCCGTTAGGTCCGGAATCTGCACAAAAGATGATGCTGTTTTTTAGAAGGGCATCATTTGAGGTTTTCCATGGCAGCAGATCGTTTTCAGACACGTAGAAGATGCCATTGGCAATAGTAGTAATCAAAACGGTGTCTTTACCAATGGTCACCGCTCCGGAAATCCGCCCTTTGTCAAAACGACCAGCCCCTTTGCGGGGTACAAAACCAGTTTTGGCATAGCTGTATAGGTTGTTGTCACTGTCTTGTAGTACCAGTTCTGACTTCCATACACCCAGGTAATTCAGTTTTTTTCGACTGCTCCACAGCGATTTCAGTGTTCCATTGACAAAACCAAACACATTATCGTCGGTTCTGAAAAAAATGATGCCATCGTGGTAGATAACATCCCATACATCCTCAAAATCGGCATCCTCGGCCCTTAGTTTCTGTGATAAATTGACAAATTGATAGGCACCTTTGTCGTTGGGGACCAAATATCCAAAACTGCCCTGCCCTCCTATATAAATGTAGCCGTTATCTCCCAACGCCAGCGATCTTACAATCGTTTCATTGGGCATTTTGTAGGTAGTCCATTGATAACCATTGAATTGTAATATCCCTCCGTTATTGGCAAACCAGGTATAACCAGTGGAATCGTACACTATGTCCCAGTTTTGTGAGCCCGCTTTATAGACATCTTTTTTATAATTAAATACCGGGGGAAAGCCCAGATTGATCACCTGTGACGATAACCCAGCTGAAGCCAGCAGAAAAATGGCTAGCAGAATAAAACATGCTCTTGGGCGGATGTAGTAGCTTAAAAAACGATGGTGCACCAAAACTTCATTGATTTGAGACGGCAATTTAATTCATATCGTACTAATGAAGTAGGGGTAAATTATAAATGTAGTAGTATTGAAGTAGGTGAAAATGATAGGTTGAGGTACAGTAAGACCTATGTTTGCGTAAATAAATATTGCCAAATCGTTAATTCAACAAATTTTTTTAACTAATACAACACCTATTTAAAATGAAACTTAATACCGTGTTTTCGTGGCTTTTGGTCTTTTCGGGCCTTGTTTTAGTCACTTCTTGTGGTAAAGATGACCCCATCGAGGTGATTTCTGGCTTTTCGTATAAGGCGGATGCCACCGATTTCCTCACCATCAAGTTTACCAATGCTTCTTCGAATGCGACTACCTATAGTTGGGACTTCGGTGACCAATCTGCTGTTTCGACAGAGGAGAGTCCTTCTCACAAGTATGCTGCTGTGGGTAGTTACAGTGTCAAACTGACAGCAAAAGCCAGTGATGGTACTACTGACATTTCAACACAGACAGTAACTGTAGTTGATCCAGATGCGGAACTTACCAAACTTACCGGTGCTGTTTCCAAGACCTGGAAATTATTAAGAGTCGTTTCTCCGGGCAGATGGCCTTTGGAAGTGGGTCCAATTGCCAGAGACCAGGTTTGGTGGGCACAGGGTCGTGACAATGATGAAATTGCCAGAAGACCTTGTATCATGAACGATGAGTTTATCTTCTCAAGAGACAAAGGTTATGAGTACAAAACCAATGGCGACTACTGGGCTGAAGGTGGCGTTTTTGTTCCTGCCAATGAGTGCCTTGCCGCAACAGCTGCCAACATGAAAGGCGAAGGCGGAATTGATCTTTCTGCTTTTGGAGATGGAAAACACAAGTTTAACCTCGTCAATGGCACCAAACCTACCATTACCGTAATTGGAAAAGGAGCTTTTATTGGTCTGCCTAAGATCGGTACCGTAACAGAAGTGAAAGTACCACAGGATTCTGTGAAATTTGATATTATCAAAATTCATGATGGCGCTGTGGGTACACTTATCATTGAATCAAAATATAAGTTTGCTGCTGCCAATCCTTCTCCAGATGCTTACTGGAGAGTGACATTGGTTCACTATGACAATCCTGCAGACGAGCCGGCTATTCCTAGTCCAAAACCATCTGCTGACTTTTCATTTGAAACTTCAGGTCTGGATGCAACATTTACCAACAAGTCTCAATACGCTACTTCCTATAGCTGGGATTTCGGTGACGGTGCTTCCTCAACTGCTCAAAATCCATCTCATTCCTATGCAAAAGGAGGTGCTTATCAGGTTAAGTTGACTGCAACCAGCAATACTGGGACTGCTACCACTACTAAGGAGGTAACCGTTTCTGATGGTAGCTTTACCTTTGACAACCTCGTAGGCAAGGCTTGGAAAGTAAGACCTGAAGCCAATTCAATCTACGTAGGTCCTGCATTGGGAAGCAGTGAATGGTGGCAGGTACCTGCCAATTTCCTGGATGGTACATCAACAGGTACAGACGACTGGTCTTGTATGACCAACGATGAATTTATCTTCCTGGCTGATGGTAGCTACGAGTACAAAACCAATGGCGACGCCAGAAATGATGGTTATATGGGTTCACCCAATGGCTGTTGGTCAGATGCCCAGGTTGCCACCAGCGGCAACGGTGCAGCTTTCGGCAGTGGAAAACATACCTTCACTTTTACAGCAGCAACTGGTACAGATAGACCCATCATTACCGTTAAAAACGGTGGTAACAAGGCAGCTTTCGTAGGTTTCTACAAAGGATACTATGGTGGTGAAAATACCGACAGTGCAAAAGCACCAAACGGTGGCAGCGATACCAATCGTTACGAAGTAATGAGTTACATCAACAGTGGTGGAAAAGAAATTTTGGTTGTTTCCGTTGACATCTCTGATGGCAAAGATGGAACTAAGGCCTGGACAATGGTGCTCCAGCGTTAATTAATGCAATTCAGCCGACAGGGACATGGGTACCCTGTCGGTTTTTTTTACCACCCAAATTTTACTACAATTTTACTCAAATTTGAAGGGTGCTAGTCGGGCCTTTGCCTTTGGACCGGGAGAAGTGGCTTTGACCGATGAAGGCTGAGTCCATACGACTTCACCCTTTTTTCTAACCAGGACCAATAAATTCAAACTTTATGTTCAGGAAATTCTTATCGTTAGCTTTTTTGTGTATTTCACTCTATAGTTTTGCACAAGTCTCAGGGACCGTGAAAGACAATAAAGGTGAACCCATGATCGGCGTATCCGTGCTGATCAAAGGCACCGATACTGGCACCGTCACCGATTTCGATGGTAAATATGAATTAAATGTTTCATCGGGCACCCTCATCTTTAGTTTTGTGGGTTACACCTCTCAGGAGATTGTGATCGATGGCAAATCGGTGGTCGATGTAGCCCTATCCGAAGAAAGCACCCTGCTGGAAAGCGTAGTGGTGATTGGCTATGGAACCCAAAAGAAAAAAGACCTCACCTCCGCCGTGGTGGTCGTGGATGAAAAATCCATCAAAGAGCGCCCCATGGTATCAGCAGCAGAAGCCCTGCAGGGAAAGGCAGCCGGTGTACAGGTTATTCAACCTTCGGGAAAACCGGGAGGAGATATCTCTGTCAGGGTAAGAGGAGCTACCTCCGTCTTAGCCGGCAATGAACCCCTCTATGTGGTTGATGGTGTGCCCACTACCGATATCAGGGGACTCAATCCCAACGATATCGCCACAATGACAGTATTGAAGGATGCTTCTTCCTCTTCCATCTATGGCGCCAGAGCTGCCAATGGTGTCGTACTTATCACCACTCGAAGAGGAAAGGCCAATACAACACAGATTTCATTTAATGCATACTATGGCATTTCAAGACTCAATAAAACCATCGATGTTCTTTCAACCAGAAGGTACCGCGAACTGATGGAAGAAATTATCCCGGGAGGCTTAGATCCAACATGGACCGCCAACACCGACTGGAACCAGGAAGTATTTGGTACAGGAACCAATCAGAGTTATCAACTATCAATGTCGGGCGGTAGCGAAAAATCACGTTACCTCTTGTCAGGCAACTACCTAAAAAGTGATGGCATCGTAAGACCTGCTTCTTTTGAAAGATATTCACTGAGGCTCAACCTCGACAACGACGTTCGTTCGTGGTTGTCTGTTGGCACCAACATCAACGCCATCTTGTCAAACACTGAAAACACCCAGGACAATGCCAGTTCGGGCAGAGGAGGTGTCATCATGAGTGCCCTCAATACGCCGCCTTTTTTAAGAATTTACAAAACCGATGGTTCCGGCCAATATGATCCCAATCCATTCCAACCCAGCTGGGAAAACCCAGTTGCCTATATGGAAGGACCTGAACAACTGGTGCGCGACAACCGACTTTTTGGTAACACCTACCTCAATATCAACTTTGGCAAAGGACTTCAATTTAAGAGTAATTTGGGTATTGACCTGCAAACCCATCAATGGGATTACTATCTGGATCCTTTTAAAACCAATTATGGAAGAAACCAAAATGGCGTAGGCATTGCAGATAAATCCACCACTTATACCTGGCTAACAGAAAACACCCTTACCTATACAGGTAGTGCTGACAAACACCACTATACGGCTTTGGCTGGTAGCAGTGTTCAGAAGCAGGCATGGAATGATTCTTACCTGCAGGGCAATGACTTTCCGGATGACACCACTGTAAAAACCCTTAATGCGGCGAACACCATCTCTGGTTCAACCGATCGTTCTGCATGGGCCCTGGCTTCGTTTTTCGGTAGGGTTACCTATGATTATGATGGCAATTACTTGTTCTCAGCTTCATTGAGAAGAGATGGATCTTCTAAATTGGCGCACCACTGGGGTGTTATGCCTGCCTTCTCTGCTGCCTGGAGGGTTTCGTCAGCTTCCTTTATCAAAGATATTTCAGCCATCGAAGACCTTAAAATCAGGGTAGGATGGGGTAGAAACGGAAACCAGGAAGGCATATCCAACTATGCAAGATTTGGACTTGTAAGTTATTATAGGCGTACACCATCATCACCTCTTTCCGGACCTGGATCTGCACAGGTGAGCTATGGCAATCCGGATCTGAAATGGGAAACCACAGACCAGACCAATTTGGGTATCGACTTGCTGATGTTCAATGGCAGGGTGAGTTTTACAGCGGATGCCTACCTGAAAAAAACCAGCGATGTTTTGCTCGATGTTCAACTGAGCAACTCTTTGCCCATCACAACCATCCAAACCAATGCCGGCAATATACAGAACAAAGGCATCGACCTGGCCTTGTCAACCGTCAACATGGACAGATCCATCAGATGGCAAACGGATTTTAATATTTCTTTTAACAAAAACGAAGTAACCGACCTTAAATACACTGACGTGTACTACTTTGGTCGCATCTATTCCAACAACCAGGATGTGACCATTGTGAAAAAGGACTGCCTTTGGGAAGCTTCTTCGGTTATGTGTCTGAGGGCGTGAATCCTGAAACCGGTGACTTGATGTACAAAGATCTAAACAACAACAATATTTTTGATCCGGGAGATCGTACCATCATTGGCAATGCACAACCTGATTTTGTATTCGGACTCACCAACAACTTTTCGTGGAAGGGCTTTGATCTCGATATCTTTATCCAGGGGAGCTACGGCAATGATATATTTAATGCCACTCGTATCGACCTCGAAGGTATGTTTGACAGTAAAAACCAATCCGTGTCAGTACTCAACAGGTGGACCCCCGACAACCGCATTACAGACATGCCCAGGGCCATCGGCAATGGCAATGTAAAAAATGTATTGAACTCTACCCGATTTATCGAAGATGGTTCATACATCAGAATAAAATCATTGACCCTGGCATACAATTTTTCCGGCACTTGGTTGACGAAAGCAGGATTAAGCGCCTTGCGTTTGTATGCCACAGGTCAGAACCTGTTTACCATAACGGGCTATAGCGGTTATGATCCTGAAGTCAATGCCTTTGGCAGAAGTGCCACTGAATTGGGCATCGACTATGGTACCTATCCCCACTCAATGGTGGTGACCATGGGCGTAAAAGCAGATTTTTAACTTATTATTGAAAGCATCTATTAAATTTATACCATGAAAAGATATATCTATCATTTTTTAATGATGACTTTGATGGCAGGCTTTGTCTCTTGTTCTGATTTTCTCGAATTGGAGCCCGAATCACAAAGCATAGCGGTCAACAATACAGGCACCGACTCCATTTATTTTCACTCTGCCAACGAAGTAGAAGCAGCATTGGCAGCCGCCTATGGTGATTTTAAAAATGAATACTACCAGCTCGACTATTTTGTCAATGGCGACGCCCAGTCTGACGACGCCTATGCGGGAGGAGATAATCCTTCAAACTTCCAGCTGGATGACTACAACATTGATGCTACCAACTCCAATGTAAGCAGGGATTGGCGTTATTTGTATTCTGCTATTGGCAAGACCAACACCATCATCAATAACCTGGATGGAGATATTCCGGGACTTACGGCAGATCGTAAAAAACAAATCATTGGAGAAGCTTCATTTATCCGTGCCTTTATGTACTTCCAGGCGACTCAGTTGTGGGGTGATGTGCCACTACAACTCACTGAGGTGAAAAGTATATCAGCGGCAGAACTTGACAATATATATGCGATTATTTTTCCGGCCCGTAACCCTCAAGCAGATGTGTACAACCAGATTATCAAAGACCTGGAGACAGCCCTGGCCAATGTACAAACTACTGCTGCTCATAAAGGCATTGTAACCAAAGGAGCTGTCAATGCCGTTCTCGCCAAAGTATATGCTACCCGTGTACCCGCTGATTGGAACAAGGTATTGGCCTACTGCAACGATGTGGTAGCCGGAGGATATTCCTTAATGCCCAACTACGATGATTTGTGGAACAATACTGCAGAAAACACAGCAGAATCCATCTTTGAGATCAACTACAATGGTGGGGCTTCAGATGGAAACTGGGGAGTTAAAATTTTCAGAGGATTGGATTGGAAAAAATTCAACCTGCCATCCAATGATTTGGTAAAAGCCTTTGAAGCGGAAGGAGATGTGGTGCGAAAAAATGCCTCTGTCACTTTTCAGGATGTAAGTGGCAAATGGTCAGATGCCCACTGGCCCCAGACCCAATACCCCTTTATCAATAAGTACCGTAAATTTGACGAAGGCAGCAACCAGAATTACATATTTATTAGGTTGGCGGATATTCTGTTATTAAAAGCAGAAGCGCTTAACGAAAATGGCGATCTGGCCGGTGCCATGCAATTGGTTAATCAGATCAGGAAAAGAGCCAAACTGGCAGATACCAATGCTGCCAATAAAGACGCAGCCAGAGCCGTTATAGCCAAAGAAAGAAGATTGGAGCTGGCATTTGAAGGTCATAGATGGTACGACCTCAAACGCACCGGAAAAGCCATCGATGTAATGAACAATGCGGTGGGTCCCAATGGTGAAAACCTGGGATACAACCTTACCCAGGAAAGATTACTTTGGCCAATTCCTCAATCTGAATTGGATAAAAACACAAAACTCTCTCAAAATCCGGGTTACTAAACCCGATTATAAAATAGTATGAGATTACAAAACGTAGGTAACTTGTTCTTCTTCCTGGTATTGATTTCGATGACTGTGGTGCAGAGTTGTACCGAAAAGCAGGACATGGACGTGACCCCACTTCCCAAAACCAATTTTTGGACAACTAGCTTTGACCGGTCTAATTTATTGGCTTCCAGCTCAGTAGAAGTAGGAAAAGGAGATGCTTCATTATTGTCCATCAAGGTTGACACGCAAACTCAGTTTCAAACCATTGATGGCTTTGGTTACACCCTTACAGGAGGCAGTGCCTTGCTCATCGAAAAAATGGAGGCATCAGCCCGAGATAAACTGATCAAAGAGTTGTTTGGTTGTGGCGCTGGTGAGCAATGCATCAGCTACCTTCGTATCAGCCTTGGTGCATCGGATCTGAGCGAACAGTTTTTTACCTACAATGACTTACAGGCAGGTCAGACCGATAATGATTTGGCACAGTTTTCTCTTTCCAGGGACACTCTTTATCTGATTCCCCTGCTCAAAAGAATACTAACCATCCAGCCCAATATTCACATCATGGCTTCTCCCTGGACTGCCCCGGTGTGGATGAAAACCAACGGTCAGGCCATTGGAGGGAATCTCAAGACAGAACACCACTCCGTTTACGCCAGGTATTTTGCCAGGTACATCAAAGCCATGCAGCAACAGGGAATTCGCATCGATGCGGTCACTGTGCAAAACGAACCACAGCATGGTGGCAACCACCCCAGCATGATTATGTCGTTTACCCAACAGGCAGAGTTTATCAAAAGCCACCTGGGACCGGTGTTGAGGTCAGAAAACTTATCTACTAAAATCATCATCTGGGATCACAATTGTGACAATTACCAGTATCCACTGGCCATCCTGGGAGATGCAGCTGCAGCTGAGTACATTGATGGTACTGCCTTTCACTTGTATGGAGGTGAAGTAGGCGCACTTTCATTGGTACACCAGGCCTATCCTGATAAAAATTTGTACTTTACAGAACAATGGACAGGAGGGAATTCCCTTTTTGGAGATGATTTGAAATGGCACACCAAAAATGTAATCATGGGTACGATGCGCAATTGGAGCAAGGTAGCCCTGGAATGGAATCTCGCTTCCGACCCAGCTTTTGATCCGCATCTCAATGGAGGTTGCAGCCTTTGTATGGGTGCGGTGACCATTGATGGCAATACCCTCCAACGCAATGTTTCTTATTACATCATTGGTCAGGTAGCCCGTTTTGTAAAGCCGGGAGCAGTCAGGATTTCCAGCCCCTGGTTTGAATCAGTACCCAATGTAGCCTTTAAAAATGTAGACGGCACCAAGGTCCTCTTAGTGATGAACGAAAGCAACTCCATGAAAAAAATCAATGTTTCTGATGGTAGAACTGAAACGGTTTTGGAACTCAAGCCGACTTCTGTAAGTACCTTCGTTTGGTAATATTTTTGAAAGATCATACAATGTCCAGAATAGTATACGCATTTCTTATATTGGCAAGCTTTGCCCCGGTTTTATTTTCGCAGACAGCAAGGGTAGCTCATCCCAAGGCATATATAACGGCCAAAAATGGAAATCTGAGAATGGAACCGGCCGGCGTAATTGACATCTCCCTTTCACGTCAACCCCTGGAAACAGAACCTTCCGTTTTTATTGACGAATCAAGTCAGTTTCAGGAAATGGTGGGCATTGGCGGCGCCTTTACAGATGCGGCAGCAGAAACATTTTACAAACTGTCGCCGGATAAAAGAAAAGAATTGCTGAATCTCTATTTTGATGCCGGAAAAGGTATCGGCTATACCCTGGGCAGAGCCAATATCAACTCCTGCGATTTTTCTTCAGACATGTATTCCTATGTGGCAGATCGCGATTCTACCCTGACCACCTTTGATATAAGCCATGACCTCAATTTCAAGCTGCCCTTTATCAAAGAGGCGATGGCCACAGCAGGTAACAACTTAAAACTGTTTGTTTCGCCGTGGAGCCCTCCCGCTTGGATGAAAGACAATAACAACATGCTGCAGGGCGGAAAATTATTACCTGCTTACAGGCAAAGTTGGGCTCATTATTTTATTAAGTTCATCCAAGCCTATGAAGCCAAGGGAGTCCCTGTTTGGGGCTTGTCTGTGCAAAATGAACCTATGGCCAAACAAACCTGGGAGTCATGTATCTACACAGCCCAGGAAGAAGCAGATTTTATCAAAGATTATCTCGGACCCACCCTTCATAAAAATGGTATGAAGGATAAAAAACTGATTGCCTGGGATCACAACCGTGACCTCATCTTTCACAGGGTACAACCTATCTTGGGCGACAAAGCCACTGCCCAATATGTATGGGGCATCGGCTACCACTGGTATGAGATATGGAATGGTGGCCGACAATACCAAAATTTGCAAAGGGTCAAGGAAAAATTTCCTGAAACCAATCTGCTGCTCACCGAGGCATGCAATTATCCCTTCGACTGGGCCACCTTTGATCAATGGCAGTGGGGAGAAAATTATGGAGAAAATATGATTAACGATTTCAACCAGGGAGCCGTTGCCTGGACCGACTGGAACCTCCTGCTAGATGAAGTAGGAGGACCCAATCACGTTAAAAATTTCTGCTTTGCCCCAGTGCATGTTAAAACAGGTGAGAACTCAATCCACCTTATGAATTCTTACTACTACATTGGTCATTTTTCCAAATTCATAAAACCGGGAGCCAAAAGAATTTCAGTTTCATCCAACAGGGCACAGCTATTGTGTACCGGATTTAAAAATACGGATGGCTCCACAGCGGTTGTAGTAATGAATGCTACCGAAGAAAAATTTGAAACAGGTTTTATGTACAAGGGACGTACCTACAAATACATGATCGAACCAAGGTCTATCATCACTACGGTATTTATGCCATAATCTTATAATTGTGGCTTGAGCATCAATCCTTTTTCACGGGCAAGAAAGATGGTAACTGCTACAGAACACAGAATGGGGCCTAAGAGGGGACCAATATAAGGTACACTCATAACCGCCCAGGCTACTGCACCGGCCATACTGACTGTGACCAGGTGATGCATGATTTCTTGTCTGCTTTCCTTGGTCTTTAATCCAAAATAATCGTAATAGCTATCAAAAAAAAGGTAGCCCAGAAAAAACATGTGGATGATTTTTTTACCGATCATTTCAAAAGTGTCGTTGAAAAATATTCCGCAGATAATAGACACAACAACACCGACAAGGATCTCAATTACCCAATTGCTAAGACCTATCTGTAATATCCTTATTTGCGTTTTTAGGTAAGATTTGAAGGTGATCATTTTTTCAAAACCTCCCATCATACCAATGATCCTACCGCAAAAATGACCAATTAGCATATTCAGTAGGATGATGACAAAGTACTTAAACCCACCCGAGAAAATTCCCTTTTTGTCAACATATTGATCCACACCCTTAGATTTTTGTTCCTCCTTTGGATCATTGTCGTCTTCATCCTTACCCTCTTCTATAGAGGTGGGTGGCACATCGTTATCTTCTTTTTCTACGGTGTCAGCGATGAAAGCCTTATCCTCCTTGGCCAAAGTATCTGTTGATGAAGGCACCACATCAGTGTCGCCCTCGTCTGAAGAAAGAGTATCCTTGGTCTGATTGGCATCCCTTTTTGGATTCATCTTATCGTCCATGATCATGTTGAGGGTATCTGCTATTGAATCCGGCAAATGGTCGGTTGCCAGTTCCTTGAGTTGCTCAACTGCCTTCTTTTTGATGCCCGATTTGATGGTGTCTCCCAAACCCGGGTTGAAGTAGACATAAGATTGATACGAAACCAACAATACTACAAAAATAGAAAGGTAACTTACCGGACCATGGGCAAAATAACCCTTCCACAACTTGTTTTTCCAAAGCAGGGGCAGGGCATCTCTAAAAGATCTGATCAATGCCAATACATCCGGAAAGTGCAATGGATTCATGCCTTATTGTTTTATAAATGAAAAGGGAATTACCAAGTCCTGGTGCCTGTATTCACCGAGGTAGTAACCGGGATTAAGATCGTGAATGTCAAGCAAGCCGGAACATGATTTTTCTGTTACCAGGGTGCCGGATATAGAATAGATTCTGCACTTACCGTCGGTAAAAGTGATTCTGGGATGTTGCATAAAAAGTAAGTCATGGCCGGGATTGGGATAGATGTTGATTTTTTCAGCACCCAATTCAGGGGTGGATGAAACCGGATATTCCATCTTCCATCGGTATAGCTGTTTTCCTTTTTTTACATCAGCAGCCAGAAAGTACAGGTAACCCTCTTCAACAAAATGGTCATTGGCATAATAGGCTGGGGTGGTAATATTAGTGCCCAATATTAAGTCGGGTAGCAATTCGATACTAGAACTCTCATTGATTTTACCTGTAAATAGAGAGGTGTATATCAACCGGGTATTGCCCTGGCCTTCTACAAAAAGGTAGTTCACGGAGGCTGGAATGTTGTATTGTTCAATTTGGGTCAAGGTGCTGAAATGTTGGCTCAGTCGATAGGTCCTAAGCTCATAGTCAAAACTGGTGCCTGCTGATCCATATACAAGTGTATCCGTCTGGGTAATTGTCAATCCTGCATATTGGAAGCTTGCTGGAAGGGCGGGTATAGTTTTTAGTTTTTCAGCTTCCAGATCTAAGAGGTAGCCTTCCATGTCTTTGCCGGTTCTGTACAAAATGTATTTATCTTCAATTGCTATCTGAAGGGCGATCAACGGAGTGGTCCATTTTTTCGTATTGCTGCCATCTGTCAGTAGGATGGTGAAACCATTCATATCATATAAGCTAAAAACCGCTTTGTTGCGTTTTTTATCATTGTATGCATTTCGGATGTAAGAAATGTTTTTATGCAGCTCCTTCCAATTGCTATTTTGAAGCAGATAAAGCGACTGTTGCTGGTAATTGCTGAAAAGGTATTTTTGATCATTATTTTCAAGAAGCAGGGTGCTGTTTTTAAAAGAGGGAGAATTGGCAATGGCCTGTGGAGCCAAGCCAGGATTAACTGTGTAAAAAACGGTATCTCTCTGATACAGGACTCCCTCATTTGTTATAACGAGGTAATTGTATTCGTATGGATTTTGCATGCTCGTTAAATTCCTGGATGAAGTAATCTTATCCACAACGATTTTATTGGCGCCTGTACTATCGTATTGACAAATTTGATATCCGTTGTTATATTCTAGGGTGAATAAATGGTTTTTAAAATAACAGGCTTCGTAAATAGACGCAGTAAATGGAAGCCTGCCACAGCGGGTGGTCATGCCACCCTTGTGTTGATAGATGATGATTTGATTGTTTTGAAGGGTATAGCTTTCTACCAGGTGATTTCTGATCTTAAAATGTAGGGTTTTGTTATAGGATTGGTTAAAAGTAGTGCCAAAGCCGTTGGCTTGTGAAGGAAGTCGATTCACTTTGTTGCCAGAAATGAGGTACAAACCATCACTCCATAAATAAAGGGTGCTGTCAATTTTAAAGATTCTCGAATCCTGGTTCATACCCGTAGGGGCCTGGGTTAGATTAACCGGCTCTGCTATCTTCAGAAGAGGATCAATTATAAATTGAGTTGCAGACCGAAGGTGCCTACTCATGGTAATCGCCAAAACCCTGCCGTCGTCCCAGTGGAAGGTAGTGAAATCAAAGGTGGCAGGTGTTAGTGTGGGGGCATTGATGCTAACAAAGGCGGTGTCAAGCGTAGCAAAATTGATATAGGTATAGCCCTTGCCATTGTAGACGTAGTCTTCTCCTTCATACAAGATAGGAACTCTGTTGGATATAAAATAAGGGTCAAAAACGACCTTGTATTTTTTGACAAATCCTTTTTCATAGTCAAATTGATGCATATAGTAACCAGCATCAAAACAAACCAAATATTGCTTAAATAAACGGACCTTGGTAGTCATAAATCCTGCCGCGCGGGCAACACCCTTGCTGCTGCTCAACAAGGCTTCTTTTTTTAAATCATAGGTCACCACATGGTAATTATCAATCTGTGAGCCCATCACTATCAGATAATCATCTTTAACGTGAACACTGGTGGTTGAGTAAAAGCTAAGCTTGGCCTCGTGGAATTTTGTGAGGCTTTTATCTATTGGATCAAATTTAACGGGGATGCCCTTGTCAACATACCAATAATTGCCTTCTCCAAAACTAAAGGTAGGCTGATAGCTGAGATTTTTAATTATTAGTTTTTTTTCGCCTGTCTTAATATTGATGACATCAAAACGGGAACTGGTAGCACCTGTTGGACCTTCAAAGGAGTGACAAACAAATTCATGACCATTTCTGCACAATGGAGTGCCGTATTCTCCATTCCATCGTTCAATACCTTTGTCGTAGTCGAGTATGAAGTACAATTCATATCCGGTTACTTTTTCTTCCAACTTGAGTAAGCAGTAATCGAGGTCGTAGTACAAACTTTCTGCATAGGCATAAAAACCCTCAGGCCTTTCGTAACTGTACAATTTTTTTTGGGTAAGATGAAAGGTAAACTGATGCGTACCATCCTGAAATATCATCCATTCTCCATAAAACCGGGTTGCCTCCGCAAATGTGCTAACACCGGGCATCTTTTGTTCAAAAATCAAACGTGCATCCTCAGGACCTTTCAGCTGAAAAATTCTTACATCCCCGGTTGCAAACATAGAAATTAGGTATTGGGTACCATTCCATTCGTACCCTGTTTCAAAATGGGTGTGGAGATTGTTGTGAATATCGGTCAGGCGATCCTGTGCCCTCAAGCCCAGGAAGAGAGTGATGATAATTGAAGTCAGTAAAAGCTTTTTCACAATACTTGGTTCCATCTTCCAAAGATAAGTTTTGACGGCATGTCATGAAATATTGCTTTATTATTTTGTCGGCAATTTTTTGTAATTAATTAGTGTCAATATTTTATTTTTATAAATCATCGATAACTTCACTTATATTTTGTTTTAATGTTTTATTTATTGGATAGCAGAATAAAATTTGATAGTAGATTCCTGGTTTCGTTGGGGTAAATCTGCAATTGGGTCTCATAGCAAGGGCTACGAATAGAATCGTAGTGTTGTGGTGTTATTCTTTTTCTCTTCTTTGGAGATATTCTTCCGGATAGTCGCGCACCCGGTAACTTAATGTTCTTAAGGCAGAGGTCCCTTCTTTTCGCCAGGCATCTATTTCATGAACGTTGAGTTCAAAGGTTATGGTGTAGATGGCAACGGTGCCACATATCACCTCAAAATATAACTTTCCACTCTCATCTTCAGTCAATTGGTAGTCCCAGTTACTATCCTCGATTATTTTACGTTCCACGGTTAAATGTAAATGTTTTTGTAAATCCTCTGAATTCCAAATTTAAATGTCTTTAGTTTCAGCAATGGCTTTTTACCAGGCTTAAGTTTTTTCACTTGAGAGACAACGCTTTCTTTGCCATCATCCTCTTCCAAGTAAGGCATTTTGGTATATTCAGCCTTTCCTGTATTAAAATTAAAATCATAGGTTTCCATAACATTATCTATGGGATTCATGTTACTATGAGTGGCGCCAATAAGGTACCAGTCGTTTTGCTGAAGTCGCCACTTATAGGTATAATCCCATTTGAAATTACTACCTCCATAATAGGATACATTTACAACCCTATTTTCAATGCTAAGATCGGCCAATGGGTCACCAAACGCCCCTCCATCATCATTGAGCATGGTTGACTCATTGGATTGAACACTCAAATGATAGCCTCCTTCTTTTTGTCCCAATAAAATAAATAGGATCCGGGGTTGCTGATTGTGGTCAGTTTCTTTTAGGTTTTGAACTCCTTTTATGGACTCAATAATTAAAACTGCATCTGTGATCGTATCTGCATCCAGATGACCCATCGCATGCTGGATCACTTTATATCCTTTTGGAATAAAGTCATCTGCTGTTTTTCCTTTATACGGCAATACAGGATAAAGATAAGCCCAACCCAAAAGTATTAAGAGAAAAGTATGCATGTTACTGATTTAACCATTGTTTAAACTCCTGACTGTTTTCACTGCTTACCATGATTTCACGTTTGGCAGCCGGATTGAGTTCAATTTTAATTCTGCTCTTGCTCAAATTAACCATGGAATGGATGGCGGTTATATGCGTTATGAAACTGCGATTTAGTCGGAAAAAATGATTGGGATTTAATACTACTTCGAGGTCCGATAGTCTGTAGTCAACAATAAACCTTGACCCATCCTTTTTAACCAGGTAAACATACCTGTCTTCTCCTTCAAAATAGGCAATTTGTTCGGTCGGCACACTCAAAAGTTTTTCACCTCTATTCACCATAAATCTTTCCTGGAAGGTTTTTGGTTCAAGGGCAATGGCCTTTTTTAACCACTCCATCGAGATGGGGGCGTGCTGTGGAAAGCGGATCTTGTATTTTTCAAGACTGATTTTTAACTCTTCTTCCCCAATAGGTTTTAACAAATAATCAATGCTATTGACTTTGAATGCTTTTAAAGCGTATGCATCAAAAGCCGTCGTAAATATTATTGGAATATCCACTTTGACCTGATCAAAAATGGCAAAACTTGAGCCGTCTGCCAAATGGATGTCCATGAAGATGAGGTCTGCACTTTCGTTTTCTAACCAGGTTACAGCCTCTGATATAGTAGTAAGCTGAGCTAAAATTATTGCCTCCGGGTCTACCCGTTTGAGCTGCCTTTCCAGGTGTTCCTGGGCAGGTTTTTCATCTTCTATGATCAATACTTTTAGTTTCATTTTAAAGGTATTAAAACTCCGGAATTAAGGGCAATGTTACTTTAAATGTTTCTATATTTTTTTCAATGTTGAGGTCCATGCCAGTCAACAAAACATACCTGCTTCTCAAATTTTTCAATCCAAGTCCGGTGGATGGTTCTTCTATGGGTCGCAGTGATAAATTATTAGCAACTTCTAAGGTGTTGCCTTTCTGGGTGATTGTGATTTCCAACGTTTGGTTATTCGATATTATATTGTGCTTAATACTGTTTTCTGCTAACAACTGCAGGGCAAATGGAGGCAAAACATAGCGTAATTCATCAATGGCCACCTTGAGTTTTAAATTTGAGCCAAATCTCATTTTTTGTAAGTAAATATAACTGTCAAGTAGTTCAATTTCTCTTTCAAGGGGTATCAGTTTTTCATCTCCCATCTCCAATATTCGCCGATACATGCGTGCAAACTGAACGGTAAACTTTATGGCAGTCTCGGGTTCACTGCCTATCAATGACACTAATGTGTTAAGACAATTGAATAAAAAGTGAGGGTTGATTTGGTCCTTTAATACTTCAAATCGACTAGCTAAATTTTCTTTTTCCTGTTGGAGGTTTTTTAACAAGAGTGCCTGGTTCTCCTCTTTGAGTTTATTATTGTGTTCTCTTAATGCAAATGCATCCAGGGCGTTGTCAATGATTAGTTTGAGCTCTTCAAACTTCCAGGGTTTTGTAATGTAATAGTATATTTTACCTTTATTGATTGCATCTATTGTAGCCTGCATATCACTATAGCCGGTAAGTATCATTCTTATGATTTTGGGATGTTGCTCACTCAGCATTGTTAAAAATTCTACCCCACTAGTACCAGGCATCCGTTGATCACTGATCACTAACTGAATTGGATGATCATTTAACAATGAAATAGCTTCTTCTGCAGTCCCAGCTGTTAAAACCTTGTAATGTCGCCTGAATACGGCATGAAAGGCAGCTAGATTATCAGCTTCATCATCAAGGTATAAAATTGTATAGAGAGGCATTCCTTATTTGGATTTATAACCCAGCAAAAATACGATTAAAAATAAGATGGTATTCAACGCAATGTAAAACTTCCAAACTGGTTCCATATTGGGTGTTCCACCTCTTGCATCTAACATCATTGTATAAATGAATCGACAGGCCAACAGCCAAAGAGTTACATTGATGATCAGCCATAATAATTGGACTGAAATGCCAACCCCCAGCCACCTAACCAAAATGAGTTTAAAAAATAAATAGAGGCCATGAGTAACCAAAACGGCGTAGATTATCAGACACACCAGAACGAACACCAAAAGAATGCCCATTTTCAATGATTTGGAACAAAATTACAATCGGCTTTGGATTTCAATTTTTCTTTTGCAGTGAAAGAGGAAAATGGGGTAGTGAGTAGTGGCCGGTTTATTTTATAAATGTGCAAACATCATGGCCCCAAAAGAGGTAAATCCCCAAACCCACTGTTGCCACGGATTTTTGCAGGCTGCCAAGTCTGATAAAACTTCAACCCATCTGAAAGGAAGGTAAAAGAAGAAAAAAAACAGTATGAGTTGAGGTAAATGAGTGATAATTCTCGTACCTGTTGAAGATGTCAATTCTGTCAATAAGTTTCCAAGGAAGATTGAAAAATAAGCTGTGTAAATGAGAACTAAACTACGTGACCACATTTCACGTACGGCAGATTTTGTTTGAGGTACGGGTTCCAAAGTATAACGAATTATTAATATTTCTCCAAATACTATCCCTGCACCAGCTACATAGATGAAAAATTGAATTTGCCATGGGGGATCATCCTGATGGAATATTAACTTTTGGCCCATCTGATAAATTACGGGTATAACCAGGTAAGTCATCTTGCAATAGCTTCGCCAAATAACGTTGAAAAGCAACATAATCCCAAACAAACAGCTTTGACTGAATTTATTCCAAAGGATATTTTGTTGCGGATTTAGAGCTATAAATGTACGACTAATCAGGTATTTACTTGCCCTTACTTCAAAGGCAAGTAAAATTACCAAAAGACTTTTTAATTCCAGAGGTAAATCTATTATTGAGAGTTGCTCATCTGTACCAGAATTGGATAGTAAATAGGACACTAATGCCAATATTACATTGAAAAAGGCGCCCTTGTAACCACTGAAAGGGATCAAATGTTTTCTTTTTTTGCTGATAAAACCAGGAGAAGAAGGGCAGGGGTATACAACAACCCGGTAAGAGCTCTGGCCAGTAAGGCTAGTTCATTTTCGGAAAAAAGCAAGGGAAGTACCACCGTTAAATCACAAAGAAAAAAGAAAACCATGCCCCAAAAGATCTTTTGTGATTGACTGCGGGTAAATTCAGGTCTGAGTTCCGCCAGTTGGGCGCTAATTAGTGATACCACTAAAACAAATGCATATTTTAGAATGGGGTCTTTTATAGGAAGATCGATAGGATTTTTGCCTATCAGGGTATAGATTATGGTATAAAGGATTGTACCTGTCAGGAATGCATATAATACTTTTACTTTATTTTTCTTCAGTTGGTCCAATGGGGGTGCATGACGCAAAATCAAAAGTACCTGAACAATGATGAAGAACAACATTCCTATTTGCAATAGGTTGGCCAGTATGAGAAATCCATCTGCCACAACGGTTAAAAGAAAAGCATATAAGAGAAGGCGGACATTTTTGAGGTGTGATTGATGGTAATACAATATGCCTGCCATCGTGGCAATTATTAGGGTTCTGCCAAATCTGAATATTTTACTTAACCCATTATCTTGGAACGGTAAACCATTTTGCCAATATTGTACATCAACAATGGTGTTACCCAGGGTAAATAACACAGAGAGAATAAAAAGCCATTTCCATGTTTTCATTGACAAAAATTCAGGAAGTTACAGTGGTAGTTTTATTATAAAGGTGGTGCCCGAACCTGGCTCAGAATCTACCGTTATATCTCCCTCCGTGTTCTTTGATGATGGCATAGCTGATGGCCAATCCAAGGCCGGTGCCTTTGCCAATGTCTTTGGTGGTAAAAAGGGTTCAAAAACTTTATTTTGGGTTTCTTTATCCATACCCATGCCTGTATCCGTTATTGAAATGAGGCAGTGATTGCCTTCGAGAATGGTTTCTATTTTTATTTTTCCTGCTCCACCTATCGCTTGGATGGCATTGTCAAGCATATTTAAAAATACCTGGTTTATTTTACTTACCTGGCATTTAACATAACCGCCAAAAAGGTATTTTTTTTCTATACTTATAATGTCTTTGGTTTTATGGTGTAGCAGAGTTAGGGCAGCATCTATTCCATCCTCTATTTTGTAGTCTATTTTTTCAGGTCCGGTATCCCTGGCAAAGGTCTTAAGGCCTTGAATGATTTCCGCTGTCCTTTGTGAACCATTCATAATAATTTGTAGCAAAGATTGCAATTCTGCATTGAAATTTTTGAGATCCAGGTTGTTTAAATAATGAATTAATCGATCGAGATCTTTTATATCTGCATCTGGGTTTTTGTTAATTTGAATCAGTACTTCAAAAAGAGGACTCAACTCTTCATAATCCATTTTCAAAGCTTCGGCGCTTGCGTGCATGGAACTCACCGGATTATTGAGCTCATGAGCAATACCGGCAGTCATAACACCAATAGATGCCATTTTTTCTGAGTGTACCAATTGATGGTGTGTTTCGTTTAGGTGACTGAGAAGTTTTTCTTTTTCCGACAATAGTTTTTGGGTTTGCCCTTGTTCGTCTGATAATAATTTGAGCGCCTTATTGCGAGCATAAAACAAAACGATAAGGAAGGTCGAAAGTAATAACAGAATAACGATACCGGCAATTAGTATCTGCCTGATTTGTTTGTTTTTTTTATTTTCTTTGTCTAATCTCAATACTTCATTTTCCCGTTCTTTGAGTTCATATGCAGCTTTCATGTCTTCTGCTTTTAACTGTAGAGATTCTTTGGTATTGATGTCATTAACCTCCTTGTATTTTTCAAGATATTGCAGTGCGGCCTCAATTCTGCCACTTTTTTTATGCATGTCGTATAAGGCTTCATATGCACTCAACTGATAAACCCTGGAATCTACTTGTGTACATTCTTTGATGGCTCTGTTGTAAAATTTTTCTGCTCTGTAATATTGTTGGCTTTCTTTGTACAAATTGCCCAGTTTGACCAACGATAGCCCAATGGTTCTGTACCTTTTGATGGTATCTGCTGCTTGCAGCGCAAGTAAATAAGTTGCTTCTGCTTTGTCATATTTTTTCCATTCCAAATAAGTGTCTCCTAGTCCAAGATAACTTATAACAAGACCCTCGTAGTTCTTTTTGGCTTTCCTTTTGGGTATGTCTTTAAGGTAAAAGGCCTCAGCCTGGGCATAATTTTTTTGCAAACGGTAGATGTCGGCATACAAGGTAGTTATAATCCCAATTCGCATTGTGTCACGCAAGCTCTTTTTAAGGGCCAGCGATTTCTCTAAAAAATTTGAAGCAGTTTCTAATTCACCCAGCTGGATGTAAGCCCTTGCAATATCGTTGTACACTTCTGGAATTTCCGACCTTTTTCTGTCATATTTTTCATATAGTAACAAGGCCCGCATCTGATATTCCAGAGACAAAAAATTTCTGTTTTCAGTAGCATAAAAGGATCCCAGCCTGGCGCAGGTAGCCGCCATCCACAAACTGTCTTTTCCAACCCTACCTGCTTTGATGGCTTCCTGGAAGGAGCGTTCTGCCCCCCCCATTAACCCCAATTGCTGATGCATCTTTCCAATGGTTTTAGAAAGATCTGCCAGGAGGTCAAATCTTTTGTAAAGCTTCAGCGTGTCTCTCAATACTAGTGCAGAGGATAAATCTTCTCTTTTTGTTGAGGTGTTGCCTTTTCCATATTTTTTATCAAAATCCTGCACTCTTTTTTCAAAATACCCTGGCTTTGTTTGAGAGCTTAAACGCATAGGCAGGCCGCTGAGCAGCATAAGGAGAAAAACCCATATTTTACATTGTCTAGGCATCTATGTATCTTCCTGCAGTTTTATCGATCAAAACTAGGGCAAATTAAACGAATCTTATCCTTTGATTTTGATTTTGGGAAGCCCAAATGTTTTCTTTTTCTTTTTTTCCTCAGGGTTACTTTCTTTTTCAGTGGATATTGAATCACTTTTGATCTCATTTTCGCCACTTTTTTTGTCTACATATGGACATTTATTGCCGTATAATTCGTCAAAGGGCTTACTTCCCAAAACAGGTAGCCCATTGTATTCTTTTTCTTTCATCCATGTCTCTCTGATGGGCTCACTGAAATTGATGGATACTACTGCTACCTTCATTTGGCTACCGGAAAGTCGTACATAGGCTTCAATCGGAGATCGATACCTTCGCAGACCCCCTTCAAAGGGATAGTAGGCTGTGAATTTTCGTTCAAATTCTATAAACCCTCTATAAATAAGATCTCCAGTTCTGTCTGTTGTGGGTGCTGCCATATCTGCAAAACTTACATTCCGAACCCAGGCTATTTCCTGATAGTCGGGAAATACTTTAATAGGTTCGTTTCTCAGGAGCTCAAGCGTTTGAGAAACGAGGTCATCCGCGGTAAGAGATTTTGCCCCTGTTACTTCGCTCCCTGTGACAAAGTATCTTGAAAAATGCCAGGAATCAACAGAGCTACTACGAGTATAAATTGCCAATCCAATAATTTTTTTTGAAATCCCATTTTCTTTTTGTGTTGTAGTGCCAACTACCCTCTTAGCCATGTTGCTAAAATTGTAGCCTGCTTCTCGTTCCAACTTCCATTCATTTTGAACTTCAGCTGTGGCAATCTTGCCATGATACTTTTTTACATCCTCTAACACTTTGGCATCATTAGGGAATTGCTGGGCGCTTAAGTTGTGAAGCACTAAACTAGCTATTACAAGAGTAAGAATTTTCATATTTTAATTTGTTAAAATGTGCCGGAGCTGGGATGTTGGCTCCGGCCCTTGGTGTGATAAAAGAAATTTCGACAATATTTTAAATCACAGGCATTGAACATCCTGTATTTTTTCCGTAGGTACTTATTCCAAGCCGGATAACATCTTCCAGTGCCATTCGGTGCAGCCAGATATCAGCATCTTTTTTCACACTGCTTGCCTGAAGCGGCAACCCAAACATGGCTCTCAATTGATTGGCGCCACTATTCGACACTTTCGCTGAGGCATCTACCTCAGCTCTTGATATTTCAACCCTGCCAAAATATTTTTCTGCCCATGCCTTGTTAACATTTAATTTTATTTCCTGAGAGTAATTGTTTTCTGAATCGCTCGTTATGTAATTGGCATAGTCCTCCAATTCATCCAATTTAAGCCCGGTACTAAATTCCTGATAATCATATTTTTTATGGCCTACAAAAAGATTGTTTTTTAAGGTCACAGTTTTGCATTGTTTAATGTTGTTGACCCCGCCATAATCACTAAATCCAAAAACATTATTTTCCGCTGTTAGACTTAATGCATTGTCAAACATTAGGCTATTCCCGCCATGACTGGCTATGGCATCATATTTCCAGGTAAACAAGATGGTATTGTTTTTTACAGTGTAAGAAGGTTGACCGCTGGCTCCGTGGTGATTGCTTTTGCACATTATTCCTTCCCCGGTATTATTGACAATAAGATTGTTTTCAATGGTTGCTGCCCCTTCTTTTCCTACCTGAACATCAATTGCACCTTGGGTTGGCGCGGTATTGGTGACAATGCAATTTTTTATTATGACTTTGGTGCCACTTCCTGTCCTTATTTTAATTCCAGGTGTATTGGGCGTGGGATTCATGCCTTTCTCAGGACTCGCTTTTCTTCTGATGAATTCTTCTTTATCACTGCTGTAATAGTTCCGCGCACCATTGTCAACGATAATTCCATCTACTACTATTTCTCCTTTCCAGTCTTTAAATCCTTTGTCGGTAAGAATGCCTATCCTCTCAGTGGTTAACCCTTTATTGATGTCATTGCTACCACTGAATACAGTTTTATATTTGCCCCAAGGATCTCTTACACTAAAGTCTGGGCTGTAACCCCCTATTATTGAGATAGGTACCGTAAATACATCTGAACTTTGATCTGCTTTGCTTGTGTAAATACCCGCGGCCAGGTGTACCACGTCTCCGGCTTTTAGTTGCATGGCAATGGCAGCTATATCTTTGGCAGGTGATTCTTTGGTGGCAGTTTTACCTTTTCCATCAGGTCTTATGTAATAATGACTGCCCGAATCTTCATTCACAGTTCCAGCACTATTGGTGTTATTAGTCGACTTTATATTAGAGTTGGATGATTTATCCTCACTCGTGACAGCAGCCTTTTTTTCTTTCAATCCTTCAGCTCCATTTGTCACTTGTGAAATCGTCTTTGTTGTATTGGTCACCGATTTTTTAAATTTATCAAACTGTGCATGGCCTGCCAATGAGGTAAGGATGATGCTTATAACTACGAACACTATTTTCATGATATTTTTTTTACAGCAGCAAAATTAGGCTTGATGTTTCGCCCGGCTGACTAAGATGTAGTGAAGGAGGAAAATCTTTAAGTGGATTTGTCTATTTGTGTTGTAAGCTATCTCTTTGTTTAACTTGAATTCAGCGCTAACCTATGAACACATTGTTTTTGCTGTTAAAATCTAATGCAACATTCTGATTTTCAACCAAAATGACTTAAACCGTGATTAGACTGATTGCTTAACTGTTGGTTGATTTTCATTGATCCTTGCTAGTTGGCAAAGTAACTTATATTACCTATTAGCAACAGGAT
The DNA here is from genome assembly GCA_016717655.1 of Saprospiraceae bacterium. Lineage (GTDB taxonomy): Bacteria > Bacteroidota > Bacteroidia > Chitinophagales > Saprospiraceae > JADKBO01. The sequence continues at coordinate 626,614 of JADKFC010000001.1, forward strand.
AGCAATTACTTTTGCAAAAAGATCTAAGTGAAAAACTTCATATTATCCATCATTGTATTGTATACCATTTCCTGCGCCCCTGACAAAGCCGCTATTGATGCTGCTCCATTTCCTATTCTTCCAATCGACAGTGTCGATGCCGGCAAGGCAATGACCTTGATACAAACCCACTGTTATACCTGTCATAGTCCATCTGCACCGGAGAAAAAGGATAGAATAGCCCCTCCATTGGTAGCTGTCAAAGCACACTACCTGCAATTAGATACATCTAGAGATGCTTTTATTACCTCCATTTCTTCTTTTTTGCAACATCCAAGTACTGAAAAGGCTGTGATGAAGGGGGCAATTACCCGATTTGGTCTGATGCCGGCTCAACAATATCCTCCCCAATCTATTGCCTTGATGGCTGCATTTATGTATGACTATCAGATAGAAGAACCTACCTGGTTTGCAGCCCATTGGAAAGATATGAATGGAGAGGATTGGCATCAAAAAGGAAAGCTTCTCCTTCCACAAGACAAAACATCTTCTATCAGTGATTTGGCTTTATCTTATGCAATGGCTGCCAAAAAGGAACTAGGAAAAAACCTAATGACAAAAATCCAAAAACAAGGCACCGAAAAAGCATTGCAGTTTTGTAATATCCACGCCTTACCTTTGACGGATAGTGTTGCAAAAAACCATCAGGCCTCTATTAGAAGGGTTTCTGACAAGCCAAGGAATCCCAAAAATCAAGCAAATAACGAGGAGTTAAAAGTAATTGAAAAATATAAAACCTATTTGACCACAGAAGCAGAGGCAGAAGGGCAAATAAGTTATGTAAACGATTCTGTCTACTATTATTACCCTATTGTTACCAATACCATGTGTTTGCAATGTCATGGTTCCGCTGATCAAATTGGTAAGCCGACAATAGCGGCTATCCACCAATTATATCCAAAGGATAAGGCGATAGGATACAAAGAAAATGAAGTAAGGGGAATTTGGAGCATTAAGTTTAAAAAATTAAAATGAGTAAAAGAGAAATAAGAATGACTACAGTAGGTGTTTTAGTAGGCTTTATAGCCGGCTATGCCTATTACTATTTTATAGGTTGTGCATCGGGGACATGCGCCATTACATCCAATCCATTCAATAGCACCTTGTATGGGGGAGTTTTAGGTGGCTTGCTTTTTAATGGTATATTTGAAACACCAAAAAACAAAGCAAATTGATCGATTTTTGGAACCAGAGATACAGCGAATCCCATTTTGCCTATGGCAAATCGCCAAATGACTTTTTAGCAGAAAACCTGCCTCGTTTTGATTGTGGGAAGCTGCTTTTTCCAGCTGAAGGTGAAGGTAGAAATGCCGTTTTTGCAGCCAAGTTGGGTCACCAAGTTACCGCCTTTGATACAAGCGAGGCGGCAAAAATCAAGGCACAACAATTGGCCGATGAAATGGGCACCCATATTAATTATGAGGTGGCAAGCTTTGATCAGTTAAATTTTCAGCCTCATTCTTATGATGGTCTGGTACTTATTTATGCCCATTTTTCTAAATCGGTAAGGGCTACACTGCACTCCCAATTTTTATCATGTCTTAAACCCGGGGGCTTTGTGATTTTTGAAGCTTTTAGCAAAGAGCAGATCCAATATCAGTCAGGAGGACCCAAAGATCCGGATATGCTATTTTCTATTGAAGAAGTAAAGGTTGAATTCAACTCCCTTTCATTTGAGTTGTTGGAGAAGGTAATAATAAATCTCGAGGAAGGTACTTACCACAACGGCCCAGCCTCAGTGGTTAGATTTTTAGCTATTAAAAATTAGCGTCCTGACCGAAATTAAATCAGGAAAGGCAATGCTGACTCATTCTAAGAATGCGAAAGATGGTGCATTCTATGCCTGAAATGAAGTTGACATGAGCAATATGACACCGTTTGTTGACCAGAATCTTCTTTTTGTCCCTATTTTTCATTAAATTACAAACCTGAATCCATTTGGATAACAGACAAGGAAGGTATTCTATGGATAATTCACAATTAGGTTTGAGTTCTGATCAGGTAAAGTCACTCCAAGCGCAACATGGCTTTAATGAACTACCCGTTGAAAAAAAGAAATCTCTTTTGGGTGTTGCGGTAGAAGTTGTAAAAGAACCTATGTTTATGCTGTTGATGGGCTGCGCTGCTTTGTACACGATTATGGGCGATGTCAAAGAAGGATTGATCATGTTTTCAACGGTTTTTTTGATGGTGGGCATCTCCCTGTACCAGAACTATCGTTCGGAAAAAGCAATGGATGCCCTACGCCAATTGTCTTCTCCAAGAGTAAATGTTTTGCGCGATGGGCTTTGGCAGGTCATAGCCGGTAGAGAGTTGGTGCCCGGAGACATCGTCAAGATGAGTGAAGGAGATCGCATGGCCGCTGATCTGCAAATCCTGGAATCTACGGCCTTAGAAGTAGATGAGTCTATGCTCACGGGCGAGGCTTTCGCTGTTAAAAAAGAAAAAGAGGGTGATGCTGTTTTATACAGTGGCACTCTTTTGGTCAAAGGCAGGACATTGGCTCAGGTATCATTTACAGGCATCTCAGCTCGAATTGGCAGTATCGCCCTGGCCCTTCAGCTACCCAAAGAACAAAAGACTTTATTGCAAATAGAAATGGGCCAATTTGTAAGAAGAATCGGTATCATCGCTGTCTTTTTATGCTTACTCATTGTGGGTGTCTATTACTGGATCAGGGAGATTTTTTAGCCTCACTTCTCAATGGCCTCGCTGCAGCCATGGCTATTTTACCTGAGGAATTTCCTGTTGTATTTACCATCTTTCTGGCCCTTGGTGCATGGCGATTGTCGCGCATCAATGTACTTACCCGACAACCTTCTGCCATTGAATCATTGGGAGCTGCCACTGTGCTGTGCTCAGATAAAACAGGCACCATCACCCAAAACAAAATGGAGGTAGCCCGGGTAAAATCTGGCCATACAATGGGATTAATCAATTCGGAAGACATAAGCGATTATGAAATTATCCACTGGGCTGCTATGGCCTCACCTTCAGATTCTGCAGACCCAATGGAGCATGCATTTTTCAGGGCTTTGGAACAAAAAGATCAACAGCATCTATCGAAGCAGGTTTTGATCAAAGAATACCCTCTGAGTCGTGAACTGTTGGCCATGACCCGCGTTTTTAATGATGGAGACGACAGGGTAGTGGCTGCAGCGAAAGGCGCTCCCGAGGCCATAGTTGAACTTTGCGGTGTTGATGGTGATTTCAAGGACGCTATTTTTGACGAAGTAGCCACCATGGCAGCTGCCGGCTGCAGGGTTTTAGCTGTATGTAAAGCAGTGGCCAAAAGTCCTTCTTTACCCGATTCACAACTCGACTTACCATTTTATTTTCTTGGTCTCATTGCCCTTGAAGATCCCATTCGTCCGGAGGTTCCGGATGCTATCAGACTATGTAAAAAAGCAGGCATTAAAGTGGTCATGATTACAGGAGACCATGTCTTGACTGCCCACGCCATCGGTAAAAAAATTGGACTGGAATCTGAGCTCATCCTATCTGGTGCGGAAATGGCTGCCTTGTCTGATGAAGAGCTGTCTGATGTGCTACAGAGGTGTAATATTTTTGCGAGAATTCAACCCGAACAAAAACTAAGACTTGTACATGTATTAAAAGCAAAGGGTGAAATAGTGGCTATGACCGGCGATGGAGTCAACGATGCCCCAGCTTTAAAAGCAGCAGATATCGGCATTGCCATGGGCAACAAGGGCACAGACGTAGCCAGAGAGTCAGCTAAATTGGTGCTGCTGGATGACAACTTTGCTTCCATCGTTACGGGCATTCGTCTTGGCAGAAGGATCTATGACAACCTACAAAAAGCCATGTCTTACATCCTTGCCATCCACATCCCTATCATTGGTCTTACGCTCACACCAGCATTTTGGGGAACCATGCCGTTACTATTATTACCTCTGCACATAATTTTAATGGAGCTCATCATCGATCCCGTTTGTTCAATTGCCTTTGAATTTGAACAGGAAGAAAGAGGAATTATGAACCATCCACCCAGAAAGAACAATGTTACCTTTTTTGGGGGAAAGCAACTCTTGTCAAGTTTTTTACATGGCTTTTTGCTCTTCATCATTACGCTGGTAACCTTTTTAATATCATTCAAAGAAGGACATTCTGTAGAACAAGCCAGAATGATTGCCTTTTCAACCCTGATCATTGGCAATCTCTTTCTGATCTTTTCAAAATTGTCAAAAACCAGAACGGTAATCGAGTATATTGTTGAACTCAACACATCAATTATCACCATCGGCACGCTCGTAATAGCTTTATTGATTGCACTAGCCCTTGTTCCATCTTTTCAACACCTGCTCAAGCTCCAGTGGCCTGGCTGGGAACATTATATGGTTGCCCTAGCTTCTTCACTGGTTATGCTGGCCATTTTGGAGTTGATAAAGCTCTTCAATTTGAAGACCTCCAACTAACCGTTGATTTTTTGTACAAGCAGAATTTAACAAAAGTTTTTTTCCTACTCCTTTTTTCTGGAAACACCCATAATGTGAAGCAGTAATCGGAATTTTTCTTCTTTTGGAATGCTCCCTTTCTTTTTTATAACGGTTTGGATATTTATTATTTCGTTGTCAATCTCCTTACAACACGGTGAAGCCATAGCTTATTCAGCAAAATACCATTTATTTAAGAAAAAATACCATAAATTGCAACAGTTAAAATAGACATTTACCCAAGATCAACTGGCATAGGGTGAACCAATGTGGCATGGTATTGAAATTCAGAATTAAGTGTGAAACGAGTTTAATTGTGGCAATGGCCCTGATTATGATGGCCTTGCTGGCATCGTGTACAAATGCACCATCCAATGCTGATGACTTAACCTATTGGACATCCAACAATGGAGGAGAAATTGCCTTTGCTCAACAAGTGACATCTCTTTGGAACCAGCAAGGTGGCCAACAAAAAATAGCGTTTCAGCCCATCCCTGAAGGCCAAAGCAGTGAAGAAATATTACTGGCAGCAGTAGTTGCAGGGACTACCCCCGACATCTATTCCAACATCTGGCAAGGTCTGGTCGAATTTTATAGCAAGTCGGGCATCCTCGTAGCACTGGATACCTTAAAGGGTTTTAAAGAACTGATTGCAGAAAGATGCGATGCTACTACCCTGGCTGAAATCACCTCTTCAGACGGTCATGTGTATCAGCTTCCCTGGAAGATCAATCCCATTATGACCATTTACAATGAGGCAATTCTAAAGGAGCTGGGCCTTGATAGTTTTCCTGCCCATTACTCAGATTATTTAGTAGCAGCAAAACAGTACAGCAAGGATACCAACGGTGATGGTCACGTTGACCATTGGTTGGGCAATACATCAATGAAATTGGCCTGGTATCAGCGCTTGTTTAATTTCTACCCATTATACCTTGCTGCATCCGGTGGCCTGCCCCTCATTAAAGATGGCAAGGCCTCCTTTAACAATCGTTATGCAATAGAGGTCATGACTTTTTTGCAAAGCCTCTATCAAAACAATTATTTTTCCAGACAAGTAGAGTCTGCGGGTCAGGACCTTTTTATTGCCGGCAGGTACGGATCAAAATGGACGGGTCCCTGGGAAATTGAATACCTTGACAAATTCAAAAGACCCGGCTTTCAGTACAGCTTTACAGCCATGCCTGTACCCGACGGACATCAAGGTCCAGTTTACACCTATTGTGATCCAAAAGGAGTTGTTATTTTTAACACCTGCAAGCACCCACAAAAGGCCTTTGATTTTGTCCGTTTTATGATGGCAGAAAAAAATGATCTCTTGTTTTTACAGACCACACACCAATTGCCACGCAGAAAAGGCCTCGATACCATGAAGAGTTTCATGACCTATTTTGAAACCCATCCACACATGAAAGGATTTGCCCGCCAAAGCCATTTTGTAAGAGGGTCTGATGTCTCACCCCACATGATTGAAGTTTTGGACATCATTTCGCAGGAATACGAAGCTTGTGTAATCTACCAGAAAAAAACACCGGCCAAGGCCATAGAAGATGCTGAAAAGGCGGTTAACATTCTGCTTAAAACCATTGATTAATTCTAGCGCATGACAAAGACCAATAAGCCTCAAAAAACCAGACAGCAGGGAGCTGCCATAAAAATGATAAGCCCCTATTTAATCCATCTGTCTGTTTTTGTTTTATTTCCGGTTTTGTTTTCAATCTTCCTTACTTTTCATCAATGGAACATAATCTCGCCTATGAAATATTCAGGGCTGGACAACTACTTCCATCTCATCAACGACCGTTTGTTTTGGAAGGCCATAATCAATACTTTATTTTTTTTAATCATTCACATTCCCCTTCAACTGGTGGTAGCCTTATTTTTGGCATGGCTGCTCAATGAAAAAATCATTTTGCGCCCTTTTTTCAGGGCCTCTTTTTTTATGCCGGTGGTCATATCAGGGGTTGTGGTTACCACTATGTGGCAGCAATTGTATGGACTCGAAACAGGGGTGCTCAATCAATTGCTGACTGCAAAGGGGCTTTCCAGAGTAGAATGGCTTTCACATCCTGCAATGGCCATGGTTTCAATAGCCATTATGGCTACATGGAAAAATGTAGGTTTGTACACCATCCTCTTTTTGGTTGGCTTACAGGCCGTGCCTCAAAGTCACTATGAAGCCGCTCGCATGGAAGGTGCGAGCCCGTGGCAACAGTTTTGGTACATAACCCTTCCCGCTATCAATCCAACCATTTTTATGGTCTTTGTTTTATCCACCATTGGTGGATTTAGCCTGTTTATTGAACCTTATATAATGACAGATGGAGGTCCTTTAAATGCCACCCTTTCTGCCATGCTTTATATTTATCGCCAGGCCTTTGGTTATTACCACATGGGCTATGCGGCTACCCTTGGACTGGTCTTTGCCTTGCTCATCTTATTGGTGGTAGCCATCCAGAAGAGGTATGTCGAAAATACTGAACACGCATGATGATGAAAATGACAATACAGATATCACCCGCTTTACCCTTTGTACCCAATTTTCCATTTAACATTTGTCAGAATATTTGGACAAGATGGACAACAAAGATTAAGATTTTGCACCCCGGTTTAATTCAGACAAATGGGCAATAAAACAGGAAAGTCAGCAATGGTGGTATTACTGGGATTGGCAGCTCTATCCTTTCTTTATCCCTTTTACTGGATGGTGGCTGCTTCCTTTACCAAAGAAGAGTACATTGGGCAATTATTGTTTTTACCCACCGAATTTACCTTCGACAATTATCTTCAGATGTTTAAAAAGATCCCAATCGGAAGGGCTTTTTTCAACAGCACGGTTGTTGCCCTTTTGGTAACTGCCGGTGTGATCGTTACCTCTTCGCTGACGGGTTATGCCCTGGCAAAGCTTGACTTCAAAGGAAAGTCCACTCTGTTTTATGTACTTATTTTTACCATGACCCTCCCATTTCAAATCACGCTGATCCCCAATTATATCACTATGGTAAAATTAAACTGGGTTGATAATTTGGTGGCTCTTGTCATTCCAGCTCTCAACAATGCTTTTGCCATCTTGTTATTTCGTCAGGCTTTCCAGCAATTGCCAGATGCACTTGTGGCTGCAGCCAGAGTTGATGGGTGTAAAGAGTGGACCATCGTTTACCGGATCCTTATGCCCAATGCCGTACCGACAATTATAACCGTGGGCATCATTACCTTTATGAATGTATGGAACGATGTGATGTGGCCCCTCATTGTAATTCGCGATGAAAACCTGATGACAATGCCCCAACTGGTCACCTTATTTGCGGTAGGCGGAAGGGCTGAAGCGCAGCTAGGTGTAAAATTGGCATCTTCTGTTTTACTTGCAATGCCCATTTTTGTAGCGTATTTATTTTTTCAAAAACATTTTATCAGAAGTATGGCCGCCAGTGGCCTGAAAGATTAATTAATAAAATATATGTGGCAAACCCTGATTAAAAGTAAACTTATCCTAACCCACGATGTGAAAAGAGTGATCCTCAGATACCTCAACTTTGGCAAGGAGGATCGCATTCAACCTGTATTCCATTATGTAGAATCACTGACAGAAGAGGAGGTGATCAATCAACTTAATGGATTAAACGAGCTGTATGCAGACCGGCATTTTGACCTCAGTGAAGCATGGCTGTCAAATTATCACAAATTGGGCCCATCCTTTGCATCGCCCAACTGGTCTGTAGCACGTCAATCGCTTTTAGGGGCCTATTTTACTCTTGAGTACAGTGTTGAATCTGCAGCCCTTTTCAATCCTTCGATGGTCCTTATGGGCAATGTAGGGGAAGATGGCAGTCAAAATTTTGTTATGAGTCTTCGTTCTACCGGTGAGGGACATATCTCTTCTATTTCATTTTTGGAAGGTACAATTGCTGCAGATGCCTCCATCACAGTAAGTGATAGAGACAGAAAAATCAATGCCGGAACGATTCTGCCAACAGAAGACGAAGAAGAGTATGATGTAGTCTTCGATCCGACTATTCCACTTAACAGCAGAATCCTATTTCCCGTTTCTCGCGGAGAATGCAATGGCATGGAAGATGTTCGTTTGACCAGGATGAAATTGGATGATGGGGAAGAAATCTATTATGGAACATATACCGCCTACAACGGAAAAACCATAATGCCCAAATTGATCCGTACTCGCAACTTTTTACACTTTGAGATAAGGAGGCTTCATGGTAATGCGGTTATGGACAAAGGCATGGCTTTTTTTCCCGAAAAAGTCAATGGTAAATTTGTAGTCACAGGCCGTCAGGATGGCAGACATTCTACCATAATGTTCAGCGATGTGCTCACCCATCAGCATGAATACAAGGTTTTGCTCAAACTTCGCTATGATTGGGATGTACTGCAGATGGGAAATTGTGGCAGTCCAGTGAAAACACCCCACGGCTGGCTATTACCTACACATACGGTGGGTCCTATGCGGAGATATGTATTGTCTATGGTATTGCTAGACCTCGACGACCCAGCCCGGGTTCAGGCAACTTTATCGCAACCCCTATTACAGCCCGATGCTTTTGAAAGAGAAGGATATGTGCCCAATGTTTTATATACTTGTGGCATTGTTAAGTGGAATCAAAATTTAATTCTTCCTTATGCCATGTCAGACAGTGCCATCGGTTTTGCAAGTGTAGATGTGGAAGAAGTGATCAGTAAAATGGTGCCCTATGAGTAAAATATATATAGGATTATTAGTATTGTTTTTTTCATTCGTTGCCAGCAGCCAACGGTTATACAACGATGCACACCTGAATCATCTTTTTCAGGAGGTAAGAGTCAATGGAGATACCCTGGGTGCCATTTGGATCTACTGTGAAGCCCCTGACTACAAATGGGTAGGTGATGATGATGAAGGATTTACTTGCGTAGATGATGTAGCCAGGGCATTGGTCGTGTACTGTCGGGAATACAAACAATTGCCTACTGCGGCATTGGCTAGAAAAATAGAAAAGTTGACCGATTTTATCATTTATATGGCAGATGGCAATGGGCTGTGGTACAACTTTATGTGGAAAGAAGGCAAGATCAATACAGGACATGTCAACAGTAAAGCAACACCTAATTTCTGGACATGGAGGGCTTACTGGGCATTGTCGGAAGTTGCCCTGGTCGGTCTTCCATTAACAGCTGAAAAAACAAAAGTAGTAGACGGCTTGTGTACCAAAACTGAGGTTATAATTGATTCCATACTCACAGCGCAAGCGGGTGAACTCAATGTATATGACATTAAATTGTCAAAATTGTATGACCAGCCTGGAGCTGACCAACTTTCGGTCATGTTACTCGGCTTGTGCAATCGTTATGAAAAGTCGCAACGCCCGGCTCAATTGCAAAAAATCAAAATCATAGCCGATAACCTGGCGATGTATGTTTTGGGAAATGAAGAGCTGCCTCCCTATGGTGCCATCTTATGTTGGAATTATTATTGGCATGCCTGGGGAGCCTCACAATACTATGCCCTACTCAATGCTTATAAACAAACCCGCTATCCCTTATATCTTGAAAAGGCCCTGGAAGGCATGGATCATTTTTATCCTTGGTTGGAAAAAAACAACTATCCGGCAGAAATGAAATTGACCAAGCTGGAGGGTAATTTTGTTTGGACCTCAATCGACTTTTATCCTCAGATTGCCTATGGATTTAGCCCCATGATTCTTGCGGCTGCGGAGGCAGCTGCCCTGACAGGTGACAAAAAATATGCCCTTCTTGCCTTTGATACTGCAATGTGGTTTTTTGGAAAAAACAAGCCCAATAAAAAAATGTACAACCCGGATTCGGGAAGGTGTTTTGACGGAGTTGTAGATGCACAGGAAATCAATTTAAATGCTGGAGCTGAATCAACCATTGAAGCCTTGTTATCTATGCAAGCCCTTGAACAACTTCATAATTTTGACAGAGAGTATAAGTATTTCTTAAACAACATCAATTTCCGGACCCATGGCCTTCATTAAGTTTGACAATGTCTCCAAGTCGTATGGCAATCAAAATGTCATTTCAGGCCTGAATCTCGAAATTGAGAAGGGATCCTTTACCGTGCTGGTTGGTCCTTCCGGCTGTGGAAAATCCACCTTGCTTAGATTGATTGCGGGCTTGGAAGATATGGATGAGGGCTCGTTGTTCCTGGATGGCAAATGTGTCAACCACATCGAACCCAAGGACAGGGACATAGCCATTGTTTTTCAAAATTATGCCCTCTACCCACACATGTCTACTTTCGAAAACATGGCTTTTGGTTTAAAAATTAGAGGCATTGATAAGGCAAAGATTAAAGAAAAAGTAACAGAGGTAGCTCGCAGCTTACAAATCGAACACCTGCTTGACAGGAAACCAAAAGATATGTCGGGCGGCCAAAGACAGCGGGTTGCCATTGGTAGAGCCATCGTAAGGGAGCCCAAGGTTTTTTTATTTGACGAACCCCTCAGCAACCTCGATGCCAAACTCAGAAATCAAATGCGGTGGGAAATTGCAGAATTGCACAAACGCCTTGGCATTACCACAGTATATGTTACCCATGATCAGGTTGAAGCCATGACCCTGGGTGATAACATTGTAGTGTTGGATAAGGGTGTCATCAAGCAACAGGGTAGCGCTAAACAGATATATGATCATCCCACAGATGAGTTTGTGGCCGGTTTTATTGGCTCACCGCCAATGAATTTTGCGAAAGCAGCCGTAGTACAGTCTGGTGGGGGAGCACTGGTTTACAATGACCCGATCGGGCTTCAAATTCTCATTCCAGAGTTGGAGGTGTCTTTGACCGAAACTTCAGTCACCTTAGGCATTCGACCCGAACACCTGACCATTAAAGCTGAAAAAGAAAATATGGGAATAAAGGGTACTCTTATTCACCTGGAACACCTGGGTTATGAAACCTTTGCTCATATAAAAATTCAAGACCTTGTGTGGGTGGTTAGATGCACAGGCGACCTTAATTTTATAACCGGACAATCCGTTTGGCTGGAATTTCAGACAGGCAAAATACACTTGTTTTATCAAGCCTAGATGAAATAATTATTTGGCTACCTTCACCAGCAGCGATGCTAGGATTTCCTGAATAGAGAACACGGCACCACAAATTACCTCATCTGAAGCCCCATAGTACAATTTGATAGCATCCCCATCCACTAAATGACCATTGGTAAAAACCACATGTCCAAAAAACCCTTTTTGTTCATAAACAGTATCCGGTTCCATTATAGGTATAGTAGTTCTTGCTATAACGTGGCTTGGATCATTGGCATCTAAAAGCACTGCTCCTAAGCAATACCTGTGCTGGGCATCAGCTCCATGGTAAATTTCAAGCCATCCTTCTTCTGTTTTAATTGGGGCTGCTCCGGCACCAATTCTGGCAGAGTCCCACATGCCTGATCGCGTCTGCAGGATACAGCGGTGATCTCCCCAGTGGATCAAATCTGGTGAAGAAGAAATCCAAATATAGTTCCCTCCCAGGCCAAGACCAGAGGGCCTGTGTAGGCAGTAATATTTGCCATTTATTTTTTCATTAAAAATCGCACAGTCTTTGTTATGGGGCGGCAAGATCATGCCCTCTCGGGTAAAATGTACCCAGTCATCTGTATGCATCAAGCCCACACCTACTCCGTTTTCTGATACCTGTGTGTAGGTAAGATAGTATCGACTCCCAATTTGGGTGACCCTGCAATCTTCTATTCCAAAGGTTTCAAGGCTTCCTTCTCCAAAAATTTTACTCTTTCTGTCCGTAGGTTCGTAAAAGTGAATGCCGTCATCACTGCATACCAGCCTGAGGTGAGATAGGGTAGACAAATAAATTTTATCCTTGTAGCCCACCATGCGAACATCAGACAAATCAAGGTCTTTATCATTTCTGTCAAATTCCAGAATTTCATAGCTGCCATCATCCTTCATGACTGGAAAACTCACCTTCCCCTCTGATTGGATGGGGCGTTCTGCAACCCTTAAAAGTAACCAGGTTTTGTTTTCAAATGTAAACACCTGGATTCAAAACACACTCTACTATCCAGTCGGCATGGCTCGGAGCTATGTCCCTTGTGTGGATAATTGGATTTTGGGTAAACCGCTGTACCATTGGATTTATTACTTTATAAGTGCTAATATAGATCAAAAGAGCCTGCCTAAAAAGGCAGGCTCGTAACAAATTTTTGGTTACAATAACTAACGTTTAACGAAACCAATGCTACCCAATGACTTGCCTCCTGTAACAAAGTTTACCTGATACAAACCACTTGGATAACTAGAAACATCTACTACTATTTTTTTAGATCTTAAAGCATCTGAAGTAATCTTTTGACTTCCAATCTGCCTACCCATAGCATCGATGACCCTGAGGTCAACAGCTGCTCCCTCCAGACTGTGTTGTATAACTAGCTGGTCAACTGCCGGATTGGGAAAAACACCCTGAATGTATTCGTAAACCCATTGCTGTTCTTTTGAAGAGGTTGTTCCAGTCTGATACAATTGGTTGATCTCTTCTCCTGTCAAAGCCTTGTTGTAAATTTTGACATTGTCCAGGGCGCCAATAAAGTACTGCCCGCCTTCTATTGGGTTGTTGCCAAAACACAATGACCTTGTGGTTGCATTGAGCTTGCCAGGTGCAGGTTTTCTGTTTACTTCCTGTCCGTTCACATAAATTACATCATCTGCTCCATCATGTACCATGGTAACATGCCACCAAAAGCCCTGAACCAACTCGTTTCCATCTTTGCTGTCCATATCAGATATAAAATTTGGAAACTGGGTATTATTGCTATTGGTTGTCCATACTATTTTTAAGTGTTGTGGCAATGATATTTTCCAACGCTGATCCCAGTGACCAAAGTCCATTACATAGGCCTCTGCATCAGCAATGTTTTTGCCATCAACCCTGATCCAGAATGAAACAGATGTATATTCTGACAACAACTGTACTGCATTGGGGCACAGGATCGAATCTCCATCACCATCAAATTTGACATTCATTCCGCCCAGTGGGTGAGTGGCTGTTTCATAACTTACATTTCCTCCTGCAACACCATGGTTGAGATAAGGGGTAGCATCATTGGCATTTCCTTCAAATGGATAGTGCGCCACCAAACCTGGTTCGCCAGTATCCAAAGGCTCTGTTGTACTTAAGGTTAATTCAGAAACTGCAGATAAGTTGC
>JADKFC010000002.1 GCA_016717655.1 Saprospiraceae bacterium
AGCTGCCTCTGATGAACAAATGGCGCATGGAAATGTAAAGCCTTTGGATGGCAGCCCTGCTTTCCTGGGCCCTAGAAGGTTTGTATACGGTGAGACTCATAAATGCTTTTGTTAGATATTGCAAAAACTGCGCCGTTCTTTGGCTATTTTAAGCAAAAGTAGGGCCTTTGTGGCTTGCTTTTGACAACAACGTATTTTTTAGCCCTTTTGGCGTAGTTTATGGCTATTATTTTTGATGATCCTCCCTCCACTTTTCCATTTCACGGGCAATGGCCAGGGAAAACTCATCACCCCTCTCTCTCAATTTGGCAACAATGGTAGCGTGGTTATGGTCATCTCTGTTTTGACTTAGCTTCCAGGATGCTTCTATGTGGTCTACTTCCATCACAAAGCCCTGTAAGCCCCGGAGGTGAGCCCTCAGGTCGCTGTGGGTCATTTGTGAAATATGAAAACCGCTACCATCATGGCCCTCGTATTGACCTACCAACTCGTGCAGGGAGGCCACGGTAGCTTCATCGTCAAGGGCTTGCAAGCGGCCCTGCATGTGCACGGCAAGGTAGTTCCACGTGGGTACATTGACATGATCGTACCACGATGAGGATATGTAGGTGTGGGCATCCATAAAAATGGCGGTTGCCCGGCATCCCTGCTGAATGTGGGCAAGCTGTGGGTTGGCCTTGGCAATATGCCCATGGATCAGGGGCCGCCCTTCTCTATGTGTAAAGACAAGGGGTGTATGGGTGGTAGCAATTTCATCATGGCAACTGCTGACCAGGGTGGCAAAGCCATGGTCATCCACATATTTTTTGATGGCTTGCTGATCGGTTTGCTGGTTGAGCGGTGCTACATACATCTTTTGCACATTTAATTAAAAAAAATCGACCTTATGGAAATCTTTTTAGGGTGTAAAGATGTTTATAATTGCTGTGTTAATCACTAAATCAAAAGTAAAATGTATCCAGTAGAACTGACTACCCCCATTGCAAAAGACCTTACAGATTTCGGCTTTGAAGGACTTACCACTCCTTCTGATGTTTCAGCTGTGTTAGACAATACCGAAGGCACGGTACTTATGGTGGTCAACTCAGTATGTGGCTGTGCCGCAGGAAATGCCCGCCCCGCTGCCAAATTTGCGATCACCCACGGCAAAAAACCCAATAAAATGGTTACCGTTTTTGCTGGCGTGGATACCGAAGCAGTAGCAAAAGCAAGAGAATACCTGCTGCCTTACCCTCCTTCTTCACCCTGCATTGCCCTTTTTAAAGATGGCAAGCTGGTTCACATGATCGAGAGAAGACACATCGAAAGCAATTCTGCCCAGCTGGTAGCCGACAACCTGATCGACGCCCTGGATACCTACTGCTAAACTTTACTTCTTCAATTCGTCCAATACACCCTGGGTCTGGTCCAACAGACCCTGAAATTCTTTTTTGAGTTTTGAGGCCTGGTGGCGGGCTACTGCTCCATAGTACCTGCCCGTAAGCTCGTTGTATTTCTGAGTCTCTTCGGCTGTCATTTTATCTTTATACTTGGGGTATTCTACATCTTTGAAGTTGTTGAATTTCAGTTCCGTTTCGTCCCATTTTTTTTCGTCGTAGTTGACTCCGTCCTTGCTTACCTCTTCTATGAAGTCGGTATATTCGAAGATGAAAGCCTGCTTTTGGATGGATCCACTACATGCTACAAGCGACACGAATAAAAACAGTGTTAAGAGATTTTTCATGTTTAGTTTTTTTAGATAAAACCGTTCTCAGAAGCAAAATAGTTTCCTCACTTACTTAGCCTTGACGTTTATTTTATTCCGTTGGTCGATAATTTGAAGAAATAATAACTTTAGCGGCCCAAATGAGCCCAACGGCTTATAATGAGAAAAGGCCCGGTGAAACCAGGCCTTTTCCTTTTGTCAAAATTTCTAAAATGATATGTATTATCCAAATGTTTTAAACGGCAAAACTCTCTCCACAACCACAAGTCCTGCTGGCATTGGGGTTGTTGAAGTAAAATCCTTTGCCGTTGAGGCCTCCTGAAAACTCGAGGGTGGTATTGCACAGATAGAGAAAGCTCCTCAAATCCGTTACTACCTTCACTCCATTGTCTTCAAAGATCTGGTCGTTGGGCTTTGACTCATTGTCAAAATCAAGGTTGTACGTTAGTCCGCTGCAGCCTCCACTGGTCACAGAAACGCGCACAAAGTAATCCTTATCCAATCCACCATTTTGGACCAGTTCGGTGATTTTTTCTTTGGCACTATCGGCTACAAACAACATGGTGATTTGTTATGCGTGATTATTTACAGCTTCTGCCTCAGCCTCAATACCATTCTTTTTGCGGTAGTCCAAAATGGCTGATTTGATGGCATCTTCTGCCAATACGGAACAGTGAATTTTTACCGGCGGCAAAGCCAGCTCTTCCACTATGTCCATGTTGTCTATGGTCAGGGCCTCGTCAATTGATTTTCCTTTCAACCACTCTGTGGCCAAAGATGAAGATGCAATGGCAGAACCACAACCAAAGGTCTTAAATTTGGCATCGGTAATAATGCCGGAAGCTTCATCTACCTCGATTTGCAACCTCATTACGTCGCCACATTCAGGCGCTCCTACGAGACCGGTGCCAACGTTTTTTTGCTCTTGTCCAGCGTTCCCACATTTTTGGGATTCTGAAAATGGTCCAAAACTTTCTCTGAATATGCCATTTTTCCTGTTTTATGATTGGTTAACTGTGTTCAATTATTTTTGTTCTGTTAGTGGGCTGACCACACCACTGCATTCAAATCTATTCCTTCTTTGTACATCTCCCAAATCGGACTGAGGTCACGCATGTGGTTCACTCCTTTTGAAACCGCTTCCACGGCAAAATCTACATCTTCTTCCGTGGTAAATCTGCCCAGCGAAAATCGAATGGAAGAGTGCGCCAAATCGTCGCCCAGACCCATTGATACCAAAACATACGATGGTTCAAGGGATGCAGAAGTACATGCCGATCCTGAAGAAACAGCGATGTTTTTGTTGAAGGTCATCATCAGCCCCTCACCTTCTACGTGTTTGAATGAAATATTGGTAACATGGGGCATTCTGTGGTCCTTGTTGCCGTTGACATAGGTCTCTTCCAGCTGGCAAAGACCGGCTTCGAGTTTATCTCTCAGCTTTGATACTCTGGCTGCATCTGATTCCATTTCTGCCTTGGCTATTTCTGCCGCTTTGCCAAAACCTACAATGCCCGGTACGTTTAAGGTGCCGGATCTCATGCCCCTTTCGTGACCACCGCCATCCATCTGAGCCGTAACTTTGACCCTCGGATTTTTTCTGCTTACGTACAAGGCCCCCACTCCTTTGGGACCATACATTTTGTGGGAGGTAAAGGCCATGATGTGTACCCCGGTCTCTCTTGGATTGACCGGAATCTTGCCAACCGCCTGGGTAGCATCACTCATAAACAATACACCTTTGGCAGCACAGATATCTCCAATTTCTTTCATGGGTTGAATCACGCCGGTCTCATTATTGGCCCACATGATGCACACCAAAATGGTTTTATCGGTGATCGCTGCTTTGAGGTCTTCCAGGCTGATCAATCCGTCAGGACCCACCTCTAGGTAGGTAACCTGACCGCCTGATTTTTCCAGCTTCTGGCAAGTATCCAAAACCGCTTTGTGTTCGGTCCTGGTGGTAATGATGTGGTTGCCTTTTGAAGCATACATCTCAAAAACACCTTTCAAACCCAGATTGTCTGACTCCGTAGCACCCGAGGTAAAAATAATTTCTTTCGGATCTGCACTGATCAGATTGGCAACTTGCTCTCTGGCATAATCTACTGCCTCTTCGGCAATCCACCCAAAGGGATGGCTCCTGCTCGCAGCGTTTCCGGGTTTATCGTAAAAGTAGGGCAACATGGTGTCTACAACCCTCGGATCTACAGGGGTGGTAGCATTGTTGTCCAAATATATCAGCCTTTTGGTTTCCATTAAGGGAATTTTTCTGCAAATATAACGCTACTTGCGCCTATTTGTTTAGACTAAATCTTAACAACGACCCACTTTTGTAAATTTATTTTTTAGTAATGTGTAAGGTCTTGAAATTGGCAGGGTTTTATATAAATCAATTGATTATCAACGGCTAATCATGCGTTCCACAGCTTTAATTTCTCCATTTTTGGCTGGTTTTTCCTTTCAGCTGCATCTAAATCGAAAAGTGAGTGTTTAGATTTTTGTGGAAAATGATCAAAACATCCTCTTTTACGATGGTCCCTGCGGCTTGTGTCAGGGTGCTGTGAAATTTGTTTTGAGGTGGGAGAAAAAAGATGCCCATTCTCAATTGCCCCTCTATTTTGCCGAACTACAATCACCGGCATTCAGTGAATTGCTCAGCGCTCAGCTGCCTGACCCCATGCCCGATTCTGTCATCTACCTTCACCGTGGCAAGGTTTTTATCAAAAGTAAGGCCGTCTTTCTACTGGCTTCGAGGCTCGTCTTTCCCTTCCACCTCCTGGCCGTTTTCCAACACCTGCCCTCTGGTTTTTTTGACTGGGTTTATGATGGCATAGCACGGATCCGACACCAATGGCCACGCCATCAGGCCTTGTGTGAGGTAATTCCCGCAGAATGGAAGAAAAGATTACTTGTGTAAAGGATTATTTTTGGCGTCCTTCTCAAATTTAACCACCAAATGGATCCACAAAGAGCGCGAAAGTCTTGCGGTCTTAAAGTAGGTAAGGGCTACAAAGGCCAATAGCAATAAAAACGATTGATTGACGGTCCATTTAAGCACAATCAAACAAAAGCCGATGATGAAAAGATATAAAAACCCTGTTACTATATAGGAAAGGAACATAGCACCGTAATAAAAACCCGGCTCGGGTTCGGTCTTCTGTCCACACACTTCACAGTGGTCTACCATATCCAGCGGCTTGGAAAACTGAAAGGGTTCCTGATACAGCTTTCCCTCTCTGCAACGGGGACACTTATATTGAAAGATGCTGGAAACGATGTTCATACCTCGATTTTTGCAAATATGATGATATTTTGCGAAATTCTAAGTAACCTGGGTTACTTTGTTAGGCAGTTGCTAAGATAATGTATTGATATTCAAGCGTTTTTAAATCCACTGTCGAAGTAGCAAAACCGGCCTCTTTGAGGTCTTTCATCACCCGGTTGTAATCAATGGTTTGGGTATGACTCACAATACCCGTTATGCTGGTGGATTTGAAGTCAACAATCATCAGGGTATCGCCCGGCTTCATCACCTGGTGCAGCTTCTTCAAGTAATTTTTTTCATCTTTAATATAGGCTATGGTATTAATGATGACGATGGCGTCGCACTCACCCGGCTTGATCATAGGGTCATTGCCTTTCACCAAGCGGGTTTCGATCTTGCTTTGTATTTCAGGAGGCAGGTTGACGGCAAATTCATTGATGATGGCCACCATGTTGGTATCGATGTCGGTAGCAATTATTTTTTTGGCCTTAAACGCCATTCGAAAGGTAAAATAGCCGGTGCCTGCTCCAATGTCGGCAATGGTCTTATTGCTGATATCTCCCAGTTTTTCAATGACCAGATTGGGCTTTTGCCAGGAAGATCTGCCTATGTTGGTAATTTTTTCATCTTGGTTTCGACTTTCCAGTGTTGGCTTAAAGGAAGATGCACTATCTGAACAGGATTGTAGGATCAAGAGTAGACCAAACAAAATAAAAACTAACCGATAGAAATAACTGGGCTTTGACATCGCTTTGTTTGAAAAACAAAAATAGCATTCTTAATTCGATATCCTGACTTACCCCTTTTTTATTTCGACTAGTAAGGCCTGTGACTCGTCGAACTTGGATCAGGATGTAAAATCCAATAATTTGTTTTTGATGTAGGCATCATATGCAGGACCTTCACCAAACAAAAATTCTACCTCTACCGGCAACACAAAAACCGGCACCTTGGCATCAAATAATTTCTGTCGGAATGGCAACAAGCGCACGGCATCTTTTTCTGTGGTCAATACATACCGCTGGGTGCTGTTTCTCTTAAAAAAGGCAGCTATGATTTCATTGACATCGCGTTCGGTAAAATAATGGTGATCTTCAAATTCAATGCTGTCATGGCTTTTGGCAGACTGGTTAAGATAGTCATTCAGGTAGGCCGTATTGGCAATGGCTGAGATGAGCAAAATATCGTGGTCCTTACTTATTTCCATCGCATACCTCGCATCGTAAAACTGGTAGATCCTGCCATACCGGTATTGGGTAAAAAATACCCGCTGATGGGCCTTTGGATCCAGCTCTTTGATCATAGCTTGTTTTTCTGCCTCCGTAATATTGGCAGGACACTTGGATACAATGATCACATCGGCCCTCTTATAGGCCGACCGCCACTCCCTCAACCTTCCGCCCGGCAATAAATAATCGCGGGTAAAGGGACGGTCATACGGACTCAGCAGAATTTGAATGTAGGGCTGCACAGAACGGTGTTGAAAAGCATCATCCAAAAGTACGGTTTGGATGCCCGGGTATCGCTGTACCATCTGGGGAATGGCCAGGGCCCTGTTTTCACAGACTGCCACGGTGAGTCCCTGAAATTTTCTTGCATACATCAGGGGTTCATCGCCCGAAACCAGGGCTGAGTCGCCCGGGGTCACAAACCTGAAGCCCGTGGTGGAACGGTTGTAGCCCCGGCTCAGCGTTGCTACTTCAATATAGGGACTCAACAATCTGATGAGGTACTCAATATGCGGTGTCTTACCCGCACCCCCTATCGAAAGGTTGCCCACTCCAATGAGGGGCAGGCTGAATTTGGAGGCCTTGATCACCTCTGCATCGTAGAGCATATTCCTCAGAGAAACACCTATGCCATACAACAGGCTTAGGGGCGACAGCAAAATGGCCAGCAGGCGGGTTCGCATTATTTTTGCCCAGTAGGTTATTGTAACGAGGTTTATCATTGAGGAGCGCTACGGCTTCATCCACCTCCTTGTGTCTTTTGAGCCCGATTTTGGTGCGACCTTTTTGATAAAAATACCTGGAAATAATTTCTTTCTCAATTTCAATGATGATTTCATCCTTGTGTTTGGCAAGATCTTTCGATTTTTCTACTTCCAGCTTGTCCTTCATCATTTTTACTTCAGCACCTATTATGCTTTGCAACGCTGCATTGTCACCGCATTTTTTGGCCAGTAATTTTACTTCTTTTTCTGCCTCTGTTTCGTAGCTAAAATTTTTCTTGCGGATAAAAGCCAAAAATTCATCAAAGGCTGCAAAGGTGTAGTTGTCTATGCTTTTAATGGAGTCGTGCTTTAACACATAATCATTGGCATAGGCAAAAATAAGATGTTGGTCCAATAAGGCCTGGGTTACGGTAGCCGGTTCGTGGGCAGGCAATTTTACATCCGGCGTGATACCTCCTCCATCCAAAACGGTACGCCCGTTGCTGGTCTTAAATTTGGATCTTTTGTTGTCCGCTATGTCAACTGGCTCTCCGTTTTTGTATTCAACGCCCTGGATACATCTACCGGAAGGAATGTAATATTTAGAGGTGGTTACCTTTACCCGGTTGTTGTAGCCCAATTCAAAGGTGTTTTGTACCAGGCCCTTGCCATACGATCGCTGGCCAATGATCACTCCCCTGTCTTTGTCCTGGATGACTCCGGAGACAATTTCACTGGCAGAGGCAGATTTTTTATTGATGAGCACTGTGATCGGAATGTCGAGATCATAAGGTATGGCCAGGGTCTTAAAACTCTGCTCCTGGGCCTTTGATTTGCCTCTTGTAAACACTACTTCAGCACCTTTTGGAATAAACAAATTACAAATATTGACGGCCTCGCGCAGCAAACCACCCCCATTGTACCTAAGGTCCAAAACCAGACCCTTGATGGCAGTGCTGTCTGATGCTTCTCTTTTGAGTCGCTTTAATTCTTTTTGGATATTGGCTCCTGCATTATCAGTAAATACGGTTAGGTGGATGTAAGCAATACCGTCGGCCACCATGCCTGCATAGGGCACATTGGGTATATTGATTTCTCCTCTTTCAACCGTCAAAATTTCGGTTTTCCCGCTGCCGTTTCTTTTTACTTCCAGCTTGACTACCGATCCCGCTGTTCCTCTCAACATCACCTGTATTTCATCGGCTGGCTTGCCTTTTAACGACTCTCCGTTGATGCTCAGCATTTCATCACCTGCATTGAGTCCGGCAGCAACCGCAGCGCCCCCTTCCATCAGGTCGGTGACCATGGCCTTTTCATCCAAAACCACTACGCTGGCTCCGATGCCCTGAAACCGCTCATCGTCTGAAATGCGATACCTTTCTACCTGGGACTCAGAAATGTAATTGGTAAAGGGATCTAGTGATGATACCATGGCGTCAATGCCTATTCTCATGAGTTCTGCCGGGTCAATTTCATCCACATAGTTTTTGTTCAATTCCTTAAAAACATTGACAAAAATTTCGATGTTTTTTGAAATTTCAAACATCCGGTCGCCGTCTTTCCAGGTCACGGCAGAAACGCCAACCACCAGACTAACGACTAAAAGAATCAGCTTTGCAGGCTTATTAAATAACTTCATATTCATTATTTCTATTCGTTTAAAGGCTTTGACAGCCCAAATGGTTCAAAACACCACCAACTCTTTCTCTACCAACCCCTACCAAGGGCCTTGTTATTTACTTAAAAATTGAAGGACCCTTTGGGTTAACAGCTCCGGTTGATCGGCATGTACCCAATGGCCGGCCCCTTTTATTATCTCTACAGTTGAATGGGGAAATTCTGCCTTGATGGGAGCAAGATCTCCATCCTGGATATAAGACGAGTGTTCTCCTTTGATAAAAAGACCGGGGCCTTCAAATAAGGGATGCGGAGAGCTTACCTTATCTAAAATATGCTGGTAAGATTGTTCCAAAAGTGCAATATTCATCTTCCATTCATAACCTCCTTCTTTTTTTCGCTGCAGGTTTTTGAGTAAAAACTGCACAACGCCCTCATTTTTTAATTGGCCTTTCAGAAAATCATAAATTTCCTGCCGATCCTGCCTATGAGCGGCATCCACTTTTCTGATGGCATCCAGGATTTCTTCATGTCCTCCCGAATAGGTCTTATTACAAATATCTACCACCACCATCTTTTCTACCATGTTGCCATGGTCAAAGGCAAACTGCATCACCGTCTTACCTCCCATTGAGTGACCAATCAAATGGGCCTTGTAGATCCAGTTTTGTTCCATAAAAGTGGCCAGATCCTGGGCTAGGGTAGGGTAGTCAAAGCGATCTGTAAAAGGCGATTTACCATGATCCCGCTGGTCGATCAAGTATACCATAAAGCCTTCTGCTGCAATCTTTTTGGCCACACTTTGCCAATTGTCGAGCATGCCAAACAGCCCGTGTAATATGATTACCGGAAATCCTTCACCCAGCACTTTGTGGTTTAATTCCATCTCAACATGCATAAAAAAGGGGGCCGGGGCCCCCAATTAATTATTTCTTAATTTATTATTGTTTGTACCTGACCCTCACATTTTCAGAAACCCAACACCCTGTATTGACAGAGCTGCCTTCTTTTACGCCCCTCATGAATCCAGTTTCCTGATCAGGAATAGAGCCATAGTAGCTGTTGATTCGGGAGGTAGCTTCTTCTGCCACGTTTGCGTCAATAGATTTGGCATAGGCGTATTTTTCCATAGCTGCCAGAATCACCAAACGCTGATTCCATGCATCACCACATTGTCTGGCTGATTTTCCATACATATCACCAATCAACATATAAGGCCTTCCCCATCCTGGTTTCAACTTGGCCGCTTCATAAGCACTTGACCTGGCTGAACTGTATTGGCTTAGCTTACGGAACTGGATAGAGGCTTTGGCAAAGTAAAACTGTGCCTTTGCATTGGCATCTGTTTCTCCCGCAATGGCTTCATCATATTTGGCAATGGCTTCTCCAAATTTGCCGGCTTCCAGCAAATGTTTTGCTGCGTAAGCAGGGTTGTTGGCAGCATGCTCGGCATGGATTTCTGCATTTTTTTCAGTGGCGTATTTTGCCCATGTGGTTTCAACTTGAACCAAAAAAGGATCGTCTGCCGGACAATTTTTCTCTTTCAACTTTCTGATGATTTTTTTCAACACATCAGGATTGTCTGAATCACTCTCATATTCCGGCTGGAACTTTT
Organism: Saprospiraceae bacterium; assembly: GCA_016717655.1. Classification (GTDB taxonomy): domain Bacteria; phylum Bacteroidota; class Bacteroidia; order Chitinophagales; family Saprospiraceae; genus JADKBO01. Next base: position 10,139 of record JADKFC010000002.1, read on the forward strand.
CTTTGAAGAAAGTGTAATCAAAGATTTCGTCTTCAATTTTGGCAAAGGTGCCGTTCATGTTTTCTTTGGCCTGTGAATAATAATCACTCAAAGATGCATTGTTGTTGATATTGTAGTCGGCAATCTCATTGAGTTGATTGTACAATTCAATCACATCGTTTTTAGGCATGCCATTGTTTTTATACTGGAAAACAGCTATGCTGGCTGCTGGGTCAAAAATGATGTACTCATTGTTGACTCCACCAAATTTTACAGCATTTTTAATGGCTTCTAGATTTTGGGAATATGGTGAATTGAGGGTGTAATACATTTCATAGGCCATCCTGCCATAAGCATATGCAATTTTGTTGTTTTTTTCTTGCTCACTGGCTGTAATGATACCTCCGGATTGTGCACATGAGATGTATTGATTGAACAAGGCAATCAATCTGTCATTGTACATTTTTTTGCCGGCCTCATCACTTGCCTGACCAAATTTCCATTTCAGAATTTCAGCTCCATCCCAAAAATGAGATTCACGCTTACCATCAGCAAGAGGCGCTTTGGCAAATACTTTTTCCCAGTTTTCATAAGCAGTTGCCCAATCCTCTACTTTAAGAGCCTGCTTATAGATAACGTGGTAATTTTCCAATTCATCTGCCATGGGAGAGTTGGTCCATGACTCGCATTGTGCTTTGGTTTCTACCACCCACAAAAGGGCCCCAAACAAAAACAAAGAGCTTTTTAAGCGATACATTTCTACTAAAGTTTTTTAATTGTTAATTGTATTTTCTCTTGATGAACCACTCGTCATCATTAAAAGTAAATCCAAAGTTGATCTTAATGTAGTTTTCTTCTATTATGGTTCCAATTCCTTTTTTTCCTATGTCAACTCCTATATCCGCGTGTGCAACCTTTCTTTGAAATACAAACGGAAGTCCGGTTCCAAAAGTTACACCATATTGATCTACCTGCTCTCCGGCCACTACCCTGGGGTCTTTCCTGTAATAGGCACCGTACTTGTAAAAAGCCCGCTTCCAGAAGGAGGTATAACTCTTATAGCTGGGCCTAACATACCCTCCCATCGCAATTTGAAAGCTGTTGTTTAGACTGCCTGCCTTTTCTCCGGTGGCGTCATTGTAATATTTTGACCAGCCTCCGTATTTGAATTCTATCCCCACACAACTTTTTTCTCCGGCCTGGTACATTACTCCACCCCCTATTTCCAGAGGCAACTTGCCCTTGCCTGCCTGATCGTAAACATCTGTTATGGTATCTGCCAGGATGGTAGTGGTGCCAATCAGCTGACGGGTAATGATGAGCTCGTCTTTTTGAGAAGTAAAGCCAAAACCAGGCGATAAGGTAAGTCCAAACCTCAGTGATCTCAGCGGTATAGAAGGGTTGTCTTTGGCTTGTTTGGCGTTGAGTTGAAGGTGGTAAATGGCCCCCAGATTGAGTCCAAAGGCATTCATATGGTAATACTTATTGTAGAAATTGTTAAAAGCGTTTTCAAGATCTTTAAAGATAATGTCTTTGGAAGAAGTGATGTTGCCAAAGAGGTAAGACAAATCTATACCTACTGACAAATTTTTATAGGCAACACCATTGCTCCAGTGAAACTTATAAGTACCCCCATTGCCGGAATACGACCTTTCAAAATTGCCTATCCCTTCAATGCTGTCAAGCGAAGAAATATTGTAGGTAGTCCTACTGTATCGATTTAGACCCAGCGCCATGCCCAGCCTGTACTTACTCCTTTCGGTGGTATAGGCCTCATTGATGGGATTTTTTAGCGGAAAGCCCAGGGCAATGTAATCAAAGCTACCCCCCCAGTTTTTGGCGGTCTTGCTGCCCTCATTATAAGTGGCGTTTTTGGCATTAGCGCCAACCTCATACGCGGCTGTACCCAGCAAGGCAACCGATGCCGGATTGTTGAGGTTGATGTGAAATCGATCCACATTGGCAATGCTCATGTGCCCCATGCTTCTATAGGCGGAAATTTCCTGATCTGACAGTTCTCCCAGTCCATATCTTGAATAAGGATCGTTTTCTACCTTCTGAGAAAATAGAACGTAAGGCAGCAAGCAAAGTAATATGAAAGTTTTCTTCATCTGTTATTTACTAAAGATTAATGCTTTGGCCCGGCATTAAATCTTAAAATTTCATTTAACCCCAATAATACCAAATTTGGGTTTGCAAATATCTTAATTTTTAGGTGTTTAGCAAACAAAATTGCGTCACCACCGGTTAAAACTATCCGGGCCGAGGGAAACATTTCCCCACATTTATTCAAAAACGATGAAACTTCGTAAATCGCACCCCTGACCGCCCCATTTTGCAAAGCCATCATGGTATCTTGTCCTAAAACCTCGTCATTGTATTGAATTTCTGCCAAGGGTAGCTTCCCCGTTAGCATGTGCATGGCCTTTAGCCTCATTTGGACCCCGGGAGATATATTTCCTCCCAAAAAAACACCCTGGCCACTGATAACATTGGTGGTGATACAGGTTCCCGCATCAATAAAAATACAGTCCTCTCCCGGAAACAGGGCAAAACAAGCTACTGCTGCTGCCAGTCGGTCTTTTCCCAGGGTATGGGGTGTTTTGTATTGTAAGGTGATGGGCAGTGGGGTGGCATGGTCCAGGAGGATGCTGCCCGGTCTTGTTTTTAATAGTGCTACCAGCTCAGGGTCTTCTGCCCTGGTAGAGGAAATGATAATGTTGTCAATGGCAAATTTGTCCAGTAGATTTTGGTGAAAAGCAAGCTCAAATTCTTGTTTTCTTTCCAATAACAGCAATTCGCTGTTTTCAAAAACCCCCGATTTTACCCGGGTATTGCCAATGTCGACACATAATTGCATATAGTTAATGCCTGAAATGTCTGACCCCTGTCACCATCATTACCATGTCGTTTGCATCACAATAATCGATGCTCAGTTGGTCTTTGATCGACCCTCCTGGCTGAACTACAGCATTTATGCCGGCATTGTGGGCAATTTCTACGCAGTCCGGGAAGGGGAAAAAAGCATCCGATGCCATCACACTTCCCGCTACGTCAAAGCCAAATCGCCTTGCCTTGTCTATGGCCTGATGGCAGGCATCTACCCTGGATGTCTGACCGCAGCCCATGCCAATCATCTGACCATTTTTTATCAAAACTATGGTATTGGACTTGAGGTGTTTGACACATTTATTGGCAAAGTACAGATCTGCCAGGGTAGCAGCATCGGCTCCTTTTTTTGTTACTGTTTTCCACTCCTCGGCCTTGTGCCTGTATTGATCCTGTTCCTGACGAATGACCCCATTGAGCAGGGTCTTGATGCTGTGTTTGGCAACAGGATATTGTTTTAATTTCAACAAGATTCTTTTTTTCTTTTCCATCAGCAGGTCTAAGGCTCCCTGGGTATAAGAGGGCGCAATGAGAATCTCATAAAATAATTTATCTACCTCAGCTGCGGTCTTTTCATCCACTTCTGTATTGGTGATAAAGATGCCCCCAAAGGCAGAAACAGGGTCAGCGGCCAGCGCAGCATTCCAAGCCTCCAGATTGGTGTCCCGGGTAGCCACACCGCAGGCATTGGTGTGTTTGATGATGGCAAAGCTGGGCTTCTCGTTTTGAAATTCAGCCATGAGAGCTACGGCAGCATCCACATCCACCAGGTTGTTGTACGATAGTTCCTTGCCTCCCAAAAAGTCGAAGATCTCGTCCAGGTTGCCATAAAATTCGGCAGACTGGTGGGGGTTTTCTCCATAACGCAATTCCTGTCTGGGCGACTGACTTATTTTCAGGGCCTTTGTTTCTCCACCGAGGCCGGCAAAGTAATTGTAAATAGCGGAATCGTAATGGGAGGTTACCTCAAATGCAGCAGCAGCAAGGGCCCGGCGTTGGTCCAAGGTTGTACTTCCTGCCTGTGACTTTAATAATGGAAGTAAATAATCATATTGAGCCTGAGAAGGCACAATAACTACATCTTGGTAGTTTTTGGCGGCTGCCCTGATCAATGAGATACCTCCGATATCAATTTTTTCGATGATGGTGGCTTCATCGGTGGTCGATGCCACGGTCTTTTCAAAGGGATATAAATCAACAATGACCAAATCGAGGGTAGGAATGTCATAAGTGGCCAATTGAGTGAGGTGACCTTCTTCGCGACGGGCCAAAATACCCCCAAAAACCTTAGGATGAAGGGTTTTTACCCTGCCGTCCAGGATGGATGGATATCCTGTAAGTGCCTCTACCTGATGGACTTCGGCTCCAATGCTTTGAATGAAATCGGCTGTGCCGCCGGTTGAATAGATTTTTACCCCCAGCTTACTGAGTTGGTGGATGATGGCATCTAAACCTGTTTTGTCAAAAACAGAGATGAGCGCATTTTGAATCCTGGCTTCCATAAAATATTATTTGCTGAAAGCGTGTAAAATTAAGGCTTTACAGGCATATTATACTGCGAAATGCAAAAAAAGAAAAGAAAATATTTCTGAACCGATTTTTCAGGTTTTTTTATTTGAAAAAAGACACTTTAGTGTTTAAAAAGACATATCCGTTTTATATAAAAGCAGTATTTTTGGCATTCTTAAACGATATTTTACATCAATTTTAAAACTTCTATTATGATGAAAAGCTTTACATTTTTTAACAAGCTTGCCTTCACATTCACCTTGGCCATTCTGGGTATTTCCCTGAATGCGCAAGATGTGATGGTTTTTAAAATCGCTTCTCCGGCAGGAGCAGCGGGTACCTATACTTTGTACAGGTCAGCTTTCGGCCCACAGGATGGCGATGAAATTCTGGACAAAGGAATCAAAGTTGCAGATCCCCTTTTGGGTTGTACTGCGTTTACCAACGACCAGACCAACTCCATTACTTTTGTAGACAGAGGTACTTGTAACTTTGTTGACAAAGTGAAAAATGCCCAAAGTGCGGGCGCTGTTGCCGTTATTATTTGTAATGACGACAGAGACGTACTCAATCCGGGTGGAGAGGATCCGGGAGATATTACCATCAAGTCATTTTTGATGGAAAAACCTGACTGCGACAAAATCAAAGTTGCTCTTGGTGCTGGTGCCGTAAATGGTAACATTGTTGTAAGGCAGTGTGAGCCGGTACCTCCTTCTAATGCTGTTTGGGGTGCTGTTCAAGGTGAAGGTGACTTCAACGAAGGTTTGAATGGCTGGACCATCACTACCGAAGAAGGAAAAGGCTGGATTTGGTCAGCAGACGGCGACTGTGTTGCTTCTTTCTCTCCAAACCCATGTAACATGAACACGCCAACCATCTGTAATGGTGCTGTTTCTGTTAACAGTAATGCATTGGACGTAAGTGGTGATTGTCAGGCAGTTTGTCCTACTTCCATCATTTCTCCAAACATCGATCTTTCAAATGTGGACATTACAGCGCTGTCTGTACAGTTCAACCAGGCAATCAGAGATTTTGGATCTGAGTATTTTGTGATCACCAGTTATGACAACGGACTTACCTGGGCAGATACTTTTGCCATCAACAACGATGTATTCTCAAATGATGCATTTGTATTCAACCAGATAGTAAGGGTAGGTCTTTGCGGAGTGCCAACTGACATCACACAAATAAGACTTCAATTCCTGATCAACGCCAACTACTACTTCTGGGGCATTGATGATGTTTTTCTCGTAAACGAAGCTTACGGAGATCCTCAAACCAACAACAACTTCTGGGCTGTTGCTCCATCTTTAAAAACACCAGTTTCTCAAGCTACTTCTTTCCCACTTCTTTCAGATGTGAGAAACAATGGTGCCGTTCCTTCACCTAATACAGTACTTACTGCAAGGGTTTCAAGAGTGGGTGCAGGTGGATTGACAGAAATCTACACACAAACCAATGACTATGGTACTTTAGGCCCATGCGAGCAAGTTGAAAACATCAACTTTACCAATCAATTCGACGAGCCTACTGAAGTGGGTGTCTACCAATTAGACTATGTAATCGATTCAGACAATAACAAATTTGCTGCCAACGATACTCGTTCATCCAGATTTTTGATGACTGAAAATGTATTCTCAAATGCATTGACAGAACCAGAATTCGGAAGGGCTTACCTGGGTAGATTCATCAGTGGTGTAAACGCTGCCTTTATTGGTGCCAACATCAATTTCTGGTCATTGGGTACTAGCTACTATGTTGAAAACGGTACAGGCTTCAAAGCTTCTGAATTCCGTTTTGGAGTTGATACTTTGGCTTCCAACGGAAACTACAGCGCTTCTCTTACTTGTAGTGTTTACAAAATTGTGAGCAATGACGACGATCCTGCTACTACTGACGTAGATGAGTCAGGTACATTGACAGGTGCAGAAAGAGTTTTGGTTGGCCGTGGTGTTGACCAGGATGGTGCAGAAGAATTGTTCATCGACAACACTACAGAAGGTAGAAGAAGAAGCAAGTTCTTACTTACCAATCTGGATGGTGGTGAATTAACCCTTGAAGACAATACTGAGTATGTATTTATGGTCAACGTAAGAGCATTCAGCGGTACTGCCTACTTCCCATTCCTTAGCTTCAACCCTAACTCAAGCAATACCACTCTTCGTTGGTCATATACTGAAGCTACCAACTTCGCTAATGCACAAGAAGGAGTTCACAGAAACTTTGGTACCTTGGTAAGCCGTGGTGCTACCGAAGATGATGTGGTTGACGAAAGAAGCCTTGCTACCAGATTCTTCAAGAGAATGTACTCTGAGGTAGCTATCGCTCCTGCAACCAACACCACAGATGAGTTGGATGAAGTGGCTGTTAGCGTACATCCTAACCCAACTTCAGGCGATCTTTATATCGACATGAACCTTACCAATGCTTCTAAACAAGTATTGGTTGAAATGTACGATCTTACTGGAAAGAAAATGTCTTCTCAAAGCTTTAACAACATCAGAACTGAGTCTTTGAAAGTAAATACCAACACATTGAATACAGGTGTTTACTTTGCAAAAATCACTACCGATGAAGGTACTGCTTCAAGAAAAGTAATCGTTACTAAGTAATTGTCATTTAGAAGTCAAAAATTAAGGGTTTATGGCTCCGGCCATAAACCCTTTTTCTTTTTATGGGTTTATGACCTATCTTCGTACTGTTATTAAATATTTGCCATGCGCCTTTTTGCCCTCTCACTGTTTTCCTTTTTAATCAGCCTTTCGGTCACTGCCCAATCGTCAAAAATCGACCCCTCGCTTTTGGGTAATACCAACCACCAAAATCAACTCGATTACATCGTTTTACTCAACTCACAAGCCGATCTTACCGCTGTATCTGCTGTAAAAGGAAAAAACCGCAAAGGCAGCATGGCTTACAGTCTACTCAAAAAAAACAGCGATGATGCCCAGCTGGCCCTGGTCAATTGGCTGCGCCAGCGCCACATAGAATACACACCCTGGTCAATGGCATCCACGTACGCAGTGATTATGCCACCCTTCTTGCCCTGGCAGATCGCAAAGAGGTTCAAAAAATACTACCCAATTTTTCGATTAAACTGGACAGAATTGAGTCTGAACCCATTTCCGGCAGCCGAGACCTGGTACCCGAATGGGGCCTCCTCAAAATAGGCGCCGACAGCGTATGGAGAATGGGCATCGATGGCAAAGGCGTTGTGGTTGGTGGTCAGGATACGGGATACGACTGGTCAGTTTCACCCTTAAAAATTAAGTACAAAGGTTTTATCAATGACACCGTTGCCAATCATAGCTATAACTGGCACGATGCCATCCACCAAAAAAGCCCACTGGCAGCCGATAGCCTCAATCCCTGTGGCTATAACCTAAAAGAACCCTGCGACGATAATAATCACGGCACCCATACCATGGGTACCATGGTCGGAAGCGATACCAGCAACCTCATTGGGGTGGCCCCCGGTGCTCAGTGGATAGCTTGTAGAAACATGGAACGCGGCAATGGCCAGCTCTCCACCTATCTCGAATGTTTTGAGTGGTTTTTGGCACCCACCGACATCGATGGCAACAATCCGGATCCCACCAAGGCACCCCACGTCATCAACAACTCATGGTACTGCTCACCCGAAGAAGGCTGCAATCCCGGAAACTGGGATGCCCTGCAAATAGCCGTCAAAAACCTGAAAGCAGCAGGCGTTGTTGTTGTTGTTTCTGCTGGCAACAGCGGCCCGGGTTGTGAGACGATCAATGCCCCTCCCGCTCATTTTGAACCTTCATTTTCTGTAGGTGCAAGCATGATCAACGATACCATAGCCAATTTTTCAAGCAGAGGACCCGTATCCATTGACTCCAGTTATAGGGTTAAACCCGATGTGGTAGCTCCCGGTCGGGGAGTAAGATCGGTGGTAAGAGGAGGCGGTTTTGCCGCTTTTAACGGTACCAGCATGGCTGGACCCCATGTGGCCGGATTGGTAGCCCTGATCATCTCAGCCAACCCTGATTTGGCAGGAGAAGTGACAACCATAGAAGAAATTATAAGGCAAACCGCAGATCCTAAGTTTTCAGACCAGGACTGTGGGGGTGTCTCAGGTCAGCTCCACCCCAATGCCGTTTATGGTTACGGTCGCATCAATGCCATTAAAGCCGTTGAACTCGCCTTAAAAACACAAACCAAAGTGAATGAGGCAGACAAGCTTGTTACGCCTCTCAAAATCATACCCAACCCGGCTTCAGATTATGTGATCATCGGCTTAGAGCAAGATAAACCAAGTACCGCAAAGCTCAGCATCTTTAATGCTGCAGGTGTTCAGATTTGGGAAGAGTCAGGTAGGGCCTGGTTTCAACTAGCCCTTGATAATTGGCCCGCCGGACTGTATCAGGCCGTCTTAGAAAATGAACAAGGCGTACAGTCTTCTGCCAGCTTTGTTGTGCAACATTAATATTTTATCAACGACTTACCACAAAAGGAATAGCCTTTACCTGGCGGTCTTCTGAAGATCTTAGAAGTAAGATATAACTGCCATCAACCAGGGTCTCAGTAGAGAAAAATAAGGCATTCCTACCCGCCTTAATTCTTTGTTGCAGGATGGTGGATGCAAAGCTGCCCTTGCTATCAATTACCTCAATGACCATGTCTCTCTTCTTATCGAGCGTAAATTCAACGGTCAGTTCTCCCCCACCCACCGGATTGGGAAACACTTTACTTTGCTGAACAAATGAGGCCGTTTCGTGGGTACCTACGCCGCCAATCTGGATATAATTTTGTTTGACGATGGAATCCTTGCCTGCAAAATTTTGAACCACAAGGCTTACATCATAACTGCCCGCCGTGCTGTATTGCACCACCGGATGGGCTTCGGTAGACAGCTCAGTGCTGCTGCCCGGAAAATACCACTTCCACGATGTAGGAACATTTTGGGAAAGATCGGTAAATTGAATTGCCTGGTTGGTGGTAGCCACTTGTTTGTCTGATACAAATTCAGCAAGGGGGGATTTGGCTTCCAAAACGGTGATAAATTTTTGCTTGATTTCATTGTCGTTGCCGGCAATATTGCGCACCGATAAATTCACATAGTGAGATCCTTTTTTATCATACCTGATAACGGGTTCTTTGTCTTTTGACAGCGACGGAATGCCATTGGAAAAGGTCCAGGAATAGTCGACCGGCTCATTGGTAGACAAGTCGATAAATTGTACGCTCTCACCCTGGTAAATAGTATCCCTGTTTACAGAAAAATTAGCTACAGGAGGAAGGATCGGTTCCATGACGGTGATGTAATCTTTTTTCAAATAGGTCAGTGTATCGTTGGATCTTTCGTTGAGAATGGTCAATTCCACATCATAGCTGCCCACCTGACTATATTTAACGGCAGGCAAAGCCTGGGCAGAGCTGGCAGGGCTGCCCCCCTCAAAATTCCAGGAAAGTACCCTAACACTCTGATCATTCACCAAAGAAAACTGGGTGCTTGCGTTGGGTGCCAGGGTTGTTTTATCAGCCACAAAATCTTCAAAAAATGCCGTCGAATCCTGCAGGTATTGGGTGATCCAGGTACCATAACTACCCCTGCCAAAACAACCCGTTGTCCATACCTCTGCTGTTTTGCTATAGGGGTTGAAAAATCTGCGGCTCACGGTGGTGTAATCGCCCCATCGCTCCCTGTTGCCATCCAGCACGTTGACAAAGGTAGTACCCAGCTTTACCATCACTTCTTCACCCCAGTCAAAAACTTCATTGCGGCCATCACAGATTACTGCACCTTGAGATGGATACAAATCAGGGCCTGTTTTCAAAAAATTAATGAGCACCCGGCTATCATCCGCTTCTTCCCCAAAGGCTGCAATGGATGGAAAACCATAATCATAATCTCCCTGATGATATAAGCTCCCAGTTACGGACAGCGTTGACAGGTCAAACCTTCCATAAAACAAGGCAGAGGTGTTATTGGGCGAGTTGACATGGGCTCCAAAATGAACAATACCGTTGAGCTCCATCGCATTCCAAATGCGACTGTCAAAGGTGTTCATCACATTGGTGGTATTGGGTTGCACTCCATCCGGTGCCAGCTGGGTGGCAGGCCCGGTCACTTGTAAGGCTTCCACTACGGCATTCCCTTTGGCGATGGCGCCCGTTACCTTGTGCAGGTGGTATTGATTACCTCCCTGGGCTACATTGCTCACCAGGTGCATGACCGAATCCGGATATACATTCCAGGCATTATGGGCCGGTACCAGGTTAAAGGCAAGCTGGCCATCTGCATTGTTTAAGTCGGTATAATAGCCATACACCATCGGAGATCCTGAAAAGCAGGAAGCCTTATCAATTTGGAACAAAATAGAATATTGCCAGTCACCTGCATTATCCCTCATCAAGCCCGAAAAAAACAGATCCTGTTGGGTTAAGCCTACATTGGGATAGTCATACCAGTGATTGTCGCCCAGGGGGTTGCCATCTACATTGTAGTAATACCATCCGGCAGCAGGGTCTTCATTTTTAGAAAATGCGATTACAATCTTGGTGGTTTGAGGTGTGTTGCCATGCAATGCTAATGCAATGAAACGATTGTATTGGGCATCGTAAATGATCCTCGGATCATAGACTCCGGAACCGATGGTCAACAGGGTATAAAAATCTGCCAGGGTCTGTGTAAAAGTTACCTTACCGGCACTGTTGGCAAAAATGATGTTGGAGTTGATGGCAGAAACAATGAAACCATTGGTTGAGATCGCCATGCTATTATCCGGGGGCACGTTGCTGCCCTGGATGTTGCCGCTGAAATTGATACCCACTTTTGGTTTCTCAGTTGATCGAATAGCAGGAGTTGTATACTGTCCGGGTCGCTTTTGGTCCCATATCTTCTTTTTGGCCTCTAAAATTTGTTCAGTGGGTACGGAATAAGCATGTTCTGATGAAGTATAGTTTAATACCCTTGACTTCCAGGGGTGACTATTTTTTGAAGGCACCCCAAAAATAGCCGATTGCTCTGAGGTAACCATAGTGGGCTTCACTTGAGCTACGATTGGGTCAACCAAATAAAATATGGCAAAAACAAGGATAACTGAATAGAATTTCATAATAAAATCAAGATTAGTCCCTAAAAATAATATTTTGATAAGAAATGTCAAGAATTCAATATTATATTTTATATCTGTATGTCCGCTTATGTTACTAAAATCACCTTTATCTGATGAACAAAGTGTACATTTGCAGCCTTTTAAGTAAAGAAAAAGGTTTTTCCACTGCCCTTAGCATCGGCTATCTGAATGGAGCCAATTTCATTAATACAACCACAATCTATTTAATTCATGAATACAAGTTTTTTAAAGAGACTCGGCTTGGGAGCGACCAATCCGGGAACATGGTCAGGACAAAAGTCATTTTCCAGTAAAAGAGTGATCGTTTCCTATTCACCGGTCGACGGCAAAGAAATCGGTAAGGTAAGTGTGACCGGAGAAGGAGATTATGAAAAAATAATGAAGGCAGCCACCACTGCTTTTGATGAATGGAAAACATGGCCTGCTCCCCGCAGAGGTGAGATCGTTCGCCAATATGGAGATGTACTGAGGGCCCACAAAGATGACCTCGGAAGGCTGGTTTCTTATGAAATGGGCAAATCGCTCCAGGAAGGTCTTGGCGAGGTGCAGGAAATGATAGACATCTGCGACTTTGCTGTGGGACTTTCCAGACAGTTGTATGGCTTGTCTATGCACTCAGAACGACCCTCACACCGCATGTATGAGCAATGGCACCCACTCGGTGTAGTAGGCGTTATTTCAGCGTTTAACTTCCCGGTTGCCGTTTGGTCATGGAATGCAATGATCGCCATGGTTTGTGGCGATGTAGTGGTGTGGAAGGGCAGTGAAAAAACGCCGCTTTGTGCCGTTGCCTGTCAGTCTTTGCTCGCCAAAGTTTTAAAAGCCAATGATGTACCCGAAGGCGTAAGCTGTATCGTTACGGGCGATTATACCCTCGGACAAAAAATGTCTAACGACCATAGAATCCCCCTTATTTCTGCTACAGGAAGCACCAGGATGGGCAAGGCGGTTGCCTCGTCAGTAGCGGCGCGACTTGGCAAAAGTTTGCTGGAACTGGGAGGAAACAACGCCGTGATCGTAACTCCATCTGCCGACTTATCACTGGTATTGCCGGCTACCGTTTTCGGAGCAGTGGGTACTGCAGGTCAGCGTTGTACAACAACCAGGAGACTGATTGTACATGCAGATATTTGACAAAGTAAAAGCCCAGCTGGTAAAGCATATAAACAAATCAGCATAGGCAATCCGCTCGATGCGCGCAACCACGTAGGTCCGCTCATCGATGCACAGGCAGTGGAAAATTATCTGGCTGCCCTTGAGAAAGCAAAAAAAGAAGGTGGAAGCTGTTGGTCAAAGGAGGTGAAGTAAAAGTAAGGGGTTGTGCAAACGGCCACTACGTACAACCAGCCATCGTCGAAGCCAGAAACGACATGAGCATCGTACAAACAGAAACCTTTGCACCCATCTTATACCTCATCAAATATGAGGGAGAAGTCACAGATGCCATTGCCATCCAAAACGACGTACCTCAGGGACTTTCATCTGCCATCATGACCAGCAACCTCAGAGAAGCTGAATTGTTCCTGGCAGCATCCGGCAGTGATTGCGGTATTGCCAATGTCAACATCGGTACTTCTGGAGCAGAAATTGGGGGTGCCTTTGGCGGTGAAAAAGAAACTGGTGGTGGCAGAGAGTCAGGATCTGATTCGTGGAAAGCATACATGAGAAGGCAGACCAATACCATCAATTACAGCACAAAACTACCCCTTGCCCAGGGCATTAAATTTGATTTTTAAGCAGAACTGGTTTGATTTTTAATTGATCAGGCCTTGCTTTTGATACATACTGCCATCTGTTATTCAATCGTTTAAGAAAAAATGACTATTTTTATCATTATAACGAAGTTGACAGATGGCAGTTCTTATTTAATACCTGCCATTCTCCTCATTTCATCATCTTAACTATAAACACTATCGATGAAAAATATATTCACAGCCTTTTTGGCTCTCATCATTGGCTTCGCCTTTTCCGGTTGTTCACCCAAGGCTACCGCCCCCGTTGTTACCACACCAGATCCCAAAACCGAGGTGACTACACCGCCGGCAACCTCCAATCCCTGCCGCACCTTCGATGATCTTCCTGGAGTGGACAGAGAAACGGCTGAATCTGCCTTTGTTTTGTACAAGGATCAGTTGAAACTCAATAACTACAAAGCAGCCTTCCCCATCTGGCGACAAGCATATAGCCTGGCACCGGGATCCAATGGCAGGGTAAAGAGTCATTTTGACGATGGCGTTTTACTGTACAGCAAGTTGATAGAAGAAACAGCAGACAGCAGTAAAAAGAAACTCCTGGTAGATACTATCCGAATGATCCAGGCAAAAAGAGAAGAGTGTTTTGGTGCCGATGCCTATTACATCGGACAGAAAGCATTTGATTATTACTACAACTTATCCGGCCTGGTTCCTGAAGCTGAAATCTATGAGACCTTCAAAAAATCCATAGATGTGGGCAACGGCAAGATGGAATATTTTATCATAAACCCATTTACCAAAATTCTCCACGATCGCGTCCTTGCCGAAGAGGTGAGCAAAGAGGAAGGCAGCAAATATGCCTTAATGGTAGATAAGGCCATTAAAGATGGATTGGCCACCTGCACGGGAGCCCAATGTGAAACCTGGAAAATCATCAATGAATACGCGCCTGACCTGCTTGAAGCCCTTGAAGGGGTGGATGGTTTTTACGACTGTGAATATTATGCAGGTAAATACTATGCCCTTTTCAAAGCCAGTCCCGATTCCTGCGATGTGGTCAACCTGGCTTACCGCAGAATGCTGAGGGGTAAATGTGCCACCACCGATGCCCGTCTGGCAGAAATAGAAAAGGTGAAAAACAGCAAATGTTATGTGGCCCCTGTTGCTACCGGTACCATCTCTTTGGCCTATGATGAGTATGGAAAGGGCAATTACCAGACCGCCATTCGTTTGTTTGAAAAATACATCAATGAAGAGGCTCCGGATAAGGAGAAAAAAGCAAAATACCTGATGGTGATTTCTTCCATCTATTATGCAGATGTGAAAAACTTTCCAAAATCCCGTCAATATGCCCTGGATGCCGCTAAAATGAAACCGGGATGGGGAGAGCCTTACCTGTTGATTGGCAAGCTGTATGCCTCCAGTGGGCCTCTTTGTGGCCCTGGAAGGGGTTGGGACAGTCAGATTGTAACCTGGCCCGCCATCGACAAGTGGGAATATGCCAAAAGCATTGATCCTGCTTCTGCCAAAGAAGCCAATAGCCTAATTGCCAGATACAAACAATACATGCCCAACAAAGAAGATATCTTTTTCAGGAATTTAAGCGTGGGCCAAAGTTTTTATGTAAGCTGTTGGATCAAAGAAAACACCAAAATCAGAACTTCTGACTAAAAAAAGGAAGTTAACAGCAAATTAAGAGTAGGGCAGGCTGCATTTAGCGGCCTGCTTTCGTTTCATTTCAGTACAGAATGTTATTTTTGCACACACTTAAAGAGTTGATGCCTTGAAATACAGAATAGTTGCCCTTTTCCTGCTGGTTGCCCACATGGCATCCACCCAGTCGATTGGTGTGAGAGCCGGATGGAATTTTAATACTTTTTCCGGTCCCCTCGAGACCAATGAATCTTATGCCTATACCAATGGAATCCATTTTGGTATCAACTATGGCTATAAGCTTTCCAGTACCTTTATGGTGCGTGCAGAGCTTTTGTACAACCAAACAGGAACCAAACAAAAATTTGATGGCGCCAGTTATTACCTCATCTACACCCCTGAAAAAACGGTGTATGAAAAAGGCAGGAGGCTGCTTGACCTGGAAATAACGACGTCTTACATCAGTCTTCCCATTACAGCGGTCTTTCAATTGGGCAAAAAATGGGAAGTGTATGGTGGTCTTTCACCCAACTTCTTAATCAATCCATCAGGCAGGGGAACCGTTCGTTTTTATTCTTCCGAACACCCCAATGACATCATCATGAAACAAACCCTGGATTACAGTTATTACAAAGACGAGGCACTGGGTGCCTCCACTACCAATACAGGGTATGTTAAAATTATTGTCGAAGGTGAGGTGGTCAACCTACCCAAGGCGGTTGGAGCTTACTATCAAAATGATGTCAAATCTGCCAACCGACTCAACTGGTTGAATCTTTCTACAGTAGGTGGGGTCAATTACTTCCTCAACAGAGGCTTCTACATCGGAGGCCGCGTGGAATATGGCCTCTTCGACGTAACCAACAACCAGATGGATTTTACCCTGGAAAAATACAACGACGATTTTTCGGTTAGCAAACGAGACGACAAAGACATCCAACTTACGTTTCAGGCATCTCTGGGCTTCCGCTTTTAGTGGGCTTCCAGCCAATTATTGCCAACTCCTATTCCCACTTCAATGGGCACCTTTAAATTGGGAATGGCATTGGGCATCTTATCCTGAACAATGGCTTTGATGACTTCCAACTCTGGTTTGTAAACATCAAAAACCAATTCATCGTGTACCTGCAAAATCATCCTCGATTGGAGGTTTTGTTCTTTGATGGCCTGGTGAATATGGATCATGGCTACCTTGATCATATCTGCTGCCGTTCCCTGAATCGGCGTATTGATGGCCACCCTTTCGGCGTTGCTGCTGGCCAAAGCATTTCTCGAATTGATGTCTCTCAACTCCCTCCTTCTGCCCAGCATGGTTTTTACATAGCCGTGCGACCGGGCAAAGGCCACGGTTTCATCCATATACCTTTTTAGGCCGGCAAACTGTACAAAATATTGGTCAATCAGGTCCTTGGCATCTTTACGTGAAATGCCCAACTGCCTGCTAAGGTTGGTAGCGCCTGCCCCGTAGGTGATAGAAAAATTCACCGTCTTGGCATTGCGCCTCTGGTCTGCGGTCACTTCTTCGATGGGCACATTGTACACTTTTGCAGCCGTAGCCTTGTGAAAGTCGTTTCCGGAAAGAAAAGCTTCTAACATGGCCTCGTCGCCACTGATTTCAGCAATCAAACGCAATTCTATCTGAGAATAATCGGCAGATAACAAGATGTGATCTTCCGATCTGGGTTCAAAGGCTTTTCTGATTTCTCTGCCGGCCTCATCCCTGATCGGAATATTTTGCAGGTTGGGATTGTCGGATGCCAACCTACCCGTAGCGGCTCTCGCCTGGTTGAAGTTGGAATGCACCCTTCCTGTTTTGGGGTTGATCATGGTGGGCAGGGCATCCACATAGGTAGACTTGAGTTTCGAAAATTTTCGGTACTCCAGTATCTTGGCTATGATGGCATGCTCTTCGGCCATCTCAGTGAGCTTGTCTACGTCTGTCACATATTGACCGGTACTGCTCTTTTTTCCTTTGTAAGGCAATTTCATGCGTTCAAACAGTACCTCTCCTACTTGTTTGGGCGAGGCTATGTTGAAAGGACCGCCGGCTTCACGATAAACTTCCTGCTCTACCCTCAGTATTTCTTTTTCCAATTCTTTGGAATAATCGGCCAGGAAGTCGGGATTGATGCGCACCCCTTCAAATTCCATGTCTCTCAATACATTGATCAGCGGCACTTCTATGCTTTGATACAGGTCGGTCATTTCCATTTCTTCGAGCTTTTTCTCCAGGATGGGCTTGAGTTGAAGGGTAAAATCGGCGTCTTCCCCTGCGTATTCCGCTACTTTTTCCAACTTCACATTGCGCATGGTGAGCTGGGTCTTTCCTTTGCCAATGAGTTCTTCAATGGCTACCATCTTGTAATCAAGGTAGGCTTCGGTTAGGTAGTCCAACTTGTGTCTCTGATCCGGCTCGCAAAGGTAGTGGGCAATCATGGTATCAAAATACGGACCTTTGATGTCTACCCCATACCACTTCATCAAGGTAGAGTCGTACTTGGCATTTTGCCCAATCCACAACTTGTTGTCTGCTTCCAGCAAGGCCTTAAACTCATGGATCAAAGCGGTGGCCTCATCTTGTTTTTCTGGTACGGGCACATAATAGGCTTCATGGGCTTTGACCGAAAATACCAGGCCAACCGCTTCTGCTATGGGCATCAATGCCGGTGGTTTCTGTATCAAAACTGATCACAGGCTCGTCGTTGAGTTTGGCAATCAGCGATGCCCTTTTTTCAGCGGTGTCAATGATGTGGTAAAAGTGATCTACATTTTCAATGCTGCGTTTGGCTACGGCATATTTGGGTTCATCTGAGGCTGTTGTTGCATCACTTTTTTTGGCTTCCCCGGTATCGAACAAGGAGCTTTGTACGCCGGCTGGCTCACCCAGGATCTGCACAGCCAGAGAGCGGAATTCAAGGTCTTTAAAAATTTCAGCCAGGGCCTCTTTGTCCATGGGGTCTATCTGAAAATCTACTTCGTTAAACGTAACGGGCGACTCAATTTCGATGGTGGCCAATCTTTTGGATAACATAGCCTGCTCGGCAAATTCTTTGATGCGCTCTCCGTTTTTACCTTTGATGTTGTGGGCGTTGGCTATCACATTTTCTACGGTACCATATTCTTTCAATAGGGTTACCGCCGTTTTGGGCCCAATGCCAGGTACGCCGGGTATATTATCCACGCTGTCGCCTATAAGCCCGAGGGAATCGATCACTTGTTCAACCCTTTCAATTTCCCATTGCTCCAGAATTTCTTTTCTGCCCAGGATTTCCACACCGTTGCCCTGCCTCGAAGGTTTGTACATAAAGATATGATCTGATACCAGCTGACCATAATCTTTGTCGGGCGTAACCATGTACACATCGTATCCTTCTCTTTCCGCCTGTTTGGCGATGGTACCTATGAGGTCATCGGCTTCATAGTTGTCCAAAAACAAGATGGGTATTTTCATGGCAGCCAGGATCTCTTTGATGTAGGGCATGGCTATGGAGATGTCTTCCGGCTGGGCATCTCTGTTGGCCTTGTATTCCGGAAAATAATCGTGCCTGAAGGTAGACTTGGGATCAAAGGCCACTGCAATATGACTAGGCTTCTGGTTTTGCATGAGGTCCCACAGCGTGCGCATAAAACCTGCCACCGCAGAGGTATTAACACCCTTTGAATTGATCAGGGGGCGCGAAATAAAGGCAAAGTGGGCCCTATATACAAGGGCATGACCATCAAGCAGGAATAATTTTTTGTCAGACATAAGGCTGGTTTGAACAGGGTAAAAATAGAATATTTTGCCCTCTTTCACCCGGAATTAGTAAGGAGTGAAAAATTTTTACACTTTTATAACGAATATTTCGTTGTTAAAACTATATTTGCATTCATAAAACGATTAAATGAATAATTTGAATCCTTTGGAAGAAGAAATCATGCAACTTTTCTGGGAGTTGGAGAAAGCCTTTCCCAAAGAAATCATTGCCTACCTCAAAGAACCGATACCTCCTTATAATACCGTTTTGTCAACCATTCGCAAACTGGAAAAAGAAGGTTACCTTGCCTTTCGTCGGTTTGGCAAGTCGCACCAGTACTACCCTTTGGTTAAAAAAGGTGAATATTCCAGATCGTTTTTTAAAAAATTGTACCACAAATACCTCAATAGCGATAAGGCAGAACTGCTCTCCTACTTCATGGAAGAAGAAGACATGGACACCGAAGACATCAAAAAATTACTTAAGTCGATGAAAGATAAAAACCATGACTGAATTTTATAATTACTTGTTGGAAGCAACCCTGATCTTCACTGTGTTGTGTTTGTTTTATCACTACATGCTGAGGCATCACAAAAATCACCAGGCCAATCGTTGGAGCCTCTGGATACTCATGGTGGCCACTGTCCTTTTCCCCTTTGTAAGTATAACCATGTGGGTTGAACAGCTCGCACCGGTTGCGAGTGCCAATGCTGATGCTGACCCTGCCTTATTGGACAAGACACAGGGAGTGACCCGCCTAGCCACCTTCTTCTTTTCCATTTATTTACTAGGCATTGGCTTCCATTTGATCAGATTGATCCTACAGGTCACCAACATCCTGGGCATGGTACAGCGGTCGACAGAAAAATACACCAAAGACGGGATCCTATTTATCATCAGTCCTGAAGTGCAGTCGCCTGCCACCTTTTTTCATTTTCTCTTTGTCAAAGACCGCACTCCCCTGCACCCGCTCATCGAACAACATGAAAAAATCCACATCCAACAATACCATACCCTGGATCTCATAGCCGCTACCCTCTTTAAAGCCATGATGTGGTTCCACCCCTTTGCCTATAAATTGTCAGGGTATTTTAAAGAAGTACACGAATATGCTTGTGATGAAATCGTACTGAAACAACACGGCCTCCACAGCTACATCCAGGTTCTTGAAACCCATACAGACACCGAGGCCAAGCCCAATCTTTGTAACTCATTTTCTTCATTTATAAAAAAACGCATCCACATGATGACTCAAGCTCCCTCTTCCAATTCCCGATATGGCATTGCCATGGTACTGTTGTTCGGCATTTTTGCCCTTATGTCTTTTGATACCCGTTATGAATCAAAGGCACCTATCATCAGCAAAGAAAGCAGAGATACCCTGCCCAAGCTGGAGGTCTCTAAAGCCAAAAGTGCCGATACGACTACACCGCAAAAGACCAGAGAAAACAAAACAGCAAAGTCCAATAACACCTCAGAAGCAGCTATGCTCAAAAGGTTTCCCAATGCCATTGAACTCATTGACACCATAGTCACCTACGACTCTGAAACGGGCAAAGAAAGTGTCATGATCGTGAAAAGTAAGATGATTGAAGCCTACAACATCCTCATAGGCGAAGAATTAAAAAAGAAAAACCCGGATATGGAAAAGATCAATGAATGGACTAAAAAAGGAAGGATTCAATAAATACCCGGTTTCATTCCTGTTGCAGCATAACGATGCCCTTCTTTGATACATTTTTCTAGAATGGCATCGTTTTCCGGCAACATTTTCCTGCTTGCTTCCGGGTGGTAGAGGTGCCAGGCAACGGCGGCCAGGGCTATATTTTTACGTTGGATGCCGGCGTTGAGCAGTCTACATACAAACTCACTGTCTTCGCGACCCCAGCCAATAAAG
Source organism: Saprospiraceae bacterium (assembly GCA_016717655.1). Lineage (GTDB taxonomy): Bacteria > Bacteroidota > Bacteroidia > Chitinophagales > Saprospiraceae > JADKBO01. The sequence continues at coordinate 30,603 of JADKFC010000002.1, forward strand.
GCTTCGTTGAAACCATTGACGCGCACGGCATCTTCCATCCAAAAATGCATGCTGCAACCCTTTACCCCTCTGATGGTCTTTTCTTGCCGGCTGATGAGCTTGGACAGGAAAGGTATGGATAGGGTGTTGAATCTATTGGTAATGCCGGGGTGAAAAAGCCAAGGTGATATGAGGTGTCCTGCAATACTTTTTCGGTATTCTTTTCGTCCAGCAATACCCTTTTGCCTTGGTAATACCATCCTTTTTTAGCGTGTAGAAAAAAAGAATATAAAAAATCTTTGTGCAGCACCATGTCGCCATCTACCATAGACACAAAGGCCTGGCTCACTTCCTTCAGTGCCTTGTTTCTGATGGCTGCCAGCCTGAAGCCGGTGTCTTCGTGCCACACATGAATCAGCTGGGCTAGCCTGGTTTTGTAGTGCTCTACTACCCGGGCGGTTTCCTCCGTGCTGCCATCATCTGCTATAATAACCTGGGCGGGTGGATAACTTTGATCGACCACACTTTCCAATACACGGGCCAGGGCATCGGGTCTGTTATAAGTAGATATGATAAGTGTGATTCCCATCTGCTGATTGAGTTCACCCAGGTATTGGTACTTGAGCTTACTGCCTAGGGCATTGTATTTGGCAATGGTAAATCCATCTCTACCATACTGCCATCCTTTGCGTAGGACAAAATCTTTAAAAAAAGTGAAGACTGATTTCCACCAGGCCTTCCACGGCGAAGCGGATTTTTTTCTATGGTTCTGCCGCGCATACAATTCGGCATACCTCACTGCTTTCTGCCTGAGTCCTGCCTCATCCTTATAAGGATAGTGCAAAATGGGCCCCTTCAATTTTCGGACCTCCATACCTTTTGATACTACTGCTTCATGAATGGCAGCATCATCAAAGTTGGTTTTATATTTATTAAACAGTCGGATGGGATAGTCATTGTTCCAACCACAGGCATCGATGTGCCGTTGCTGATAATGATTGTGCCGGTGGATGGCGTAAACCGTTTTCTCATCCAACTTCAACATTTTGATTTCATCCTCCATGCCAGTTGATACCACCTCATCGGCATCGATCGACAATACCCAGGAGTTAGAGGCCAGGGCCACAACTTTTTGTTTGATTTTTCCAAATCCTTCAAACAACGTAAAATGGGTTTTCACCTGACTGAATTGTTGACATATCTCCAAGGTTGAATCTGAGGTAGCCTCATCGATCAAAACCACCACCTCAGAGAAAGAGGAAAGAGAAGAAAGGCATCGATGCAAGGTTTCTCCTGCATCGCGGGCCACAATAACAACAGATATCTTTTTTAATTGGGTCACATCACAAAGGTAATACACTGAGGCCAAAGCTAGCCTGGTTAACAATAAAAGAAAAGGCCTCCCATCCGAAGACGAGAGGCCTTTTTATTCATCAACAAAAAATCAATTATTCTTTGCCTGCTTTGTGCGTGTCTTGCCAAGCTTTCAGCTCGTCCCACTTGCCATCGCGTGCCATGGCTGCCTGATCTGGCCAGGTTGTTGGATCGTGCATTTTATACCTTGAGCCGGCCTCGTCCATCCATGCTTTGATCTGGTCTGCCTCAGTAGAAGCAAGATCTGCAAAGGTGTGAACGCCATGGCCATTCAGAATTTCAGCAATTTTAGGTCCGATACCTTCAACGATTTTTAAATCATCGCCTTTGGTTTCGGCCTTTGGTGCCGGTGCTTCTTCTGCTGCTGGTGCTTCTGCTGCCGGTGCCGGAGCAGGTGCAGCTGGAGCTTCCGGTGCTGGTGCACTTTCCTGTGTCTGAACCAATGAAGAGAAATCAACAAGGTCACCCAAGGTCGCCCTTTCAACCTTTTCATTGGTCTTCTGGATGGTCTTACGTGTTTCGTCCTTTGATTTTTCTTCCTCAGATTTTACAGTCTCTTCGGCTTCTTTGCGAATGTCATCAACATAACGGGTATGAGATACAATGATCTTTTTATCGTCTCTGTTGAATTCAATCACTTTAAAAGTAAGGGTTTCTTCCAATGTTACATTAGAACCGTCTTCTTTTTTCAGGTGTTTGGCAGGAGCGTAAGCTTCCAAACCATAAGGCAATTGAATCACTGCGCCTCTGTCATCTTTTTTGATAACAGTAGCCTGGTGGTAAGAACCTACAGGGAATACATTTTCAAAAGTATCCCATGGGTTTTCTTCCAGTTGTTTGTGGCCCAATGAAAGTTTGCGGTTGTCAACATCACATTCAATCACCTGTACATCAATTTTTTCACCTACTTTGGTGAATTCTGATGGGTGGTTGTAACGTTTGGTCCAGCTCAGGTCTGAAATGTGAACCATACCTCCGATACCTTGCTCCAATTCGATGAAGACGCCGTATGGTGTAAGGTTTTTCACCTCTCCTGTCTGGCGTGAACCCACTGCGTATTTTTCAACTACACTGGTCCATGGATCGTTAGAAAGTTGTTTTACAGAAAGAGACATCTTGCGCTCATCTCTGTCTAAGGTTACTACCTTAGCTTCAAATTCCTGACCCAGCGTGAAATAATCCCTTGCGTTAACAGGCTGATTGCTCCAGGTTACTTCTGAAACGTGGATCAAACCTTCTACTCCCGGAATGATTTCGAGGAAAGCTCCGTAGTCTTCGATGTTGACAATCTTTCCTTTTACTACGCTGCCTTCTGAGATTTCTCTGTCCAAAACATCCCACGGGTGTGGAGTAAGTTGTTTAAGACCCAATGAGATTCGTTTTTTGTCCTCATCAAAGTCAAGCACAACAACGTTGATCTTTTGGTTGAGTTCGAGCACTTCGTTGGGGTGGTTGATCCTTCCCCATGAAATATCGGTGATGTACAACAAACCGTCGACACCTCCCAAATCCATGAATGCTCCGAAGTCAGTGATGTTTTTAACCACACCTTCGAGTACCTGACCTTTTTCAAGACCAGAGATGATGGCATCTCTTTGTTCTGCCAAATCACTTTCGATAAGTGCTTTGTGGGAAACAACGGCGTTTTTGATCGCTTCGTTGATTTTAACCACTTTAAATTCCATGGTCTTGCCTACGTACCCATCGTAATCTACGATTGGTTTAACGTCGATTTGAGATCCAGGTAAGAAGGTTTCCAGTCCGTAGCAGTCTACAATAAGACCACCTTTGGTTTTGCTGGTAACGTATCCCTTGATGATGGTTCCGTTTTTGTAAGAATCCACAAGGGTATCCCATGCCTTCAACAACTTAGCCTTTCTGCGGGAAAGAACCAATTGACCGCGGGCATCTTCTTTGTTTTCTACGTATACTTCAACATAGTCACCTACTTTCAAATCAGGTGTGTCCCTGAATTCTGAAAGGGGAACAAGTCCGTCTGACTTATAGTTGATATCCAGGATCACGTCACCGCCGTGAATGGATGATACCCTACCTTTTACTACTTCAAACTCTGCAATCGAGTTTAAGGTTCTTTCGTAATTTTTAAGGTAGTCCTCTTTTTGCTCCTTAGAATAAGAAAGGGTGTTTTTCTTACCCAATGACCAATCGAAATCGTCGTGAGCTGTAGATTGAGGAGTGGTGGGTTGCAAGTCTAAGATCTCATTGATACCAGAGAGATCTTCCACAATTGCATTTTCATTTTCAGGGTTCTCAATGTTATTTTCTTCTAACATTATGAAGATGGGTTTGTATGTCACAGCTTGTCTGCAACAGAGGTTAAAAAATAAGGCTGCAAAATTAACATAAAAAATTGAAAATCAATAAATTTTATACCCACAAAAGCGGATAAATTGCAAAAAATATAGTTTGCGGAAAATCAAGAAGCTATCTTGCTGATTATCTGGTATATATACATAATTTTTCCGTGCTTTTTTCAGGACTTTACAAGGCTTTGACCGACAAAAAGGGCTTTATGGGTCAAACTATTTATCCACTTTTTGCTGTAAAACAAACAGGCTCCCCACTATCTGGCTAAATTTGCACCACAATTTTTTGTCCATGCAGTTTTTAACCGTAGAGAACGCCTCCAAATCTTATGGAGAAAAATCTCTTTTTTCGCAACGTCACTTTTCGGTATCCAAGGGCGACCGCATTGCCCTCATCGCCAAAAACGGGAGCGGTAAAACAACCCTACTCAAGGTCATTGCAGCCATGGAAGGCGTGGAAGGTGAAAATGCCAAAATTGCCATCAACAAAAATATAAGAACCGCCTTCCTGACCCAGGATCCAGAATTACATCCCACCGCCATGGTCATCGATGAAATCCTGGAGTCCAATCACCCGGTGGTCAACGCGGTAAAACTGTATCGCCACGCCATGGAAAGTGGCGACGAAACGGCCCTGCAAAAAGCCATGAGCCACATGGATACCTACCACGCCTGGGACGCCGAAGCCCAGCTCGAAGTGGTCTTGAACCACTTAAAAATTGACCATCTCGAAAATACCATCAATACACTTTCGGGAGGACAGAAAAAAAGGGTGGCCCTGGCCAAGGTCATCCTCTCTCAACCCGACTTCCTCATCCTCGATGAGCCTACCAACCACCTCGACATCGAGATGATCGAGTGGCTGGAAGACTACCTCAAAAACTCAGGCGTAACCCTGTTTATGGTCACCCACGACCGCTACTTTCTGGACAATATCTGCAACGAAATATTTGAGCTCGACCACGCAGATCTTTTTGTTTACCGTGGTAGTTATACCGCCTATCTTGAAAAAAAGGATGCGCGATTACAAAATGAAGCGCCAATCTCGACAAGTCGAAAAAACTCTTCCGCAGAGAACTGGAATGGATGCGGCGCATGCCCCAGGCCCGGACCACCAAGGCCAAATCCAGGATTGACGATTTTCACGAACTAAAAGATGATATCGCTGGAAAAACCTATGGCAAAGACGAATTGTCGATGCAAATCGACGTCACCCGACTGGGTAGCAAGATTGTAGAGTTGCACAACATCTCCAAAAAATATGGAGAAAAAACCCTCTTTTCCAACTTTACGTATAAGTTTAAAAAAGGCGAACGCGTAGGCGTAGTGGGCAGAAACGGTGCCGGTAAATCTACCTTTATCAAAGTGATGACCGGAGAAACCCCAACCGACACCGGTAAGGTAGTGGTGGGAGAAACCGTAGTCTTCGGACACTACAACCAGGATGGTCTCGACTTTACCAACGACAAGACTGTTATCGATACCATACGCGACATAGCAGAATACATCCCTCTGGCAAAGGGTCTAAAACTTTCAGCAGAATCCCTGCTCGAACGCTTTCTCTTTCCGAGGTCGCAACAAAGGGTTTTTGTTTCACAGCTCAGCGGAGGAGAAAAACGGAGGCTGCACCTGCTCACCATCTTGATCAAAAACCCCAACTTCCTCATCCTCGATGAGCCTACCAACGACCTCGACATCATCACCCTCAATGTCCTCGAAGATTTTCTAGAAGACTATTCCGGCTGCCTGATGATCATCTCCCACGACCGTTACTTTATGGACAAGCTGGTAGACCACATCTTTATCCTTGAAGGCGATGGCAATATCCGCGATTACAATGGCAATTACACCGAGTACCGTATGGAAAAGGCCAATGCCAAACAGGCAGAAGAAAAACCACAGCCCACTATTGTAAAAACAGCGGGCCGCAACGATTTTGAGTTGCGCAAAGAAATCAAGTCCATCGAAAAACAAATCGAAAAACTGGAAAAACGCAAACAGGAACTCACCGCCTTTTTTGATGACCCCAACCTGCCGGTAGAAAAAATCACCCAATACTCCACCGAGCTGGCCGCTGTCAACACTGAGCTAGCCGCCAAAGAAGAGCAGTGGCTGGAGCTGAGTGCTGAAGTTGATTGATGACTGAACGGTTGCTACGAAGTAACAATTAGATTGCCGGTTGCAATCGAAAGCAGTGGGCTTCGTTGATGGCGGCATAGCGCGGCTTGTCCCGTTGCATAGCAAGGGGAAGCGGCGGAGTGCGGCCCCTACACCGCTACTGCGGCGTAGGGACAAGCCTGTCTAACTGGCGGTAGGCGGTGAGCAGTAAGCGGTAAGCAGTAAGCAGTAAGCGGTAAGCAGTAAGCGGTAAGCGATGGGCAGTAAGCGGTGGGCAGTAAGCGGTGGGCGCTAACAACTATCCTCTAACTATTTCAGCACAAATCGTCGCAAGTACCACTTACTATAAAAATTGGTTTTAATACTATTACTTGCATTATTTGAATACTTAAAAAAATCAGTAGGACCTGTCTAAAATTATCATTATACTGCCAAAGCTATTGATTTGTTAAAATAAATAGTATAATTTTGTATTTCTAGTACTATAAATCCGTAAATTATAAAGAAATGAAAAATAATATTCTACTCAGTGTTTCTCACTTAACAAAACCGATTAACTTGACATTTAAAAGGTGTTTTATTGTATTTATCTTTTTAAGTTTATTAACGTCAAGATTGGATTTAAAGGCTCAATGTAGCAATCCTCCAGCTTATAACGACCCAGGATGTGGCGTTTTTTTTCCCAATAATGCATTTAACGTAATGAATATTCCATGTGCCTGGACAGTGACGAACGGAGACCCAAACGTAGTTGTTGCTGTGTTTGATAGGTACTTTGATGTTGATCACCGAGATTTAGCAGGCAAAATTGAAAAAATGCATTATTCTGATGATTGTAATCCGAATGAAGATCCAACCGTGACGCACGGTACAGCTTCAATGGGGGCAATAGCAGCTATTAGAAATAATGGGGAATGTGTCGCTGGAGCTGGAGGAGACATAAAAGTGGCCGGTTTTTGCCGAGTTACCAGTGATGAAGGGGTATTAGAAGCTGCGAATTTAGGCTATAAAATAATATATTTAGCTACAGGTTTGCAGTTGAGTCCAGCTGTTGCCCAAGAATGTGTTGATAAGGGAGCTACATTAATTTTAGCAAATAGAGGTGGCAATATTTGGAATGGATTAGATAATATACCTGGTGTTATTAAAGTTGGATTGACGTATCACGACGGCACTTTTGATCATTATATAAATTCAGACCCATTAGAAGACGATATTGATGTGTTTACTGTTGGAAGTTGGGATAATGGAGGATCCTGCGCATTGAGAAATGGAAATACTTGTAGTGAGGCATACGGTTCAACTTCATTAAGTGCTGGATTTGTTGCAGGAGTTGTAGGCTTAATGAGATCTGTAAATCCTTGTTTGACGCCAGCTGAAATTGAAAATATTCTAGAGTCTACAGCTGGTCCGATACCACTTCAACCAAATGGAGATCCCTTACCACCAGGTGTCGCTGAGCATGGAATAATAAATGCTTATGAAGCTGTTCTCATGGCTCAAAATTTACCTGTTGTTGATGAAGTTTGGACAGCTAATGGGCAAACAATAACAAATCAGACGCATGTGACTGGCAACTTAAACTTGATAAATCAAACAGGGCCAAATTTTAAAACCATAACATTAGAATCGTCCTTGTTTTTAGACAACAACGAAAACTTGATTGTTAATAATGGTGTACATTTTATTGTTAATGGTAATATTCTCATGGGTGAAAACGGGAAAATTATTGTAAAGCGCGGTGCCAAGCTTGAAATAGGGGGAGAGTTTGAAAAGTTGGCAACCATAAGTAATAATAATTGTAGTCCAGTGTGGGATGGAATTATCATTGAAGGTAATAGTAATTTACATCAACCTGCACCAGACATTAACTCATACAATATTCAAAATGCAGGAATTCTAATAATAAATAATGCAATTATTCAAAATGCAAGGAATGCCATTTCAATGAATCCAACACATATTCCATGGCCAAATTCTGACTATTATGGAGGATACCTTTCTGCGAATAATGTGAAATTTATTGACAACAGGAGATCTGTAGAATTTATGAAGTACAATTTACAAGATAAAAGTTCAATTACAAATTGTGAATTTTTTGGAGAAATAGGTACATCTCATTGGGGAAATTATGTCGTCACATACAGTAATAATACTTTCAATACAAGTAAATTCGGTATCTATACTATAGATGCTGCATTTAATGTAAATAATTGTGAATTTAATGGAGATCTATTTGATTCGGATGATTACAATGGCATAACTATGCAATATACTGGTGTGGGTTCTGCACCTGATCAAAGCATTTTATCTTCCAATCAGTTTATAGGTGGTCGCAAGGGTATTGAAAAAATTGGAGGGGAAATAACAGACTCTTTGCTTGCTGTTGAAATAAAAAATAATATTTTTTTAGGCCAATTTAAAGCAGTTGCAGTAGATGGATTAGGTAGCTCTTTGTTAGATAATAATGACTTTATTGGAAATAAATGGGGAAATTACATCACTAGGCTAGGAGATAACCAAAACCTGGCTCAAAGAAATGATTATTCCAGCTATGATTTTGGAATTTCTGCATACGGTGATTGTAGTGGGTTCAATTTTATCAACAATTGTTTTAGTTTAAGTAACAGTGGGAATGATAGGTCTCCTGCTGTAAATGTAAATGGGTTTGGGAACCCTGGGGGCAACCAAGCAATTGGTAAAATTCAAGAAATAATTGCAGTGGATGATGAAACGGCAGCAGGGAATTGTTTTGAAGATTATCCAGGCTGGAATTTCTTTTCATTTTTTGGCCCAACTGAAGAATTTACTTATTATTATAGAGATGAAACTGGATGCAGAAGAAGGCCATTGTTGGTTCCAACAGTTAGAGTGAACAACCAAGAAGAGGCAATGTGTACCTCAAATATTGGGGGTCCAATCAATACTGGCTTCAAATGTTATTTACGAGTTACTTCAATTGAACAAATCAATGCAAAATTAACTCAATTAAATGCTGAATTAATAATTGCAAATGATAGCTTACAAAATAGTGTTTATCACTCAGTACAATGGTATAAATGGAGGCTAAAAATAATGCAACTTAAAAATTGTATTAAAAATTTAAAAAAATTATTAATTAAAGAATATAGCAACGAAAAGAGATATAATGAATTGTTTAGTTTTGCTTCAAATGAAAGTTTCGAAATAAAATCGCATGTTGCTACTCAGTTAATTAAAGCTGCTGAATACACAATGGCTTCTAATTATTTAAATGCTATTACTGCTGTGGGTGAGGAAGAAGAAGATTATATAAATTCACAAAATTATCTTATAAATAAGCTTGTAGATTTCAATTTCCAATTGGATAGTGCATCAAAAATAATATATTTATCGCTGCACAAAAATTGTATCCCTTAAGTGCCTATTCCAGGTCCGTTTATTCGTTTATTACCGGGGAGTATGTGGATTTTCATTTAGAGGCAGAACCAGAAACTGAGATTAGAAATACCAAAGAAGGCAAATTCAATATTGAAATTTTTCCTAATCCCTTTCAAGAACAGATCTGGGTAAAAAATCTTAAGGAAGATATCAATTTTAGCATTTTTAATGTGGGAGGATTAATCGTAAAGAGAGGTCAGCTTGGAAGTGCGCAAACTATTTCAACATCCGATTTGGCAGACGGAGTTTACTGTATCATTTTAAGAGATTTAAAAGGAAATATTATGGAAACCAGGAAACTAGTAAAATTGAAATGAAGTTATTAAGTTTTGTCATATTCACTTTCGCAACTACAATAATTTTTGGACAACAGCCCTTTGTTTCTATCCTTAATTTGGATGGCAAATACTATGAGAGCATAGAAGGTTCACAGTTTCCGGAACAGGTTCATAAGATTGTGGTGGAGGATGATAGTATCATTTCCTCCTTTCATGTCTGTTGGCTTTATGATTTTTCGCAATACATGTCAAAGCATGACAAAAATGGTAATTTTATTACTAGCAATCGGCTACCAGGTGAATTGGATGATGGCATCAGTGGTTTTGGTGATGTTTGTTATGACAATGAATACTATTATTATGCCAGTGGCTTAGCGTTGGATTCGGGTTTAAAAATTGAGAAATATGATCAGGATTTTAATTTCGTGGAAGAAAAAATTATAATGCCCGATGAAATCGTACTTCCCGAGCAAAGCTTTAGTTACAGACATTTAAACATTTTTAAGGATTATATAATTGTGTCCGGTTTATTGTACAGAGATATTGAAAATTATGGTTCAGCACCTTCTTTGGCTTTTTGGATTAATAAAAATACATTAGAGTTAGATACCGTAATAACTCTTGAAGCAAATAAATCTGTGCTCAATTTGCCAGAAGTATTTCTAGACGGTGAAGACTACATAACTTTTATGACACATAAATCAGACGGAAGTGATGATAATGTAGGTGTTATTACGTTTGATTCGAATAAAAATGTAGTAAATGAATGGTATTCAGATAACTTCTATCGATATTTATCTCATTATCACATGGCCAAACTAAAGGACAGTAGCTATGTGTACACCATGCACAATGGCAACCTGGGTAATTTTACACGGATTGAAAAGAGAGACAAAGCTGGAAGTCTTATTTGGAAATCACGCCCCACACAAGGATTTTTAAAAGGTTCCAAATTGGCCGCCATGACCATTCAAAAATTAGTGGCTGCCAAAAATGGAGATATTTTGGGCTGTGGCAATATGTATTGGCAAAACAGGGAAATCAATTTTGATTCCCTGCAGCAAATCTATTTTAAGCTAGGGGTGGAAGGACATAATTATATCTATGAATTGTATAAAAAGTGTTATCCTATCTCTACTCCTTACATTTTTAGAATGAATACCACCGGTAATATGCTATGGCAGAGAGCTGTGGTGATGGTGGATAGCCTTGACCAGACTTCACCGGGTACCTTTTATGATATCGTAGAAGAAGCAGATGGCTCTATCGTTTACGGTGGCCGGATCGGTACATTTACATCTTATGAAGCCCAACAGGAAAAGCCTCATAATTCAAACAGCATTTTGCTCAGACTGAATGCAGATGGATGTTATTCCAATTACCCCTGCACCCAATGGAAGACCTATCTCCAGCCATCCAGGATTTTACCTTATTTTGATTTGCGAAATCGATGGCAGCTGTATAATCCCCAGTCAGAGCGAACCGTTTTTGCCAGAATGGCGGAAACGACCGAAATTATTAATGACAGGGAATATTTTATTTTAGAGGCATCAGACACCCCGGATTTTGCAAAAAAAGAGGTCATGGCCTATCTGCGTGTTGAAAATGAAAGGATGTATGCTTTGGAGACTACAGGTGAAAGGCTGGTTTTTGATTATTTTTTATTTCCCGAAGAAGAATGGAAATCAAATCTTATTTTGGATACCAGTCAATTTGTTGTCATAGGCAATGGGTACAGGACCAAAGAATTTATTTTTAACGACATCAATGACAGACAAAAAACCTTTACCTGGTACAATGGCATGGGATCTGTAGATGATTTTTTCTTTGATGGACACAACCCATCTTCAACCCTTCCTAAATGGAGAATTTGTAAATTTTGGATCAACAATGAACTAAAATATGAAAACGTTCCATTGTCCTGCCAGACCAATGAAGTAATAGATTTGGATTTGATCTCAACCCGGGTTTATCCCAATCCTTTTACTGACAACATTATTATTGAGAACATAAAAGACTATGAAAAATACAGCATTGAAGATCTGAATGGCAGAAAAGTCATAAAAGGAAATTTGACTGAAAAATTGAAAATAGATGCTTCATCTTTGCCCTCAGGCGTCTATTTTTTAACACTTTCAGGTCCTAATGAGCTAAAGAATCAGAGGACAATGATGATAAAAATGTAGTACCTGCCTCGGCATGTTGGGATATGTCCTCAGCGCTATCTCCCAACTGCTTCGTGGTTGGCGGCGGAGCGCGGAACGGCGGAGCGACGAGCGGCGGAGCGCGCAGAGCGGAGAGCGGGGGGAGCGGTAAGCCGTTGGCCGTAAGCGGTGGGTGGCCCCAACACCGCTAATGCGGCATAGGGACAAGCCTGTCTAACTGGCGGTAAGCGGTGAGCGGCCTGTCTAACTGGCGTTAGCCAAGTAGATAAGCGGTAAGCAGCACCAAGAAACGCCATGCGCTATACGCTCCACGCTATACGCTATGCGCCATGCGCCATGCGCTATACGCTATGCGCCCCGCGCTAAACGCTATACGCCCAGCGCTCTGCGCTACTTAGACCAATTCACCCGCTTCGATTTGACAGCAGCACTGTTGGTGCCAATCATGATGTCAAAATCGCCGGCCTCCCATACGTGATTGAGGTCGTAGTTATAAAACCTAAGGTCTTCCGGGGTAATGGCAAATTTTACTTCTTTGCTTTCACCGGCTTGTATTTCTATTTTTTGGAAGCCTTTCAATTCTTTGACGGGGCGGGTAACAGAACCCACGACGTCGCGGATATAAAGTTGAACCACTTCTTTTCCTTTGTACTTACCGGTATTTTTTACAGTGACCGATGCCGTTAAGGTTTGATTGCCTTTGAGGGATGTGGCACTCAATTTGATATCTGAATATTCAAAGTTGCTGTAACTAAGGCCAAAGCCGAAAGGAAACTCAGGGTCGTTGCTCACATCGAGGTAGTTGCTGCGAAACTTTTGAAACCATTGACCTTCAGGGAGGGGTCTTCCTGTATTTTTGTGTGCGTAGTAGATCGGAATTTGTCCTACATTTTGAGGCCAGGTAGCCGAAAGTTTTCCAGAAGGATTGACATCGCCAAACAAAGCGTCTGCGATGCTGAGGCCAGCCTCGCTGCCAGGAAACCATACATTGAGGATGGCGTCCATATTGTCGTGTTCCCATGAGATGGTCATGGGGCGGCCAGTGAAAAGTACCACAACAATGGGTTTGCCTGTTTTTTTCAGGGCCATGAGCAGGTCTTTTTGTGCCTGTGGTATATCAAGGGATGATCTGCTCGAAGCCTCTCCCGTCATTTCTGCTGACTCGCCTACTGCTGCTACAATAACATCCGCCTTCCGCGCGGCATCCAGGGCTTCTTCAATCATATGGGCAGGTGAACGATCATCTCTACCAGTGTTTTTACCAAAGATGGCATATCGCTCATCCAGGGCAGGGTCGTTGTCAATATTGGATCCCCTTGCATGGAGTACAGTTACCTTGTCTCCCGCTACCAATTTGATACCTTCCAAAAGTGAGACGGCCTGATCGTGTCTGGCAGCCACACTCCAGGTGCCGGGCATGTTGACCTTGTTGTTGGCAAGCGGGCCTACCAGAGCGATGGTACCCTTTTTTGAAAGAGGGAGAATGTTGTTGTTGTTTTTCATCAGTACAAAGGTCTCCGCGGCCAGTTTTCTGGCTTCTGACCTGTGTTCTTTAGAGAAAACCTCTTTGCCCGCTCTGGTGGCATCGCAGTAGCGGTATGGATCGTCAAAGAGGCCCAGCTTGTATTTGATTTCCAGGATGCGGCGACACGCATCGTTGATCTGTTTTTCGGTCACCTTGCCTTCTTTCAAAGATTTGCCAAGTGTGGTGAGCATACCTTCTCCCACCATGTCCATATCAATGCCTGCATCCAGGGCCCTGGCCGTTACGGTTTGCAGATCACCAATGCCGTGGTCCATCATCTCATTGATGCCGGTGTAATCGGTCACTACCAAGCCATTGAATCCCCATTGTTTGCGAAGCACATCCGTCAACAGCCATTTGTTGGCAGTAGCGGGTACTCCTTCTATTTCATTGAATGAAGCCATCACACTGGCACAACCGGCATCAACGGCTCCCTTGTAAGGAGGAAAATAATCGTTGTACATGCGCTGGCGACTCATATCGGTGGTGTTGTAATCGCGACCGGCTTCAGATGCTCCATATAAAGCGTAGTGTTTTACACAGGCAGCAACTGTATTGGGCAGGGATAAGTCCTTGCCCTGATACCCCCGCACCATGGCTGCGGCTATTTGATAGCCGAGGTATGGATCTTCACCGATACCTTCTGCAATGCGGCCCCAGCGGGGATCTCTGCAGATATCTACCATGGGTGAAAAGGTCCAGTTGATGCCATCCGCACTGGCTTCAATGGCAGCTATAGGGGCACTTCTTTCTACAAGATCCATATCCCAGCTACTGGATAATCCCAAAGGAATGGGAAAAACGGTTTCGTAACCGTGGATAACATCCATCCCAAAAATCATAGGTATTTTCAGTCTGCTTTCCTCAACCGCAATGCGCTGGATGTCCTTGATCTTGGCCACCGACTTGATGTTAAAAAGTCCACCTACCTTGCCGGCTCTGATCTTAGTGGCAATGTCGGAACTAGATGCCTGGCCGGTGGTAATATCACCACTCACCGGAAGGTTGAGCTGACCCAGTTTTTCTTCCAGGGTCATTTTTTTCATCAATTGGTCGACAAAACTTTTCATCGACTTTTGGGCATAGACAGGCTGACAAACAGCCACTCCCATAACAAGGGCTAAATAAAGGAAAGATTTGAATCTCATGATCTGAAAATTAAGAGAAACAAATGTAGCAAATCCGAATGAAAAAAGGAATGACCACCAACATTTACTTGAGGGAGGCGCGCAGCAAAAGTTGACTGCCATCTTCCCATCTTACGACTACCTCAATGGTTTTATGCTCTTCGGTGGATACACCCAGCGGCCATGTGTTTTTACCTCCAGCCACTATTAAACTATTTAGCATGCCGCCTTTTTCATTTTTGACTTCCAATGCTATTGGGCCGCTCTTTGTGCCTGAATGGGTCAGCTCCCATGCCTGACTCCTGCCATTGGCTTTTAAAACGGCACTGCCGTTGGGCACTGCTTCTGCTACCTCCGTTTCCGGGCTTTGTTCGGTGGTAACCACACAGCCTCTTTGGGCAAAAACACTGGCCATGATCAAATTATGAATAAGCCGGTGTCCCTTGTCATTTAAGTGCACACCATCACCCGAATCATACTCCGAAAGGATCCACCCTCTGGCATCCGCCAGCGGCGACCACAGGTCGATGGCCCGATCGCCGAAATGATCAAGAATGGCGTCCTTTACTTGTCTTTGGATGGCTATCTGTGCTGTATCCGCAAAGTTTCTGGGCTGGGAGGTGGTGATCCAAAACTGCACCCCCGCCAACCTGGCTACATTTTGAAGCCATTTAAAATTGGCCATCTGGTCAGCTGCAGTCAGGTAATTGGCAGCATCGTTGGAAGGCATGTTGACAATGATGCCTGCAGGATTAAATGTAAACGCTTTGCTTATGTTGAGGGTGGCATCGGGCGGAAAACCCAGTCCTGTAAATACAAAGTCGGAAGGCATGATGTGAAAGCTGGTAATGCCCCCTCTGCCAAGATTGATGATTTGATACCGACTGTCATCGCTGAGGGTGCTGGCCGTCCTGTCGACCCAGGCGCTGTCCTGAATACTGGCCCCGGCTCCCTCTGCGGTGGAAGAACCCAAGACCACCCAGGTACATTTTTCCTGACTGTTGGCCAGGGTAAAAAACATTTGTGTGGTATCACCGGCAGAAGTAGAGGAAATCGCCACCAGACATTTGTCACTATTGGCAGGTACCACCTTCCAGAGATAAGACCCCGGGCCGGCAGCTACCTTGGCAATCGTTTGCCAATCATTTCCTTCATTGAGAGAATAAGATAAGGTAACAGAATCTACGTTGACAGATGTCCATCGGATAGGCAATGTTTTACCACTTTGCCAGTACTCCCCTCCGCTGGGTTGTTTTAATTCGACTATCTGGGTGTTATCATTGGCATCTCTTTGATAGCTGATGCGCATGGCACCCAGGTAATAAAAACCATTAAAGTTGTTATTGGCAGGACCTTTTTGCACCCTAACCTTTATGGTGCCATCGGGAGAAGGACGTAAATTGCCCGTTACCCACTCGCCCTCATTATTGGAGACTTCCAGATAGAGGTTGATTTCAGTGGCGCCAATTAATCGGTAAGCTGTTTGCCTACTATCCATGGCCTGCATTCTCGATGCAAAAAATGAAAATGTATACAAACGTTGTACATCCAGGCCTTCAAAAACGAGTTCGGCATCCGGTTCGATCTTACCTTCAAAGCTGATGTCATTGCCATAAAAACCGTCAACACTGACGGTAGAGGGCAAGCCGGCAGCTGCCAGGGGAGTGGTAGTGCCTACAGAGTAAACATTGCTAAAAGCATTGCTTACCAAAACAGCAACAGAACTCGGCTCGCCATTTTGATTCAAAAGCTGCGTTATCTGGCCCATTACAGGATCCTTGAGTTGGTTCCAGGGTGCGGGGCCATCTATGGCACCCAAATCCAACAATAGTGTGTCGCGGGCACCCATTTGAGCATGAACAGGTGATAAAATCCAGGCAAAGAAAAAGGGCACCCAAAAGAAAGCCTTGAACCACATGGCAGTTGCTATTTTACACTAAGGTAAAGCAAATTCTATCACAAGCCAAGCCCTGTTATTTGTTCATTTGAGCTTCAACAAAATTGTTAAGTATGTCCAGAGATCAGATATTATTTTTGGGTAAGGGCAGGACTTCTTATTTTACAGCATGAAACACATTCATTTTACCTCTTTCCTGACCAATAATGCCGAGTTTGAAAAAAACTACATTGAAAAATTGGTGGGACAGTGTGCGCATAAAAAATTTGAGAAAGATGCTTTCCTCTTAAGAGAAGGAGAAGAATGTAAGTATGTGTTTTTTGTGGAAAAAGGACTTTTGCGCCAATACTACCTGGATACGGCCGGGAAGGAGCATACCATTCAGTTTGCCCCCGAAAATTGGTTGATATCCGACCGCGACGCCTTGTTTTTTAAGCAAGGTGCCCAGTACTTCATCCAGGCTGTGGAGGATGCTGAGGTGTTGTATATTGAAGAAGACCTCATCTTACAGTTATCGCGACAAGATGCTGCCTTTCACAGTTACAACAACCAACTGCTGCACAACCACATCAGACAGTTGCAAAAAAGAATCAGGCTCTTGCTCAGTGCTACTGCAGAAGAGCGTTATCTCGATTTTACTGCTACTTATCCCGACCTCCTTATGCGATTACCCCAGACCATGGTTGCCTCCTACCTTGGCATTACCCCTGAAAGTCTGAGCAGGGTCAGGAAGGGATTGGCCGAAAAAAACCAACGACGCATTACTTAACATAGATCAATTGGGCTCTGCTCCAGACCCTGTAGTTTTGTGGCATTAATTAAATAAATACAATGCCATGTCAATAAAACACGTAGAAATGATTGCCACCCCCTCAGCCCCCCATTACGTAGGCGACGGATTCAGGGTACACAACTTTATACCGAGCTATCCCCGGATGGATATGAAAAGAATGGATCCCTTTATTATGCTGGATTATAATTCCAAATTTCATTTTCCCCCAAGTGAAAGACCAAGGGGCGTAGATGTCCACCCCCACAGAGGATTTGAAACCGTGACCATCGCCTACAAAGGAAGGGTAGAGCACCACGACAGTTCGGGCGGTGGCGGTGTGATTGGAGAGGGAGATGTACAGTGGATGACGGCTGCCTCCGGGGTGCTGCACAAAGAATTTCATGAGTCAGAATGGAGTAAAAAAGGAGGAGAATTTCAGATGGTCCAGTTATGGGTCAACCTGCCTGCCAAACACAAAATGGACCCACCTAAGTACCAGGCCCTGGAAAACAGTAAAATGACAAAGGTGCCCCTGGCCGATGGCAACAGCTGGGTAGAAGTCATTGCCGGCGCTTACCAGGGCCACCAGGGTTCGGCCAGTACCTTCAGTCCTATGCACATTTACAATGTTAAAATGAAGGCTGGAGCAGTCGCTGACTTTACCCTACCCACTAACTTCAATACCGCCTTACTGGTTATTGAAGGCTCCATTACCATCAACGGCACCGAAAAAGCCCAAGGCGACCAGATGGCCCTTTTTGCCAACAGCGGCGAAAATTTCAGCGTCCTTGCGGACCAGGATGCCATTGTGTTGATCTTAAGCGGTGAGCCTCTCAACGAGCCCATTGCCGCCCACGGCCCCTTTGTAATGAATACCCGCGAAGAACTCATAGCCGCATTTACCGCTTTCAACGAAGGTAAGTTTGGGTATTTGGAGTGATGGGGATCTTATTAAGATAAAGGATGATCTTTGAAGCCGGATTAAGGTAATAACTAAACCGGCTTCAAAGTATTTGTTTTTACTCTATCGTGAAATTTTGGATATGCTTTGATCAACACTTTCATGTGATTATGATGATCTCAAAAAATGGATCAAAAGTTTCGTCACAAGGAAGTCGAAACTGGGTCAAAGTACTTGCTTAATGTAATACCTGATTGGCAGCATTTATATTTCTCTGTCGTCTGAATCCAATAGCGATGACTAAGACAGTAATAATTAAAATTCCGGTAAAAATTATCTTTGTCATTTTCCCCAATAGCATTGGAAAAAGCAAGGTGTCTGTTTTCCCGGTTTCTAAAAACACCCAATCACTGGCAATTCTGGTAGCCAATTCCGTATGGCCCGTTTCCAAAACGATGATACCATCACCGGAAATTGGATTTATTCTAATAGCTGTGTTGATGGGTGGAGTGCTTTTACCATCGTGTCCAAAAATGTCTTCTCCCTTTTCGATGTCGATGTATAACATAGTACCCAGGCCATAAATTTTTTTCACCCATCACATCCCAATGGGATTGGCGCATTAGTTTTAAGGTTTCAGGTTTTATCTGTCCTCGTCCGGCTGGTTCAAGCTTTTTACCTTTTGTGAAAAGTTGAAAAAAGGTTTCTAAATCAGAAAGTGTGGTATATAGAGAGGTGGCCGCCAAAGCAGAATAATAAAAATGCGGTGCAGCACTTTGATCCGCATTGTAAAACTCGCAGAGCCTGCTTTTTAATGAGTCGTTTAGTTGGTAACTGCTGCTGGTCATTTTCAGCGGAGTAAACAAACTATCTGTCATAAAGTCATTAAAGCTTTGTCAGCTTGTCTCTTCTACCAGTAATTGCAAAAGCGTAAAACCACCACCTGAGTATTTCCACCTTGAACCAGGTTCAATGCCTACTTTTACTTCTCCACCTTCTCCAGGATCAGCGTCTTTTGCTTTGGTAAGCGATTGTTCCAATGTTTGAACTGAATCTTTGTTTTCAAAACCATTATAACCTAAGCCGTCAGTCAAACCCGCTGTATGACTCAATAGTTTTCGGACAGTTACCTGCTCATTGTCGAATTCACTTGGTGGAAGTTTCCACCTTTTTAGGTATCTACTCACAGGGGTATCCAAATCTATTTTACCCAATTCAACCAGTTTCATAACACCTGCGGCAGAAACAAATTTTGAAAGAGATGCTACTTGAAAAATAGTGTTTCTATCTACTTTTTTGCCCTTTGAATGAAAGAGTTCCTTATCAATGGTCCCGTCATTCATAATCGCCATCGCAAAGTTGCCAACAAACTCTTTTTCAAAACGGGCATTGACAGCTTCAGTAAATAAGGCAGGGTCATTACTTTCCGCAAGTGACTGGTGCCACCAACACTTTAGTGTGCCGTAAAATGCAAGTCCTGCCCATAAAGTAGAAAGGAATAAAATCACTAAAAAGTATTTGAGTATTCTTTTCATTTGCTAAAGATAAAATTTATGCGGTGGTTTTTGAGAAGAGTAAGCCCTGTTTTCATTAAGCTTGTCTCAGATGAAGATATCCAAAACAAATTAAAGCAAAGTAAGAAAGTTTATATTTTCCAAAAATTTCCTACAAAACAACAAGGAATGCACAATCATCGTTTGCGGCTTGAGCTCCACTTTTAAGAACATCATTTAATTCTATTTACATCCTTTTTATAATTCTTAACTATTTTTCCAAACTCTTTGTCTTTTTTTCGTTTCTCTTCTAATGTGGATTCAAAATGCGCTTTCTCTCTTTCCATTTTTTGGTAATTTATGTAAGACGCTTTGTCAATTTCTCCTTTTTCAACGGCTTCAAGAATCGAACAACCTTTCTCATTGGTATGAGTACAATCATTAAATCTGCAATTACCAGAAAGTCTGACTATCCTATCAAAAGTAGTCTCAAGTCCCCATGCCGTATCAGCAATACCCACTTCTCGCATTCCAGGATTATCAATTAAGATTCCTCCACTTTTAAGGAGGATTAATTCTCTATGACTTGTTATGTGTTTTCCTTTATTTGTGCTTAGACTTATTGCATCGGTCCTCATTAACGTTTTCCCGGAAAGATTATTTAATAGCGTTGATTTTCCAACTCCAGACGAACCTAAAAGACAATAAGTTTTACCCTTTTCAATAATGGTATTTATTGCTTCGTACCCTTTTTTTGTTTCATTACTGATGGGAATAATAGGAACATTTTTAATCCTGATTTTTAAACGGTCTATTATTTCATTTATTTGAATCACCTCAATTAAGTCAGTTTTGGTCAGAATTATTATTGGCTTAACGTTAGATGAATTACATATGGTGAGGTATCTTTCCAGTCTATTAATGTTGAAGTCTCTGTCAACAGCTTGTACTAAAAAGGCATAATCAATATTGGTTGCAATAATTTGAACCTCTCCATATTGGCCGATTGCCTGACGTTTGATAGTTGAAAATCTAGGCAGTATGTTGTGAATTAATGCAAAATTAGAATCATGTGTTGTAAGTGTAACCCAATCGCCTACTGCAGGAAAATCTGTACGGTTTTTGGCATGAAAACGCATATTGCCAGTTATCTCTGCCTCAAATTCACCATTTATTGTCTTGATAATATAACGTTCTCTATGTTCTGAAATAACTCTACCTATTTCAAAATTTTCAAGCTTGTGTTCAATCCTATATTTTTCAATTTTATCATTATATCCTAAATTCTCTAGTTTCATTTCACTTTAATTTGAATAAGTTGTAAACTCATTAAATTGGTCTTCTGTCGCCTGTCCTATGGAGCTAGTACATGCTTCGAGGCGGCGTTTAGCGAAGCTAATTCTCATGTAACATGATAGCAAACATTATTTTGTATTTATTACCGCAAGTCAAATATGGTATCTATGACCCTTACTCACTGATTACTGTCTTACCATCTGTGTTTAACCGTTTTTCATCGTTTCTTTAACATCAATCCTCTTTTATTAATAAACACCTTTAAACTTATAAAAATTACTGGAATAAAGAAAAATCTATAGTTGGCAAGATTTCATTCAATACTATGCATTCCTTTTTCATGTTTTGCGCTCCAATTAAACATAAAGTTAATGTGTGCAACAAACAGATCAAATCATTGATAAGAGTCGGATTTTAATTTCATACCATTTAAATAATCAAAATAAAATTTGGTTATAGGTTTTTTTTAATTTCTGCATAAAATTTAATTTCTAGGGTTGCTTAGAGCTCGAGATTTTGCTTTTATCCCCAACAGGCAGAAATGTATTCTTGCATTTATAAAATCCTGAGAACTGGGCTAAAGCAAAGTCCCAAAAGAAGTTAATGAATTCCTTATAACTTGTCCTCAACTCATCTGATTTCTTGCACAAAAGGTCTGCGATTGCTGTTGTAACACCTTTATATCCGTCTTGCCTGAAAATGCGATCGCTCAAATTATAACGCGCCTTCTTAATATTGAACATTTCACATAAACCTCTCATTATGTGGATAGAAATTATTTTAGTTCTTCAGTTGACAAATTACTCAAATAAATTTAGCGATATAATTCGTCTAGAAAAGCACTTTTGCCATAGCACAAAATTCAAAATGTTCCTTTCCAATGTCAAAAGAGTGTTCTCCTATGTGTTCAAAACCATTTTTTGTGTAAAAACGAATAGCTCTTTCATTTGATTTTAGTACAGACAGCCAAATATAATTTCTTGTATATCTCTGGGTTTCTTCAAATAATGCATCCTGAAGTTTCTGTCCAATTTTCATTGATAAAAAATCAGCCAGGACATAAATTTTCTGCAATTGAGAAACTGAATCCGAATCAATAAATTGTGATTTAGAAAATAATTTAAGTTTTGCATATCCAACAGGTAAGTCATCACAAAAGGCTATCCAAAATACATTGTTCGTTTTAGTTATACTTGACCTAATTTTTGATACAGAAAAAGTGGTATCATAGTAATTTATAAGGTCTTGCCTATCTCTGAAATGGACAGCAAAGGTTTCTGTGAAAGTAACTCGTGCCAACAAAGCAATATATTCAGCATCCTCGATTGATGCTTTCCTAATTAAAATTTGTTTCATCTATACTCAATTAAATTAAGGTTATTTCAATGAAAACAACCAATAACTTAGTTTTATCCTGTTAATTCTACTTCTACAAACTTCTTTCTTAAATAGCCCCAATTTTAAATTCCAGTTTATTTAAGCAAAGCCATTTTCAATTGCTGGATTTTAGCATAACACGGCCCTTAAGTATGACCGTACTTATGGCTCTCAAATTCTCGATATCTTTAAATGGATTTTTTATCCAAAATTAATAAATCTGCAAATTTTCCAACTGACACAGAACCATAAACAGCCTCCTTATCCATAAATATAGCTGGGTTCAAAGTCGCAGCTTTTAATGCCTGGTAATTGGTTAACCCGGCTTTTGTTAATAATTTAAGTTCTTGGTGCAAGCTTATGCCTGGGTATACATATGGCATTCCAGCAAAGTCACTACCTGCCAACATCATTACACCTTTTTTATTTAGTCTATTGATTAATTTCAATTGGGATAAATAGGTTTTATCGAGCAACTCCCAATCCCTTAACCTCCTATGTCTTTCTTTCCTTTTTCCCCAGGTTATTTTCCATTCATTAGCAAGTGCGGCTGAAATATATTTCGAATAAGCGGTATTTACAATGGAAGTATCTCTGAGTTTTGTTTTTAATTGGTAGGTAATAATTGTTGGACATACATAAGTTTGATTGGCAAGCATCAAATTTATTAAACCATCGAATCTGCTCTTGCTTTCATTCCAAATCTCAAATAAACCATTAAGGTGTTCAATGCTTTCTTGACCTAAAGAAATGGAGGTTTCAGGCTTAACATATTCCGATAAGTGTCCTGCAAAATGATAATCATTTTTTTTGCAATACATGGAGATTTCCTTCAACTGTTCCTCTTCTATTAACGAATAGGTTTTAAAAAAATCACTGCCATTAATTCTTAAACTGTCTAAAAGTTTCGGGATATCAGAACTACTATCAACAGGTAAAGAGAAGTCCCGATATACAGGTGGATTACCATCAATCATTGGTCCTGCTCCATAAATACTAATTATGGGTCCGCTCTCCAGTCTTTTAAAATCATTCATAATTTTGAGATCTCCACCCATATCACGAATACCTGTGATTCCATTATTTAAAAGCGCATTGTACAACAAGGTATCATTGTTTTTGTCCCAACACAAATGAAAATGCATGTCCCAAAGTCCTGGGCACAAGTACTTTCCATTTCCGTCAATGTATTCTATATTGGCAGAGGACGCTTCAGAAAATGAATTTCCAATATAATGAATGTACTGACCCTTTATAACAACGTCTTGATTTTTAATAACTTTTCCATTACTTACATCAATTAGATGGATACTTTTTATTACCAAAAAGGAAGTGTTCTCTTCATTGGTTTGTCCAATAATTGTATTGGCGTAACAAATGTAAATAATGAAAAATATTGTTCTAACTATATTCATTTCTATATAACTTAGTTACAGGATTTAATTTCATAGAGTATTTAATACAAACCCTCATAATTTTCCATTAAGCCTTTAATACTTTCAAATCCTGGTACATTGGCATATGTATAAATAAAACTCCAAAAACTGGTAGAAAGGCAATATACATTTTTATAACCTTTGTCGCTAAGCATCTTGCAAAAAAGAGTGGCTTCATCAGAGCCGTAAACATAAATAATAGCGTCTTTCTCTTTCGGGATTTCGCAACTTTTCAATGAGGCTTCAATCGGCTGTAAATTTACAGAATTTTTAAGTTTTCCTATTTTTTTCCAAGGACGATTTGCTAGGTTATTAAATTCGTCGGAAGACCTGATGTCAATTATTTTCACTTTTTTCTTGGAGTTTAATAAATCAATTGATTCTTTTACATTTAGTAATTTATATCGTGGTGTCTTTTCTAATAACTCCTTTCTCATGGCACTTGTAGATTTATCATTGCCGATAAAAGAATATATACCACCCAAAATTGTGTTTACTTTCTTAAATCCACTTTCGGTTAGATAACGCGCTACATGATAACTAAGTGCACCATTACCATCATAAATTAATATATCTCGATCTCTGTACTTTTCAATTTTTGCTAAATCAATCTTTTTGTCAACTTCAGGTATGTTGATGGATTTTTTGATCCGACCAAAATTATTTGATTCAATGGTGTCCTTACTTTTGTATTCACTAACGGTCCTTATGTCTATAATTACAAGTTTCTTTTTCTCTTTTATTAAGGTACGCGTGTCTTCAGCAGAAATTGATTTGAATGGCAAAGAATTCTCCAATAGTTCCTTTTTACCAGGAAAATTAATAAGATCGGCTTGGTTCATCCATGACATTCCACCATTTAAATTATATACGTTTTTAAAACCACTTTCAACTAAAATTTTGCTAACCCGCCTGCTTCGTTGGCTGTGTGAACAATACAAGATAATGGGTTTTTCTATTTCCGATTTCAGTTTTGACATTTGTTTTTCTATAGAGTCAATTGGTATATTAATAGAGTTCCTTAATCGTCCAATGTTAAGACTGCCATACCTACTTGTGTCTGAATATTCGCCAGGACTTCTTACATCAACCAATTGGACATTGGGATTGCTTATCAAAAACTCTTTCAGATCCCTAGGATAAAGAGTTTTATAGATTACATTGTCATGTATATAATCTAATTGAGCAGTAGATGAAAAGTTAACCATTACAGTTATTAGTAAAAAAGGTATTAGCTTTTTCATATTTATAAGTTTACATTCCATTTTTTTAGTAAATTTTGTATTACCTATTGACTCTTTCAATACTTTTAACATGTTGTACTGACTTAAATTTATTAATGACATTTATATTATTTGTTTTTGAATAATGTTTTGTAAATATAAAGCACTTCTAATTTTAGATTACTTCCTATATTTTTACTCAAAAATATTTAATCCATCCCTTCAATGGCAATTCACTATTTGACAAAGCCAATTTTACAGCAGCTTTTGCAAGCAATCGTGTAGTATCTAAAACTGGTAGTGCGGAATTTTCAGTATTTATTATTAATGGAATCTCTGTGCATCCCAATATCACGCATTTTGCCCCTCGTTGTTTGAGCATTTCAATTGAGTTCTGAAACAAGCTAACTGTTTCCTTTGTGAATATGCCTTGACAAAGCTCTTCAAATATAGCTTTGTTAATTTGATTTCTTTGCGCTTCATCTGGACTCATTATTTCCAAATTTTGATTATTAAGCTTATTTGTGTAAATCGAGCCATTCATTGTCCATTTCGTCCCCAGCAAACCAATTTTGTTCCAGCCATTCAAAGTAATTTCCTGACTAACTACATCGGCAATGTGCAATCCAGGAATTGGTAGTTCATTAACAATTTTTTCAAGTACAATATGGGCTGTGTTATCGGGACATATAAAAAATTCAGCTCCCCCTTGTGCAATCTGCTCAACACCCATTTTTAAGTGTTTAGAAATTTCATCATAATCATCATTCTTCCAACTAGGAATACTTAGTCCCATCGGAATAGCACTTAAAACTATGTTAGGGTGAAGATGTGGGCCTAATAGTGCTGCACCCTCCTTACAGGCAGATAAGAAACACAATGCTCCTCCCTCATAACTATGTGCACAAATGCCTATAACCTTTCCTGTTTTCATAAAATTCTTTATTGTTATACCGCTATTGTGTGCGTTGCCTTCTCATTTTTATTATATTCAAGGCTTTGTTTTCCATATTTTGTCGGCAAACGGTAAATATTCGGGAAGCGCTGCCGAACCGTACCAAGTGAAAATTTCATAATCCAATATTCCATTTTTTATGGCAAGATCGGTTTGCAATATTTCTTTTGCTTCTTCCATGGAGTTGATATTGTTCAGGATGAAAAGTCCTCTGTAACTGTTTTCATTTTTCTCAAGTGGTCCGGCTACAATGAGCTTTCTCATATTACTCAGTCGATTAATGTTATCCATATGTCCTCTGAAACTCTTGTTGATCAATTCCATGTCCGTATTTTTATTGGACCCCGTCTTCAGAATTACTAAAAAGTAGCTTTTCATTCCGTAATCATCTCCTCCTAAGCTGTCGGCCAATGTTTTTTCATAATTGGGATTTGAGTTCAAAGTTTCTTTCTCTATCTTATTAGATTGTCCAAATGTTAAGTTGGCTACTACTGTAGCTAAGATTAAAAATGTATATTTCATTGTTGTTGTGATTTCATTAAGTCTTGAATTGTTTTTTCAAATTACAGCATACTACAGGCTATCCTATTTTCCTGGTATTATTATATTCGGTTTGCTATTAATGTTAACCCTGGTTCACTAACTGTAAGTGAAACTATTTGGTCATCTGTTGTTTGAAACGAAATTTTCACGGAAGGCGCACCATTATATGTAAAAGTGTGCTCTCCAATTTTCAATAATGAACCACCAAACCTGCCCAGTTTACCAAACAATAACTTATTTCGACTATTTACTTTTACAGAAAAACCATCAAATTCACCTTCTCCATATTTATAATCTCCAACATATTTGGTCTTCTCATCATCAGCAATTGTTTGATATGCGAAACCATCAGCATCACCAAGTTTGGTTAAATACTCAATTAACTTTTTAGAATCTCTCGTTTTGCTTTCGCCATTCTTAGCGTGTTGAAGCAGGCTGATACCGTGTGGGCCTAACGTTTTCCGAAGAACAGGCATATATTTGATCATTTTTTTAACTATGGTATATGAACCCAATGCAGCAAATGTGAAAATATCTGGTTTTGCACCTTTTGAAATTAAATACTCTATAATATCATTTCTACCAACATGAGAAGCTGCACCAATAGCAGTTTCCCAGTCACCAAATCCCCAATCCCATGCAGCATTAGCCAACTCAGGCCTTTTATCGACCAGGTCTTTTAGTTTGTTTAGATCAAAATGAGAAACAGCTACAACTTCATTTGCTAATTCCTCTGTAATAGCTGGATATCGTTCTGATTCCATTATAACAGGCCTATTACCTTCGACTTTGGTTAAAATGTCTTTTCCAAAAAGCACATTATTAAAGGATACACTAATTATACCCAAAACGGAACTTTTCACTAGAACTCTTCTTGAAATTAAATTATTGTTTTCCATTATTTTAGTTAGTGGCAATTGAATCTTAACATTTTTTATATTCTTTCGTACCCTTTTTATTGTGTGTAATATCGAACCATTGGTCTGTTTTTAGAAGTATTATCAACAATTATAAAACCTGCGCTTTCAAATGATTTGTACAAACCAATCCACGCAAAGGCGTCAGGCAACAGTTTTTGAGGCGGCATGGTTGGATATGCCTCAATAATTTTAACTCCGTTTATTTTGGCGTAATTAATGACCCCTTTTAACATTTCAACTGAAACACCCTTTCTCCTAAATTTTTTGTCGATAAAAAAACAAGGAATTGACCAAACTGTGTTGTTGTCTATCCTTTTATGAACGCGAGATTTTTCAAGTTTTACAAAGTCTTCGCGTGGTGCGAATGCGCACCATGCAATGGCTTGATCTCCATAAAAGCCAAGAATTCCTGTTGGCTTATTTTCCCAAACCAGGTTTTTCATGGCCATCCTATTACCACCATCCAATTTTCCTTCATCAAAATCTGATTTTTTAAGCCGATTAAACATACACCAGCAATTCCCACATGCTCCCTTATCTCCAAAAAGTTGTACAAATTTGTTCCAATTATCTTTCGATAGTGGTTCAAAACTGAGCTGCTTCAAAAAATCCTTGTTGTCGTTATCCATTTAATAAATCAAAATAAAGAGTGTGTTAAATTGAAGCTTTTATAATGATTTTGAGGTGTGGATGTGGGCAATTTTCCATTTCTCATTCTCCTTAATTAAAACATTGGTTTCTTTAAAATAATAGAATTGTTCATTACCATCAGGCCCATAAGCCCCCCGATTGTGATAAGTAACAACTGCAGTGTCGCCATATAACTGAATGTGTGGTTGCATTTCTTGAAATAAGTGAACTTTTGTTCGTGATTTGCTCAGGGACCAGTCGAATTCTTCTTTATCATCCGATTTACCCTCAATACGATAAGGACATGAAGGAATGAACAAGGTCAAATCATCATGGATGTAAGTAAAGTAAGTTTCACTTTCATTACGCATAAAGCTGTCGTTCCAGGATTTAACAAAGGTAAAAATTTCCTCTTCTGCGGTTGTCATTTTATTAATTTTTGTCTTTGTTCAAATGAATTATAAAAGATTGATTTCTATCAGCTTTATCATCCTGCAATTAAATAGGCAGACTTAATCCATTCAATAACTTCTCTATTAATTTCTTCTATACTTACAATGCTTATTTTGTGAGTACACATAGCATTTGGCTTTTCCAATTCTAATTTGCCGATTGGCTTCTGTCCTTTTAAAATGACTCCAATTTCAAAACGAGTCTTTGTTGCAGGGTTCAGTGTCGCAAATTGTTTTTTACGTACAAAACTTACATATGCTTTTTTGGGCGCTACTTGAATATCCTTTCCGAAAGTCATAATTTCTGAAAGTAATTCATCATAAATTAGTTTTAAGGGCTCTTTTCCCTTATACTGATTGATCAATAAATCTGAGTCATCTATTGATGCTGCGTCAGATTTTTTTGCCTTCAATGCCACAAAATTTGCGAAACCATAGGTAAAGCCATGTTCAGCTTTCAGATAATTGATAATTTCCAAATGTTTTTCAATTTTGGATTGCTTCACTACTTTAATCCAATGTTCAAGTGACTTACCTGTTTTTTCTAATAATCCCTTTTCCATTTTATGCTTTTATTTAACAAATACCCCTATACCGGTTCTAATCATAAAACAATTCGAGTGTAAAGGTTTTACATTAATTTTTCTGCTTGTATTCCAGTGTCTAGTTCACCAATTTTGATGCAATTTTTGAAACCTTTGTTTTCATAAATCTCAACACCCAGAAACCTTTTTCCACTTATATCAAAATCCTTCGTCCTATAGATCCTTTGTTGGAAATATTGACCATGCCTATGTAAAGTCAGTTCATCCGTCGTCAGTCAGTGATTACCAATTTATTTGTGAAAATTACTTGGTTGTATTCTGACAACCGTAAAAAATAGAGACCGCTTGCGAGATTGTCGCGAGGGATAACAACAGTCTGCCCACTGATATTTTTTATCTGTTTTACTGTCTGCCCGAAAATATTGTCCACCATAAGAGTTGCGTTATGTAATGGATTATCAATCTGCAAAATTGTTTGACTGTTGAATGGATTAGGAAACAATTTAACTGATTGCTGAAATTCAAGATAATTTATTCCAGTCACATGCTGAAGATTGATTAAGTCAAAGTACCCATATCCTTGAACAGGTCCTCCCTCAAGTCCTCCGTACAAAACAACCAATGCCGTATCACCGGCAAAAAGAGAAATGTTTGAATGTATATCTAATTTTGTCCAGGAAGTTGATTTCGTTGTGTCACCTTCCTGAAGTGTAATCACTCCGTTATTTATTTTTCCGAAAAAAAGTCCGATTGGAGATGAAGTCTGTGCAAGTGCCCATCCAGAAAGAACATATGTCTGTCCATTTGTAATTGTTGGAATCTTTTGAAAAGCATATCCAGGAAAACACCCTTGCGAATTCCCTCCTAAAACTTTGATACACCAATTGCCACCCTCTGTCGGTGCGTTTTTAAACGGAATAGCACCACATGTCCATTCCCAATTTGATAAATCAGAGTTTGAACCATTTTCAAAACTACCATTTTCAATTTGTCCATTTACAGTTATAAAACTGAGGTAAACTGTTAAGATGCATAGTATTTGTTTCATTGAAGTTTACTTTAATATTGACAAAATTCAACAGTTGTATGAATAAAAAATAGTTTTCATATCGTTGGCCTAATACTCATAAAATCGTCATTTGTTAAAACATATTGTATCGGTCTGTTTCTAAATAAAGAGATACAAGCAATTGTGAAGGATGCCCCAAAAAAACCAATCAAAAAACCTTCAATGGCTGTAAATGGTACAATTTCTTTACTGTTAAATATAGACAGATTTATAGATATTATAAGAGAGAAAATAACCGCCGACCCAAATACTACTGCCATTTTTCGTCTCTTTTAGTCGTTTATAGTGAAGTTATTGACTTTCATCCAAGGTTTCTCAAACCCGAAATTTCTTACTCCATCAATAATAAAAGTTGATTGAAGTGCACCAATTATTGGGAGCCAGCTTTAATTTTGAGTTGTTTGTAAAAAGCCAATTACGTAACATTTGAATTATGTTACAAAAGTAAATGCATCCATTCTGGTGAGATAGTAAAAAATTAACCTTTTGGGTCCAATGGAAAAAAGTTAGTTCTTTCTTTTGGAAAATCCATTTTTATGAATTTCAGAGGATTGAATCCTGAAAACAGCGTAAACTCTTTAATGAAGTGCGACTGATCCGAATAGTCGCAACTGTAAGCTATTTCGGTCCATGACAGCCTCTCGTTTTTATTAATTATTTTTAGAATTTCATTAAAACGTAAGATGCGGTGATAGTATTTGGGAGTTAGACCTACATATTTTTTAAAGTGTTGAATCAACTGTTTTTGAGTAGTAGGATAGCTATCCATTATCCTATTTAAATTTGAGACAGGCTCTTTTTGTAAGAGTTCAATAAACGTCAACAAGTATTCAGGGGCTTCTTTTTTACTGTCAAACCTCGATTCTAACCAATTGGAAACGAGATTAAATTTTGCCTGCGGATTTTCTGCCATAAATATTTTTTCTCTCAATTCTAAGACTTCTGATCCGAATATTTCTTGTGCTGGTACTACTTTGTCATTTAAATCTTGGAGAGGACAGTGTAAAAAAGGAAAGGCTCCGGAAGACTTAAACTGAATAGCCAACATTTCAGATTGTTGATGCGCGGATATAGAAATAAAGTTTCTATGTGTTCCTGAAACCCAAACTTTTGTATACGTTTCAAGCGGTTGTAAGGTTTCATTATCATAAGTATTTCGAGGAATATTATCCAATTCAAAAACCACAAAGACATGGCCTGTCGGAACAATTCTTTCTACAGAATGATTGGGATTGAGTCCTTTAAAATATAAGACAGACTCAACATGCTTTTTAAGGATAGACGTAAGCTGAAATTGTTCAAAAATCATAGTTTGTATGTAAAGACATTTTTAATATTTAGAACCATAAATTCCATTAAAGTTAATTATAGGAGTGTATGAAGAATTTTACTTTATATATTCAGGTTAAAATTTTGATTTTTGCATACCTACAAAATATTATAAGGTTTAGGGCCTGCTATTGATCAGAAAACTAAATTTTATTTGTGTAGGCGTTTTAGGTCTTAGCTTTTCTTAAAACACATTAATCTTAATTGAATTCGTGCTATCTTAAAAACAAATGATTCGGTTTTCTCAAATCCTTTATTGCAATTAAAGAAAATCGCATTAATTCTTACACAAATAAACAATTCATTGGGCTACAAAGTAAGGGTGAAACTAGGCTAAAATATAGTTAACTTTTAGTAGGTTCTCCTACAGGGTCATGGACACCTGGCTTATATTTCTGTCCGTTGGGTTGGGACAAATATAATTTATCAGCAAACTTTAACCAAGTTATTAAGTTGGGCGGTTTTTTTGACTGGCTAAAACCTTTTTAACTACCGGTGCAACATTGTCTTCTGTTATTCCTTTCGATGCACAGTATTTACTTGCAAGCCAGACTTGTACTTTTTTTGCGCCCTTACTTGCATTGCATGAACCACAACAAAGGGCAATGTTATCTATGTCGTTGATTCTTATGTCATTGATAATGTGTTCCCAGGTCGGTCTAGTCTTGTAAGTGAGAAGTAAATTAACAAATGGAATACCGCAGTATATACAAAATACATCTCTTTGCTTTACATATTCCTCAACATCTTTTGGTATTCCCCATCTATTCGCCATATACCCTCAATTATTCCTCCCCAAAATAATCACTGTCTATTTTTTTATTTCGTAGGTCTGTTGCGATGTACAACCAATACTGTAATCAATTATGTGTTGGGCCCGCTGCTCGCTCTCAATAAGCACAATTTTGGTTTCGTTTCTCGGCGTGTAATCTAAGGTTTCTTTTGTAAAATGGGAAGTGGTGATAAAGATTTCTTTTTTGGCTCCCTGGCCGGCAAGAGCACCTACAAATTTTTGGATTTCTGGTCGTCCAACTCCATTGCCGGGCTTCCAGCGTTTGGCCTGGATGTATATGTTGTCAAGGCCTAGTTTGTCTTCTTTGATGGTGCCATCAACTCTTTCATCACCACCTCTGCCCATGGCCTGGAAGGCATCTTTGATGCTGCTTTATTGCGCCGGGCGATTGGCATAGCCTACAAAGTGTATGGAAATGAATTTACTTTGATGGAGTAAATTTTTCTATCTGATTTTTTACAGCTTTCAGGCTTTGAAGATAACAGAATATTGCTTCTAAGTCCCCTTTGTTCATGCCTGAATACACAGTCCAAGGCATAGTCGTCTGAAATTCACCACGTGCAATTTTTGGATTTACATAGGAATTTTCAGTATACTTTTTAAAGCGATTAATAAACTGTTCACTTGTCCAGTTGCCTAAACCTGTTATTTTGTCAGGCGTAAGATTGGCTGACCTCACAACTGAACCGTCTTGAAGTTTAAATTCAAATCCTCCTGCATAAGGGTCCCCTACAACTTCACCTCTGACTTGTTTAGTATGGCAGTCCATGCATCCTGCAGCAGTAATCATATATTTACCGTAATTGAGGGTATCTGATTGAACAGGAATTTTCCGAAAAGTTGGCTTCTTTGGAATGGTGTTGATGATAAAATTCATGGGAAAATCAGAATTTGAAACTTCAGTTTCGCTTTCAATTGACCTTAAGTTTCTGATATATGCTATTACTGCTTCGATGTCGTTTTTATCAAGCTGTCCATAAAGATGGTGTGGCATAATTGGAAATAAAGCTCTGCCGTCTTTGGATACACCAGCTGTTATTGCTCTAAACATTTCTCCATCCGTCCAATTTTGTAAGTAAAATGGAGTAATATTTGGTGCTACATACTTTCCGGGAAATCCGAGTTTCTGGTCAAATGATTCGCCTCCTTTTCCCTCTGTTCCGGGTATAATTGGTCCAGAAAATAAAGACCAGTCACGTGTTGAATGACAGTCTATACAAAGCATCACATGATTAGCAAGGTATTTCCCCCTATCAATTTTTTGCGAAGTAATTTCAACTTTGAGATCCGGTGCTGAGCCAACATTTGGCAACATGGTTTTAACATAGGCTATCAAACCTAATATGACTGTTAAAACTGCCATTAAACCATAACCAAATATATTTAATAATTTCTTCATAACTTAACTCAACTAGATTGAATTTTGCATTACTTTATTTTGCTTCAATGCT
The DNA here is from genome assembly GCA_016717655.1 of Saprospiraceae bacterium. GTDB lineage: Bacteria > Bacteroidota > Bacteroidia > Chitinophagales > Saprospiraceae > JADKBO01. The sequence continues at coordinate 63,998 of JADKFC010000002.1, forward strand.
AAACCGAAACCGATTGCCCATATTGGAGCAAGAAGTAAATAGAGGTTAAGCGCAATCTCTGCAACCAAATTTATCTCAAGCGCATTGGCTACAAAATCAATCGCGGATAACAATCCAACTATGATTGTAAACCAACCCCAAACTTGATGCTTACTTTTGATGAATATACCGATGGCAATAAACCATACTCCGAACATGAGAGCATCAAACAGATTCCATATTCCGTTTACAACTATTAATGCAAGATTTTCAAACGAATGCTTGATTATTTCCTGTTGTTCTGGTGTGGCTCCTGAGAACCTGTCAAATAAAACAGGCCATGCTGCTGCAAGAATTGACGCTCCTAATGCCCCTGCAAATATGTATGAAGTTCCACAAAAAGTAAAAATATTTCTCCATTCTGATTTACCCTTCAACCACTCATGAATAAAAAAAAGTACAGGGAGCAACAGGAGGTAATAACCGAAAACGTCAGTAATCATACTCCATTTTAACATAGTCCTGCTCACACCTTCTGTAGTAAATATAACCGATGGGTCTGAGAAAAACTCAAAGTTGAAGTTAATAGCCCCAGCTACTAAAATGTAACTCACCAGTCCAATTACTCCAGATAATAACGTTATCCATCCTACCAAATTTCTATGTTTTAACATGTCTGTCTCATTTATATTTGATACAAAAATAGGATTGATGAATTTACCAGAATTGTATAATTCGGACATTCTTAAACAAAAATATGTCCTGGTAAATCAGTATCTGCCTCCTGGTACTGTTTGGGCGTAAGGTTGGTAAAAGATTTAAATTCACGAATGAAATGAGATTGGTCGTAATAGCCGGCTTCTATGCCAATTTCAGTAAGGGTTTGTTTAGAATGATGAACAAGATTTAAACAGTAAAGGTACTTGTTATAGAGAATAAATTCTTCTGTATTCATTCCCAACCAATCTTGTGAAAAACGTCTGAGCTGGCGGTCTGATAAACAAATCTCTTCACAAAGTTTTTTAACGGTCAGGTTATGATGATAGCTAAAACTCTTTAATTTTTGGACCCTGTTTACTGAATATTGAAAATTGTTGGAAGGAACCTTTTTACGAAACCATGCTAATATTAATGCTACTTGGTGTTTGAATGTCTGATTGTAATATAATTCACTTGCGAGGTTGTCGAGCTGTGAGCAAATTTCTTTTCCATCGTAAACGCTATTATTAAACTCCTTCGCTGAAACATTAAAAAGCAGTCGCAACCCAACACTACTTAGTTGAATTCCTAAAAACTCTTGTCTACCAGATTTCATCAGTTCAAAAGGTTTGAAATTTGTTCCGTTTACAAAAACTGTAGGAAGAATTTTTGAAACTTGAAGTGTTGGGTTGAAGTAATTTATTCTATCGGAGTAGTTAAAAATAATTTCTATTGTCCCCTTGGGCAGTATTATTTCCTTTTGCTTGAGTAAATCATTCTCTGATAGCCTCCAAATACTATTTATTAAGGTCTTTTCGAATTCACAAGTAGGGTAGTATATGTCAGTGGATTTTGTCATTCTGAGATATAAAAGTAGGTCATTTTAGCCTTGTGAATAACTTGGCTATTGTTACTGATCCAATGTAATACTAAACACAAAACTGTCCACAATACCAGGATACCATTGTTAAGATTCGTTCTTATACGTGAATAAACAAGTATTAAACTGATCCCCTTTTCCTCAAATAAACACCTGTAATCTTTTATTCCACTTCCAAGTAAAGTGATACCTAAGCTCAGCAAATTTCTATTCAAAACAAAGCAGTTTATTTTCATATTTAGTACACCAATAATCCATAAAGTTAGTGAGTGGAACGAACAGATCAAATTATTGACTTAAATCAGGCTTTAATTTTAAATCGATGAAATAGTCAAAATAAAATATGGTTATTGGTGTGGTTTTGTTTTTTGCGCAAAATTTAATTTGTCGGTTTGTTTAGCACCCTATATTTTGCTTTTTGCTCGAAAAGTCAGAATTGAAGCGTACCATTAATAAAATACAGGGGATTAGGATATAGCGAAGTCTCTAAGAAAGATAATGTATTTTTAATATCTTTCCATCAACACAAGTCCTACTTTACAGGCTACAAACGCCTAAAGTCAAGTCCCTTAGTTATAATTCTACATTAATAGTATTTCAACCTTTAATGTTCTTCAAATGAACCATAGAAACAAGGTTTTTAATTCTGTCCTTTGGGATGTGACAAGTAAAATTGATCACATAACGAAAACGTAATTTCTAGATCAGCTCTTTCTAAATTACAAGGGCATAAAACCACTTCCTAAACTTTCTTCGTCCATGCCCACAATAGAATAATGTCTTGGCAAATACCAGCCAATGGCCTGCATTACCGATCTATAAGTATTTTCGTCCTTAAAATTTTTCCCTGTCAAATTGAAAACGATGTCTTGTGTTGCTCCATCTTCTCCCTGTTTGTGTCGCATCAAAAGTAAAATTTTAGGGTTATTGATATCATTCAATTTTAACAGGTCCGCCAGCAGCTGACGGGTTTGCTGCGGCAACAGGGCTTCAGATGGTTGCCCAATCAATACTTCTTCCTTTTCAACAATAGTTTCGGAGTTTGTTTCACTTGAAAAGGGTGTTGCTCCTATTGTATAAAAAGTCTTGTTTAAATGAAGGTTGAGTATATCGCCATAAGACAAAACCCAATCTGCACCATTCTGGGTTGGATTAATCACAACTCCATACCCCGAAGCCAACAGAAAGTCATCTTTCATTCTTTCGATAACATAGCATTGAAAACTTTTATTGGGTTCCGGCAGAAAAAGTTGAAAGTAGGGAAAACCATCAGGTCCTGTTATAACTTGTGGGTCACCGCATCGGAAACTAGCCTTTACAATATTTTCTAAAAAAACTTGCTTCCACACATCGTCTCTCTCATTCTGTGGTGTTTGAACAAGCCTATATAGATTGTTCGTTTTGGTTAAATCACCAAGATAGGGCTCGTTCTCTTTTTTTAAAGGCTTTTCTTCCTTTAAAACTTCTTTTTGCTGTTCTTTTTTCTTGAAGAAATCAAATAGTCCCATTGTTAGAATGATCTTGATTGTTTATAATTGTAAACTACATCATATACTTCATTTATATACTCACCATCAGGGTCATAATAACATAAATCATGATTTTTTAAAATTCCGTAATCGACAAAACACTCCGCTACATAATATTTGTTGCCTTTAAATAAAACTTCAATGACCTCTGTAATCAGTGGATCACTATATCCTTTGGCTGGATAAATAAAACATCCCATTACTAACAAGTGTAACAAATACAAATACTTAAAAGTAAAATTCATTTCATGTTTTTTTTCATGAGCCAAAACTTGTTTATATCTGCACTTCACTTAATGTTGCTATTGAAGTGTATTTCAAAGACCTATGATTATCAACTCCAATAACCTTTAAAAAACGTATACAAACATTTACAAAACGATTACTGCCATTAGTTATGAAACATCCATAGCCTTTTATCAATGGCCTTCATCCCATCCTCACATCCAAAAAGGCATTGCCCCCAGGCAGTCTTCTATTAAATAGCACTTTTACGGCTATAAAATTAAACAAAAAGTCCATGCCCCTATTTTCTTAAAATTTATAAACTATTGTTTTACATTTTTTCATAATGCCATATAAAATATTGTACATGGGACAGATAACCCTTGCTCTACCATATTTTATTTGGATACCAAGACACACTCCCTGGAGTTGAATCTCACCCCCACTTTCCTTACCTTTGAGCAAATTTTATGGAATGAAGGTTTTGTTGTTGGGCAGTGGTGGTAGAGAACATGCCCTGGCCCTGGGTTTATCAAAGGGCAGGGACTTGGAGACGTTGTACATTGCACCGGGCAATCCGGGTACAGAGCAGCTGGGTACTAATGTAAAGCTGGACATGGGCGACTTTCACCAGGTGGAGGCCTTTGTACTAGAGAAGGGCATTGATATGATTGTGGTGGGACCCGAAGCGCCGCTGGTGGCGGGGATTGCAGATCATTTTAAGAAACACAGCCACATCCAGGTGATAGGCCCGAGTGCCCAGGGGGCGCAACTGGAGGGAAGTAAGGCCTTTTCTAAAAAGTTTATGCAGCGGCACCAGATACCTACGGCGGGCTACTTTGAGTGTGATGCTACCAATCTTCAGCAGGGCATTGATTTTTTGAGGTCTATGCCTGGCCCTTACGTATTGAAAGCCGATGGGCTGGCAGCGGGCAAGGGGGTGCTGATCATTGATGATATTAAGGAGGCGGAGGAGGCGCTGACGGAAATGCTGAATGGCATGTTTGGTGAGGCTTCTGCCACGGTTGTGATCGAAGAGTTTCTAAGCGGCATCGAGTTTTCGGTATTCGCGCTTACCAATGGCAAACAATACGTCCTGCTGCCAGAGGCGAAGGACTATAAACGCATAGGCGAGGGCGACCAGGGACTCAATACAGGGGGCATGGGGGCCGTATCACCGGTGCCATTTGTAGATGACCACATGAAACAACTCGTGGAAGAACGCATTGTAAAACCTACAGTGGCAGGCCTTGCAGCCGAAGAAATAGACTACCAGGGCTTTATCTTTTTTGGCCTGATCAAGGTCAATGGCGCTCCCTATGTGATTGAATACAATTGCCGAATGGGCGACCCGGAGACGGAAGTCGTGTTTCCGCGCATCAGCTCTGATGTACTGGAAATGATGAAGGCCTGCGCTGATCACCAACTCGATCAATATCAATTGCAGGTCAATCCTCAAACCGCGGTGACCGTCATGATGGTATCTGGCGGCTATCCGGGTGACTATGAAAAGGGCAAAGAAATTAACATCGAATATCAGGGAGATAGCATGGTCTTCCACGCCGGCACCTCAATGAAGGAAGGTAAGCTGGTCACTTCAGGTGGCAGGGTCCTGGCAGTAACTTCTTTTGCCAACTCTATCGAAGCAGCAGCAGGTGCGAGTTATAAGGCCATTGATGAGATCTATTTTGAGGGAGCGTATTATAGGAGGGATATTGGGGGAGATTTGGTCTATAAGCCTTCGGCTTAGTGCAATACGGCTGCGCCTTAGGTCAATACGCTGCGCTTAGTGCAATACGGCTGCGCCTTAGGTCAATACGCGCTGCGCGCTTAGGTCAATTATTTGAAATAATAACATTTCTGGAATAATTTGGTCGATGCCGTGCAAGGTATTGCACGGTTCCTCGTGAGTTAGCAAATTTATAATTTGCGTTAACGAACGATGCTGAGCTTGCCGAAGCATAAATTATCGAGTGAAATATTTCACTCGATTTGCTCCAAAGTCGCAACCTTTCGGTCAACCATTCGGTCATGCCTTAGGTCAATACGCGCTGCGCGCTTAGGTCAATTATTTGAAATAATAACATTTCTGGAATAATTTGGTCGATGCCGTGCAAGGGATTGCACGGTTCCTCGTGAGTTAGCAAATTTATAATTTGCGTTAACGACGATCGAGCTGCCGAAGCATAAATTATCGAGTGAAATCTATCACTCGATTTGCTCCAATGTCGCAACCTTTCGGTCATGCCTTAGGTCAATGCGCCTTCGGCTTAGTTCAATTTGGGCAATGCTTGGTGCGGAGCAGACGCGCAATAAGCTGCCACTCTGGTCAATTAAAGTGAGGGGGTACTTACTTAATGAAAATGTAAGCGGGATTAGAATTTATCTTTTAGGTATTGGGCGGTGAAGGATTTTTTAATTTTGACAATGCCTTCGGGCTTGCCTTGATAGAGGAGGTGGCCGCCTTCCATGCCGCCGGTGGGGCCGAGGTCAATGAGCCAGTCTGCGGATTTGATGACTTCGAGGTTGTGTTCTACGATGAGGACGGTGTGGCCGTTTTCTACGAGGGCATTGAGGGCGTCAAGGAGTTTGAGAACGTCGTGAAAATGGAGGCCGGTGGTGGGTTCGTCAAAAATGAAGAAGATGTTTTTGCCGGTGAAGTCTTTGGATAAAAAGGAAGCGAGTTTTACGCGCTGGGCTTCTCCGCCGCTGAGGGTAGAGGATGACTGGCCCAGTTTTACGTAGCCCAGGCCCACATCGAGGAGGGGCTGTAGCTTGGCAATGATGTCTTTCTTTTTGGCAAAAAAGGTCATGGCTTCATCTACAGTGAGGTTGAGCACGTCGTTGATGTTGAGTTCGTTGTACCGTACTTCGAGTACCTCTGCTTTGAAACGTTGGCCTTTGCACTCTTCGCAGACCAGGTTGATGTCGGCCAGGAATTGCATTTCTACGGTGATGTTGCCATCACCTTTGCAGGTCTCGCAGCGGCCACCTTCTACGTTGAAGGAAAAGTGTTTGGGGTCGAAGCCACGTACCTTGGAAAGGGGCTGATCAGAATACATCTTACGGATGCTGTCATAAGCTTTGACATAGGTCACCGGATTGGATCTCGACGACTTGCCAATGGGGGCCTGGTTGATCATTTCGATGCCGGCTATCATCTTGAGGTCGCCAACCAATTGGTCGTGTTTGCCTGGCGATGCGGGAATAGCTTCACCTTTGGCCTTTAACAATGCTGGGTACAAGATGTGTTTGACCAGGGTGGTTTTACCCGAGCCGGATACACCACTCACCGCTGTCATGGCCTGGAGGGGTATGTCAACGTTAATGTCTTTCAGGTTGTGTTGTCTACAGCCCACCAGGCTTAGTTTGTTGACCGCGGGTCTGCGGTGTTTGGGCACTGGTATCTCAAGTTTGCCCGTAAGGTACTGGGCTGTGAGGGTCTTACTTTTTAGAAATTCTTTATAAGGTCCTGCAAAAACCAGTTCACCGCCGTGACTACCGGCCAGGGGTCCAATCTCTATGATGTAGTCGGCATTTCGGATCACTTCTTCTTCGTGCTCAACCACCACTACGGTATTGCCCAGGTCGCGCAGTCTCTTGAGCACCCTTACCAGGTTTTCGGTGTCTTTGGGGTGGAGGCCTACACTGGGCTCATCCAGGATGTAAAGCGACTGGGTAAGGTTGCTGCCCAGGGTACGGGTGAGGTTGATGCGCTGGGTCTCGCCCCCGGATAAGGTGGATGATACCCTGTTGAGGGTGAGGTAGCCGAGGCCCACTTCCATCATGGTTTGTAACCTTCCGTTGATTTCGGTGAGGATTCGTTCGGCCAGCTTGGCATCGTGAGTACTTAGTTTTATTTTTTGGAAAAACTCTTTCAATTCATCGATGGGCATGTTGATAAGTTCTCCAATGTGTCTTTCAGCTACTTTGATATACGTGGTTTCTATCCTCAGTCGGCCGCCCTTACACTCAGAGCAGGTAGTATTGCCACGATAGCGGGCCAGGATAACCCTGTTTTGGATCTTGTAGGTCTTACTTTCGAGATCGGCAAAAAAATCGTTGATGCCTTCAAAATAAGCATTTCCCTCCCATACCAGTTTTTGCTGTGCTGCACTCAGTTGGCGAAAAGGCTTGTGTACCGGAAAGTCAAACTTATGGGCATTTTTGACTAGCTGGTTGAGCCACTCTTTGCCCTTCTCTCCGCGCCAGCAGGCTACAGCTTCTTCGTAAAGGCTCAGGGATTCATCGGGTATTACTTTTTCGGGGTCGATGCCCAGCATGCGGCCATAACCTTCGCATCGGGGGCAGGCGCCGAAAGGGTTGTTGTAGTTAAAAAGTTGGTGAGAGGGTTCTAAAAACTCCATGCCATCCAGCTCAAAACGATTGTTGAAGTAGATTTCCTTTTTCTGGCCGGCCTGAACATAACATTCGCCTTCACTTTCAGAAAAGGCGGTGAGCACCGAGTCGGCAATCCGTTTGCGGTTTTCTTCATCATCAGAAACCACAAAACGATCTATCAGCACCCGGATCTCCATCTTGTGGCTGGTGGTGGTCTGCTTGCCCTTAAAAGATTTATGGCTCAGCACATCTTCAATGGCCATCAGCTCTTTTTGGAAGATCACCCTTGAATATCCTTTTTGCAACAAGAGGGTCAGTTCCTGTTCTACGGTGCGCTCGTGTCTGGACTGAAGCGGAATCAGCAGCTGGACCTTGGATCCTTCTGCCTGGGAGAAAATATAGTCGACCACATCGCTGACGCTGTGTTTTTTCACCAATTCACCCGAAATGGGCGAATACGTTTTACCGATGCGAGCGTAAAGCAATCGAAGGTAGTCGTAGATTTCTGTCAATGAGCCTACCGTTGACCTGGCATTGGAGGTACTCACTTTTTGCTCGATGGCAATGGCGGGACAAATGCCCTTGATAAAATCTACCTCCGGTTTTTTCATCCTGTCCAAAAACTGACGGGCGTACGAAGAAAGACTCTCTACGTACCGTCGCTGGCCCTCTGCATACAGGGTGTCCATGATGAGTGACGACTTACCCGAACCCGATAAGCCCACAACCGCCACCAGCTTGTGTTTGGGTATAAAAACTTCGAGGTCGCGCAGGTTGTTGAGCCTGGCGCCTTTGATGTGAATGAAATTTTTGGTAAGCTGTTCTCCGGTCATCCGGTCAGTTGTTTAGGGGGGTGGATAGAATTTAGCGCATTGGAGGTCTTCTTCTTTTACCGCCTCCCATTCGCATCATCTGCATTCCCTGCTTGCCCATCGATCTGGCTACGTTGATGTTGCCCCGGCTGTTGATAGCCTTTTCTACCTGGTCTATTTGTTCTTTGATGAGTTTTTCACTGATATGCAGTTTTTTTACCTGCATAAAATAATTCTGTGCTCCGGCCCAGTTGCTCTTCATCATCTGGATGTTGCACATCTGGAGCAGAACCATTGCCTTTTCATTGTCTGAAGGCAGTTTGAGCGTAAGTGCCTTTTGAAAATATTCTTCAGCGGCCTTGGTGTCCTTTCTTTGTGCCTCAATCGAACCTTTCAAAATGTAGTAGATCGAACGATTGGTAACGTACAACAAGTTGGGGAAAAAAGTAAGGGACAACATTTTTTCAGCACCTGCAAAGTCGGTAACCTGAATTCTTTCGGCGGCCGATTGAATGGTACCCAACAATAGATAACTAGCCAAAAAGATAAGTCCAATGAGAATCAGGATCCAGGTATAGCCGAAGCCGTAAATAAAAGATAAGCCAATACCCCCCAAAAGGAAGACAGCGATGATGGCAAATTTTACGTATATATTGATTTTAAACATCATAATCCCGGTGGTTTAATAAGGGTGCAAATATAGTCAAAAACACCGGCCCTTTTGAAGGGTTCAAAAGGAATTGTTGAAAGGAAAAAAAGGAGGTGGATTTGGGCGGCTGATCCAGGCGCCTAAGAGACAATTAATAAAGCAAACAAATATTTTCAGAAAAAGTTCACCAAAAGTGGTTTTTTTTATTTTTTAAATGAAACCTGGAGGAAATTTTATAATTTAATAATTTGTTTATCAATACTTTATACTAATTTTTGAAATTATAAAAAGCGGAAAAATAATTTTAATTTTGGAGCCTCCCAGCTCTTTGTCCAGTGCAACCAAGCCAAATTTTGGTAAAGTCATTTTCCAAAAAATCCTATTTCGATGCCTTAGTGAATAATTTGTACATTTGGACATATTTATCCATCTTATGGAGTACAAAATAAAAGCGCACAGTCTGTTAACGGACTTCGATGTTTACCTGTTCAGGTCGGGCAAACACATTCGTCTATATGAAAAAATGGGTTCCCACCTCATTGAGTTAGACGGCGAGGCAGGTTGTTACTTTGCCGTTTTTGCCCCGGCCGCCAAAAGTGTTTCGGTAATAGGTAGTTTTAATGACTGGATAGGCGACGACCACATGTTGTTTCCCCGCTGGGACAAGTCCGGCATCTGGGAAGGCTTTATTTCGGGCATCAAGATGGGCGATTTTTACAAGTACCAGATTGAATCTACCAACCGCAGCCTGCGCTTTGATAAGATAGATCCCTACGCCTTTCACTTTCAGACACCCCCAGCCCACTGCTCTATAGTATGGGACCTCAAGTACAGCTGGAAGGATAAAAAATGGATGGACAATCGCCCGAAAAAAAACGAGCTCAACCGTCCCTACAGCATTTATGAAGTGCACCTCGGTTCGTGGCGAAAACACCAGGACGGCAATCCCTTCAGCTATAAACTCATGGCCAAAGAATTGGTCACCTATGTAGTAGAAATGGGCTTTACCCATGTAGAGTTGATGCCCATCATGGAGTATCCTTATGATCCATCGTGGGGATATCAGGTGACCGGATATTTTGCCGCTACCTCAAGATTTGGCACACCACAGGACTTTATGGAACTGGTAGAAGCCTTTCACAATGCCGGCATCGGTGTGATCCTTGACTGGGTACCTGCCCACTTTCCTTCTGATGGTCACGCCCTGTCCTACTTTGATGGCAGCCACGTCTACGAACACCCCGACACCCGCAAAGGATATCACCCCGATTGGAAAAGTCTGATCTTTAATTTTGAAAGAAATGAGATTCGCAGCTTCCTGCTCAGCAGTGCCTTTTTCTGGATGGAAGTGTACCATGCCGATAGTCTACGGGTAGATGCCGTTGCGTCTATGCTGTACCTCGACTACAGCCGCAAAGAAGGCGAGTGGGAAAAAAACGAATATGGCAACAACGAATACCTGGCAGCCATCAGCTTTATCAAAGACTTTAATGAAGCCCTCTATGGCAACCTCAAGGGCATTCACACCATTGCAGAAGAAAGTACATCCTTTGCCGGCGTAACCCACCCCATCCACAGCGGTGGCCTGGGCTTTGGCATGAAGTGGATGATGGGCTGGATGCACGACACGCTTGATTATTTCCAGAAGCCGCCTATTTACCGAAAGTTTCATCAAAACAACATCACATTTAGCATCGTGTATGCTTTTTCTGAAAACTTCATCCTGCCTTTTTCACACGATGAAGTAGTACACGGCAAGGCCTCCTTGATCTATAAAATGCCGGGCGATGAATGGCAAAAATTTGCCAACCTCAGGGCCATGTATGGCTATATGTTTACCCACCCTGGAGGTAAGTTGCTCTTTATGGGCTGCGAATTTGCTCAGACATCTGAATGGAATTTTAAAGCAGAACTGCCCTGGGCCCTGCTCCAACACAAGCCACACCAGGGCGTACAAAAATTGGTGCGCGACCTCAACAAGCTGTACACCACCGAAAAGGCGATGTATGAATACCAATATGAAAGCAAGGGCTTTGAATGGATTGATTACTCCAACCACGAAGCCAGCATCATCGCCTATGTGCGCAAAACCGATGACATTGATGATGACATTGTAGTGCTATGCAATTTCAATTCAGTGCTTCAAAAAGACTACAGGATTGGTGTGCCCAAAAAAGGTAAGTGGAAGGTCCTCATCAATACCGATGATGAACAGTACGGGGGCAGCGGCAGTTGTCCTGACCTGGAGTACGAAACAGAGACAGAAACCTGCAATGGCAAAGCCTTTAGCATCCTGGCTTCTCTGCCACCGCTGGGTGTGCTGGTCTTGAAAAATGATAGTGCTTAATAAAACCATTCCTCCATGCCACTCATCGATTATAAAAATCTGCCCCAACAGCGCATTTGGCCGGGCATAACAGGGTCAATCTTTCACTCCGAAAAAGCCACCATTGGCCACATCAACATTGAAGAAGGTATCCTCTTACCTACGCACCAACATCCTCATGAGCAATGGTCACACGTGATTGAAGGCGTCTTTGAATTTGTACTGGGAGATGAAAAAATAGTGTTGGAAGCAGGTGCTTCTGTTTACATACCCTCTCATCTGCCTCACAGCGGCAGGGCTATTACCGCGTGTAAAATCATTGATTGTTTTGTGCCTCCCAGAGAGGATTGGCAGTCCCTCCCCTTTGTCTCTGGAGATCAGCTTTCTAATGCCGCCGGCGACGCTGAATCACCAGCCACCTAAGTTCACAGCTAAAAACGCTGCCCAGAACAATCAAAGGACCCGCCAGCCACCAATTGGTACTAAAGTCAAGCCGGGTCAATATCCCTGAACTGGCTGCCAGCCAAAATGATAAAATGGCTCCAACCAAAGCCACTGCCAGCCAGGGCCTGAGGGCCAAAGAAGCCTTTGACTTTTTGTGAAAAATCAAGCCAACACACATAGCAACTGCCGTGCAGACAAGTAAGTGGGCCAGGGTGGATTCCATCAATAAAAAATCTTTAGTAAAGCCCAAAACTAAGCAAAGACGGCTGATCTATGTCCCCGGATGCCAAAATTTCTTAAACAATTCGGCTATCTTCGCGGTTATTTTGAAAGTTTGGCTCATGTATAAAAACAAAAAAGTAGTTGTTGTTCTGCCCGCCTACAATGCGGCAAAAACCCTGGAATCTACCCTCCGCGAAGTACCCATGGATTTGGTAGATGAGTTGATCCTGTGCGACGACGCCAGCAAAGACAATACAGCAGCGCTTGCCCGATCACTGGGCATCCAGCACGTCATCCAGCATCCAGTCAACCGTGGTTACGGTGGCAATCAAAAATCATTGTACAACAAGGCCCTGGAAATCAATGGAGACATCATCATCATGTTGCACCCCGATTACCAGTACACGCCCAAGCTCATTCCGACCATGGTCAACATCATCGGTGAAGACCTTTTTCCGGTAGTGCTGGGCAGTCGCATTTTGGGCAAAGGCGCCTTAAAGGGAGGCATGCCTCTGTATAAGTACATTGCCAATCGTTTTCTTACCGGCTTTCAGAATTTGCTTATAGGCTATAAGCTGTCGGAATACCACACCGGCTATCGGGCCTTCAGCAAAGAGGTGCTCAAGGCCATCCATTATGAAGGCAATTCCGACGATTTTATTTTTGACAACCAGATGTTGTCCCAAATTATTTACAAGGGCTTTGACATTGCCGAAGTTACCTGCCCTACCAAATATTTTGAAGAAGCGAGCTCCATCAATTTTGTGAGAAGCTCTAAATACGGCTTAGGTGTAATGGGCGTTTCCATTACCCACTTTTTTTCGAAACTCGGTCTTTATAAATCGAAATTATATCAATAAATACTATATATGATCCAAAAACTGCTTACCCATAGAAAGTACCTTTTTGTTGTTTTTGGATTGCTTTGTTTGTTTAGTATTTTCGGCCTTACCCGGCTGCGCATCAATTTTGAATTTGAACAGTTTTTTCCGGACGGAGATGAAGACTTGAGCTTTTTTAAAAGCTTCACTTCTGAGTTTGAAAACGACGACAACTTCCTGTTTATCTCCCTTAAAAACAAGACCACAGTATTTGATACCGCCTATCTGCAAAAACTGCATAAGCTCACCCTTGAAGTAAGAGATTTGCCGGGTGTTGTCACCTCACAGAGCATCACTTCCACCCGGTATCCGGTCAAAACACCCTTTGGATATTCTTTGCTTCCACTGGTCCATAAAAATGATGCCATTCAGCTCAAGGCAGACAGTGCCATGCTTGCCAACGACGAGAGAGTAAAGGGTTATTTTGTTTCAAAAGACATGAGTAGTGCGGCCATTGTCATCAAAACCCAAAATAAGATCAATGTTGTTCAGTCAGACAGTCTGTTGAATGCCTTAAAAGTGGTTATCACCAACAATGGTCTTGAATGGAAGGATGTGCACCTGCTTGGCCGTTCCTTTTTTCAATCGGAGCTGGTCGCCCTACAAAAAAGAGAAGTAATGATCTCTACCCTTATTTCTGCCATCCTGGTGTCTGTTATCCTTTGGCTGATCTTTGCCAGTTGGTGGAGTGTGCTCATAACCATTATAGGTGTTACCGCCAGCTTACTAATTTTTATGGGTCTGCTGGCAGGTATTGGCAGGGAGCTGACGCTGATGTCTGCCTTGTACCCTGTGTTAATTTTAATTGTAGGTTCATCAGATGTCATCCACTTGATGAGCAAGTACATAGACAGCACCAAAGAAAATGATGACCGGATTGCCAGCATGGTAAGGGTGATCAAAGAAATTGGATTTGCCACTTTCCTTACCTCGGCCACCACTGCCGTAGGTTTTGCAACGCTGGTCACCTCCCGGTTAAATGTGATCAGGGAGTTTGGCATCAATGCCGGTATTGGGGTGATGATTGCCTTTGTGGTGGTTTTGCTGGTAGTGCCCGGACTTTTGGTGCAGTTTAAACCTTCTCAGCTGTATCGACCCAAGGGCAAGGCCGTATGGCTCCAGCATTTTGCCGACTTTGCTTATCAATATGTATTAAAAAATCCCAGAAGAACCGCTGCCCTCTTTATCGTGTCGTCGTTGATTTGCATGTATGGCATCAGTAAAATTACCACTAACTACAAGTTGATCGACAACCTTCCGAGAGGGGCTAAGGTGACGGAAGACTTTTTGTTTTTTGAAAAAAATTACGCCGGCTTCCGACCCCTTGAATTTGCCATCACCGTAAAACCACCTTACCAGGCAGATGATTACAAAGTGGTTTCAGAAATTGATAAATTGGAAAACTACCTGCGTTCTACGGGTACGGTCAAATCTTCTCTGTCGCTGGCCATGATTTATAAGAGCATGCACATGATGGCCAACGGCAATCAAAAGGCTTTTTACAGCATACCAGAAGACAGCATGGTTTTTAATGACTACCGTTCGCTCTTATCACGGATGAAAAATGCAGAGGCTACGGTTTTGATGAACAAAAACAAGGACAAAACCAGGGTCTCCACCATCATTGCAGATATTGGGGCCGATAGCATAAAAATAATAGGCAAACAAACCGACCAGTGGTTGAAAGAAAATGTAGATACTACTGTGATGGAGGTAAGGAGGACCGGTACGGGGCTCATCCTTGACAAAAACAGTGTCTATGTTACAGAGAGTTTGCTGAAGGGTCTTTTACTGTCGGTGGTGCTGATCTCGCTGCTCATGGCCTGGCTCCTAAAAAACTGGAGAATGTGGCTGATCTCAATGGTACCCAACCTTTTCCCACTTTTATTTGCCGCTGCCCTGTTAGGTTTTTTCAACATCGAACTGGAAGCAGGCATCTCCATTATTTTTGCCGTTATCTTTGGCATTGCGGTTGACGATACCATCCACTTCCTCACCCGATTTAAGTTGTGTATTGGGGAAGGACTTGGTGTTGAAGAGTCGCTCGCGGCTACCTTCAAAGATACCGGCAAGGCCCTGGTGCTTACCACTGTCATTTTGTTTTTTGGCTTTTTGGTGATGTTGTTTTCCTCGCATCCCCCCAGTCTGATCGTGGGTGTTTTGGTGTCTATCACCCTGGTATCAGCCCTGATATGTGACTTGTTTTTGTTGCCCCTGCTGATCCGATATTGGTATAAATAAGGCCTAATTATGGTCATCCGCCCTCTTGTCAGCTTATATCCGTATTTTTGCAGCCAAACCCACAACAATGGATTCAAACAAAAGAACCGATGTCAACGAGTTAGGTGAATTTGGTCTGATCGACCATTTGACCGAAAACATAGTGCTTCAGCAAAGTACCAGTATCAAAGGAATAGGAGATGACGCAGCTGTCATCGATAGCGGTGACCATTATACCCTTGTCACAACCGACATGCTGGTTGAAGGCATCCATTTTGATCTGGCCTATACCCCTCTCAAACACCTGGGTTATAAGTCTGTAGTGGTCAACCTTTCCGATATCTATGCCATGAACGGCATCCCTGAACAAATCACGGTCGCATTGGCCATCTCCAATCGTTACTCGGTAGAGGCCCTGGAAGAGCTGTACAGCGGCATGCTCCTCGCCTGTGAATTTTATGGCGTCGATCTGGTGGGCGGAGATACAACCTCTTCTCCAAGAGGCATGACCATCAGCATTACTGCCATTGGCAGGTGTGAAAAAGGTGCCGTAAGCCTTAGAAGTGGGTCGAGGCCGGGCGACATCTTATGCGTAACCGGTAATCTGGGAGCCGCCTACCTGGGCTTGCAAATTTTAGAAAGAGAAAAATCAGTATACAGCGAGAGCCCTCAAATCCAACCCGAGCTAGAAGGATTTGAATATCTGATCGAACGCATTTTAAAGCCGGAGGCGAGAAAGGATGCCGTTTTGTATTTTGAAAAAAACAACATCATTCCTACCTCAATGATCGATGTTTCAGATGGCCTGGCCTCAGAGATCATTCACCTGTGCAAACAATCTGGCAATGGTGCTTTAATTGAGGAAGGCAAGGTGCCCATCCACCCAATGACCGAACAAACAGCCATTCAATTTAATCTCGATCCCATAACCTGCGCCTTGCACGGGGGCGAAGACTATGAATTGTTGTTTACCGTAAATCCATCCGATTTTGAAGCCATCAGGTATATGCCCGATGTCTTTGTAATTGGCGAAATGACGGAAGCAAAAGCAGGAATCCGACTGGTCACTACCGGCGGACAAACTCACAGCATTTCAGCCCAGGGTTGGAATCACTTCAAATCGTAAGCATGTTTGCTTTTTTATTGGTTTTGGTGGGATGCAGAATGACCTATTGGTTGTTTCTTTTTGTAAGACTGGCCTTACACAGGCAGGCTACAGATGAGACAAAAGTCAACTTGCCCCTATCCCTTGTGGTAGCTGTTAAAAACAATACAGAAGGCATCCAACAATTGGTCCAAAAGATACAAAAACAAAACCATGAAAACTGGGAAATGGTTATTGTTTCTGACGGAGAAGATGAAGGGTTAAAAGCCTTTATCGCAGACTCTGCCCATCCAAAGATTCGTTTGTTGATTTCCGATGGCCAGGGTAAAAAACACGCCATAGCCCAGGGTGTAGCGGCTGCTGTAAATGATTGGGTGTTGGTAACCGATTCCGATTGTTTGCCGGCTTCATTAAGGTATTTTGATACCATGGCTGCTAGCTTAAAAAGTCCAAAAACCCAAATCGTTTTGGGTTATGCACCCCTTAGACCCAAAGGCAGTTTCATTTCGAGGCTGGCCGGTTATGAGGCCAGCTATATCGCCATGCAATACCTCTCTTATGCGTTAGCCGGCATTCCCTACATGGGTGTGGGTAGAAACATGCTTTTTGACCGTGCCCTTTATTTAAAAAACAGGCAGGCTCTTTTAGACAATGGCCTGCTTTCGGGAGACGATGATATGTTTGTACAGGCAGCTGCCAATGCAGAAAATACGGCGATATGCACCCACCCTTATACCCACTGCGTTTCTGATGCTCCCCAAAGTTTGACTACCTGGTTCAGACAACGACAACGGCAGAATACAACCGTCTCTTTTATCGCTTGCATCACAAAATATTATTGGGCGCCTTTGCCGCTCTTCATTTAGGTGTTTATTTTACCATGCTGCTTGGCCTTGTGATCGGCCAATTGAGCCTTGGCCAAATTGTTGCTGTTTGGTTGATGATGATTGGTTTGATGTCGGCCTTGCAATATCCCATTTTTCGAAAACTCAACGCTTCCGGCAACCTGCTGTTGACCCCTCTGGCCGATGTTTTTCTGGCCGGTTTTTATACAGCGCTTGCCTTTAAACTTAATCCACAAAAACAATATCCATGGAAATAATCCTTCCTTATTTTTCGGACCTGACCGACACCCAAAAAAAACAATTTGAAGCTTTGTACCCACTTTACCTGGAGTGGAATCAGCAAATCAATGTTATTTCCAGAAAGGACATCGATAATCTATATCTCCACCACGTTTTACACTCTTTGGCCATTGCCCGTTTTATTCAATTCAAAGACGGCAGTCATATTGTAGACCTGGGCACAGGGGGCGGATTTCCGGGCATTCCGCTGGCCATACTTTTTCCAGAATGCCAGTTCTTGCTGGTTGACAGCATTGGCAAAAAATTGAAGGTGGTAGAAGAGGTGGCGGCCGGTATCGGACTAACCAATGTAAAAACCCGTCACAGCCGGGTGGAAGATATCAAAGACCTCAAATTTGACTTTGTGGTTACCCGTGCGGTGGCTACCCTCGATAAATTACTGATGTGGTCCAGAAAAATCATAAAAACCAAACACATCAATGCCATACCCAATGGCATCATAGCCCTGAAAGGTGGTGACATCAGGTCAGAAATCAAGTTGCTGCCCCGGGGAGAATATTCGGAAATAACCCCACTTACTAAATATTTTAAAGAAGCCTACTTTGAAGAAAAGGCGCTGGTCTATATCCAGGGTTAATTTTTGCCCCTGGGTGCTGTTTCACCGGTTCTGTCCCCACCCTTGTCTTTAAAGATTTCTTTTTTGATCTCAATGGTCTGTGGACCGGCTATGATTTTGAATTCCGTCCTCCTGTTGATTCTGTGCTCAGCATCTGTACACCTTACATTGTTGGCACACTTGTTTAGAATTACTTTTTCACCATAGCCAACGGGCTTGATTCTGTCTTTGTTGACTCCTTTGGCTGTTAGCCAGGTCTTGGCAGATTCTGCCCTGCGCTGCGACAGTTTTTGGTTATATCCATCGTCTCCCCTGGCATCGGTATGTGAAGAAAGTTCAATCACCATGTCGGGATAGTCTTCCATCAGTTCCAACAGGGTATTGAGGTCTTCTTCAGCATCTGGTAAGATGTCAGATTTGTCGTAGTTGTAATAAATATTGTTCAACCTGATGGCTTGGTTGATGGTCACAATTTCTACCTCGTCCTTGCCATAATCTGGATCTGCCTTTAGTTTGATGGTCCTTTTGATGGTTTTATCTTCTACGATGCCGTTGGTATTAAAGGTAATGGTATCGGGAAAGTAACCTTCTTTTTTGAAGATGGCCTTGTAATTTCTATCTGCCAGCAACGGAAAATTGAAGACATTGCCATTGAAGTTTGTCTTTGTTTCAGGATAACCCCCCAGGGTCAGGTCATAGACCTCCACATTGGCACCATTGAGGGCTCCGTTTTGATCTTCTACTGTAGAAAGAAGGTCAATCACCAATTCTCTGATGTACACACCATAGATGTCATCACAACAGCTGTCGCTGCCCTTCATTTTTTTCTTGTCTTTATTGGGCCTGTTTGACACTAAAAAGCCGCTGCTGCCACTTTCGTTGAAGCGGAAAAAGAGGTCGTCGTAGGCTGAGTTGTAGTTGAATCCTATGTTGGTGAGTCCTTCCCAATTGAAGCCATTCCAGTTGGCATAAAAGATGTCAAAGCCACCAATATTGGGATGTCCGTTGGAGCTAAAATACAGGGTTCCGTTGTTGTAATAAGGACTCACCTCATCTGCGGCCGTATTTACCACATTGCCCAGGTTGGTAGCTATGCCGTAGCTATCGCCCTTGATCTGACTGTAAAATAAGTCATAACCACCTAGTCCACCCAACATATTGGATGAAAAAAACAGTACTTCATTGCCAAATAACTCACCTACATAAGGGTGTTTGATGATAAAGTCACCTTTCAACTCGGTGATCTCTCTGGTTGAACTCCAGCCGGCATCTCCACGGGTTGAAACAAACAAGGTAGAAGATTCAATGTTGTTGTTTTGTAGCAAGGCCCTGGTAAAGTACATGCGCTTACCATCTCTTGAGAAAGCCGCCCCTGCGGTGTTAAACTCGGTTCTGTTGATGTTTTCAGGCAGGGCGGTGATTTTATCGTATTCTCCCTTATCGTTTTTTTCTGCTGTAAAAAGTTTGGCATGGTAGTCTTTTTCAGAACCATCCAGAATGATTTCTTTTTTGCGATTGAAGGATGAAAAGTAAAGGCTTCCTTCGGGCCCAATAGCAGGTGAGGTTTCAGCCGATCCGCTGTTGACCTTGCCTGGTAAATAATTGACAATGGCCTCCAGATTGGGTGCCAGGTTGTCCATCATTTCAATGCCTTTTAATTCAAATCGGGCAATGGCTTTTAATGAGTCAGTAGCTTCTGCATCACCCAGGATGGTATTGTATTCGCTCAGGGCCTCTCTGTACTTGCCCTGGCTTTTTAGAACTTTGGCAAAGTCAATCCTGATGTCTTCGTATTCTCTCTTTTTATCCCTTTTCAGGATGCGGTCATAAATTTTTTCTGCCTTGTTAAAATCCCTTGCCAATACGTACAAATCGGCTATGGCCAGTTGTAGGTTGAGGTCTTTGCTTTCTTCAAAGGCTTTGGTGTACCACTCAATGGCTCCGTAATAATCACCTTCAGAAGCAGCCAGGTCGGCAACCTGTAGCTTAGTATTGTAATCTACCGTCTTCATGGGTTGTGCTGCCAATGAGCCAACACCCAAAAATGTGAAACAGATAAGCGAAATCTTTATTGCCTTGATCATCTTACGATGTTATTGAGTTGAAGTAGAATTAAAATAACGATTAAAGTCTGGGACAAATTACTATGGGCTTGGGCTTGGGTGTCTTTTTGAGGAAGCCAATGTAGGAAGCGCCAAACTCAAATCCATTTTGGGTACCAGGGGCACTGGCATAGCCGCTCAAAGGCAGGTCGTAACTCAGTCCAAAGTTGATGCCTTTGATTTCTCCACCGATCAAAAAGATGGCAGAAAATGTACCGGTTCTGAAGCCGAGTCCTGCCTTT
Organism: Saprospiraceae bacterium; assembly: GCA_016717655.1. GTDB lineage: Bacteria > Bacteroidota > Bacteroidia > Chitinophagales > Saprospiraceae > JADKBO01. The sequence continues at coordinate 84,355 of JADKFC010000002.1, forward strand.
ACCTTATCGTTCTTTTCTTTGTTGTATTTGTAACCTATCTTGGTGTTGAACATAAATTCTGAACCATAACCTGCTTTTTGGAAGATAGCTGCCGGTTCGATGCTCATGGTTTTGTTGATCTGATTCACCACCGCTGCATGACCGATGAGGCGGAACGGCAATTCAAAGAGGCCGTTGAAACCCAATCTTGCCGGCAAAATTCCGGAAACGGCAACCCCGGTTTTTACAACCATGGTTTTGGTGGTGCGGGTATAGGCCAGACCTCCTACCCAGTCGCGCGCTGAAACGGAAATTTTACCTTCCTGTGCAGATCTGAACATTCTGTCAATATCGGGGTCTGTTGAAACACCGTTGGCGATCTGCTGTGCGGTGAATTGTCCCTCTTCAGGCTTTTTAATTGACCGGTTGATGTTGGCAATCTGAATACCAAGGGTCAAAACCGAGGTTTGTTTTTTGTCCAGGCTAAAGTGATAGCTGAGTCCCAAACGAGAGTAGGTGTCTTTAAAACTGAATATTCCCCTTGTGTCAGAGTTAAAGCTAATGCCTCCCCCGATCCAGTCTTGTTTTCTGAAACCCCTAATGATGGGTACATCGATGCCAAACTCAAAGGTTTTGAAACCCCTGACCTGGTCACCATTGTTGTACTGCGACCGATAGATGCCCGTGCCCCTGTAGGAGCCAAGGAAGCCACCCAAATAGGCCGGATTGATAGATTGGGGTGCAAATTCCAGATAGGAAAAGTGGACGCCTTGACCCTTAAGGTTTGAACCAAACCAGGCCATTGTAAAACAGATCAAGCCAGTCGCCAGGATTTTCCTCATATTTAAATTTTTAATCTGGACAAAAATAGGGAAAACGCTTCAACTTTTGTTTTTTTTAAGTTTGTTTTACAGAAATGGCCTTTGGGTGTCGGGATAACGGCTTAAAAGCAAAATAAAATGAGGGAAAATGTTAAATTTGCACGCTTATCATTAAAAATTTCTCCACATGAAGTACAGCTTTATCATCCTGCTTTTTCCCTTTTTGTAGCCTGTAAGCCGGCAGCTGATAAACCAGCTAAAGAGGCAAGTGCTACGGAAGAAAAAACAGAAAAGACCGGCCCTGAATACACCTCCGCTTACATCTGCCCTATGCACTGTAAAGGCAGCGGTTCAGACAAACCAGGCGTTTGTCCTGCCTGTGGTATGGATTATGTAACGAATGACAAAGACAAGGAAGGCCACGATCACGAAGGACATGACCATGGTGATCACGAAGGTCACAATCATTAATTAGTCGTTTAAACATCCTCATGCTGCTTTACAGCACCTCAGATTCAGGGTACCAAAGGTCCCTCGAACATTGCGTTATGCAATCCATGGCACCCGGCAAAGGCTTGTATATGCCTATGACCTTACCCAAGCTGGATGAAAAGTTCTTCCGGGAAATCAAGCAACTGAGCTTTCCAGAACTGGCCCTCGCGTTGGCAAAGTCAATGATCGGAGCGGTAGTGGATGACACTACCCTAAAAGCCATCATAGATCGTGCCTTCGATTTTCCTGTTGTGTTACAACCGGTCAGTTCGGCAATTGACAGCCTGGAATTGTGGCATGGACCCTCGCTGGCCTTTAAAGATTTTGGCGCCCGCTTTATGGCAGGACTGATGTCGCACTACAACCAAAACAACGATCAAAAACTCACCATTTTGGTAGCTACCAGCGGTGATACCGGCGGGGCCGTAGCCTATGGCTTTTTGGGCGTACCCGGCATTGAAGTTATCATATTGTATCCCAGTGGCAAGGTGTCGGAGCTCCAGGAAAAACAGCTCACTACCCTGGGTCAAAACATTACAGCCTGTGAAATTCAGGGCAGTTTTGACGATTGTCAAAACCTGGTCAAGGAGGCCTTTACCGATGCCGATTTGAACCAAAAATACCGCCTGAGTTCTGCTAATTCCATCAACATTGCCAGACTCATTCCCCAGAGCTTTTATTATTTTGAAGCTTATCGGCAGTGGACGGGTAATGGCAAGTGGGTATGCAGTGTACCTTCCGGCAATTTTGGCAACCTCACAGCGGGTTTGATGGCCAAACAAATGGGACTTCCGATCCATCATTTTATAGCTGCCACCAATGTCAACAAGGTAGTGCCCGATTTTTTAGAAAGCGGTGAATACGAGCCCCGGGCATCTGTTTCTACCCTTAGCAATGCCATGGATGTGGGCCAGCCCTCCAACTTTGTTCGGATGATGGCGTTATACCATCATTCATGGCCAGCTTTAAAAGCCGATTTATCCGGTTTTTGGGCCACCGATGAAGAGACAAAAGCAGAAATGAAACGAGTATTTGACAATTCGGGCTATGTTTTGGATCCACATGGCGCCATAGGACACATGGCCTTAAGGAAGTACCTTGAGACCCATGGAGGAAGTGGTTTTTTTCTGGAAACAGCGCATCCTGCCAAATTCCTGGACACGGTAGAAGTTGCATTGGGTCAAACCATAGATATTCCGGAGCGACTATACGAATTAAAAGACAGAAAAAAAGAAGCCGTTGGCTTGGGCACCGAATTTAGGCCATTCAAAGAATTTCTTTTATCGCGATAAAACAATACCATGAAGGCAGACAGCCTACTCTCCCCTCCTTTTGCTAATGATGCCCTTCGGGGTCGAACAGCCGTAGTTTGTGGCAGTACCCAGGGCATTGGCTTTGCAGCTGCTGAGGTGCTGGCAGGCATGGGTGCCAGGGTAATCCTGGTGGCCCGCAATGAAGAAAAGTTAAAAGAATGTGTGGCAGCCCTACCGCAGACCCACCTCAATCACAGCTACCTTGTTGCCGATTTTACGATTGAAGCAGAAGTAGATGCCCTTGCCGAAAAATTGAGCTCACTTGAGGTCAGCATCCTTGTCAACAACACCGGTGGGCCAGCCGGTGGAAAGATAATGGAAGCCCAACCCCAGGCATTTTTACAGGCCTTCCAAGCCCACCTTTTGGCCAACCACAAGCTGACAACTGCTGTATTGCCGTCTATGAAAAATCAGGCTTACGGCAGGATCATCAATGTCATTTCTACCTCAGTCAAACAACCGCTGCCCAACCTCGGTGTGTCTAATACCATCAGAGGGGCTGTAGCCAACTGGGCCAAAACCATGGCCAACGAAGTAGCACCTTTTGGTATCACCGTAAACAATGTTTTGCCCGGGGCCACAGCAACCGGAAGATTGGAAAACATCATCGCCAACAAGGCCCAAAATACAGGAAAAGAAAGCAGTGATGTAGCTGCTGAAATGACCCGAGAAATTCCGGCCGGTAGGTTTGGGGAGGCCATAGAAATAGCTTACGCTATTGGATTTTTAGCTTCTCCCTACGCCGCTTATGTCAATGGCATCAACCTGCCCGTAGATGGAGGAAGAACGGCTTCACTTTAAGAACAACATAGAGCAAATGACCAAAATAAAGGATTTAGTACAGTTTATCAACGACATAGCCCCCTATGCCTTGCAGGAAAACTACGACAATTCAGGCCTGATTACAGGTAATCCTGATGCCGAAATAGCCGGCGTTTTGGTGTCTCTTGACTGCACAGAAACCGTGATTGATGAAGCCATCGAACTGGGCTGTAATGTGGTTTTATCTCATCACCCCATTGTATTTAAAGGCTTAAAATCGCTGACCGGAAAAAATTATGTAGAGCGAACGGTTATAAAAGCCATTCAAAATAATATTTCGATTTTGTCATGTCACACCAACCTCGACAATATTTTAAATGGAGTCAATGGCAAAATTGCCAACAAAATAGGGTTAATTAATACCCAAATCTTAGCGCCCAAGGTAGGAATACTAAAAAAACTAAGCTTTTTTGTTCCTGAATCTCACCTGGAAGGGGTATCTAAGGCCATCCATGAGGCGGGGGCCGGACAAATAGGTAATTACTCGGATTGTGCCTTCCGCACCAGGGGTACAGGCACTTTTACCCCCAATGAAAAGGCCCAACCCTTTATAGGCAGCACCCAAAAACCCTCCGTTGAGGAAGAGGTAAAAGTGGAGGTCTTGGTACCTGAAACCTCTGTAAAAGCAGTAATGGCCGCCCTAAAAAGCAGTCATCCCTATGAAGAAGTCGCCTATTTTTTGCATGCTTTAGACAATGATCACCAGGCGATCGGAGCGGGCCTGGTAGGTGAGCTGAAAGAGCCCATGGAAACGGAAATGTTTTTAGACCACCTGAAAAAAACGATGGAAGTTGCCGTGATTAAACATACCTCCTTGATTCACAGTCACATAAGCAAATTGGCTTTGTGTGGGGGAGCTGGAAGTTTTTTGACTTCAGCCGCAATTAAAAGCGGGGCACAGCTGTTTATCAGTGCCGATTTTAAGTATCACGAATTTTTTGACACAGAAGAGCGGATCATAATAGCAGATATTGGCCATTATGAGAGCGAAAAATATACAATTGACCTCTTAATTGAGTTGATTTCCAATAATTTTACTAATTTTGCACTCCATTATACAAAACGGAATACCAATCCCGTTTTTTACCGTTAACTACAACCAGAATTAAATATGGCAAACAAAGAATTAACGATTCCGGAACAACTTGCTCAATTATACCATCTGCAAAAAAATGATTCTAAACTTGATGAAATCAAGGTTATGAAAGGCGAACTTCCTATGGAGGTAAGTGATTTTGAAGATGACTTGGTTGGATTAAACACCAGGAAGAACAGGTTGCTTGATTCTATCAATGAGATAGATGAGGACATCAAAAACCACAACAACAACATTAAGGAAAGTGAGTCTTTGATTGCCAAATATGAAAAGCAATTGGACAAGGTAAAAAACAACAGGGAGTTTGATGCGCTTAACAAAGAAGTTGAGTTACAACGTCTGGAAATCCAGTTGTCTGAAAAAAGAATCAAAGAGGCCAATGTTTCAAAGGTTGCCAAAGGTGAATCTTTGAAAAACATTGAAGAAAAAATTGCTGTAAGGCAAAAAGAGCTGAAAGTGAAAAAAGATGAGCTGGAAAGCATCATCGAAAAAACAGAAAAAGAAGAAGACAGGCTTATCAAAGACAGCACCAAGCAACGCAAAGAAATTGAGCCAAGGTTGCTGAAAGCGTATGATAAAATTCGTTCATCATACAGAAATGGCCTGGCTGTAGCTGTAGTTGCAAGGGAATCTTGTGGTGGTTGCTTCAACAAAATACCCCCTCAGAAACAAATTGAGATCGGCATGATGAAACACATCGTTGCCTGTGAGCATTGTGGAAGAATCCTTGTAGATGATACATTTATCCTACAGGAAGCCTAAGCAGTTACTTCGATCATCCTTACCTTTCTTTGACGGTATAAGAAAAATCTTCTTACTCGTCGTATTTTATTGCCAGGTACTAGCTGTACAGGCCCTGCCACATATTTCCTATACGGCAGAGGTAGATGCCTGTTACCAAAATATCATCCACCTCCGCATCAAGGAAGCCGAGCAACAGCTGGCAATGCTGAAATCATCAGATAAGGACAATCTGGCCCTCCTCCACTTGGAAAATTACATAGATTTTTTTCAGCTGTTCATTACAGAAGACTTGTCAGAGTACAAGTTGCGTCTCCCAAAAAAGGAAGTTAGGATGGACAAGTTAGAGTCCGTTCAGTTGAAAGATCCTCATCTAGACTTTATCAAGGCAGAGATCCTGCTTCAATGGGCCTTGATCCAAATAAAATTCGACGATAAGATATCTGCCGGTAAGGCAGTGTACAAAGCATATCAGTTGCTGGAAAACAATCAAAAAAAGTATCCTTCCTTTAAAGAAAACAACAAAAGCCTTTCCATCCTCCACGTTTTGGCAGAATCTGTGCCCAAATGGGTAAGAAAACTCATAGGCGTCAAGGGTTCGATCAACCAGGGTAAAATTGAAATTGAGTCCCTGGCTCAATTCGCGCTTTCCCAAAAAAAGTATCGGTACAAAGATGAGGTAGCCGCCATTTATACCTACATCTTGTTTTACCAATTCAATGATCGGGACGGGGCTTTGAACCAACTAAAAAAATTCTCTCTGGATCACAGCCAACACCCCCTTATCGCTTTTTTAAAGGCCAGTATCTACCAGCGAGCTGGAAAAAATGATGATTGTTTGGAAGTGTTGAATACTTTGCGTCTCTCTCCCGACCAACTACCCTTTCATTACCTCGAATTTATGAAAGGCAAGGCCTATCTCAACAAGCAGGATGCCCGCGCAAAATCGCATCTTCTAGCCTTTACCAAAAAATTCAACGGCCAGCATTTTATCAAAGAGGCCTACCAAAAACTGGCTTGGTATGAAATGAGTATGAACAACGATGTGTCGCTGTATAAATATTACATGGCGGAAGTCCTGAAAAAAGGAAAAGCCCTTGTCGACGAAGACAAACAAGCTGAAAAGGAAGCTCTGGCAGGCAAGCCCCCTATCCCCTTTTTACTAAAATCCCGGCTTTTTTACGATGGAGGCTATTATTCAGAGAGCTAGGAGGTACTTAGAAAGAACGAAAAGACGCTTTTACAACATGCCGAATACGCCCTGGAGTATTACTATCGCCTTGGCCGTGTTCACCAGGCCCGCAATGAGACCAAACCGGCAATCAACTGTTTAAAAAATACGATTCTACGCGGTGAAAAATCCAATTCCTATTATGCTGCCAGCGCAGCCCTGCAATTGGGTTTAATCTTTGAAGCCGATGCACAGTGGAAGGTATCTTCCTACTATTTTCAAAAGTGTCTTTCTATCGACGCCACTGAATACAAAAATTCTCTCCACCAAAAAGCCAAAAGCGGCATCCAGAGGGTCCAACTTAAGGTTGTTGATTGAGGTATCGGAGCAACAGAGGAGTCCGGGCATCAGTAAAGTTGGTTGGGGAAAGGCGCAGCTATGGCGAAGTATTTTTCGTCATTACTTTTCTGATACTGGGCATGGCCGCTGGCAATAGATTTGCGACATTTCTTCTCTTAGGGTTACAGGGCCGCTGTGGCGATAGATTTTTTCGCCTATACTTTTCTCATGGTTGGTTTGGCCTCTGTGGCAATAGATTTTTAGCCTATATTCTTCTGATGGTTGGCAAAGTCGCTGTGCCGATAGATTTTTACTCTATACTTTTCTGAGGGTTACAGGGCCTCTGTGGCGAAAGATTTCTCGCCTTTGCGAGGAGTGGTGGCAAACCGGGTAATTGGTCCCCGCATTGGTACTAGGAGCAGAGACGGCTATCTTAGAGTGATCGTGGGCAAGTAAGGGCCTAGTTGATGTATGAAAATATAATTATCAACTTCAGAATGGCAAATTCGGGGGTTTATAGCGTGTAAGACTCACGAAATAATAGGTTTGGCAGTGAGGTAAGCAAATTGTCAAAAATGTGCCTTAGGCCCAATAGGATTGATTTTTGGAAATAGGTAGTAAAGAGATAGTTGTCGTTAATGCGATCTTAAGAGTGAGAGAAGGTTTTGAAGCATAAATTGAACTTGATTAAAATGAAAAGGGCCCGGTTTTGCCGGGCCCTCTCATTATTTAGAAGTCTTCAAAGTCTTCTTACTCGATTACAATCATCGCTTTGGTAGCTGTGAAGTCACCGCTTTCGATGGTGTAGTATACAACGCCGCTTACTGGTACGTCGGTTCTGCTGAACTCAACACTATTCATACCTTTTACTGCGTTTACTGTCCTGGTGTGTACCAACTTGCCTGTTACATCCATTACCGTAAAGGTCGCTTCTCCTGCCGCTGGCATGTTGAAGTTAACCACTGTATTGGTCTTGAATGGGTTTGGTTCGTTCTGGTACATTGCATAGCCTGCAGTTTCTGCTTCTCCGCTTCTGAAGTTCAAATCCAACCTGTTGGTCTCCATTTCACTTCCAGCATATGATTCTGACCTTGTTACGTCAGATCCTACACTCATCATATTGCTCAACCTGCCGATTTCTGTCGCCTTCATTACTACTGTGAACAATACTTCTCCTTCTGTTGCATTTACTGCTTTCTCACTTGACCAGCTCATTGTCATGGTGCCTGCTGTTGGTACGCCATAGTTGCTTTCATCTACTGTGATCGCGCCTGACTTAACTTCCATCAATTCCATGCCATTCATCTTAGCTGTAAACTGGTATCCGAAGATTTGGTTGAAGTTATATGCCGTTACATCGATCGTTACGATCTCGCCTGCATTTACTGTCTTATCTTCTGCCACAAACTTCAACACCTTGCTGGTCCTGTTGTCTGCTGCTACTCCTGTCGCTGCTACTGCATCGTTGTTTACGTCTCCCACTTTGATACCTGTGAAGTCTTTTCCAGTTACATCCTGATCTAGAACGTTTACTGTCAAGTTTCTTGGTGCTAATGGATTCGTTGCATCTGCATATACGTGTGACTTAGGTACGAAGATCCAGCTGTCGTTGTTGCTCAACTTGCTGGTCAAGCCAAGGATCAATTTCTCAACTCTACCAGGTCGCTTGCTGTTACCTTTCCGTCTTTGTTTACATCGGCTGCCAACATTTCTCGGGCTATCCAATTTCGCAAGACCCAAGATATGACGCTGTATCAACACAAGGTCAAATGTACTTACTCCGTTGCTGTAGTCATCAGCTTTTGATGCGCTTACTGTGAATTCTCCGTTTGGTAATGCCAAGAAGTTATAGCTTCCGTTCGCTACCTGGTATCTTGGAAACTCTGGCAATGATGCTTCCAACTTAACGTTTACGTTGTTGATCGCCTCATTTGCTTTTGTTGCCAAGTTACCTGCTACGCGGCTTCCACCACATGCTCCCTGGTTGTCTACCAATGTCAATTCTATTGAACAGAAATCTGTGTTCAGTTTGCTATCCCATACACTCATGTTCAATGTGATCGGTGATGCTTCTACATCGTCACAGTTGAAGATCATCGCTGAGACTTCTGTATTTTGGTACCCATCTCTGTGCATTACCTGCATTGTATTCTGCTACTGTGGCACTTGCCTGCTCCTTTGAAGTAGTGCTCCTCTGCGATTTTGACCATACTGGGAATTCTCCGTTGAATGTGTACAATAATGCATTTTGAGGTGTACAGTTGTCGAAAGAACCTTTGTTGAAGTCGATTGCCCACAATTCTACCTGACCATTGGTCATCACTGCTGAGCTCAGGCTCACACAGTATGGTGTCGGTGCTTTCTTGTCAACTACCATGAATGTGCTGTAACAATCTGTTACGTTTCCACAGCCATCCGTTACTTTCCACTGTACTTTGTGTGTCGTCATCTCTGCATCCAATACAAATGCTGGTACTTTCAACGTTGCTCCACTTGCTGTTGGTGCTACATATCTGTCATCTGATACCATTCTGGTTGGTATCGTTTCCTAAGTTCTTGTCGTTGGTCGGTAAGAAACTTGAGAATTCATAGTCTGTTGTGCCGTTGCCCCACAGGTCCACAAATACCTGCCACTTCAACCAGCCATTTGCTGTACAGCCACCTTCATCCGTTGCACTCGCTTCCAAGTTTACAGTGCCCTCACAGATGCCATTTGGATTCCCAGGATTTGGATTCGCTGCAAACATCTGATCCTGACATGTCAATACTGGCTTAACATCGTCCTTGTACTTGTAGTATTTTACATATGGTCCTTTTTGCTCATTTGTACACCAGTTGATGTAGTTATACGTCACTCTCCACTTCTTACATACGCCATCTTCAAACAAGAATGTATCGATGTGGATGTTCTCGCCGATTACATCACATGGGCCGCCCTCTACTTTTGGCTTGTCGCTGTCTTTGATGTCAGCCTTTGTTAAATCACATTGTGCATCCAATACGCGCTGCTTGGTGGGGTTACCACAAATGTGCTTGGTAAGGCCGATACCGTGATGTTCTGGTAACAGTTTACGGTTCTGCTGTTGCGCCTTCTACTTTGTGGCTCTGAACTCCCTTCTGATCCTTCCTACATTTTCACATGTATTCGTCCAGGTTGGGGTGTCCTTGTATTCTACGTCTACTCCGTTACACAGGTCGTATGCTATCGCTGGTCCGCCTGTCATTGTAAGGTTTACGCCTTCTACATTCTTCCATACTGTGCTAAGGTTCAACTCCATATCACATGTGATCGTAGCATCATCCGGACATACTATTACCGGTGGTAACTTGTTCTCTACCCTGATGTCTGCCCATGTCTCATTGTAATTGTCCTGCATGCCGTCAATGATAAGGTTGTCTCCTATCGTTGCATTCATGTTGCCATTGTCCCATACCCTCAGTATTACCTGGTGTACTGTACTTGCGCCTCCTGCCAGATCATCACAACAGAATTTTACATATTCTCCGTTGTCTGTATCGTTTGCATTGTCTTTAGGATGCGCCCACTTCTGCTGTGGTGATGATGATGCATCGTTATTGAACGTCACGTTGTTGTTGTGGTCATCAATTCCTATGTTGCCGCAAGTTGCTCCTGCGTCTTCATCAGGCCTTCTGATTTCCAACTTCACGCCTGAACAGTGGTCGTAGCTGCCATTGTCAACCATCCATGCATACAACTTCGCTGCTCCGTCTGCTCCGGTGCCTGATCCTGTAAGGCTGATTACGATGTTCTGCTTCGCTACCGCTACCGGTGCGCTTCTGTCGATTACCGTTACATATGCTACTGCTGTACCAATGTTGCCACAACAGTCAATTGCCTTGTATGTAAATGCGTGTCTGCCTTTTGGAGCACCTACTACATTGTAGCCACCATTTCCATCAGGTGTAATTACTACCCCTGCCGGGCCTTCCAACCACCATTCTGGTGATGCATCACAGTTGTCTGACAATTCCCATGGCATAGGTGCCGCAAAGTTTGCCACACAGCCCCATGGATTTACACTTACCGTTACATCTATAGATCGTACATACGTTGTTGTCTATCTTTTGAGCGTGTAACTTACCATCCCGGCCTACCGCGTAATAATGCGGATACCCATAGGCATTGCCCTCGTTCAATTCTTCTACTCCTGCCGGTGATCCATCTGCTTCCGTCCAGTCGTCCTGGAAGGCGCCTACACCTGCTCCGCCTCTGGAATCTACATCAAAGTATGCCGCTACGTCTTTCTGGTGTTACCCCGATCCGCAGTTTTCAATTACTACCAATGATGGTGGCAACAATACATCTTCCAATCCGATGTTTTCTACTGTTATGATTTGTCTGCAAGTTGCTGCATTGTTTGATGCATCTTTTGCTGTCCATGTTCTTGTGATTACATCACCGTCACATCCGTTGTTTGATACTTGATCAGCAAATGTCCATGTAGTCTTCTCCACAAGGTCCTTGTGGGAAAAAGCCTGCCTGCTGACATCCGTTGAATCTGAATTCTGCTCCTCTTACGATTCCATCTACACCTGCATCATCAAATGCATCTGTGATTTTGATCGTCCAAGTTCCTACCAATGGCTCTCCGTCAAATGCAGTGAACGCTGGTGTTGGTACTAAACCTGGGAATGTGTGGTTGTTTCCTGACTGGTAATCAACACAAAGGTCAGTTACTACTCCTTCGTCATCGCATACAAAGTTTACACCTGTATCGTTTGGCTGAAGTCCGCAGAAGCCTCCCCAAATAGTTGAAGTTGTTCCTGATGGTGATGTTACTGTGATGGTCATATCGCCCATCCACTCGTTTCCTACGTTGATCAACACATCTAAGTCAGTTACATCCATGTAACGTGAGCTGGTACTGTATAAGTCAATGTTACTGCATTGGCTGCTCCTCCTTCGAATGGAATAGGGGCTGTTACCAATGGAATTCTGTTTCCGTTGAAAGGTGGAACCGGTACTGCTGGGATTGGGTCGATACATGTTACTGTAAAGTCACCACACTCAATAACTGGAGGCAATTTGTCTTCAGCTACGATATTTCCCCAACAAGAGTTTCCTGTTTCTGGGTCTGTTACGGTTACTCCGTAAGCGCCTGGTGTTGAGATTACATTGCCTCCGCCTGTAACGGTTACAATATACTCATCATAACAGCCATATGGGCCGCCTTCCAATACCATGTCTGCTCCTACTACTACCTGACAGTCATCACCCAATGAAATGTTCACTAAGTCATTACATGCCAATGCTGTTGTTGCAAATGGGTATTCCTGTACTGTGATGCCGAATGAACATGTTGCCATGTTGCCCGCTACGTCTGTCAATTTGAATGAGTTGCTGGTTGTTCCAATTACAAACTCTGCTCCACTTGGCAAACCTGCTGTTTGCATTACCGGTGCGGCGTTTGTGCCAGCCTGGTATACAATTGCTCCGTTGAATACACGTGGTGTGAAACCATTTGTCCAAGGTGCGTTGTTGGTATAACCTGCGTTCAATGTGATGTTTGCATCTGAGTAAGTCTGGTTACCTCCGTTTCCGTTGGTATAGTTACTTGATGCTGACAACGTTGTCAAAGCGATACCTGTAGTTGTTCCAGGTGCTAAGATCAATGGTGTTGCCAATACTGCATTTGTCAATGTTCCGTTTCCTGGGAATGGTCCAGAGAATGGTCCTGTCATCGCGTTTGCTTGTCCGTGTAACGTCCATGCCGCTGCGTTGGTAGTTGATCCAGTAAACGTTCCTACTTTTCTGTGTATGTTTACCATTGTTGCACCTGTGATGTTCATCTTGATGGTGCTGATGATAATGTTTGATGTAGAGTTGTTTACCAGGTCAAAAAATATCTGACCGCCTGCTGAGTTTCCGTTACCGCCTGAAGTGATTGTATTCAGGGTAGTTAATGGTCCTACAAATGGACAGTTGTCTGTTCCTGTTACGGTATAAGTTACCAATTGTGAACACTCTCCTGGTTTCAAGCTATAAGTAATGTCTGCAGGACAAACCAAAGTTGGTGCCTGTGTATCATTTACTGTGATGTTCTGTGTTGCTGTTACTGCTGGGTTTGCTCCTACGATGCTGTAAGTTACAGTTGTAGTTCCTACCGGGTAAGTTCCACTTGCGTTGGCACCACCTGCTGTCCATGAGTTGCTGATGATTGCTGGTACTACTGTCAATTCATTTACTGCATAGTTGTCAATTCCAACTCCCCATGCCCATGAATCCAACAAGTCATCGTGGATAAACCTTACTTTGAAGCCTGGGTTCATCTCTGCTGTTACGTTCAATACCAATACACCACTGGCATCTGCTGTTCCTGTGCTGGTGTGCTTGTTGATCCATGCACTTCCGTTCCATACATCAACTCTGAACTTGCGCTCAGGTTGTCAAAATAGTAACCAAATCTTACTTCGTAAGTCTTGCCTACTGCCGGTGCTACACCTGATACTGGTGAATCAATCCAGGCAACTCCGTCAAATGCACTTCCTGCATTGTCATCCGAAATATACGCTGCACAGTTTGCAAATCCTGCCGCTGCTGGTGCATTTGTACTCAATGGGCCTGCTCCACCTGAATTACATCCAAATGTGAACAATCCTGCTGATGCACAATCTGCAAATACGGTGGTAGTTCCTACTCCGTCTGCTGCGTTTTCTTCAGTGAAGCCTGTGGTCCAACCAGCTGGTTGGGTACAGCCGTTGAAGTTTTGCGAACCTAATGCTACTGTAGTTACACTCTGACATGATGTTCCAGCTACTGCTGAAGCCAACGTTACATTTGCTCCGCATATGCCAGTCGTGCTATTTACAGTAATATTGGCTGGTGCTGTAATAGTACATGCCTGTGACATCACCTCTGATACCACAGCCAATACTGCCAGCATAATTAATATTGTATTCTTTATCTGTCTCATATTATTGATTGGTTTTTACTTTACGCGATTCCATTATCCTTTTAACAATGACTTTATATGCGTTTTGATCGCATAATATATGTCAAAATTGCCTACCTGGTACTTCTTATTGTACTTCACCATTGTCGCATGATATTCACTCATACGGTCTGTCTTTCCACTCATTGTAGCAAATACTGATTCTACAGCATCTGCAACAGTTGTGTTGCTGTCTTGGATCTTCTCATAGATCGCTTTGTAAGTAAAAATCTGGAACTGTCCGTAACGGTAGTCCACGTGCTGGGTAGGTAGGTTGCTAATTGCCTGGCTGACTGATGTTTCCTTCGCTTCCAGTACCGCTATCGCTTGCTGTTTGCCCATGTACTGAGCGCTAAGCGTATTGAATACTGTTGCTCCAACAAACACCAAACATACCATCACTAGCTTGCCTAATCCTGCCATCCTGAAAACTTTGACAAAATTGTCCTTCATGATAATGAGTTTTGGTTTTAAAAAATTTAAAAAATTTGAGCCATATAATACACACAAGCAGTCAGATGCAATGCAACTGTCTGCCAATGAAAAAATATAAATCTTGTGGAGGAAATCTTACTTAGAAAGGAGTTGAGTTTGGTTCCTAAATTGAGTAATCATCCCTCAGGTTGTAGTTTCTTACTTCTATTGGTAACAAAGGTAAAAATAAATCAATCTCAAAAACTACCTAAAGAGGGGTATTTATAAAATATTAACAAATAATAATTCATATTAGTCTGATTATCTGTCAATTACAAAATCATGTCAGATAAATGTCATTTTACGCACTAATTTCTATCCATGTCAAGAAGAAAAATGAAGAATAGAAACCAAAAACAGAGTTTTCTAAATAAAAAGAGAGAGATGTAGCCATCTCTCTCTTTGATTTAATATTATGTCTTTAAACCCACTATTTCATTTCAACTGCAGGCTTATCCTTTTTGGTTCCTATGTCTACTCTTGCCGTAATCTCATGTGAGCCATTGTTGTAATCCTGGAATTGCTGGTTGGATACATTGTAAGAATAATAGAATCCTATTCGATCAATATTCATGCCTAGTAAGAAGCCCAACATTTTATCCGCACCTACCCTATAAGTAACCCCACCTGTAAGTTTTTCATCCAAAAATCCAAGTTTTAGGTTGAGGTCAACATGGGTTGGTACATTGTTTAATTTTTTCAATAATATGGATGGAGACATTGAGATACCTGTGGTAGCAGATGTCACTTTATACCCAAAATTTAACAAGAAACCAATCTCTCTTTCATCATTGACAACGGTATTGTCAATTCGTGAAGAAATCAGCGAAGGCAAAGCAATGCCGTAAGTAAACTGGCCATTGTAAACACCGTGAACACCGAATGAAGCATCAATGTATTCAATGCCTTCTCTTCGGGCATTGATCACAGCATCCGGCTCGTTGAGAGAGCTTCCTGCATTGTAGTTGTTGAGACCGTGCTTGACGTACTCAGCAGACAAGCCAATGCCCAATTGGTTGGTGGCACTTTTGATGTTATAGGAAAATCCTAGCTGACCTTTGGTCGTTTGCAGGGCGCCAAAATTATCTTGCAGGGCCAAAACACCAATTCCCAATCGGTTGCCCAACATACCGTCATACGACAGTGATACTGTTTTAGGGCTGCCTGGAAAGGTAGACCAGGTATTCCTGTAGTTGATCAAAAGTTGTTGGCCGCCATGTTGGGCAATTGCCCCCGGGTTGACCAAAACCTGATTAAAAAAGGAATGCGAGTACACATATCTTTCATCAAAATAACGCTGCGCTACAGCACTGCTGACGAAAACGATACACATCAAGGCAGGCATCCATATTTTCTGAATCAATTTCATTTTATTTCTTATTAATGATGTTTGTTATTGTTTCGAATGGTAGTTCTGACAATAAAATTAGTTTTCTCTGAGAATGGTTAAGGTTCCTTTATAGCTGGTAATCTGATTGGCAGATCCCACCACGTTGATCACCCAAAGGTAGCTGCTCTCTGGAAGGGCTACACCATCCAGATCATTACCATCCCACAGGTTGTCATAGTTCTTTTGGGAATAGACCAGGTTGCCCCATCTGTCGTATACAAACAATTCGTTTTCATCATCCGGAGCACATGAAATGACAAAGTAGTCATTGGCACCATCGCCATTGGGAGTGATGATATTTCTTACCTCTTCGTAGCAGGTGCCTGTGTTGTCACAATTTCCAACCTTGAGATTGGGAGCTGATTGTTGACAACCATTGGCATCGGTAACTACCACACTGTAGGTGCCAATTTCCAGGTTATCGAAGTCCTGCGTATTATCACCAGTAGACCATGCATAACTATAGCCACCTGCACCACCACTAACTGAGATGTCGATAGCGCCTTCGTTCTGGCCTTCGGTACTGCAATCAATGGATTTACTAATCAGAATGATAGTAGGCTGGGTTACGGTATAATTCTTGGTGACAGTTTTGTTATCAGCATCTGTAAGTTTAACGGCATAAGCACCCACGCACAAGCCACTGAAGTTGAAACTACCTGCTGCGGCAAGCGTTTTGGTTCCTGTAGCTGCACCTGAAAGGGTAACTGTATAGGGCGCTTTTCCTGTAGCATCAACTACACCTGATATCACGGCATCGCAGGCATTGACGCATGATACACCGTAGCCACTGTTGGTGTTTTCTGAACTGACGCTGGCAGTAAAACTAGGGTCAGTTGGATTGGTGATTAGTGTAATGGTAAATGCAGTGCTGGTAGCCTTACATCCATTGGCATCCGTAACAACTACAGTATACATTCCCGGAGCCAAACCTGTCAGGTCTTGTGTGTTGGCCGTGCTGTTGCCAGACCACTGGTACGTAAAATCAGGGGTTCCACCATTGACTGAAATATCAATGGCCCCATTGCTTCCAGTAGAATTGGTTGGTAAGCCCGTTACTGTTAGGGCTGCAGCCGGTTGGCCTACCACGATGAGTTGTGATGCCGTTTTGGCTGGGTTTGATTTATCAGATACTGTCACTCCATAAGTACCAGCGGCCAGGTTGGCCCTTGAAGTACCTGTTTCTGTTGAGTTGGCCCACACAATGGTGTAATCTGGGCAGCCACCAGAGATGGACAGTGAAATACTGCCGGAAGCTTCATTGAAACACTTGGCATTGACCACCGTAGCATTTATCTTGACGTCTTCAACCGGATTTTCTCCTACATCAAAAGACCGGCTAACTGAACATAAGTTGGCATCGGTAACCGTTACGGTATATGAGCCTTTATTCAGTTGAGTTAAATCTTTGGTATTGGGACCATGGGCCCAGGCAAAAGTATAGTTGGGAGTGCCTCCACCGACAGTAAGGGTGATGCTTCCTAAAGTACCACAGCCAACATTGACAACATTGCCTGAAACAGATATGGCAGCTGCAGGTTGACTGATGGTAGCTGTTTTACTGCACATTACTGTACCGCTACAGGTAACTTCCAAAACATAGGTTCCAGATGGGATATTGGTAAGGTTGCACGCGCTCACTGGCAAAGGATTGCCAAAAGCGACTCCGTCTTTTTTCCAAATACATTGACAATCTGCCGTTGCATTGGTGACAGTGGCTGTGATGTTGCCATCTGAACCACCAAAACAGGATACATTTTTAAATCCGGTGATGTTACATTCTATGGTTGGTGTTGTGCATGTAATTTTTACAGAGCCGGCATCCACTGTATAAGGTATTTTAATGGCACTGGCGTTGATAAATTCAACTGTAAAGTTAGGGAGGTCAGATACGTTGATAACAGAAGTAGCATCACAGGCGCCTGTGGCTTTATATCTCATGTTGAACAACAAGCCATTGTTGGTAATGGTGGTTGGCGAAGTGCCATTGAACCAGTTGAAACGGTAGGTATCTCCACTTGGGTCCAAAGAACCTGCAGGGTTGCCTGGTAAGGCATCCAAGTTTCGGTTCACGAAGGTAAGTACATTTTTATCCCATGTAATTCCCATTTGTACACCTGTTATATCAATGAAATTTTCAACACGGAAGGCCACATCAATTTCATTGTCTTTCTTTACGGTTACGTCAGCAATAGTTACTTTCAACTGGGCTACATTGGCTACCGTTACCTTTCCATCGATATTTACATAGGGTACTGAATTGCCTTGTGAATTGGTGTATTCGGTTTCCAGATCTCCATTTGGTGCTGTATTAACAAGGTCAATGATTGTCATAGAACCAACAGGACCAATAACATTAAAACATATTTCCATAAGCCTTTCGCCATTTGGGATGGTAAGAGGCGGATTGGAACCAGGATTGAGCCAAACAAAGTTAAACTCGCCACTACCTATGTTGGAAGTGTTGTACTGATTTCCTGGTAGGGCATCGTATTTAATAGGTAAAACCATTTGTAAAACGGTTGGATCCCATTTGATTTTTGATTGGGCCCCATCCATATTGATAAAGTTTTCTACTTTAATAGGGATACAGAGTTGCACATTTGGAGGAGTAACCAATTGAGGCGCAGTCACCGTGAGGTCATCGCCTCCGCCGCCGCCAGGAGTACATGCGGTGCCATTGATTTTGGCTTTACCTTCTGTAAATGATACCGGTAAAACCTCAAAATTTTCATTGTAATATTCGCTCTTTGTTGGCGTATTGCTACCAAAAACACGGGTTGAGTCGCACTCAACACCCACCGCTTTTAATCTCAGCGTAAAAAGTCGGGTATTTGTTGGGAGACTGACTGTATTGGCATTGGACCAAAGGCATGAGGTCTGGCCTTGTTTGATAGGCGAGCTAGCCCCTGGTGTGGCAATGTCGAGACTGCCCTCCAACACCTGCGGACTGATGATGTTGGAAATAGCTGCAAATCTAAACTTGGTTGAATCCCAGTTGATGGAAAATTGCATGCCAAACAAGTTGTTGAAATTGGCGACCGTGACATCAATATTGGCAGTATCGCTTGCGTTAACGCTGGCAGTGCCATATTTAATGTTCAGGTTTTGTGCAGACAAGCCGGAAAAGATCAGCGTAGAAAGTACCGCAACGAAAAAAAATTTCCTCATTATCGAGAATTTATGTTTCAAAATTAATTTACAAAAATAAGCAATTCAATTCACTGTGGGCAAGATTGCCCTAGATTAATTGTATTTAATTGATTGTATTAGTCTTATATATGGAATTTTTGTGTTCTATCATGGTTTCATATTAATATTTTTCATCATATATAAGCAGCAAATTTTGAGCCAACTTTCACATGGAGTATGTAAGTAAACGTATAAAGCCCCAAAATTACTCCCCAAAGACTTAAAATAGAATTAAAATGTCAGCTAACCGGGTATTAATTTTAAATTTGGATAAAAGAATGGGATATGGAGCAGTTTCTTGATTTTTTTGGAAAGTTACCTAATATTGGCAAAGTTGGTTGGATTGTGGGGTGTATGTCGGTATTTTGGATCATGGAAGGGACGTGGCCTCTGGCCTCCTTTCGCTATCGAAAATGGCATCATGCTTTTCCGAACCTTGTATTGCTGACCACTACCATTTTGATCAATGCCTTGTTTGGTGTGCTTACGGCCGGCTTGTTTCTTTGGATGGACCAGCACCAATTTGGTCTGCTTTATCTTTTTGATTTTCCATGGTGGATAGAGCTTATTATGGCCCTATTATTACTTGATCTACTGGCACAATACCTGGTTCACTATCTCCTCCACAAGGTGAAATTTATGTGGAAATTTCACATGGTTCACCACAGTGACACAGCTGTGGATGTGACTACCGGTACCCGCCACCATCCCGGTGATTATATGATGCGTGAAATGTTTTCATTGGTAGCTATTCTGGTTAGTGGGATGCCCTTTGCTTTCTATGTTTTCTATAGGTTGACCACCATTTTGTTTACCTATTTCACCCATGCCAATCTCAACCTACCCGGTTGGTTGGACAGGGCGATCAGTTACATCTTTATTTCACCCCACATGCACAAGTTCCACCATCATTTTGAGAGACCTTGGACCGATACCAATTTTGGCAATATTTTTTCGATCTGGGACCGAGCATTTGGCACCTTTGTGTACGATGATCCCCGCAAGATAAGGTATGGCCTGGATGTTTTACAAGACCATACCTCTGACCAATTGGGCTACCAGTTGAAACTGCCATTTGACTCTACCATCAAGACAGACAGGTGATCGGAGGTGTCGGAGGTGTGACTGAACGGTTTGGGGAAGCCAAAAAAATGACTGGCAAGGCATTTTAGTGAAGAAACCACGAGCGCCGCGAGTGGCTATTTCAAATTTTATTCGGAGGGTTCGGATGGATTGGAGGTGATTGGAGTTGCCTTTTCCTACTACACAGGGAAACTGGAGTAGAGTTCGGATGGATCGGTCAAATTTGATAAGAGGGAAAGTGAAAGTTATAAAAAAGCAAAACCCTGACAATCAGTGATTATCAGGGTTTTCAGTAGGGGCGATAGGATTCGAACCTACGACCCCTTGGTCCCAAACCAAGTGCGCTAACCGGACTGCGCTACGCCCCTGTGCTTTTGCGGTGAGACCGGGATTCGAACCCGGGGTACCGGTTTCCCAGTACGACAGTTTAGCAAACTGTTGGTTTCAGCCTCTCACCCATCTCACCTTTTTCCACGAAAATAACTCGTTTGTGAAAAGCGAGTGCAAATATACAAAGCTTATCGAATTTTCAAAATTGATGGTTCAAAATATTTAAAAGAAAAGTGGGAAAGCCCGTGTACATTGGGCAAGGCGAGGAAGAATAAAGCAATAGGTAGGGGCTAAAAAAATGCGAAAAGCCCAAGTTTACTTTCAAACTCAGGCTCTTTCGACTAAGGTCTCAAAATAAGAAAACTACTTCTTTATAGAGCTACGCTATTTTTCGATTGATGGCACAAATTTACGCAAAGAAGCCAAATTTGCAACTCTTAGGTAAACGAAGAAACTTGAAATAAAGTTTCTATACATTGAAAAAAAATATATATTATTAATTTTCGGGTATGTGTTGTTTGATCTGTGCAGTGATATGATTATGAAAAATATCACATATAAAAAATACTACACTTGTAATTTTTTTCATAAAAAAATCAAAAAACACATAGGATTCCCCAAACGAGTACCCAATGTCAATGGGATTTTGAAAAGTGCCCGGAACAGGAATCGAACCTGCACGCCCTAACGGACACATGGCCCTCAACCATGCCTGTCTACCAGTTCCAGCATCCGGGCAGATGCCGACGTATCAACATTTCAAAAGTGGTGCAAATGTAGGATTAATTCAAATAGTTGCCAAATTAAATCCAACAAATCCTATTAAGTAAATTATACCCTAATCAGATGTTTTCTTCCAGTCTTTCCATCAGTCTGGTCGAAATCTTAAGGAAATCGGTCTCTGTAATAACCCCAATCAATTCACCATCATTGACTACCGGAAGGCAGCCAATTTTGTTTTCCTTCATGATCTTCATGGCTTCCAGTAAGGAAGCATCCTGAGTCACGGTATAAGGGTTTTTGATCATTACATCACTCACCAGGAATACTTTTTTAGAATTTCTGTTTTTGACAAAGTGCCTCAACAGCAATCTGGAAGTAACCAGACCGGCCAGCTTGCCTTTACCGTCTTCAACTGGTAAATACCTTACTTTTCTCCAGTCCATCATATCAGCAACCAATTCGATGATATCTGTTTGTTGAACGGTAAATAGATCGGTTTCCATGCACTCCCCTACCAGGAGGTGGGAGGGTTTATAATCTTTTATCATGTAGGAATCAGGCAGTGGCCAGTTGTGAACTTCATTGCCACTGATTTGGTTTTGGATGATGGTGGCTGTAAGTGTAGAAAGGGCTTCATCAACGGTAGATTCTTCTTTTAGGCCGGTAAATGCCCTCAGCATCCACCTGGCACCGTTCATGTGTTTTTCCGCCCTCTCTCTGATGATGCCCAGGTATTTACTAATATCGGCTTCATCCACATTTCTAGACCTAAGCCCTTCTTCTGCAAGTGGAATCAACTCGTTTTTGATCAAATCTACCGAGCTCACTTTATGATCGTTGAACCAGGTAAATTTTGAGTCGATGCCAAACTTTGCCGCCTTGGTAAAGTTATCACTGACGTCGTCAAAGCTCATTTTTTTGCGTATATCGGTAACATGATTGGACATCCCTTCCATCATGCCCAACCAGAAACAGGCATTGGCTACCTCATCGGCTACCGTAGGACCAGAAGGAATGACCCTGCACTCAATTCTAAGGTGGGGTTTACCGTTGTCACTAATTCCATAACAAGGTCTGTTCCACCTGTAAACGGTAGAATTATGCACCTGCAACGATCTCAATTTTGGAACGATGCCCTGAGCGACCAAGGCCAGTGAATCTTCTTCCACATCGGAACTCAATAAGACCCTGAATCTACTGATGTCTTCTTTGTAAATTTCGAGGATACTTTCATTGAGCCAAGCCTTTCCGAAGGCCACCCTTGGGCTTCTTTCCCGCATATGTTCGTTGGATGAACGGGTATCCAGGGCTTGCTGGAACATGGCAATTCTTGACTCGTGCCATAAACGTTTTCCAAATACGATGGGAGAATTGGCTCCAATGGCCATGATAGGGGCAGTAAGCGCCTGGGCAATGTTGTATTTGTGAACAAAATCGTGGGATGCTACCTGAAGATGGACCTGAAAGCTGGTGTTAACTGCTTCCAGCAAGGGAGAATCATGTTTGAGGTAGAGTTCATCCAGGCCATCCAATCGGAGTTCAAAGTTGGCGCCCTGTAATTGATTGTGGATGGCTGCCATCAAGGCATAATATCTTTGCTTTGGCGTAAGGTTATCCATGGTCAGGTGATACTTCCTTAGTGTTGGCAAGATGCCGGTGAGCACCAGGGAAACGCCCATTTCATTCAAAACATTTTGAATAATGTTGAGCTTATCGCTGTTTTCGGTATGCATGTCGTGAAAACAAGAACCGGTAAACTCGCGGGGAGTTAGATTCGTTTCAAGATTGAATTTTGCCAATTCTGTGCCTACCCAGTCGTATTCCTTCAGCTTTTCCAAAGCTTCAATGGCAACTGTAGCGGGTTTGTAATTGCTGAGATTGACCATTACCATTTCCTGTTCTGCTCCAATCCGTGCAATGTCGTTTTCAAACCAGTTGTTGTCCAACATGTATTCAAAAGACCTGACATCGTCTAACAAAGACTTTACAAATTTTTGCATCTGCCTTTGGTCTTTCACTAATGATACTCTCTGTTCTCCCATTTATTTACTGCAGTTATCTTTTGACAAATGAAACTTTGGGAAAATATTCTTTCCCGGTCACAAAAAAACCAAATTTTACATTCATATTACAACTAAAAGTGAGCCAAGTTTGATTTTATTTGGAGCCGAGCTCAGATTTTCGTTGAAAATATGTTAAAATGGTCAAAAAACAGGAAAAATTGGGTTACAATGACCTACAAACGACGTTGAATAGGAAGATATGGAAATCATTACTCATAGATTCGTTACATTTGCATCCATCGCCATTTTAACAAGAGTGAAAAAAATCATGATCAAAAACAGCATTTACTTACTTGCCATCCTAAGTGCATTTTTTATGGCAACAGGCTGCAAAAGCACAAAAAAAGTGAGTACTGGTCCTATTATGCACCAGTATGCCATGCATGTTGGCCCTTGTTTTGGATATTGTCCGGTGTTTGACATTTATGTGTTTGAAGACGGCAAAGTTATCTGGGATGCGAGGCGTTTTCACAAAACAAATGGCAAGTTTCAGCGCATGTTGACTGAAGCAGAATTGGCTCAACTGAATAAAGCTTTTAAGGAAGCCAATTTGTTTAAAATGGAGGATGAATACCCTACCATGGTTGCAGATCTTCCGGCCATCACCCTCAGTCATGTCAAAAAAGGGAAGGTTAAAACGGTGAAAGCAAATGAAAAGATGCCCGATGCTTACGAAAAATGCGTTGACCTCATGAGGCAACTGACCAAAGAAGGCAACTGGGAGATGACAGAAAAATATGCTGACGATGAACCGCAGAGGCCAGTTAAAAAAGATGAGGTGATCAATTACAATGAAATCATTATTGAGCCCAATACCGGTACCAGTTTGCCCAGATGGTTTAAGGAAAATGAAGTGTATGGTATCTACCTTATTCGGAAAATAAGTCCTGACCTTAACCTATGGTTAATAGGCTTTGATAAAAATCAATATGAGCCCAAAATGATGCTGGATATGTTGAAAAAAGACGCCGCCATCAAAACCGCTGAATTCAATAAACAAACTGAAGAAAGAAACTAAAATTTCCCCTTTATGAAATTAAAATATTTAGTAATTACGCTTATTGCCTTACTTGCATTTACAGAAGCCGATGCCCAGAGAACGCGGGTTAGACGTACCAGAGAATCCAGGACAAGAGATACCACCTCGTTTGCTGACAAGCTTACTTTTGATATCAGATTTGGCAACATCGGTATTCAAAACGGGTTTAACCTTGCATTGAAGCCTAGTGTTGGTTATAAATTCGGTAAAGTAATATCTGCCGGAATAGGTGCCAAATTATTTTATCAGTATGTCAATGTTTTTGCGGCCGATGATTATTCACTATTTGATTTTGGAGGCTTTGGTTATGCCCGAGGCAAAATCGGTGAAAGTTTTTATCTGCAGGCAGAATACAGTTATACTCAATTTGATTACTCATTGTTCAATGGCGTTGACTACAATGTAGGTTACCCCGGAGTGGGAGGTGGGTATCTGAGTGGCGGAGAACATTGGAAATACGGTTTAGAAATAATGTTTCCGCTCAGCTCCCGTGCCAGGGACTTGGGTACGCCTCTTGAGTACTGGATCAGTGTTGCCTATAAATTTTAACCAATAAAAAAGGGCTTTTGCCCTTTTTTAAATATTCCCTGCATCTTTTAAGATGGATCCGCGACTGAGGTAATCTTTGAGCGATCTTGCAGAATTTTTAAGTTCATCCATTTCACTGTTGATGGCATGGGTAAAGAGTTCATTTTCTGCCTTGATCAATTCCTGGTTTCGGTGACTGCGCGTTTGGTTTTCGAAGTTGAGTTTTTGATTGACTTCAAGGCTTCTTAGGGTAGTAATTTCTTTGTGGTCCAGGGCTACTTCGTGTTCAATTTTATCCAGCAGGTAATCATAAGGAGATCTTTCTGCGATGACTTTGACAAACATTGGGGCTGTTTCTATAGCAATGAAGAGCAACATTATAAAGATGCCGGCAATAAAAACTGCATGTGATTTTTGGGCTACCCTGTCAAGGGCTTCCATTCTGGAAGCAAAGCCGGTGAGGGCTACTTTTTGCATATTGGCCAATTCGGTATCTCTCAGCGCGAGGAGTTTCTTTTTTTCTGTTTCTTTTTCGGCCAACATTGGCGTAATTTTTTGGACACCACTGGTATAATCAGATTCTGCCAGAGTTGCAGCTTGCTGTTTGGCTTTATAAATGGGGCCCATGTTTCTGATCTTTGAACCACCTGTGCCATCTGCTTCCGAAAGTGCCTCGCCTACCCTTTTGTCTTTGATTTGTTTCAAGCCATTTAACTCAGATTTATACCTGTTGATATCCTCGTCTATTCTGGTGAGGTCGGCAGCAAATCTGGCATTGAGCAAGTCTTCATGTTGTTTGCGCCGTTCTTGTTGCATTGAAACAATTTCAGAATAAATTTCGGTTTCAAATATTTTGAGTTCGAGGGGTTTTGAAATTACAAGGCTGATGATAATGGCCAAAACAATTCTGGGAAGGGCCATGGTCCAATCCGCAAAAAAGCTGCCTTTTTTCTTCATGCTTGAGACGATGTAGCGATCGAGGTTAAAAATAAGCAAGCCCCACAACAGGGAAAAAAGAAGAGCAGTAAAAAGATTTCCAAAAACGGTATATAAAGCATAACCAGATGCCATCATAGCAAAAAGTCCTGTAAAAAAGACCGTGGCACCAATGCCCACATATTTATTAAATTCAGTTGGGGCTTGTTTTAATATACGCTCATCACAGCCGGAACAAAAAATAAAAAAGGCAGCCAATCGATCCATTATCCTAAAATTTTGATGTTAAAAAAAGGTCACTAACTTCTAAGAAATTACAGCAAATAGTGAGTGAATTAAAAGGAAAATTCAGCGTATTAATACCATTTTCCCCCTCATTGCTTTAATACTACGCAGTAGTTCATTAAACCGTTACGCATCAAAAATATTGTTTCAAGCACTGAAAAGTTCCAATAATTAGACAAACGGATGTGAAAACAGGACAAATCGTTCAATTTGGCGGCAGGCCTCAAAATAAAAAACTGAAATTGTTAAAAAAATGAAATAAAAATATGTCGACAATCTGAAAAGCAGTACCTTTTCATTTTTAGGAATAAAGTGAGGTTTATCCGTTTAAAATATGGTAAATTCGCTTGATGATTGTTTGAAAATGAGGATAGAACCAACCCAAATAAGACTTAAAATATGCTTGCTGCTACTGATGATATCAGTGCAAACCTTATGGAGTCAGGACACCATTCCTCCCGTCATTGTTACTCCAGGCATATCCAAAACAACCGGATGTGAAGGAGGCAATATAATGGGAGAATTTAACCAGTGGTACAGCACTGCAGGAGGCACCATAGCTACTGATAACAGTGGTGTTTTTGTATTGGTAGCCAACTTACCTTTCAATCTGGCATTGGCAAGATTTAATGCTTCCGCAGATACTTTGTGTGGAAATACAAAAAATGTAGTCCTTGAATTCAGAGCCATTGACCAGGCCAATAATGTATCAGAACCGGTTATCATTTCATTTAGTGTAATAGACACCCTGGCACCCATTATTTTTGTAAGACCTGAGGCTTCGGCTATTGAATGCACAGCATCCTCACAGGATTCGCTCAACAATTGGATCAAGAACAAGGGTGGAGCCAAGGCCAGCGACATCTGTAGTCCGACGGTTAACTGGACCGTGTTTTATTATCAGACATCGACTGGTATCAGAGATTCTGCTTCTATTGCAGACGGCCCCTATCCTCAAATTCCCATTGATGCCTGTAACTGGAATGTTATTGTAAGTTTTAAAGTGCTTGATGAGTGTGGTAATCCCAGCGTGACCCCCATCAGGGCTTTCGATGTAAAAGATACTAAACCACCTGTATTTTCCAATCTTCCGCCGAATATCACCGTAGCCTGTGATAAGGTGCCTCTGCCAGCAATCATTACAGCAGAAGATGCGTGCGCTGGTGTTCGACCTGTAAGTTTTGGTGAAACTTCAACCAAACATCCATCACCAGCACAGTGCAATCACTACAATTACCAGCTCACCCGAACTTGGACCGTTAGTGATTTATGTGGCAATACAGCCAGTCACCGCCAAATCATTCAAGTGAAAGATACCATTGGCCCAATCATAGTTGGCCAGAGTCCTCTCACTGTGTCATGTGACGAAATTGGCATACCCGACTCGCTACTGACTCAAAAAAACGATGCATGCAGTCCTATTTTTCTAAGCTACACTGATTCCCTGGTGAATGGAAATGTATGTTCATATCAAAGCAAGAGAACCTATACAGCAACCGATGTGTGTAGCAATGTCACCCGATTCACGCAAGTGCTCAATGTAAGGGACAATATTCCACCTAAAATAACCGCAGCTGCCCAGAACATGGGACTGGAATGTGACCAGGCTACCAATGTACAGGCTGCATTTGAAACCTGGCTAGTCAACAAGGGCGGTAGCCAGGCAACAGATGGGTGCAGCAGCGGTCTTAATTTTTTTGTTGCCGTGCCGGGCAGCTATGTATTGGGCGATACCACAAGTTATCCGGGTATAGAACCTGGTATGTTGGACCCCAGCAACTGCCCCCTCCAATGTGCCTTTTTTACGAGAGGAGAACGAGTGGATTTTGTATATTATGATGATTGTGGTAATACCACTGTGACAAGTGCTTTTTTTGGACTAAGGGATAATATTCCACCAACCATATCCAATTGTGTACCCCAAATAACAGTGGAAACGAATCCTGGTTCATGTGAAGCCAGTGTTTCTTTTGCCATTCCCGAAGCAACAGATAATTGCGCACAGTTTGCATCACCCTTGGTGCGCACTGCCACCACACCTGTTACGTCGGCTATGCCAGGCAGTAATGAAGCGGTTGTATTTAATGTAAATCTGAGTTTTGGGCCCTACGCTGTTGGTGCATTCTCACCTACAGATGAATCTACCCTGATATTGGATTTGGTCAATCTGGATGCCGATGATGTTTCAGAGTTTTTTAACATTGTTGAT
This sequence comes from Saprospiraceae bacterium, assembly GCA_016717655.1. Lineage (GTDB taxonomy): Bacteria > Bacteroidota > Bacteroidia > Chitinophagales > Saprospiraceae > JADKBO01. Next base: position 112,334 of record JADKFC010000002.1, read on the forward strand.
GAAGATGGTAATCTTCTGGGGATGACCAATAATACGGATGGACAATGCGGTGATGGTCGCACAGAATTTAACACTATAAGTGCGGCTAAAATTACCCAGTGGCTGGCTGATGGCATGATTCATTTTCAATTAATTCCTAACAACCCCGGGGCACCAGTTTTAGCTATTAATGATGTTTGTTCAGGCTCCCGCATCAATGGATCTTTATCGATTCCAATTGATCCGAATAATTTATTGACCACCCGATACACAGTGGAAGGCAGCGGAGACACTACTGATATTGTTCCACCCGCCAACTACAGTGCTACATTAGAAGCCGGTTTTCATCAGCTATCCTTTTTGTATACCGATTGTGGTGGCAACCTATCAAAGTGTATAACTCAAATTACAGTGAAGGATCTTCAAGCCCCTGTAATTAGCTGTCCGCCTGGCATCAATAACCTAAATGCAGATGCCAATTGTGAGGCACAACTAAATTTACCCCTCCAATTATCTGTATCAGACAATTGTGGCTTTCCTAGTGGCTACGATGAAGTTTTACCTGTATCAAACGAAGCCAAAAAAATACAGTTTAGGTTCAATGAAACCAACGGCAATCACCTGGCGCTTAATAAAAACATCACCTTTCCTTTAGTACCCCTGATCAAGTACCATACAGAAGCAGTCATTGTAGAAGTGAATGCCTTTGGCGACCTCAATGATGTTACTGAGTACTTTGACATTATTGGAGAAGGTGGGTACAGCTTTGGAAAAACGAGGTTCAGTAACGGAACCGGTTGTGGATCCTCTGTGACCCGGTTTGAAGTACCGGTAAGTACCTACAATGATTGGGCTGCTGATGGAGAAATAACCATAACTGCTGTGGCCAATAATATGCCGGGCGAAGAAGGAAATGGCATCAACCCCTGTAATTTTCTTACACCGAATCAAACCATCGATGAAAATAGTTTTTTGAGTATCCGTTTGATTGTTAATAATCCGGTTATTACGTATCAAATTGACAATGCAGCAGCGATAGCCGTGGGACAAGAAGATACGTTAAGGGCAACGCTTGGTGCCGGTCTTCACAAAATCAAATTTCAAACCAAGGACAATCAAAACAATGGGACCTTCTGTGAAACACAGATTCAGGTGAGAGACAATATTGCTCCGGAAGCAAGGTGCAAAGGCTTTGTAGTAAGGCTGCATCCCTCAGGCGCCAGTGCTTATATTCTACATCCTGACAGCATCAACAGTGGAAGTACCGATAATTGTGCTATTGATACCAGCTGGGTAGTCAACGGGGTTTACAATTGTTCTGATATAGGAAATGACCGGACTGCCATTTTATTTGTAAAAGATGAAAACGGCAACGTAGCATCATGCAGTGCTCCAATCAGAATTGAAGCAGGTGTATTGACCCCTACATTTACAGCCGGACTTTGTGAAGGAGACACTTTAAAACTTTTTGCCAATGTACCACCTGGTGGCAATCAGAATCAATATACTTTTGAGTGGTACCGCAATGATGTTTTGGTAGCGAATATTGAAAATCCTAAATTTTCTAATGCAGGATCTGGATTTAATGGCGTTTATCGCGCATTGGTAAAAGGTCTCAATGGTTGCTTTGCAGAAGGCTTAGTTACGGTAAACATTCAGCCACTTACCACTCCTGGGGTGACATCTGATTTTGACAATTACTGCGAAAGTGAAGCCATTCTTCTCACCACCAATTCATTTACCGGAGACATCCGATATGAATGGTATGAAGGTTTTCCTCCCAATGGCGTGCTTATAGGAAACACTACCAGTCCTGAATTCACCATTGTACCCTCATCCGGTATACACAATTACTATGTGATAGCACTAAGTCAGAGTTGCACTTCCAATCCGAGCCCAACGAAACGATTGACTATTTACAAAAAACCGCTAGTGGTTTTGCTGTCATCATTTGAAAACATATGCGAAGGAGGGGCTATTCAATTGGGTACCACGACTACAGGCCAAGGCTTTAGTTATCAATGGACAGGTCCGGATGGTTATTTCAGTGACCTTGCCAACCCCGCCCAAATTACCAATGTAAAAAGTGAGAAACAAGGAAAATATCAATTGGTAATCAGTGTAGGAAATTGTAAATCAGATACAGCTACCACCAATGTCATAGTATTACCCACACCACCCCAACCCGAGATAACAGGAGAAAGCATTTACTGTGAAGGAAGTACATTTTCGCTGGTTGTCAACAATCTGCCTGTTCAGGAAAAATACACCTGGTATAAGGATGGAGAAAAATTTAGGGTAACCAATGAAAACTCTCTTGAAATTCTGAATGTGCCTACCAGTGCCTCCGGATTGTGGCAGGTGATCGTTGAATCCAACGGATGCGCATCAGATACTTCAGAGGCCAAACTTATTAGCATTGATAACCTCTCCGTTATTGGTGCTGATAACAGTGGCCCTGCCTGCGAAGGTGATACCATTAATCTCAGTGCCACCTTTGTACCCAACAGCACTTATAAGTGGTCTGGACCGGGAGCCTTTGCTGCAAACGGCCAGTTTGTAAAAGCTCCGGCAAAATCAGGAGATTATTTTGTGACCATCACTACTACTACCGGTTGTGAAAATGTGACTTCAACCAGTGTTGAGGTAAATGTTGCACCTGTAATAACTGCATTGAGCAACAATAGTACCTTGTGCATGGATGGTAAGACCGACATTGTATTTTCTCCGAGCATTTTTCCGCCCGGATCCTATGAGTATAAGTGGCAGGGACCCAATGGATTTATGCAGGAAGTGGCCGCAGCCCGACTGATCAATGCTACTCCCGTTTTAAATGGAAGCTATATTTTGCGTGTTTTTAACAGGAACTGTCCATCAGAGCCGGATACCAATATAATATCCATCCAGTTGATACCCCCAGCGGCCTCACTAACAGCACCGGCAAAGGTTTGTGAAGGAGACAGTCTAACCATTAGAACAACAGCTATAGCCGACCTCTATGAATGGCACACGCCAGGAGGTATAATACAAACCACGCTGCCATTTTTAACGATACCAAATGTAACCGAGACCGCAGAAGGCAACTACCATTGTTTGGTAAAAACCGGTGATTGTTTTTCAACCGCCTTTGAGCTGAGGTATGTAACCATAGAAGCGAGGCCTCTGCCACCGGGTATTGAAGGGAATAAGGTACTCTGTTTCGGAGATACCCTCAAACTGAGTTCAAATGTACCTGGCATACAGAATGCAGTATGGAAGGGTCCCAATGGTATTACAGCAGAGGGGCTGACCCTCACCATACCCAAGGTTAAAAACATTCATGACGGAGGTTACCAGGTATCCGTTTTAAAAGATGGTTGTTACTCTGCATTTTCACAGCTCAACTTTGTTGAAGTAAAAGATTCAATAGCCCCGGCTTCTCCATCCGAGACCAGCGTATCGCTTTGTAAGAGCGAAGAGAGCACAGTCCAGCTTTGTATCCGCGATTATGACGGCAGCAAGGGATATACCTTTGAATGGAGGATCAAGGGAGGGGCCCTGTTGGGTACTACCTTACAAGAATGTATAGAAGTAAGCACCGCTCTATTCATTGAAGGAGAACAACTGATTGAAGTATGGGCTATTAAAGATGGATGCAGGGCTTTGAGTGCCGGCAATGTGGTGGTGTCTAAACGAGCAGCGCCTAACTTTGCTGCGCAGGCAAATATTGAAGAGACAACGATATGCGGGACCAACAACCAAATAGAATTGAACTCTGCCTTTCAGGCCCCGGAAGTAGAAGTATTATGGACCTCACTATCAGGTAAAAATAACATATTAAGTCCCCAGTCCGGAAAAACACTGGTATCAGGCTTTGAACCAGGTCTCAATGTTATAGTACTAAGCTATAGCAAAGAAGGCTGCCTGGCCTTTTCAACCGACACGGTGAAGATTTTTTTATTGGACGCTCCAGATGCTATCAATGACAATTATACCGGAACGCTCAATGGCATTGTTAATTTTGACCCCTTGATCAATGATCAGTTTGATGATTTTTATTCAATACAAATTGAAACTCCCGATGTAAAGGCAGGTACACTTGAATTACAAGGCACAGGATATAGGTTCATACCCGCAACCGGCTTTGCCGGCATACTTACCTTAAAATATGAATTGTGTGTAGAGGGTTGTGATAATCTTTGTGATGAGGCTGAAATCAGTTTCCAGATAGGTTACGAAACGCCTTGTGTTCCGCCCACCATTTTTACACCCAATGGTGATGGTATTAATGACAGGTATGAAATACCCTGTATTGAAACAGGCAGATTTGCCGAAAATGAGCTGATCATCTTCAATCAATGGGGTGATCAGGTTTACCAGGCAAAACCGTATGACAACAGTTGGGAGGGCACTTACGGAGGAGATCCCCTACCAACGGGTACTTATTATTTTATTTTTAATCCCGGCCGAAATTCCAACAGGTTGAATGGCTTCATCATTATACAACGATAATGAGAAAAATAACATTAATATTTCAGCTGCTGGCTTTGTGTTTTGGACTTTCTGCCCAGCAGGAGTTGATGTCTACACAATTCATGTTTAACAAGATGTCAATCAATCCTGCATTTGCAGGACAGGAAAAATATACAGGTTTTACTGTCATGGTACGCGATCAGTGGAATGGCTTACCGGGTGCTCCAAAAACCCAGATGCTTACTGTCAACTTACCCCGTATTCAGGACAGAGTGGGTATAGGGTTTACTTTAAAGAACCAGTCAATAGGTATATTTCGACAAACCACCTTTGGAGGAATTTATTCTTATAAATTTTTATTAGGTGATGGTGCGTTGCTGAGTATGGGTGTAGAGTTTAATGCCCGTAATTTTGTAGCCGATTTTACTGACCCTGCCCTTGTGGCTACCCAGGGTATTCCTAATGATCCTTCTATCCCGCAAGGAAAACAAAGCATCAATATTTTTAATGTGGGCTATGGGGTCTATTTTAATGCCCGCAATTTTTATGTAGGAGCATCGGTACCCCGTTTAATAAAATCAGATCTTGACTTTGATACCAACAATTCTGTTTCAGAAGAAGTGCGGCATATATTTTTAATGGCGGGCAGTGCTTTTCCTGTCAACAGAGAGCTGGATATTCATACACAAACCCTATTAAAATTCAGCGAAAATACACCCTTTGATGTGGATCTAAGTGTGAGCGCAACCCTAGATAAAAAATATACAGGAGGTCTTACTTATCGTACCGGTGGCGGAAGGGGCGATATTGGAGAATCACTTGACCTGTTATTTGGTTTTAAGATCAATGATCAATTGATGGTTGGTTTTTCAAATGACTTCACCACCTCAAAACTGCGAAGTTTCACCAACGGCAGTATTGAGATACTCTTGCAATATGATTTAGGCAAAAAGAAGGACCGTATTGTGGTTGTTAATCCAAGATATTTCTAAGATGAAGTTTTATAAATTAATTCTGATTTTACTGTTGCCTAGCTTTTCATTTGCACAATGGCAGATGGATAGCATGGCCATAATGACTGCACAATTGATCAATGAAGCCGGCATCAACAGCAAACATCTTGAAACGTGTCCGATTGCTTACAAAGATTTTATCATGTTGGTCAAATCGAATGATGATGGTCCCAAAGACGAGCAGGGAGAATATTATTTTGATTTGGTCTATGCTGCCAAAAATGCCAAAGGTCAATTGGCCAGACAAGCGTTTTTACCCTTTAGTGTGAACAGTAACAAACATGAAGGACAAGCCGCCTTTGATCCACTTACCGATAAGCTCTATTTTACAAGGGCCTGGTACGACGAAGAGCGTGGCACCCACAAAGACACAATCGTTTTAAAAATTTTTGAAGCCCGTGAGTCCAATCAATATGCCAACCCAATTGCCTTACCGTTTTGCAGCGATAAGTACAATGTTTGCCACCCTACGCTGAGTGTCAATGGCAATACCCTTTATTTTTCCAGCAATATGCCGGGAAGCGAAGGCATGGACCTGTATAGGGTTGACAAAGCAGGTAAAACATGGGGCACACCCCAAAAACTCAGCTCAGCCATTAACGGGGCAGGAAATGAAATTTTTCCCTATCTGTACAGAGACAGTCTGCTCTTTTTTAGTTCAGATCGGACTGGAAGCACGGGAGGTCTTGATCTGTATTTCAGCGTACTGACAGATTCTACATGGAGCGAGGCTCAGCCGCTACCCTATCCTGTCAATTCCTCTTTTGACGATATTGGATTTTTATTAAATGACTTGACCCAACAAGCCTATTTTTCATCCAACAGACCGGGTGGTAAAGGCAAAGACGACATCTACCGTTTGGAATCTCAAAGCCCGATGTTTAAAAAAATGGTGAAAGAAAAAGAAAGCTGGGTCAGTTGTTCATTGTCGGTGATCGATAAACTCAGCTTCATCCCTGTTAACAATGCAAGAGTGGTTATTGATGAAATTGAAGTAGATGCTGATTCCAAAAACAATTCCTTGCAATGGGTTGGCAACAATGGAGAAAAGGGAGAGGTGCTAATGAAAATTAAGCCCAACATAATAGCAACAGATGAGAGATTTTCTGATATCGATGGAGTGGTGAGTGTTAAGTTGAACAGCAAGAGTAAATACCTGATCAGAACTTTCAAAACCGGTTACCAGGAAGATATTCTATTTTTCCAACCAGAAAAAGACGGAGGTGAAAATACCATTGTACTCAACCCAGTACCGGATCCGGAACCTGTAAAAGAGGAAAAGCCCACCCCGGTATTGCCTGCGGAGGCTGCAGTAGGTACCGTATTGGTTTTCAACAGTATTTTTACGATTACAATTCAGCATCCATTAAAGAAGAAGCCATTCGTGACCTCAATACTATTTATGATGCCATGATGGGCAGATCAGAAATGAAGATCCAATTGTCGGCGCATACGGATTCCCGAGGGAATGCCCTATACAACAAGCAGCTATCAGAACAAAGAGCAAAGGCAGCCAAACAATATCTGGTTGAAAAAGGTATTGACCCTAAACGCATTATCACCATTGGTTTTGGTGAATCCCGAATTAGAAATCAATGTAAGGATGGTATCACTTGCACAGAAGCAGAACATCTATTTAATCGAAGGACAGAAGTGTTGATTTTGGAATAGCTTACTTTTTACTCAACATTAGTTTCTGATAGTATATATGTTTATTTTTCTCAATCCTAAGTAAGTACATTCCATCGACAATTAGCGGAAGAACCAGTGAGGGAGTGGGTTGCTCATTGGTGAAAACTGTTCTGCCAAGGAGATCTAGCAAGCTTACCTTATCAATACCTGTTTCCTTTGTTTCAATTTGGTAACTCGCAGGATTTGGGAAATACCAGGGGTTGTCCAACAAAGTTTGATGGACAGAAGAAATAACGAGGTTGCTCGATATCGCTGATATAGGACAAGGGCCGATGTTTGAATACCCGATAAAGTAAAAAGTACCCAAGACGTCTTTTGGCAGATCAAAAATTCCGGTGGTCGATACTGCCCACAAACTATCCTGATGGTACATTTCATAATAATCGTAATCATAGCTATCTCCCTTTACAATAATAAAGCTATCAGTGAGGGTCCAATACAAACCATCAGGTACAGTAACAATCTGTTCAAGTACCAAAAAGGAGTCGACCTCAAAAACACAATTTCCCGAGTGAAGCAACAAATGATAGATACCACCTAATTCCAAAGAATCAGGAAGGGTGCTGCCCGTGTAAAAGAGCTTGTCTTCAAAATAAAGTTGCACGCTATCGATGCCTGTCAAATCACAAATAGATGTATCCAGAAAATACTTTTGATACCAGCAAAAGGTATCTACTACCGGAGAGGAACAGAATTGGGGAATCGCTGCAATACCAATGTCAAAGCAGCCTGTTTGGATACAACCGGTACTCATTTCCGAAACCTTATACGAATAGTTTCCCGGTGATATTGCCGTAGGGCTGCTGTTGTTGCTTAATTCAAATGTATAAGCAGAGGCTCCGCTTACCGCATAATTTATTGCTCCATCACTGGCCTCCAAACACGATGCCGGCCTTAGGCTATCAATTGAGACACTGAGTAAACAAGCCGGTGTGATTTTGTACACTTTGCCCTCACCCAACATGGCAAGGTACAATTCTCCAAAATTATCTTCTCCAAAAGAGCTCAATTCCTGAGGGCCAACGGTGTGGATGTGCTCATTTTTCACTGCTCCACATTCATCTCTTTTTAGTCGCCAAATCTTACCGCTACAAAAATCGCCGTATACGTACTGACCATAGAGGTAGGGATTTTGTTGCCCTCTGTACACATAACCTCCTGTCACAGAACAGCCGTCAACACCACTGTTGTTGGCATAGACATGGATTGGAGGATAAAATTCGGTTTCACTGTTACACAACGAAAAATCGTACTTTTCAAAGCCTTCATAACAACGCCAACCAAAATTTAATTTGGCACCTAAGCCGTAGGGTATGTGGTTGATTTCTTCCCATTTTCTTTGACCCACATCCGCAATCCATAAGTCATTGGTTGCTCTGTCGAACGAAAATCTCCATGGGTTTCTGAGGCCTATTGACCAGATTTCACCAAGGGTATCTGGGTTGCCGGCGTATGGATTATCTGAAGGAATCAGATAATGAGTAGCTTCTGTGTTGACATCTATTCTCAGCATTTTTCCCAACCGTTCCTTCGGATTTTGAGATCTGTTGCCAGGATCACCTCCAGAGCCTCCATCACCCATGGCAATGTACAAATAGCCATCGGGGCCAAAATTAAGGTCTCCTGCATTGTGGTTGTTAAAAGGCTGAGCTATGGTCATCAATATTTTTTCACTGTCTGCATCGGCCTGTAAAGAATCACTAGCAGATCTTGTAAATCGGGATACAACCGTCTGGCCATTGCCTCCTGTATAATTGACAAATACATATCCATTGGATTGATAATCGGGGTGGAAGGCCATGCCTAAAAGGCCCCTTTCATTGGCTCCGGAATTGACCCTGTCATCAATATTAAGATATACCGTCTGCTGACTGATATCGCCAGTTTTTATTTTTCCTGTTTTTTCAACTACATACATTCTGTTATTGTGGTCAAAAACAATATCCACTGGAATGGACAGTCCATTCATTATTGGAGTAAGTTCAATTTTATTTTGTGCACCTGCCCAAAAGGGAAGGAAAAGGAAAGATAATTTCAAAATTCGTGCGATCATGTCTCAATTTTACTGTGAATGTAGGAAAAAGACCCAAAACTCCCTGTTTAAATGCATAATTTTGTCGGCTAAACAAGAATGCACTGGCATGACTGATAAAAACCAGCAAAAGCTGGAAATGTTTGAAAATCGGTTGAGGAAGGTTATAAAAATCAGGTCCAAATCAGCTCGAAAACAAAATGTGAATTGTTATAGGGTTTATGATTTGGACATGCCTGAATTTCCTTTTTGTATCGATTGGTACGATGGTAGGATCTATGTGGCAGAATATCAAAGGCAACACACTTTGGATGAAAATCAATATAAAGAGTGGTTTGAAAACTCAATCCATACAATTGCGGGCGTTTTTGCTGTTGAGCCTACAATGATCTTTGTCAAACATCGAAAAGTAATAGAGGAAAGGGTGGCTCAATACCACAGATTGTCTGATGCCAGTCGTGAGTTTATCGTTGAAGAAGGTGGTCATTCCTTTATTGTCAACCTATCTGACTATCTTGATACAGGACTCTTTTTAGATCATCGATTGACCAGGGCCATGGTGGGTCAGGAAAGCCTGGATAAAAAAGTATTAAATTTATTTGCTTATACCGGTACTTTTTCTGTTTATGCAGCAAAGGGAGGTGCATCGGAAGTAACAACGATAGATTTATCCAATACCTATTTACAGTGGGCAAGAAGAAATTTTGAACTCAATGGCATCAACCTTCAGAATCATTTTTTCATAGCCTATGACGTAATGCAGTGGCTAAATGAAAACAGGCATGCACACTATGATATCATTATTTGCGACCCGCCCACTTTCAGCAATAGTAAAAAAATGGATGGCATCTTTGATGTACAGCGTGACCATGTCAAACTGATCAACCAATGTTTAGCATTATTGAATCCGGGCGGACGACTTTATTTTTCCACCAATTTTACAAAGTTCAAGATCAAGGCTGATGAACTTAATTCAAGTTTAATCAAAGATATTACGCGAAAAACCACTCCCTTTGATTTTGAAGGAAAACTGGATCGATGGTGCTACCTTATTGAAAAAGAAGAAATTAAGCCATAGCAACCAAGGCCTCGGCTACTCTTTTAGCACTTCCGGCTTCACCCATTTCTTTCATCAAATCATCATAAAAGTGACTATTTTCTTCCGCAGTGAGAGAAGCGAGACGACTTAGTTCATCCACTATGCTTTTCGGGTTGCAGTTGGTCTGAAGTAATTCTTTCACTACCTCCTTGTCAGCTATGAGGTTAACCAGAGATATAAAGTTTAGGTCAACCAGGTGTTTGGCTAAAAAGTATGTCAAACTTCCTGTTTTGTAACACACCACTTGAGGCACTTTAAACAAGGCCGTTTCTAGAGTTGCTGTACCTGAGGTTACAAGTGCCAGGCTGGCATGGCCAAGGAGGTTGTAATAATCATTTTCCAGGATCAAGACCCGTGTCAGCATATCTGCGGGTATCAAAGCCTGAATGAGTTGTTTATCCAAATTGGGAGAACGGGGAATTACGCAGTGGTATTGAGGAAAAAATTTGGCGGCTTGGAGCATAGTAGGCAAGATTCTGTTGATTTCCTGAATTCTACTACCTGGCAACAAGGCCAGAATGGGTTTGTCAAAACCATTTTTTAAAAGAAATTGCGGGTCTTTTTGGAATGAAGCTATTTCATCCAGCAGTGGATTGCCAAAATAGTTTACTTCATAATCGTATTTAGCATAAAAAGCCTTCTCAAATGGTAGGATGCAAAACATTTGATCTACATATTTTTTTATTTCGTAACCCCGGCTCTTGTTCCATGCCCATACCTTGGGCGATATATAGTAGGCTACTTTAAAATTTTGTGACTTTGCCCATTTGGCAATTCTGAGATTAAAGCCCGGGTAGTCAATTAAAATAACCACATCCGGCTTAAAAGTTGTAATGGCGGATTTGGACATTTTGATCCATTGTAAGATGGAAGTCAATTTCGAGATGACCTGGATGAAACCCATAAAAGCCATCTGTCTGATGGGAATAACAGAAGTAACGCCTGCTGCTTCCTCCATGGATGATCCACCGACAATACAAAATTCTGCCCCGGGGCAGGTGTTTTTTATGGCTTTGATTAAGATACCACCATGTTTATCGCCCGACACCTCACCCGCAATCAAAAAAAACTTCATTGGAATGAAAAATTAGGCAAACAACACATAAAAATATTTGTAAGCCCAAAAACCTACATAGATCAAAGTTGGAAAAACAATGCCCCTCATGGTATCATCATATCGCCTCCTTCGACCAATTTCAAAGGGTATGAGATTGCAACAAATGGCCAATAAAGCAATAGTTCGCATGCTGCGAGACATAGATGCTCCTGCTTCTTGCGGAATAATTCCTGCCATGCCCAGAAGGTTAAACAATTGGTCGATGGCCAAATAACCAATTACGGGAACAATGGCACCAATTACAAGGCCTGTTAATACTGAATCTTTTTCCATGATTATCTTTCCAAAAATTTTAATGAGTCAATTGCCGGGTATTTGGTCAGGTCGTGTCCAGAAGGGACAACCGACACATAGTTATCATCCAGGGCCCTAATATCCGCAATAGGGCTCTGGTCCATATTGACAAATTTGCCCGTCAGCCAGTAGTACTTTTGGCCTCGAGGGTCGGTACCTTCCTGAAATTCCTCAACCCAGCTGCCTTCGCCTTGTTTGCAGACACGAATGCCCTTAATACTATCTGGCGAGCCTTTGGGGATGTTTACATTCAATAAATTGCATCCAGGCATGCCTTGTTGTAGTACATCCTGAATGATGATGGAAGCATATTTTTTTGCTGCTGTAAAATCTGCCTGGAAAGAATAATCCAACAATGAAAATCCGATAGAATTGACACCTTCCAGACTGGCTTCCATCGCAGCAGACATAGTACCTGAATAAATGATGTTGATAGAGGCATTGGAGCCATGATTGATGCCACTGACGCACAAATCTATGGTTCTGTTTTTCAACAACACATTTTTGGCCAATTTGACACAATCTACCGGGGTACCGGAGCATTCGTAAGCCTCAATTCCGTCAAATACATCAACCCTGGTCAAACGAATGGGCTCGTTTAGTGTAATGGCATGCCCCTGACCTGATTGGGGTTTATCGGGAGCCACAACAATTACTTCTCCAAAAGAAGATGCCAATTCTACCAGGTTTTTAATGCCAGGTGCTATGATGCCATCATCATTGGTAACTAAAATCAGGGGTTTCATTCTCTTTTTTTATCAAAGGTAAACATATTTTAACAGCCAACTGCTACCTTTAAAACGGACGAACTTGTGAAATTGCATGAACCAGAAGGATTAAAAGTTGTTAATGAAAAAAAATCATATGCTACCTGGTAAAAAGGGGATATTACTGGTAAACCTTGGCACACCTGATGATCCGAGCAGGTCATCGGTCTATCGTTATCTGAAACAATTTCTTTTGGACAGGAGGGTTATAGACTTGCCTTGGTTGTTGAGGCAGTTTCTGGTAAGGGTCATTATTGTGCCTTTCAGGTCAGGGAGTTCTGCAAAACTATATCAGAGATTATGGACCAAAGAAGGAAGTCCAATCAAAATATATGGAATGAGTGTTGCCCGAAAATTACAACAACGTCTGGGTGACAAATACGCCGTGGAACTTGCCATGCGATATCAAAGTCCCGGACTGGAAGCAGCTTTAAAAAAATTGATCTTTGAAATTAAGGTCAGTGAAATAGTAGTGTTCCCTATGTTTCCGCAGTATGCTTCCGCTACAACAGGGTCAGTGCACGATGAAGTAATGCGATTGTTAAGGAAGTGGGATCTGATACCCAATATAAGAATGATCAACTCCTATCCGGATCATCCAGAAATGATTGATGTATTTGTCCAAAATGCCAGAAAATATGAGATAACGGCTTACGATCATTTCATTTTTAGTTTCCATGGAGTTCCGGAACGTCATGTTAAAAAAGCCGATCCATCTGGCAGCCATTGTCTTAAAAAAGAAAATTGCTGTAATATTGCTTGTCTAGAGAATCAGTTTTGTTATTCGGCTCAATGCCATACCACAGCCCATGCCATTGCCACAAAACTAGGTCTTAACAAAGATCAGTACAGCATTACCTTTCAATCCAGGCTTGGCAAAGATCCATGGTTGCAACCCTATACCGATCAAACCCTTCAAGACCAGCTCAACAAAGGAAATAAAAAGATCCTTGTTTTTAGTCCAGCTTTTGTGGCAGATTGCCTTGAAACTACCATTGAAATAGGTTTTGAGTACAAAGAAGAGTTCATTCACAATGGTGGAGAGCGCCTCGATCTGGTAGAAAGTCTAAATGACCACGATGCCTGGGTCGCAGCCATTGCCAATATGGTAAAATAAAAAAGGATATAAAAAGGGAGGTTGATTACAACATTCCCTTAATATATCCAAAACAAAACAAGCACCCGCAGCCACAGCTTACAACCTGACTGCCGATATTTTATGCCAACTAAGTTGGGTTTATTTAGCCTTTCCGGCTTTTAATTCTTCCTGTAATTTCTTCAATTGTTCCCACTTGCCTGCTGCAGCCAGTTCATGGCATACCTTGAACCTGCATTTGATAAAATTTCTGCAATGGCAGCTTTTTTAGATGCAGCCAGTTGAGAGAAATCACTGATGCCGGCAGCTATCAATAATTCCGCTATTTTTGGACCGATACCTTCAACAATTGTCAAATCATCAGCGGTTTTAGCTTTAGCAGCAGGTTTGGCCTTTTTATTTGTTGACTCTGCAACTTCTTTTTTAGGAGCAGCTTTTTTAACCTTATCAGTTTTAATTACAACTTTTTCTTCAACCGCAGGCAAAGACAAAACACTGTTGTCAATGTGTGGATGCAAGGGACTTGACTCAAATCTGTCAGCATCTTTTTCATTGGCCCAACGATTGCCATTTACCAAATAACGGAAGTGATAATCTCTTCCTGCAGGAATTTTAAATTTTCCTTCAAAGTCGCCATTTTTATTGGCTTTCAATTCAAATCCATTTTCCAATGACCATTCGTTGAAGTCTCCCAAAACGATCACTGAGTGAACCGGGTTCTCCGGAATAGCATTGTAATGAAAGGTCACGGCATAGCTTGCCTGATTTTTTATTAATTCTTTTTTCATGATGTATGATTAATGAAATACCTGTTTGAATCAGGCCCTAACGAAATGTGATGCAAAAGTAAGTTGTAATAAATTAGTTTTCAAGCTCTTAACAAATTGTTTAAGAATATTGACGGATTGATAACAAATGGAAGGCCTTGACAATAGGACATCTGCACCTATTTGAATCAATCTTTGTTTAAGTAGTCTGCAAAAGAGAGATGGGGTACAATCCTATGGTTTTGACAGAATAGTTTTAAAGCGCTGCATCAATTCCAGTGCTGTAGTATATCCCCTGGTTAAGGTATAATATTGATCACCAGCCTTAACTAATACGGTTGGAAATCCGTTTGCACCTAATTCTCTGGCCTTTTCAAAATCTTGTAAAACAAGCTTCCTGCCATCCGCTGAAAGAAACAATTTTTCAAAAGCATCTGAATCAAGTCCTAAATCAGACACAATAGACATATAAGTAGCCGTTGCATAAGGATTGTTATTGTATTGGTAAAAACTTTTCTGAACTCGTTGGAAAAAAGAAAGCGTATGGGATGGAAACAATGCTTTGACACATGCCACTGCCCTGCATGCAGGCTCGGTATTATAAACTATGTCATTTTGAAGGATGTCGAATTTAAATTCCATCCCGGTGCGTTGGTTGATTTCATGCCAATGCTCGGCTAAAAAATCTTTGAGCGAGGCCATACTTTCTGTGCCATCCGGTCTGAGGCCTCCCATCAAATATATGAATTTTACATTTGGATGGGCAGCCACAAAGGCAGACCATTCATTGGTAAAGCCATAGCACCATGAACACATGGGGTCTCCAATGTAATATAGGGTCATTTCTTTTTGGGCTTTTTGGGCATTCATATTGATTCCGGTCAGGAGTAAAACTAAAAAGCAGAGAGATTTCATGGCTAATAAGCTAACTGTAATAAAAACAAAGAGCCTGAATCCAATTAATAATATTCTACCTTCCTCAGGAACTTCATGGCAAACTTCAATTCAAGTGAAAGATTGCGCACAACTCTTTCCGGCAGTGTTCTGGTTTGGCCGGGAAAAAAGGGATCTACCACACTTGAGATCGGTGGCTGATAATATTGCTGGCTAATGTCCGGATGAAGACCGATCTCAACAAAAAACCTGGTAAATTCTCTGAATCCAAATTCGTATCCTCCCCCAAAACTCAAGCCATAGACAAATTTTTTGGCAAAGGATTTATTAGGGAAATAAAGTGAATTCCATTGATCATATTCGCTCAAATTGGTGCTTGCTGTAAATTCTCCTCTGATGCCCAAAAAGTAATAAGGTGCCTGTGACTTATTGGAAGAAAGCATTTTTTTTGCCCCCAATTCCAGTACCACATTTCTGAACTTGAAATCAAAAGAATTCACATTAAATGGATTGGTTGATGAAAACCGCCACGAACTCCCTCTGGTTCTCCAACCGAGTGAGCTGTAGAAGATATTGGTTCCTTCAATAGGTGCAGATTCAATAAAAAGGTCGGCATTGAGGGTAAACAGAGCATCATTGTCTGTCTCGTTCCATTTCTGAAAGCCCAGGCCAGGTCCTACCTTGGGTCCAAAATAAAATGACTGGCCTTGTAAGTGGAAGGCTGTAAAAAACATTAAAAAAAACAAAATGAGTCTCATATTAGGGCTTTAGAACAATGTAAAAATACGCCAAAGAAATTAAACCAGATGTGAGAATGACCTGAATTTGGTAATTCATACCCTAAAAGCCTATATTTGTATAAACCAAATAACAAATGATCACAACCATGAGAAGAACCGCACTCTTTTCCGTTTGCCTGCTGATAAGTCTTACTCTTTTTGCACAAAAAGAAAAAGGAAAAAATTCAAAAAAAACCAATGAAGTGGTAGCCGAAAAAGCTTTGCCCTCCACCCATTTTGGGGGCCTGAGTTTTAGAAGCATTGGTCCTGCTGTAACTTCCGGCAGGATAGCAGATTTTGCTGTTAATCCATCCAATCACAGCGAATATTATGTAGCATCGGCATCAGGTGGGGTATGGAAGACCACCAATAAGGGTGTGACTTTTGAGCCTATATTTGATGGTGAGGGTTCATACTCTATTGGCTGTGTAACCATAGACCCCTCTACCCATTCTACCGTTTGGGTAGGTAGTGGTGAAAACAACAACCAACGCTCTGTAGCGTATGGTGATGGTGTGTACAAGAGTTTGGATAGGGGCAAGTCCTGGAAAAACATGGGATTAAAAAATTCAGAACACATTGCTGAAATTGTGGTACACCCAACTCAATCCAATATTGTTTACGTAGCTGCCTATGGCCCTGTATGGGGTGAAGGTGGAGATAGAGGGGTATATAAGAGTACCGATGGGGGATCCACTTGGACTTGTATAAAAACGGTGAGTGCCTATACCGGTTGTAACGACCTGGTTATGGATCCCAGAGATCCCAATGTTTTGTATGCTGCCTTTCATCAGCGCATGAGAAAAGTCTATACTTATATTGGGGGTGGGCCGGAATCTGCCCTTTATAAATCTACTGATGGCGGTGCAAGCTGGACAAAGCTGGAAGGTGGTTTACCGGCAGGCGATTTAGGCAGGATTGGGCTTGCCATCAGCAAAGTCAACCCTGATTATCTTTATGCAGTTGTAGAAGCCAATGAAAGTAGGGGAGGTATTTATAGATCTGTGGACCGGGGAGCGAGTTGGGAGAAAAGAAGTGGAACCTACACTTCAGGAAACTACTACAATGAGATAGAATGTGACCCCAAAATATTGGATAAAATCTACATCACAGATTCTTATTATAAAGTAAGTTATGATGGCGGAAAAACAGTTAAAAACCTGGGTGAAATCAACAAACACATAGACAATCACGCCATCTGGGTAGACCCCAGCAACGGCAATCACCTTTTGGTAGGTTGCGACGGAGGCATCTACGAAACCTATGACCATGCAGCCACCTGGGATTTTAAATCCAATTTACCGGTAACCCAATTTTACAAAGTTTCAACAGACAATGACTACCCATTTTATAATGTTCATGGAGGTACTCAAGACAACCTAAGCTTAGCAGGTCCCTCTCGAAGCAGTTCTGCCAATGGCATTGTCAACAGTGATTGGATCGTTACCTCGTTGGGAGACGGCTTCGAAACCCAGGTGGATCAAAGTGATCCCAATATTATTTATGCTCAGTCGCAGTACGGAGGCTTGGTCCGATTTGACAAACGCAATGGCGAATACTTACCCATCAAACCTATTGAAGGGGAAGATGAAGCCGCTTACCGATGGAACTGGGATGCTCCTCTTTTGATAAGTAAGTTTGATAACAAAAGACTATACTTTGGCGCCAATAAAGTTTTCCGCACTGATGACCAGGGTAATACATGGAAGGTGATCAGCCCTGATCTGAGTCGTCAGATAGATCGTAATAAAATGGAGGTAATGGGTAAAATCTGGTCCGTAGATGCCATTGCCAAAAATGGTAGCACTGATATTTATGGTCAAACCACCTCAATTGCTGAATCCCCTCTGGATCAAAATACATTGTGGGTGGGTACCGATGATGGTTTGTTACATCTGACAACAGACGGAGGAAAAAACTGGGCGAAGTTTGATAACCTACCGGGAGTACCTGCACAAAGTTATGTTCATCAAGTTATTGCATCTCAGCACGATAAGAATACAGCTTTTGTGTGTTTTAATCACCATCGATATGGCGATTTTAAACCTTATGTACTAAAAACTGCTGATGGTGGTAAAACATGGATGTCGATTGCTTCAGATCTACCTGAAAGAGGAAGCGTTTATAGCATTGCAGAAGACCATGTTGATTCCAAACTGTTGTTTGTTGGAACAGAGTTTGGGTGCTTTTTTACCTATAACGGTGGGACCAATTGGGTGGCCTTAAAATCAGGCTTACCAACTATTGCCGTACGAGACATCGAAATCCAAAGGAGGGAAAATGATCTCGTACTGGCTACTTTTGGAAGAGGTTTTTATATTCTTGACGATTACAGCCCTTTAAGATCAGTGACCAAAGAAAAGTTTGAGAAAGACTGTGTGCTTTTTCCTGCTAAAGATGGATTGATGTATATCGAAAGACTGCCTTTGGGCTTAAGGGATAAAGGTCACTTGGGATCGTCTTATTTTTCAACTCCCAATCCAAAGCCGGGTGTTGAGTTTACATACTATTTGAAAGATGATGTCAAAAAGTTGAAAGAGAAGAGAAAAGAGAGAGAAAAAAAGGCATACGAGAACAAAGAAAAAGTTTACTATCCCAGCATCGATAGTTTGAGGATGGAAGATAATCAGGCAGATCCATTTCTATTAATGACCATTACGGATGCGAGTGGAAATGTAGTAAGACATCTAAAAACCTCGGCAAAAAAAGGAATGCACAGAATTAAATGGGATTACAGGTATGCCCCTTATGCTCCGGTACAAAGTCGCTATACGCCTGCACCTGATGAGTTATTCGGTTCCGATGATGCTGGCCACCTTGCCATGCCAGGCAGGTATACAGCCACACTGCAAAAAGTGGAAGACGGACAGGTGACCATTTTGGGAGAGGCAGTTAGCTTTGAGTGTAAGCTATGGAACAATGGCAGTTTACAGACCAAAGACATGGCAGCCAATGTTGCCTTTTACCAAAAAGTTACCCATATGATCAAATCGACTCAAGAAATGAATGATCAGTTGGGAAACATAGAAACAAAGCTTAAAAACGTCCAGGCATCGGTGTTGGATATGCCTTCTCAAGCCAAGCCCTGGTTAGAGAAAATACATGCCTACTCACAGGAAGCAAACACTATAAAAACTTCGATTTTTGGAGATGTGACCAAAGCCAAAAGAGAATTTGAAACCGCTCCTACTTTCAATGATCGCATTGGGAATATAGCTTATTCACTTTGGAATTCTACAGCTGCCATACCAGGTGCCGCTACTGAGTCATTAAAAATTGCGGAAAAACAATTTACGATGTATCAACCACAGGTTAGTCAGCTTCATCAAAAAGTAGAAAGCCTTATTAGAGAAGTTGAAAAAGCGGGAGGACCTTATATAAGTAGATAAATAAGAAATCAGATGAAAAAAATTGTTCAGTTTGTACTCTGTTTCTTTTTACTCAATAGCCTGAAAGCCCAGCCTGCCTTTGTAAAAGACAGTCTTCATAGTTTCATTCAGAAAGGGATGAAAAAATGGCAAATACCGGGTCTGGCTTTGGTAGTTGTAAACGATGGAAAAGTGGTTACCAAAGAAGGATTTGGAGTCAGGAATTTGGAAACACGTGAAAAAGTTGACGCGCATACATTATTTTACATAGCGAGCAATACCAAACTTTTTACCGGTACTGCGCTGGCAAATCTGGCTTTTGAAAAAAAACTAAGCCTCAACGATAAGATTATTCAGTATTACCCCTGGTTTCAGTTATATGATAAAACAAGTACCTCATTGGTTACCATCAAAGACATGCTCACCCATCGAATAGGAACTAAAACTTTTCAGGGTGACCTTACCTTTTGGAATTCCAAATTGCACAGAGAGGAGATCATGAAAAAGATGCAATTGCTCAAACCTTCTCAAGGCTTCAGAGAAGCGTATGGTTATTGCAACAGCTGTTATCTGGTGGCCGGCATGGTAATCCCTAAAGTTGCAGGACAGACTTGGGAACAATACATAGAGGAAAAATTATTGTTTCCATTGGGCATGGATGAAAGTAAAGCTATAAGTAACGGAAACTGGAAAACAGCCAAAAATATGGCGGCTCCCTACACTACAGCCTATACAGATACCTTGCGGAGGGTGCCATTTGATCAATGGGACAACCTTGGTCCTGCTGCCTCTATATTGAGCAATGTAGACGATCTAAGCCATTGGCTGCTGTTTCAATTGGACAGTGGAAAATATGAAAACAGGCAGATTTTACCTTGGAGTGTTTTGCAACAAACCCGTGATGTTCAGATTTCGACAGGAAGCCGAAAATCAGCGGCCTTGCCTGTTCATTTCAGAGGTTATGGCCTCGGTCTCAGTGCTGCCGATTACAATGGATATCAGGTATATTGGCACACTGGTGGGGCTGCGGGTATGGTAAGTAATGTTTGTTTTGTACCAGAATTGGATTTAGGCATTGCTGTATTAACTAACAACGACAACCAGAATTTTTTTGAAGCTTTGCGTTATCAGTTGCTGGATGCCTACACTGGATTGACCACCTATGTGAACAGAAGTGAACAATTTTGGCCTGGCCAGGACGAGGGAATGAAAACCCAATTGGCAGAAATTGCTGCATTCAAGGCCAGGGTGAAAAATTATAAAGACCACCCTGTTGATTTAAATAAATTCAAAGGTAAGTATGTAAACAAATTGTACGGAGGCATAGAACTAAGTGTTGTCAATGGTGGTTTGGATATCCAATTTAGCCAACATCCCGACCTGGAAGGCCGTTTGGAATACATGGGCAATGATGAATGGATGTTGAGTTATAACAACATAGAATACGGCATTTATGCCACCCGTTTTGATTTAAAAAAGGGTAAGCCCAAAAGTTTACGAATCAAGGTAAATGACATCATAGAATACGATGAATACATCTTTGAGAAAGACTAAGAATTAAGACAATAAAAAAAAACCTTGCCGCATTTTATTGAGGCAAGGTCTTTATCCAATTTTAAAATCAGCTTTGGGCCGACAGATAATTTATCTTGAGGTCGTTAGTCCACTTTTTTATAGAGCTGGGCTGGTCCTCCCATACAAAATCCATTGTTGAAATCTCTGCCCAACATACCTGGTACTTCGGGTCCCGGATCAACACCATTGTTAAAAAACCTGACACCATTAATGTTGTCTGTGGTAATCTTTAAAGTGAATAATTTAATTTTATCTCCCTGATTGACATCATTGTAAAATGAAGAAGGAAATAAAACAGGACGAACGGCATAAAAATCATTTTTGGGGCTAGGCGCGGGGGCAATCAGTGGCTTCACCAACTCCCAAATGAGGGGCTTGGTTCCCTTATATTGCTGATTGTCCTGAAAAGGGTTGTGGTTTTGTACAACTTCTACCATTGCACCTGTTGGAACGATGATAGACACTTGAGAATTGAATTGAACCCTGTGGCGTGTTGTGGAGGCACTGCCTTCTAATACGACAAGGTAAACATCAAAGTGTTTTTCCTTTTCATCGTAAACCAGCTCATAATTGGCAGCCAGAACCTGTGCCTTTAAAACTGGGTAGCTCAATCCAAAACATAAAAGAAAAAACAAACTTAGTTTTTTAATCATGTTGCTTAAAATTTTGAAGTTAAAACGAAAAGAAAAGATGTTGGTATCACCAATGGCAAACGAAATGCTCATCTCCACCTGACGCACAAAGATAATAAGTTGATCTTATATATTAGTATTTCTCATATATTAAATAAATTAATCTTTTAGAGAATACAATTAATATTGTATATCAGACATTTAAATATAATTAATTAATTTAATATACGTAAATTATGAGAAATTTGACTATATAATACACATTTTACACAAAGGCCATAAGCACATCAGCAAATACTCCGGCTGCAGTCACTTCTGCACCGGCACCGGGTCCGCGGATGATAATGGGCCTGGTTTTATATCTTTCTGTGGTGATTACAAATAAGTTGTCACTGCCATCCAGGCTATAAAAAGGACTTGTACTATTAACAGAAGATATATCAATACTGGCTTTTCCATTTTCCATGGTTCCAATATATCTCAACACCTCTCCTTTTTGGGCTGCCTCTGCTGCCTGAAGTGACATCTTCTGATCAATAGAGGGAGCTTTGCCAGAAAACTATTAACTTCGGGAGCATCCATTAAATCATCAGGTAAAACGGCTTTCAAATTTACATCTGCCGATTCGATGTCGTAGCCGCTTTCGCGAGTGAGGATGATGATTTTTCTTCTCACATCGGCACCACTTAGGTCTTCTCTCGGGTCGGGTTCGGTATAACCCAATTCTCTTGCTTTCAGCACCAGATCACTGAATTTCACGTCTGGCCCGAATTGGTTGAAGATAAATGAAACGGATCCTGACATTACAGCTTGAATTTTGAGGATCTTATCACCGCTGTTGATCAGGTTTTGAATGGTTGAAATTACCGGCAGACCGGCGCCCACATTGGTCTCATATTTAAAGAAAATTTTTCTGTCCGCCGCCAGTTTTTTGAGCCTCTTGTATTCTTCATTGCTGGCCGAAGTGGCAATTTTATTTGGGGTGACCAATGAAATATTGGAAGAAAGAATCTCCGCATAAAGAGCCGGTATGTTCCCATCTGCGGTATTGTCAATAAACACACTGTTGGATAGATTCATTTCTTTCATACTTTCCACAAAACTCGGAATATTGGCTTCAATGCCGTGTTTTTCCAAACTATCCTTCCAAGCCGACAGATTTACCCCTTCTTCATCAAGGATCATTTTTTTGGAATTGGAAAGCCCCACCACATTGAGCTCAAGCTTGAACTGATCGATCAATTGTTGTCGTTGGTTTTTTAGTTGTTCGAGAAAGGCAGAACCAATCAGGCCGGTGCCAACAATGAATAGATTAACCCTTCTGTTGTCAGACAGGAAGAATGAATCGTGGATCATATTGAGGGCCTTTGCTTCAGCCTTTTTATCGATGACAAAACTGATGTTCAGCTCTGATGAACCCTGGGCAATGGCTGTAATGTTGATTCCATTTTTACCCAAAGATTCAAACAATTTTCCAGCCACACCTGGTACATGGCGCATGCCCTCCCCTACTACTGCCAGAACACATTTTTCTTTTTCAATTTGTGGACTATCTACCAAAGCCGCCTCCATTTCTTTTTGAAATTCCTCAGCGATAGCCTGACTGGCCTTGGCAGCATCTGATTGAGACACAGCAAAACAGATGCTATGTTCTGACGAGGCCTGGGAAATAAGTATGACATTGATCTTTGCCTTTCCCAAGGCACCGAATAATCTTGCGGATACACCCGGCACACCAAAAAGGCCACTACCTTGTAGTCTAAGAAGGGCAATATTGCCTAATGAGGTAATACCCTTTATTACTGCCCTGAAATTGGGATCTGCCTCTTTGTCAATAAGAGTGCCCGGAAACGAAGGATTAAAAGTGTTTTTAATATAAATAGGAATGCCCTTGTGTAACGCAGGTTGGATGGTAGGTGGATATATCACCTTGGCACCAAAGTGCGACATTTCCATAGCTTCTGCATAACTCAGAGAAGGAAGGGTAAAGGCCTTTTTTACCTTCCTGGGATCACAGGTCAACACACCATCAACATCTGTCCAGATTTCCAGGGCTTCTGCATTTAAGGCCCCCGCTAAAATGGCCGCCGTATAATCCGAACCTCCACGACCTAAGGTAGTAGTAAGTCCGCCTACATCTGAAGCAATAAATCCGGTAACAATCTGTAAGGTGCCAGGTTCTGAGGCGAAGTGGTCACGGATCAACCCATCTGTAATTCCAAAATTTACTTTGGCAGATCCAAATTCTTTATTGGTTTTTATGATTTTACGAGCATCGAGATAGCCCACATTATATCCTCGCTGTAAAAGTGTTTTAGCAATGATAAAATTCGAATTTCTTTCGCCAAAACTAAGTACGTAGTCCATGGTACGGGGAGTAACCTCCATTACCAGGTTGATACCTTTCAACAAGTTTAAAAGATTGTGATGGGTTTCATCCAGTTCGGCCTTAATGGAAGCAAAACCTTCTTCCCCCAACAAAGCCTCAGCTGCCTCATTGTGCCTAGCTACAAAATGATGGTATTGCCCATAAAAGGCATCTTTGCCAGTGGCTGCCTGATCGCTCATGGCTATCAAACTATCAGTAACTCCACTAAATGCTGAGAATACCAACGCTAACCTTTCTTCGGCCTCAATCCGTGGTTTCAATATATCAATGATGCCATTGATCCTTTCGGGTGTGCCTACTGAGGAGCCACCAAATTTTAATATTTTCACTTTGTAATCCTGATTTGAACGCAAAAATAGGACATTCATAGTGAATTAAAGGCTATTTCACTCCTGTATTCTGTCTCTTCGTTTGACACGAGGTTGCATAAAGCTGCAATGGATCGAAGTCTTTCACCCTAATTTTAATGTTGTAGCCTATTCTAAAATTTAAGAAATTTTTGGGTCTTATCTCCCGATTTCACAAAATAGATCCCCGGTTTATAGGCCGAAATGTCGATTGAAGTTGGCTTATACAGTGATGCCATTCGATTGCCCTTAATATCAAACACTTCAATTATTTCGGGGATATTTCCTTTGATTTCCAACACATCATGAGCAACTCCCGGATAAACGGACCAACGAAGAGTTGTTTCTTTGGTGCCGGTTTCCAAACCAACACCAATTTGATCCAATCGGAAAGTTTGGATGCCTCGTGCAAAGCTCGCAGCTATCAGCTCATTGTTAACAGGATTATAATCCATATCAAAAACCGGAATCAAGGGCATGTTGTTTCCCAGCCTATCCCAGTTGGCGCCAGCATCGGTGGTAATATAAATACCCCCATCTGTGGCAACAAAAAGTACATTGTCGTTGCCATTTGGATAGACCAATACATCATTGATGGCATAAGGGGGCAGGTTCCCTGCAATGGCGGTCCATGTGGACCCATTGTTGTCACTCCTGAATATATGGGCCGTATTATCATCCGCCTTGTATCCTGTAAGCGTTACATAAACGCTTGAAGAAAGGGCAGGTGATGCTTTGATAGATGAAACATATCTAGTTGGCAGGCCATTGGTAATTCTGGTCCAGGATGTGCCTCCATCTGTCGAATTCCAGACCATGGCATCGCTTGTGCCGCAGTATAAAACGCGTGGATCCAATGGAGATTCAGTCAGGCAGGTGAATTGGTGGATCAATGCTTTTGATGTTTTGTCAACCAGATCTTCACTGATGGCATTCCACTGAGGGATGATGCCTGCATCCGATTTATAAAATTTATCGGTACCTGTATACATCACATCCTCATTGTGGCTGCTGATAATGTATTGCATGTCCCAATGACGGCTACCAGACAAGCCCTCCGTGGCTCCTGACCAGGTATTACCCCCATCTTGAGAAACGGCCAGATTGCCATTCTGAGTTTCAGCATAAATCACCTCCGGATTGTCATTTCTAAAAGCCATCTGAAACCCATCTCCTCCAAATAATCGTTGCCAATTGTTGATTTCCGAACCATTGCCTGTAGAAGTTCCATTGTCCTGGGCGCCACCATAAAATAAATTTGGTTCGTGTGGGTTAAAAGCGGTTCTATAAAATTGTGTGGTGGGTATATTTTCTATGTCTATCCAATTTGGATTCCAATTTACTTCTGATTTGTATAAGCCTCCATCTGTGGCCAGATAGAGGGTGTCATTTCTGAAAATTAAATCGTGCTTATCTGCATGTGGGTTCAGCGCTGCATTGTTGTCATTCACAGAATACCATACATTGGAACTAGCATCATACCTATAAATACCTACGCCGAGTAAAAACAAATCATTTTCATCTTTTGGGTTGACCCTGATTTTTCCAAAATACCAGCCAAAACCTCCCAGTGCATTATTGGGCAAGCCATTTTGGTTGCCCTGGCTGTGAAGCGCCCAACTCTCTCCCCCATCTGTAGATTTGAAGATGGCTTCTAGATTTAAAGTCTGTGCATTGGTGTATTGAACATACACTACATCGGGATTACTTTCAGAGATGCAAATTCCCATTCTTGTGAAGTTGTCATTGGGCAAGCCATTTTTTAGCTGTGTCCAATTCTGTCCTCCGTCATCGGTTCTGAATACTTTGGCATCGGGCCCTGACACCAGCGTTTTCTCATAATTCCTCACCCTGTTCCATCCAACTGCATACAGTCTATTGGGGTTGGTGGGGTGGATTACGATCTCTGACACACCTGTGCTGTCGTTGATAAACAATACCTGTTCCCAACTTTGGCCACCATTGGTACTTTTATATACCCCTTTATCCTGGTTTTTATAAAACGGAGTACCCATGGCTGATGCATAAAGGGTATTAGGTTGGTTTTTGGGCATTACAATTCTTGAAATAATTCTTGTCGCCTCTAAACCCATCAATTGCCAGGTCTGACCTGCATTTACACTTTTATAGATACCACCTCCTGCTCTTGGATAGCCTGAAACATTGGGGTCTCCTGTGCCAACATAAACGGTGTTGCCATCATTCGGGTCGATACAGATGCTACCTATGCTTTGCCATACTTCATTGTCAAAAACAGGAAACCAATTAGCACCACCGTCTGTGGTTTTCCAAAGACCACCATCTGCGAAACCGGCATAGATGATGTTACTGAGTTGGGGATGCATGGCGATGGTATTGATCCTCGCGCCTATGTTACCCGGCCCCTGCAATGTCCAATTACCACTTGTGCGCTGGCCTGCCGTTATCTTTCGCTGAGCTACTTCATGGGCCTGCTCCATGGCTTCGTAATTTGGCCTATGTTCCGGAAATTGTTTCGCCAAAAAAACGGATTCAGCGGGTTCAAATTTATAGTGCTGATCTAATATGCTCATCTTGCGCGTGCAGGAGAAAAACAAAACCATTATAACAGAAAGAAGGTAAATGGACTTCATAGGTGTATTATGTTTTGGTAAAAATAGAACTTCCTGAATGAAATGTTCTGTATAATTATTCAAAAAGTCCGTTGGATTGTAAATCTGGCCTTAGTAGGAATTATCCTGAGCTATGTCTAGGTATTGAATAGCCCAGATGCCATTGTATTGATGCCAAATAATGCGAAATTTTCCATTGCTTTTTTTATGGATCCCATTAATAACAATTTCCTGTGCCATTTTACCGGTATGATTTGACAGGGGCAGTGCAAGGGTCATTTTTTCCGTTTGCATGGAATAAGAAATTATGTCATTGTTGAAATAAGATTTCAGAACCCTTTTGATTTCCTGCCTGCCTTTGACATCTCCATAGGCTCCATCGCTTTCAAACATGGATAAAACTGTATCCAAATCCTTGTTTTGCATGGCTAATTCAAATGTTGCCAATTTTTGATTGAGAAGCTGTTTAATTTCTTCTTCTGTCTGCAAAGGTTGGAAAAAGGAAAACACAAGAACAAAAATCATGGAAAAGTACATTCGCTATATTTTATGCAAAAATAGGGTATTTTGTCAAAAAAGAAAGGCCGGAACTTGTCCGGCCTATCACTCTCAAATCGGTTTTATCTAGGATGGTAGTTTAAATCAATTTAATCGAAGCAGTTTTTTAATTTCCTTTCGCTCACCTGTAGCTATGTGAAGGAAAAATACACCTCGTTTGTCACCCAACTGCTCGCGATCGATGCGAAGCTGATTGACCCCTGCATTACAATGACGAACCTGATTGAATATCTTAATTCCTGCATTATCATAGATGGTAATTTCTACCATGCCATCATCAGCAATAAAGTATTTTACCTCTGTATATTCTGCAAATGGATTAGGGGTATTTTGATTGACCGTCAGTGCTTCCAAATCATCACTCATTCTTACATTCAAATACACAGGTGCAATGTTTTCATCCACCAGGAAGTTTTCAAAGACAGTAGCATCCAGCGAAAGTGCCTTTGAAAGTTTACCACTTTCCAGGGTTTTAAACTGGAGAATGAACAAAACAGCTCCCGGTCTTAGATTAAGAGGGCTGGATTCCAGGTGTGCTATGTACAGCATTCCCGTATTCAAATCGTACCTGTAGGATTCTTTTGGCAAAACGATAGACTCATCCATTATGCCTGCAAATTCAAGGTGTCTTGTATCGATTTTAAGCCCGGTTTGAATGGCGGTAAAACTACCATTATGGTCTAAAGTTACAGGTACGTTGACATATCTGCCTGCTTCAAAATACTGATCTTTGAAAACGATATCAGCATAATTTCGCGTTCTGTTATCTGCTGCTTTCTGCGAAAGTGTGTTGCTCACTGTACCATTGACATCTCCAGTTTTGATGGCTACAAAATCATTGTTCATCAAATTAACATCGATGTCATTCAATTCCACTATCTCAGCAAATGGCCAAGGTTGTGACGGATCTGCAAAGAGAAATGTTTTTGGAACAAATCGCCATGAGGTATTGCCGTTAATCTCAGTTTCCAGCCCAAGTATCAGTTTTCTCAGAGCAACTAAATCTGAAGCACTGATCTTTTGATCATTGTTGGCATCGGCCGCTATCATTTTGTACGGACTGGTGAGTTTGGCAGCATTTAAAATATGCCGCTGGATCATGACCAGGTCAATGGTTGAAATACCATGCTGCCATTCATCATTTTTTTGTGGTTTCAGTTGATAATCACCCATAGGCAGGACATTATCAATCATAAAGTTGCCCGTTTCATCAGATTCTGCCCACATGGCATTGGATGGATCTGTAAGGCTTACTTTAATACCTTTCACCATGGCTTGTTCTTCAGTTGTAATTCGACCTGCAACCGATAAGCCCGGAATACCATTGCCTCCAATCGTGTCAGGGCACAGGTTCTTATTATCAGTTACTTTAATAAACGTATTACACCTGGCCTGATTGCCATCTTTATCTGTGACCCACATGCTGAGGTTGAAAACACCTTCATTTGCGCAAGTAAGTGTCAGGCTTGTATTGTTTGTATTGGCAGAAAATGAGAATTTCAGATCCGCTTCAGAAGTGCAATTATCGTAACTATGATTATTAAAATCGGTTGCCCAGACAACAGAGGTACCACCGGTGCCATTGTCTTCCAAATTCGTTGAAAGTCCGTATAAACAAACGGGAGTAGGTGCCTTACACTCTTTAACTGTTACGAGGTACGAACAATCAGTGAAATTGCCACATCTGTCTTCTACCCTCCAGCTGATTTTGTGGATTCCTCTTGGCAACCTTATGGCAAAGGTATCATCTGTAGCATAATGGTCAACGGAACCATTGTTATCAGTATCTACTTTGTAATCAAAGGTCAAATCTTGAACATCTGTACAATCATCCGTAGCATGGGCGCCCAACCTCACTACGGCATCACAGTCTGCATTAACAGCGCAAATGGTTCTGTCTGCACAAGAGGAAGTGAACACCGGCTTAACGCTGTTGATCAGGTGGATATTCTGAATGTGTTCCCAAACGCCTGTAGTTGTATTGGGTACATACTGGGCCCAATCGATAACCTTCCACTTCCTTCTGATATAAACACAACCAGAAGTTGGATCATCAAAAACCTGATCCTTGTAGGAAGCGGCAGGTAAGGTACAAATATCATCATTGTCAAAAAATGGGCTACCGGTCAGGGTAGTATCAGGTGGAATAGCAGTGCAATCTGTATAGGATGTATCAGCCGGCCAATGGATATCATCTTTGGTAAGAGGGTCGGCATCTACAATGGTTATTGTTTGATTAATGGCAAGGGTATTTCCTGCTCCATCGGTCACTACAAATCTTCTGACAATATTGCCATTGTTGTGAGGACCCCGCTGGTCCAATGGAGGTAACTCGGTTAGTTGAAGGCTTGATACACAATTCTCTGTAACCCAGCCATCATATTTAGGACTAATAAAAAGAGGATCGTCGATTTCAATTTCGGCTCTATCTGCAGAATTGAAAACTATAGTACCAAATTCTTCTAGGTCGTTTAACTGGATATCATAGTCACAACTAATGGTAATGTTGGGAAGCGGTTCTTCGAGTACAGGAGCTAACTTATCCTTTACCGTTATGGCTACCATACAGGTATTGGAATTGCCTGCTGCATCTGTAACCCTTACAATTACTTGTCGGGTAAGGTTCACATCGGCACAGCAAAATCTGACTGTGTCTAGCCATTGGTCTCCATTCGACGCGCAGACTACATCCATCCTTCTCGCTTTAATAATTAACGGAAGCTGGCAGTTATCAGAATAATTCAACAACAAAGACAGAGCAGTTTTATAATTGTCGCCATAACTTAGATTCAGGTCAAGAGGGCCTTTACAATTGATATTAGGGGCTTCATCATCAAGCACCGTGATATTTTGGGTTTGTGTTGAAGTATTTCCGCATGCATCAGTAGCGGTCCAGGTTACAACGGTTACTCCAGCCTGAAAAACATTGCCGGCCGGATTTCTTACGAGGGTAGAACCTGCACCACAATTATCAGACACTGTGGGATTAAGAAGATTCACTACAGCCTGGCATACTCCGGGATCAGTACCAGCTGTAATGTCAGATGGATCGGTAATCACCGGAGGTGTGGTATCATTTAATGTTATGTTTTGCTGACAACTGGATGCATTGCCACTTTGATCGCTTACAAAATAGGTTCTTACAACCGTTTTGGGGCAAGTTCCTATCGCAGGGCTGTCAATGCTGGTGATACTTGCAGGGTTGATGGCACAGTTGTCAACTGCCAGACCACCCTGAGCCGTGTATTGAGCAAATGTTATGGCTGCTGCCGGCACAGTACATTGGATAGTCACATCAGAAGGACAACGCAATACTGGGTAGATACTATCGGATACAATTACTTGTTTGATGCATTTAAAAGTATCATTACATACGGTAATCAACGTAAACGTAACATTTGTTGTACCCAATGGATAGGTATTATTGGAAGGCCCGTTGTTGTAAAATGTGTCTACTTCACAATTTTTATGTATAGGTGCATTCAACAATACTACAGCAGAACAAAGTCCAGGGTCCGTATTAACAGTTACCGCAGGCCCGCAACTAAGTCCATTTGCATCCTTGATGACAAAAAATTGAGAACAGGTATCGGCATTTCCAAACCAATCTTCAATTCTATATTGCCTTTCTATGGTTCGATTGCATCCTGTTGTAGTAGTGTCGTCGCCTATCCAGGAAAAAAAGGATGCAGGAATAAACACACTAAATGTTTCGTCGCTCACATCACCGCCAGCTGCTTCAAATTCTGCCAAGGTACCAAACGGTAGTGGCACTTGATTTAGATTACAAACTGTGTCAGCAAGTGGACAATATATTTGGGGTGGTAAGGTATCAAGGATTGTAATTAATATCTTGCAGTTCAAACTATCTCCGCAATCATCTTTCGCAGTTAGTACAATGCATGTTGGTGGATCAAAAAGATCATTTAAGCCGTATACAAGAGAATCGGGTTCTCTTCTGATGCTGTCAAATAGAAAGAAGGAAAGTGGTTCGCAAGCCGGGGTTGTGGTAGCGCTGTTGTATAAATCTCTTGCTCTAATGACTATACCCATAGAAGTTACATCATAAAAGAAAACGGTATCCGTTTTACAGTTTAATTCTACCGAATGGTTAACACTCAAACTGGCAGATCTGGAATCATTGCTTCCATCATTGGTAACTGTACAATTTGAAAAATCACTTGCATTTACAGTCGATATAGCGGGAACACCAGTGATGGCAAGTCCTTCAACTGTAACTATGATATCTCCTCCAGCGCCTGCGGGTAGGATCACATTATTGTATCCATATAATGAATTGTCGATGACACTATAGGTCCAAGTAAAAGAGGAACCAAAGCCCATTGCAGAAACGGCAGCTGCTCCACCTTGGGGTACGTACTGCTTAGGGGCCGGCATTGAAATTACGATTTCAAGACAGCCAACTGCCAGTTGTCCTCCTCCTGCTGGAGATGTAGGATTGATCATTACATTGGAAGTCAATGTAGCGGTCTCGCCAATGGATATGTTGGTTGGTGAAAAAACAGCAGAATTGACTACGAAGTCAATTTGTGCTGACAAGCTGTTGGTCTCAAGTAAGGCGCAAGCTGCCATTAAAAGCAGATACACAAACTTTTTTGCCTTTACAGTAAAACTGTAAATAATCGGTTTCTTCATGGGAAAAGATTTAAATCCAAAATAAATCGGTCGTTGTTTTGGGATGGGACCTGGATTTCCAATCTTGTCAATGCACTTTTGCATCGAAGTTCAAAGGTAAACATCAAATAACATATTACAAATATTTTTAATATGTTATTTACTTATTTTTATTTGCATATGTTTAATATACTGAATAACAGCCATCTACATTCCATCAAATTACTTATGCATTTAATCTCTGGATTACTATTTTGAAAAATCGAGGTAGGGTTCCAGTTTCCGGATTTCTTCTTCATCAAACAGCTTGCTGGCTACGAGATCGGTAAGGGCATGTAATTGTCCCCTGTTTTTAATATACCTTGATAATATCATGGCCTTCTTTTTACCAATATAAGGATGGCCGGACAGTTGACTTTCGGTAGACTCATTGATTCGAAGTTTTGTAACTTGTCCCTTGTCGACACTCAAAAGGTGAGAGATAGCAAGAAAAGTTTCCGGTCTAAGGCCATAGACTTCCTCTAATTGTTCAATGGCTACAAATCCACCCAGTCTTTCCCTATATCTTACAATTCTCCCGGCCAGTTTTTCTCCTATGCCTTTAATCAATTGCCATTCAAAGCTATCCGCCTCATTGATCTGGATGATTCGGATTTTTACAGTAGGAATGGCAGTTTCTTTGTTTTCAGGCATTTTGTTATCAGCAAACGCTCTAACATCAGCAGCTTCGTTTTTGGATTCTCCGGAACTGAAAACCAGGAGTGAATACAACCTTGATTGATATTTTTGCATTCCATATACTTTGTAAAACTGTTCTTTGCTTTTAAATTTTGCTCCTTTTGATCGATACTTTAAAAAAAATCTTGAAGTTTTGGCATCAATGCCAAGCATCTTTAAACTATCCTCACTTATTGTATTGGGATCAAACTGAAATACCTGAGTGGTCACTATGGACTTCTGCTTTCTTTCAATAATTCTGATTTTAGAACGAATATGGTGTTCTGCTGCTTGGGCTCCCATCGATTGAGTCACTGCTTTTTCAAACGGAACCACTTTGGTTTTTTCAAAACGATACATAGCATACATCATAGTAATAAATAAGGAGGCCATCAGAAAAAAGACAAACAATGATTTCCTCTCAGCCCGGGTAAAATAAATAATACTGCTATTTTTCATGAATTGGGTATTTTAAAGGGTGGTGTCAAGACAATAGATCCACATTCATAAACTGAATACAAACCCACATCTTGCTTTGCAGCAAACGATTTCCACTGCTCCAACATTTTCCCCTTAATCAAGGCATTCAATACAATGCAACTGGGGTGAGCCATTGGTTTTTGGGGGGGCCATACCTTGCCAAGAATTAGGTAAATGTCAGGTGAACAGTCTGGAAAAAAATCTTTTTGTTCTATTACAATTGCGATATTTAATTTTTCATTTATTATTCTTTTTGATTGCACCTCCCTATTGCCCAAAACCCAGGTTTTTGTTGTATCTCTAACATATCGAATCTCTTCAATGTAATGCTTTGACCTATGTGCTGAGTATATATAATCTGCATAAGCAGAAGCCAAAGTAGAATCACCATAAGAAAAGCAGTTGTGACCCATAAAGACATCAGCCAACACCACTTTTTTATGATCATATACAGTCAGGACAAACTGACCATTGTGTGACCAACCGGATCCAATTCGCCAAACCAGGCCTAAGACAAAAAAAGAGACCATTGCTATCATCAAACGTTTGGATCTGAATTTCACAAAGACCATCAAGGAAACAGTTGCAAGACTGAAAAAAACAAATTCAGGAACACTCAGAAAGAGATCGTCAATGCATGCCATGGGTAGTGACTCTACCCACTGCACAGAGCGAATAAAATAAGTAAGCATAAATTCAAAACCAATTGAAATCAAACCATTGGTTTCTGGTAAAATAAATTCAGCTGCCAACAACAACAAGCCTAATTTCAAAGACAACGCCGACAACCAAACTGGAATAAACCCAGATAACACAAAATAAAATGGAAACTGATTAAACAAAAAGACAGTGAGGGGTCCAACCAGTACTTGTGCCGCAATTGATGCAGAGATGTATTGCCAAATCCAATTGGAAAATAGATCTGAAGGTTGCCACCAACTTTGTACTAAGGGTTGGAAATACATAAGGCTGAGCAAAGCCAGGAATGAAAATAAGAAGCCCGCATTAAAAAGTTGGGATGGGTAATAAATCAGCATGATAGCAGCACAGAAGGCCATTATATTGTAAGTGGAATGGTGGTGTTGAAGGGTTTTGCCATATAAAATCAGGGTAAACATCAACACTGATCTGATAATGGCGGATTCAGCCCCAGTCATAAATGAGAAAAACCACAACAGAGCAATTATAATAAGAGAAGGGATCATCCCTGTTCTACGCCGTCTGAAAGTAAGTTTATCCATGACTTTCAGCAGGATCTCTGCAATCACGGCCAGGTGCATGCCCGATACCGCAAGGATGTGCATGGAGCCTGAAGCTGAAAAAGACTGGTAAAGTTCATCCTGTACATCCTGTCTGTAACCCAAGACCATGGCTTTTGCAATGGAAAGTGGGTCGCCCTTTAAATATTTTTCAAAAATTTTTAAACACCGATTTCTGAGGTTCATGCTGGATTGCCTGAAAAAGCCGAGTTGGTAGGTCGCCAAAAGCACAACATCATTAGAAGTGTACAGCTGATGTGTTATCTTCTGTCTTCTTAGGTATTGGGCAAAATCAAAGGTTCCCGGGTTGGTATTTTTTGCAATCTTATTGATGATACCCCATACACAAATTCTATCGCCAGGTGATGGTAAGTAACCCTTTACAGCATTTCCGCCAATAGAAAGTTGTATTGGGTTTCTTGCTTTGTAACAATTGCTGTCATAGCATACAAACTCAACATCCAGGATTGTACGGTAATTTTTACGTTGATTAGGGTATTCTTTTATAACACCTATGACCCTTACTTCCTTACCCTCTACTACATAATGGCCATAGTGGGTGCTGCCAAGTCCAATGGTATGTAAATGATGGGAAAGAAATCCCAATCCAAAAAACAGCATCAAAATAATATAGCCAGCATAGAATGGGTATCTAACGGATGAAGTGTATAAAAAATCATTGGTAACTGCGAGTGCTGAGGCAAGGGTCAAACAAAAAACCACTATCCAAATCTCCGTGGTTACAAATTCTCTCACCAGGATTCCGGCTATTATAGCAAGGCAGGGTCTGAGGTAGGGAAACAACCTCCAGGGTATCATAGCATTCGTTTGGGTTCAATGCAAAAATATACCACCCAGTGAAATGCATCAAGGGCTGTTAGGTTAAATAACTCTTAAAACTTAGTATTTATTGGGGGCTCGCTGCTTCGTCTTTTTTTCGCTTTTTCCACCACACATACCCCAGAAAACCTACCAACAGATAAGGTAAGGCAAGCATGTATAAAATTCCTGCGTTGAGAGATCTGCCTTCTGTTCCTCCATTTTTCAAATTGCTTTCAGCAGACATCTTACACATGGGACACTGGGCACCCAGATCAGGTAACACCAATACCATCATAATTAAAAGCAGACCGGTTAAAACCACCAGTTTTTGTAAACGGTACTTTTTCATGAGTAACAAGGATAGAGCATGAGATAACAAAGGGGCCCTGTAATGGCTACATAGAGCCATACTGGATACACATATTTAGCAATTTTTCTGTGCTTTTCAATTTCATGGGTATAGCCTCTTATAAAGGTGATCAGTATAAAAGGCAATGAAAGCCCGGCCAATACTATATGACTCACCAAAAGCACAAAATACAAGGTCCGTGATGAGCCTTCAAAACAATATTTAGTTTCCTCTGTGGTAAAATGATACAAAACATAACACAATAAAAACAAGGCAGAAAAGACCATTGCTCCATAGATTGAAAACTGATGGAGTCGGATGTTTTTTTGTTTTACAAACCAAAGGGCTGCAATCAGACAAATGGCAACGAGGGTATTTAAAATTGCATGTACAGGTGGTAAGAATGAAAAATCAATTCCAAGATCTATTTTTACCCTCCTCATAATGCCAACCAGGACCAAAACCAAAGCCGACACAAATATATGCTATTCTGTTTAGTTTGACAGCCAGTTCGGGCTGGGGTTTCAATTGAAATTCCTTTGTTTGCAAAATATTTATTTTTCCTTATATAATGGGAGCAGGACGGTTATGTGTCCTGCCAGTTTTTTCATGTCATTTTCATTGCCCGAATACGAATAACGCATCTTACCCAGTGTGTCAAGGATCAGGTAATTAGAAGCAGGATAAGCCTGCTTTAGTGTACTGAGAACAGTAGAATCTATTTGAAAGTAATTACGGATGTTTTTGGTGTCTGCAACCTGCTGCTTTTTCATTAAATATGGCATCACTAACATAGTATCCATATTGCCTGCCAATTGAAAACCTTTGGCGTCTTTAAATTGGTCAAACAAGCTCAACTGCTGGTTATGATTTTCGTTCAGAGCAATAACGGTACATCGGCCTTTTACCAAAACAGGATATCCACTTTCTGTTAGGGTGCCTTTAAGCGGCATTGAAGTTTTTAATTCGTCTATCAGGTTTTTGCGAAACGTAAATCCTTGCCTTAGGTAGAAATAGGATCCCAAGGGCAGGCCAATAAGAACAAAAACAAGAATAATAGAATTGAAGTATTTCTTCATAATAAAGTTGCTTTTTTAAACAAATTAAAAAGCATTAAGTTGAGGGTAGTACAAAAAAAAAAGCGGGAAAACCCGCCTTTTATTATTTGTGTTCTGCGTGTTCTACAGAAGTAGATGATTTAAGATTATGAACCTTAGTTCTGCTATGCTGCCAAGAACTACCTTCAAAAGTAAAGGCAATGATGGCCCACACTAATAGCAAAGTAGGTATAAGAACCGTTTTTACCAAAGCAGGTACTTCGTATTTCATGTGCATGAATTCGTATATGATCAGGTAGGCTTTTACCACGCTCATAATGATCATCACACCGCCTATGAGCCAGTGAGGCATGTGAAAGCCATTGATGATGTATCCTTTACCGGTAAGGGCAAAAATAACCTCTGCTATGGTGATAACGCCTAGCACAAGGATCGTCTTTGTAGCTATTTGTTTAGATTCTGTATATGAATGTCCCATTTTAATTAATCTTTGAGTGTATTAGAGAAGATAAAACAATAAGAATACAAAGACCCAAACAAGGTCTACAAAGTGCCAGTAAAGACCAATTTTCTCAACCATTTCGTATTTATTCTTTCTTTTTTCATACAAACCTGAAGCTGCATTTAAACAAATGATCAAAAGAAAGGCAACACCAGAAAATACGTGAAATCCGTGAAATCCGGTAATGAAAAAGAACAAAGCTCCAAAAGCTTTAGGACCAAACTCAAGTCTTTTGGTTTGACCTGCTTCAGGGCCATCTGCTACCTTATAAGCCAGTTGATGAAAATGACCATCGTGTTGATGGATCAAGTAAGAGGTACCTGCTTTAAATGTATCACCTTTTTTAACATCGTGACCATCTTCCAGATAAACACCATTTTCGGTGTGGGTTCCAAATGGATTCACTTTGATGGTCATGTGTTCTGTACCCATTAAGGTAGTCCATTCCCATGCCTGACAGCCTAAGAACATCAATCCTCCAATAATGGTTAACAACATCCATTTTACAACTCCATTTTTGTTTTCCTGCTGACCTTCCTGTACGGCACGGACCATGGTAAATGAACTTGCAAGGAGCACAAAGGTCATAATGGTTACAAAAATTAGTGGCTTGTGATGAATACCGCCGGGTAATGAGCTGAATACGAAGTCAGGTACAGGCCATGAAGGCATACTAAACCTTAACGCACCGTAAGCAATCAAAAATCCTGCAAATGTAAAGGCATCCGACAAGAGAAAATACCACATCATCAGTTTGCCATAGCTGGCCTTAAACGGCTCACTACCACCACTCCAAGAGGGAGCTGAGTGATCTCCGTGCAATGCTATTGTTTCTGAAGCCATTAGTTAGTTTTTATTATCTTATTACATTTAAAAATACAAACAAATATATCCATAGTCCTCCCAAAAAATGCCAGAAATGGAGAACCATCTCTATCTTATTTTTTCTGGATTCACTATACTTTAAAGGCAGGGTAAAAGCCAACAAACAAGTGACCGCCAAGGTGGTGATGCCACCTAAAACGTGAGCCGCATGAGCGCCTGTGATCAAATAAAAGAACGATCCACCTACATTGGCTCTGAGATCAACGCCACTTTCAAAAAGGGCAATCCATCCTTCATATTGGAGCACCATAAATGCAAAACCCAGGGCTGTAGCCAATAACAACATAATTTTGTATCGCTGCCACTGAAATGATTTAAATGCATTGTATGCCAAATGCAGAAATATACTGGATACGATGATTACAGCTGTGCTCAAATAAAAAACCCAGGGCATTGAAAATTGCAACCAATTTCCTGCACCTTGTTTAACTATGTAAGCACTGGTAAATGCACCAAAAAGCATGATCATGCTTGCCATGCCAACCCACAATGCAAATAGCTGTGGATTTAACCTGCCAGATCCGTCTTCTCTTTTGAAAATTGTTGCTTCCATTTCTAATCTCAATTGTTAAATAATGAAACCAATAAAATCAATGGCATATAAAAGAATGAGGAGAACATTAAAATCAGTCCGCTCTTTCTGTCAAATCTTCTGTAAAAGGAAAGGCTGAAATAAGCAAAGGCTAGGGTCAAAATGGTATTGACCACAAAAGCCATGTAATTCATATCACCATTGAGATACAAATAGCTTAATACAGGTACAATTAAGGCAGTATATAGCAAGGCATATAAGCCTACATTGCGATCAATGGCACCATCCAGTTCGGGTAATAGCCTATAACCAGCCTTTTTATAATCTTCAAAGCCCAGAAAGCCAATGGACCAAAAGTGAGGAAACTGCCATAAAAACTGAACTGCAAATAAGCCCAAAGCCAGGGTGGTAATTTGTCCTTGAGCTGCGGTACATCCAATTAGCACAGGTAAAGCCCCCGGAACAGCCCCAACAGCAACTGCAAGGGTAGAGTATCTTTTTAGTGGTGTATACACAAAAGCATAAAGAACGAATGACAACATGCCCATGACCGCAGTGATGGGATTGATCATAGAGAGAAGGGTAACGCCCCCTAAGCAGGCCAAGCCTGCAAACAATACTGCTTCGCTGATTTTCATTCGTCCTGTTGCTAAAGGACGTTGCTGGGTTCTTTTCATCAATGCGTCATAATCCTTTTCCAATACTTCGTTGATGGCATTGGCAGCTGCAGTGATCAGAAAACCACCTATACCCAATAACACTAAGGTTGTGGTATGGATCGTTTCACCCGCCGCAATGGCATAACCCAAAAGAGAGGTAAAGACTACCGTGAGGCTCAACCTGGCTTTAACCAATTGAACGTAATCAGCCCATTTGCTATAGGACTGTACGACAATCTCCCTGGATGGATTTTGATGATTCAAGGTGCTAAACAGCTTTTTTTATTATTAAATATTAGTGATCCCCTACTTCACCTTCTTTCAAAGGTTCATATTGTGGTACAAACTCTCTTTCATCCTTGTTATAGTCATAAGCCCAACGATGAACAGATGGAATGTTGCCTGGCCAGTTACCGTGAATTGGTTCAATTGGTGTAGTCCATTCAAGGGTATTGGCATCATATGGATTCTTTTGTGTTAATTTTCTTCCTTTCCAAATGCTGTAAAAGAAATTTACCACAAAAATCAATTGTATAACAAATGCCAAAATCGCTGCTACAGTAATGAATTTGTTCATTTCTGCAAAGTGTTTAAAGGCATCAAAAGTATCAAAACTGTAATATCTCCTAGGCACTCCGGCCATTCCAAGATAATGCATTGGCCAGAAGATTGCGTAAGCCAGAATCAATGTGCCCCAGAAGTGAATTTTACCCAAAGTTTCATTCATGAATCTCTGGTACATTTTGGGGTACCAATGGTAAACACCAGCAAACATTCCAAAAAAGGCAGCAACACCCATTACTATGTGGAAGTGGGCCACTACAAAGTAAGTATCGTGCATTTGGATATCGATTGCGGAGTTACCTAAAAATATACCGGTCAATCCACCTGAAATGAACATGGATACAAATCCAATTCCAAAAAGGGAAGCAGTGTTGAATCGAATGCTTCCTCCGTATAATGTAGTAATCCAGTTGAACACTTTTACTGCAGAAGGCACCGCAATGATCAAAGTAAATACTACAAAGAAATTACTTATAAAAGGATTGACCCCTGCCATAAACATGTGGTGTGCCCACACTATAAATGAAAGGAAACCAATGGCAAGGATGGAGTACACCATGGCTCTGTAACCAAAGATAGGTTTTCTGGAATGTACTGAAAGTACTTCAGAAACAATACCCATGGCAGGTAAGATAATGATGTAAACTTCGGGGTGACCCAGGAACCAGAAAAGGTGTTGGAACAAAATAGGACTACCTCCTACTCTATCCAGGGCCTGGCCACCAATAAAGATATCACTCAGGTAAAAACTTGTGCCTAAGCTCCTGTCGAAGATCAACATAAAAAAGCCTGAGGCCAAAACCGGAAATGATAACAAACCTAATATTGCAGTTACAAAGAAGGCCCAGATTGGCAGTGGAAGTCTCCACATGCTCATACCCTTTGTACGTAAATTCAAAATGGTGGTGATGTAATTAATACCTCCCAACAAAACTGATACAACAAACAAGGTTAAACTCACCAGCCACAGTGTCATACCTGTTCCCGAACCTGCCGATGCCTGAGGCAAAGCACTCAATGGAGGGTATGCTACCCAACCACCTGAGAAGGGTCCTGTGCTGAGGAAAAGTGAATAAAACATTACCACACC
Source organism: Saprospiraceae bacterium (assembly GCA_016717655.1). Classification (GTDB taxonomy): domain Bacteria; phylum Bacteroidota; class Bacteroidia; order Chitinophagales; family Saprospiraceae; genus JADKBO01. The sequence continues at coordinate 153,327 of JADKFC010000002.1, forward strand.
AGCCAAAAAGAAAAACCAGTAGGATAACATATTGAGGAAGGGTGATGCCATATCCCGGGCTCCAATCTGAAATGGGATCAACAAGTTGCTAAAAGTACCACTCAAACCTGCTGTTAGTACAAAGAATACGATGATGGTACCGTGCATGGTTACCAATGCATAATAAAATTCAGGTGAAAGCTTTCCTACTCCCTCCGTATCAACCACAATCCATTTACCCAAGACTGGTTTTAACCAAGCCAGACTCTCTTCAGGGAAGCCCAGCTGAAGTCTGAATACAATTGACATTGCTGCTCCGATTATGGCCCAAATAATCCCGGTAACCAAAAATTGTCGTGCAATCACTTTGTGGTCCATTGAGAACACATAGTGGTTCAAAAAGCCAGACTTGTATTTATCACCATGGTGATGATCATGGAAGTGATCATTGAAGCCTTGTTCTTCGATCAGGATATCTTCCCTGGTTTTTACACCTACTTCTGCCATTTTATTTATGGTTGTATTTTTAAAATTAAATTACTCTCAATTCAGTTCTGCGATTCTTCGCCTTCCCTTCCTCTGTATCGTTGGTATCCATAGGCTTTGTATCTCCATACCCGTTGACTACCAATCTCGATGCTGCAACTCCCTGACTTACCAATCTGTCTCTAACACTGGTAGCTCTACCCATGGAAAGAGTTCTATTGGCTGCAGCATCGCCAACATTATCGGTATGTCCAGCCACTTCCAATCTGATATGAGGATGCTTCTTCAATAAGCCGGCGATGTAATCCAATTCATGGTTGGAAAGTGCATCCAGATTGTTGGATCCTGTATCAAAGAAAACATATTTTAATCTCAGGGTCAATACTTCAGCTGTCATGGTTGTGTCTCTGCCAGAAGCCAGTTTTGACCAAAGTGGGTCTACTGTTGAATCCAATTCTGCTTTGCGGTCATCAATCTCATAGTCCAGTAATTTTTGATCTTTAAATGGATCGGCGTCTGTTCCTCTGATAGAGGCTTTATAGAAAGCTGGCAGGCCGGCAGCCCAAGCATCATATTCTTCTTTGCTTACGATTTCTACAATTCTTCTCATTGAATAGTGCCCTTTTCCGCACAATTCTGCGCAAGCCAATTCATAGTTGAACTTTTCCCACCTTTTGGGTCCTTCCGGATCAGCCGGATCATAAGGCTCATTCCATTCAGGATAAACACTCAACTCCTGTCTCATTTGGGCAGTAGTTTTGGTAGGCTTAAAGATAAAATAAGTAGGAAGTCCCGGAACCGCGTCCATCTTAACCCTGAAATGGGGCAGGTAAAAGTTGTGCAATACATCTTTGGCTGTAATTCTTACTCTTACCGTTGAATCAACCGGCAATTTGATAACATCCGAGCCAGAAAGGATGGCATCATCCATACTGGCTTGGTCATTAAAATTAACACCCAATGGGTTATTGGACATATTGATGAGTCTGAAATCTTTGTCTCCGATCTTACCATCTTTTCCTGGATATCTAATATCCCAGGCAAATTGATAACCGGTAGCCTCAATTTCAAGGAATTTATCTTCTGGACCCAAATCTGGCATCACATTGTTCCATACTACAAGTCCATTGGCCACAAGAAAGGCCATTACAACGGCAGGAATGGCTGTCCAAATGAGTTCCAATTTGGTGTCGTGGGCAAAGAAGGTGGCTTTTCTACCTTGCTGCATTCTGTATTTGTAGGCATACCAAAACAGTAAGATATGCGTGATTACAAAAACAATGCCGGTGAAGATCAGAGTCACATTGAACAATGAGTCAACTTCCTTGCCGTGCTCGGAAGATGCTTCCCAAGGGCCATAGCCCAACATATAATCTTTTTCTGAAGTAAGCCTTGTTTTGGATAATGCATTAAACATTACAAACAGGAACAAGCCAAGAAAGCCCAGCATGGTTCCCAATTCTAACAATCCAGGGAAAGTAAAGCCCTGTACAAATGAAGAAACATGTTCTACGGCATGTCCATGGGCTTCTGTTGCACCATGTTCGGCTCCGTGACCACCAACTTCATGTGCGGTATGAAGCACTCCCGGTTTCACCATCAGGAAAAAATCCAACCAGTGACCAAGAAATACTACGATGGCAACAAATGAGAGTGAACCATTTTTCCATTTGGTATCATTCCTCATTAAAACCAAAAATGGCAGTACAAAGTTTATGACAAAGTTGCCAAAAAATAATACCGGGTAGTTGTCATATCTTTCTTTGAAATATATAGTCTCTTCTCCAATGTTGGCATACCAGATCAGCATAAATTGTGAAAACCACAAATAAGTCCAGAATACTGAAATACCAAAAAATGAACTTACCCACATCATGCATGTGGTGTTTGGTAAGATTTTGATAATAACCTTTTGATCTTAGGTAAAGTAAAGTCAAAGCCACAAGGCACATCATTGCTACAAATAAACTTGCCAAAGAATACCAAGCAAACATAGTTGAATACCAGTGAGCATCAACACTCATGACCCATTGCCAGATAAGTACTACTGAAGTAAATCCGAATATTGGTAAAAACATGGCGGCAAAGGTTCTGATACGACGGTGGGTAGTAAAGTTTTCTTCTCCGTGCGCAGATTCCTCAGCAACAGACAGTGACCTCAGTTTCATGGCAATAAATACATAAGCTGCACCTATAATGATGGTTCCAAACAGATACCAGTTTTTATTGAGGAAGCTTGATTTGCCTTTTAATATTTCGTCGGTTGCAACACTCTTATCATCTGCCCAGTGGTACAGGTGATTCATGTGCATATAAACAGCAACTCCAATGAGGGTCATAATGATAAAACCCGGCAATAAATAGGCAGATATCGATTCAAATACCCTTTTAAAGGCTGTGTACCAACCTGCGTAGGCAGTTATGCTGGCAGCCATAAAAAAGGTAGCCATGATCGCTATGCCTGTAAAGAAAACGGAGTTGTGCAAAACATTTGACCAAAACCTGGTGTGGCTGTGATCATCACCCATCCATGTGAGTACCAGACACAACAATCCTATTCCCATCATGCTGAATAAGATGGTTCTTAATGTATTGGTAATGGTATATTGATTCATTTTTCTTTGCCTGATTTTATTGCCAATTAATGTTTTTCACCGTGTCCGTCTGCAGAATGAGGCATCGCTTCCTTTTTGGCTGCTGTATCCTGAACTGCTACTTGAGGTGCTGCTTTTGGAATAGAAGCAAAAGGGACATCTACACTGTTCAGGGTATTTGCTTTTTCGCTATAGACCAGATTTTTTGATGCAGCTTGGAGAGATCGGATGTAATGAATTACTTCCCATCTTTCTTTGTAAGACAATTTATCTGAATAGCCGCCCATCAAGTTTCTGCCGTACATGATTGAATGGTAATATCTTCCATTAGATGAATTGATGAAATCATCCAATAAGAAGTTAGCCGGTTGAGCCGGGTATTTTCCATCGTCCCTAATAAGGTAGCCTGCACCATCACCTTTTTCACCATGACAAATGCCACAGTAGATATTGTACAGAGCCTTACCCTTCTCTAAACCATTTGCCGTGATTGGATACGGGTTGTTGATGATTTCCGCGGTTGCCCTTAATCTTTCTTCTTCTGTGTCTGCATAATAATAAGGAACACTACCATTGGGGGTAAATTGACGACCACTACCCATACCTGAAGTTCCGTCAGCATTGCCAACATAACCTCTGGCTATGGTTCCTGCTACCGGTTTACGGGGAGTAGAAAAGTCGTAGAGGTCCTTCTCAGATCCCCATCTGTTTTGATAGTAATAACTGTAAGTATTAGCCTCATATGCAACAGAATGTCCCATATCAGGCATGTATTCACTACCTGTGCTGTTTCCACCGGGTTTCTGGCATGAAAGTGCCAACAATGATACCAGGGCTAAAAACAGGATGTATTTGCTGTTATTCATCTTGTTGGAATGCATTATAGGTTTTTTGAATTTACCTCAGCTGCACCTGTAGCACTAAACAATGCCCGGGCATCAGCCTCGTTAACATACGCCTTGTCGAAAGCAAGGCAAAACTTATCGTCTGAAATTCGGTCATCCAGAGTAGGGTTGGTAACACCTGGTCCCAAACCACAGATGATGTAAAAGGTCACTACCATACCTACGCAGGCAAACAAAACCGTTAGCTCAAAGGTAATAGGAATAAAAGCCGGTACTGACCAATAAGGTTTACCACCAAATATAATCGGCCAGTCTTTGGTAAATATCCAGGTCATGCTCAAGAATGCGGTAAGGGTTCCCAACATTCCATAAATAAATCCCGCAATGTGAATTCTGGATTCCTCCAGTTCAAGAAGAGGATCTAGACCGTGGATGGGAAATGGTGAAAACACATCCATTATTTCCATGTGGCCAGCCTTGGCCTTTTTTACCGCTTTGAGCAAGTCTTGCTCGTCATTGTACAATCCGAAAATTACTTCTTTATGTGCCATGTTAAATTTTCCGCTAAGTGATTAATGGTGATCGTGATGAACTTCTTCCTGGTGACCGTCATGGTGGTGTGCTGCACCCTTATATTGGTTTCCGGAAGTTTTGAGAATGCTCTTAATCTCTGCAACCGCAACTACAGGGGCAACCCTTGAAAAGATGAGGTAACAAGTAAAGAATAAACCTAAAGATCCAAGGAAAATTCCAATTTCAACCCATGTTGGTGAATAGTATGACCATGAAGATGGTAAATAATCTCTCGCCAATGTGGTGGCAATGATAACAAAACGCTCAAACCACATTCCAATGTTAATAACAATTGACAGGAAGAAGGTCAACCAAATGTTTCTTCTCCATGATTTTTTCCAGAATAACTGCGGAGAAACCACATTACAGAACATCATTCCGAAATAGGCCCACCAGTAAGGGCCCAGAGCCCTGTTAAAGAATGCAAATTGCTCATAAACATAGCCTGAATACCAGGCAATGAACAATTCTGTAAGATAAGCAACACCCACAATGGTACCTGTAAGCAGGATTACCTTATTCATGGATTCTATGTGCTCAATCGTAATATAATCTTCTAACTTTAATAGTTTTCTTGTAGTAAGCATAAGGGTCAATACCATTGCAAAGCCCGAAAAGATTGCACCCGCTACAAAGTAAGGAGGGAAGATGGTGGTGTGCCAGCCTGGTATTACTGAAGTGGCAAAGTCAAAACTTACGATGGTGTGTACCGAAAGTACCAGTGGTGTTGAAAGACCTGCGAGTACAAGAGACAATGCTTCCCATCTCTGCCAGTGCTTAGCTGATCCTGTCCAACCAAAGGAAAGGAAATTGTAAACCTTTTTTCTCATTCCTTTTGCCCTGTCTCTTACAGTAGCAAAATCCGGCACCAAACCTGTATACCAGAATAACAAGGATACTGTAAAATAAGTACTGATGGCAAAAACGTCCCACAACAATGGTGAGTTGAAGTTGGGCCATAAAGGTCCTCTTGTATTAGGATAAGGAAAGATAAAAATAGCAAGCCATACCCTACCCATGTGGATGATTGGGAACTGACCCGCACAAATCACGGCAAAGATCGTCATGGCTTCTGCAGCCCTGTTTACACCCGTCCTCCATTTCTGGCGAAAGATCAACAAGATGGCTGAGATCAGGGTACCTGCGTGACCAATACCTACCCACCAAACGAAGTTGGTGATATCCCATCCCCAACCAATGGTTCTGTTAAGGTTCCAGGTACCGATACCGTGATAAATTGTCCATCCCACCGTAAAAACAAATACTGCTAAAAAAGTTACGGCTACAATAAAACCTAGCATCCACGATAATGGTGGCGTCTTCTCGGTGGGTGATATAAGATCCTCCGTAATCTGGTGGTAAGTCTTATTACCCGTGATAAGTGGTTCCCTTATTAAGCTTACTGGTGAACTCATTCAATGGTATTTTTAAAAATTAAGCTTCTAAAGATTCGTCTCTGTTATTGACTTTCATTGTATAGTTGACAGAAGACCTTACGTTGACTTCTTCCAATACAATGTAGTTCAGTGGACTTTCCAGCTTTGCAGCCAGATCGTCTTTGGCATTCATATCACCAAAAGTGATGGCTCCTGTAGGGCAAGCTGTTTGACAAGCTGTTCTTACATCTGCATCTCTTAAGGTTCTTCCTTCGTTTTTCGCAGTAAGTTTACCTTCCTGTAACCTCTGAACACAGAAGCTACATTTTTCTATCACTCCCCTGCTTCGCACCGTTACATCCGGGTTCAATACCATACGGGTAAGGTTGTCTGCACCATATGGAATGTCTTCACCAAATTTTTTAATCTGGTTGGCCGGGAACAAATCTGCAGTGGTATAATCCAACCAGTTGAACCTTCTTACTTTGTAAGGACAGTTGTTGGCGCAATACCTTGTTCCGATACATCTGTTGTAGGTCATTTGGTTCAGTCCTTCACTGCTGTGGTTGGTGGCATTCACCGGACACACGTTTTCGCAAGGTGCGTTGTCACAGTGCTGACACATCATTGGCTGGTAAACCGTATTAGGGTTTTCAACGCTGCCATAATAGTATCTGTCTATTCTCAACCAAGCCATTTCGTGGTGTCTGGAAACCTCACGTTTTCCAACCACGGGTACGTTGTTTTCAGACATACAAGCCACGGTGCAAGATCCGCAGCCTATGCAGGCATTGAGATCCACGTGCATACCCCAGTGGTGACCTTTTGCATACAATGCGTCGTGTCCGCGATAGATTTGTTTGCTGTTGAGAAACTGAGCATGTTCTCGTTTTTCTTTGACTTCTGCTACACTTTCTTTCAGGTCAGCTAAATTGGTGGTATAGATGATAGACCTGTCAGTGATCGCTCCCTGGAAACCTTTGGCCCCAGTGAAGTAATCAAAAAATACGGTAGCTGCTTCGTCGGCATTGATCGTTTGACCCGTTGCCTTATCTTTATCAGTAACTCCATAAGTATGGTGGTACTGTACACATCCAAATTCTTTTTCTTTTCCTTGTTTACCAGACACTGTTACTTTATCACTAAAGTACTGAGGGTAGCCTCCGTTTCTGGCAACACAGGCATTCACATTGACTCCTACATTGGTGCCACAGAAGCCTGCTTCCATTCTGCCGTAGCCCAAAGCCAAAGCAACCGTACCCTGCATCTGACCAAATTGCTGAATAACTGGAACTGTATATTTAACATCACCTATGGTAATATCTACCAGGTCACCATCTTTTAATCCATTGAGGGCTTCAAAGGCTTTATCTCCATCAAATTTAACTGGAACTGCGAGGTAGTTGCCCCATACAGTTCTGTCAACCGGATTTGGCATTTCCTGCAACCAAGGATTGGTAGAATGTAAGCCGTTTCCAACTCCAATGGGTTCAAAGAATGAAATTTCCATTGGTGCTTTGGGAAGGTGTTGTCACTTTTGAGAAATCAATAGCCGCATTATTAAATGCTGGGTTTCCTGAACCAGAGGAAATTACCAAACCATTGTGAAGCGAATTATCCCAAAATGCCTGGAATGAAGCAAACTGATTCTGACTGTTGAATACAGTTGCTTGCCAATTGGCTTTCAAATAATCATAATAAGATGGAGTGGCAACATCAGCCCAGGTCAAAAATGACATTTCAGCTTGTCTTGAATCAAACAAAGGAGAAATAGTAGGCTGGATCAATGTGGTACATTCATCTGATATTCTTACGTCGCCCCAAGCTTCAAGGAAATGAGGAACTGTTGCGACCCAATCGCAAAGTTTAGTGGTTTCATCATTGGCGATAGAAAGTGCAATTTTTGTTTTTGCCTTTCCTATGGCATTGGCTAAAGCTTCCCCTTTGCCGTGGGTATATACAGGATTGGCTCCATAAACGATCAATACATCTACTGCACCGCTGTTTAATTCGTTGATAAGTTGGTCAAATGCCGCATCATCTCCCTGTTTGCCATAATAGCTGGTACCAGCAAGTATGGTTGTACCATAGTTGCCGAGCGACTGATTGATGGCGTTGACCATTAATTGTTCTGCTACATTGGTAGAAGCACTTAATACAATAGATTTACCTCCATTGGCTTTCAATGATTCTGCTACTTTTGATAATGCTTTTTTGGCATTGGCATTAAGTCCTAAATCAGGTGCACCACCTCCTGTGATGGCGTTATAAAGAAATGCTATTGCCGCCCCTTGTTCAGATGGTTTAACCAATATTCTGTTGTCTGCATTGGAACCGGTAAGGGTCATATGACTTTCTACCTGATAATGTCTTGACATTACAGGAGCGTTGACATCTTTAACCACTCTTTTCTGAACGTAGTCAGCTGCAAATCTTTCCGGAGAAATCCATGTGCCCAACAAGTCAGCGTTGAAGCTCACAACCAGGTCGGCCTCATTGAATTTATAGGTAGGAATCGCTCTTTTGCCAAAATTGAGGGCATTGGCATCCAAAAGGGCACTGTATGAAACGGCGTCTACTGCAACTGCTTTGGCAGCAGGGTATTTGGCTGTAAAATCAGCTATTGACTTCTGAGCAGTTGGGCTTGACAAAGACTCAGTTATGATTCTGATATTTTTAGCAGTAGCCAGTTTTGCTTTCACCTCTTTGTCAAGATCGGCCCAGGTGGTTGCCTGGAATCCACTGCCAGATTTTTTCAAAGGTGTGGCGAAACGATTTGTATCGTATAAACTTAATACAGAAGCTTGGGCTCTGGCAGAAGTCTTTCCGTAGTTGGATGGAGCCATGTCATTGGCTTCAATTTTAATGGGTCTGCCTTCTCTGGTTTTTACCAGGATAGAAGCTACATCACCTCCATGTACAAAGGTACTGGCGTAATAATTGGCTATACCCGGTACAATGGCATCTGGTTTGGTGACATAAGGCAAAGCTTTATTTATCGGAATGTCACAACCTGCAGCAATAGTAGCTGCTCCTAAACCAAAACCAAGAAATTTTAAGAAATCTCTTCTGTTGGATCCTAAGGCAGCTGAAGTTTCCTCATTGGCCATAGTGTCAATGAGTGACAACTCCTGATTGCTTTGCTCAATGAACTTTTCACTGTGTGCCAGATCTTGTTCGCCGATCCAAATGTTTTTTACCTCTTTTCTCATTATATCAATTGATGTGGTAATTCAATTTAAAGGTTTGATCAATAATGGCATTTTTGACACTCAAGACCTCCGATGTCAGCCACTGTCACTTTTTCTCTCTTGCCTGATTTGAGTTCTTCATGCAAGCTGGTGTAGTTGGCATAATATGGATTGTCTTTGAATTTTACTTCTGCCTCTCTGTGGCAGTTGATACACCATCCCATTGAAAGTGGAGCATTTTGAGCAACTACTTCCATTTTCTCAACCGGACCGTGGCAGGTCTGACAGGCAACTTTACCTACACTGACGTGCTGAGCGTGGTTGAAATAAGCGTGATCAGGCAGGTTGTGAATTTTAACCCACTCAATAGGCCCCTGGACTTTTTTGTCTACGTCACTTGTGAGAGAAGAAACGATGTCTTTCCATTGCTTCCTCACTTCCGACTGACCATTTTGATCAAGTGTGGTTAAGTTTTTAGCGGTTTTATATTCCTGCTCTATCCAGGCAGTAAATACAGCCTTGATAGAGTCATCGGGATAATTTTCGTAATTATCAATGTACTTGTTGGTAATTGGGTTAAAACCTACCGACGCAAATATTTTGGTAATCTCGGCGGTTCCGTATTTAGAGCCCGTTTTGATGGCCTTATGACAATTCATGCAAGTATTGGCAGCAGGAATAACACTGTGTTTAGATCTTCTGGCCCCATCGTGACAATATTGACAATCAATTTTGTTTAAGCCTGCGTGTGTGGCGTGAGAAAACTTAATAGGCTGGTCAGGAGCATAGCCCTGTTGTCTACCCAAATCTACAGCTCTTGTCACTGTGGTATAACCTCCTAAAATGATACCTGCAAAAATCAGGAAGGATACCATTCCCTTGGAGGTCAGTTTTTGCCATAAGGTTTTATCCTCATAGGTCTGACCTTGTTGAGCAGCAGCTAACTTGTTGAGGTTGCTAATGATCAGTGAAAGTAAATACGAAAGAAGGGCAAGGAAAACGGTAATACCAATGTAAAACCAGGTATTGTCTTTTTTCACTTCCACCACTTCTGTACCTGTAGCAGCTCCCGCTTTTTTAGGCGGATAAGTGCCATCTGTAACACCTTGGATGTACAATAGAACGGAAGCAATCTCGTCATCAGTAAGATTGGGAAATGCCGTCATCACTGTCGGCTTGAACTGATTCCAGACTTCTACCGCCCTGGGGTGCCCTTTTTTGATCATGGCTTGAGAATTCCTGATCCAGGCATAAAGATTTTCTTTACTATCCCACTTTGCTTCTACTCCACCCAATGCAGGACCCGTCAATGCGGATTTCATGTTCTTGGCGTGACATGCAGCACAGTTGGCTGTAAACAAAGTCTTTCCGGCATCTGCTGAAACCTCTGCGCGTAGCAAAGTTCCGAACATCACCATCAAGACTACTGAAAGATGCTTGAGAACTGACTTGTTAAAAACCATCGTTTATCGACTTAAAATCTTGATTATCAAAGATAAATATAAAGAATTTGAGACTATCTTTAATATTTGTTGCAAAAATAGAACTTGATGACAATTATTACAACTAATAACCACGATCATTTTTTATTTAGACATTTTCTAAATAATTTCTTAAATTTTGATCGATTTTAGTTACAAAAGGCTTAAAATCAAATAAGAAAAAAGCCTAATTTGATTACCTTTGCCCCACAATAAATTAATACCCTTGGTTAACCAAAAAAGGTCATTCGCTGATTTTCTGAGAGACAATCCCAGAGTTAAACACCTACTTGTACTTTTGGGCACCATCTTGGTTATCTTGTTGATTGTGTTTTTATGGCTTCGGTTCTACACCCATCACGGCCAAAAGCTGCCCATGGTTGACCTGGTCAATAAAAACATCGAAGAAGCGAGAGAAGAAGCTGAAGATCAATCATTTAATTTAATTGTCACCGATTCTGTTTTTGTGGTTGGTAAAAAAGGTGGCATCATCCTTGACCAAAACCCGAAAGCCAATGCCGAAGTAAAGGAAGGTAGAAAGGTGTATGTTACCATCACCAAATATGATCCGGATAAAATCCTGGTTTCTGAACTGCCCTTGCTTTATGGCAATGATTTTAGCCAAAAATCAGTGGAATTGAAGCACCGTGGCTTGCTCAGCAAGATCAGAGGTAAAAAATACGATGCAGGCGACCCCAACCACATTTTGGAAGTTTATTACAAGGGAAGCCTTATCATCGACCAGAACGTCATCAAAGGGGGTGTTTCTATAAATAAAGGAGATGAACTAGAGTTTGTAGTCAGCGATAAAGAAGGGGGAGAGATCACCATACCTGAATTGGTCTGTTATACCTATGCAGAAGTTGAGTTTCTTTTACAGCAACACAACCTCGAATTGGGTGAGGTAACTACCAAAGGTACCATTAGAGATACGGCAGCCGCCTTTATCATGGATCAATTTCCTCCTTTTGATGGCATCACCAAGGTGCCAATGCAAAGCAAGATCAATATTACCATCGTTTCGGGCCAACCCGCAAAATGCAATTAAACATGGAAGACATTACAGTTTCAGAATTGAAATCCAGAATGGATGCAGGTGAAAATCTCATCATTATTGATGTAAGAGAGCCTTTTGAATACGAAATGTATAACATAGGTGCCAAATTGATTCCACTTGGCCAGCTCAACGACGCTTTGTCTCAATTGGAAGAATGGAAAGACAAAGAAATTATCTTACACTGTAGGTCAGGTGCCCGGAGCGGCACAGCTAAGCAACTGTTGTTGCAAAACGGTTTTTCGGGGCCCAGAAACCTTTTGGGAGGGATGTTGGCCTGGCAGGAAGCGTTTGAACAGATTCAATAGTCAATCCGTCTTTAAATCCCAAAAATTTAACTTTCAAGAAGTAATATACTTTTTATTCTAAAGTATAATATACACAAAATCAAGGTCTATCCTTGATTACCCTGCATTTAAAATGGGTGATTTCCCCTATTTTTTCCGCCTCATCCTCCAGTAAATTTGTTAAAAATATCTGGAGATGTACTTAAGTCACGAAAAATTCAATACCACGTACAGTGAGAATTTTAACAAGCTGTACAATTACCTCAAAGCAAAATGCCAGGATAGCTGTGAAGCTGAAGATCTTGCTCAGGAAAGTTTTGTCAAATTATGGCAACACAGAGAAAAAATAGAGGTTGGCAAGGAATGTTCTTTTTTATACACCATTGCCTACAACCTCTTTATTGATCAAAGGAGGAAAGACAGTGTGCGTTACCGATATTGCCAGGTCAATAAAAATGAAGTCAATAACGAAACTCCCGAGTTTAATGTTCTGACTGCAGAATTCAACGCTTATGTACAGCAAAAAATCCAGGACATCCCCAAGCCCGCCAGGGAAGTTTTTATTATGAACAAGATTGAGAAAAGAACCTATTCGGAAATAGCCGGCATCATAGGTCTTTCGATCAAGTCGGTAGAAAAAAGAATGTCTGTTGCACTTAAAACCTACAGAGAGTTAAAAAAGGTTTGTTAACCTTCTAAAAACTGATGCTGTAGTTTAAGCCCCTGAAAGTTGGATTCACCTGACTATTATAGATGGATCCAAACGTATAACTAAATCCTATACCTACAAAATAGTTGTACGAAGTCGCGATCAGCCTCCGCTGAATGAGGAGGTCATCGCGGCTGGCGTCGAACTTTGGCAATGAGATCTGATCGTGGATCAAATCATAAGATCCACCCACCGAAAATCTAAAGCCTTTGAATACATTCCAGCTGATAGCCCCGCCGAGCGAAAAATTGTTTTTCGAAAAATCATCCAGGTAATTGGACCAAAACGCACCCAGATTGATGGTACCCCACGATTTGGTAAATGAGGATATCATGCTGAGACTGTGTTGAAACAGCAATTCACTGGTTTTAAAGTAAATGGTGGTATCACCATAATTAAAATACTTGGGTCCGATTGAGTAACCCAATACCCATCTTCGATTGGTAAAGTCTGAATACGGCAAAATGCTGTACTCCACTTGTGGCAACAGGGTAAACTGATAGTCGATATTGTCAAAAATACTTCTTTTGAAGCCACCTTGTAGCCCAATACCCCAATGTTCATTTCTCTTTGAAATATACCTGGTAAAAATATCCTGGCGATCATTGGTGGCTTTCACCACTTCGGTGGTATCCCGCTCAGGATTGTAAAAATTGAAACGCCTCCTGTTGATGGAGTTGTACACCTCGAAACTAAACTTACTGATCTTAGTTTCCCTACCTGCGGAGAGACTGTTATTGATATTGGAGTCACTATAGTTTTGGTCTCCATTGAAAAATCCGGATGCTGAAATTGAAAACTGCCATTGCTTCCAGGGATCTTTAATCGGCGAAGTGTCTTTTTGCATTTCATCATGCTTGATATTCACTTCAATAATATCAGCATGCCCTTTCTCCACTAAATATGGAAGTAATCCTATCTGCAGGTGCTTCAACATCCTCTTTCTTTTGATGTCATCCGTAGAGGTAACATCGTTGAAATATTGTAAAGTGTCCTTCCGTTGTGATTGCTGGTTTTGAGAAATAAAACACAACAAATTGGATTCGCCTCCATTGCCATTAAATTGTACGTTTGATATTATTTGTACATCACACAAAAAACGATCACGAACAAAATCAACACTCCCAAATTCTTTCCTCAAAAAATCCATGTCGCAAAGCCATTGTTGGTTACAATCCACATAAATTTTCAACTTTGCCTGGGCAGAAATAATATTTGTAAAAAGTAAAAGCAATAGAATCCCTAACAGGTTTTTCATCCTTAAAAAATATATTTGTTTAATAAATTTTGATTGTTTTGTATCCAGCAAAGATTCCCTTAATCTTTGGTTACATTTTTTGTTTTGATAAACGACTTGTCTAACTTTTTCCCAGTTATTTCTTCTGCCTTCTTAATGTACTTGGTGACATCTTCTTCGTCTACATTTTCTCCATCGACCACAAACATGGATTCAGTCCATACGTAATTGTATTCTTCGATGTCCATAATGTAGCCGTCTTTTTCCAATTCTTTTTCCAGCCAATCATTAAAGAGGTCATCTTTATTTCGCCAGCCATTTTTATTTACTTCAGATGAATTAACTACCTGGTTGTCCTCTGCTTTATTGGGGTCTTCTTTTTGTACGTCCTCTAGTCTATCTATCCCGATCAGATCGGCCTGGATAATGGTTCCATTTTCATCCGGATAAATGTCAATTTTTATTTCCGGTAGTGTGGGCATGTCCTGGGTTTTAAGTTGATTGTACAAGTTGATATATTTTTGCCAAACCTCTTTTTCCTGCACTTTTCCATTGATGACCAGACTGTTTTGGTTAAACACAACTTCATTGATTTTACTATTGGGCAACAATTTATCTTTCATCAACTGAGCTCCAAATACATCATAAAATTGGGTTGACTCAACATTATTACTTTTTTTGTGTGCCGGTTGTTGGTCAGCCAACAGGATATCTCGGATCAGATTTCCAAACCGGTTGACATCACTTCCTGAAATTTTAAGTCCATTAAGAATGAGAGAAACAACCTTACGATTGATTACTTCCATTTCAGCGTGGTAGTAATGATCATTGTAATGATAAATGCCATCGTTGATTGCAAAGTCAAGTGCAAGCGAATCGAGTCCGTATTGACCATCGTATTTGAGATAGTTTTCATTACCCGGACTTGTCATTGGCAGGCAATGGGCTGCATTATCTACTGGTTTGGATGCCATGGCTACAACCAATACCATAAACGCTGTTACTACTGCAGCCATCGATTTTTCCCGGGTACTCATTGCCATTGAGTTGGGACGGATAAGTCTATTGACCCGCAAGAAGAATCGACTCTTTTTTTCCTTACCGGCAAACTGCATGGCAAGTCTGGGAGCCATCATAGTCATTTCCTGAACAGCCACTAAAGATTGTGCATACTGGATGGGTTGACCAGTTGCCTTTATGGCCAGGTCATCACAGCAATGTTCTCTTTCTGCCCTGATCTGAGCCGTAAGCCACCACATAGCAGGATGGAAGTAATACAATGATTCTATACAACTGACCAGCAGGTTGATGATGTAATCATTTCTCATGATATGAGCCAGTTCGTGAGCAAGGATGGCTTCAACCTCCTGAGCCGACAACCGGTTGATGGCACCCATGGGGAAAAAGATCACCGGTTTGAGGTGACCGATAACCATAGGCGACATCACCAGTGCACTTTCCAATAATTGCACATTTTTGCCAACGCCCATCTTTGTTTTGAGGGAATTGAGCAATTCCTCCCAGTAGGGATCTACGGGAAAATTAAATTTACTTTTCAGATATTCCACATAACCAATGTTACCCAAAAGCCTGATCAGGGCAATGACCATGCCTACCAGCCACAACATAACAATAAACAAGATGTGTTCATTGACATAAGAAACCACAGCACCAAGGGTAAATGGATTCTCCGCGGGGCTCACAGTATAGGTAGCTGCCAAATCCGTTTCTGGTGAAGTGGCTACAAAAATATCTGTGGCTTCGTTCACCGCTAGTACTGCAGGGTCAAGGTTGTAATAATACATAAAGGTGGCAACAGAGCCTCCAAGGATCAACACGAGGGAACTCACCCAAATGGCGTATCTGATGGAGGCAGTCATGTTTTTGATGGCGGCCTGACTGCCTGCAGTTAACAACACAACGAGGGCTACCTGCCAGATAGCATGAATTACCGTCCATGCAATGGCATA
Organism: Saprospiraceae bacterium; assembly: GCA_016717655.1. GTDB lineage: Bacteria > Bacteroidota > Bacteroidia > Chitinophagales > Saprospiraceae > JADKBO01. The sequence goes on from JADKFC010000002.1 coordinate 169,109, forward strand.
GTATGCCGGATTGATATAGTTGAATAATACCATGACGTTTTAATTTAGTTGTTATTATTTTGTTCGATGGCTTCAATGATGGATTTAATGCGCTGTAGTTCTTCCGGGCTGCTTTCACCATCGCCCAACATACGCATAACCAGCGTAGATGGCGAGCCCCTGAAGGTAGAGTGTACAAATTCATCCAACAAACCTTTTTGGGTAATGGCTTCTGAAACAGCAGCCTGGTAATAATGTACCCGATCTTCAACGCTACGTGCTACCATGCCCTTGTCCATCATGAGCTGCATGGTTTTAAGGGTCGAAGTATATCCCACCTCTCTTTGCTGGTTGATGGTATCATTGACAAACCTCACAGTGCAAGGTCCGTTGGCCCAAAGAACCAGCAAAATTTCAAGTTCAGAATCTGTTGGTAATTGTGTATTCATGTTTACTACGATTGAATTCGTAGCAAAGGTACGATTAAAATCGTAGCCTCCAAGTTTTTGTTACGATTTTTTTCGTAGCGCAGAGATTTTATCTCAACCTTATGGCATTATTAATTCATTTTCAACAATATGTAAATTTTAATACCTCCTGCTTTAATATTTTATTATGATTTAAATTCTCCCGGACTGCCAATGAAATCATGCTTATTTTGACAAATCAGAAATAAAAATATGCAGACTCAAGCAGTACATACTCCTTATTTGATACAAAAAAACCAGCCTTTAATTAAAAGCACAGACATTGAAAAGGCATTGCCGGCTATGGCACCGAAAGCCGTAAAACCTTTTCTCTCGAAACTGGCAATGGACTTGCTTAAGCTAAAAGAAATCAATCGAATTTATGCTAAGTACGAAAACCTAAGTGGGCTGGATTTTATTGATGGGGTCTTGAATGAAATAGAAATAAACCTTGAAATTCAACCTACTATGATTAAAAACCTACCACAGAGTGGAGGTTTTGTCTTAGTTTCTAATCATCCTTTGGGTTTATTAGATGGCTTAATCCTGGCTAAATTATTGCTCCAACACAATCCCAACACCAAGCTATTGGCCAATTTTTTACTCCAAAAAATTGAAAAGTTAAAACCTTACATCATTCCGGTCAATCCATATGATACCGGGCTTGGGGCAGGCTCCAATGCAACGGCATTAAAACAAGCCATCCAACATGTCAGGGAAGGGCACCCCCTCATTGTTTTTCCTGCCGGAGAGGTGTCCAGTCAACAAACAAAGGGGTCAGGAGAAGTTTGCGACAGCGACTGGAAAACTTCCATTGCCAAACTGATTATGAAACTAGAGGTGCCTATTGTACCGGTTTATCTCCATGGCAAAAACAGCTCTTTCTTTTATGCAATGGCCAGGCTAAATCCCATGCTCAAATCTGCCGCTATACCCGGCGAATTTGTCAGGTCGAAAGGAAAGTCGGTAGGCATTATTGTAGGACACACCATCTTCAAAGAACAAATAAAACAATATAAAAAACCTGAAGACCTGGCTCTCTTTTTAAAACGAAAGACATACTTCCTGCAAAATTGTTTGTCGCCTGCAAAATATGGCGACGTGAATTTAGTAGCTCGAAAAATAGGACAGATCGAAGATCTTCCATTGAAAGTAGCATTAGAAGTGAAGCTTCTCATCGAAAGTGGAGAGTCTGTTGTGTGCACAGAAAAGTATGAGGTGGTTTTTACAAAATTGAAGCACGACTCACCCATTTTACAATATTTGGGTATACTGAGGGAAACCACTTTCAGGGAAGTAGGTGAAGGCACACAGTGTGAGTCAGATCTTGATCCATTTGACACCCATTACCATCATCTCATTCTTTGGGATAAAGAAAAAAATGCCGTCGCGGGCAGTTACCGTTTGGGCATTGGAAGAGAAATATTGGCTTCTCATGGCATCAATGGGTTTTATACAAGCCAACTCTTTCAATACTCTCTAGACATGGAAAATGTTTTACAAAAATCAGTTGAAATAGGCAGGTCATTTATCACCAAACCCTATCAACAACGCCCCACCCCTCTTCTATTGCTTTGGAAGGGAGTTGTGGCAGCAGTCCATCGTTTGGGGGCTATAGATTATATTTTTGGAGCTGCCAGTATTAGCAATCAATATTCTGTGTATAGTAAAACCTTGTTGGTTGATTTTTTAGAAAAACACCATAAAAATCAGGATATAGCAAAAATGGTACGCCCCAGAGTGGCCTTTTTACCTGTTTTCCCAAAGGGAGGAAGAGAGCTGATTGGTTATTATCAAAAAGACGATATGCCTTACTATGATCATTTGATCAAAGATTTAGAATACAGCCAAAGAGGCATTCCCATTCTGATAAAAAAGTACATTTCCTTAAAGGCACAATACGTTGCTTGTTCAGTAGATCCTGCTTTTTCTTCCTGCCTGGATGCTCTGCTGTTGATTCATACTTCTCAGCTTTTTGAGAATGCCCTGTTCAATAAGCGCTAGTGTCCTACTTAATTGAATTATATCGAAATCAGGTAAAATATAACATTTATTAGCTAAGATCAAGGTCACCCTCTAAAATGATCATACACCCAAAACAGCAAACAATACAAAAAACAACAGATATTTAAAAAATGAAAATGAATTCAAAATATATAAATCAAATTCTCGAGCAGCTTACCGACATAGAAAACCATATGAAATCCAATTTTGCATCACTGCCGGAAGCAATAACTCAGATTCATCATTCACATAAACTCTCTGCTCAAAACCTCCTACACTACTTAAGTCTCCGGAATATTGACATTCGGAAATTGCAAGATGACTTGCATGTAATAGGGCTTTCTTCTCTGGCAAGCTCTGAAAGTCATATTCTAAGACAGGTGCAGGAAGTAAAGATGCGATTAGGAGCAAGTTATCGTTCTACTGCCCTATCACCTATTACAGAAGTTAGGGCAACCGAAACACTTAAACGCAAAATTCACCACCTCTTTGGTGTCAACCCTGAAGCCAATCTACCCTTCATCATGGTCACCTTTGATAAAAGTTTTGGAGATGATTATGCAGTGATCAAAAGTCTGCTGCTCAATGGCATGAATGTAGCAAGGATCAACTGTGCACATGACAATGAAGAGGTATGGGCCAGAATGATTCATCACATCAGAAAGGCAAGCAATAAAACAGGTAAACCATGCAAAATTTATATGGACCTGGCCGGCCCAAAAATAAGGACTAAAATATTAACCAAAAAAAAGCACCATAAAGAAAACCTGGAGGCAGGTCAGTTAATATGGTTAGCGGAAAACAAAGATGATATAACTACTGATGAACTTGTGATCAGCCCAGGAATAGAAGGCATCATTGACCAACTTAAAAAAGGTGAAAGGGTGTTGATTGATGATGGTGTCATTCAAGGCGATATTGAGTGGGCTGACCACCAAAGAGCTGCTGTTAGGATTACCCGCGTATCCAAACCAAAATTAAAATTGAAAGATGATAAGGGAATCAATTTCCCGGATTCCGATATCAACATTTCTGCCCTCACAGAATTTGACAAACAATGTCTGCCCTTTATGTCAGAACATGCCGATATGGTAGGTTATTCCTTTGTAAAATCGCCTGAAGACCTGACAACACTGAGAAATGAATTTAATGCCTTCAATATAAGGATGCCCCATTTTATCATTAAAATTGAAACCACCCAGGCTGTAAAACAACTTCCTGCCATTTTACTGGAAGGCATGAAAGATGAGACTTTTGGTGTGATGATTGCGAGAGGCGACCTGGCAGTGGAAATAGGTTTTGAAAGGACAGGAGAAATTCAGGAAGAGATTCTCTGGCTTTGCGAAGCTGCTCATGTACCGGTGATTTGGGCAACCCAGGTTTTGGAGTCGCTCAACAAATCAGGGCTTGCCACCAGAAGTGAAATTACGGACGCCGGTCATGCGGCAGCAGCTGATTGCATCATGCTCAATAAAGGCCCCCATACCATTGAAGTTTTAGAAACATTAAAGGAGATTATCAAACGCAGCTCAGAGCATAAAAACAAAAAGCGGTACTTATTTCGCCCGCTGAGCATCGCCAGGGATTTTATTACTCAGTTAACCAGTGCGCAACCCATTGAATAAAAAAAGCCGGATCAACATCCGGCTCACCGTTTTAAGGGAAAGTTGTGGTAGCTTAAATCTTAAAAACCATATTAAATAGTGATTATAGGATTCATTTACAAAAAATACCTCTCCTATTCTTTTCTCATTTGATTGAAGGTTATATTTTAACTTTGCCAAAGGTTACTGCTCCGGATAAATTGTTTTTATACGGGTTACCCAAAACAAATCTTTTAGTATTGGCATTGATGGCACTGAACAAGTGGCTAGAAATAGAGTCACCTGTTGGGTCAACGATATCTGAAATTTTTATCAATGTATTGTTCAACAGTTTATAAAGCCGATAGCTTCCCAGGTTGGTCACTCCGGCTTGCACTGTGCCCGAAGCCCCAGCGAGACAATAGGCGCCGGAAAGGCTTACATTTAAGCCAAAATTATCTCCTGCTTTGTTGGTATCACTTCTCAGAGAAAATTTATACTCCATGTGGCTGCCATTAAACTTGTAAAGGGCTATTCCTCCAATGTATTCCGACTCTGGTCTGAAAGCCGGTACACCTACTACCAGGTTGTCACCTTCTATATCCAATGAACGACCGAAACTAGCATTTGAATTTCGCCTAAATCCGTATTGATTGGGAAAAAGATGATCTGTAAATACATAATCAGAGGTAGTAAGCTGATATACAAAAACTGAACCACAGTCCAGGCTGTCAACATCATATCCGGGTGCTCCGATTGCAAGTAGGTTGTCCGTAATGGCAACGTCTTCTGCAAAAGCATCATTGGCTGAACCACTTGCATTGGGTATTTGAGTAAAATATTGCCAATCACCACCACTATTTGTATAAACAAAAGCCCTGCCTGTGCCCCCATACCTGGGTGCACCTACCACTAAATTGTTTCCATCAATATCTACCGACCACCCAAAGTTGTCGTTAGGTGCAGGTACAGACAAGGTAATTTTTTTCTTAAAATACCAAATCCCACCTCCATAATGATAAATGGAAATAGAACCGGCACGATTGTTACCAGCAATATTTTCAGAAGGTGCTCCAATGACAAGCACATTGCCATCTGCTGCCAATGACCAGCCAAAGTAAGCTTCAGTGGTGCCGGTTGCATCCGCCAATCGTTGAACTTCTACCCATGCATTTCCTTGCAATTGATAAACAACAACGATGCCGGTATTTGTCCTGGTGAGCGTATCGTAAGCCGACATCCCTACAAATGCATACTCATCTGTCATGGCAACCTGCCTTCCCATAAAACAATCACCCTGATTACCAAAAATAGGTTGGAATGCAGTAATGTTTTGGGATGCGCATTCATTCCAATTACCCATTCCACTCACATTTTCATCCCCGGTAGCCAGGCCCGTCATCGCCTGCCAGGAGGCTTTGCCAGAATTGTCACTAACCAAAACTTTGCCATCGCCGTGGGTGCCGTCTGAGAGTTTAAAGGTACCGTTGACATGCAGGGATGCAGAAGGACTAGTTGTACCTATGCCCACATTTTGGCCAAAGGATGCCAACCAAAAAAGCGAGCAACAAAAGAGGAGAGATGTTTTTTTTTACAATCATGACATTAATCGTGGTAAATGGGAAGTTAGTAGATATCATTATGAGAGAACTTATCAATTAAGATGCAAATCAAAGGCTATAATCACAGCAGTTAACATCAAAAAGTAAGTGTGAATTTAATTTCAAAGGTGTAGAAATCTATTTACAAAATTGAATATCAATGAATTAAAAGAAATATCTTTTCACCAATGCTATCTATAATAAATAGAAGTGCCAATCCCATTGACGGCACTTCTAACCACTTAAGATTGTTGTTGATATTTTATATTCTTCATTAAAGCTTTTGAATGCATCGTTTGTTATTGAACTTGGCTAACTTTGAGTGAAAATAACGGTGCAAATCAAATACTTAGGCTATAAATAAGGAAATCAAAAAAATGGGTATTTTAAATTTCCAGATCCGATAATTATATCTAATCTGTTTATTATCAGCTATATAAAATGGATCTATTCGCGCTTATCAAATCACTTAAACCCACTGAAAAAGGTATTTTACCTTATCTGCCGGCTTGATGACTCCCGCCAAAAAAAACAACTATCTCCGTCTTTTTGAAGTCCTTGATGCCATGGATAGTTACGATGAAAGCCTCCTTAAGACCAAATACCGTAAAGAAGCTTTTGCAAAAAACCTGGCGGTGTACAAGTCGCAACTATTTGATTCTATTCTGGCATCCCTGCGCAATTACAATGAAGAAAATATTGAAGAGTGGGATATAAGAAAAGATCTTTACAAAATCCAATTGCTGGCACAAAAGGGGCTCGATAAGGATTGTGAAGCGGCCATCCATAAGACAAAACAAAAGGCATGGCAATATGAACTTTACCACATCTTATTGGAAATCCTGGATATTCAATTGTATTTATTTGGCAACTGCAGGATTGGGCATTTTGACCCTGAATACAGAAAACAAATCCAGTCAGAAAAAGACCGCGTTTTGCATTGTGTGAAAATGTTTGATCTAGCCTTAGATGGCTGGCACCGCATCAATCTCTATTTTCAGTTGCCGGCTGAGAATCATACTTACGCAGCTTCGCAGGAAATTGATCAACTGATACAAACTCTTGAAGAACTCCAACCCAACATTCCGGGTGATGCCTATTTACTAATCAACCGATACCTGGCATGTTTTGAATTGTACTACAACGGCATCGGCAATGCAGAGCGATGTTATTACTTTAATTCCTTGTTGGTAGAGAACCGGCAAAAACTGGATGAAAAGATGCCCAATCTATCTACAGATGCCAGGGCGGTTTATTTTAATTTTATGGTTGCTTGTTTTAAATTTCAGAAATGGAATGAGATGGAAACCTACCTTGAAAAAACGCTTCACTACCCCATCCAGTCCTTACAACAAGAGATCAGGCGAGCCCACAATTATTGCTATTGTGGCATTCTACTTTACCTCTCCACAGGAGCTTTGGACAAAGCAGCCGAAGTGGTCTCTAATTTTGAGCTGGCAAGAAAAAAATACGCAGGTAAATACAGACTTGACTTTTTGCTCTTTACCCTCTGCCAATGCGGGTGGTATTACTTCTTAAAAAAAGACTACAATAGCGCCCGACAAATATGGAGAGAAATAACACAAGGGCCTCGCTACAGCGTGGAGACAAGGGCCCAGGCCATGACCCGCTTTTATCAACTGATCTTATTTTATACCCTAGAAGAAACTGACCTATTTGCATCAGAGTTGGTCAATACACGCAGATATCTGCAAAACCACCATCTTTTAGGAGAAAACGAAATGACTTTTTTAAATTCATTTAAAAAGCTCAACCACTCTCCTTCGGATAAACATGTCCTAAATGTCATGGTAACCACCTTAAAAAGCAGTAGTCAGGTAATGACGGAGCGGTCGGTATTAAATGCTTTTATGGTGGGGTATTTTAACAATCAAATTAGCAAAATCGGGCCTGGTTTAGTTTGAATTTTAAAAAAATACTTCAGGTTAATCCATTATTGTGACTTTCAAAAAATCAAATTTTTTTGGAAGGTGGTTGATAAAATACCCGTAGAACCTTAGGTTTTCATCCTTTCTGACATCCCTAAGATCACCATCTGAGATATAAATAAGGCCATGGTAGGCAGTGATCAAAGTTTCATTAGAAAACAAACAAAGTCCTCTATAACCCAGGCCTTCTGGTAATTTATAAGGTATAGAAACAGGGTGTGCTTTCTCTATGATGTCCAACAAGTTTAGAACCACCTTTTCAGATGGTTTCCAAACAGGATCAGGCCTTCCGGAGAAAACACACACCTTACATTTCCAATTTTTATTTGATTTTGATATGTCCATGTATTACTTGCATAAATGTACAAAACTGGGTGTACATTCCTCTATTGGCGGTACGCGGGTCTGTAATAATGTTTCCAGAATTGTCAGTCAATTTTGCAGGCGTTCCACCTGGCTTATGACTCCACCTGCCATTGTTTCCTTTTCTGTACCAATGGAAATCAAAACCAGGCGCTATGACCAAGGCGACCAAATGTCCTTTCTGTGGGCATTTATTGTTTGCTGCCGGGGTATTGATCAAGCAATCTGCTATTGCACCATCCAGTGCACTTCTTTGCCCTGCTGCAACTGCACAGCCAGAAAGTGATGTGTATTATTGGCCGGCAGCTTTTCCTGGCTGGGCGAATGTATCGGTGCGATAATTGGTGGCATAATTATAACAATTATTTCCAAATTGTCGGGTGCTTCCATCGTTCCACCACGCCAGATCAGGGTCAGGAGCACATTGGCAAGGGTTGGGCCTGGGAATCAAAATGGGAGGAATGACCAGGTCTGACAAAATAGCATCACTGTTTCTTAAATTGGTCATTTCAGCAATCAGTAAGTTCTTAAATTCTTTTTTATTGCCAATCCCCTTAAACTTGGCAAGGCCATCAAGAATACCGGTCTCAAATTGGTCACTGCTGGCATCTGCATTTTGTGCTCCGGCAAACAATCGGTCAGGTGTAATTCTGAAATATTCCGGGAAGTCCGTCTTAGCCCCATCCAGGTTTTCTACAATAATGCCTCTATACCCCAGGTTTTCTGGTTCAGACTGTCGGGCATTATTTCTTAATGCTGCATTGAGCTTAATTTTATTCAGCATTTTTTTTGCTTCATTCCCTTCAATGATTTGATAAGGATTGGGTCGACCGCTGAATATGTCGATGGTTAATCTCAGTTTCATGTTTAAAGTTTATAGTGTTTGAAAAAATAATTTCAAGCATAGGCATCCCAGCCCGGAACAGGAAGCACGGGTCTAATGATGGTTCTTAAATAATTCTATCGAAACTTAGTCAGAATAATAGATGCTATTTTCTGAAGTGCGGTGTTGTTAATAATCAGCTTATCCTTTTATACACCAAATGACATTGTTTGCCCAAGGTGATTGTGCATTCGCTTTCGTCTCTTGAAAATTTTATCTTGTAAGATTCAATTTTATCGTTGGCGCAGGAAACAAGAATTTTAGCATTATCTTTCATTTCGTATGTTCCAACATCCCAGGTATAAAAAACAGACTCCGGTTTTTCCAATGCCTGGTAAATTCCATTTTCACCAAACCTAATTTTTGCCGGATAGGATTTGTCACATTCGTTTTTGCTTATTTTCAACCAAATACCTTTTATTGATACTGTTCTTGTCTTGCTCATCTGTGTTTCAGATTCTTTATGGGTGAATTCAAAAGATGTATAGCTTCCAAAATAAAGTAACATCCAAAGTACAGTTGTCTTTGATCTGAACTTGATCTTATTTAGCATCCAAGATTGAAAATACTGATTTTTTTTCGCTTTTATCCAAACCATCAAAAAGTAATCTTGCTTTTTCAACTTCCGTCTTTGACATGACCGTTTCTTTTTTGATCATATCAGCAGCTTTTTTTAACTCTGCTTTCCTTTTAAAATAGGGTTTAGAAATTCTCTTGGACTCTGTATAAGTATAGTGAGGTCTCAGTGTTTTGTCATGTAAAGCCACATTTAATGCTTCGATTCCGTCTTTCAGGTGATCTCCGCCAAGCACGAGGGTAAGGAGCAAATCTGGCGTTGACAGGGTCTTAAGCGCAGCTTTTGCATGTGATTCATCCACCACCGGCGTGACCATTACCTTTGTTTCTGCATTCATTGCAACAGGCATTCCCTCTATTTCCCAGTGCAGGTCAATTTTAATGGTATACAGTCCAGCATTGGGGAACAAGGCTCCTTCTTTGCCTCGAAGCAGGGTTAGATCAGATTCGATCTTTTCGCCTACTTTGAGTTCTTTAAGTGGTTCTTCATCCAAACAAATCACGATGGGTGAAAAGCTTCGACTTTGTCCTGTGGAATTTATGACTTCACCACTTACATTACCCCCTTTCAGGCTAAGGTTAGATGGTAATAAAAGATCATTTTGCATATTATTCTCGAGCCTAACATTCACTCTTACTGGAGCTCCAACTGGAATCGTTTCCAATAAGGGAGCCACTGAAAAATTCAATCCTTCCAATTCTGTGGATTGATCTATGGGGGATATGGTAGGATTGGCCATGTTGGCATCCCCAAAGTTGGTTCCCCCTGGTCTCACGTGCATATCAGGATAGTGTCGAAGCCTTCGTTTATCATCTTCCGCAAAAGAAAAGATTACATTGTTGGGAAAAGGATTGGCTGGAGGATTGGCACTATTGGCAATCACATCAGTTGTGTTCATCAGTCCATTGTTTACGGTATTGTGAAACAAGCCCATAGCATGACCAATCTCGTGAACAGCCGTTCTGAAAAAAGTTTTGGGTGATGCACCTGATCTTTGGCCTGCCACCAGACCCCACAAAGTGGTATTTGGAAAATTCCAATGGCTGGCAATACCTACACCTTCACGCGGTACATTGTTAGAATCTGTGCCGCCATTGTCATACATAATTCCTCTTGATGTTGAATCCAGGTTCTTTACGGAAAGTATGTGATATCTCCATTCTTTATCCAAATTGGAAGCATCTCTTCGTGCGAGCATTGCAGTGTGCATTTCTGCATCAGACCAGGAAACGCCACTTGCCTGCGGCACATTCGTACTGCTGCAATAGGTATGAACCTCCCATCCTACTTCATCAAATACATTTTGCCATTCAACTCCGGCACCATTAGACAATGGTGCTTCTGAACCATTCACGGTGTCTATTTCAACAATGGCCTTTCTCAGGTATTGTGAAATCCAGCCCATAGATAGCCTGCCCAATATGGCGCCTGCTGCATTTTTTACATCTCCTTCAAAATAATCCCCTGCTGATGGATAGCCGGCTGGAGCGTTTATCCACTTCATTTTTGCAGTATATGATCCTTCGAGTTTCCAAGTATTAGGTGCCGTATACTTGTAAAGTTCATAGCCCAGGTTAAAATAATTTAAATAAGTAGTATTTTCCAGCAAAGAAATAACCCGTATATAATAGACATACTTATTTCTTGCCAAGACAGGAATTCCATTTGCTGGATTGGGTGGTGTAGTGAGCAAGAGCACAGATGACAATGGAAATGGACGATGTACGATACGAACGGGCCTTGCATACAAATCGCCACTCGCGGTTTTACCCAACGAATGGCCTTCCACCCTTAGTGTTCCGTCGAAAGAGACCAAAGGGCCCCGCACGGGCTTGTAGTTTATCAGGTAACATCCTGGTTTTAGCCTTCTCCGTTGGATTGGGCCTATTTCATTCGGCCGTTGCACCTTGGGTTCGATGGCAAATCCGTCGGCTGTACTTTCATCGGAATTGACTTCTAACGGCAGCGGAGGAAAAACATCACTTTCTATAAAATTTATATGAGGACCGTTACACATTTTTTTTGATTAAGTAGGTTAATAATACATCAAAGTTATCCCTTCACTTAATTCTCAATCCGAGGCAAAATCCCTCATTTATGCCCGTATTTTTCCGGTAGCGGAAACGGTTTTATCCCCATTTGATTTCCAAATTCTAATTGCTTTAACAAGCACATTTGGAAATATTGGAGTATTTGCCCTTTCCAGTTGGCTAAGAATGAGGAACCGTGGAGCGTAGAGCGCGGAGCGTAGAGCGTAGAGCGTAGAGCGCGGAGCGGGGAGCGCGGAGCGGGAGCGGGGAGCGGGGAGCGGGAGCGGGGAGCGGGGAGCGGGGAGGGGGGGGGGGGGGGGGGGGGGGGGGGGGCGGGGAGCGGGAGGCGGGTGCTTTTTGCGCTTGGTGATTGACAGTGACGATTTCACATCGGGCCGTGATTTCTTGTTGTTAAGTGGGATTCAAGTGGGATTGACCTATTTTTTTAGGCATTTTTCGTTAAGGACGGGCAGTGACGATTTTACCTCTCCACAATTTAACTATCAAGCTATGGTAATCTTCTTTATGGATTTGTTGTTGCTGCGACAAGGATGTCGCAGTTCACAGCTAAAAAAGCCCACTGGGCTTTTTCTTAACGCTGTTCACAGTCACGGCGGACCGCGGTTCTCTCGCTTCAAATGCACACTGTGCATTTGATCCCTATATTTTTCTTGCAGGATGACTGCGCGATCACGCCGTGGCGGGAAAAATAACCGGCAGGTTATTTTAGCAAAGGAACCGCGCGCTTACCGCGCGGCTAGGTGTATTCTATTCAAGAAGTTGAAGTAAAAAAGGCAGTGACTCATTCTCCTCGCACCAGTATTCTACTTCGCCGCGCACGCGGAGGTGCGCGGTTCCTTCGCTTCAAAAGTCCACTGGACTTTTGATCCCTATATTTTTTCCCAGGAAAAAATGTAGGGACCGCATTAGTCACACTGAGGGGCTTAACTACCGCAATGATTTTCTTTAATGAAAATCATTGCTACGTTGCATATTCCTAAAATAAAAAAAGTCCTTAAGATTGCTCTTAAAGACTTTTAAAAAAAGGCAGTGACCTACTCTCCCACATTTTACTGCAGTACCATCGGCGCTGAGGGGCTTAACTACTCTGTTCGGAATGGGAAGAGGTGGAACACCCTCGCTATAGCCACCTAACTCTTTTTATGGCTTACGACATATATTTCTTTTGAGATAGACGCAATAAATTGCGTCTTTTCGTTCATTGATCTGATGGGGCGAATATTATTCGCCATCTGATGGGGCGAATGATTATTCGCCCTTACAATGTCTTTATAAGCAAGCTTATAAAGACATTGACATTGGGAAGTTTTTTTACTTAAGATTTTCTTTGTTACCACGCTTTTGCCCGTGATAAATAATAGAAGGAAGCTTTCGGGTAATTAGTACTACTCAGCTCCATACATTACTGCACTTCCACCTGTAGCCTATCAACGTAGTCATCTTCTACGACCCTTCAAGGAATACTCATCTTGGAGATGGCTTCGCACTTAGATGCTTTCAGTGCTTATCCAGTCCGAACATAGCTACCCTGCACTGCAGCTGGCGCCACAACAGGTACACTAGCGGTTCGTCCAACACGGTCCTCTCGTACTAGTGTCAGGACTCCTCAATATTCCAACGCCCACAATAGATAGAGACCGAACTGTCTTGCGACGTTCTGAACCCAGCTCACGTGCCACTTTAATGGGCGAACAGCCCAACCCTTGGGACCTTCTCCAGCCCCAGGATGTGACGAGCCGACATCGAGGTGCCAAACCTCCCCGTCGATATGAGCTCTTGGGGGAGATCAGCCTGTTATCCCCGGAGTACCTTTTATCCTTTGAGCGATGTCCCTTCCATGCGGAAACACCGGATCACTTTAGCCGTCTTTCGACCCTGATCGACCCGTCAGTCTCTCAGTCAAGCACCCTTCTACTAATATGCTCTGCGTACCGTTACCAACGGCACTGAGGGTACCTTTGCAAGCCTCCGTTACTCTTTCGGAGGCGACCACCCCAGTCAAACTACCCGCCACACACTGTCTCCCTCTTTCCAGGGATTAGGACCTAAATATAAAAAGGGTGGTATTTCAACGCCGACTCCATCGCCACTAGCGTGACAACTTCGCAGTCTCCCACCTATCCTACACATCTTATATTCAAGCCCAATGTGAAGTTATAGTAAAGGTTCACGGGGTCTTTTCGTCCCATTGCGGGTAATCGGCATCTTCACCGATACTTCAATTTCACCGAGCTCGTGGCTGAGACAGTGCCCAGATCGTTACACCATTCGTGCAGGTCGGAACTTACCCGACAAGGAATTTCGCTACCTTAGGACCGTTATAGTTACGGCCGCCGTTTACTGGGGCTTCAATTAAGAGCTTCGCTTGCGCTAACCCCCTCTCTTAACCTTCCAGCACCGGGCAGGTGTCAGACCCTATACTTCTTCTTTCGAATTTGCAGAGTCCTGTGTTTTTGCTAAACAGTCGCCTGGGCCTCTTCACTGCGGCCCCGCTTACGCGGGGCGTCTCTTCTCCCGAAGTTACGAGACTATTTTGCCTAGTTCCTTAGCCACGGATCACTCGAGCGCCTTAGGATACTCTCCTCGACCACCTGTGTCGGTTTGCGGTACGGGCTCTATATACCTGAAGCTTAGAGGCTTTTCTCGGAAGCTTGCTTGGGGCTTTATTCCCAATGACCGAAGTCATTAGAATACTATCGTGTTTCAACTCACCGGCGGATTTGCCTACCGAATCAACGTCTACTCACTTCAACCACGTATTCCGTCTCGTGGCCAGCCTTACGCTCCTTCGTCCCCCCATCGCAGTATATACAGGTGCCGGAATATTAACCGGCTTGCCATCGGCTTCCCCTCTTGGGTACACCTTAGGACCCGACTAACCCTGATCTGATTAACATAGATCTAGGAACCCTTAGTCTTACGGCGTTAAGATTTCTCATCTTAATTATCGTTACTCATGCCTACATTTGCTTTTCTCTTCGCTCCACCAAACCTCACAGTTTAGCTTCAACGCTTTAGAATGCTCCCCTACCACTCATATTACTATGAATCCAAAGCTTCGGTAGATATCTTGATGCCCGATTATTTTCCGCGCAAGAACGCTCGACTAGTGAGCTGTTACGCACTCTTTAAATGAATGGCTGCTTCCAAGCCAACATCCTAGCTGTCTTAGCATTCTCACATCGTTTGTTCAACTTAGATATCATTTGGGGACCTTAGCTGTTGGTCTGGGTTGTTCCCCTCTCGGCGTGTGACCTTAGCACCCCACGCCTCACTGCTAGTGCAATGTGCTGGCATTCGGAGTTCATCAGGGGTTGGTAGGCCGTGAAGCCCCCTAGCCCTATTGGTAGCTCTACCTCCAGCACACTCTTCCTAACGCTGCACCAAAATGCATTTCGGGGAGTACGAGCTATCTCCCAGTTTGATTGGCCTTTCACCCCTACCCACAAGTCATCCGAAAACTTTTCAACGTTTACCAGTTCGGTCCTCCAGTGGGAGATTATCCCACCTTCAACCTGCTCATGGGTAGATCACAAGGTTTCGCGTCTATCCCCACTAGCTCTCGCCCTGTTCAGACTCGCTTTCGCTCCGCCTCCGTCCCAGAAGGACTTAAACTTGCTAGTGAGGCATAACTCGTAGGCTCATTATGCAAAAGGCACGCCGTCACCCGATTACTCAGGCTCCGACCGCTTGTAAGCGCACGGTTTCAGGTTCTTTTCACTCCCTTTCTTAGGGTTCTTTTCACCTTTCCTTTACAGTACTGGTTCACTATCGGTCTTTCGGTAGTATTTAGCCTTACCAGATGGTGCTGGCATATTCAGACAGAGTTTCACCGGCTCCGCCCTACTCTATGTTCATTATTACATCCTTTCGCTTACAGGACTCTCACCTCCTACGGTCTGCTTTTCCAAAACAGTTCTGCTCTCTATGTAATAACTTTTGGGCTTCTCCGCTTTCGCTCGCCACTACTCACGGAATAACTATTGTTTTCTTTTCCTCCAGGTACTTAGATGTTTCAGTTCCCCAGGTTCTCTTCATCTTGCGATGATTACAGGTCTTCAACCTGCAGGGTTCCCCCATTCGGACATCTACGGATCAAAGCTTGTTTGCAACTCCCCGTAGCTTTTCGCAGCTTACCACGTCCTTCGTCGTCTCCGAAAGCCAAGGCATCCCCCGTACGCCCTTATTCGCTTCCTTTTCTTAATTTTCTTCTACTTCCACACATTCCATTTCTGGAACATGGGTAGTCTCTCTCGTAATCCAACTTCCCAACTTGTCAATGAACTTTCTCTTTATTACAAAAACCAACGCCTTCAATCCTCTGATTAAATTTGTCGATTCTCTTTTATTCAAGCTTTTATATTAAGCAGAACTATTTCTGCTACATATCTCTTTTGTTTCTTAGAACTTTCGTCCCAATTGTTTTTAATTGTGGAGGATAAGGGAGTCGAACCCTTGACCTCTAGAATGCAAATCTAGCGCTCTAGCCAACTGAGCTAATCCCCGCTTCGTTTGTCATACTCGTCTCCTCACCAAGTTAGTAGTCTCGGGCGGATTTGAACCGCCGACCCCTACATTATCAGTGTAGTGCTCTAACCAACTGAGCTACGAGACTCTGTCAAGTTTCTTCTCTTCTCGTCTGACTCTCTTGTCTCTCTCTTTCTTTCTTTCTGTTTCAAAATTAACAGTAGTGGGTAGGTAAAAGAACTTTCAATTCTCTTAAAAGGAGGTATTCCAGCCACACCTTCCGGTACGGCTACCTTGTTACGACTTAACCCCAGTCACTAGTCTTACCCTAGATAGCTCCCCGTAAAGTCACCATCTTCAGGTACCCCCAGCTCCCATGGTTTGACGGGCGGTGTGTACAAGGTCCGGGAACGTATTCACCGCGCCATGGCTGATGCGCGATTACTAGCGATTCCAACTTCATGGAGTCGAGTTGCAGACTCCAATCCGAACTGAGATCGACTTTCTGGGATTGGCTCCACCTCACGGTATCGCAACCCTCTGTATCGACCATTGTAGCACGTGTGTCGCCCTAGGCATAAAGGCCATGATGATTTGACGTCATCCCCACCTTCCTCGCAGCTTACGCTGGCAGTCTTGTTAGAGTCCCCACCATTACGTGTTGGCAACTAACAATAGGGGTTGCGCTCGTTGCGGGACTTAACCCAACACCTCACGGCACGAGCTGACGACAACCATGCAGCACCTTGTTTCGCGTCCCGAAGGAACTCCGGCTTTCACCAGATAGCGCTCACATTCTAGCCTAGGTAAGGTTCCTCGCGTATCATCGAATTAAACCACATGCTCCACCGCTTGTGCGGACCCCCGTCAATTCCTTTGAGTTTCAACCTTGCGGTCGTACTCCCCAGGTGGCTAACTTAACGCTTTCGCTTGGATGCTCAATCTTATAGACCAAACATCGAGTTAGCATCGTTTAGGGCGTGGACTACCAGGGTATCTAATCCTGTTCGATCCCCACGCTTTCGTGCCTCAGCGTCAATAAAAGACCAGATAGCTGCCTTCGCAATTGGTGTTCTATGGCATATCTATGCATTTCACCGCTACATGCCACATTCCGCCATCCTCATCCTTATTCAAGATAACCAGTATCCAAGGCAATTTTATCGTTAAGCGACAAACTTTCACCTTAGACTTAATCATCCGCCTACGCACCCTTTAAACCCAGTAATTCCGGATAACGCTCGCACCCTCCGTATTACCGCGGCTGCTGGCACGGAGTTAGCCGGTGCTTATTCTGATGGTACCGTCAGTACCAGATACATCTAGCATTTTCTTCCCATCTAAAAGAAGTTTACAACCCATAGGGCCTTCATCCTCCACGCGGAATGGCTGGTTCACCCTTGCGGGCATTGACCAATATTCCTTACTGCTGCCTCCCGTAGGAGTCGGGTCCGTGTCTCAGTACCCGTGTGGGGGACCACGCTCTCACGCCCCCTACTGATCGTCGCCTTGGTAGGCCGTTACCCTACCAACTAGCTAATCAGACGCACATCCATCTGTCAGCGCCTCAACTTTAATTGATATCATTCATAATATCAATACCATAGGGTATTAATCCCAGTTTCCCAGGGCTATCCCCTTCTGACAGGCAGGTCATGTACGCGTTACTCACCCGTGCGCCGCTCTCAATGGCCGAAGCCATCTACCGCTCGACTTGCATGTATTAAGCCTTCCGCTAGCGTTCATCCTGAGCCAGGATCAAACTCTCCATAGTATTTTTTTTAAAATACAACTTCAATGAGTTGTCCTATTTTCTCGATTTACTTATCCTTTTACCTATTTTCCCACTATGTCAATCTCTTTATCCATAATCGCGCTTCCGCAATTATTTACCCAACGTTTCAATTGGGACTGCAAAAGTAATGCAATTTTCGTTTCTGCCAACTATTTTTTAAAAAAAATATTAAAAAAAATCTAGTTGTATTGAATTTCAAATGGTTATGATGGAATATTTTTTATTTCCATCTTTCCGATGCTTAAAATACCATAAGCAAGGAATTAACATTGCTCCCCTAAAAATGGTTCCCCCCTATCCAATGATTCGAAAATGACCTTATATCTGATTGTTTTACCGCTTTTTATATATTATATATGGTATTTATACCAATAAGCGGAGTGAGGTCGACCTATTCTATTTCAACTTTAAAAGCCGTTGTAATTCATTAGGACTCAACATGATCTATCCAGGGATTAGATAAGGCGTTGGCTACATGATTTTAAAGCACAGGATAGGCACTCGTATGATCAAATGTATTTTTCTATTTTGTACTGGTTTCTGTCGCTCGCATTGCGGGTGACCAGTTCTGCTATGAAGCCGGTGATAAATAACTGAAATCCCACAATAATCAAAAGGATTCCTAAAAAGAACAATGGCCGGTTGGCGAGTCCTGTAGCGGCAAAAAACAACTTCTCAATACTCAAATACAATAGGATCATAACCCCTAAAAAGGTAGTTAAGGTACCTAGGCCCCCAAAAAAGTGCATGGGCCTCTTTCCAAACTTACCCATAAACATAATGGAGAATAAATCGAGAAAGCCATACAAAAAACGCGATATGCCAAATTTGGTTACCCCATATTTCCGGGCTTTGTGTTGAACCACTTTTTCGCCTATCTTATGAAATCCTGCCCACTTGGCAATCACGGGTATATATCTGTGCATCTCTCCATACACCTCAATGCTTTTAACAACATCTGACCGGTATGCCTTTAATCCACAATTCATATCATGGAGCTTGAGGCCTGTCATCCAACGGGTGACCCCATTGTACAGCTTTGTTGGAATGGTCTTGCTAAGAGGGTCATATCTCTTTTTTTTCCATCCGGAAACGATGTCGTAACCGCCTTCGGTAATCATCTGGTAAAGTTCCGGAATTTCGTCAGGGCTGTCCTGCAGATCTGCATCCATGGTAATTACTACTCTACCACTGGTATGTTCAAAGCCAACATTGAGTGCCGCTGATTTGCCATAATTGCGCCTGAATTTGATGGCCTTCACAGATTCATTGTGGATGGCAAGCTGCTCTACCCATTGCCACGAACCATCATTGCTACCATCATCAATAAAAATGACTTCATAGCTGTATTGGTGTTTTTCCATGACTCTTTTGATCCAGTCATACAGCTCCGGTAAGGACTCTACTTCGTTGAGAAAGGGTATAACAACGCTGATTTGCATCCGCAATGATTAAGAGGCTAGTAACTTTTTTACCACTTCAGAAATGGACTTGCCATCTGCTTTGCCGGCCAGTTGCTGGTTGGCAGCACCCATGACCTTGCCCATGTCTTTGACCGAAGAGGCCCCAACTGAGCTAATGATACCTCGGATCACAGCTTCCAATTCTTCGCCTTCCAGTTGTTTTGGCAGGTATCGCATGATCACAGCTATTTCTTCCTTTTCAACCTGAGCCAAATCTGCTCTGTTTTGCTGGGTATAAATATCAAGTGAATCCTGCCTTTGTTTGACGAGTCGTTGTAGCAGCTTAATCTCATTGGCTTCATCCAGTTCATTGCCACTTCCGTCTGTTTTAAATAAGAGGATGGCCGATTTTATGGCTCTAATGCCCCTCATAGCGGCTTGATCTTTAGCCTTCATGGCTTCCTTCAGATCCTCCATTATTCTGGTTTCCAGGCTCATTTCGTAAATGATTTTGAATATTATTGGTCAAAGTTATAAATTCTTCCACAGATAATTGTTCCGGCCTCTTATTATAGTAAACATCTGCAAGGATGGCCGGATCTTCTACCATATTTTTAAGCGTATTGCGCAGCATCTTTCTCCTTTGCCCAAAACTTTGTTTTACAATGGTCCGAAAAAGCCTCTCATTGCATGGCAATTGATAGTTCTCTTTTCGTTTGAGCCTGATCACTGCTGAGTGTACTTTGGGCGGAGGATTGAAGGAGCCGGGCGCCAGCTTCATTAACATAGTGCCTTCATAATAGGCTTGTGCAATAACACTGATCACTCCATAGTCTTTACCTCCTGGAGGTGCAATGATGCGCTCTGCCATCTCTTTTTGAAACATGCCCACCATCTCCGGAACCAATTCAACAGAATTGAGCATCTTAAATACAATCTGCGATGAAATGTTATACGGAAAATTACCTATGATGGTAAATGGCTGCCCGTCAAAAAGTTTCGACATATTGACCTTCAGAAAATCCATGGCTAGTAAATGCCCCTCTATATTAGGATAATGCTGAGTAAGGTAGGTAATCATGTCTTTGTCAGCCTCCACTGCCATGAGCTCTACCTCTTTGGCAAGGAGGTATTTGGTCAACATGCCTCTACCTGGCCCTACTTCTACCAAATTGGATGATGGAGGCAGATGGTCAATGAAACCCGCAATCCGTTTGGCAGTATCTTCATTGACTAAAAAATGTTGACCGTATGATTTTTTTGCTTGTTGCATCTCTTGTGAGGGTAAAAGTACCAAAAAAATATCGCATTCTAAGAAATCGTAATATCATACCCGGAAAAGCCGGATAGCCTTTCATAGTATCATACATGGCTATCCAGAGACTCTAACATCAAAAAAAATCGATGGTTCTAAACTTTTTTGCTCCTTTGCCATTGTAAGTATTCATGAATCCGATGACTTTTGATGAGGCTAAAAACAAGTTTGTCCAAAACTGGGGCAACATGGCCACCCATTGGGGTATCAGCAAAACTATGGGAATGGTCCATGCCTTACTTCTTGTTGCCAACAAACCACTTCATGTCGACGAACTGGCAATGGAATTGGGCATTAGCAAAAGCAACGCCAATATGACGGTCCGATCTTTGGTTGAGTGGAAGATCGTGTACAAAACCTGTTGTTGTGGTGAGCGTAAGGAATTTTATGTGGCTGAAAAAAATCTCTGGAAGGTTTTTATCCGCATCATCGAACAACGCAAAGCCAAAGAGCTTGAACCTATGATCCATATGCTACAGGAGCTTTCTCACCTCAAAGCAGAATGTCCGGAAAGCAATGAATTCCTCAAAGTGGTACAAGACCTTGGCCACTTCTCAAAAAAAGCAGACAATGCCCTTGACAACATCGTGAAATCTGAATCCAGTTTTCTGATGCAGTCTTTCATCAAAATGATGAGATAACAATTAAGGTGTAAAGGCTTAGTTACGAATTCCTCCTCCCCCTTGCTGTTGGCCACCATCCCCTTCTCCTGCCTTGAGGTCGTTGTTTTTGATCTTGGTCTTTCTTTCTTTAAAATCTACGTTGCCAAACTTGTACCTAAAGTTGATTCCTATAGATCTAAAGGGCAGGGTGAATTTACTGTTTTGCACAAAATCGCTGCCTTTGATATTGGATTCAAAAATTTTATTAGGTGTATGAGGTTCTATCAGGGTGATACCAATGCTTGAATTTTTAAACTCCTTTCTTATGCCCATACCATAGATGGAGAAGGCCGGATTATCGCCCTGAAGCGTACGTCTTGGCGATTTGAAAAAACCAAAAAAATCGGCTTTTAAACTACCACTGAAACTAAAGTCGCCGTTGAAAAATAAATTGTATTCATACGATTGTCTGCTCAAATCCTGGCCGTTTACTACTCCCTGTGCATCGTAACTGAAGATATTACCTCCGGCTCTTACAGTTAGTTTTTTGATGGTCTTGGTGGTAAATAGGTTGAGTCCAAAAGATTGGTTCTGGCCAATGTTTTGAAAGGTGTTGATGGAAACACCGTTGTTATCAATTTTCAGGATCTGGTCAATAATGGCCGTTGTTTTCTTGTAGTAGACGGCTGAAAAAATGGCAAACCCTTTAAAATTGGTATTATAGGCCATTTCGATCTGATGGGTCAACTCCGGTTGCAACAAGGGGTTACCAATGACTCTGTTGAGGAAGTCGGTGTTGTTGTTGAATGGATTGATAAACATCAAACTGGGTCGTTGGATGCGCTGATTATAGCTCAGCTTAATGGATCGAAAGTTAGGCAGATTGCGACTCACTGCTACATTGGGCAGGATATTGTCGTATGAATTTTCAAAAGGACTGGCCTCCCCTTCCAAAAAGCGACCGTCAATTTGGGTATGTTCGTACCTGGCTCCTGCAATAAAATTCCACTTCTTAGCCACAACAAAACTGGTAGACAAGTACCCTGCTGCCACGTTTTGATCGTAGTCAAAAGTATTCGAAAAATTAGGGTCTGGAAGATATTGACCTTCAGCGTTTTTAATGTTATTGTCATATTCACTCAAAATCCTCCTCAATACACCTTTACCACCTATTTCAAGCTTGGCCCCTTTGGCAAAAGGATGTACATAATCTGCCTGAAAGGTATATTCTTTGTTATTACCATCATTGACAATACGTGCATCTCTGTTGATGAAGGTCAGATAAGAGTGGTTTTCTACCACCGACATGTCCTGGTCATTGTTGTCGCTTGTATACTGTACCGCAATAGAAAATTCTCTGTCCTTTTGGTTTTCAAATTTCATAGTGTAGTCTGTATTCCAATCAAAACCACCATTAAAATTGTCGCCCAAATTGGTCCTGGTGTAGACATCTTCAAACATGCCAATGATTTGGTCATTGATGACCCCGTCTGTTTTGCCCTCCATGTCAAAGCCAAAGCCCCTGAAATTGAAAGATGAGTTAATGGAGTGGTAGCCATTAAAATCATAAAACAAACTGGCATTGCCATTGCCACCAAGCCTTGAGGTTGTCTGAAACCCTGTCTGCTTGAAGAGAGAGGTCTTGTCGCCCTGGGTTTGTATTCTTTCAAAAAACACATCTCCATCGGCCGGATTGGAATAAAAAATAGCTGCCGATGATGACAAGCCGAAACGTCCCTTTCCTGCATTTAGATTGGTAAAGAGGCTGTTTTGCCTAATGCCGATGGATGCATTGACACTACCGGCAATTCCTTCTATGTTTTGTTTGCTGGTTATGATATTGATGATGCCACCACTGCCCTCTGCGTCATATTTGGCAGAAGGAGAGGTGATTACTTCTACCTTTTTAATCTGATCGGCTGGAAACATTTTTAAGGCATCCGCAATATTGTTGCTAAACATGCCCGATGGCTTGCCGTTGATGAGGATTCGTACATTTTGAGATCCTCTTAACGACACGTTTCCCTGCAAGTCTACGGTGAGCATGGGTACTTTTCTGAGCACATCAGTAGCATCGCCCCCAGCAATGGAGGCGTCGTTCTCTGCATTGTAAACGATTCGATCCACTTTGTTTTCCACCAGGGATCTTTCTTCTTTGACTTCTACTGCATCCAGCAGAATGGCAGAGGGTCTCAGCTGAATTTTTCCCAGATCGATATCCGGATTTTTTAGGGTCGTCTCCACATTTTTAAGGACCTTCTCTTCATACCCTAAAAAGGAAATGACGATGTCATATTTTCCGGTCTTGACGTTCTCAAAATTCCAACTGCCATTATCATCGCTGAGAACTCCGTCAAGGTCAGTTTTAAGGCCTGATTTTCTCAAAACGAGGGTTGCAAAGCCAATGGATTCTCCGGTTACAGAATCCAGGAGCATCCCCTTTACTTTTCCTTTTAGCACAGGTGCCTGGTTGCCACCCATCATCGGAAACTGGGCGTATGCACTTTGAAATACAAAACAAAGTAACAGGTAAAGTAGAGCTTTTTTCACGTATGAGAATTTTATGCAAAGTTAAAAGGGTGGCGACAATAGCTACCCTGATTTTCGATCAATGGAGGAATAACAGCGTCGAAAGGGCTTTGTTTTGGGGAATGCGCTTTATTTCAAAAAAAAAGGGCCGGAAAACCGACCCCTTAATTTTAACCTTCCAGCTTAAATTTAACCGGTAAGGTATATTGTACCCTCACGGGTCTTCCTCTTTGTTTACCAGGTGTCCACTTGGCAGACATTTTATTCATGGATTCAACCACTATTTTAGCGGCATCACCCAAGCCTGCTCCCGGATCACGGGCTACTGTAATGTTGGTAATGGTGCCATCCGTGTCTACAACAAATTGAATCACAGATGTACCTTCTACACCGTTTTCACGGGCTATTGGTGGATACTTAACGTTTTTGTAGATATACTCCAACATTTTTTGTTTGGCGCAATCATCCTTTGCTTTGTTGTCACCAGCTACGTTTTCACAACCTGGAAATCTTGGCATTTGTTCTACAATCTTAAAGATTTCCTCTTCTTTTGGTTTTGGAGGAGGTGGGGGTGGAGGTGGAGGTGGTGCCTTCACTTCTTCCTTCTTTTCTTCAATTTTGGTCTCTTCTGTAATTTCCTGAGATTCCATTTTAGGTTGCTCGATCACCTCTTCATCCGGAACTTCCTGGATGGTGGGTGGTGGTGGTGGTGGTGGCGGTGGTGGTGGTTCTGCCGTTCTTGGCGGCTCTACCTCGATTTCTTCGGTAAGATCAAGTGCTCCTTCAGGAATGACAACCTTTTCTTCGCGGGTTGTCCAGCTCAATCCAAACAAGGTAAAGGCCAAAGCTACCAAAAGGCCATATCTCAAAAATTGACCTGACATTGAAAAGTTGTCAACTTCCGGATATTTTGCTCTGGCTCCTACTTCTCTTACGATGTGCTTGTGCTTTTCGGTAAGAGTGTCGGGATTGATTTTACTGTACTTAATCTTGAAGAACCAGATCAAAGCCATGGTTGCCAGGAAGAGTAATAAGATACTCAACATAACACCTGTGCCCGATAATTCAAAATCCTGTAACATATGTGTTTGATTTAGTTGTTAGAACTATTGTTAACAAAAATAGACAAATTATTTATTTACCATAGAAAAAATGCCAATCGACAAAATACTGCCAACGGTATTGGCAATCATATCGTCGTACTCAAAACTTCGGCCTGTGAAAATGAATTTTTGCCCAATTTCCATCAAAAACCCAACAAAGGTACTGATGGCAAAGGCAAAACACATGCTCCTTTTTTTGGATGTGTTGTGCATAAGTGCCAGGGTCCAAAGCCAGGTTAGGGTGCCATACATGATCAAATGGCCAAGTTTATCAATGCCGAAAAAATTTACCACCATTATTTTTTTTACTGTGTTGCCCGATAAGGCTGAAAGCAAAACAATGACGGCGGTCCAAATCCACGCTAGCGTTAAATGACTTTTCATTTATAAATATAAGATGCGTAGAATATTTTCTATGGTGTGTGGGGATGAAAAAAATTATCCTACCAACTCTCCGTAGGCAGCAGCATCTAATAATTCATCCAACTGCGCAGAATCGCTAACTTTAATTTTTACTACCCATCCTTTTCCATATGGATCCTCATTGATCAAAGCTGGGTTGTCTTCTCCGTCGGAGCCCAGATCTTTGTTAAACTCAACGATTTCTCCGGTTACCGGCATAAATAGGTCAGAAGTAGTTTTTACTGCTTCTACCGTACCAAAAACAGCGTCTTTTTCAACGGTTTCTCCTACTGTGTCTACTTCTACATAAACGATATCGCCCAATTCTCCCTGGGCAAAATCAGTGATTCCAATGGTGGCTGTTCCATCATCATGTACCAGGATCCACTCGTGTTCTTTGGTATATTTTAATTGATCAGGAATATTCATATGACTTATGGTTTGATTTGATTATTTATTTTGTTCAATTAATGACTTAATCCATGGTGTAGTCACCGATTTCGGCCTTTCAAGGGCAAGTCCAAGGGCTCTGTCCCAACAAAGCTGGGCAAGTACTCCGAGGGCTCTGGAAACACCAAACAATACTGTGTAGTAATTGTATTGTGTGAAGCCATAGTGACATAACAGGGCTCCAGAATGGGCATCAACATTGGGCCATGGGTTTTTCACCTTACCAAGATTGCCTAAAATTTCGGGGACCAGTTCAAAAAGGTCCCATACAATTTGTACGGTTGGATCTCCCTTACAATAGGTTTCTGCAAAAGATTTTTGAGCCATAAACCTTGGATCTGGCTGCCTGAGTACGGCATGTCCATATCCGGGCACCACCTGACCTGATTCAAGGGTTTCTAATATATAGGCTCTCAACTGCTCTTTAGTAGGCTGACCTGTACCAATCTTTTCGATGAGTTCAAAAATCCACTTGATTACTTCTTGGTTGGCAAGTCCGTGGAGAGGTCCAGCCAAAGCATTCATGCCGGCCGCGAATGACAGGTAGGCATCACTTAGGGTTGAACCAACCAACCTCACCGTATGGGCAGATGCATTTCCACCTTCGTGATCGGCATGGATGGTAAGATACAAACGCATGAGGTCTGTAAAATCCACATTGTCAAAGCCAAGTAGGGCTGCATAGTTGGCAGACCAATCTTTTGCCGGATCGTAACTTACCGATGCTCCATCGCGGTAGGCCCTTCTGAAAATATAAGAAGCCACAATAGGCAAACGGGCTATGAGGTTCATGGTATCTTCGTACATGGCATCCCAGTACTCGTCTTTGTTGAAGCCCTCATCATATTTTTTGGCAAAGATGCTCTCTTTCTGCATGGCCATTACGGCTATGGTAAACTGAGACATCGGGTGCGTATCGGCAGACAAAGCGTCGATTACCTTAAACACTGAGTCGTCTACAACCGCTCTTCTACCCCATTCAGCGCTTAGCCACTTGACCTGGTCTTCGGTAGGAATTTCACCTACCAACATCAACCAAAACAAACCTTCTGGCAGTGGTTCCCTGGCTCCATCGGGCTTGGGTAATAATTCTCTGAGTTGAGGAATGTTATAGCCCCTAAAACGGATACCCTCGTTGGCATCCAGAGATGAGGTATCCCATATCATGGTTTTGATCCCCCTGCTACCTCCAATGATCTGGCCTATGTTTACTTCATCGGCCTTTAATTCACTGTAGTTTTTTACAATTTCTTTGAGCTCAGCCCTGGCTTGTGAGGACTTTTCGTAAAAGAGCTTCTTTAATAAATCCATGGAAAAATAATTACTGGTTTCTATTCACTTAAAATCTAAAGCACTGTTAAAAGTGGTGGCTAAAATACAAAATGTCTGTTAACATTTCCATGATAATAACCATTATCCATAAAAAATGTTATTTTTGGATAAATGGACCTTGGCTGAGGTTTTTTGAACCCCCAATAAAGCGGATTTTTGATGATTGCAATTGACGATGTACTTGTAAGTGAAGACATAGTAGAAAAACACTTTATCTGCAACCTGGATGCCTGCAAAGGCGCCTGTTGTTGGGAAGGGGATTATGGTGCCCCCATGACCCAAAAGGAAGCTGATGAATTTGAAGAAAACAAAGAAAAGATCCTGCCCTTTATGGATGAAGCGGGAAAAGAATACCTTCTAAAAAACGCTACATCTAAGTATTATAGGGCTGTAAAAATGCTGGGAACTCCGCTTTTGCGCAACAAACGCTGCGTTTTTCTGACTTTTGATGAAAAAGGCTTTGGCCTGTGTGGCATTGAAAAAGCCTATAAAGAGGGTGCCTTGCCATTTAATAAGCCGGTATCCTGCCACCTCTACCCCATTCGGGTACTAAAAAACGAAGCCCAGGGCTTTGAAGCGTGGAACTATGATAGGTGGGATATCTGTAGCGAAGCCTGTAAGTTGGGAAAAAAACATAAACTTCCCATCCATCGATTTGTCAAAGATGCCATAATAAGATACAAGGGGCCAGCGTTTTATGAAGCCCTCGATGCTTATTATATTGACCATTATCCCAATAATGAATAAATGATTCTGGCCTACATCTGGATCTTGCTTTTGCTGAATGGCCCGGACCGGACACCCTCCGATTTGGAAAATCGCCGCATGCTGGATGCTGTCAATCAGCTGAGGAGCCAGGGCTGTTATTGTGGCCGCAAGTACATGCCCGCAGCAGAGCCCCTGACATGGAATGATACCCTATATCTAAGTGCCATGAATCACGCCATAGAAATGCACGATTTTGACTTCTTTGCTCATTATTCAAAAGATGGTAAAAATATTGGAGAAAGACTAGACGCCTTTGAATATCCCTGGCAATATGCAGGAGAAAACCTGGGTGAGGGTCAGACCTCATTTGAAGAAGTGCTCCGAGACTGGCTTCAAAGCCGGAGCCACTGCAGAATGCTCATGAACCCCAATATGACAGAGATGGCAGTGGCACGATATAAAAATATCTGGGTTCAACACTTTGGTACCAAGTTACCCAAAGGAGCTGTAAGAAAAAACATTAAGGAAAGCAACGGATAAAAAAAACAGCGGGCTTTTACACCCGCCGAATCCTGGTTTTGTTCTCTGATCTTTATGTTTCAGAATAAACGAAACTATGGTAAATAAGACAATCCGTTTCTCAGCTTCCACATGAAGTATTTTTCCAACATCAGTTTAAATACATCGTAGAAAACATTGGGTATCATAATCGCTATCTTTCTGGGCTTAAAGAGACTGTTGCTAAAGATAATAACCTCTTTTTCACCGGCATCCATGATACACAGACCGGTAATTTTACCCCAGGGTTTTTCTTCCATCTCTGGTTTTCCCAAAATGGTGTTGATCACATTGTGAGCTACGATTTTTCCCGTAACATCGCTGGGGTAACCGGTTTTGGGTATGGTAAAAGGCACTTCGCCCTGTACAAATGGAGGTTTAACATCTACAGTTAATCCTGCCGCCCACACATTGTTTAATTTCTGGTGCCTGTAAGAAGGTAAGACAGGGATAAAATGGTTGGGGCCTGTTTCGAGTCCAGGACTATTGGCTATAAAATCAACCCCTACAAACGGAGGCATGAACATGTTGAAACGAGATTCAATTTCTTCACCGGTGCTCAGAACTACTTTGTCTTTTGTCACCTCTTTGATGCCCACTCCTGTCCTGTATTGGATGTGGAACATTTCCATAAATTTTTTCAACATGGCCTCACCGAGTGGCATTCCTTCAATGCCAAAGTGTCCCAGGAAGGGCTCAGGTGTGACCCAGTACAAATCTACTTTTTGTCTGATGTTTTGGGTTCTCAGCCATTTTTCTACATTGAATAAAAATTCATAGGCCGCCCCCATACAACCGGCACTTTGGGTAGCTCCAATTACAATGGGGCCGGGGTTTTTCTTAAACTCATCCAGTTTTGCTCTGGTGTCCATGGCTCCCGGAGGTGTACCTATATAACAGGCATGTTCTTTAATGCCTGGAGCGATGTCAAAATTTACCTTAGGCCCTGTGGCTATCACCAGGTGGTCATAGTCATACACACCTTTTTCTGTGTATACTTTATTGGCGGCGGTGTCCACTTTTAGGGCAGAATCCAGCACAAAATTAACCCCTCTTTTGGCCAAAACCTTTTCGCGGGGCACTACAATTTGGCTGACCTCTCTTCTCCGTGTGGGGACCCAGATAAGAGATGGGATGTACAAAAAATCAGGACTCCTATCTATAAGGGTAACTTCTACCTTGTCTTTGAGTTTTCTTTTAATTTCCATAGCGGCGGTAGATCCTGCAAAATTTCCACCAATTACCAGTACTTTCATTGTCTTAATTTTGTAACAAAGTTACCGACTGGCTCTAAATAGCTGCGTAACCCATACTACACAGATCAATGAGGAATTTCAATTCAAAAAATGACCGAAATCATTAAAAGTGGCACCTTAAGAACTGCAGGATAACATTGAGCAACCTGGTTTTTCAAAGGCCCAGTCCGGACTTTTTACAAACCAGACATCATCCCCATCTAGCTGTAAATAAGGTGTTTTGGAAAATTGATACAAAGAATCAATTTTGGAATAATCTCCTTTTCGGCTGCTTCAATGGCCAGTTGTACCATGTAATTGCGCAAAACAAATCTGGGGTTTACTGCATTCATTGCCAAAATTCGTTCTGCATCAACAGAATTTTCTGCTTGCAACCTGCCAGTGTACCATGCTAACCAAGAATGCCAGTCTGTCATTTTGGGTTCAAGGATAGAAGCCCCTAAATAGGAGGTTTCTCTTATTAAAATTTCCGAGGTTTCAGTTCCAACATTTTTTGCATTTATTTGACTCAGACTTCTAAAAAACAAGGTATAGTCTATGCGATCGCGTTCCATTAAATCAAGGAGATGGCGGATCTGAAAAACATCTTCTTCTTGTGAGGTGGTAAGACCCAATTTGGATCTCATCATGGCGAGGTAACTTTTTTTGTATTTAACAGGAAAGGCAGAAAGGATCTCTTGCAAGCCTTCGGTTTCCTCGATCAAGGGATAAAGGGCATTTGCCAGCTTCCACAAATTCCACAAACAGATGTTGGCTTGCTCGCCAAAGGCATATCTTTTACCATCTTTATCGGTCGTATTGGGCGTCCACCCTTCTTCATAAGCCTCAAGCCAGCCATAGGGGCCATAGTCTATGGTTAAGCCCAAAATAGACATATTATCGGTATTCATTACTCCATGCACAAAGCCTACTCTAAGCCAATTCACCACCATTTCCAGGGTATTATCAGCCATTTCTGCCAGCATTCGCAGGTACGCCTCTTTTCCGGGCTCACCGAGGTGGGGAAAATATTGTTGAAGGGTAAAATCGGCCAGTAATTTTAAAGTCACATGGTCTTGTCTGGCAGCCAGAATTTCAAAATTGCCAAATCGCAAAAAAGAAGGAGCCACTCTGCACACCACAGCACCCGGCTCATAAGCGGCATTGCCATCATACATCATATCGCGGAGCACCTGGTCTCCCGTTGCCACAACTGACAAGGCACGGGTAGTAGGTATACCTAAAAAATGGACAGCTTCACTGCATAAAAACTCACGGATAGAAGATCTCAAAACGGCCAAGCCGTCGGCGCTGCGGGAATAAGGGGTGGGCCCGGCTCCTTTTAATTGAAAAGTAACATTTCCAGTTTTAGCTGAGTATTCACCCAGATTTATGGCCCTGCCATCTCCCAGCTGCCCTGCCCAGTGACCAAACTGATGACCTCCATAACACAGGGCATAGGGCTTCCAGCCAGCCTGGATTGAGTTGCCTGATAACAAATCTGCCCATGCCTGCCGTTGTTCTGTACTAAAATCCAGACCCAGTTCTGTTGCCAATTCATCCGCATAAGCGATCAATGTGGCTTTACTGCAGGGTTTTGGGCTAACAAATGAATAAACTGCTTGCTCAACCTGCCTCCTGTAATTATCCGTAATTGGATCGGCAGGCAGGGCTGAGGTCAAAATATTTTGCAGAGGTAGATCAATGGCCTTCATGCCTTTTTAACAAACAAGTAATGTATAGGTTGCAGGTTCACAAAGTAAAATATTAAATTAGCGCTGAATGCAAAATTTGTAAGATGAATTCACCGACCATTAAGATAGTCAACCCACAAAATGTAGTGATAGAATATACGCGGGCGACTCTGGGTAACCGAATCCTTGCCAGGATCATTGATCTGGTGATTTGGTACGCCCTCATCATAGTAGCCGGCATTGCAGCAGGGGCAACCGGAAGCTGGGTGTTGGGGATCATTCTTTTTTTACCTATCTTTTTTTATACCTTTTTGACCGAAACACTCAGCAATGGCCAGACTCCGGGTAAAAAAACCATGAGCCTGCGTGTGATTGCCCGAGACGGCGGCAAACTTAGCAGCCTTGCCCTGTTGCTTAGATGGGTGATGCTTCTGATAGATCTATGGCTTACCCAGGGTGTTGCCGGTATCATTTCTATTGTGGTATCTAAGAATGGACAACGACTGGGAGATTTGACAGCAGATACTTATGTTATTTCCACTCAAAAACCACCCTCAGCTGCCACACTCAATAAATTCATCGACCGGGCCGATTATGAAGTAAGTTATCCGGAGGCTGTTCAATTATCTGATATTGATATACAAACGATCAGAATGGTACTCAATAATCGTAAAATAAACAGGAAACCACTAATTGAAGCCGCCGCCAGAAAAGTGGAAAAGGTATTGGAAGTACAGGCCATGGACAACGATGCCAAATTTTTGCAAAAAATAGTATTGGACAATGCCTATCTGGAACGAAAGGCCCGACAAGAAGCGGCTGAGTGGTCATCAGAGGATTAAAAAAAAGAAGTCCGGGCTTCCCAACCCAGACTTCAGTGGTATGAATACTTTGTAAAAAGTCTTCCTTATTTAAGGCTGTAACCCAAGGTCACAGTAAACAACTTGCCCGGCTTGTACAAATCAAAGATCGCTGCTGAACCATCAAAGGTGTCATAGGATCTAAGTTTTTGGCTATCCAACAGATTTTCACCCAAAATGGATATAGCAAATTGTTTTTGACTGCCAAATTGTTTTGAAATTCTGGCATTTAAACTTTTAAAAGGCCTTTCATAAATGTTTTCAATCCTGCCAACACCAACCACAGAAAGTTTTGAGGATTGAACATTGTATGTGGCTGAAGCTTCCCACCCGGATTGGCTGTCAACGTAAGACAAGGCAACGTTTAAGATAGAAGGCGACAATCCTACCAGAGGCACTTCAGCTTTAACAATCGTATAATTGGCGGATAAGGTAAATGGATTAAATTTTTCTGCGATGAAACCCAGTTTTTTATTGACCTCCAATTCAACTCCATAAACATCGGTATCAGCAAAATTTCTTGGGATAAAGTTGGTTGGATTGGCGGCATCAAATACGGTCAATTGAATCGGATTGTAAAACTGCTTGTAGAATGCACTCACAGAAATCAATTCACCTCCATTTAGGTATTTCTCAATACGCAAATCATAGTTATTGATATCCGTTTGTTTCAAACCAATATTTCCGAGGAAGGTTCTATCTGTGATTCTGTCCTGAATCTGAGCGATAGAATTTTCCTTAAATGTAGGTCTTGCAAGGGTTCTGTTAAAAGAAGCCCTCAAATTGGTTTTTGGCATAAACTCATAAACTGCGCTGAAAGATGGAAGAAATGAAGATTTGTCAAAAACCTTCTGGCCATTGTAAACAATTGAACCCTGATTATTGGAACCGGTATATCGTGTTTCTGCTTTTTCGAATCGTACACCATAAGCCAATTTTATCTTTTCATTTATTGGCATTTCCTGCATTACATAGACTGCATAAATTCTTTGAGATGCGTTGAAAGTATTGGCCGGTTCATAGTTACCTACTACATAAGCTCCGGTTTTGTTTTCTGCTGTCCACAGGTTGCCGTCCTTTAAAATATTATTGGCATTGCCTTCAATATTGAGTTCCGATTGGTTGTTGACCCTGATGAGAAAGTTATATATTTCAAAGTCTCTTTCTTTTAGTGTGTTGTAACTTCCTGCTTTGATTTTGGATTCAAGTCCATTTTTTAAAGCAAAGGTATAACTCAGGTCTACCCTGCCATTGTAATTCACCTCACTGAGGTTTCGGTAAATCCTGGTCACCTCTGCTCCTACAGCAGGCCTCAATACTGGGTTGCCTGCTTCGGTAACATCAAAGCCGGTTGTACGAATGTCGGGTTCATTCACATTGACAAGTGTTGGACTCAACTTCCAATCCACAGCCAAACGACCTTTGGCAAGGGCATGTTTGCCGGAAAGGGAAACATTGGTAATTTCTCTCTGATAGTATTCGAGGTTATCTCTTTGAATAACGGAAGAATTCAGCTCCAGGTTGGCTTGTGTCAATCGTCCAGCCTTTGACTCTCCACTTTGGATGCGCAATACTTCAAGACCCACCTTGTTATTGCCTCTTTTATAGCTCAGGCCTCCCAATGCGCTCCATAATACATTGGTTTCGCTTAGGGTACCACTGGTTTCTCTGTTTACAAAATAGCCGGTATCGGTTATGTTTCTGTAATATTCACCCAACCTCACATCGTCATAATGATTGTAGGTATGTGAGTAATTGAGTCCCATGATATAACCGAGGCTGCCTCCCCACATTTTTTTCTGATTTCCACCAGAAAATGAAAATGCCTTGTTGAGATTGTTGGTAGTAGGTGTTGCTGCCAGTACAGGATTAAAAGCTTTGGTAGCAGACTCCAGAGCAGGATTCTTTAAAGATGGATCCGGGAGTTCAATATTTTTATAAAACGGCAGAGCCCTTGTACCATCATCAAAGCCCAAAACATCTGTACTTCCTCCTTTGTAGCTTAGAAAGTTAGATTTAAAGTGCATGTCTGGATTGTAGCCCATTGATATGGATGCGCTAAAAGTTTTTGTTTCAGGAAAATCTTTGGTGATAATGTCAACAGCCCCTCCAGTAAAATCACCTTGGAGGTCAGGTGAAAATGTTTTATACACCAAGAGGTTGTCCACAAGATTGGTTGGGAAAATATCAGTTTGTACTGAGTTTTTATCAGGATCAAGTCCAGGAATTTCTATACTGTTAAGAATAATTTTTGTATAACGATCACCCAATCCACGCACTACAATGTGTTTTCCGCCTTCAACAGATACACCGGTTACTCTTCTGAGTGCCTCACCCGCATTGCCATCTCCGTTTCTTTTGATTGACTGAGAAGATATACCATCCAATAAATTAGGTGTACGCTGCTTAATGGTAGCAATGGCAGATTCAGTGTTTCTTACCTGTGTTGCGGTAACAACTACTTCTTCAATCATGTGGCTTGATTCCTGCATTCTGAGATCAACTAAATTGACCTTACCTGCTGCAACAATCACATCTTTAATTATGAGGTCATTGAAGCCAATGTAAGAAATGCTCAAAGTATAACTTCCAGGAGCAATTGAAATTTCATAGATACCATCCAAATCGGTGGTAGTTCCTGACCCTGTTTGATTCACGACCACGTTGGCAAACATGACCGGTTCTCCGGTTTTATCGTCAATTACTTTACCTCTGATGATACCATTTTGGGCTTCAAGAGGTGCAAGGGAAATGCAAAAAATAAGGAATGTAAAAATTTTGATTAAAGTATTCATGATATTGATTTAATATAAAAGAAGGAACCCTGATTGGGAAGTGAGTTCCTTCTTTCTGTGATTTGATTATTGTAATTTATTTTTTGTAGAAAGGTATGTCCATGTGTTGAATGCTGCCTTGTTGGCTCCTACTGTTGAAGTACCAGTTACTTTGTTGCCATTGGTGCCAAACAAACCATCAATCAGCTCCTCATAAGATGCAGATACATTATTGAGGCACTCTTTTTGAGCAGCTGCGTCACTGGCTCCGGAATCAGTATAAACTCTGGTAGCATCAGCAGCTGTAATTTCTGTATCTAAAATCTGGCAATTTTTAATTACCAGTCTTCCATCTCTCAGATAGGTAAATGCATCGGTCTTTTCAGCACAAGAAGAGGCTGTATTGAAAGCAGCTCTCACTGCGAGGTGTTTGCCTTTTTTGTATCCTTTAAAGCTGATATTTTCAAGTGTACCCTGGCATTTGGCTTTCAGGTCAGCTGCTGAAGTTAATATCTGATCAACAGCAATCACAGTTCCATTTTTTATGGTAAACAAACCATCTTTGTAAGTAGAGCCTTCAGGTCCATCCAATTCAAGTGCTTCATCTGTATTGTCGCTGCCGTGGATGATGTAAAAATTATCTACTGTACCTGAATAATTCTGATCCACATCAAGGGCATCATCACCAATAAAACCAACGGCAAGGTTTTTTACATTAACGGTACCACCAAATATTTCGAGTCCATCATCCAGATTACCAACGATCTCAATATTTTCAACTACGGTTCCGTTTCCTACACCACCAAGGGTAAGTCCATTGATTTCATTGCCATCACCGATCAGGGCACCTCCATGTCTGATGGATACATACTTTAATACACCTGAATTATCGACTGGTTCTGCACCACCATATTTGCCATATGTCAAATCACCGGGAATACCCTCAATCTGAGTTTCCGTATCGCCATTGGTAGCAGAGATGGGCGCCTTCCCTAAAACGATCAATCCACCCCATTTGCCAAAATCGTATTCCGTCAATGAATTACCAGCTTTTTGGCCCGGTCTTACATTGTCAAGTGTAGATGTAAAAATGATGGGTTTTTCTATAGTTCCTGCAGCCATGATCCTTGCCCCTCTGGAAATAATCAGGGCAGTTGCCAATGAGCCAATGCCCTCTCTTCCTTTGATCACAGTTCCCGGTTCGATAGTAAGGGTTACTCCTTCTTTTACATATACTTTTGTTGCCAGGATGTGGATCTTATCTGCAGTCCAAGTGGTATTGGTTGAAATTTCCCCGGTTACAACATTTTCTCCAAAAATGATGTCTTCACAATTTCCGTTTACACACTGTTCATCGGGTCCGCAAACCACCCCCGCACATGGATTAAAATTGGGATCGACCACACATTTGTCGTTCTCACATACAAAACCAGCGGGACAATTGCCATCACACGGCTCATTGTCTGAACAACTGGTAATCAACATAAGGCTTCCAAAGAGAAGGATGAAAGTTTTCATCCAAATAATTTGTTTCATACTGTTTCTTTATTTTAATGCAAAGGTATCTTCCCACTATTAAGCCCTTGTAAAGGGTAAATTAAGCTATGGTTAAATACAGGGCCGATGAATTAACATTAGATTTACATTGTCCGGAAATAGATTCAATTAATTGTATACCTGATATTTATACATTGTACGTAATCTATATATTTTCTTACAAGAGTACACCTTCTCCATTAAAAAGCCTAACAGCGGCATGGAAAATGTAAATTTGCACCTGTATGCAAGTTGATATTAAGAACTTTTCAAAGGACGAACTGTCCCAATTTGTTGCTGAAATCGGGCAGCCAAAGTACAGGGCCGATCAACTCTGGGATTGGATATGGAAAAAACAAGCCATTTCATTTGAGGAGATGAGCAATCTACCCCTTGCTTTCCGCAATCAACTGGAAACCTCCTTTTTCATGGTATCCATGCAGGCTGATGTTGTACAATACAGCGATGATGGCACCATCAAAGCGCGGTTTTCGCTAAGAGACGGAAGCAAGATAGAAACAGTACTGATTCCTGTGCCGGAAGACAATCGCTATACGGTTTGTGTATCTTGCCAGGTAGGCTGCTCACTTACCTGTAGCTTTTGCGCCACGGGTAAAATGAAGCGGGTGCGCAATCTGGAACCCGCCGAAATCGTAGATCAGGTAATTTTGGTGAATAAACTCTGCGAGCAACAGTTTGGGAGTAGAATTACCAATATAGTTTACATGGGCATGGGCGAACCCCTGTTGGCTTATAACAATGTTTTAAAAAGCATCGACATGATTTCTTCACCTGAGGGCCTGGGCATGTCACCAAAAAGAATCACTGTAAGTACTGCTGGCATTGCCAAGATGATCAAAAAATTGGCTGATGATGATGTGAAATTTAACCTTGCCTTGTCACTGCATGCGGCCGACGATCAAAAAAGAAATGAAATCATGCCCATCAACGAGCAGAACGACCTTAAGTCATTGATGGATGCCATAGATTATTTTTATAGAAAGACCCGAAATCGCATCAGTTATGAATACATAGCTCTCAAAGGGTTTAACGATTCTCCTCAGGATGCACACAAACTCAATAAGCTTTGCCATCGTTTTCCAGTACGGATCAACGTCATTGAATACAATCCAATAGAAGAGGGTGGTTTCGAAAAACCAGATGGTGATACGGTTGATCAATTTGCCAGAATAGTGAGAGAGGCAGGCCACATGATTACAGTTCGCAGGAGCAGAGGCAAGGACATAGATGCGGCATGTGGACAGTTGGCCAATAAATAACAAAACCGAAAATACAATACATGAGATTCCCGACAATCATTGCGACCTTCCTATGTTGCGTACAAATACCCGCTGTGCAATCACAGAAAACAACAAAAACTGAGAACGTATTTATCATCACTCTGGACGGGTTGAGGTGGCAGGAGCTTTTCAGCGGAGCAGATGACAGTTTGTTCAATGATACTAAATATGTTAAAGATACCAGCACAATAAAACGAAAATATTGGCGGCCAACAGCGGAGGAGCGGAGAAGTGTGCTGATGCCTTGGGTATGGAACACTTTAGCTAAACAAGGTGTAATACTTGGAAACAGGAATTACAATAATAATGTAAATGTAACCAATTTGATGTGGTTTTCTTATCCGGGCTACAATGAAATACTAGTTGGTTATTCGGACCCTAATATAAATTCCAATGATAAAATCAACAATCCAAACATAACAATTCTTGAATGGCTTCAGCAAAGAGAAGGATTCGGTATCAAGGCAGCAGCTTTTGGTTCATGGGATGTCATACCCTATATAATTAACGAAGAGAGAAGTCAGATCGTGGTGAATGCAGGGTTTGAAGAAGCAAACCATTTTATGATGAATGAAAAAGAAATGTTGCTCAATGAATTACAGAGCCAGATACCATCACCTTGGCACAATGTAAGGCACGATGGATTTACTCATCATTACGCAAAAGAATTTATTAAAACCTACTACCCCAATGTGGTTTTCATATCTTATGGCGAGACAGATGATTTTGCCCACGATAGCCGTTATGATCACTACCTGAATTCAGCAAACAATACAGACCGGTTAATCAAAGATTTATGGGAATACTGTCAAACTGATTCCTTTTATAAATATAAAACCAGTTTTATTATTACCACAGACCATGGCAGAGGTGATAAACCCAAAAAAGAATGGACCTCTCATGGCAAAGGTGTAGTTGGTTCTAACGCCATATGGATGGCCGCCATCGGGCCCGACACTCCTGCTCTAGGAGAAGTAAAATCCAAGGGACAACATTGGCAAAATCAGGTAGCAACAACAGTTGCAAAGTGGATGGGATTTGAATATACCTCTTCAGAAGAAGTTGGCAAAGCCATTGATCTTTTTTACAATAAGAATAAATAGCCATCGAAATTGGCTTTTGTGAGTCCTTATCTTTGGTCTGAATTCAAAGCCAAGTGATTCACCCAAAAGATAGTACAGACATTTAGAAATGCTACTGCCTACATTCTTTCACACAAAAAGAAATCTGTTTTGGAAGCGGCACAATGAGCCAACTATTCATTCCAGCCGAAGTAGATTTTTAATCCAACCCTACTCAGGTGAAATTTTCAAAATCAGCCTGATGGAAATTATAGGATCATCACCGCCATTGGGGGCAAGGGCATGACCGCAAGTCTAGGCTGGGCTCAGGAAAATGTTAAACAAATTTTTAACATCATATAGGCAGTTATTAAATCCTGTTGGAAAATCACCACCAGTCCATACCCTACAGTACGATCAATAAAATTTAAATACCTATTTGATCACAATTTTTTTAGTGCTTAGGGTAATCCCTTTATCATTGACAAAGGAGATAAAGTATAAACCTTTTGGCAAGTTTGCCACGCGCAATGTAGTAAGCTGATCTGATATAATTTGACCTATTACTTCAACTCCTGATTCGTTGATCAGGCTGGCTCTAACCCCCTTCAACTCAATTGCATCTCCTATATTTATATATAAGTTACCACCAGAAGGATTGGGATAACACTTGATCTCATAAGACTCTTCCGGCCCATTGTTTGAAGAAAGTAAGACATATATATTGAGGGTGTCTTCTACCAGAATAAATGATGTATCCACAATGTGGGTACGAATGGTATCGTAAACCACCACATAACAAGAATCTTTGCAAATACCATTGTATCTAATATTTGCACAAAACTCATTGCTGCATCCATTTTGATCAATGATAGTTACGCATATGGGTTCAGGAAAGCTTGTTCCCTGAGTTGTTGCTTCATCTATGTCATAGGAATCGTCTGAAAAATTGATGCTATCCTGATTTCCAACAAGGC
This sequence comes from Saprospiraceae bacterium, assembly GCA_016717655.1. Classification (GTDB taxonomy): domain Bacteria; phylum Bacteroidota; class Bacteroidia; order Chitinophagales; family Saprospiraceae; genus JADKBO01. Next base: position 208,668 of record JADKFC010000002.1, read on the forward strand.
CATCGGGCAATTGCCATAAAAACTGGTAAGGTGCTGTGCCTTTGTATAAGTATGCTGTAAGAGAGGGATGTTCATCATTAATGATTTTTGTACAAAAGGAAACCACATTGGGAAGCAAAGCTCCAGCCGGGGTAGGGTTGACGGTAACGAGGGTTGATGCCGTTGCTGTATTACCCTCACTGTCAATAACCGTTAACTGATAGGTAGCATTGGCATTTGGGCATACGGTTATCGTTGATGAATTGGCCCCTTCGCTCCAAATAAAGCTGGTGTATACTCCTGAACCTCCTGTAATAACTGGTACCAAATCAACACACTCCCCTTCACACATCATTGCATTGGATAATTGAACTTCCAAAGGAGTCGGTGAGCAATTAATACCTGTCTCGAAAATTAATGGTGTAGAAAGACTGCACGCAATATCTGACCAACAACCCGTTTCGCCATCTGCTGTAATCGCCAGGGTGATATCCAGTTTCTGGTTTTCACAATCTTGCAAATCAGCCAGGTCTTTAACTTTTAAGTCAACACAAAAATTGATGTTTTGGATAGCAGTACAAGAGGAAGGTTTTCCCCACATGTTGTCGGGGTCACCATCGTTGCTGCATGAAGGAGACCCGGCATTGGAAACAAACCACCAGCCACCAGGTAAGGTAGTACCTGCAGGCATGCCGGCATTTTGCCCTCCGTATTTCATGTACTTTCTGCCATCTACCGATTCAATGGTATAAATGTTGGAGTTAACGTTGTAATCTACACTTCCCTCATCCAGCCAAAACCAGCCACCCGCAGGCGACTGTGCACTCAGATTGGATCCCGCATAATCCCAGGCTCCTGAGATGTTGGGTATAATTCCCTGAATCCACTGACAGTTGTTGCCATCAGGTGGTGGTGGAGCCGATACGTTAAAATCAACATTAAAACAAAAATTTACTACTTCTCCCGGATGAAAGGGTCCTTCTGGACTTTCATTGGGGTAGGTAGGCCTGGTTATCTGTGCGATGTTGGCTGAATAACAATCAAAGGCAGTATAAAAAGAAGCAACACAAAATTCAAATGAACCGAGATTAAGTCCGTCTTTTGCTTCTACCTTAATCCAAAAAGTTTGATTGATGTTTGAACTTACCTTTATTGTGTTTTTTGATTCACAGGGAATAGTGGATGGCACGAGTTCGAGGTTATTGCAACTGCTGCCTCTATACACGCTAATCAAGGGAGAAAATCCGGAAGAAATGTCAATAATCAATGAACCCGATTGGTCATCGGTTATTACCTTAAACCATACCGATGCCCCACTCATATCACAATCACCTGGCTCAGATACATTCATATCATTGCAAGATGAAGTGCATGCAAATCCACCATCACTTACGGGCCGGAGCTCTGTTGTTACATCAAAACAAGTTTCTGCTCCTGTACAAGCTGAGGTAGGTTTACCTGACTTTAAAAGTCCCTTACTGACTGACTCCATCTTCATTGTGGGTCTGATATCCTTACTGTCAGCATGAGTTGAAGGAAGATTATCCAATTTTTTCAGTCCAAAAGCACTAGCGGATCCGGGGTTAAAAGTCAAAAAGGTGAAAATACTATAAACAGAAATCCAAGCGAGTTTTTTCATGATTTGGTATTGATTGTGTTGATAAAATTAAAAATAAATTCTGCCCTTTTGGCATACAAACCAACAAATTAAACAGTATAGCGCTATGCCGACAAATTAAAGTTGTTTTCCTATCAATCAGAAAAAGAATGAGTATGATCAAACTCTTGAAATGGAAGAAAAGAAATAAATGAATGAAAATGGTGCAGACAATTGGAGTTGATGCAATCGTTCGAATTGTATTTAATAAGGTGAAATAACAAAACTCCGGGAGCGGGTCTTATTCTTTGGGCAATGCTAAAAAGGCTGTAATCCTGATTAATTTTCCCGGCTTAAATCAGGATAATTGTTGTGGAAGGATTAAATGCTAAAAGCAGGGATAAAAAAAAAGGATGAACCTAAGTCCACCCTTTTCTACTTGATGTGATCCCGCTGGGGCTCGAACCCAGGACCCCTACATTAAAAGTGTAATGCTCTACCAGCTGAGCTACGGAATCTGCCTTTTAAAGCGGTGCAAAGGTAAAATAAATTTCTGAAAAACAAAATATAAAATGGTGATTTTTATTTTTTTCACCACCTCGGCATAAAAAAATTGCATTTACACCCTCTTTGTAAAATTTTATTTCAAAAACCATGATTCTATCCGCATCATAGCTTCCTGGTGGCTGGTGAAATATACATCTATCGAATGGCGGATTTTTTCTCTTTTCGCCATACAATCCGACATAAAACTCACAAAGTCATTGGCGCTATTTACTTCAATGGCAATGCCCTGGTCCAAAAAATATTGGGTCTCTACAAAGCCTTTATTTTTGGGACCAAAGGCCAAAGGCAAGCCAAAAACGGCAGGTTCCAGGGTATTGTGGACCGATCGCTCAAAACCACCACCAATGTAACAAGCATCAGCATATTGATAGATATCAAATAACCAGCCTATGGTATCTACGATCAGGATATTGTACTGCCAATTGCCATCCCATTGCGACCATAAATGAAAGCCTGTACCTAGTGCTGTTGTCAATGCTGCTACTGTGTTTTTATCCACTTTGTGCGGCACCACTATGTGTTTCCAGGATTGATTATTCAAACCGGTCTCTATGTATGGGAGATCAGATAAATAAATGCTTCCATAAACCATTACTGAATGATCCCCGCTTATAAGGGACTCAAGGTTCCGAATCTGACGTACCTTATCTTTTCTATCGAGGACAGCGCTTACCCTAGTATCTCCCGCAGTGATGGCGTTGTTGAGTCCTACTTTCTGTAGATACAAACTGGTCTCATCATCCTGTGTAAATATAACCTTCATTTGAGATAACACAGCCCTCATGTCATCAGCTCCTTTTTGCAAAAGGTAATGTCCTTGCCTTAATTTTACCGATATATAGACAATCTCTACTTTTGGCTCAATAAGGCTTTCAAATGATTCCACCAGAATTCATATTTAACCCCAATAAACAAATCAGGTTGCAATCTGGCCACTGTCAGTCGGGCATTCTTTTGAGTGTCCACGGGCATATAGATCACAGCATCCGCAAAATCGGTATTCTTGCGCTGGGTATATCCGGAAGGGGAAAAAAAACTGACCACTAAAAAGACCTTGTCGCCTTTTTGAGCTCTAAGCATTTTTAATACAGGTAAGCCTTGCTCAAATTCGCCCAGCGATGCACAGTGCATCCAAACCAATTCTTTGTCTTCAGCTTCTTTTCGAATGGTATCAAGCTGGATGAGGTGCCTGACCCTTAATTGATTCCAGCCGCGAGTTTCCTTGTTCCACCAGCCCTTTATCTGCAGCCCCCACTCAAAGAGGCGCATAGCAACATTATAAAAGGGAGTCCACCACATTAAAAATAGCGGATACTGGGTACAGTACTTCTTTTGACCAGTGGCAACATCCACACCAACTTAAAGCCATACAGTAAGTCTAATCTTCTATCTGTAGAAGCCGGCAATCCTGTATCAAAATTAAATTCTCTTACCTGCCGGGTAAAGGCTTCTGTCATGTAAAAACCCAGCTGAAAATGAAGGGCACTCTTGGCAGAATGGTATTGGTAGGCAATTTCCTGTTTTAAGGCAAAGCCTCGAGTGAGTCGGTCAAGGCCTTTGCCATAGGGGGCTTCGATCAACAACACCGATCTGGAATCATCCACAAAATGCAATTTGTGATACAACAGACCGGCTCCCAGACCCAACTCTATTCCCGAGTGTTCCTGGGTATGATACACAATCCGGGCAGCGTTGAAACCAATGTAGGCAGCACGTTCTCTGATAAACAAATCAGCGGCCACCCCGCTAATGCCCAGAACAAGTCCGTTTTCATTTCGATAAGGTGCCAGTACATCTTCTCTGATCTTGTCGCCAAAATGATAGCTAAAGTCAACTCCCAATGTTAAACTACTCTTTCTTATCAGATCAAGGCCAGTGTGAAAACTCAGGCTCTGCCCAAATCTGTCTGTCAGGTCACCACCTGGCCAGTCAATGCCATAGCCCAGATTGAGGGTCAGCATATTAAGCTTAGACACAGTAGTATCCTTTTGGCCCCAAAGACCATGAACAAAGAACAGCAAGACAGCATAAATGATAGGACGCATAGCGCAAAGATACAATACCGCTCCGATTCCAAATGATAGTAATGACGACAATACCATACAATATCTTGGCAAAGCCACGGTCTTTGGATATCTTTACCCAATATAAAAATTTGTATGAAAAGGGTTTTGATTACCGGGGCGGCCGGTTTTATTGGTTCTCACCTGTGCGATAGGTTCATCCATGAAGGATTTCATGTGATAGGCATGGACAATCTTATCACCGGCAACATGGCCAATATTGAGCATTTGTTTCCGCTCTCTACATTTGAATTTTACCACCACGACATTTCAAAGTTTGTTCATGTGCCGGGTGAGATAGACTATATTTTACATTTCGCCTCACCCGCTAGCCCCATAGACTACCTCAAAATGCCCATTCAAACCTTAAAAGTTGGATCTCTGGGCACCCACAACCTGTTGGGACTGGCACGGGTAAAGAAAGCAAGGGTATTGATCGCTTCCACCTCTGAAGTATACGGAGACCCACTCGTCCATCCTCAAACAGAGGAATATTGGGGCAATGTCAATCCTATTGGTCCAAGGGGAGTGTATGATGAAGCCAAACGTTTTCAGGAAGCCATCACCATGGCCTACCACACCTTCCATGGACTTGAAACCCGCATTGTGCGAATATTTAATACCTATGGTCCCAGAATGAGGGTAGAAGATGGCAGGGTGCTGCCTGCTTTTTTTTACCAGGCTATTAAAGGGCTGGGGCTTACGGTTTTTGGAGACGGCAGCCAAACTAGATCTTTCTGCTATATTGATGATCTTGTAGAGGGCATTTACCGCCTTTTACTCAGTGAATATCATTTACCCGTAAATATTGGTAATCCGGCTGAAATTACCATCAAAGAATTTGCAGATGAAATCATGGCCCTGGTGGATAACTCAAAAGCCTATATTTCTTACAACCCACTGCCGGTGGATGACCCCAAACAAAGACAACCAGACATCACCAAAGCAAGGCAGATCCTGGGTTGGGAGCCAAAAATCGACCGCCATGAAGGCCTTAGATTGACTTATGAATACTTTAAAAAAGTGGTAGAATAAACGATGGTAGAAGTACTTTATATAGATGGAGAATATCCGCTGCAAAAAGACATTAATGAGGCTGCTGCCCATTTTGACAGGGGTCAGATTGTTGCCTTTCCCACTGACACCGTTTATGCACTTGGATGTTCTCTTTACAACAAGGAGGGCATAGAGCGCATCCTCAAAGTCACTGGTAAGGAAGAGAAAAAAACGAGGCTTTCGGTTTTGGTTAAAGACATTAAATCCATTGCGGCTTTTGTGCTTCCCTACTCTACTCAGGTTTTCAGAGCCCTAAAAGAATATAGTCCAGGACCCTGCACCTTTATTTTGAATGCCAACAACCACTTGGGAAAGTTCTTCAAATCGAGTAAAAAAGAAATCGGTGTAAGGATTCCTTCTCATCCGGTAACATCGGGTCTTTTACAGAATACCAAAGAAGCCATCATTTCTACATCAATACCTATCCCGGAGGGGCTTGACCCACGGGATACGGCATCTTATATTTTGGATACCTATAAACACAACATCGATGTCTTGATTTATAGTGAAGTAGAACCACCGGTTGAATCCACGATTCTGGACTGTACCACCGAAGAAATGGTTATTGTAAGAGAGGGTAAGTTGAAAATATCCTAATCCATGAAAATTTATACCAAAACAGGAGACAAAGGACAAACTTCGTTATTTGGAGGCAAACGAATTGCCAAAGACCATCTGCGCATTGAAGCCTATGGTACGGTAGATGAACTCAATGCATTTACGGCCGTGTTGCACGACCAATGCCCTTATGAAGAAGTAAAAAATACTTTAGCAGCTATTCAGAGTCTATTGTTCAATTTGGGTTCCGTTCTGGCTTCGGATCCTGAAAAAGATTTTTCATTGCCTGGCCTTAAACCAAAACACATTGAAGAATTAGAAAATAATATGGATAGAATGGATGCGGTCTTACCCGAATTAAAAAACTTCATCCTCCCCTCCGGCCATCCTATGGTCAGTGCCGCCCATGTATGCCGTACCGTGTGCAGAAGGGCAGAACGCAGGCTGGTCACCCTGAGTCATGAGAGTGCCATCGATGAAATCAATATCATCTACCTCAACCGCTTGTCTGACTATTTTTTTGTACTGGCACGCTACCTGGGTCACATGGCAGGGGTCCCGGAAATTATCTGGAAATCACAGGATTAAGAATCTATGCGCTTTTTTGGATGCACCTCGTATGATGGTAGTTTGTACCACGGCTGGCAAAAGCAGGAAACTACGTCTGAAACCATCCAATCACACATAGACCGATGCTTATCTGTTCTCTTACGAGCTGAAATTATTACTACGGGATGTGGACGTACGGATACCGGTGTTCACGCTGTGGGCTATTATTTTCATTTCGACCATTTTACAACATTCGATTATAATAACTTGGTATATCACGCCAATAAAATACTTCCATCGGGAATTGTTATTCACCACATTACGCCTGTGGAAGGGGATTTGCACGCCCGTTTTGACGCCATCACCAGGTCTTATATATATAAAATTAAACTCCACAAAAACCCCTTCCTCCCCTTTCATACAGAATGGCTGTTTCATTTAGACGATGCGGGCTTTGCTTTGCTCCACGAGCTGGCAAGTGAAGTCAAAATAGCCACCAATTTCAGTGTGTATTGCAAAACTGGGTCTGATGTAAGCAACTACATTTGTCAGGTGTACAGCTGTAATTGGACATGGAATAAAACCACCGGCGAATTGTTATTTCACATAACTGCCAATCGCTTTTTACGGGGCATGATTCGCCTGCTGGTAGGCATGATGATCAATGTGGTTAGAGGAAAAATTAAAATTCAAGCAGCAAAAGCTTCGCTTCATGAACAGCAGGCTCTCAAATGGCATGGAGTGCCCCTGCTGAAGGGCTCACCTTGCACAACGTGGATTATGGCAAAGACTATTTACCGCCTATTTCAATTATATAATCAGTACAAAGGGTACTGATCCATGTACTTATTAACTTCTTTACGAATTGCACTGATCATACCCTCATTTGCAGGTTGACTTAGGATGGCATCAATCCATTCTACGGTTTTGAGACAATCCGCCTCCTTAAAACCTCTTGTGGTAATGGCCGCAACGCCCAATCGAATACCGGAAGTAACAAAGGCAGAGCGGGAATCAAAAGGTACCATGTTTTTATTGGTGGTGATATCCGCTCTGATCAGGGCATTTTCTGCTTCTCTACCCGTGAGATCCGGGTGTTTGGAACGAAGGTCAATCAACATCATATGATTGTCTGTACCTCCTGAAATGACGCCATAGCCAAGATCATGCAATGCAGTGGCCATCACGGATGCATTTGACTTAACCTGCTGGATGTATGTTTTGTATTCCGGTTGAAGAGCTTCACCAAAAGCCACAGCTTTGGCAGCTATCACATGCTCAAGTGGTCCTCCCTGCATGCCTGGAAATACCCCACTATTGAGGATGGCCGACATCATAATGGGTTCTCCTTTTTTGGTGGTTCTGCCCCAAGGGTTTTCAAAATCTTTTTGCATCATGATAATCCCTCCTCTCGGACCTCTCAAAGTCTTGTGGGTAGTACTGGTTACAATATGGCAATGGGGTAAAGGATCATTCAATGCTTTAGCGGCAATCAAGCCGGCTGGATGTGCTATGTCGGCCATTAGCAAAGCTCCCACTTCATCGGCAATGGCTCTAAACCTTGCATAGTCCCAATCTCTGCTGTAAGCGGAAGCACCACAAATGATGAGCTTGGGCTTTACCGTCCTGGCCTTTTCGGCAACCTTGTCCAAATCAATGCGACCCGTTTCCTGTTCTACTCCATAAAAATTGGCCTTGTATACAAGACCCGAATAATTGACAGCAGAACCATGCGAAAGGTGGCCGCCATGAGAAAGGTCAAAACCTAAAATGGCATCACCTGGCTGGAGGCAGGCAAGGAGAACGGCCGCGTTGGCCTGGGCTCCAGAATGGGGTTGAACGTTGGCGTAACTTGCTCCAAATAGAGTACAGAGCCGATCAATGGCAAGGTTTTCAATTTCATCTACTACCTCACATCCGCCGTAATACCTTTTTCCCGGATATCCTTCGGCATATTTATTGGTGAGACAGCTGCCCATGGCTTCCAAGACTGACTTGCTGGCAAAATTTTCTGAGGCGATGAGCTCTATGCCCGATCTTTGTCTTTCTTCCTCCCTGCGGATGAGGTCAAAAACCACTGTATCCATATTAAAATTGGTCTGTTTGTCTGTCGCAAAGGTATGAAAAGCCCCGGTTATTTCTCAACCCTGTTTTAATTTCTGGGATAGATCAGGTATTTCATGGGCTTGTCTTTAAACAACGCCTCTGAAAGTCCTGTCTGTTGCGAAAAGGGTACTACCACTCCATCCCTTTGCAAAAAACGAATGGAGGTTTTGGCTTCTGAATAAGCGGTGATTTTTTCGTCTCCAGCCACTATCACAAAGCGGGCATCTTTTTCATTCAATCCCATCTCTTTAGCAACCTTAATGGCGTGTGCTTCTTTATCCGGCCACTCTGTATCTCCTCCTCCAATCACTATTTTTGACAATCGGCGGTCAACAAGTCCGGTACATAAGTAGGATAACACTTGATCTTTATGATTCCTGTTTTTCTTCAGTAGGTCCCAAACGTCGATGTCATCAAGACTTGAGAACAACTCCATAATCCCCGTTTCACTTGCCACTAAAGGGTCCCCTTTCAAAAGGGTTTTTAATTGGTCCCCCATTTCAACATTTTCGCCGCTTTTCAGCAGGTATTTGACTCTTTCAATGGTCATCTTCAACATTTTTTCAGCTACCAGGCTGGTCTTGTGCAGATAAACCTGGGCATACATCAGGTAGCGGGATACCAAAAATTTTTCAATGGAATGCAGGCCTTTTTCTTCAATCAGCAGCTCATCATTTCGCACTTCCAACATTTTAATGATGCGATCATAACCCACCACCCCTTCTGCAACACCGGTGTAGTAGCTGTCTCTGCTGAGATAATCCAGCCTGTCTACATCTAGCTGGGAGGCAATCAGGCTGTGGAAAAAGGGACGCGAGTAGGTTCCTTCAAATATATCAAGGGCCAAATCTCCAATGGACCCATACTTTTCAGCAGCTTTTTTCAAAAATGCAAGGGTGAGATCTTCATGATGTTTGCCAACCAAACTTCCCTCAAGGGCATGCGAAAATGGCCCGTGACCGATGTCGTGGTACAAGATGGCCATGGCAGCTGCCTGCCTTTCATCGTCGGTGATGGCTACTCCTTTCGAAGCCAGAGTATCCAGACTGCGGTACAAAAGGTGGGTAGCTCCAAGGGCATGCTGAAATCTCGGATGGGTAGCACCTGCATAAACGTAATCGCTCAGGCCCATTTGTTTGATTCTTCTGAGTCGCTGAAAATGAGGTTGGTCTATTAATTCATAAACCAGTTCATCTCTAAAATCTACCAAGCCGTAAATTGGATCGTTGAATAATTTTTTTTGCCCATAATTACATTTAAGCGCTCAAAATCCCTGCAAATTTGGGAATATTTGACGAGATGATGGGATTTTATTTCATGGAAGAAACAGGTACGAAGGTGTTTATTACCATTTATTCGCGATTTCAAAAACGAGTAAGCTGTATTTAATTACGAATTTCAGATTTCGAATTACAGTGAGCCGTAAGCGGTAAGCCGTGAGAGGTAAGCAGTGAGCGGTAAGCCGTGAGCCGTGAGCCGTAAGCCGTGAGCGGTAAGCCGTAAGCAGTAAGCAGTGAGCGGTAAGCGAGTCTAAGCAGCGCGTAAGCGTGAGCCGTAGGCCGTGAGCGGTAAGCCGTAAGCCGTGAGCCGTAAGCCGTGAGCCGGTAAGCGGTAAGCCGTGAGCGGTAAGCCGTGAGCCGTAAGCCGTGAGCCGTAAGCCGTGAGCGGTAAGCCGTGAGCGGTAAGCCGTTGCCGGAATTAACACTTTGTTAGAACTTTACCCACACTTTTGCGGTTATATCCTCGTTCTAACTCACAAAACAACTCCCATATGGCTGATCCAATTAGAATCTTGTGGGCAGACGACGAAATCGAACTGCTGAAACCACAATTGTTTTTCCTCGAAAAGAAAGGATATGACGTCATCACGGTCTCTAATGGGCACGATGCCCTCGAAACCATGAATACCGACAAAAACATCGATGTGGTATTTCTAGATGAAACCATGCCCGGCTTATCGGGTTTGGAAACCCTGGCAAGAATAAAAACCCTGCAGCCTAATATTCCCGTAGTGATGATCACCAAAAACGAGGCAGAAAACCTGATGGAAGAAGCCATCGGCAGCCAAATTGATGACTATCTCATCAAACCGGTTAACCCCAATCAGATCCTGTTGACACTGAAAAAACTCATCGACAACAAACGATTGATTTCTGAAAAAACGGCTACCGACTATCAACAAGAATTCCGTTCTATCCTGATGGACATCAACAGCAATCCTGGTGAAAAAGAATGGGTCGAGATCTATAAAAAAATCATTGCCTGGGAAATCCGAATCGATGACAACAACCTGCTGGAGATGAAGGAAATTCTCGACATGCAGAAAAAAGAAGCCAATAAGGAGTTTTCTAAGTTTATCATGAACAACTACGTCAATTGGGTCAAACAAAACAAAGGCCCCTTGCGCAGTCCTGACATTATGAAACACTTTGTATTCCCAAGTTTAAGTGAAGATAAGCCGGTCATTTTCCTGCTCCTTGACAACCTGAGATTCGACCAATGGAAGGTAATTGAACCCATCATAACAGAAATATACAGAGTGGAGTCAGAAGATTATTTTTTCAGCATTCTTCCTACTTCCACCCAGTATAGCCGCAATTCTATTTTTGCCGGCCTGATGCCAAGAGAAATTGAAAAAAAATATCCAGATTGGTGGCTTAACGACAATGAAGAAGGAGGTAAGAACCTCAAAGAAGACGAACTCCTGGTTGAACAGGTCAAAAGATGGGTGCGCAAAGACCTTAAAGTGGATTACACAAAGATTACCAATACCACCAATTCTAAAAACCTAACGGATAATGTGCTCAATTATACTCAAAATCATTTAACGGCCATTGTCTACAATTTTATTGATGCATTGTCACATTCCAGAACGGAGATGGAGGTAATCAAGGAGTTGGCTTCTGATGAAAAAGCCTATCGGTCGCTCACTAAATCCTGGTTCCTCAATTCTCAATTGTGGGTTGCCTTACAAAAACTGGCGGAAAAAGACATTGTTTTATTTATAACTACAGACCACGGCACCATTCGTGTCAACAATCCTGTGAGGGTTGTGGGCGACAAGGAAACGACCAACAATCTGCGGTATCAGGTAGGAAAAAACTTAAGCTACGATCGCAAGGAAGTTTTGGAAATCAAAGACCCCCATGAGGTAGGTCTGCCTAAGCCCAATGTTAGCTCAACTTTTATTTTTTGCAGGGAAAACAACTTTTTCCTCTACCCCAATAACTACAATTATTTTCACAATTTTTACAAAGACACCTTCCAGCATGGAGGCATTTCTATGGAGGAAATTATTTGCCCCTTTGTTAAATTGTACCCTAAAAACAGAAAGGCTTAATCTCTACTTTTTATAAACAGCAGGATTGCCGATAAAACGGATGTTGCGGCCAAACTTGGTAGCCTGCTTCATATGAAGGGTATTCCAAATCCAGATTCCGTAGTCTGAAGAACTTATCTTTTCTACATCTGTCTTCAAATATCGATAGGTCTTGAAGTAGTTGGTGACATAGTAATACTGATCATCGGCTTCAACCCTCTTTAAGTTCATTATGGTAAAGTACATCAGAATTACAAAAATGAGATAACAGGATGTGATCACCAATCTGGCAATGGGGGATGTTAAAAAGGGTAAATCTCCTTCATCTGAAAAGTGGCATACCAATACCAGTAGACCAAAAAAAGTTATATAAAATACCGGAATAAAAATTTTCCAAAGTAAGGTATAGTTCGACGAAAGTCTGTACATCTTTATTCTTTAGGGGTTTCCTCTGTTGGAACGGGCAATTCCTCAGCCTCTTCCAAGGCCAGGGCATCTTTTTTCTCAATAGATCTTACCACCATGATGCTTACTTCATACAGCAACAAAACGGGCAAACTAATCAAAATTTGCGATACCACATCTGGTGGGGTAACAATTGCCGCTACAATAAATATAATTACAATGGCATGCCTTCGGTAATTCTTCAGAAATGCTGAACTGATGACGCCTATCTTACCTAAAAAATAAGCCCCAATAGGCAATTCAAAGATCAGACCCGTCGGTATGGTAAACATGGTAATGTAATTCACATACGATGATAAGGTTGGAGCATTGATGGCATTGGTACCTACTGAATAATTGCCCAGCCAGGTAATGGCAAATGGGGCAATTACAAAGTACCCAAATGATACACCCAATAAAAACAGGGCACTACATACGAATACAATGCCCCTTGTCACCTGCTTTTCATTTTCATATAGACCGGGTTTTACAAACTTCCATATTTCCCAGATTACAATTGGAAAAGACAGAATCAAACCCAACCAGAAAGCAACTTGAAAATGGACAAAAAACTGTTCACCAAATTCCCGGGTTGTCAATGTAATGTCCGGTGGAGCCATACAAGCTGCCTCACCCAGTTTACAAAGCAATCGATAGGTTATAAAGTCCTTCTTCAAAGGACCAAAAATCAGGGTGTTAAAAGTAAATTCTTTGGCAGAAAAAACCACAATGCCACAAATCAATATGGATGCAGCAGATCTTAGGATATGCCACCTCAGTGCTTCCAGATGGTCCAGAAAACCCATTTCTACTTCTTCCTTCGTGTGTTTTTTTCTAAAAATTGCCAATGTTGTCTATTTTAGAGTTGCAAAGATACCGATCAAAGCCCATTTGACGCAAATATATCCAACTAGTTATTTATTAAATTCGACAATATTTTATTTTTAAATTCCCCCTAATTCAATATTTTATTTTGAATTAACATATGGCATTTTTAATGCTTCGGTATTTGTTATCGAATAATCAGTATAGTCAAAATAAAAATCTGTATCATTGTAAAACCAAGCTTTAAAAGTCCGCTGTTTTGAAATACAAGGTTTTCTTGCTATTATTTTTCACCCTGCTTACTTCGGTTCATGCGCAAATCAATGGCCTCGAATTGTTGCAGGGTAAAAAAAGTCAAAAACTCAAATTCAGCTATACCCGGGGCTTTATTCTGCTGGATGTGAGATATGCTGGCTTTATTCCATTAAAATTTATCTATGATACCGGAGCGCAGAATACCATCTTTTTTGATCGTTTTACTGCAGAAATAGTAGGAATTCAATACGATAGGGTCATCCAGGTTACAGGATCAGACCTTTCAAGTAGTGTGGCCGCTCGCATTGCAAGAGGGGTGGCTTTAAAACTTGATGACAGTCCGGAAGTAAGAAGAGATGTCATCGTCTTGGAAGAGGATTTTATCCAAATGTCTGAAGTAATTGGCCTCCAGGTCCACGGCATACTGGGAGCAGATTTTTTCAAAGGACTCATTATTGAAATCAATTACAAAAAACAATTCCTCGTTTTACACGATTCGAGGTATTTTGATCACAGCACGCTCAAAAATCATACCCGCCTGGATACCCGTTTTGCTGAGAGTAAGCCGTATGTTTCGGCTACTGTTACCATGTCGGGAGGACAAAAATCGGTGATTAAAATGTTGATGGATACAGGGGCGTCCATTTCAATGCTGCTCCACAACGATACCGATCCTAGTCTGGTATTGCCGTCCCATGTCATCCGAGGCAATCTTGGCAAGGGTATTTCCGGCAACCTCACGGGTTATGTAGGAAGAATTAATAACCTCTCGGTTTCTGGCTTTGAATTTCCCAATATCTTGTCCTATTTCCAGGAATACGATACATCAGCATTTCCCGACAGCACTGCTGTGAAACGAAATGGCATCCTGGGCAATTTTATCCTCGACCGCTTCCATGTTGTCATCGACTACCTCAACGAAGGGGTGTACCTGAAACCTGAAAAAAAATACAATCGCCGCTTTAATTACGACCGCAGTGGTCTTGTTATTTTTTCACATGGTCGCGATCTAAAACAATTTATAGTCAATGACGTCATTGACGGCTCTCCGGCATTTGAAGCGGGTATCAGACCCAATGATGTCATTACCAAGCTTTGTTTTTCATCATCTGCTAATCTTAATCTGGATAAGATCAATAACATCCTCTCTGGTAAAGAAGGTAAAAAAATAAAGATCAAGGTCCTTCGTGAAGGCAAAACCCTCAAATTTGAATTCCGACTCCGCGAGTTACTGTAGGCTTCATCCATGTGCGGGGTATTTCCTACCTTTGCAAAAAAAAATCAATGCTCAACCTCTTTGGTCAACCTAATTTTTTTCTCATTGCCGGTCCCTGTGTAGTTGAAGGGGAAGCGGTAGTTTATGAAATTGGTCGGCATGTCAAGACCATCTGTGATGACTTGCAGATACCCTATGTTTTTAAAGCATCTTATCGCAAGGCCAACCGTTCCAGCAGCAAATCTTTTACAGGCATCGGAGATGAAAACGCGCTGGCCCTCATCCAGGCTGTAGGCAAAGAGTTGGGTGTGCCTGTCACCACCGACATCCATACTGACGAAGAAGCCACACTGGCAGCCCAATATGTAGACATCCTGCAAATACCGGCATTTTTGTGTCGCCAAAGTTCCCTCCTGGAAGCTGCTGCTCGTACCGGTAAATATGTCAACATCAAAAAAGGACAGTTCATGAGTCCGGAAGCCATGCTTTTGCAGTTCAAAAAGTGAAAGAGGCCGGCAATGATCAAGTACTTCTCACCGACAGAGGTACTACTTTTGGCTATCAGGATCTGGTGGTAGATTATCGCGGTCTGCCTACTATGCAGGGCTTTGGGGTGCCGGTTATTATGGATTGTACCCACTCTCTTCAACAACCCAATCAAACATCTGGTGTTACAGGAGGCAGGCCCGACCTCATTCCGACCATTGCAAAAGCAGCGGTAGCAGTTGGAGTTGATGGCCTTTTTATTGAGACCCACCCAAGACCTGCCGAAGCAAAATCAGATGGTGCCAACATGTTACCCATCGAACAGCTGCGTCCTTTATTGGAACAATTGGTAAAAATAAGGGCGGCTATACGTCCCTAATCATGATAAAAGAAGTTGAAATCAAGGTACTGCCCGCCAATATTCAAGATGCAGAAGCCATTCGTATAGCCTGTCTTCAAAAAGCAGGCCTGCCTCAAACAGGGGATTGGGTAGTAACCCTACTCAAAAGATCTATCGATGCGCGAAGTAGGCAACCCATCTACTTACTTAGGGCCCGTATAACCGATCCTGTACATGCAGCAGAATTGGATCCAGCTGCGTTGACTTTTTATCATGTAAAAGAGAGACCCAGGGTTGTCATCATTGGAGCCGGTCCGGCAGGGTATTTTGCTGCCCTACAATGCCTGGAACTCAACCTCTGTCCAATAGTGCTAGATAGGGGTAAGGACGTGCAGGCCAGGAGGCGGGATCTAAAAGCCATTCAGCAAATGGGTGAGGTCAACCCTCATTCCAACTATTGTTTTGGAGAAGGGGGTGCCGGCACCTACAGCGATGGCAAACTTTATACTCGGTCTCATAAAAGAGGTGATATTGAAAAGGTATTACGGCTTTTAGTAGATCATGGAGCCACGTCCGACATCCTCGTTGATGCCCATCCACATATCGGTTCCAACAAACTACCCCAAATTGTAGCAGCCATCCGTAAGACCATTGAAGACCACGGTGGAGAAGTACATTTCGATACCTGGGTTACGGAGTTGGAGATACAAGAAAAAACATTAAAGTCCGTGCGCAGCCATGATGGTCGCGAATTTGTAGGAGAGGCCTTTATTTTGGCCACAGGTCATTCTGCAAGAGACATCTATCGTTTGCTATACGCGCATAACATTGCTATAGAGGCCAAGCCCTTTGCCCTTGGTGTAAGGATTGAGCATCCCCAACGTTTCATAGACAAAGTACAATACAAACAAGACCCCAGAGAAGAAAATCTTCCGGCAGCCAGTTACAAAACGGTTTGCCAGATCGACCAGACCGGTGTATTTTCTTTTTGCATGTGTCCCGGTGGCCTGGTTGTTCCTGCTGCAACAGCTCCGGGTGAGATTGTAGTCAACGGCATGAGTCTTTCGCGAAGAGACAGCCCCTTTGCCAATAGTGGTTTTGTTACCTCTATCGAATTGGAAGAACTTAATAAACACGGATACAAAGACACCTTTGCCAGCATGGATTTTCAGGCGAGTGTTGAGCAGCACATGTTTCAATTGGGAGATGGCTCACAAAAAGCACCCGCCCAAAGAGTGGATGATTTTGTAAAAGGCCGGTTATCCGCAGATTTATTTGAGACCTCGTACATACCTGGACTATTCAGTGCCCCCCTTCACGAACAGCTACCCGATTTTGTTGCCCACCGACTTCGCAATGCCATTAGCCAGATCGATAAATCCATGCGCGGCTTCCTCAGTCATGAAGCCAATGTCATTGCCACTGAGAGTCGCACCTCTTCCCCCATCAAAGTGCCCAGAGATCCTGTTACCCGTATGCACCCGCAAATCAAAGGGCTGTACCCCTGTGGTGAAGGTGCCGGTTATGCCGGCGGCATTCTGAGTGCTGCTATGGATGGGCAGAATGTGGCGCTGAGTGTATTTGAGGGACTAGGGGTTAGGGGCTAGGGGCTAGGGGCTAGAGATGATTAAGTCTCTATAGGAGACTGTTCAATTCGCCTGCGGCTTAGTTCAATTCGCTTCGCTTAGGGCAATTCGCTTCGCTTAGGGCAATTCGCCTTCGGCTTAGTTCAATTCGCTTCGCTTAGGGCAATGCGACTGCGGCTTAGTGCAATTCGCCTGCGGCTTAGTTCAATTCGCTTCGCTTAGGGCAATGCGCCTGCGGCTTGGTTCAATTCGCTTCGCTTAGGGCAATGCGACTGCGGCTTGGTTCAATGCGCTTCGCTTAGGGCAATGCGACTGCGACTTAGTGCAATGCGACTTCGGCTTAGTGCAATTCGTTTCGATTAGTTCAGAGAGTGTTTCGGAGTTGTATACTTGGTAGATCAGGTTTTTTATTTTTTATAAATCGCTGATAATTCTTTTTTGAATTCATCAGCTTTTGGCTCATTGCCTTGAATCGTGTAATTTTTTATCAATAAATCCAAAGTGCGGAGCAGAGATTCATTTTTCAAAACATCATTATCCGGTAATTTTTTCTCTTCATCTAATACATCGAGTAACAATTTTTCAGCAAGCAGTAGATTTGATCTTTGTGAGGCATCAGCATAGGCATACTGTTGATAAGCTACAGCAAGATTCTTCTTTGTATCGCGGTCATTGGGTCTTAAAGCCAAACTTTTTTGTGTAAATGAAATGCTCTTTTCATAATCCTGCTTCATAGAATAGGCTGTGCCCAACAATAGAAATATCTCGGCATTTTTGGAGTCTAACATAGCTGCATTTTCCAAAAATTTGATACTGGTATTGATATCACCAAATTTTTCTCCCATCACTTTGCCTATGCCCATATAGCATAATGATTTGAATTGAGTGATGATGGTATCCATTCCTACACCTCTATATTTTTCTGACTGATTATATGCCGCTAAGGCAGCATTTAGGTAGGTAAGGTTTACGTTGGGAGTATTGCTTTCCATTTCACCAAGAAAGTGATGGGCATTGGCCATAAACAACCAAGCTTTGTTGCTCATAGGGTGAATTTCAAGTGCTTTATTCAGCAAAGGAATAGCTTGATTAAACAATGCAGCTCTTTCAATGTCCGTTTCTTTCATTGCAGCTTTTTTTTGCTCTGCAGTAAAACCTGTAGTTGCCAGTTCTTTTTCTTCTCTTATGCGGTTGGCTTGATTGATAAGTTCTCCTGCAAGATCTGTATGTATCTTTCCACTATTTTTTGAAACTTTATTGTCCTTAGAAAATAATGTAAAATTATCTTTCCAGTCGAAATTTCTATTGATTGTCATGATAGAAAATACAACAACCAAAGCCCCTAATCCAATATAAATAGGATTAAATCCTTTGTCCTCCTTATTGATACTCCATTTTAGCCCTAACTCATAAAGCATACTTGCTACTATCAAACAAAAACCAAGTGAAGGCATAAACATAAATCGTTCTGCCATATTGGTTCCTATTGGAAAGAATAAATTAGATACGATAGAAAAAGTGATGAAGTAATACAAGATACCAAAGGCAATCATTTTTTTCTTGCGGGTATGGAATAATGCCCAACCTAGCAACGCAATGTGCAGCAGGACTGAAAAAATGACTCCAATATCTTTAAACGATTTAATCTCAATATGTCTTGGATAATAATCTACTGTAAGTGGATAAGGAAGCACGAGCAATTGTAAATATTTGCCCCAAGTATATAAATTGGTCGCCAATTGATTGTTATAAGGCATTTTGGTAAAGGTATTTTCATTGGCCTTGACAAGCGTCTTTATGTCTGATCCTTGTACTAAAGGTGTATATTTTGCTTTAGAGTCCAATATCAAAAAAGGATCGTTCATCAATTCTTCTCTAACTTCACTTTTATTAGGTTGATGTAAAACTGCAGACCTTACTCCTAAAAATAGAACTAAGGGTAGTATTAATGGTGCAACTAACTTAAAAACATTATTAAATTTAGATTCCGTAAAAAACCATAAGGCAAGTGGAATTATTGCGATAAATGTTACGGCAGATTCTTTTGAAAATAATGCAAAAGTATAACATACCATCGCCAACAGAATATATTTCTTCTTGTCTAAATTATTTTGTCGAACAATAAAATGTTTCATAACAAAATATAGTGTAGCAACTGAGCCCAACATAGCCAATATCTCATCCAGTCCCTTTACATTGGCTACAGCCTCTGTATGCAAGGGATGAACTGTATATATAAGCGTGGTGGCAATTGCTATAAAATTAGCCTTGGTATTCTCAGCGTCTTGTTTTAGATTTAAGAGTAATAAAAAAGTCCTATAGATGACCAAACAAAGCAAGGCATACCACAAAGCATTAAAAAAATGCAAAATATTCGGGAACCATGTCTTTTCACTTAAGTCCTTTATTTTGTTTCCTTCTTTGTCTTTTTCTATTTTCTGCTTGATGTCCTTTTTTGATGATGCAAATAATTCTGCCTGTATTGCAAACAAAGCTAAAGACAAAGGTCGGTAACGTCCTCCTTCTACTGCATTTACATCTTGACCATAATGTCCAGCAAAAGCATCCTTGCTCATGATGGCTGGAATGCCTGAAATACCTTTTTTTACAAAGTTATTTTGATGGATAATGATGCCATCGTCTACTGCCCATTTATTGGGTATGGTATTGGTATATACAAAAAGTGCAATGGAAAAGATTATCCATTGCACTATATGATATTTTTTTAAGTATTTAAGCATACTTATTTTGGAAGTTTGATGAAAATATAAATTCCAATCTATTCTTCATTTGATTTTTTAAAAAACGCTAATTCAATTTGACAATTGTCATATTTGTAGTACCATCCTGTGATGGTGTTGCACTAGCGGTACTTAAATGACTATGCATCCGCAGTGAAAATGTTTGACCGGCATTTAGATAGATCAAAGCCTGTATTTTTGCACGGTGCTTGTACGGATTAGGATGGACCTGGGTAAGTTGCGTAGTAACATCACCAAAAAAATCACCTTCACCGCCAGTTATATCTAATAAAGGTAATGCCTGATTATTGTCCACATCAATAGAAGGTACTGGAACAGTAGAAGTACCTGCTAGATTAATGGAATGAACAGAGACCATATAAAGTCCAGCTGAAGGGGCAGTAAAAATACCTGTGGCCGCATTCCACGCACCGCCTACATTGGTGTTGATACCTCCCATGCAAGTGGCTATAGCTGGCAAGACAAAGCTAGATGCTACAACAAAGGTTTGAGGCGTGTTGGCAAATACCCGTACTAATAATTGAGCTCCTCCACCGCCAGATGCAGAGCCCCAACTCAATGCACCGGCACCATCTGTAGTTAATACTTGACCATTGGTGCCTGTGGTTGTAGGGTACGCATTACCTCCTAAGGTTGCTGTACCTGTAGCTGTAATATTAGTAGCACCAGTTATTGCGTTGCCGTTCATATTTAAACTTTGTGAAGCTATATGGTTGCCTAGGTTGTCAGATGCTCCAGCCGGGCCAGCCGGACCTTGTGGACCTGCCGGACCCGTAGCTCCAGTCGCACCTGCTGCACCAGTAGCTCCGGTTGCACCAGTAGCCCCTGTTGGACCTATTGGGCCTGTCGGACCAGAAGGTCCCATTGGACCTGCCGGACCAGTAGCTCCGGGTGTGCCTGCTGGGCCTGCCGGGCCTGGAGGACCTGCCGGGCCAAAAGGACCTATTGGACCTGTCAGGCCAGTAGGACCTGCTGAACCTTGTGGCCCCGGAGGACCTTGCGGGCCCGGAGGGCCTTGCGGACCCGGACTTCCAGATCCAGAGCCTATGGCTGTCCACGCAGCACCATTAAAATAATAAAAACCGGGGGTAGTGCCATCGGTCTGATATACCATCAATCCTGTCGCAGGACTAGCGATATTATTTTTTTGTGTTTCGGTCATCCTGGGGATGAGGATTCCTCTTTCAGTACTCACCACATCTAGTGCTGCTGATGGATCAGGAACAGGGGTGTTGATACCTACATTATCTGGCACCTGGCAATAGGCCACGCAAGTCATCAACAGAAAAAATGAGGTTTTGAAAATTTTATTCATATTTAAATTGTATTAATTAGGCTTATTTTATTTCTAATTATTGCCGGGACTTAAAACACCCGTATTTACATAGGCGGCATCAAACGTACCCGTTCCTTTTATTGTTCCTGTATTGACCATGGGTTTTCCTTGCACCTTTACCAGTGCATTGTTTTTCATGTATCCTTTGTTATATAAGGTGGCTGTATTTACAATGTCATCGTCTTCAATGTGCACCAGTTGGCTGGTCGTTGTTCCAAGAATTATCCCACTGCTTGGATTGCCAATAGTCAACACGGCAGTCTCTAGACTTTCCATAACACCATCATCGTTTATGGTAAATGAAACAGAACCTGAAGTCATACCATCTAAAAGGGTAATGCTAGTGCTGCTCAGGCTGTAATCCGAAGGGCTTATGTTTGATCCCATAACATTGAGATCCACCGTTTGATTTCCTACTACAGCAGCGCTTGCTGTGACCGTTACAGTAACTACAGTCATAGCAGCTTCAGTCCCCAGAACATTGGTGACATTAAGGTTAACCGCAGTTTGGGCACTCATTGACCTGAATGACAGAAGAAATAACAAGAAAAGGATGCCTTCCATCAGAGTACTCCTGATGGCTTTGAAGTTTAATCGTAGCAATTCCATACTAATTAGTTGATTTTTTGAACACTATGTATAATAAATAACTGATATTTGAAGAAACTTCGTCAATTCAGACAGGTAAAAGTGCTCAAAGTACATGAAAATATTTAAAGCAACCTTAAAATATACAATACATGTGCCAAGATATTAGAAAGGCCATCATAATTATTTCGTATGGTTCTGAAACTCCATCCTCGATATCACATTTACTAAAATGCTTTTCCAAAAAATAGCCAATCATTCCCTATAAACATTACTGTTGACTATTATAAAGGACACTCTATTAATAATTTCTATTTTTTAATACTTTTCAATTGACTACACTTCACCAGATTTATAAGCTCGTTTTAAGCTTCATTTAGTATAAATGCAGTGCCCAACTAGTATAATAATTGTGCATGAATAGATAACATTCAAACCTCTTTTAGTACATAAATGAAAATGGATTGCTGATCCATTTTAACACGATTTTAAATTAAATTCTGAAAAATAAAATCTCCCAATTTTATCTGTTACCTATTGATAAAAACCCTCTTTTTCAGGATAATTTTGTCGAATTTCGAGTACTGTTTTTATTTTTTTTGAGGAAAATTAATTACCTAACATATTGTTTATCTGAATTTTAAGATCATTATTTTAATACTTTTTTGCGGAAAAATCAAAAAAGTTTGTTTTTAGAGAGGAAAAGCCAACTGTAGCTTCGGGAAATTATTAACAACAAAAAGCACAATCATGATGTCTAAACATTACACAAGATTTACCCCGAAGCTTGGATATTTAATACTACTGTTGTTGTTGACTCAAATCGGATATGGCCAAATCTGTAATTGTGATGATGAAACTACAATAGCTTCTGCTGAGAACAGTAGTGATGGGTTTGAAAGCTATGTGGTCAATAATCTGTTGCCTTTGAGTGGTAATTGGTCTTTATACCCACCAAGTGGATCCTACAATCCAATTTCAGCAACGGTTGTAAACAACATTGTTCATTGTGGTAACAAATCCATCAGGCTACAATTTAGCAACAACCAACCTGTTGATATCCGTTATGAATTGAATGGATGGAGAATTACACTTTATATGTATGTTCCCTCCAATAAGTCAGCCAGGATATCATTTCTTGATGCAAACAATGAAGAACTTACCGAGATAAACTTCGGAACAGGCACTACCGCACAAATTACCAGTGGTTCTTTCTCAACTTCATTTAGTTATCCTAAAAATGAGTGGTTTAGATTCTCAAGTCATACCCTACACCCAGAATACACAGCACTATTCTTAAATTATGACAATGTGGCTTCACTCACAGTAGGACATGATTCAGGGTATCTCAACTTATATGCCAATGAAACCGGGGACCAGTTTTATGTAGATAAAATTTGCCACATGCAATACAGTGGAGCGTTGATAAACTGTTCTACCATACTTGAACCAGTTTGCCTAAACTATAGTAACATTCCAGCCGGCAACAACGATTGTTATGCATTGGTTGATGGCTTTTTGGCAGAAGAACATCATCTTTGTCAATCTTCAGGGGGCAGTGCGTGTGAGGATGCCATGCCCATTGACTGCGGTGAAACTTTGATGAGTACTACGCTGGGAGAAACTTTCAAATTTTACAGACCTGACTATGGATCTTGTTTACCACAAAATACATCCAATGATTTTAGAGCTCCTGACAAGGTATTTAGCTTCATCAAACCTGATAATACAGGTGATGTAGGTATAACCTTGTGTAGCAAAACTTTAAATGTTGATTTAGATGTATTTCTTGTAGATGATTGTGGACAGGCATGGAGTGGAAATCCCCAAATAGTAGTAAATGTACCGCCCAACACACCACCCAACTCAGATATCAATTGTATTGGTAGCGGCACAAGTGCTGTTGATCAAAATGGATATGATACAGATTATATTGAATACAAAGATTTGCCTGCCGGTGAATACTTTATCATAGTGGATGGTCAGCATTGGCAGACTCCCGGTGAAATAAACGATGCCGGCCCTTTTGAATTAACGCTAACTTGTAAAGATCTGGATTGTGAATTCAGTGAACCAATAACTTGTAATCAACCTAAATTAAATGAATCCATGTTTGGAGAAAACAATGTCTCTGTTTTTTGTTCTCCAGATCCCAATCCGTCAGGAAGCATTGATCCACTTCCTCCGGGAGCAGGTTGCACAGGAGTTGAAAGGGTTTATAGATTTGAACCGAATTTTAGCGGCCCGGCAACCATCACCTTGTACGGCTTTTCTGCCAATGAAAATCTTGAATTGTTTTTACTGGAAGATTGTGATCACACCACTTGCCTGGCTCAAAGTACCAATGCTTCTGGTACCGTTGAAACCATTACCTATGATGTCATAGCAGGGCATACCTATCAAATCGTTGTTGATGGATACAAAGGTTCATTTTCTAACTTTAATATTCTGGTCAATTGTTGTGAATCACTTCAATTTGTAAATTGTGCTACCACAGGCAACATTACACATTATTATAGTGGGGATGGCAACAATCTAAAATTCACTTTCACCTCCAATACTTCACCCGCGTCCAGTTATCAATGGGTAGTTCGACAAAATGGCAATATCATCAATAGCCAGGCCGGAACAGGAAACTCTACTACAATAACTTTCAATTCCGCAGGCAACTACGAGGTATGTTTCCCCAGGATCAATTCCATGGGTTGCGTAGAATATTGTTGTTATCCGGTGAATCCAGGAAATCCTTTCAATTGCAATTCCATAAATTATACCTACAATCAAACTGCCAACAGCTACCAGTTCACGCCACAAACCCCCGGTACCAATGGTCAATGGTTGGTAGATAATGGCAATAATCCCCCCACACCAATCAATGGCAGTTTACCTGTAGCAGGGTGTGTAAAACGGACCATAAGTTACCGATATTTTGATGGATCATTTTGGAGATATTGTTGCAGGGTAATTTGGATCTGTAATCCATTTAGCTGCGGAGACATTAAAGTAAAATATAAACCGCTAAATAATGAATATGAATTTTCATTGGACGGCAGCAATAGCAATTGGAACAATTTTAGCTGGACCATTGATGAGACCAGTCAGAACATTGGAAATACACAAAATATCATTTATGTACCACCGGTTCCCAATCCAAATGATTGCAGGGTATATACCTACTCCTTAAGATACTGGGATGGCACTGCATGGAGAATGTGCTGCCTACCTGTCTACATTTGCAATCCTGACAATTGCGGAAGTAATATCCAATTTACCTATGACAATAGCCAAAAAATCTTAAGCTTCTTTTCATCCAATGGAAATCTATCCAATATCCATTGGTTCCTGAATGGTATGGAAGTCAATCAGGTCAGTGTTCAACAAAATGGAACTTATGCAGCAGCTATGTTTTATTATGACAATAGTTTGAAATATTACAGAGCATGCAAATCTACCATTTCAATACCGGTAGTTGGAACACAGGAATCTGAACAGGCTGGTGTTGTAATTTACCCCAATCCTGCCACACAAAAGATTTATGTTGAGTCGCAACGACCTGTTGATCTCATTGAATTGTACGATTTAAGCGGTAAAATAATATTGACGGAGACTAAAGATAACTTCATTTCTGTAGTTGATTTACCCAGAGGTATTTTCTTTATTCGGGTATACACCTCAAAGGGCGTAAGTAACCACAAAGTTGTCTTAGTAGAATAGTATAATTATGTTATAGGGCACAGTAAAAAGTGAATGCCACAAACAAAGATAAATAGGATTCATATTTTGAATTTTATCTCTTGTTTGTGGCATTTTTTATTTGAATAAAATATCAAATTAAAAAAAATACTCATTTTGTCTAATGAGGGATTAATTCAATTTATTTGGTGTTCCGTATTTAAGTTGCCTATTTATATTTATACATTTCCCCCTAATGATTCATTCAAAGCTCGCGACCTGCAAAAAACAGTGCTCTCTTTTGTAAGATGTTCAACCCTACACTCAGGGCATCATTTTACTAGACTACTTTACATCATTCTATCGATTTATTCATTAGCCCTTGAAGGTTAGAATAAACCCAATTTTCCCTGAAAATCAAAATACCCAGATTTAACTAATCTCACTTTTTTAATCAATCAAGGTTACAATTTTCAAAAAACTACAATCAACAGGCTCCTTTGAATTTGACCGGCAAATATTAATTGCCCGTATTAACCGTACCGTTATTAACAAAGTTACCCTGAAAACTTCCTGTTCCCCCATAATAACCAGTATTGGTAAAGCTTACCATACCCGCCTGATAATTAATAGTTCCTTTATTAATTAGGGTACCATCATTATCAATAACAGCTCCCGGACTAATTACCAGATTGTTCTCAAGCCAGGTCAAGGTTCTACCCAATGGAATGGTTAGCATTCCACTCGGAATCGTGAGTGTAAATCCATTAGATCTTATAACTACAGAATTGGTTATTATAACATTTGCTTCGTCCATATTATCCAATAATTCTATGGTATCGGGCGTCATGGCATTGGCTGCATTGATGGCATCCTGAAGGGTAATATAATTGGTGTTAGTGGTGGTATTGACAAAGTTGCCCTGCTGAACCGAAAAGCTAGATACACAGCTTGTTGTCATTGGCGCACAACTACTAGCATAGGTAAAGGTCACAGATGTTGATCCTCCGGTGGCAGGTGGTGCTCCTATATTGATATTGGTAAGCATCCCATTACAGCCTCCTGATGCACTGGCGGTTGACAACCAGGTAGCAAACTGCATATTGACAGCTGCCTGTGCCTGTCCTCCGTTGACAGTTGTTGTGGTCGGACAAGTAAGAACAACGGGTGGCGCAGAGGCTACTGTAAATGTCGCCTGGCATGTGGTTGTCAATGGTGTACAGCTACTACTGTATGTAAATATTACAGTTGTGGAACCTCCACATGCTGGCGGTGCACCTATGTTGTTATTGGTTAAGACTCCATTGCAACCTCCCGATGCTGATGCATTGGCTAACCAAGAGTTAAATGCAGCATCTATGGCAGTTTGCGTTTGGCATGCTGCCACAGTGGTGTTGGTGGGGCAGGTTAAAATCACAGGTGTACTTTCCTGCCAAACATAAGTTCGGGTACAAGTGCTGGAGCCACATTCACCTGTAGCCACGTAGGTGAAGATTTGCTCTCTATTGCAACCATTTGACGTGATCATTCCCGGTGTGCACACAACGATTGCAGAGCCGCATTCACTGGTAGCTGTTACACTGGCATCGCAGCTTGGTAAAGTGGCCGGGTTGCAGCCAAGGTCGATTAGGCCTGTAGTGCAATTGTCAAATACGGGTAATGAGGCTATTTTCCAGGTAAAGGTTCTCGTACAGGTGGATGTAAAACCACAAGCCGTCACTGAAAAAGTGAATACTTTGCTACGATTGCAGCCATTGGAAGTAACGGCTCCTTCAGAACAGGTGATGCCACTGACGTTGCCACATTCGTTGCTTGCGGTTACTGCACCACCAAATGGTGCCGTCTGAACGTTGGCACAAGTAGGTATAGTGCCTGGGTTACAACCAAGGTCAATGGTATTGTCGCAGTTGGCAAATACCGGAGCTGTTGTCACCTGCCAGTTGAATATGCGGATACAAGTGCTGAATGTGCCGCAGCCAGGGGCATTCGCAACATAGGTTAGTGTCTGTGAGCGATTGCAGCCGTTTGATGTGATGGCACCTACGTTGCAGGTCACTGATATCGGCCCGCACTCATTGGTAGCCATTACGTTCGGGTCGCAAGCTGGCAGGGTGACAGGGTTGCAACCCAAGTTAATCACACCGTTTCCGCAGGTACCGTTGAACGAGGGCGGCGTCACCTGGGTCCAATTGTAGGTGCGGGTGCAGGTGCTGGTCTGACCACAAGCCGTTGCTGTGAAGGTAAAGATTTGCGAGCGGTTACAACCATTGACCGTGATACTGCCTGCCGAACAGCTCACCGGGACAGAACCACAGCTGTTTGAAGCCGTTACTGCTCCTCCAAAACTACCATTGGCAATGCCGGTACAAGAAGGCAGACTGCCCGGGTTGCAGCCAAGATTTATGGTATTGTCGCAATTTGTAAATGATGGTGTTGGGGTCGTTGTGGGTGAAACCGTGAAGCTAGCCTGGCAGAAAGTGGTCAATGGTGCGCAGCTACTGCTGTATGTAAATGTTACCGTGGTGGTACCTCCACAAGCATCAGGCGCTCCTGCATTGTTGTTGGTGAGCATTCCACTGCACCCTCCTGATGCTGAAGCTGTTGCCAACCACGTTGTAAACGCTGCATCAACAGCGGTTTGCGTCTGACAGGAAGCTACCGTTGTATTGGTAGGACAAGTGAGTATAACGGGTGGTGCGGAAGCTACAGTAAAAGTAGCCTGACACGTGGTGGTAATTGGAGAGCAGGTACTTGTGTAGGTAAATGTTACCATTGTGGATCCACCACAAGCAGCTGGCGCTCCTGTATTATTATTGGTAAGCACACCATTGCAGCCTCCTGATCCACTTGCAGTCGACAGCCAGGATGTGAAGGCAGCGTTAATGGCGGCCGGCGACTGACAAGCAGCTGTTGTGGTATTGATTGGACATGTGAGAACTACAGGGAGTTCATTATCCGTAATCGTAATGTTTTGTGAAAGGGTACTCCCCAAAGTAATTCCGGAGGATGGCCCACTGAGGGCCAATGTAGCTGTTTCAGTCCCTTCCAACACCACATCATCTACTACCCTGAAAGTAGCAGTGCCGCTTTGTTGACCGTTTAGGATGGTTATGGTAGCAGAATTTTGATTTATACTGTTTAATGTGTAATCGCCTGTTGTGATATTGGTTCCTGTAACAGTAAGGGTTACAGTTTGGTTACCCGATACTGGAGAACTGGTACTAGCAGTGGCAGTAATCTGAGTCATTGCAGATTCTGAGCCTGAATTGGCCGAAACAGAGAGATTTACCGGAATAGCCGGAATGGGTGATGTAGATATTTGTCCTGCACCTCCGGCAGCAATAAATTGAGTGCCGGTAAAGACAACATTTACAAACGAAGAAGATGTATTGGAAGTTGCAGATACCCAATTGACCCCATCAGAAGAAGTGATTATATTACCTGAATTTCCAACCGCAACAAATTTGCCCCCCCCAACCGCAAGTCCTAAAAAAGGAACGGCAACAGGGGATACAGCAGGCATCCAATTGATGGCATTAAATGAATACAAAATAGTACCAAAAGCCCCAACGGCTACATACACACCCGATTTATATTGTATCTGATATAATATATTGGAAGTTCCACTTGTTTGAGGGGTCCATGATACTAGATTGGGTGATGTAAGTATAGTTCCTCCTGTTCCTGAAATTAAATAGTAGAAACCATCATAGCCGATTCCTCTCAAAGGTTGAGAAGTGCCTGAGACTTGAGGCGTCCATGTTACACCGTTTACAGAGGTAAGAATAGTACCCAGTGAACCTGTGACGATAAACTGTCCGTTAATAAAACGTACAGAATTTAAAAATGTCGTGCCCCCAGATGATTGAGGTGACCAGGTAATTCCGTTGGGCGAAGTCAAAATGACCCCCTGGGATCCTACTGCAACAAACTGGCCGTTTCCAAAACAAACAGAGTTGAGTGCTGTTGCAACACCTGAAACCTGGGGTGACCAAGATATAGCATCTGTTGACCTGATAATAACACCACTTGCTCCTACCGAAACATAAACAGACCCGGAATAGGCAACATCATTCAAAAAACCCCCAATCCCAGTTGTCTGAGTTGTCCAGGTATTTTGTGCATGAGAAAATAAACCCATACCTAAAACCAGGCATACACATATAATTTTTTTCATAATACTTTGATAATAAATACCTTAATAAAATCAGGTTCCAAACATAATTAAAAAACATTATTTTTTCAAAAAATATGCACAGAAATCCCCCAAGCTCTATTTTGAAAGTCTAGATAAATCCCTCATTCTATTGGCCCCGAGGCTTTAGTCTCCATCATCCTGGCCCCCAAGACTTTAGTCTCCCCTACTCCTGGGTTCCGAGACTTTAGTCTCCATGAGACATAAGGCTAAAGCCTGTTAACCCAAGCCAACGCCACACCACTAAACTTTTCCCTCCCTGGGCCCCGAGACTTTAGTCTCCCCCCCTCTTGGGCTCCGAGTCTTTAGTCTCCATGAGACATAAGGCTAAAGCCTGTTAACCCAAGCCAACGCCACACCACTAAACTTTTCCCTCCCTGGGCCCCGAGACTTTAGTCTCCCCCCCTCTTGGGCTCCGAGACTTTAGTCTCCATGAGACATAAGGCTAAAGCCTGTTAACCCAAGCCAACGCCACACCACTAAACTTTTCCCTCCCTGGGCCCCGAGACTTTAGTCTCCAACACCCTGGGCTCCGAGACTTTAGTCTCCCCTCCAGCTACCACCTTCATCCATCTTGATCACACCTATACATAAAAGGTTTTTGAGTAAACTGTCTACCTAATCCAGCCATTTGAGGATTGTTTACAGTGTAATAAAACGAATTTCTATAGTGTTTTTCATTCCTGATATACCTGTCATAAGATTCAACAGCCCAAAGTTTGCCGGACCTATTCAAAGTCTTATTTATCAAATAGGCACTGCCTCCCTTTATCAACTGCATCCATTTATCTACTTGAGGTAACTCTACATTTGCCAATTTTGAAACCAACAAATGAACATGAGTTGGCATAATTGAGAAACATTTTACATCATAATAAACGTTATGATAACTCAATATTTTATCATATAATATTTGAGCAATTCTCTATTTCTCAATACACATTCACCATAAGGTTTTGAGTCCAACTGATAATCATATTTCTGGAAAAACTGAGATTTTAAATCTTCAACAATTATTTTTCTTTGAGTTTCGTCAGGTATGTTTATTTTTTCTATTTCAAATTGGAATTTCTCTTTTAATTTTACAATTACACTTTGCGGCAGAGAATCTGCCAACCTAAAGGTTATAAAGAAGCAATAATGACCTTCATAAAAATGAGGAAGTAATGATTTTTTCATATTTAGCGTTTAGCAAAAAACAGATGGCTTTTCTTTTTGGTTCTTAAAAGCTAAATTATTTTCCAAAAATCTTAACCCTATTCTTGACTCCCCCTGGCCCCCGAGCCTTTAGCCTCCCCTACCCTGAGCAGCGAGCCTTTAGTCTCCAAAATACTAAAAACTAAACTCTGGCAATCCATCTCTTCTCCACACCTTGCTCTACAAAAAGTTATAACTGGGTTTTAAATTACCTGCAATTTAAAAACAAATAATCCGCAAATTTTTACTCCAAAATAAAAAAAGGTTTGATCACCATTGCGATCAAACCTAACAACTATAAAACAAAATGTGGTAATACCTCTTAACCCAGTCTTACATATTCTTGGATAAAAAAGAATAAAACTCGGTTTTTAAATCTGCATAAATCTTGCGCTGTGTTTCCATCCTGTCGCGCAATTCGGTATGGTCATTAAAATGTACATGTTCGATGGCTACAGGGTGGTCCTGAGCATACTTTACCAATTGACTTTCGTGCTTTCGAACGTCGTGTTTCAGAATATCAATTACTTCATCATGGCGAATGAATTGATTCTGAAAATGTTCCATCTCAGCTTTGATCGAAACATCGGTGTATCTGCCAATGATTTCTTCGAGCCTTTATTGTACAGCGCAATTTCATCTTCCCAAAAGACCAGCTCTTTGAGCCATTGCTGGTGCTCAAAATGAAGATCTGACAGGTAAATCGTGGTTTTTGTTGACATAAAATGGTTTTTTGTTAATCAAATATGATTATTCAAAAATAGGGAGGCCTTTTTTGAGGGGAACTGACCTAAATCTCCTCTGATAATGATTGTGGTCTATGGCCAGTATTAGCAACTTATCTGGCATAGCTGGCAGATTTTTGTTAATTTTGTACCCACAATTGCCCATAACATACCATGCAAAACGACGTATTCACCACCCTGGATGAACTGGGGAAGGAAATAAACAACACCCCTATTACCGATGAATCCTCTCTTGAGGCTTTCAGAATCAGGTTTTTAGGTACTAAAAACATCCTCAAAGACCTTTTTGCTGAAATCAAAAACGTACCCAATGACCGCAAAAAGGAATTTGGTCAGGTTATCAATGCCGTTAAAGTAGCCGCTGAAGAAAAATTTCAGTTGCACAAAGACCAAATCGAAGCCGGAAAAAGCAGGCAAAACTGCTGCTGGTATCGACCTCTATCTTCCTGATAACACCCAATTTCAAGGCTCACGCCACCATCTCATTGGTTCTCAACAAAATTGTGTCCATCTTTGAACGCATTGGCTTTACGGTTGCAGAAGAACGGGAAATCGAAGATGATTGGCACAATTTCAGTGCTATGAATACCCCGGATGATCACCCCGCCCGTGATATGCAGGATACCTTTTATCTGAAAGATTCGGTGACCCGCTTGTTGCGTACCCACACGTCATCGGTTCAGGCCAGGGTTATGACTACCTCACAGCCCCCGATCCGCATCATTGCCCCAGGAAGGGTATACAGAAATGAAACCATTTCTGCCAGGTCTCACTGCCAGTTTCATCAGGTGGAAGGACTTTACATTGATGAAAAAGTATCTTTTGCCGACATGAAACAAACCCTGCTCTATTTTGCAAGGGAAATGTACGGCATTCAAACCGAAATCAGACTCAGACCCAGTTACTTTCCTTTTACAGAGCCCAGTGCAGAGATGGATGTTTACTGGGGACTCAAAGATGAGGTTGACCATCGCATCACGAAAGGAACCGGCTGGCTGGAGATCCTAGGTTGTGGCATGGTTGATCCCCAGGTTTTAAAAAACTGTGGCATCGACCCCGATAAATATTCAGGCTTTGCTTTCGGCATGGGCATAGAGAGGCAGGCCATGCTGCTGTACAGGGTAAGTGATATCAGAATGTACTTTGAAAACGATGTTCGATTTCTCAAACAATTTCACAGCGCTCAATAAATAAAAACAAAATGGCGGGAAAAATCAGAATGGGTATGGTTGGAGGTGGCATCGGTGCCTTTATCGGCAACGTTCACCGCATGGCAGCCGGACTCGATGGCAAGATTGATTTGGTAGCAGGCGCTTTTAGTTCAGATCCCAAAAGATCAATTGAAAGTGGCGAAGCTTTGGGTCTTGACTCTTCTCGTGTTTATGGCAGTTTTCAGGAGATGATTGACAAAGAAAAATCACTGCCAGCTGATAAACGCATCCATCTGGTGTCAATAGTCACGCCTAATCATATGCACTTCGATCCCGCAGTGAAGGCCTTACAAGCCGGCTTTCATGTCATTTGTGACAAGCCTATGACCTTTGACCTGGAGCAGGCTTATGCACTGAGAGAAGAAGTAAAAATAGCGGCAACATCTTTGCGCTTACGCACAATTATACGGGCTACCCAATGGTAAAACAAGCCCGCCACGTGGTTCAAAATGGCAGCATCGGAAAGGTCAGAAAGGTAGTGGTTGAATACCCCCAGGGCTGGCTCTCTACTTTGTTGGAAGCTTCTGAACAAAAACAAGCCGCATGGAGAACAGATCCCTCCAAGTCAGGTATCGCAGGTGCCATGGGAGATATAGGAACCCATGCTGAAAACCTGGCAGAATACATCACGGGACTCAAAATTACAGAATTGTGTGCCGATATTTCTACCATTGTGCCGGGTCGGCAGCTGGATGATGACGGCAGTGTTTTGCTGCGTTTCGATAATGGAGCCAGGGGCATCCTCCATGCAAGTCAAATCTGCGCAGGGGAAGAAAACAATCTTAGTATCCGCGTATATTGTGAAAGGGGTGGCATAGAATGGAAACAAATGGAGCCCAATTCCCTTGTTGTAAGGTACATCGATGAAGCTACAAAAATTTTCCGCACCGGAGGATTTGGAGCCCGCACTGCAGCCCAAGTAGCCACTCGCATACCTGCAGGACACCCGGAGGGCTATCTGGAAGCTTTTGCCAATATTTACCACAACGTTGCCACCTGCATCACTGCAAAACTGGAAGGCAAAGAGGTTGATCCTATCTACCACGACTACCCTACCGTAGAGGATGGAGTCAGGGGTATGCAATTTATTTATAAAGTCATTGAAAGCGGAAAGAGCGACCAGAAATGGTTGAGCTGGACGTAAACAAACCCACCTATGGCCGTCAGCAATCGTGAAATTATCAATCGAAGGGCAAAATTTGAATACCACTTTGTACAGGAATTTGAAGCAGGGATGGTCCTTACCGGAACCGAGGTAAAATCGATCCGAGCAGGAAATGCCAATCTCACTGATGCCTATTGTGTTTTTCAAGGCGACCACCTTTGGGTGAAAAATATGTACATCGCCGAATACGACCAGGGCACTATTTACAACCACGAGACACGTCGCGACCGGATCCTTTTGCTTAAAAAAGCCGAGTTAAAAAAAATAAGGCGCAAACTGGACGAGAAAAGCATGACCCTCATACCCTACAAAATGTATTTTAGCGATCGCGATTTTGTCAAGGTCCAAATTGTAGTGGCCCAGGGCAAAAAGATGTTTGACAAACGCGAAGATCTAAAGGAAAAAGACGTTAAGAGAGAACTCGACCGGGTCAAAAAAATCCACGCCCAAAAGAAATAATAAATCACCTTATTTTATTTGGTGAAAATTTCGTCCATTGAAACAGGAAATCCAAATTTTTATCAAAATACTCATATATTCAGAATATAATTTTGTATAAACAAGATTTATTTCATGTTTACACTTTATTAACATATGTTTTACCAAAGATTTGAAATAATATTTGGTCACAACCCTTGCGCAGAACCTTAAGTCCACCTACATTTGCAGCCTAAACAAGTTAAAATAATTACAATGAAAAAATTATTCTTTTTGTCTTTGATCGTTTCTGTATTTGCTTGTAAAAATGTTGAGCAATACAAAGCAGGTATCGAAGAGTTGGGTACCAAATGGGACGCTACTACAGCAGCAGTTACTGAATTTTCTACCATGGTTGATGCAAGCACTGCCTCATTCAATGCTAACTTTGACAGCCTGGGTGTAGACTCAGTTTACCTGTCAAAATTGAAAGGTGCTGACCTTGACAAAGTAAAGATGGCTGTTGAAGCTTACAAAACTTCTGGTGCTGGTCTTACTGAAATCACTGCAAAATTGGCAGAAGCTAAGACTGCATGGGTAGCAAAAGCAGGTGAAGTAACAGCTTTGAAAGATGGTTTGGCTGCCGGTAAATTGGAAGGTGACGTAACTGCAAAAATTGCAGAGTTGACCAACTTCATCTCTACTAACGACACTACCCTGACCACTTTGAAAGAAAACCTTGGAAAGATTTCTGAAGGTTCTGCAACAGCATTAGCAGCTTTGAAAGCAGCTAGTCCAGTGAAAAAATAATTCTCTTTTAGGGAGTAAACTTTAAGAAGCGGGTTCTTATGAATCCGCTTTTTTTATGTCCGTCTCATAATGGCCATCTTGTTCAAGACCCAGGTTTCAAAAACGGTGAAGGCTACATAAACGCATAAAAACGGAACAATAAAGGCGGCCCCTGTTAAGTGGTATTTAAAATAAAAGACCACAGGCAAGCCAAGGGCTATTAATACCTTACATAAAAAATTAAACCAGGTCATTATCAAATAAGCCTGATCCATGGAATGTTTGGACAGATAGGCTGCCAGGTGATAAAAACATACATTGAGTAAGGTAAAAGCGGAGAGACCCGTAAACGCCAGCCCTCTGCCATCAGCCATGGGATGGTACAAATACCACAGCCAAAGCACTGCCACTATGCCCAGTACAAGACCCATCAAACTGAGGTAAAAAACAGTTGGTCTCACTTAAAAAGTTCTTTATACAATTTGTAAATCGATGCCCCAAAGACCAACAGAATAAAGCCGATAGAAAAAATAGGCCTCCCTCCCATCCATGCTTCATCTGCCTTGTGTCCCAACCAATAGGCAAGCCCTATAAGTACTGCCAACTGAATGCCAAGACCAGAATACCTGAGGTATTCAGAGCCATTGCCCGTTTTACGGGGTTTTTCCATTTCAGGGTTTTTATCAGGATGCCTTTCCAATACCTTGTCCAGCCTTCATCAGACTGCCCATGTTGCACACAACATTAAATACGGCACCCGCCTGAACCATTAACTTGTCTGTAGTAATTTCACCATTGATTTGAGCCGTCTCCCGGATATTGAGCAACTCACCACATCGCAACTTGCCCTGAAATATGCCTTCGATAACAGCATTCTGACACTCTATGTCACCAATGATCTTACCCTCGGCCCCAATTACAATCTTACCCTGACAACTAAGATTGCCGTATAACTCACCATCAATCCGCATGTCTGAATTGGCCGTAACATTACCTTCAATCTTGGTCCCCGAGGTGATTAAGTTGTTCGAGATAGCCGAAATTGCCTGAT
Source organism: Saprospiraceae bacterium (assembly GCA_016717655.1). GTDB lineage: Bacteria > Bacteroidota > Bacteroidia > Chitinophagales > Saprospiraceae > JADKBO01. Next base: position 244,743 of record JADKFC010000002.1, read on the forward strand.
TACCACCTCCTGAACTATTTTCTGATTTTTTTCCTCCAAACATGGTTTTATTGTTTTACAATTACCGAAATTAACAAGCTCATAGCAATTCACCCCGCTTTTCTACTTTAATTTTTCCCCTATAATTTATTGTAATATTTAGGGCGTTAAGGACCAGGGATTTTGGGGAAGATCAATGACGAATGGCCTATTTCGGATTACGAATGATGAATGTCGAATTTCGGATTACAAATGGCAAATGACGAATGACGAATGACGAATGACGAATGACGAATGACGAATGACGAATGACGAATGACGAATGACGAATGACGAATGACGAATGACGAATGACGAATGACGAATTTCAAATGAATAATTTCGAATGACGAATGGCAATTATGAATAGTTAAAAGTCCAATTTGAAGGTAGCCGTAATCCTCAATTCGACATGCCCCCTCAAAACGTAATTCTCAATTTATAATTCGTAATTAAAAACCGTAATTCTCAATTCATAATTCTTAATTAAAAATCGTAATTCTCAATTCGTAACTCGTAATTGAATATCGTAATTCTCAATTCGTAATTCGTAATTAAAAATCGTAATTCTCAATTCATAATTCGTAACTGAATATCGTAATTCTCAATTCGTAATTCGTAATTGAATATCGTAATTCTCAATTCATAATTCGTAATTAAAGATCGTAATTCTCAATTCAACATTCTTTATTCAACATCCAAAACCTCATTCTGCCGATGCACCTTATACCTTCCCTTCCCAAACTTAGTACCATTAAATTCTAATTTACCTGCCAAAGCAGCCCTCTCTTCTGCCGGTAAAAGCATATGTTGTTTGCACTTATCTGAACAACAGCGGTCATACACAGCTGCACAGCTTTTACATTGAATGAACAGGATATGACAAGATTCATTGGCACAGTTGGTGTGGTCATCACAAGGGTTTCCACACTGGTGACAGGTGGCAATTACTTCTTCACTGATTCGCTCTCCCAAACGTTCGTCGAAGACAAAGTTTTTTCCAATGAATTTATTTTCAAGCCCATTTGCATTTACCTGCCTGGCATATTCTATGATTCCTCCATTGAGTTGGAATACATTTTTAAATCCCTTGTGACGGAAATAGGCGCTTGCTTTTTCGCAACGAATGCCGCCGGTACAATACATTAGCAGGTTTTTATCTTCTTTACCTGCAAGCATTTTTTCTACTAAGGGCAATTCTTCTCTGAAGGTCTCAACATCCGGGGTAATGGCATTTTTAAAATGACCCACTTCACTCTCGTAGTGATTTCTCATATCTACAATAATGGTATTGGCATCCTCTGCAAGGGTGTTGAACTCTAGAGCGCTGACATGTTTTCCACATTGGGTCACATCAAAACTTTTGTCGTCAAGACCGTCAGCCACTATCTTTTCTCTCACCTTAATGGCCAGCTTAAAAAACGACTTGCCGTCATCTTCTATAGCTACATTGAGTCGGCAACCTTCGAGAAATGTAATTTGATCGAGGGACTTTCTAAATTCCTCCATGTTGGCGGTTGGTGCTGAAACCTGGGCATTGACCCCTTCGTGGGCTACATAGATCCTGCCTAAAACACCAATGGGCTCCAGCAATAAATAAAGATGATCCCTAAACAACGAAGGATTGCCTATGTGGGCATACTTGTAAAAGGAAATGGTGGTTCGAGGAGTGGTGTCCTGCTGTAAACGCTGCAGCAACACCTCGCGATTGACGCGATTGTGCAATTTTTTTGTCATACTTATCTGGATTTTTAACGCTTGTGCAAAAAACGGAATCCGCGGCAAAGATAGTAATTTTTACTTTTCTCCCTCCTCCAACACTTTTTGTAGGACGGATAAGGTAAAGTCTTTCTGACTGATACCTGGCCAGCGTAGCCTATGTCTTTCAGCAAGATACTCTTGTTCTGTTTGTCCCGGAGTAGGTATCAATAAGGCCGGGCAGCCCGTCACTGCCAGGTCTGCAAGGGTGCTGTATCCACTTCTGCACACAACAAGGGCTGACGTATGCATCAATTGGTTTACTTGTCCGGCATCCGCCAGATGGATTACCTCCCAATGCGTGGGGAGGTCAAGGTGTGTGCCTTGGTCAGTGCCTCTTACAAGGGTTACTTCATAATCCTTAAACCCCGACAATTGTTTGATTAGTATTGCCTCTAAAAAGCTGCGTTGTGGCTCCGGTCCGGATAAAATCAAGGCGATCTTTTTTTCAGGTATCCTGTCTCCACCGATCATTTGAGAACACAGTCCTATCCATAGCACTTCAGGTTTTTCAAAATCTGCCTTGCTCAAATTACCCGATAGACACCACTGATCATCATCCGGAACCCAAAGCTGTTGAAAGTGACGAAAATGCCATTGGTTTACATGTTTAAACAACCACCTTACAATGGCATTAGGGTGATGGGGTTCGAGTTGATGGCTGATGAAAATGGACGTACAGGCAGGGTGATAACAGCCGGGTCTGTTGTCTGAAATTATATAATCATATCCGTGATTGTCATATAAATGCTCTACTGCCATGTTTTCTTTGCGTATGGCTTTATTGATAGACCAGGCCTGCAAAAGCATATTCTGCAAAATAGATGCACGAGGATAACGGATTCCGTAGGCTGGCAATTCTTTGGTCGGCAAATCCGGGAAAGTGCGGCGAAGTAGTGCCAGGGGCATGCCGTCTGAAGCGAGGGTAATTTCATTGCCTTTTTGCAGCAAAGCTTCGATCACCGGAATGCTGCGGCTAGCATGGCCCAGACCCCAGTTGAGCACACAATACAATATTTTTTGGTGAGAAGGAAAATGGGTTGTCACCAGCCTGTCTGTAGGCCCGGTTTTCAAGAACCTGTCTTACTTTTAAACCGGTCGAGATTGGTAACCAGGCTTAGGTGATTGGTAGCCCCGGCCAGGTGGTAATAACCAAGTCCATAATCGATGCCTATCTGTTTAATTTTTAATCCAAATCCCAAACTAAAGCCAGCCATGCTTCTGAAAGAGGAAAGATTAAGCTCCTGGCGACGTTGGTGGTTGTATGCAGCCCTTAGCTTGAATCCCTCTTTTTTGCCCAGCGACAATTCCATATTAAACATAAAGTGTCGGAAAAAATTATCAGCTGATGCTGCAAACGCACTTTCCTTTTTGACTTCACCAAATAAATCGGTTTCTTCCACTGCACTGGGGTCGTCATAACGCACATCCCACTGTTGCAGTTGATGGGCGATTATGGAAAATCGCAAAGGCAGGTGACTCAACCTCTTGGTCAACGCTATTTGAATATCAAGTGGGGCACTCAACGCAGAGGCGTTGTAAGTAGAAAGCTCTCCTCCCAGATTTCGAACCAAAAAGGTAACAGCCATTTTTTGATCCGGATTTTCATACTGTAAGGCCAGGTCTGCCGCCATTCCAAAACTTTGATAGGTCTCAAGATGAGAGAAGACTGATTTGATTTGAAGTCCTGCAGTAATTCGCTCATTGAGTCTACGACCCAGCCCCAAACCTATGTATTGTTCTGATGCAGTAAAGCTACCCAGGCTTTCATCCCTTTCGGTAGTCCATTTAAAATCGCCATACGACATGTATCCTACTGAAAGCTGGGCGGTTATGCCCCACTTATCTATGTGGTGTCCATAGGCAGCACTGCCATTAGAGATGCCGGCAAAATGAAAGTTGTGATTAAAAGCCAGGCTTCTGTGGTGAGCCGGATTTAAGTTAGAGGGGTTGTATACACTGAGGTTGATATCATCATCCCTAAGTACCGGCGCTATTCCTCCCAAACCGGTTATACGGGCTGATGGGGGTAGTGATAAAAATTCATACGTAAACTTCCTACCCGTCTGTGCTTTAACATTGAGCGCCAACACAACCAGTAAATAAAAAAGTTTACTCAAATGCATATAGTTATTCTTTTTCTTCATACCCTTCTTTTTTCCAGATGGTTCTGCAAATCAACAGGGAATCGCACATCATCGTTTTAACTTTTACCCCGGTGCTGTCAAAATGTTCCAATAAACCAATCTCCTGATCACCATTGCGATAGGTACCCTTCCATTTCATTTTTCCATTCTTGTAATATTCTTCAAAGGGTCCGTTTTCTTCACCGTCCACTAAAGTCACAACTTCCTGCAGTGATCCATCTTCATTGAATTTTTTGAAGGTGCCATTCAAGGCATTGTTTTTATTAATGGCATCTATCATCAGTTTTCCGGATGGGTAATACACCCTGTGATAACCATTGAGCTGGCCGTTGACAAACTGACTTTCTGACTCCATCTGTCCGGTTATATAAAACAACTTGCGCACACCGTTGGGCTTACCATGTTCAAAGCTGGCTTCTTCTGCCATACCTCCTTCCAGGTGGTAGCGCAAATATTTTCCATGATTTTTACCATCCTTGTCTTTATAAATCTCTTCTTTAAGTTCTCCGGTTTCATAATAGGTTTTCTCTGGCCGGTTGCAAGAACACAACGAAACTACCATGAGTAGAAGGATAAAAGGAAAAAGTGTTGGTGTTTTCATGCCTTTAAAGGAATTGACTAAGTAACGCACATAACGGGTGCATGTTGTGGTAAAAATAGCAAAAGCCAAAGACATTGTTAAAACATTTTATGTGCCCATTCCATCTTGTATTAAGAAATTTTCTAATATATTTGTGCCAACTTTAAAGGGTATATGAAAAAAGTCCTAATTGTCTATAAAATATATTCCGACGAGGAATCTACAAAAGGGATACTTCGCAAAATGCTGGAGCAGGCCAGATCACTGGAACGCCTGGGTGCTTCTGTAGACATGGTCAATCTCCACTCCAAAGGGGTTCAGGTAGACGGTAAGTTGTTTGTGCTCAAGTCACTACATACTCCAAGTGCGCGACACCGATTTGAGATGTTTGACTTTTTTGCCAATCTAAAGACCCTGCCCAAGTTGGAAGCCTATGATGTGGTCTACATCCGCTACAGCCCATTGGCCCTCGGTTTACTAGGCTTACTCAAGCACATCAAAAAGATCAATCCCAAGGTCAAAATTTTCCTGGACCTCGCAACATACCCCTACATCCATGAATACAAGGGCCTTAAAAAGATGGTTGCCAAGGTCATTGCCTATCGACATAAATACTTGAAAAAATACATTCACCGCATCATTACGGTGGGCAGCGAATCTAATATCTGGGGCATTCCGGTTGTGGGTATCAAAAATGCCATCGATCCTGAATCGTATAAACTCAAAAATTCGGTCAGTGTACCCGGTGTGATCCGACTCATTTTAGTGAGTACTTTCTGGCACTGGCACGGCATCGACCGACTCATCAATGGCCTTATTCAATATATGGCCAACAACCCAAAATATACAGTGTACCTCACCCTAATTGGCGAAGGCGCAGAATTGTCAAAAATCAGGGAACTGGCAGATCAACCAACAGTGAAGGACCATATTTTCTTTTTTCCTTCTGCATACGGTGGTGAACTCAATCAGTTTTTCGACCAGGCAGATATCGCCATTGGTACCCTTGCGGTAGACCGCATCAACCTCACCGAATGTTCCGCCCTTAAACACAGGGAATACGGTGCCCGAGGCATTCCTTTTGTCTATGCCGGCAGCGATAAATCATTTGATGACAAAGATTTTGTGCTGAGCCTGCCCCTGGGTGAAAAGGATGTCGACTTTTCCCTCATCGAAAAATTTTATGAGCGACTTACAGCCCAACCAGCCCAGTTTACGCCAACTGCTATTAAGGAAAGGGTGAATAAGGATTTGAGTTGGGAGTCGCAGCTGGGATTTATCTTGGAATAGTTGGGGGAAATTACGAATTTTTCAATTACGGATTACGAATTGAGAATTACGGATTTTTCAATTGCGGATTGAGAATTACGGATTTAGGATGTCGAATACTGGACTGCGGTAGTCGGTTGACGGACAGCAGTGAGCGGTCAGCGGTTAACGGTCAACGGTTGTCTGTAAGCGGTTAACGGTAAGCGGTTGTCTGTGAGCGGTTGACGGTAAGCGGTTGTCTGTGAGCGATTGACGGTGAGCGGTTCCCTACAATGACTGCATCATTATAGGGACAAGTGCCGGACAGCGGTAGGCGGTTGTCGGTAAGCGGTTGTCGGTAAGCGGTTGTCTGTAAGCGGTTGTCTGTGAGCGGTAAGCGGTTGAGAAATAAAAAAAGGAACAGTCAACGACCATTCCTTTGATTTTGTGGTACCTCCCGGACTTGAACCGGGGACACACGGATTTTCAGTCCGATGCTCTACCAACTGAGCTAAGGTACCCCACTTTTAAAAAGTTTTGCAAAGATAAAAGATTTTCAAAACCTGCGGTGAAAAATTGCAATAATTTCAAAAAAACGTGTCATCTGCCCGACTATCTCTTTGATTTGGGGAACTTTTTGTTGATTTTCAGCGACTTGTAATCTTGCATTGAGGTGATTTCCCGGATCACGGTGCTGGCTACCCAAAGTCCGAAGAGAGCAGGCATGTAGGAAATGGTACCGTAATAAGATCTTTTGTAGTTGGTGCCATCGGTGTATTTGAGGGCATCCTTGGGCTGGAGTTCATCCGAATAAATGGCAGTGATTCCTCGGCCGGCCCCCCGATGTCTCATTTGTTTTCTTACTTTTTGGGCAAAACGGCAGTCATGGGTGTCGTACAAATCGGCTACTGCCATCCTTGAGGGATCGGTTTTACCGCCTGCGCCCATAGAGCTAACAACCCTAAGACCTGATTTATATGCCAATTCCAACAAGGTCAGCTTGGGTTGGAAAGAATCTATACAGTCGAGTACAAAATCGTATTGACCGGATTCGAGGAGGTTTTGCATGTCACCGGGTGTCATAAAATGGTCTACCGCCAAAAGGTCCAGGCCCGGGTGGATATCCCGAAACCTTTCTTCCAACAACCGGGCCTTGCCCATGCCGATGGTGCTGTGCAGGGCCTGCAGCTGTCTGTTGATGTTGGTTCGATCTACTTTATCGCCATCCACCATGGTAAGGTGACCAATGCCTGCGCGTACCAGAAATTCTCCGGCAAACGAGCCCACTCCCCCCAGACCAACCAGCAAGATTCTGGCTTTCGACAGTTGAATCGTAGCCTCATCGCCAATGAGCAGTGTAGTGCGTTCTAACCAGGGGAAGGTCATTGTTTCCATTGAAATAATTCGCTGCAGTTTTGAAACATCTGACGGCGGAGTGCAAAAATATCGATTTTGCGCAATTCCGCCATCAATGCATATCTTCCTTTGATATCTACTCTGTGGTCACTGTCTGTTTCGAGGTAAAACTCTCCATGGGAAGGAAGTGAAGCATCTCTGTAAAACTGCTGTTCATATCTGGAAAAGGACTCACAGAAACACCAATGCCCTCATCCAGCAATTGTCGGGTAAGAATGACATTGCGACGGTAGCCATGAATCACCCATTTGGTATCACGCCATTGTCTTCTGATTTGCAACAAACGATCAAATTGGCGAACACAGTGGATGATAACGGGCAAGCTGAGGGCTCGTGCTATGGCAAGCTGGGCTTCAAAGTTTTGTTCTTGAATTTCCCTTGTAGCTCCTTTTAATCCGTCGAGGCCACACTCTCCGAGGGCCAGACATCTGGGATGTATTGACAGCGCAGTACTCAACTCATTTAAGGCTTCTTTTGTAAGTACTTCGTGCAACCACCAGGGATGATAGCCAAGGGTTAGCCAATCTGCCTCATTTTTGATGTGCTGGTGCATGGACACAATTTCCATAACATCATCCTCCCCCGCATGCACAGCTTTATGGGTGTGAAAATCTATGTATGGTCTTTCTTGCAGGATCATCAACAAGGATAAGATGTTTTGCGGAGATTGCAAAAAAAAGGCAGGCTCAAATGAATTGGCCTGCCTTTCTATTAGTCTGATATGTTTATTATCGAATCACTATCTTTTGTACACCAATGCTATCTGCTGTTTGGACCTGAACCAGGTAAACACCAGACTGGAAAGTGTGGGTAAGAATGGTTTGAACATTTCTGCCTTCATTGATTCTGACAGCTTGTTTATAAACCAGCTTACCATCAAGAGTAGTTACCTGGAAATTAGCTGCCCCAGCCTTTGATGCTTCCAACTCTACTACCATGTAATCATGAGCCGGATTGGGATAGACAGCATAATTGATCCTGTTGGTTACCTCATTTGATGATACAATGCCATCACTGTCAATTACAATCTTTCTGATGTCGGAGCAAGAACCATTTTCATTGTCTGCATTGGTAACGCAGGCTACAGTTTCATACACCAAAAGATCCATAACTTCCACATCGTCAATGAACCAGCCTCTGAGTACCTTGCTGGAAACACCCCCTTCTGGATTGGAACCAAAACGGAACCTGATTTTGATGGTCTGTCCCTTCCATGGTGTAAGATCGAGGTAGGTATCAATGAACTGGTCATTGGTAGTACCAGAAAAACCTCTTAAGGATGGAATGGCAAAAGTACTGTAGGATAACTCGTTGTTGTAACCATTTTTAATAAAGCCATCTCTGATGATTTGCCATACATTACCACCATCTGTTGACACTTCAAGGAAACCACCATCAACGCCTATTTCAGTGTCGAAGCGATGCCAGAAACGAAGTGCAGGGTTCTGACCTACGATGTCAAAATCAGGTGAGATCAGGTATTGATCTACTTCTGTTTCTTCTTCATAAATGTAGAAGGACGTTTCACCTGATTTGTAGGCTACATCTGTCTGGAACCAGCTACTGGTGCCTTCTGCTCCATCTAGGTTCCAGTTGTCTTCAAAACCTTCGAAACCATAGATGGCCAAGGTCAGAGATTTATTATCTCCCGCCCTCATTTTATAGGTGATGTTGTTGCTCTGGTTAAATACCACTTCACCTAAACTTAATTTGATATCACTGCCCACAACGGTAGCCGGTACTGAAGCAGAACCATCTACATAGGTAAAGTCAGGAGGCAGGTTGTCGGTCACCACTACCCCACTTTGGGCTGCAGGTATGTGACTAACAGTCGACATAGAAACTGTTACTTCCTCTCCTGGTTTAACAAGTGGCAGGTTGTCTTTGCTGATTTTCAACTTGACAACAGCATATGGGTTTCTGTCAAAGTTTTCGACCCCATCATTGATGTCGTTTGAGTTTCCACCATTGGCATAAAAGCCCAGCCCTCTTCTGGCAAATACATCCCAAATGGTATAGCCATTGGCTCCTCCAAATAAAAGGCTGTCAGCTGCAAGGATGGCGTCTCTGCCCCTGATGAAGCCGGGATTGCAGCCTTGCATCTTCATGGCCTGGATCACCAATGAAAGCGTTTTCGCGTTTCCGGATTCAAAGTTTCTCCAGTTGGCATCGTAACCGTATTTATCAACCAGGGCCCAATACAAATCCCACAGGCAGTCGGTCCAGATTTCCCCACTGGGTGAGGACTTACGGTAGTACCTGTTTTATTACCTTTAATATCGTCAAAAGTTTGAGGGTTTACACTCATATCAGTTGAATATGGAAAACGTCTGATACCTCCACCGGAAGTAGGTTCGCCTTGTGCATAGGTACCAATACCTCTAACGTCACTTCCTTTATCGCCTGGTTCAACGGTAGTAATTAAGCTGAAAAAGTCGCTCCAGCCTTCTCCCATCTGCTCTTCATTGCTCAAACATCCGGAGTTGGCAGGACCACCGGTAAGTCGGGTTGAAATACCATGACCAAACTCGTGGGCTATGATGCCATTGTCAAAGGCTCCGTCGAGATACCTCGGGCCACCAGATGTTGCCTCCTGAATGGTCATAACTACATCAACACCATTGTTTAGTTGCAGCCTGATTTTGTCACATTCTGATTTTTTCAGAAATACAGATACAATTTTATCAGGAGTAATGGTTCCAGCTGTCATGTTGCTGATCTCTTCTCCATTGCCACCATTTACTCCAGAAATATTGCAGATGATAACCGCTATGGCTCCCTTGTCTTCGGCCAATTTAGCCTTTTGACTGAAATTACATAGTCCTCTGTCTATCAGCGCAATTTTACCGGTAAGATCTGTTGTGATGTTTTTACAACATGCCGTAGGATTAGACAGATCGGTATCTTTGGCAATCACCACACTTCCGGTAAGAGCAGGCTCTGTTGAAAGAGGTACAGGATTACCGAAATCAGCGGTGCCATAACTTTCTATAAATCCTTTGATGGCATCTGGACTATCTATTCTTAATCCACCTCCAGGTGCTGTCCATAAAAACATCTGCATCCTTCCATTTCCCCCATCAGCAGGAGTAGAAAAGTTGGCATTGTCAGTTTTGGGAGGGTTCACGCTGAAACCGTCAAAAGCCTGTGCTAACACGTAGTCATTGCCATTGCCTTTGTTGGTGTAGTTTTTGGTTTGGAAGTTACCCCATTCTTCATTAAATCCGTAGAGTGCAGAAATATCGTGCATCATGTTGACCATGTAAAACAAGTTGGTCTGTGCAGCTTCAGGACTTTGAACAGGTTCTTTACTTTTATCGTGGTTAAAGTCAAAGACCAGAGCTGATCCACCATCCGGCTGCGCCACATCGGCATCGATGTCATCATCATCATTTTTATCAGCATAGGCATTGACGTTGTTACCCCTTGTAATGGTATATTCTGGTCCGTCAACTCCATTGGTGTCGTGCCAGCCGAAAGGAGAAACTTCTGGGAAGTGGGGATCGGTTATTAAAGTATGACTGCCGTGGCTTGGACTTTCTGCCGGAAGGGCATAAACCCGGTAAGATGCTGTGCCGCTCAGGGCTTCACTCACCTTTACATTGTGGCTTTGCATCTGGCTATAGGTGTGGGCCTCACATTTTTCATGTTTGGCATATTTTCCATGTTGGTGATTACAATAAACTGTAAGGTTGTTTTTGCTTACAAAACTACCATCGGCTGCATTCATTCTGATTTCCCAGTAGTCAGCGTTGTCTTTCATATCCATGGTGAGCTCCCAAACCGGAACCAACTTGCCATCTTTCAGGTCGTACTTCATTTCTGCAGTTACCAGGTTGTCAGTCAAAGCCGAAGGACCAAAAACGGACTTGTCTCCGTAGCGCTGAACTACTGCAGGTGCTTTGATACCACCGTAACCCAGATGGTCGGCAGCTGATTCAAAAGCTCTTTCAGCAGTAAGGCTAACCCTGTCTGAGGCAACTTTTTTATCCTTGCCGGAAACAAAGGTATTTCCAACAAAGGCGATCTTATCCTGTGCTGAAATGGTAAAGTTCAGAATGGCATTTTTGATTGGGAAGCCATTAACCGTTTGGTTTAAGTAGATGTAAGAAATGCCCCTTTCATCTGTAGATTCAAAACTCACTACCATATCATTAAAATCGGTAGATTCCAGGCCAAGGGTCTGGTATTTTTCCTGAAGGTGCCGAAGGGCTACGTCGAGCTTCGATTTCACCTGAGCGGTCAGGGCCGATGCCAGAAATCCTCCCAGCAATAGTAGTAAAAGTTTCCTCATGGATTTAGTTGTGTTTAAGTGAAGAGTATTACCCGTAAAATTATTGTCTCAAAGAACGCGCAAAATACAAATTACTTATGCCTTTTCGCCCTCAAAAGAGACAATATTTTTTATAATGTAATTAAGCGACATTTTGTTTTTGACTTCGGCCTCTTTTTCATTCCTTTGTTGTATGCAAGGCAGGGACAGAAAAAGAGACCAGGAAAACCCGGACATGGTGCTATCCGGTAAAAATGCGTTGGTAGAAGCCATCCGGCAGGGCCGGGAAATGGAAAAAATTTTTGTTCAGGACAAGTTAAGGGGAGAGACAGAGAAGGAAATCAGACACCTGAGCAAGGAATATAACATCCCTTTGGTAAAGGTCCCCATTGAAAAACTCAACCAAATGGCAGGTCACAGCCGTCACCAGGGTGTGGTAGCCCTGATCAGTCCTATCCATTTTCAGCATCTCGAAGACATCATCCCCCATCTGTTTCAGGATGGAAAAAATCCCTTTTTTATGGTGTTGGAAGGCGTATCAGATGTTCGCAATCTGGCTGCCATTGCCCGCACAGCCCATGTAATGGGAGTAGATGCCCTTGTCATTACGGCTCGCAACACAGCCCGAATCAATGATGAAACCATCCGTGTATCCGCCGGTGCCTTACTTAAAATTCCCGTTTGTCGTGAGAAAAATATGTTTGAAGTGATCCGAATCCTTAAAGAAAATGGGGTCATTTTATTGGCCACCGACCTCAAAGGAGCCGTGCCCGCTCAACAAAGTGATTGCTGTCGACCTCTGGCCATCATCATGGGAGACGAACACCATGGGGTTACACCTGAGACCTTAAAAGAAGCAGACGAGAGGATTTTTATTCCCCAGGCTGCCAATTTTGATTCGCTCAATGTATCCGTAGCAGCGGGCATCCTGATGTATGAGGTACATCGCCAGCGCCTCCTTCATTCCAAATAACGAATGCCCAGCGACAGGCGGTTGGAAATTTCCTGAAACAACATCTCGGGCAGTTTACGGTGCCATTCAACATCATTAAAGACCAGGCCAAAGTTGGTGTAATACTGCAAGCGAGTTCTTTTCATTTCGTCAGACACATGGTCAAAAGTATTGACCATACACACCCAGCCCCCGGCTTCTTTGATATCATCCCACCACTCTTCGTAGTAGCAGTCATCTGAGCCATGGAAATTGAGAACGTTGTCGCACAGCAGGATAAACTTGGAGATGCCTTTTTCTATTAGCACATCGGCCACATCGCGTTTGAGGTACATGATGTCGTTGGTAATACAATCATTCCATTCTCCAATAAACTCCATGATGGCATACCCCTCTTCATAATCCACAAATAATAATTTCATGTACATGGTAGGCGATCCAAAAAAATCCCACTGAGGGTGAATATAGTAATTGTAAATTTTCTCAGTGTAATGCAACTCACTGTACACCCTACCATAAAAGGGAGAGTGTTTGTCATCTGAGGCAATGTAATAATCTCGCCAACGGTAGTAGGGTTCTATATCGTGCAAGGGATGTTTTTTGTCTACAACAAAGATAGGTACGCTTGGTTCCCTGTTTGTATGCCACTAGTAAAAAAAAATGAAAGAATGGAAGCCCTTTGGAGCAATAAAATGACGAGAGATGTTTTCGATTATTTTCTATACCTCGAATATCAGAAAGAAAAGATGAATTCATTATAAATGACTCATTTTCAAATAATTTTCAACAAATAAATCAAAATCCTAACAAGTCGAAACCGCTCTATATTGGTTAAAAACATAAATAAATAATATAATTTAAATATTTATTAATATCTGTTATTCAACTATTTATAAATATTTTTAATTTATTATACATTAAATATTTCTACAATACATAAAACGTTGATATTATTGTAGTTGGATTTAAACACACAAAAGCACTCACCATGAAACAGCACCTCAGGGCACTCGCTCTGTTTCTCCTATTTGTATTGCCATTTTACCAGTACTGTACTGCCCAAAGTTACGACCTGGCCCTTCGCCTAAATTCCATTGCCAACAGTCCGGTAAAATATGAAACCAGTGTTCCATTTAACATCACTGTTTTCAATCAGGGCACCTTATCGGTAGACAGCATAGATGTAATTTGTATGTTGGGTCCTGCCCTTCAACTGGGTTTAGGTAATGGCATCTGGAGTTCTGAAGGATCATTGCCCAATGCCTATGTGACGAGGATCGCCGGTAATCTTGATCCGACCAATTCTGTGCTCATTACCATCAATGTGTTGCCCATACCCGGTTCCGACAGCACAGACTGGAACCTTTCAGCTGAAATATTTGCCTTCCAGGATCTATCTGGTAACCAGGTAGAGGGTTTTGAGACCGACAGTGCACCGGATAAAAACAATGGCAACGATGGTGGAGGCAAACTTGGCAGCCCATCTGATGACGCCATAGATGGCAATGGTACCGGCCTGCCCGGCTCACCATCTGCAACCACAGATGAAGATGATCACGATGTGGCCAAAGTTCGCATTTACGATATTGCTCTTAAAAAACTATTGGTCACCACAGGTCAGGTGCGATATGGAGATACCCTTGAATTTATTTCTGTGGTCTATAACCAGGGAAATGAGACAACTGGTGTGGTCACCATTCAGGAACTTATTACAGAAGGATACATTTATGAACCCACCATTAACCTGCCACTTGGCTGGCTGGGCACTGCCCCCAAACCTAAGTACAGTTTTGAAAGCCTGGCACCGGGAGACAGCCTTGTCATTCCTGTAAAACTCATTCTTGACAGCGAACAATTTGATGGTGCTGCATGGAACAACTACACAGAAGTATTTACTGCCTTTGATATTTTCAGCAATAATGTCAACGCCAATGAGTCCGACAGCGAAGCCAACAGTAATTCTATATATGAAAACGCTGTTTTACCCGGCAGTGCCTTTGACAATGAAATAAATGGAAACGGTATTTCGCAAAATGAAGATGAAGATGATCACGACGTGGCTGCCCCTCGCATTTTCGACCTGGCTATAAAAAAAGAAAGAGAAACATCGGTACCCAGCTACAGTTACACCCAAAATGTGAAGTACACCATCACGGTTTACAATCAGGGCAATGTAGCCGCCAATCAGGTGACCATCACCGATACCATACCCTGTGGTCTTGAATTTTTGCCCGGGCTGAATCCCAACTGGTCGGTTAGCGGACCTAACAAGGTAAGCAGAACCATCAATACCACTATTACTCCGGCAACTAACACCTCTTTTGATTTGTATTTCGGAGTCAATCCCTGCTACAACGACCCTGCCAATGGCTGGACCAACTACATAGAAATCAGCAATGCCGTTGCCGCAGACGGTGGCTCCAATATGGATATTGATGGCACCTTCGATTCCAATCTAAAAAATGACTTTCAATACAACAACCTCAACAACAACGATGTGTTGGACAAGTGGGGAACAACGGTAGCTCAGGATGAAGACAACCATGATTTGGAAATCATTCAAGTGGTGGACTTAGCACTAAAAAAAGTTTTGACAACCCCACCACCCTATTCCTATGGTCAAAATCTCACTTTTACCATTATTATTTACAACCAGGGAAATGTGGTAGGTAAAAATATTAAAATCCGCGATTACATTCCGGAAGGCTACGATTTTCCGGCTGCCCTCAACCAGCCACTGGGTTGGAACATGGCAGATTCGACCCTCACCCTGAGCAATTGGTTGTACCCGGATCAGAGTACTCAGGTAACCATTATTCTTACTGTCAAACAAGCCAACAGCAGAAGGGATTGGATCAACTATGCCCACATCGTTTTGGTACAAGACACTTTTAACAACAATCGATTTGATGATGCAGATTCTTACACCTTTATGGTTAACGAAGCTGAATTTGCCGTTAATCCCGGAGATCCTGCGGATGACGATATCTTTGTATTGGGTCCTGCCAATACCAATACCGATGAAGACGATCACGATCCTGCCGGATTTGAAGTATTTGATCTTTCATTGCAAAAAACAGTGGTCAACCCACAATCTTTTTACGTAGTGGGCTATGTGGTGCCATTTTTGATCGCTGTAACCAATGAGGGAGGTACTGCGGCAAGTTATATTCAAATCACCGATTACCTGCCCTGTGGCCTCAGCTTCAATCCGGCCAACAACATGGGTTGGACACAAAGTGGTAACCTGTTAAGGTATCAATCGAATGCCTTACTCCGACATGGTCAGGTACTCAACGTGCCCCTCAATCTTACCGTTCAGGCTTGCACCCAGGCCAATGCCTATAGAAACCTGGCAGAGATTTCCATTTCCCGCGACAGTTTGAATACCGGCAACCAGGACTTCGACAGCGATGCAGATGAAAATCCTACCAATGATGTGGTGGGAGAAGATGATATAGATGACGCGATTATTACCGTTGTCAATGGTGCCCTTGGCGGCATTGTCTGGAATGATTTTGATGCAGATGGCATTTACGAAGCAGGAGAGTCGTTCACCCAGGGCGTTAGAGTGGAACTAAGAGATTGCAATCAGAACCTTATTCGTTTTACTACTACCAACAACGCCGGGGCCTATGAATTTATTAATTTACAGCCGGGCAATTATTTAATATACTTTGTTTCCTCAACCCTTCCGGCCAATAGTGCATTTACCCTGCAAAACCAGGGGAATAATGACGATATCGACAGCGATGCCAATGCCCAGGGCTTTACCGCCTGCATCAACCTGCCTCCTGGAGCCTCCAACTACACCATTGATGCTGGACATTTCAGTCCTTCCAGCATTGGCGACTTTGTATGGAATGACCTCAATGGCAACAATGTGCAGGATGGAGGTGAGTCAGGTATCGCAGGAGTTACCATAATGTTGTTTCGTGCCGGTGGAGGCATGGTAGCTACTACCACCACCAATGGCAGTGGTTTTTATATCTTCAACAATGTGGTGCCCGGCAACTACTATCTCAAGTTTTCAAATCCAGTAGACTATGAATTTATCCTACCTGATTCGGGCAATAATGACAATGTAGACAGCGATGTTACCGGCACCTTTGGCGCTGGCACAACCAATGTGTTTACCCTGCCCGGCAGTACCAATCTAACCAATATGGATGCAGGCCTGGCCCGATGTGCCAGCATTGGCAGTCTGGTATGGTATGACGACGATAAAGATGATGTGTGGGATGTCCATGAAAATGGCATCAATGGGCTGCGTGTTGAGTTGTGGCGAAGCATCAATGGCAACTGGTCCATGTTTGACTATACCCATACCGGACACAAGCCCAATACACCTTCTGATGATGGCTATTTTAACTTCTGCGCTCCTCCGGGAACCTATTATGTAAAAATTTTACTTCCCCCATTGGGACTGGTTCAGGCCAGAGCCAATATCTTTGGTGAAATTGCCCTGACTGCTTCCAATGAGCAAAAGAATGACAGTGACCTCACCAATACCTTTGGCCCTGGAACTACCAAGTCTTTTTCTGTGGTTTCGGGTCAGCTACTCAACAATATTGGGGCAGGCTTCTACCCTATGGCCACCGCTGGTAATCTGGTGTGGGAAGACAGCAATTTTAATGGTAAACAGGAAGCATCAGAGCCTAAAATTGCCAATGTGTTGGTTGAAGCTTTTAACGCCAATGACATCAAAATAGGAGAAGGTGTAACCAATAGCGAAGGCATCTATAAGATTGATTATCTTAGTAAAGAAAGTTACTACCTACGATTCACCCCACCGGCAGGTTACAGCAATACCCTGGCCAATATCGGCAGTGAAGAGGCTGACAGCGATGTGGATCATAGCCATGGACTCAACACTACTTCCTTTTTTGCCATGCAGCCCGGCGAAGAAAATATCAACATCGATGCCGGTCTATCATTTGGGGTCTTACCTGTAAGGTACGCCGGTATTGAAGCTAGTTGGAAAGGATCTTACAATCAGATTGACTGGAAAACCAGCACAGAGATCAATGCTTCTCATTTTGAAATAGAAAGGTTTTATCCAGAAAAAGCATCCTTTGTCACTATAGGCAAGGTAGATGCCCATGGCCATTCTGCCCAACTACACACCTATCAGTGGAAAGATGAGCAACTCGACAGGAGCGGTATGTACACTTATCGTTTGGCGCAATACGACTTTGATGGCAATGTGCATCATTCAGATCAGGTTCAGGTATATGTGAGAGGTAATGATGGAGGACATGTAGAAGTGAGACCCAATCCGGCCAGGGGCAAAACCACCCTTCAAATGCAGCTTCCATCGGTAGTGACTGAGGTGACCGTCGAACTCACAGATAGGTCCGGAAAAATGAGATACAAAGCAGTTCACAGTGCCGAAGCACAGCTGGAGCTTTCACTTGAGTCTCTTAATTCCGGTATCTACCATGTATGTGTTTCTTATGGTGATCAGTCGCACTGCAATCAATTGGTGGTCATTGAATAAATAAGTAATTAATTCCATAGAGCATAATTAGGTTCGGAGGCCATGAGGTCCCGAACCTTTTTTTTTGGGATATTACTCCAAAATATTGTAACATTGCATGATGAAACTAGCTGTCTTTCCCGGGTCATTTGACCCTATTACCATTGGTCATGCCGACCTGGTCGAAAGAGCCCTACCCCTCTTTGATAAGATTGTGGTGGCGGTAGGAATCAACACCCAGAAGTCAACCTTGTTTAGTCTGGAACAGCGAATGGAATGGCTCAAAAAAACCTTCGCCCACCTTCCGAAGGTAGAGGTAGCCTGTTTTGAAGGACTTACAGTAAAATATTGTCAGGAAATCCAGGCCCACTACCTCATAAGAGGTTTAAGACAGGCCTCTGATTTTGATTACGAAAAAACCATTTCACAGCTCAACAGCATCATCGGAGAAGACATAGAAACCGTGTTTCTGATCTCAAAACCGGAATACAGTCATATTTCATCTACCATTGTCAGAGAAATCATCAAAGGCAAGGGAGATGTTACCAAGTTTGTGCCCGCCGTCATTGCAGACGAACTCCACCGGCACGGCATTCAATAATCAGAATTATTAAACAACACTGGTTTTATTGTTGATCCATTTCACAAACAGATACAAGGGATAGGAACCAATCAAAAAGATGAGTCCGTACTTGCTGCTGTTGAGATCGCTGTACACAGCGCCCACCAAAAATAAAAGCGACATAAGCGTCAGCAGTATAGGTAAATAGGGATAAAACGGCACCTTATAAGGTCTTGGCAGATCTGGCTCCACCGTTCTCAATCGAATCAGGGATACAAAGCCGGCAGTATACGACAAAACAAAAAAGAAGGTAGCAATATCAGATAATCTGCCACAGGTATCCTTACCTGACAAAATCAATAAAACCGATAATGACGTGGTTAAAACCAGCGCTAGCCATGGTGTGCCCTTGCTATTGACCCAGGTAGTGGCCTTGACAAACAAACCATCCCGTCCCATCGAATAAATCACCCTTGGTGCAAACATCGATTGAGAATTGAGGATGCCCAATACAGAGATCAAAAGAAATACGGTTACAAATTGGGTAGCTTCCGGGCCAAACAATAAGCCCATGGCAGTAGCTGCTGCCAGCTTGGTTCCAGCCAATTGTTCGATTGGAACTACGTACAGGATGGCGCCATTGACCAACATATAAATGGCAATGATAGAAAGTACCCCAATGATCATTGACCTGGGTAAGGTCTTGGCCGGGTCCTTGTTTTCTTCTGAAAAATAACTAGCTGTATGCCAGCCATCATAGGTATAAAAAATAGCCTGAAGGGCAGTTATAATGCCTGCCAACATACCAGGTGCTGCCGTACGCTCAATGGTTGCCTGAAGCTGAGTGGGGTCAATGTTGTGCCCCATGGTGAAACATATAATGACAAACACAATCAAGCCGGCTGCATTGGTGTAAGTCAAGAACTGCTGGGCCTTGCCACCTACATGGGTTCCAATGAGGTGTAGAGATGTAAAAAATACGATAATGCCAATGGCAATGAATGAGTTGAGATCATCTCTGTGGGTAAGCAGGGCAATGAATTCACTAAAGGTATAAGCCCCAAAGCCCAATGCGGAAACGGTTCCCATCCAACTGGTAAACCCGGTAAGAAAGCCAAAATAATTGCCAAAGGCCCTTCTTGCATACACATACCAACTCCCCGCCTGTGGCATAGATACTGCCAATTCTATTACACACAATACACCCAATAAGGCGTAAAAGCCTACTGCCAACCACAGCAATAAGATCAGAACGGGATCTCCTACCTGCTCGGCTATTGGCCCGGGCTTTCGCAATATACCGGTACCGATGGTTCCACCCATGGTTGCTGCTATGCCAAAGCCGATGCCCAGCAACTTTAATAATTGGGTATTGTGTTTTTGTGACATCTTTATTTTTGCTGCTAATGTACAAAGGGAAGGGCAAAGCGCAAAGCGGAGGGGCGGCGGAGGGCGGAGCGCGGAGGGCGGAGCGCGGGGCGGCGGAGCGCGGGGGGCGGAGGGCGGAGCGACGGAGCGCGGAGGGCGGAGCGCGGAGGGCGGAGGGCGGAGGGGGGGGGCGGATTAATGCACGCCTTGGCGCTTTACGCTAAACGCTTGGCGCTTTACGCTAAACGCTTGGCGCTCCGCCCTCTACAATACGGCTGAAAGTATTATCTTTATCTTATGAATACTAGTCAGGTTCAGATAGAAGAAAGTTGGAAGGCATTGTTGCAGGAGGAGTTTGACAAGCCATATTTTGAAGGCATTCGTCAGTTTTTACACAATGAAAAAAAGGCAGGTAAGGTTATCTTTCCTCCGGGTCAACAGATATTCCAGGCATTTAGCCTAACCCCGGTTGACCAGCTCAAAGTAGTGATTTTGGGCCAGGATCCTTATCACAATCCGGGAGAGGCAATGGGTCTTTGTTTTTCTGTACCTGAAGGGGTCAAAGTACCGCCGTCGTTGAATAATATTTACAAAGAATTGCGCAATGATCTGAACTGTGAGATCCCCAACCATGGCAATCTTACAGCGTGGGCCAGGCAGGGAGTACTATTGCTCAATGCCTTTCTTACGGTTGAACAAAACAAGCCGCTTTCGCACAGCAAGATTGGCTGGCAATTGTTTACAGATGCGGTGATCAGCCACATCAGCGAAAAACTGGAGGGTAAGGTTTTTCTTTTGTGGGGCAATTTTGCCAAGGCCAAGGCAGCCTTGATCAACCCAGAACGTCATTTGGTGCTCACCTCACCCCATCCTTCCCCACTGGCGGGCAATGGATTTTACAACAATCATCATTTCAGCAAGGCCAATGATTACCTGAAACAACAGGGAAGCTCCGGAATTGACTGGCAAATAAAAAATAAATGAACTCATCAAAATTATTACAATGGGCAGCTATGTCAGGATTGATAGCAGTGATGCTTGGCGCTTTTGGGGCACACGGACTCAAACCACTGATTGATGAAAAGACACTTCATGCCTACAACACAGCTGTTTTGTACCATTTTTTGCACACCCTTGTCCTCCTTTCCATGGCCTTGTGGCATGGGGAAAAATCAGGTAATCAATTCACCTGGTCGGTCCGCTTGTTTCTGGCAGGAATGCTGGGCTTCAGTGGTTCTTTGTATGCCATTGCCCTGAGTAAGGCAGCTGGTATTGACATATCATGGCTGGGTCCTGTGACACCAATGGGGGGACTCTTGTTGATGGGAGGCTGGCTGATGTTGTTTTTACACGCCAGTCAAAACAATAAACAAAGTTAAATTAATCCTGGTTATCTTCCCTTGAATTCAGGTTTTCTTTTTTCCAAAAAGGCTTGAACTCCTTCGTTATAATCATACGACTCCCCTGCTTTTCGCTGTAAGGTATCTTCCAATAACAATTGCTGGTGCAATGGATTGTGGTAACTTTCATTCAATGCCTGCTTGGATAAGGCCAGCGCGAGAGTAGGCATGGAAGCCAGCTGTTTGGCTATAGCCCAGGAAGCTGCAACAAATTCTTCATCCGTAAATACCTTGTAAATCATATTCATTCGTTCTGCCTCCGCAGCCGTCACTTTATCTCCCAACATGATCAAGGCACTTGCTTTTTGCATGCCGATGAGGCGGGGTAAAAAGTAAGTGCCCGCACTATCCGGAATTAAGCCGATCTTGGAAAAAGCCTGAATAAAGGAGGCTGATTCTGCAGCCACCACAATGTCGCAAGCCAGTGCGATATTGGCCCCTGCCCCGGCAGCCACTCCATTCACCGCAGCTACCACAGGTTTTTTAACCGATCTGATTCTGGTGATGATGGGGTTGAAATGCTGACTCACAATTTCACCCAGTTCAGGACCATTTGGATCCACCACTTCTGAAAGGTCTTGTCCTGCGCAAAAAGCCCTGCCATTACCTGTAATGTAAATGGCCCGCACTTCGTCATTGTTATTGCATTCATCCAGACTATCCTGAAAAGCGAGTGCCAGTTCTCTGATGACGCTGTTAAATTTATCAGGCCTGTTGAGGGTGATAAGTCCTATGTTTTCTTTGATTTCAAAAAGTAAGCTCATGTATTTTTATGGTCAGCTTGGTACAAATAGCCCAACTCGGGATGGTAGCCCCTTACCCCTTTAAAATGTTGGTTGATAATTTTAAGGTCCTCTTCATAGTTGCCTGATGGTTGCATAGGGGCTGAAAAATTTACTTCTTTGTTGCCAAAATCAAATTTAACAAGGACCAAAGGCATTTTGGCTTCCACGGCGATCCAGTAAAAACCTGATTTTAACTCATCGTTTCGTTTTCGTGTGCCCTCAGGTGCTATGGCAATCGAAAGATCATCATATTTTTCAAGGGTCGCTCCCACTGCTTTTACAAAGTTGTTGTGTTTAGACCTGTCTACCGGTATTCCTCCCAACCACCTGAATATAAAGCCGTAAGGCCAGTGAAACAAGGAGTCTTTGGCTATAAACTTTAGCTTCAACTGTAGGGCACTCCTGGTAAGTACCCCTAATGGAAAATCCCAGTTTGAGGTGTGGGGAATCACAACAAACATCACCCTTCTGGGAAAATGAGAGAACTCTCCCGTAAACCGGAATCCCCATAACTTCATTAACCAAAGGCTGATTTGCTGCAACATGGTGCTAAAATAGGCTTTTAAACCCATTGCGTAAAATTGTGTTAATGTTTTAATAAAAAAAATCCACCAGATATAGTGCCTTTAAACTTGGCCTATCTTTGTAGTCTAATCAGCAAATCTAATTGACAATTATGAGGTTATCCCTTGCCCTAAGCTCTTTGATACTTTTTACTTTTTTCTCCGGCGCTAACGCCCAGGATGTAATGCGAATCAAGTATGAAGAAACCTTTTTCATGAATCCAGGCCCTGATATGCCACCTCAGATGGCCGCTCAGATGCCTAAAAGTCGCAAAAACAGGAAGATCTTGTTGGCAACAGAAGAAAATTCGTATTATTTTGTGAATAAAGAAGATCCAGATCCTGAAGAAGAAGTAGGAAGTAACCATGGCAGATGGGCCATGAGAAGACAAGGTGTTGACCCAAAGGTTTACAGTGATTACACTAATGAGCAAAAGCTCACCTATACCGATCTTTTTGGCAAAGAATTTCTGATAGAGGAGGGCTTGCAACCAGCCAAGTGGAAGTTGCACAGTGGAGAACAGAGGGATATTCTGGGTTACACTTGTATCAAAGCCACCCAACAAAAAGACAGCATCACCATAACAGCCTGGTTTACCCCTAAAATCGCCATGTCTGTTGGTCCAGACGGTTACTACGGACTTCCAGGTGCTATCCTAGCTGTTTCTGAAGGCGAATCACGGGTCTATCTGGCCACTTTGATAGAACAAAAATATGCAGGAGAAGCCAAAATTGAAAAACCCACCAAGGGCACTAAGACCACCCGTGAAGAATTTGAGAAAATAAGAAAAGAAAAAATCGAAGAAATGCGCCAGATGAATGGCGGCCAAGGCCAAAGAATCTTCATCCGCGGTTAAATACTCCAAGCTACTCCAATATGACAATCAGAAATCTAATTCCTTGTTTGCTGTTTTTTGTTTCCTTATCCGTTTCAGCGCAGGTAAAAAAATATACCGTTAAAGGCTTGATTCAAGACAATGAAAAAACACCCCTTATAGGAGCATCCGTTGTGTTGCTCAATCCTGTTGACAGTGTATTGGTAGCTTTTGGCACCTCTGATGAAAAAGGATTGTTTGAAATCAAAAATGTAAAAAGCGACAGCTTCAAAATCCAGATTACGTACCTAGGTTTTGGCACCCTTGAAAAAATAATTTTTGTTGGGGCGAAAATGCCATCCTGGACCAGGGGCTATTACCATGTTTGCAGCAGACAATATGCTGGATGAGGTAGTGGTGAAAAGCGAATACATACCGATTGCCATCAAAAAAGATACCATCGAGTACAATGCTGATGCTTATAGGGTAAGGCCCAATGCTACAGTAGAGGAACTCTTAAAAAAATTGCCGGGTATCGAAGTCGATGCCAGCGGAACCATCACTGCCCAGGGAGAAGAAATCAAAAAAGTGATGGTGGATGGTAAAAAGTTTTTTGGCGACGATCCCAAGATGGCTACTCAAAACCTCCCGGCAGATGCCATCAAAAAGGTGCAGGTCTTTGATAAAAAATCAGAAAAGGCAGAATTCACCGGCGTGAGTGATGGTGAATCCGAAAAAGTGCTCAACCTCGAACTCAAGGCCGATAAAAAAATCGGAACCTTTGGAGAAGTGATGGCAGGCTATGGAACAGAAGATCGTTTTGATTCCAAACTGTCTTTTAATAAATTCAATAATAAGTACCAATTTTCTACCCTGGCCAACTTCAACAATCTGAGCAACCAGGGTTTTAGTTTCTCTGATTATAATACCCTGATGGGAGGCAATGCATTCGGCGGCAGAGGAGGCGGAAGTATGAACAGTGGAGTGGTCAACTTTGGCAATACCAATACCGGGCAAATTAAAAGTGCCACAGCGGGTTTGAATTTTTACTACGAATTCTCTCCTAAATTCAATCTAACCACCAGTTACTTTTTAAGTCACTCTGATCAGGACCTGATTAAAGACAAGTTTCGTCAAAACTTTCAGGTAGAAAACTCATTTGCATCTGATGAATTCTCTACTTCCAATACCGTCCGCAATGGTCATACCGTCAACCTCGCTATGCAAATCAAACCGGATAGTTTTCACAGAATAGACTTAGAAAGTTCCGTAAGATTTAATGGCTCTGATGCCATCACTTCCAGCTTAACCAATGCCAGCTCTCTGAGTGGAGTTCCCCGAAATTCCATCGACCAGAGCGACAAAAACATCAATGATCTTACAGACCTTTCGTTGAGAGGGGTGTTTACCAAAAGACTCAGAAAACCGGGAAGAATATTTTCGCTTGAAGCAAGTTATGGCAATACAGAAAATGAAACCGATTATTTTCTGGACAGAACCAGCTTGTTTTACACCAACAACTTACTTGACTCCATTTTACAGGACCAAATCAGTTTAAGCGACAATAACAACTACCGGATTTATACCGAATACAAAGAACCTTTGGGCAAAAAAAACTACCTCGGTCTAGGGTATTCTAAACGAAATTACCGTTCTCTGCAGAACAAGGATTTTTATACTGTCGACTTTCTGGATCCGAATAAACTCACCTTAAATGAGTTGCTCAGTTCCCTTTCGGATAACAATGTTGGTTATGACCGAGCGTCATTGATCTATACCAAAGACGATGAAAAATACAGCATCAACGTAGATCTGGTATATCAGCGAAGTCTCATCAGCGGCAGTGACGACAATCCGGGCAGCGTGCCCCTGGAAAAAGTATACAATTACTTTTTACCATCATTCACCGTCAATTGGATTGATAAAAACCTGCGCATTCGATACAATACCAGCATCAATGAACCATCTGTTACCCAACTGCAACCCATTGTCAACAACTCCCGATCCGTTAAACCCATACCAGGGTAATCCTGCCTTAAAACCGGAGTATGCCCACAGTGTGAATATCAGATACAGCTTTTTTGACAATTTCAATTTCAGAAACTTTTTTGCCTTTCTGAATCTGAGGTACACCAAAGATAAAATCATTACTGCACAGACCATCAACAACAACCTGATTACCACCAGTCTGCCTATCAATACCAACAATCAGCAAAATGCGAGTCTGAATTTTACCTATTCTTCTCCCATCAGAGCATTGAAGGTAAAGGCCAGGGTTTTTGGCGGCGGTTCCGTAACCCAGTCCATCAATTTTGTCAATACCATTGAAAACGAAGTGATTACTCTTTCTCCAAGAATGGGTCTGGAATTGGAAAACACCAACAATAAATACATTTCACTGATGGCCGCATATGAGGCATCCTACAGTGAAAACCAATACTCAGTCAATACCACCCAAAATGCCAGCTACCTCACCCATGTGTTGAGATCCAACTTGCTGCTCAATTTTGGAAAGGGCTGGAATCTCGACAGTGACATCAACCATACCATCTATACGGGCGAGACCTTTGCAGAAGCGGTTGATCTCACCTTGTTCAATGCCTCTCTGTCAAAAAGATTGTTCAATGATCGGCTTACAGCAAAGCTTCGGGCTGCAGACATCTTTAATGCGGGTCAGGGCATTAGCAGGAGTGCAGGAGATACCTATGTAGAAGAAGTGACGACCAATGGCATAGGCAGGTATTTTTTGTTTAGCCTGACTTATCGCCTTTCCGGCTTTTCGCCTAACCAAACCGGTGGCCAGGGCCCACCCAGGATGATGATGATCCGTAACTAATGCAATTGGTAACACATTTTTAACAAAAAAAATTCCATCCATCCAACATTCTGATTATCAGATATGTAGGTTAGTCAATTTTTGAAAAACCAAATAATATTTGCCCTATTTTTAAAAAGCACTTGATTTTTTCAAAATCTTGAATCTATCTTTGCAACACGAGTTAAGCGTTTAACTACCTATCAATAGTTTGTTATTTCGCGATACTTTATACAGATGAGGGGAGAGAACAGGCTCTGTGATCCTCAGGCAACCTCCAAAGAGAAAGGTGCCAATTCCTGCCCAATATTGGGAAATATAAATGATCAAAAAAAAGAAATGAACAAACCAACATTCCAATCCAATTCTAGTCGGCGAATCACATTGTCTTCAATGTGCTGTTGTTGTTGTTGCTTCTGTTAACAGCAGCGATCGCCTTATTCAACATTTAGTTTAGACTTTAATGAGGCTCCTGCTCACCGGGTGTGGTACAGGCCATTTGTATTTTTTCCTAAATCAAGTAATTACAAAACTTTTCTATCATGAGCATTCAAAACTATCGTTACGAGACCCTGCAATTGCACGCGGGTCACAGTCCGGACACCGCCACTAACTCCAGGGCAGTGCCCATTTATCAAACCAGCAGTTACGTTTTCAACAGCGCAGAACACGGTGCCAATTTATTTGCACTTCGGGAATTTGGCAATATCTACACCCGAATTATGAACCCAACCACCGATGTGCTGGAAAAAAGACTGGCGGCACTGGAAGGCGGGGTGGCAGCGGTGGCAGTGGCATCGGGTCAGGCAGCCCAGTTCATTGCCCTCAACAACATCCTGCAAGCGGGCGACAATTTTGTCAGTACTTCCTTTCTCTATGGTGGTACCTACAATCAGTTTAAAGTAGCATTCAAACGATTGGGAATAGATGTCAGGTTTGCAGCGGGTGATGAACCTGCCTCCTTTGAAACCCTCATTGATGAGCATACAAAGGCCATCTATATAGAAACCATTGGCAATCCCCGATTTAATATTCCCGATTTCGAAAAGATTGCAGACCTCGCAAAAAAATACGAACTGCCTTTGATTGTAGACAATACTTTTGGTGCCGCAGGTTATTTATTCAGACCCCTCGATCACGGTGCCCATATAGTTGTGGCATCGGCTACCAAATGGATTGGAGGCCATGGCACATCCATCGGAGGCATCATCGTTGATGGTGGAAACTACAATTGGGGCAATGGCAAATTTCCCCAATTCAACCAACCGGCAGAAGGTTATCATGGACTGGTATTCTCAGATGTATTTGGAGTCGACAACAGTCTGGGCCTTCCCAATATTGCCTTTGCCATCCGCGCCAGAGTAGAAGGCTTACGTGATTTTGGTCCCGCCCTGAGTCCATTCAATTCCTTCCTGCTGATCCAGGGTCTGGAGACCCTCTCATTGCGGGTTCAACGCACCGTTGAGAATGCCCTTCAGATAGCCCAGTGGCTTGAAGCCCACCCACAGGTTGAATCGGTATCGTATCCGGGATTAGCATCCAGCCCCTACCATACCCTTGCCAGGAAATACCTCAAAAAAGGTTTTGGCGGTGTGCTTTCTTTTAACGTGAAAGGGGGAAGTGAGGCAGCCAAAAAACTGGTTGATCACCTAAGTCTGATCAGCCACCTGGCTAACGTAGGCGATGCCAAAAGCCTCATCATTCAACCCTCGCTCACCACCCACCAGCAATTAACGGCCGATGAACAGGCAGCAGCAGGTGTGGCTCCTAATCAACTTAGACTATCGGTGGGCATCGAGCACGTAGACGATATTATCAATGATCTGAAAACTGGATTTCAGGCCATCAAATCTTTATAGAATGACTTCGATCAATTTTTTTAATATTCACGAGAATTACATTTTAGAGTCCGGACAGTCAGTGTCCGGACTCACCCTGGCTTATCAAACCTTTGGTAAACTCAATGCCCAAAAAGACAATGTCATTTGGGTGGTCCATGCCCTTACAGCCAACTCCAATCCGATGGAATGGTGGCCTGGTGTGGCCGGACAAGGTCTGGCCATTGACCCTGACAATTATTTTATCATCTGTGTCAATAATCCCGGGTCTCCCTATGGTTCTACCCATCCATTGAGTGAAAACCGGCAAACAGGCACGGCTTATTATCAGAATTTCCCTCTTTTTACCACCCGGGATATAGCCCAAAGTTTTGATCAGTTGCGACAGCACCTGGGTCTTGATAAAATCAGTTTGTTGACGGGCGCTTCCTTAGGCGGACAGATTGCCACGGAGTGGGCCATTTTGCAACCTGGTGTATTTGATAATCTGGTATTGATTGCCACCAATGCCCGCCACTCTCCCTGGGGCATTGCCTTTAATGAAAGTCAGCGCCTGGCCATTGAAGCTGATACCACCTTCGGAGAAAAAAGAGAAAATGCAGGGGCAAAAGGGCTCAAAGCGGCCAGGACTATTGCCATGCTTAGTTATCGTACCGCTACGGGATACAATGAAAGTCAGCGACAGTCAGACCACCCCCTGGACCAGTTCAACGCTTCTTCATATCAGCGTTATCAGGGTGATAAGCTGGTCAACCGATTTGATGCTTATTCTTATTATGCGCTGACCCGCACCATGGATAGTCACAACGTAGCCCGCAACAGGGAATCATTAACCTCGGCGCTGCAAACGATTGATGCCTATACCCTTGTCATTGGCATTACCACAGACCTGCTCTTTCCCACAATCGAACAAAAGCAGCTGGCAACACACATTCCCAATGCCCGTTATGCAGAAATTCACTCAGAATTGGGACACGATGGATTTTTAACCGAGGCCGCCAAGGTTGGGCATCACATCAAAACGGTGTTGAACCGGAGAAATAGAAAAACAAAACGCTTTCCGTTGGCAGTGTAATTAGACTAGGCTTTTTTTATCTTTGGATAAAATAGAATAATATGTCGATCCGATTTTTCTTACTGGGTCTTATTTGGCTCAGTTTTAGCCAGCTTGTGGCGCAACCTTCAAAGCCATTTTACAACTTTGAATACCAGGCCCGAACAGGCAAAGTGATTCTAAAACTGGATCGATTCAATGAAGATTTTATCCTGGTACATTACTTTGCATCGGGTATAGGATCCAACGACATCGGATTTGATCGGGGAAAGATTGGGGGTCAAAAACTGGTACAGTTCCAAAGATTGGGCAATAAAGTCCTCCTTGTAGAAAACAATACCCGCTATCGCGCGGAATCACCTTTGGAAGCAGAAAGAAAGGCCGTAAAAGATGCCTTTGCCTCTTCCATTCTCTTTGGCTTTGCCATTGAAAAAGATACTACAGACGGTGTTTACATCGATCTGGCTCCTTTTTTAATGGAAGATCAGATGGGAGCAGCTACTACCCTAAAAGATTTAAAACAGGGATCTTATAAAACTGATAAACTCAGGTGTGCCGTATTACCAGAATCCCTTTTGGCCTTTCCCAAAAATGTGGAATTTGAAGCATGGCTGACCCTGGCAGGTGAGGCCGGTGGCGATCAGATCAAAACCGTGACCCCTACCCCGGAGCTTGTTTCGTATCGACAGCATACGTCATTTGTGGCCTTACCGGAGGCTGGCTATCAACCCAGAAAATACCACCCCTTTTCCGGTTATTTTGACTTGTCATACAATGACTACGCCAGTCCCATCCACGAGCCCATTGAGAAAAAATTCATCATGCGCCACCGTCTTGAAAAAAAATTCCCAGACAAGGAAAAGAGCGAGGCCATTGAACCCATCATTTACTATGTTGACAATGGCTGCCCGGAGCCCATCAAAACGGCCCTGATCGAAGGAGCAGCCTGGTGGAATGAGGCTTTTGAAGCCGCAGGCTTTATCAATGCCTTTCAGGTAAAGGAATTGCCAGCCGATGCCCATCCCCTTGATGTGCGGTACAATACCATCCAATGGGTACATCGCAGCACCAGAGGGTGGTCCTATGGCAATTCGGTTTATGACCCCCGAACCGGTGAAATCATCAAAGGTCATGTAAGCTTGGGTTCACTTAGGGTAAGGCAGGACTTTATGATAGCACAGGGACTGCTTTCCTTGTACAAGGGAGGTAAAGAAGACCACGGTCCGATGACAGCCCTTTCATTGGCCCGCCTTCGCCAACTCTCGGCTCATGAGGTGGGTCATACCCTGGGCCTGGCGCACAATTTTGCTGCCAGTATCAACGACAGGGCCTCTGTGATGGATTACCCGCACCCCTTGGTTACGGTTGCCACCAATGGATCTATTAACATGGACAAGGCCTATGACAATAAAATTGGAATTTGGGACAAACGAGCCATTGTATATGGATATAGTACCACCAATACACCCAAGGCTTTGCAAAAAATAATCGCAGATACAAAGTCGCTGGGTCTCAAATATCTTTCTGACCCCGATGCCCGCCCGGATGGCAGTGCACACGCAGAAGCCCATTTGTGGGACAATGGCACCAATGCGGTAGCAGAGTTGGAAAGGATCATGCAGTTAAGGCAAACAAGCCTGGCTCGGTTTGGAGAAAACAGCCTTGCTACAGGCCAACCATTTTCAGAGCTTGAAAAAATACTGGTGCCTGTTTACCACATGCAGCGCTACCAGGTAGAAGCCGTTGCCAAATGGATCGCAGGTTATACATACGGCTACGATGTCAAAGGCGAAGACGCCCCCGGATCTAGCAAAGTCGTAGGTCTAGACGAACAAAAACAAGCCATTGCTGCCCTGGCATCAACATTGACACCAGAGCAGTTAAAATTGCCCGCTCACCTCTTTAATCTCATTCCTCCTCATGCCTATGGCTATGATGCTACCAGAGAAAGTATGAAGGCAGAAACGGGCTATGGCCTTGATCAAAATGCAGCTGCCACCGCCACCATTGACCATGTACTTTCGCTCTTACTTCATCCCCAAAGGTTGGCCAGGATACAGAATCCGGGGCAAATGGGCCTCAATGCCTATCTGGCGGAAATCAATAAAAATCTGACAACCCAAAACCTACCCTCACCTACTGACCTCGATTACCTGAGAGAAAGAAGGTGGTTCATCCGACTGGTGGCTCTTGCTTCCAATCCCCGACAGGCCAATATTGCCACGGAAGCCTTTGACCTGGTGCGCACTTTAAAAAAGTTCTGGGCCAGGACCCACGGAGATGATATCCACCACCGCTACCTCATTTATCTGGCAGAAAAACTGGAAGCCAACGAACTTCCGGAACTTCCGAGTCCCCTATCCCTGCCACCGGGTGCCCCTATTGGTTGTGAGTGATGACCCGAAGCATCAAGGTCAACGGGCCTGCCGCTGAAGCAGATGTGTGGTTGGCAGATGAAATAGTTCAGCTTCGATTCAAAGCTGAACCCGGCTATGAGCTGAGTTGCTGGCTGGGACATTGCCGGCAATGGTTTTCTCAAAACTTTCAACTGAGTGATGTGGTTCCGGGTGCCACCAGTCTGACCCTGATGGGAGTAGCTCCTCACCAGTTGGAAAATATCCTGACTGCATTTGAGCACCTGCCTGAAGCTGCCTATAAACAAAGTGCAATTCATGAAATTGAAGTGGGCTATCATCCCAACTGGATGGATACCGCAGAGGTATGCGAAAAGTTGAAGATAAATTTTAAACAATTGGTAGACTTACATAGTAACTCGATTATTACCTGGCATTTATGGGATTTTTACCAGGCTTTGTTTACCTGGGAGGTGGCAATCCTTTGTTGGATATACCGAGGAAAGACAAGCCCGTACCCAGGCTTCCTCAGGGCTCAGTGGGCATTGCACCGGGTTACACCGGCATTTACCCTCAATCAAGCCCGGGAGGCTGGCACATCATTGGCCTCACTACACAGAGGATCTTTACACCAGAAATAGAAAGTCAGGACCACTGGCAAGCCGGAGACCGTGTTCGGCTGATACCTGTGATGTTACCGACAACAACTTTGCAATCATGAGCCGATCATATGCTCAATTGATAAGCAAGCATAGCATTTGTTCTTTACAGGATAGAGGCAGAACCGGCTTTCAACATTGTGGAGTTCCCGTCTCCGGACCCATGGATAGCAGGGCCTGGGAGCTGGCCAATGTGCTGGTGGACAATAATGACAATGCAGCAGTACTTGAAACTGGCATGCCTGCGCTCAGCCTTCGATTTGCTGCACCGGCCTACCTTGGTGTTGTAGCGGGCAACGATGAGGTTACCCTCAATGAACAACCCATGCCCTTTTCTCAAATCCGGGTTTCAAAAGGGGATGTACTGGAGCTCGGTCACTCCCGCCATCTTCACTTTCGGTACCTTGCCATCAGAGGTGGTTGGCTGGGCACCACAGTACTCAACAGTCGATGCACGCTACCGGCACTGGGCCTGCCCTGGTTGCAGCATGGAGCTGTGCTCCCGTTTTATACATGTGAGGTCACAATTGAAGAGGGTCAAAGAGAAGTGCTGTATTCTCCTATGATTCCAGACATCCCTGTGATACCGGGTCCCGATTTTCATTATCTGGACAGAGAGCGACTTCAAAACCTGTTTAAAAAAATGACCCTCGACCAACAGCTTAGCCGACAGGCCTATGGTTTGAAAGAAAAATATCCCCTTTCCGGTTATCCCAAATCTTTTGACTCTGTTGCCAGTTTTCCGGGAATGATCCAGCTTACACCTTCCGGTCATTTTTATGTTTTGATGCGAGATGCCCAGACTACAGGAGGATATCTTCAGGTATTGTATATCCCATCACATTATCTTTCTGCTTTTTCGCAGGCCTTACCAGGATCCCCAGTAAGTTTTAAACTTCATTCAGATAACTCTTTTTGAAATAATAATAAGCGAGCATACCAAGTGCCAAAATAACCAGACCGGCAAGAGCTCCTTCATTGAGGTCGAGCAGGGTGTATACCACAAACGTAGCTGAGATGAGCAGGTAGACCAAAGGCAGCAATGGATATGTCTTCACACTGAATACAGCGGGTACTCCGTGTCTTGCTCTGAAAATAAAGATAGTAGCTGCTGCCAGCGACATAAATAAGATGTCCATAAACGTTACAAATGCAATGACCTTCATAAAAGAGCCATAGGCCAAAACCAGGACAATGGCCCAGGCCGCCTGTATTATGATGGCGTTGGCGGGGGTATTGAATATGGGATGGACTTTTCCTACTGAAGGAAAAAACACCCCGTCTTTTGCCATGGCATAATAAATGCGCGGGGCACTCATGGTGTAGATGGCTATGGTGCCAAAGATGGATATGGCAATAAATACTGCCACTATTCGTCCACCTCCATTGAACAGATGGGCTATGGCATCTCCGGCTATTCTTTTGCTTCCTATTATCTGGTCCATGGGTAAGATGGCCATGTAAGCGAGAATGATGCAAATGTACACCAGGGTAATAATGGCAACGGCATACAGCAAGGCCCTTGGAACATCTCTGCCCGGGTTAATCGCTTCTCCACTCACATAACTGATGTGGTGCCAGCCACCGATCGACCAAAAAACACCAATAAAGGCCCCACTGATGGCACCGGTAAGATTGCTAGGAGTGGGTGTTTGCCAACCTTGGGTCATCAATGCCGGCTGCTCAGCAAAAGCATAAAAGCCAGCTGCAATAATGGCTACCATGGCCAATAATTTGAGGCCGGTAAAAGTCCTCGATAACTTGTCTGAATAAGATACACCCAAACAATTGATGCCTGACAAGCCGGCAATAACGGCTATGGCCAGACCCTGACTCTGTAAAGGATTCAAAGGGATAAAAAAGGTCATGTAATCTGCAAAGGCGAGGCCCAGGGCGGCCAGGGCTCCGGTATTGATGATCAATAGGACACACCAGCCGTAGAGAAATCCCGCCAGTGGGCCATAAGCTTCTTTAAGGTAAATATAAACCCCTCCTGCCTTTGGCCTGGATGCCCCCAGTTCTGCAAAGGTCAGTCCCCCACAATAAGCGGCGAGTCCTCCCAAAAGCCAGGGCAGGATGGCCCATCCATAATGGGGTAATCTGGCAATGGTGTCAGCTGGGGTAACAAAAATGCCCGAACCAATGCTGGCACCAATGCCTATCATGGTTAGGGCAGTTGTATTTAATTTTCGCTGAAGCTCCATGACAAGAGGTATGTTTCCTGCTAAGGTAATAAAATACTATTGAGCAGGAAGCTCCGATCAGGGCAATTGAAAAGTCTATTTCTTCTTTTTGGGCGCAATCACTACTCCCATCCTCTTTCCTTCCAGGCGAGGCAGCTCTTCTGCAGCTCCCATGTCTTCCAATTCTTTGATAAATTTCAACAAAAGCAGCTCGCCCCTGTCGTGGAAAACAATAGATCTACCTCTGAATTGCACATAGGCCTTCACCTTGGCACCTTCCTCCAGGAACTTGCGCGCATGCTTGGTTTTGAATTCAAAATCGTGCTCATCTGTATTGGGTCCGAATCTGATTTCTTTTACCACGGTCTTTTGTGCCTTGGCCTTGATCTCTTTTTCTTTCTTCTTCTTGTCGTAGATGAACTTTTTGTAATCAATGATCTTACAAACCGGAGGATCTGCATTAGGGGTTATCTCTACGAGATCAATGCCCAGGGCCTCGGCCCATTCCAATACCTGATTGGTATTGAATACGCCAACTTCAACCGGCCTGCCAGCAACGCTGCTGATGGCATCAAAATCGTCTCCGACAATTCTGACTTTGGGTACTTTAATCTGACGGTTCAGCCTGTAGTTGAATTTGTCTTGATTGTCTTGTGTTTTTGCCAAATGTGGTAACTTTTATTAAAAAAAATAACGTAGTGACCTCTAAAGGGCACTACGTTTTATTAGGTGTTTTTCGCTATTATTCAGTTTTTGTTTCGATTTCTTTGGCAAATTTAATAATTATTTTCTCATTGTCCTTGTCGAGTTCCGCTAATAATTTGGAACCCTGCTCCGGATTTTCTGAAAGAATAAATTCTGCCAATGGGTCTTCAATGTATTTCTGAATGGCCCTGTTGAGGGGTCTTGCACCAAAATTGGGATCAAAGCCCTTTTCTGCTACATAGTTTTTGACCTCCTCTGTAAGGCTAAGGTGATAATCCAGGTTGTTCAATCGTTTCAACAAATCTTTTAATGAGATGTCGATGATCTGGAAAATATGGTCTTTATCTAGGCTGTTGAAAATCACCACATCGTCAATCCTGTTGAGGAACTCCGGTGAAAATGTTTTCTTCAGCGCATTTTGAATTACTCCTTTATTGTGGTCAATCTCTGATTCCTGTCTGGCACTGGTAGCAAATCCTACCCCCATGCCAAAGTCTTTCAACTGACGAACCCCAATGTTGGAGGTCATGATGATAAGCGTGTTTTTGAAATCTACCTTTCTGCCCAAGCCATCGGTCAGCTGGCCATCATCCAATACCTGCAACAAAATGTTGAAGATGTCGGGGTGTGCCTTTTCGATCTCATCCAAAAGAATGACAGAATAAGGCTTCCTCCTGATCTTTTCGGTCAATTGACCGCCTTCTTCGTAACCTACGTAGCCCGGAGGCGCTCCGATCAGTCGGCTCACAGAAAATTTTTCCATGTATTCACTCATGTCCAATCGCACAAGGGCGTCTTCAGAGTCAAACATATACTTAGCCAGGGCCTTGGCCAACTGCGTCTTGCCTACACCTGTGGGACCTAAAAAGATAAAAGAACCGATGGGCTTGGATGGGTCTTTGAGACCTACCCTGTTTCGCTGAATAGCCTTCGAAATTTTAGTGATGGCTTCATCCTGGCCAATGATCATGGCCTTGATGTCGTCGGTCATTTTCACCAGCTTTTTGCTCTCTTGCTGAGCAACCCTGTTAACCGGAATGCCAGTCATCATAGACACCACTTCTGCTATTTCTTCTTCACCCACAGGATACCTGCGGGTCTTGCTTTCTTCTTCCCACTCTTCTTTGGCCTGCTCCAGTTTTTTCACCAGCTTAGACTCGCTGTCTCTGAGGTCTGCCGCTTTTTCGTATTGCTGGTTGCGAACGGCCTGATTCTTTTTCTCCCTTACATCTTCGATCTGGGCTTCCAGCTCTTCTACATGTTTGGGTACGTGGATATTTTTTAAGTGGGTACGTGCACCCACCTCATCCAAGACATCAATGGCCTTATCGGGCAAGAAACGGTCTGTAATGTAACGTTCACTCAGTTTCACACAGGCATCAATGGCCGCATCTGAATAGTCAACATTGTGAAACTCTTCGTACTTGCTTTTTATGTTGTGCAAAATATGGATGGTATCGTCAACAGAAGGTGGTTCGATCATCACTTTCTGGAAACGCCTGTCGAGGGCACCATCTTTTTCAATGTATTGTCTGTATTCATCAAGGGTCGATGCTCCAATGCATTGCAGCTCTCCCCTGGCAAGGGCCGGTTTAAAGATATTGGAAGCATCCAGCGAACCGGTAGCCCCTCCTGCGCCCACAATGGTGTGGATCTCATCAATAAACAAGATTACATCTTTGGCTTTTTCGAGCTCATTCATGATGGCTTTCATTCGCTCTTCAAACTGACCGCGATACTTGGTGCCGGCTACCATGGCAGCCATGTCCAGCATTACCACCCTCTTGTTGAAAAGCGTGCGACTCACTTTTTTCTGCATAATGCGCAGAGCCAAACCTTCAACGATGGCTGTTTTTCCCACACCGGGTTCACCGATCAGGATGGGGTTGTTCTTTTTGCGTCGGCTTAAGATTTGAGAAACCCTTTCGATCTCTGTTTCCCTTCCGATGATGGGATCCAGCTTGCCCTCTTCTGCCAAACGGGTTACATCTCTTCCAAAATTGTCGAGAACGGGAGTCCGCGACTTACTGGTTGATCCCTGCTTGCGGGAAGAAGTCATTCCTTCACCACCCAGATCATCATCCATTGGTGTATCCGAATCGGATGGAGCCTGGTTGTAAAAATCACCATAGCCGGCATCCAGTTCTTGTCTGACAAATTCCAACTCAGTTTTGAAGGTATCGTAGTCGAGACTAAACTCATCCAACAAAATGGAAGCGGTATTGTCCTTGTGTTTGAGTATAGATAGCATGAGGTGTTCCGGTTGTATTTCTTCGTTTTTGTACACTTTGGCTTCAAGGAAGGTGACCTTGAGAACCTTTTCAGCATTTTTGTTGAGGGGGATGTTGCCCATGTTGTAGTGGGTGTCTGCCTCTGCCTCCTTGACGTTTGACTCAGAAATCCTGGACTTCAAAGCATCCATGTCGATTTCCAGTGAATCAAAAACCTTGGCGGTCAAGCCCTCTTTATCCTCCAGAATACCCAGCAAAAAATGCTCGGTTCCAATGGAAGATTGCCCCATTTTGATGGCCTCTTCCCTGCTCTGTTGGATAATTTTTTTGACCTTAGGAGAAAACTTTCTATTCATTTGTGAATTCCGTGATTATAATTAGAACAATATTACTCTTTTTTTACATACCATGTCACACAAAACATGGGTAAAAACCGTACCAAAACGCATTTTTTGTCAAAAATGGTCTTACAGCTAACATTTTGTCATTATCATGACCTGTTTTGGCGGGTAAAGCCTTGATTTCCCGCAAATTTATTTTGATCGGCTGCTCAAGATATTAGAACAAATATTTTGGAAAAATGATTAATTTTGCGCTTCCAATTGGAAAATCACCCGGCCTGTGTAGACCGGTTAAACTTTGAAGTCATGAAGTTCAGTATCGATAAACAAGACAGATATTCGGTTTTTACCCTCAACGAAAAAAACCTCAATTCCCTCATTGCCCCTGACCTGAAATCAGAATTTATCTTCCTGAGCAATGAAGGCACCAAAAACCTGATATTCAACCTGAGTGATGTAGAATACGTGGATTCATCAGGACTCAGCGCCATCCTTACCGCCAACCGCCTTTGGAAAGAGTTTGGAACCTTTATCCTTTCCGGTGCTACCCACCCAACAGTTAAAAAACTCATCGAAATTTCCCGACTCGAATCTATCCTCACTATTATCCCTACCCTTCAAGAGTCGATAGACTATGTGATTTTTAACGAAATTGAAGAAGAACTTTCGGAAGAAGAATAAATGAACGATTTTGAACTGACCCTGTTAGGCACCAGTTCCTCTCAGCCTGCTTTTGGCAGATTCCCTACGTCACAGATCCTGCGTTACCACAACGATTTGTATATGATCGATTGTGGCGAAGGCACCCAGATTCAGCTTTCTCAATTCAAAATTAAAAGAAATCTGATCGGAGTCATTTTTATCAGCCACCTCCACGGCGACCACATCTTTGGCCTGCCGGGAGTCATCACTTCTTTTTTGCATTACAGTCGCACCACGCCGCTGCACATCATAGGACCCATAGGTATTAAAAAATATGTAGATACCTGCATCGAACTCTCCGGCTCCCAGCTCAATTATGTGCTTAATGTCACTGAATTTGATGCCAACATAGCTCAGACACTATATGAGGATCGCTACCTCTCTGTCAGGTCGCTACCCCTGAAGCATAGGCTGCCCACCATGGGCTTTATTTTTGAAGAACAACCACAGCCAAGGAAGCTACGCCCTGAAAAAATAGAAATGTTTGGGCTGTCCCACCAGGAAATTAAAACGCTGAAAGCAGACCAGACAGTGGTACGCGAAGATGGTAGCACCTTACAGCCCGACGAGTTCAATTATCCCAAATCAAGGCCCAGGCGGTATGCCTTTCTTTCCGATACCATTTATGACCCTTCTCTGGTAGAGGCTATTAGAGAAGTCAATGTGGTTTATCACGAAACTACCTACCTGAATGACATGGAAAAAGAAGCCCTGATGCGCATGCATGCTACCTCATTGCAAGCTGCCAACATTGCCGTTGCCGCCCATGCAGGCATGCTGATCACAGGTCATTATTCATCGAGGTACAAAGACATTTCGGCCTTTGAAACAGAATGTCGAACCATTTTTGAAAATACCCAACTGGGTCTCGAAGGTAGGGTCTACCCTATTCTATGATTCAATATCCGGGTCGTTGTTGATACCTACCCTGGCCACATAGAGAATGGCTAGTCCGCCAACCAAAAACAACAGGTGTACAAAAAAGGCAAAACCGGGACTGATGCTGTACAGAAAACTCAAAACATCAAGCTTTAACCCTACCAGGGAAAGCACGAGTGATAAAAAGCCCAGTAAGAACATCAGAAAGCCTGCAATAGAAGCCAAATTTCTTTTCATGCCACAAATTTAACAAGAATATAATAGCCATTGGCCATGCATGGTTGTAAAAAATGGTGTTATTTTGTAAGCAGATGCGTGAGGTTAAAATCATAGAATGCCCAAGGGATGCCATGCAAGGCATCGAGTCATTTATCGAAACATCCGATAAGATAAAATACATCAACCAGCTGTTGAAGGTGGGCTTTGATACCCTCGACTTTGGTTCCTTTGTTTCGCCAAAGGCCATTCCGCAGATGAGGGATACGGCAGAGGTGCTTTCCAAACTCAATCTCAGCACTACCCAAACCCAATTGCTGGCCATCGTTGCCAATGTAAGAGGGGCCAAAGATGCGGCCATTTTTGATGAAATTGCTTACCTGGGTTATCCGTTCAGCATTTCAGAAACCTTTCAGATGCGCAATACCAATGCCACCATCGAAGAATCGATCGAGGTGCTGGATGATATTCAAAACATCTGTGTTCAAAGAGGAAAATCGCTGGTAGTCTACCTTTCTATGGGCTTTGGCAATCCATATGGCGATGAGTGGAATGTGGAAATTTGCGCCAAATGGGTAGAAGAAATGCATAAAAAAGGCATTCATATCCTTGCCTTGTCTGACACCATCGGCATTGCCAACCCAGAAAGTATAGCCTATCTGTACCGGGAGCTGGTACCCGCCTTAAAAGGAAATTATTCTAACAATAAGATTGCCCAAAAGGGAAAAAGATCATTGATTTGAAAATTCAGATCAATGCTTTTGATAAGGTTGGGTCAGCAGTTGACTGTATTTTTCTATGAGTTTAGAAGCAATGGTGGTGTGGTCGTAGTACTGGCTCACAAATTCCTGTGCCGACTGACCAATGCTTTCTCTCAAATGTTGATCTTGTAAGGCAAGGATAACTGCATCCTTGAAGGCATCCGGCTGATCTGCCACCAGGAGTTCTTTGCCATGGGTGGCATCGATGCCTTCCATGCCCAACGCAGTGGTAACAATGGTCTTTTTTAAAGCCATGCCTTCCAAAATTTTTACCCTCATGCCACTGCCAGAAAACAGCGGAACGATCATGACATTGTGGGCATTGATAAAGTCAACCGCATTGGGCACTTCACCATGGATCACAATATTTTTTACGTTAAGATTCATCAGCTCGGGAGGCGTATTCCTACCGGCAATGTGAAATTTGAGATCGGGCTGGGCCTTGCTCAGCGAGGGCCAAACATTGGTTATAAACCAGTCCAAACCTTCTTTATTGGGTCTCCAGTCAAGCGCTCCAATAAAACAAATAGAATTGGATGCTTTTTTGGTGATTGTCACATAGTTTTTCAATTCCAGGCCAATGGGCGAGGCCATTGCTCCGTTTTTGTAACCGAGTTGTTTAAACTTTTTCAGGTCTCGGTCTGATACCGCTATGAGGTAGTCATAATCATTGAGTCTTTCCAACTCATACTTTTTGAGCTTGTCAGTAAGGTGCCTGAGGTACCATTTTTTGGGTAGAAAGCGGGTATTGGAAGTGATCCTTTCCCAGATTTCAAATTCTATGTTGTGCGACCGCATGGCAATGATGGCATTGGAATGGGCCTTGATGGTTTCGATGTAAGGGGTAAGGTAGAGGGTTTCCAGCTGGACCACATCAAAATCCTCACTCTTCAGCACCTCTATCAGTTTTTTCTCAAAATCTTTGGAAACGAAGCGGCTTACGTGGTAACTTTCTCTTGAAAACAGGTTGAGAAAGGCTTTGTGAGGTTTGATGGCGTTGTCCAGATTGGTCTGGTAGATGTTTTTATAGTGATCGTAGTCTTCCGGCAGACTGTCCATTGCAGTATAGTGCTTCGAAGTGTTCATTGATAGCAAGGTCACTTCACAACCCTGATTGACCAGGGCCTTAGACAGATAAGTAACGGCGATAGACTCACCATCCTTTAGCGGATATGGAAATTTTTTACAAAGTTGGAGAATCTTCATGCCGTAAATACAGTTGATTCATCATTTGAGGCTCCAAAGTTAACCAAATTTCTGGTCTTTGCCACCCCGTGTTTATATATAATCTGATTATAGAACGTTTTGTATTGCCAAAATATGGATATTAATTTTTGCATTCGTTTTGGTTTTATGTATAACCTTTTGATAGCTAAGTGCAAACATAGTTTAATTGGCATTTCTTTTATAGCCTTTTGTTACATGCCGACAATTACTTCACCGCTTTTGATCTTCATCATATTTAAATTTTTAGGGGTGAGGGTGTCCTGACCCGACCCTTTCGCTGATTTTTCGTAAATTTGAGGTTCGGTTTTGCAACATTGTACACGGCCGACCCAATATGATCAAAGCAGAAAAAATTACAAAAAAATACGGAAATCTTCAGGTTCTTGACCAGATTGACATGGAAGTGAGCAAGGCTTCTGTGGTTTCGATCGTAGGCCGATCAGGCGCCGGTAAAAGTACCCTGCTTCATATCCTGGGTACCCTTGACCTGCCGGATACAGGCAGTTTGTACATCGATGGCATGGAAGTCACCAAGATGTCTGAAAAAAAACTGGCCCAATTCCGCAATGAACACATGGGCTTTGTCTTCCAGTTTCACCACTTGCTTGATGAATTCTCCGCCCTTGAAAACGTCATGATGCCAGCCCTGATCAAAGGCGATTCGCGAAAGGAAGCGGAAGCCAGGGCCAGCGAACTGCTCACCTACCTAGGTTTGGAAGATAGAAAAGAACACAGACCCGCCGCATTGTCAGGCGGTGAACAACAAAGAGTGGCTGTAGCCAGGGCTCAGGTCAACAAGCCCTCCATCATCTTTGCCGATGAACCTACGGGCAATCTCGACCTCATCAACGCTACCGACATGCACAATCTTTTCATCCGACTGAAAAACGACTTTCAACAAACCTTTGTCATTGTTACCCATAATACTGAACTGGCACAAATGAGTGATGAATTGTATAAAATGGAAGACGGTAAATTGATCCGACAATAAAACTGCGCTATGATAAAATCTCTCGAAATTAAAAATTATGCCCTGATCAGGGACCTCAGCATCGACCTTCACAAGGGCCTCAACATCATCACAGGTGAAACAGGGGCCGGTAAATCCATTTTACTTGGAGCTTTGGGGCTCATCATGGGCAAAAGAGCCGACCTTAAGGTCTTATTCGACCCCGATAGCAAGTGTGTGGTGGAAGCCCGGTTTGACCTCCATGGCATCGACCTTTCTGACTTTTTTAAAGCCAATGACCTCGAGGCCGATCTTGAATTGATTGTAAGAAGAGAAATTGCCCCTTCCGGCAAATCCAGGGCCTTTCTCAACGATACTCCAGTGACCCTCGATCTGCTACAGGAAGTGGCCGATAAGCTGGTGGATCTGCACCAACAATTTGACACCCTGGCCCTCCACAAGCAGCCATTTCAACAACAGGCACTCGATGCGGTTGCCGATCTGCAGGCCGAGACAGCCGAATTCAGGACCTTGTACAAACAGTATGTAGCACTGGAAAAACAACTCCAGACAGAAATCAAACTGTCGCAACAAGCCGGTAAAGAAGCTGACTTTATCTCTTTCCAACTCAAAGAACTCAATGAAGCCAAACTAAAGTCAGATGAGTTGACGGAGTTGGAGTCACGCCTCGAAATTTTACAAAATGCAGAGGGCATCAAAACCGTGATGTCAAAAATAGCGAGGGTCCTCGATGAAGATGAAGGCAGCATGTCAGATACGTTAACCACCTTAATGCGCGAATTGCAAAACTTCACGGGCATCGATGCTTCGTTTCAGGCATTGTATGACAGACTGCATTCCTCTTTTGAAGAAGTAAGAGACATGGCGGCAGAAGCAGCCGTAATAGCCGAAAATACAGAAGCAGACGACAACCAGCTCAACCAAACCCAGGAAAGATTAAACCTGCTGTACAAGTTGCACAAAAAGCATGGCGTAGACAACAATGTTGACCTTATTGCTCTCAGGGATCAATTTGCCTCTAAACTTTCGGGCTTCGAAAAAAGTGACGAGGTCATTCGCCAGTTGGAAGCCGAGCTGGAGGCACTTAAAAATAAAATGGAAACCAAGGCCATGGCCCTTCGCCAAAAAAGGGAAAAAGCAGGTCCCGGTTTTGAAAAAAAGATCAACGATCTGTTAGCCCAATTGGCTATGCCCAATGCCCGTCTACGCATTTCCATCAAGGCACTCAACCAATTTACAGCTACAGGTAAAGACGAAATTCAGTTTTTGTTTGCCACCAATAAGGGCAGCGACTTCCTACCTCTGAAAGATGTTGCTTCGGGTGGTGAGATGGCAAGGCTTACACTCTGTCTCAAATCCGTAATCGCAGATAAGATGGAACTACCCACCATGATTTTTGATGAGATAGACACCGGAGTTTCCGGCGAAGTAGCATCGAGGATGGGACAAATTATGAGCGGCATGGCCAAGGCCCATCAACTGATATGTATAACCCACTCGCCACAAATTGCAGCCAAGGCCAACCAACATTATTTTGTATACAAAAGCGACGCCAGCGATCGCACCTTTACTTCTATGAAACTCATGGGTGATGAGGAGCGACTCATGGAAATTGCCAAGATGCTGAGTGGCGATAAGCCGGGTAAGGCTGCCATCGAAAACGCAAGAGAACTCATCACTGCTCAATCATAAAGCATGCAAAGGATAGAACACATTGGTATTGCTGTCAAAAACCTGGATCAGGCAGAAGCCATCTACGAAGCTTTATTAGGCACGGCATCGTACAAAAGAGAAGAAGTGGCCTCCGAAAATGT
Source organism: Saprospiraceae bacterium (assembly GCA_016717655.1). Lineage (GTDB taxonomy): Bacteria > Bacteroidota > Bacteroidia > Chitinophagales > Saprospiraceae > JADKBO01. Next base: position 288,856 of record JADKFC010000002.1, read on the forward strand.
GATCACCTCCTTTTTTAAGGCCGGTCAGAAGATAGAATTGCTGGCATCCACCACAGAAGATGGTGTCATTGCCAAATTTATTGAAAAAAAAGGAGAAGGCATCCACCACATAGCCTTTCATGTGGACGACATTTATGCAGAAATGCAGCGACTCAGAGAAGCAGGGTTCACCCTTTTACAGGATCATCCCAAAAAGGGAGCCGATGGCAAACTCGTATGTTTTGTGCACCCAAAAGGTACCGGAGGGGTGCTGGTTGAGCTGTGTACAGACGACCCTGAAGCAATTATATCAAACCCATAATATGCGCGCATAGTATAGCGCCATATGTACCCAAGGCATAACCCATTACTGCAAGCAAAACGCCTACTGGAGCCAGACTTACGTCAAAAGCAGAGGCTACAATGGGCGCCGATGCCGCACCTCCAATATTGGCCTGTGAGCCAACCGCTACAAAAAAGAAAGGGGCTTTAATCAATCGGGCCACAAGAAGAATGACCACTACGTGCACGCCCATCCAAATAATGCCAATGGCAAAAAGGCCGAGATGTTGAAATACCTCTTTAAGATTCATCTGCATGCCAATCGTAGTCACCAAAATATAGATAAACACGGATCCCCATCGAGAGGCTCCTACCCCTTCCAGCTTTCGTGCCGGGGTGAATGACAAAGCTACTCCAAGCGTAGTTGCTATGACCACCAGCCAGAAAAAACCTGATACAATCGCTGATAATCTTAAGGATGCCAGCCATGCTTCATTTGCCTTTAGTACGGGCATAATGGCATCGGTTAGTAAATGGGAGATACCTACCGTGCCAAAGGTCACCGCCATCAATAAAATGATGTCCTGAGTTGATGGATTTCTTTCGACACTTTGTCTAAACTGACCCGATTTTTGACGCAATGCTTCAATGGCAGTATTGTCAGCTTTCAGCCATTGGTCAATTCGGGCAGATTGCCCTGCCCCATACAACAAGATGGCCATCCATATATTGGCCACAATTACATCCACGATTAGCATAGTGCCAAATAAGTCCTGGGGTACGTGGTAAATTTCTTTCATAGCGGTTTGATTGGCGCTGCCCCCTATCCAACTTCCTGCAATGGTTGACATGCCTTTCCAGAGATCGGGTCCGGCTGAAACAGCCAATGAGGGGAAAAAGGTCTTAACGGTGATCAGGGCTATGGGACCTCCCAAAATAACGCCTGCTGTTGCTGCCAAAAACATGATCAATGCCTTTGGTCCCAGGGATAGGATGCCTTTTATGTCAATACTCAAACACAACAATACCAGACTGGCCGGTAAAAGGAAGTCACGAGCCACACCATACAAGGGCGAATTTTGTCCGTCGATCCAACCCAGTGGCCATTGGTACAAAGCGGGTACAAAATAACACAACAGCAGTGATGGGAAAAAGGTATAAAATTTTTTCCAGAACGGATGGGTGAGTGAAGAAGTATAAAAAATAACCGCAAGGGTTACCATCAGCAAGCCCAGGGCTACGGCGTCGTTTTGGATTAAAAAGGGTGAATCTTGCATTTTGGCTTTATAAACTTATTTTATCTATCAGTTCCTCTCCCCGCTCTCTTACATTACCCACTTTTTTGCTTACAGGGTAGGTATCCATCTGGGCATCATCATAAGGCACCAGCATTTGTAATACATCGGTTTTGGCCAGGGAGGGGTCTAGCCACAGTTGCTCCATTTCTTTGCTCAACATAGCCGGCATACGATCGTGCAGCTCTTTCATAAAGTCGTTGGCAGGTAGGGTGATGATGGTATACGAGTGTACTATCCTGCCATCTGGCGACTTCCAGGTATCAAACAGGCCGGCACAACAAAATATTTCCTGGTCCTTCGTGATGATACGGTAAGGCTGCTTTTCTTTGCCCTCGCCCTTCCATTCATAAAAGCCATCCATCGGCACCAGGCACCTGTTTTGGGCTATCAGATTGCGAAACGATGCCTTCTCCTCCAATGTTTCTATCCTGGCATTGATCATAGAATAACCCACCTTTTCATCCTTGGCCCAAAACGGCACCAGTCCCCACCTGAACAAACCGATATGACTTGGATCTTTCATGCTTATCACCGGCAACATCTGACTCGGAGCCATATTGTAATTGGGCAAGGGATTGTATCGCTCTAAATCCTCACTGTAAAAGGTGGCCTGAAACCGGGCCTCGAGCTCTTTTTCATTTTTGGTCAATGATGATCGTCCACACATGACACAAAGATAGGATTCTATGTCACATCTGCAAAGGGAGGCGGAGTATCGGAGTCCCTACACAAGTAAACTTGTGTAGGGATCCCTACGCCGCAGTCTCGGTGTAGGGATCGGAGCATCCGTCGATTTGTCGATGGGATGGGATTGTACCCTGATTTACCGTTATACCAATATACAAGATTACCAATGGTTGGATTTGTCCTTTGAACGGGATGGGCAGTCATTCCAATATTGATTGCAAGTTGCAAACTTGCAATAGCGGGGACAGGAATCGGTTGACGGTCGACGGTCGACGGTCGACGGTTGCCGGTTGCTCGGAAGAGTGAGACATACTGGACTCGAACCAGTGACCCCTACCCTGTCAAGGTAGTGCTCTAAACCAACTGAGCTAATGTCCCAATTTTTTATTTCCCCACGGATGCCAATTCCTGGAGGAACTGATCGGCGGGCATGAAGCCTCTGGCAATTTTAAATGGCTTGCGGTCTGCATCGAGGAAGACATAGGAAGGATAAGAAAGTTGACCTTGTAACAAAGCAAAGGCCAGCATATTTACCCCACTTCTTCCGGCAGCCTGCCACTCATAGGTTTGCCCATTGAAATTAATGGGCTCCTGTTGCTCGGCATCAAATTTAACAACGTGGTATTTTTCGCTGAGTGCCTGGATCACCTTTGGATCCGTAAATGTCTTTCTGTCCATGACCTTGCACCAGCCGCACCAGTCTGTATATACGTCCACAAAATACATCTTTTTTTCTGTATTGGAAATCGTGGCCGCCGTTTTCATATCGATCCAGTTGAGCTCTCCATCCTTACCACCGGGGTAGTCGTTTTTTTTGCTTTCTCCGCATGAAACGAAAATGAGAAAAACAAAAAACAGGAGTAATTGAGTTGACTTCATGGTCTGCATTTGGCACAAAGATAAATGGCTGTTTAAAATTATTACGAGCTTAATGGGTCCTGTTAGCGAAACATTAACATAGACCTAAGCCGGCGTGAGGCTCAGTTGTACTTGTTTCTCCAATTGGTTGACCGTGTCTTTGAACAGACTGTCTGTATCCATCAGATCCTGTACGGCACGAATGGAGTACAAGACCGTGCTGTGGTCCTTACCCCCAAAATTGCTACCTATGGTCTTCAGAGAAACCGAGGTATAATTTTTGGCCAGGTACATTGACAATTGGCGAGCCAGTACAATACTGCGTTTGCGCGTAGTGCCCTGTAGTTTTTCTACGGGTACCTTAAAGTGATCGGCTACCAGTTTTTTGATGTTGTCGATCGAAATTTCTTTGTGTTCCTGGCTGACAAACTGGCCAACCACCTCGCGGGCCAGGTCGAGATCGATTCGTTTTTTGTTGAGCGATGCCCTTGCCACCAGTGAAATGAGCACTCCCTCCAATTCGCGGATGTTGCTCTTGATGTGGTGGCAGATGTATTCCACCGTTTCCTGGCTGAGGGTGATGCCTTCCATCTCCATCTTGGCTTTCAATATGTCGATCCGTGTTTTGTACTCCGGCGCACCTAGATCAGCGGTAAGTCCCCATTTGAAGCGGGAAATCAATCTCTTTTCAACATCCTGCAGGTCTTTGGGTGCCCTGTCTGATGTAAGGATGATTTGTTTGCCGTTTTGGTGGAGTTGGTTGAAAATATTAAAAAATATTTCCTGCGTCTTGGGCCTGTTGGCCAAAAACTGGATATCGTCAACAATTAGCACATCTATCATGTGATAGTGGTTCATAAAATCGTTGATCGAGTTGTTTTTAATGGCCTGGATGACCTGGTTGGTAAACCTTTCTGTGGTGATGTAAAGAACCTGCTTGTTGTTGAGCTTTTTGGTAATGGCATTGCCAATGGCCTGCGAAAGGTGGGTCTTGCCAAGTCCTGTATCGCCAAAGATGACAAGTGGGTTGAAAGAAGTGGTGCCCGGCCTGCCAGCAATCTCAAGTCCTGCTGCCCTGGCCAGCTTGTTGCATTCGCCTTCTACAAAATTATCAAAGGTATATCGCTCGTTGAGTTGCGGATCAAACTTAGTTTTTTTAATGCCGGGAATGACAAAAGGATTGGTGATTTCTTCACTGTTAACTTCTTCTGATTCCGGCACCGGAACGGTCATGGCTTTGCCCGTTGCTTTGTGGTTTTCCATCAGGATCTGGTACTCCAGCCTGGCACCCTCCCCCATTTCTTTTTTGAGGGCAAGGCTGAGCACTTCAACAAAATTCTCTTCCAACCATTCGTAGAAAAATTTATTGGGCACCTGAATAGTGAGTACACCTGCCTGTACCTTTATGGGTTTGATGGGCTCAAACCAGGTGCGGTAACTTTGTGGATTCACATTCTTGCGAACGATGTCTAAACAGTTGTTCCAAATTATGTTGTGGTCATTTACCATACATCAGTCGATATGTTCATGGTACCTCCATTCTTTCCCCGAAGAGAATAAATGTTGGCCCGTGGGGTCATTAATGAATTAGTCAGTTTCTCGAAAATACTTCTCTCTTTTTCGCTTCGGTCGATTTTCCTCTTGCTGCTTTTCAAAAGGGCCACAAAAAAAGTGTTTTTCGCTGGCATTTGCAAAGCTAAGCTACAAAAAAATCAAGCTAAATTTCGACACAATTTTTGGTAATACGTAGCCTCCTCTCACATATTAAAAAACCACAAGTCTTAGTATGCATTTTTCAATGCTTTATGCATTTTGTGGTACAACCAATCTAACCTACGGTTAAATTTTTACAGCTGACACAGCTGCCTTTTTTGTTGCGCTCAAAGTACAAATCCAACCTTCCCAGCTGAATTCCGGCCCATCCGGCCTGGTTGATCACCACTGCTTTACCGTCGCTGCCCTTCACCAAAGTGGGCTCTTTTAAAAAGGTATGGGTATGACCTCCAAGGATGAGGTCGATGCCTTTGGTCTGCGCTGCCAGCACCAGATCTGATACTTTGCTGTTTTCGTACTTGTAACCCAGGTGCGATAAACAGATGACATAGTCGCAGCCTTCATCGTTTTTCAAAATACCGGCTATTTTGTTGGCGTGGACAATTGGATCCAGGTACCTGGTTTCTCCGTACAAGGCCTGGGGTACCAAGCCATCCAACTCTATGCCCAGGCCAAAAACACCTAATTTTATATCGCCCTTTTTGTAAACGATATAATCTTTGGCCTTGCCTTGCAAGGGGGTGTTGGTCAACTGATAATTGGCACACAGCAAATCAAAACCACCGGTAGGCCAGTGTTTGGCAAAACCTTCTATGCCGCCGTCAAAGTCGTGGTTGCCCATGGTAGCTGCATCGTATTGCATTTCTTTCATCAGCTTCATTTCCAACTCGCCTCCGTAGAAATTGAAATAGGGTGTACCTTGAAAGATATCACCGGAATCAAACAACAACACATGCTCTTGTTCGCTCCTCACCTGTTTGATCAGGGCCGCCCTTCTGGCTGCTCCACCCAAACCGGCATTGCGTGAACCATCCATAGGAAAAGGCTCGATCCTGCTATGTACATCATTGGTATGAAGGATGGTGATGCGGGTGATGTCGGCCCCAGCTATCCACTCTTGCCATGGATACTGCTGCACACCCAGCAACATGCCCCCCATGCCCAGCTGTTTGATGAATTGCCTCCTGCCTGTCATGGTTGTGTCTGTTTTATTCGTACCTGCCCGTTGGGCGTTAAAACTTTTTTCCTTTTCACATCACTGATAAGAAGGTCTCTGATCAGAAGACCCGAGTTGACCCTGGGCAAGGGCTTCAAAAAATCGCAGTCATCTCCTCCATTGGCTACATAGTCAGGCAGGCCAATGCGATAACTACCATCCGGCTTCCAGGGTGCGCCTTGAATCAGGATGTTAATGGCCGCACTGTCGCGAATTTCAAATTGCAGTCCCTCCGAAACCGGCCAACCCCCGTAAGCTGCAATTCGGTCGAGCAGTTGTTTTACCTGCACCCCATTGAGGTCCATGACTACCAGCTGGTTTTCAAAAGGCATGATCTCGTACATCTTTCCTAAGGTAAGGTCTCCGGCAGCCACTGCATTGATGCGAATTCCACCATAATTGGCTACGGCAAAATCAAGCTTTTCACGGGCCTGGCGTTCGTAACTTTCGGTCATGGCATCGGCCATCCAATTGGTGAGCGGAGAGCCGGGCTTGGCCTTGACCATCTCTTCTGCATTTTGCCCGATTACCGCATTCATTTGCTCATCGAGCTTCATTTTATACGGACCAATCATGGCCAGTGTGGTGCTATCTTCTTTTTTTAGTTTTTCATCAACCCGGTAAACACTTGCATCGTAGTAGGCAAAATAAGTTTGTTTGCGCTGACAGCTCTGACCAATTAGTAAGGAAGCTAAGATGAATATCCAATAATGCCTGTTCATGACAGTAGGAGGTCTGCTTCGTTTTTAATGGCTGTTTTGGCTTGTTCCAGCGGATCCAGTTGCAGGTCGGTTTTCACCCGGCCCAGCATTTCGAGCAGTCTCACGGCGGGATCACCGGGTTGGAGTTGGGCTGCCGTTTCGGATATGATGCCCATTATCTGGTCTTTGGATAAAACAATGATTTTCCAAAGATTGGCAGATACGTACAATTGTTGGGTATAGTTATGGGTGAATTCCTGACTCACGGCTACCAGCATGGCCTGCTGCATCTCCCGAGCCGTCATCTCGCCCGTGTTCAGTCTCAGAAAGAGTTGCTGGGGATCAATGCGCTCACACAGCAAGATCAAACGTTCGTAGGCCTGCATTTTTACAGCCTCCGTTTTTTCCCTTCGTTTGCTGCCAAACCGAAGTTGCTCGGTATACATTTGTTGTCTAAACTGACGGTTGAGTAAAAAATAAATGGTTAGAAACACGACCAATGAAGGCACCGTGTAACGAACGATTTCCAAAACTATTGATGTCATACCGGAACTTTGTTGCTTGAGTTAAAAATAGCAATATTTTGGCGGCATCGGCCAAAAAATATAAGCTTATATATGTATCTTATTGATAATGAATATAATATTTTTCAAAAAGCTTTGATTTTCGATTTTGAACCCCAGATAGAACTTTTGGAGGCAAAAAAGTGTTTAACAACTAACTTTGCATAAAAAAGAATCAATGAGCACCACGACCACCATCCAGCCAATTCAACTTACTGATGGAGCCATCAGCCAGCTTAAACGCATTATGGAAGAGCAAAATGTGCCTTCAGAATACGGCTTGAGGGTTGGCGTCAAAGGCGGAGGTTGTTCTGGTTTCAGCTATGTGCTGGGCTTTGATGAAAAAAAGGAAAAAGACGAAGAATATACCGTAGCCGGCTTCCGCATCTACATGGAAAAAGCCCACGCCATTTACCTATTGGGTATGGAGATTGATTGGGTAGATGGCTTACAAAACAGGGGCTTTCAGTTCAACAATCCCAATGCCACCAGCACCTGTGGCTGTGGCACTTCATTTTCGGCATCATAACTGAGAAAAAAGAAGTCCACGCTGTTTTTTTCCTGCCTTTACTACCTTGGGTTTTTGGTTTCCTGCTACCTTTTCTTTGAGGGCTATGGTTTCACCCGCCGCGGGCTGGTATCCTTTGGCAATGCGATTGAGCACGTACAAAGTCTGCGCCTGCACTCCATAGAGATTGGAAATAGATTCCAGTGATTCACCCTCTTTTACCACGTGGTGGGTAATGCGACCTTCGTAATCTCTTTTTTTGTTTTCGAGGTAGACCGTAGTGCCCCTGGTTATCGATTCAGAAGGCGTCAACAACATTTCATTGTGCGCCGTAATCCTGGAAACCGCCATGTGCAGGTCACCCGCCAGCGTTTCCACATCCGTATCAGCCGTAACCTGGATGGCTCGGGTATCGTTGACCCAGATGACCTTGTACATGTTGTGTTCCTTTTTACCCGCCTCTGAGTTTTTGAGTCTCGAAGGTCTTGACAATTCAAATTCAGATACCGTTACTACCTCCGGTTGTTCTTCCTGTACGTGCAGTTTAGGCCTGGTAGGTAAGGAGGCCAGCAATGGCTCATCCAGAGTATCCAGCTTGTATTTTTTAATGATGCGAATCAACTTTTCAGGATAAGCCGGATCTGTGGCATAACCCGCCGCACTAAGCCCTCTGGCCCAGGCCTCATAATCGCCAGGATACAGTTCAAATAAAAAGCCATACCTATGTTGTTTTCTGCTATCGGTCAAAAATTCGCTATGGGCCACAAAAGATTCTTCTGCTTTGGTAAAGGCCCTGAAACAACTTTCTATCAACACACCCGTACTATCGGTATCGTCATCGATCTTAAAATAGGTACCTCCGTCCCAATCCTTGCCACATTTGATGCCAAAATGATTGTTGCCCCTGGCCGCCAGCGGACTCTTGCCCACCTCAGATTCCAGCAACGCCTGTGCCATCTTGATGCTAGCCGGAATGCCCGTGCGCTGCATCTCTTTGACCACAATATCACTATAAGTACGGATATAGACCAATGCCGGATCCCCTGCTCTAGCCGCCAGAGTAAGGCACAGCAATGACAAACTAAACCAAAACTTCATACTAAACATATTAAGATTAATCATAATATATTCAAATTTCGTGCCTAAAAGTGTGGGTGTGGGTATAAGACGGCAAAAATGAGGGGGATATTGTGTTGGGTGGAATTGTACAATTTAACAGAGAGGCCTATGCACTCACTAAATGACAGTTACTTACCCTGTTTTTTACTAACTGTCAGATTAAGTCTCGTCTATGACAACTAATAACTATTAAGGCCAAATACTATGGTCAAATAATCGTGGCTCAAACTTTTAATTTTTAAATATTCATCTTTTTTTAGATTATCCCAAGAGTCAACCCCTCTATGTGTTACTAATAAATGGTGCAAATAATTTTCAAGTTCGGTTAAAATCTTTAATTCTTTTTCACTAAAAAAATTAAAAGGGACAATTTGCTCCATTATAAAACTTGAATATTTATATCCATAACTACATAAAAATTCATTAAATGATTCATGTGGTCCTTCTTCAATTAAATGCTTATCAAAATTTAATAAATATGAAGTCACATATTTTTTAACATACTCGGCATGTTCCCTTGGCTTTTCAATTGACATTATTCAAAACTTTTTAAATCTTCAATAATAATATGTGTTTTTTCATAATACTTAGGATCATTTAATTCAACCATATTACCATCAATATCTGCATGTCGCATTTTATTTTCTGAATCCTTTCCTAATTCATATCTTGCATAAGGCCCCGCTGCTTCGCCTCCTGCACCATAAGCTGCCTCAACTTGCAAATTAGCAATAAGGAATATAATCTGTACAAAAATGTGTTTACGTGGATTCATGAGATAAATTTAGTAATTTTAAACATGTGTTAGAATTTCTATGATTGATTAACTACCCAAAATCTGTTAAATGACTAAAATATCCCAGAATATTTTGAAGCACTAACCACTCACCCAACGAGCTATTCGAAGTTTCTAACTTCGAATCAGTATTGGCATGACTGCCATCCTCAATGCATGACCTACCTACATTTTGCTCTCTATTTCTGACAAACCCAATATCTGCATTAAATTTAGAATTTCACATTAGAGAAACTAAGATCATTGGCAGATAGGCTGATATTGGGTTTAAGTTGGACTTGACCCTATAAAATAAGGGAAAATTAAACCAGCTCTCTGGGATTGGGATTGGTGGTATAATTTAAAGTAGGATGGAGCGCGAAGCACAAAGCTGAGTCCTATTCGGGATGATCGGTCGCGCTTCGATTATGCATAGTCTGTAGTGATTCTTATTCCATTTTTAACTCTTGAATACTCCATGTTTTCTTCTGGGTTGAATACACATGTTAAATCTCCATTGGGATGATTTGGCATAGCTTGTAGAACTAAGTTGCCATTTCCAAGTAAAAGCCAATCCGTTAATTTTCGTTTTTCACCCTTATCGTCAATCAAATCAAATTCCCAGAGTATTGTTCCATCAGTCTTACTTATCTTTCCAAACGAGCCATCATGAGAAGTATAATAAATGCCACTTTCATCAACAAAGTGAAAGTTTGTTACTCTCTCTCAATGGCAGGCCTTACAACTACTTCGCTAAGAACATTTCCGTCATTAATTTTCAATTCCACTACTGATAAAGATTCTATTTTGCCGCTTGAAAGTCGACTGTTAATATTTCCTATCAATACTATTCCTTTCTCATAATCTATCTGATGATAACCATTTGGATATTGCCAGATTTCTTCTCCTGTATCTCCATCTAAAACAATAGTATATTTATTCGGATCGTACCAGTCCCTTTCACCCTCATATCCCTCATCTGTTCTGATCTTATCATAAGCATGATATTCCAAAACGATCAAATTGTCGTATGCTTCCAGTCTTGCAAATTGCCATGCAAACTGCTTCTTCCATTTCTCACTACCTCCGTCAGGGTTCAAACACTTAATCCAGCTATTTTCCTTTTCATTATTCTGATAAAATAATATACCACAATCGAACCAACGATATGAAATAGGAAAATTAGGCTCAAAAGAAAAGACCTCATCTTTACCCTTTACCTTGCAAATATAATTACGATTGACTCTATCCAAAAACAAAGTCACTCCGGACTTCCATTTATATTCTGGAACATCATCTTTTTGAACAAATAACATCTTCTTCGAATCGATCTCGACTTTATAAAATCCAGGTTTATTAAAATGGTACAGTATTATCTCTCCTCCGTTAATTGATGCTAAAAATACTTCTTCACCTATATCAATACTTCCATTCAATTGATAATCCTCTCTACTCAGAAAATTAAGCTTAGTTATATCCATATTGTTCCTGCAGTTTATGATCAACTTGGAATGTGATCTATTCTGCAATGGTTGATCCACTACTTCATATTTCATATCTATGGATTAATGATGTCACTAAATTTATTAGCTGTTATAAAATCTATCAATCCATTAATGTCATTCCCCGCCGCTTCGCCTCCTGCACTATAAGCCGTCTCAACTTGCAAACCAGCCATAAGGAATATTATCTGTAAAAAAAAGTGTTTTAGTGGATTCATGGGATAAATTTAATACTTAATTAAGACATTCCGAATATGATGGAAATTATTTAAAATGCTTATAGAGCTTATGTTTAAAAAATATAAATCAATATATTAATCTAGTTCAAAACGCTATTTTTACAGCGCATTTTTTACCTATTAAACCTTAAAAATAGAGATAGATGATTCACTTCAATCAAATCAGAGCTATTTATGATGAAAAAACTATAACAATTTATCAAGCATATTCAAGAGATATTGCAATACCTGCTGTGACACATCAAAAGTTCGTTCCACCTTTCAAATTAGAAAGAATGACATGGATAAACCATCATTTCTATGGATGATGTACAGGTCAGGCTGGGCCTCTAAAAATTGGTCAAGAACATATTTTAGCCATAAAAATAACAAAAGAAGGGTTCTTGTGGGCTCTTAATAACTCATGTCTTTCCTATTTTGATCCTAATATCCATCAATCAAAAGAAGAGTGGGAACAAAAAGTAAAAGCTGCACCAGTACGTATTCAATGGGATCCAGAAAGAGATATTCATTTAGAAAAATTGCCTTATAGGTCCATACAAATTGGGCTATCAGGCATTGCTGTAGAAAAATACATTAATGAATGGATTGTTTCCATTACAGACATTACTCCGCTCTGTAAAAAAATCCATTTATTAACTGCTGAAAACTTGGAGGAAGCCAAATTTTTTTGCCCATTGAGTTTTTATATCCATTCTGAAGTATAAGGATTCCAATATTTAAATTCATTAGGAATTAGGTTTCCTATTTTCGTATACTCACCTTTCCATCCTTCAGCGACTCTTAATTCAAGTTCTTGTTCTTGAAAATAAGATGCAAAATATTTACGATCGAAATCAATATAAATTTTTGGAATGTTTCCTAACAAATCAAAATCGTCAGAACTCCCAATTATAGTTTGATATTCATCATGCAAACTATAATAGTCAACTTTAAATCGCTTTAAAAATTCAAAATAACCACCTTCTATATTAGTGCTTTTTAAATAACTATTCCAATACTCACCAATGAAATATTCAACATCAGCAATACAATAAAATGAACTTATTCCTTTTTTAACGAAGGCAATTAATTCACCTGTTACATTCCTATCTTTAAACCTTACAACCATTAATTGACAATTTTTGCTGAACCAGGAATATAGCTCTGTTGCACCAATTGATTCCAAAAGCCAGGCAATTCAAACGGGTCACCAGGCTGTAGAGGATCAACTATTTTTGGTGCAGTTCCATCTGGATTTAACAAATTCTGAGATGCCTTATGTTGTGGAACTGCTGTCTTTTTCATCTGAATATCGAAAGCTTTAGGTACTTCAAATTCAATTATTTCAACTGTATTACCTTGAGCAATTTTTTGAGCTGCATAATAGTCTGCGTGTTCTCTTGTCGTTGTACTTAAATTTAGACTTACATTTGGTTTGTTAAAAGTTAAATTTCCATTTGTCTCTACCTTTAATATTTTTGAGTCTGGATGCTGTGTTTGAACTCTATAGTATTTAACATTTCCTGTAGTTCCTGCCGTTGCTTCATCATGGTATTTGGCAACTTTTTCCAAAGTTTTTATATAGCCAGGAGTAGAAATAAAATCGTTTATACCTCCATCGTTTATTTTCTTCCACGCCTTAACCCTCACCGAACCCTCCGTCAACAATTCATCCAAATAGGCATTGAGGGCCGGGCCTATATCCGGGTCAGCCAGGTCCTTGGCAAGTGCTTCAAGCAGGGGGCAATCACCAGGAGGGGGTACAGCCAATTCGATGTTTGACAGATCTTCCTTCGGGTTAGGTATGTGCAGGAAGGTCAGCTGCTCATTAAGATCTCTTTGGGAAGAGAATAATACCTTACTGAATAAAAGTGTGACAGAGGTGCAGAAGTGGTTGTCAATCTCCCAACTAGCTGAATTGTTATGAAGGATTGGGTCAAAATGATCAACTAATTGCTGACCTAAATTCCCTTCAAACTGAACAAGTTTATTTTTACAAATATCACCCTCTGTCTTGTAGGGTAGTATTATTGTCGCCTTCCTTAATTGATTGACACTTTTCACCGGATACGACAAAATGGTATCAGAACCAAATAAAGTGTTGGTCATCAAGATGAATGACACTATGGTCGTAAAAAATCTCATTTTAGTATCTTTTAACATGTCATTTAATGAAAACAAGGGTTAAAGTTAGGAAATCCCATTTGAAGTTTTTATAGGCTTTCATTTTAAATAGGCCATTTTCTGCAAAATAGGAAGCAAATTTAGGTCATCTTTCAATTTATCCTCCAATTTAAGAAGTAAATGTTTGTATCTCACATCTTTTGACCATATAAACAATTCCCCTTAATAAATAAATTCATTCCATTCAAATACCAATTCTTTAAGTTTGGTAAATCTTTAATAATATTGTATAAATTATCCAGTTTGGTGGTCAATCGTCGTATGACTTCTTCAGAATTTTTTGCAATAGCATCCTTACCTTCTTTAATAAAGACAGCCAAAATTTCATCCAAATTTTTTGCGCGCATTAAAGCATTACTAAGAGTCGAGGTTGCTCCAGTAAAGACTGCTCCAATATACTCAAAAACCAATTTTCCAATTGTATATCCTTGTTCAAAAACACCTTCTAAGAATAACATTTTTTTTAATGTATCTTTCAACATTTTTGCAACAGAATCAAAAATTTGGTCCAGCGTTATTTTTGATATATTATCAATAAATTTATCTACGGTGAGTGTAACATTTAAATCGTGGTTAAACTTTAATTTGAAAGCATCTTTAAATGAATTTGCTTTAAGTCTAAAGTAACATAAATCAGCTAAAAATGCAACTGATGAAGTAGGAGAACTGGCTAAATTTAATATACTTGATTCATAACCCCAGGCAGCTTGTAAAAGGATAGCCCCAACATCTATCAATTCAATAAAACCATCTATTACGCCAGAGGCAAGGCCGGCAAACCACTCTGCTGAAAGGAAATTCAACTCATTAATGGTTGCATACTCAATTAAATATACCTCCATAGACCTAAGATTGTTTTTAACCAAATCATGGCTCCTGAAGCTTATTCTCTTAAATGTCTCTAAATTCTCGAATTGATAATTATCGATCTTATCTTTATATTCCTCTAAACTCAAGTACTCAAACGAAGCTGGATCATCATTTATTTTCATACCAATACCTAGGTAATCATCACCATTTTCGTCCTTTCCCAAAAAAAATATTACAAAAGTTACATCACAATCATTATTTTCAAGTCCTTCTGCACCTAATCCCAATTCAGTCTCCAAAACAGATTCCAATTTTAATTCCTCATTTAAATCATTTCGTGACAGAAGCACTACTCTGGATTCAAGTTGACTAAATTCACTACTATTTAAATAATCAGTAATAGGTTTCTGCTCCACAGAAATAGGCGAATATTGAACTAAATGACAAATCCCATCTCGTTGATCTGTCTTTATATTTCTGTAACTTTGTCCAAGTTCTACATCGAAATCTTTGAGAGAAATAATATCAAAACCATTTTTTTCCAAATAAGATCTAGTTAGACCAAAATCATAACCACATCCACTATCTAAAGATTAATTAATCCTAATTAATGATGATTTTATTGCACTCTCAGCTTCATTTATTGAAGAATGCATATCTTTCATGGATCCAAGTATACCACCAACAAGTGTAGCTAATGAAGAGCTACATTCATCTTGAAAATTTAAATTAAAAATACGGTGAAAGTATTCTAACTTAATCTCATTGCTTTTACTATCATGGATTAAGTAAAATATGATAAAACTTGAATCATATGATGCAATTTGTTGATGTGACAAACTGATCATTGCATTTAGCCCATCAGTTTCTTTTAAATAAGAACTTACAGGATATACTTTCTCCAGCCTTATAACAATATTAGAGTTATTGATTCTAAAGTTATCAACTATTTTCTGAATTTCTATCTCAATATCCTCTTTATAGATGGTTTCAAGTCCAATAAAGTCTTTAATGCCAGAATTTAACACTTGACACTCAGAATTAACATGTCCAGATAATACAAGGATCAATATAAGAATTATACGATTAGATATATATTTTATCATGCTTGTTTATTTAAGGATTAACTAATATCTCCGCCACCTCACTAAAGCCTCCATCATTGTGAAAGGCTACAATCTTTACCTTTTTAGCCATGCTGAGTATAAAATTGAGTCTGTCTACATGTACAGCATAGTTAGATACTCCAATGGCCTGGGCTGTGCTGGCAGCCACACCTTTTTTGACGGTTTTTACCAAGGTGTACTTTCCCGATAAACCTCCATCGGTCATATTGGCAGGTACATTGTCTTTTACATATATTTTAAACTCCCGCAAGCTGGCAGTATACGCGGTATTAAAGCCCCATTGCAATCTGATCACACTGCCCTCCGGCTTCTTCTGAACCACAGACCCCTGATTGGCATCTACAAAAGGTGGAATATAAAAATCGGTATAATACTGATTGGAAGGCAATACGGTGGCGGTAAAGTTTTGTATTTGTCCCCTTATGCCATTGTTATAAGGCTTCACCTGTACCATTTTAGAGAAGGTATATTTTCCAGCCTCATTCACCCCTTTTAGGCGATAATTGTAATACTTAAACTCTAGGGTATCTGTATCAATGTAATTGGAGGGCGCTAGCTCATTTTGGACTATTGGTAGCGCAGGATACAGTTGCACCTCTTTAAAATTGACGAGATCCTGCCACTGGGAAGCACTTTTTAGTTTTCTTTGGAGAATATTGCGGAGCGGCGGGGCGCGAAGCGCAGAGCGGCGAAGCGCAGAGCGGCGGGGCGCAGAGCGGCGGGGCGCAGAGCGGCGAAGCGCAGAGCGGCGGGGCGCAGAGCGGCGGAGCGCAGAGCGGCGGGAGAGCGCAGAGCAGGGCGGCGGCGCGGACATAAGCCCCGCTTTACGCTAAACGCTACGCCGTCACCCACTGGCTTCAAATTTTTTTATTACTCATCCCAAATAATGGAAAGGCCCCAGCGCAGAGCGCTAACATAAACGCAATGCGCTATGCGCTAAACGCTCCGCCGTCACCCAGCAACTGCAAAAATCATTTTTAATACTTATAGTTGACCAAAACGTTTCATAACGAATGGCGCAAAAGGAGTCTATTTGATCTTTCCTTTAATACATCTTTCATCCTGTACAAAACAGTCTTTGTTTTGTCGCGACCTCTTTTGGTGAGGATTTGATCGGGGGCTTCAAAGTAGTAGTCGACATCTACTTTAAAAAACTCTTCGTGGATGGTTTCCATTTTTGGATCAAATCCTTTGTCATCAGCCGATTTTCCGTACATGATCTCTGTTTTGATATAAGTATGAGCCGTGTCAATGTTGAAAATCGACCCCTTACCTTGGGTTGTTTCGATCTCCCGGCCTTTCCCGTTGAGATTAAATTTTATCTTACCAACGGGCATTTCCGCCTCATAAACACTATCCGGTTTTATCACCACATTGATTTCTTCCTTCGTCCTGTCTGTAAATGACAGTTTTACTTCTTTCGCAGTGCCATTATCAAATTTAACATAGGAGGTGTTTTGCGTCTCAGTGGAAAATGCTCCAAATAAGGCGCCTGCAAAGATGCCAAGCATCCATACCCATTTGTTGGCAGCCAATGCACCCGGAGCTTCAGGATTGGCATTGTTGTTTGCCACCTTTGATAAGAACCTCACTAACAATAAAGCGATCAGCAAGGCAAAAACTAAAATGAACCAAAATGGAGCGGACGTCCATACAGTGTGCAAGATCAGGTTGATCACCATTGCAATTGCAAAGTTGATAAATATTGCAATTAATAATGCAATTAATAGTTTGATTTTCATGTGCTTTGTTTTGATTTGGTTTTTCAATATCCAAATATAATATCGAAATCGCAATTTATTATAATAACATAAGTTGATTCTAAGGTTATCTTCGAAATTATTTGCAATTGGAACAGAACTTGTCCATTTGCAGAGCGGCGGGGCGCAGAGCGGCGGAGCGCAGGGGGGGGGGAGGGGGGGGCAGGGGCGGGGCGCGGGGGGCGCAGGCGGCGGAGCGCGGAGCGGCGGGGCGCGGAGCGGCGGGGCGCAGAGCGCTAACATAAATGCACCACGCTATGCGCTTTACGCTAAACGCTACGCCGTCACCCAATAGCTGCAAATTTTTTCATTACTCATCTCAAATAATGGGAAGGGCTCCAGCGCAGAGCGCTAACATAAATGCACCACGCTATGCGCTTTACGCTAAACGCTACGCCGTCACCCACTAGCTGCATTTTTTTCATTGCTCATCTCAAATAATGGGAAGGGCTCCAGCGCAGAGCGCTAACATAAATGCACCACGCTATGCGCTTTACGCTAAACGCTACGCCGTCAACCACTAGCTGCATTTTTTTCATTGCTCATCTCAAATAATTGGAAGCGCTCCAGCGCGAAGCGCTAACATAAATGCACCGAGCTATGCGCTTTACGCTAAACGCTACGCCGTCAACCACTGGCTTCAATTCTTTTCATTACTGATCGCAAATAATGGAAAGGTCCCAGCGCAGAGCGCTGACATAAACGCCCCGCGCTAAGCGCTATACGCTCCGCCCCCCCAACAACTGCAAAACATTTCTCCACCCAAGAATCCTACAACAATCTGTTTTTTCTGTATCTTTCCACTTTAATTAACCAATCAATTATTTATTACAATGGACATACTACAAATGCTTCAGGGCCAGCTTGGCGAGGGCATGATCGAACAATTGGCCGGACAGATCGGTGCAGATAAGGACCAGACAGCAGCAGCTGCCAATGGGGTCTTCTCGGCATTGCTCAGCGGTATCAATAAAAATGTTGCAGATCCCCAGGGAGCACAGTCGTTTTTGTCTGCCCTCGAGCGCGACCACGATGGCAGTATCTTGGACAACATCGGCGACCTTATCATGGGCGGTGCTTCGGCACCCAGTACCCCCACCACCAATGGTGCCGGTATTCTCAATCACGTCTTGGGCAATAACCAGGGAGGCATTGCTGATGCCATCGGAAAAATGAGCGGCATGGATAGTGGAAAAGTAACGCAACTGCTTATCACACTTGCCCCTATGGTTTTGGGCATGCTCGGTAAAATGCGCAACAACGAACAAGTAAACAGCGGTGGCGGACTCATTGACCTCATCGGAAAAACGGTGCAGGGCAGTACTGAACAGCAATCATCCGGCAGCATCTTCACCCGTCTTTTGGACCGCGATGGTGATGGCAGCGTTATGGACGATCTGCTTCAGATGGGATCCCAATCGCTATTGGGCGGTTTATTCAAGAAATAATCTTGTAATTGACAAATGACATCAAGGTCTGGCAGCTGCTGCCGGACCTTTTTTATTTTCCGGGACTCACATCCACGATCACCACCCTACCCTGCTCTACAACAATGCCCGATTCTTTGCCTTTTTTCTCAACTTTGATGCCCTCCCAATTTTCACCACAGTCGTTGTGAAGGGTCACTTCTTCAAGGATGAGGGTTGCCCCTGTTTTTACGAGAATAGAAGACCCCTTTGGCATGCCCAGCCTGCAACACACCTTGAGGCTGCCTCCTTTTTCTATGACAACTGAGGCATCGAGATCGCGACCACCCAACCACGATACGGTATCTGAGATGACATAGGTCTTGCTGGTATCATTTTCACACCACCAGGGCACTACAAACTTGCGGGGTGCTGCTAAGGTGTCTGACATTTTCATGTGAATTCTACCGATCTGACAAGGGGTCAGGGCCATCATCTCGCTGTTGTAATCCATCAGGTTGTTTGATACCGGACCTTCACAGGGAGGACTGCCTGTGGCATTCCAGCAATTGGCATGGCTTGGGGTGTCGTCACAAAAGTCATTGTGCCAGGCGTGGCTGAGTCCGTAAACGTGTCCGATTTCATGGCTCAACAAGGTGGCAAACTCCCATTCCGGCTTTTTACTCTGAAACAAGCCTCCCAGCTTGACGTGGGCGCCCAGGGCAATGCCCGACTCATTCATCTTAAACTTTTGTTTGCCGAGGCTATCCGGCGGAAAGGGGATGACAAAGACATTGAGTATGGAGTCGAGGCCAATGCCCAGCTCTTTGATGACATCGGCATTGTAATCGGATCGTTGCGGACCTTTGTTCAGGAAAAAAAGAGGCTTTTCCTGTTGGTGAAAATAATAGCCGTTTTCTGTTTCATAGCCTTTGCTCGGTGCTATCTTCCATTCAAATAAGGGGTCAAGGACAGGCGTGGTGTTGCCAACCGGCAAACTCATGGGCTTGTTGTTGCGAAGGCGATAATTGGCATTTTCCACCAATAAATACAAATACCCAAGTTGATCTCTGGTAAAATTGTTGCCACCTGTCAAATTGTCTACCAAATGCCAGGCCATTCTCACCGTTTTCATGCGGTGAAAGCCGGGATGATCGGGTGATGGCAAATAGTTGAATGCATTTCTACAAGGCGAAACCCACCCTTCGGGCATACGAGAACGCGGATCGGCCTCTGTTTTCGGCGGCATCTGATACTGCAAAATTTCTGTCTTTTTGGTGCAGGATAGCACCGTAAAGAGCAGACTAAGTCCCAAAAAGTAAGTTAGAATTTTTCGATTCTGATTTCTTTTACCCATGATTTACCTTCACTGGTTTCGGTGTACACAAAAAGTCGGTACGAACCCTGGGCAGAAACTAGCTTTGCCAGCTTGTAGGCAGAGGCGTTTTTGGCTGAACTTCCGTTGTGCAGGGCTTCGATCTTTTTTAAGCCGATGCCCTGGACAAAGTTTTTAAGTAGGGTGGCGGCTTCCCGTCCGGATACAAACTGAACATCATCCAGGATGGAAACATCTACGTCCTGTGCCATCATTGCAGCTACTGCCTGATAATTGCCATCACCTACGGATTTGAAAAAATCCACTGGTGCCTGGGCAGAAATAGTCAGGAAAGAAAAGCAGATTGCAAGAACAGCAAATAATTTATGAGCATTTGTCTTCATAATCAAAAGGACGGATTACTTTTGTAAATGTAACTCAATCCCGGGTATATTAACGTTGTGAAAGCATAGAAAATTGAAAAATATCCTGGTATGAACAAAAAAATGATGTTGCTGATCCTTGATGGCTGGGGCATAGGCCCTATAAAAGAGAGGAGTGCAATAGCCATGGCCAACACCCCAAATTTTAATGCCCTAATGGCAAAATATCCCAATGCCACCCTTCTCACCCATGGTGAAAACGTGGGCTTACCCGAAGGGCAGATGGGAAATAGCGAAGTAGGTCACATCAATATCGGTGCCGGAAGGGTCATATATCAGGAACTGGCCAGGATCAACAAAGCCGTCAGAGAAGGAGAATTGCACGCTAATCCGCTATTACATGAGGCGCTGAGAGAGGCCGTTAAACGAAATGCCAGCATCCACCTCATGGGCCTGGTGAGCGATGGAGGGGTTCACTCCCACATCGACCATTTGATGGCACTTTGTACCCTTTGTCAGGACATGGAGATTCCCAATACCTTTGTCCACGCCTTTTTGGATGGCAGGGATACCGATCCCAAATCCGGTCTTGGCTACCTTACCACCTTACAGGAAAAAATAGCCGACTCCAATGTGCAATTGGCTACCGCCATTGGCAGGTACTACGCCATGGACCGCGACAACCGATGGGAGCGCACCAAAAAAGCCTATGACCTCCTCGTGTATGGAGAAGGCTCCGAAACCACCGACCTCTTAGCTGATTTGCAGCGCAGCTACGACGAAGGCATCACCGATGAATTTTTTGAGCCTCATGTGGCTGTAACAGACAATGCCGCCAGGATCAAAGACCAGGATCTGGTGATCTTTTTCAATTTCCGGACCGACAGACCCAGGCAGTTGACCCGGGTGCTGACCCAGGAACCGGTTGAAGAATATGAGCTGTATCCCCTCAACATCGACATGATTACCTTCGCCCGCTATGATGAAACCTTTGAGGGCATCGATGTACTTTTTGAAAAAGACACCGTCACCCATTCACTGGGTGAGGTAGTGGCCGATGCCGGACTTTCACAACTGCGCATTGCAGAAACCGAAAAATACCCCCATGTCAGCTTTTTCTTTTCAGGAGGAAGAGAAGAAGCCTTCGACAAGGAATCACGCATCCTGGTCCCTTCGCCCAAAGTAGCCACTTATGACCTTGAACCCGAAATGAGTGCCCGCGAAATCACCGATAAACTCATCGATTTTGTTGAAAAAAACGCTCCTGATTTTGTGTGTCTCAACTTTGCCAATACCGACATGGTAGGACACACGGGTGTGTTTTCAGCTGCCATCAAGGCTGCAGAAACGGTGGATGAGTGCCTTGGAAAAATCATACCCATGGGACTTGAAAAAGACTACGGCTTTATCATCATTGCGGATCACGGCAATTCTGATTACATGATCAATGATGATGGCAGTCCCAATACAGCACACACCACCAATCCGGTTCCTGTGATTTATATAGCCAATGAAGCTGTCGGCTACTCCATGCAAAATGGTATTCTGGCCGATGTAGCTCCAACCATCTTATATTGTATGGGCCTGGCCCCTTCCAAAGAGATGAATGGTAAAGTTTTGTTAAGTAAATAATCGCTGATACAAAAAGAAGTCTTATCCCGTTACTCATAAAAAAGAAATGATGAAATTGTGGACTTTCATAGTAATCCTGTTTAGTTTATCATCTTGTGATCCTAAACAACTGGGCCAATTCATCGAAGGAGCGGGTCTCACCGACGCTGAGATAGCCTCAGGTCTCAAAGAAGCCCTGGATCTGGGAGTAGACAAGTCAGTAAAAACCCTGTCTGCACAAAATGGTTACTATGCTTCTGTCTATAAAATTCTATTGCCTCCCGAAGCCCGCAAGGTGACTTCAAAACTAAAGTCAATTCCAGGCTTTACCAATTTAGAAGAAGAGGCCGTTAAAAAAATCAATAGAGCTGCAGAAGATGCCGCCACCAAAGCTGGTCCCATCTTTGTCAATGCCATCAAACAAATGACCTTTTCAGATGCCCTCAACATCCTGATGGGTGAAAAAGATGCCGCCACCCAATACCTGATCAAAACTACCTATACCAGCCTTTATGGCGAATTTAAGCCCGTAATGGTCAACTCTCTTAATTCTTTTGGAGCGCTCGATTATTATGCTGATGCGGTGAATACGTACAATAAAATTCCTTTGGTAGAAAAAGTCAATCCCGACCTTGCCGACTATGTAGCCACCAAAGCCCTTGATGGCCTCTTTGCCCTCATTAAGGAAAAAGAACTGGGTATCCGAACAGATATCAGTCAGCGCACCAGCGGCCTGCTCCGCAAGGTTTTTGCTAGGCAAGACCGGTGAACAATTTACTGATGTACTGATTACTGATGTACTAATGCACCCGGGTATCTTTTTAACAATGACACAGCGGCGCAAAATTTTGCGCCGCTACAATGTCAACAAATCCGAGACAGGGACCATTGACACATTTCCCAAAAAGGACTATATTTGAATAAAATTTTACCTGTCCACCGATGAACGATTCAAAAATAAAAGAACCGGAGGCCTTATACGGTACAAATTATACCTACGCCGATTATTTGAATTTTGACTTTGATGAAATGGTAGAAATCATCCGGGGCAAGATTTTTAGAATGAGTCCGGCACCGGGTAGCTTGCACCAAAAGATTTCCAGAAATTTATGTGGGGTACTATTTGAATATTTTAAAAATAAGCCCTGTCAGTTTTTTGATGCACCATTTGATGTCATTCTGCCCAAAAAGGGTAAGGACTTTATGCAATCAGACAGAGTAGTACAACCCGATATTGTGGTCATTTGCGACCCCAACATCATCCAGGACAAAGGCTGTTTTGGCGTGCCTGACTGGATCATAGAAATCTTATCTCCCCACACCGCCAAAAAAGACCTCCAGGATAAATTTGACCTCTATGAAGAAACAGGTGTCAAAGAATATTGGATCATTGAGCCTTCCAATAAAACGGTAGAAGTTTTTTTCCTTCACAATGAAAAATACCAACGCATTCGCGCCTATACGGTACCTGATCAGGTATGCCCTCAACTTTTTCCGGATCTAACCTTTGATCTTACCGAAATTTTTGAATAGCATCGGATTTAACAGATCCCCTACACCAAACAACAATGAGCGGTGAGCTGATTTCTATTACGAATTTCAGATTACGAATTGCGGGGACTTAGTTAAAATTACGGGGACTTAGTTAAAAATGTAGACAATCGGTCAGCGGACAGCGGATTTCAATTACGAATTTCAGATTAAGAATTATGTGGACTTAGTTAAAAATGTAGACAATTGGACAGCGGTACGCGGATTTCAATTACGAATTTCAGATTACGAATTTCGGGGACTTAGTTAAAAATGTAGACAATCGGTCAGCGGACAGCGGATTTCAATTACGAATTTCAGATTAAGAATTACGAGGGCTTAAGTGGACAATTGGCCGGCGGCCCGCGGTTTCCACCACCAATTTCCGGTTCCGGATTTTGGGGGACTTAGTTAAAAATGTCGACAATTGGACAGCGGACAGCGGATTTCAATTACGAATTTCAGATTAAGAATTACGAGGGCTTATTTAAAAATGTCGACAATTGGACAGCGGACAGCCGATTTCAATTACGAATTTCAGATTAAGAATTTCGGGGACTTAGTTAAAAATGTAGACACGGCCGGGACAGCGGATTTCAATTACGAATTTCAGATTAAGAATTACGAGGGCTTATTTAAAAATGTCGACAATTGGACAGCGGTAAGCGGTACGCGGCCTGTCTAACTGGCGTTAGCCAGGTAGATGAGCGGTAAGCCGTTAGCACTTAGCGGTGAGCGGTGAGCCGTTAGCCGTTAACCGTGAGCGGTAAGCGGTAAGCCGTGAGCGGTAAGCCGTTACCAGTTACCCGAAATTTTGTAACTTTGCACTCCACACCAAAAAGGAAGATGGCAATTAACGGTATCAACGAAGGATGGAAGCAGCTGATTTCTAAGTACACCCTGATTAAAGAAGCGGTGGCAGCGAAAATAGCACCTTATTGGACGCCCATTGCAGCCAGGCTGAATCCTTATTGGCAACCGGTAAGAGAAAAATATGCCCAATGGACAGAGCCCATCAGGGTTTGGCACCGAAAGTTGAAAGAAAGTCGACCTATGCTGGCCAATGGTATTCAATGGTCGTATGATATTGCCAGGTATGGCTTTTACTTTTTCTTTGGTTTGGTATTTTTTGCCTGGATCGGGCTCTTTGGACACATGCCGGATAGCGATGAATTGCGCAATATTGAGAATTCAAACTCAACAGAGATATACAGCGCTGACTCAATCCTGATTGGTAAGTTTTACATCGAAAATCGTACCGAGATCGGGCTATCCTCCATTTCTCCCTACGTCATCACTGCCCTGTTGGCTGTTGAAGACAAACGATTTTTTGAACACAGCGGCATCGACCTACGATCCATGCTCAGGGTGTTTAAAGGACTCGCTACCAACCAATCTGGATTGGGTGGAGGATCGACCTTGCCCCAGCAGCTGGCTAAAAACCTGTTTCCACGAAAAAAATACTATATCCCTGGGCTCAGCCTGCTTATCAATAAAATTCGGGAAAACATTATATCCAGCAAGCTGGAGAGCATTTACAACAAAGAAGAATTACTGGCCCTCTATCTGAATACCGTACCCTTTGGAGGTGACCGCTATGGCATCAATGTGGCGAGCAGGTATTTTTACAATAAAAAAGCCAAGGAACTCAACGCAGCAGAAGCGGCCACCCTGATTGGCATGCTGAAGGCCACTACGGCACTTGATCCAACAAGGAATCCCAAGAATTCACAAAAAAGGAGGAACCTGGTGCTCAACAGAATGGTAGCCAATAGCAATTTTACCTTCCAGTCTGATGAACTCAAGACCGTGTCTTCACTCATCGCCAACGGCAAGCTAAGTCAGGAGGAATACGATAAAATCAAAGACAAGCCCGTCAACGCACGCAAGTACACAGGAGCGGATGGCACCGAAGGGGTTGGTGCTTATTTCAGAGAATACCTTCGGATCACCGTAATGCCACGTATTTTGGCTGGTCTGCAAAAAGAAGACGGCACCAAATACAATCTCTACCGCGACGGCTTAAAAATTTATACCACCCTTGACAGTCGCATGCAGGAGTTTGCTGAAAAGGCAGTACAGAAACATATGAGTTTTCTGCAGGACCAGTTTTACAAACACTGGAAAGGGTATACCGAAGAGAAGCCCTGGGGCGATGATAAATGGCTGGAAGAACAGAAGCTGAGAAGCGAGCGCTACCTCAAACTCAAAGAAGCAGAAGCAGCCGATAGTACCATCGAAAAAAGTTTCAACGAGCCGGTTAAGATGACCGTCTTTACCTGGAAAAAGGAGGTGGAGACACGGATACCATCATGACACCAATGGATAGTATCAAACATTATTTCCTCCTGCTCAACACCGGATTTATGGCCATGGACCACAGCAACGGTCACATTAAGGCATGGGTAGGTGGCACCGATTTTAAATATTTTAAATATGATCACATCCTTTCTAAAAGGCAGGTAGGTTCAACGTTTAAACCCATCGTTTATGCTGCGGCCCTTCGCGACAGTGTAATGCCGTGTGATTTTATGTACAATGAAAAAGTGACCATTGAAGACTGGAGCCCCGGCAACTCAGATGGCGTGTACGGCGACTGGGTAACCATAGCCGGAGGTCTGGCTTATTCGATCAATACGATAGCTGCCAAACTCATTGAAAAAGTGGGCATCCAGGCAACCATTGACATGGCTAAAAACATGGGCATAACCACACCCATGCCGCGCGAATACGGAATTTCTCTGGGAGCCGCCGATATTATGTTGTACGATATGATGAAGGTATATGGTACCATTGCCAATAAAGGTATCAGGCCGGAACCCACAGCGGTCATCAAGATTACAGATAGAAATGGTAAAGTAATTTATGAAAGTGCCGAAGAAAATAAAATTAAATATCCGGGTCGCGATACCACCCACGTGCTAAGTGAAAGAGACGCATCCATTATGACCAAGATGATGCAAAACGTCATCGACCGCGGTACAGGAAGTAAGTTTAGAAATGCCTACGGTGTAGTGGGAGAATTTGCCGGCAAAACAGGTACCACACAAAACCATTCCGACGGTTGGTTTATCACCTTTAATCCAACCCTGGTGACAGGTGCGTGGGTGGGTGGCCCAAGCCCTGCGGTGCGATTCAGAGACATGAACCAGGGTCAGGGTTCCGCTATGGCCTTGCCGGTGGTTGGAGAATTCTGGTACCAGATCCGCAACGATAAAAAGTTGAAAAAACTTACCGACACCCGTTTTGAAATGGAAGATACCATTCGAACCTTTTTTAATTGTCCGCTGCGCATACCCATTAGTCCAGATTCACTGTCTGTAATCATGCAAGACAGCACTCTTAGAGATTCCATTGTTAAAAACGGATATCGAAACCTGAAAGACATCCTCAACCAAAGGTTTGGTACCGACACCCTTGGGGGTGAAGGTCTGAACGAAGAAATCCTGGAAGGCGTGCCGGACGAGCAGCCCATAGAGAAGAGCAACGACAAGAAAAAAGAAGACAAAAAAACAACAGACGCCATTTTGCCTGCGGATAAAAAAAAGACAGACCCTAAAAAAACCGTGCCCAAAAAAAATGGTGAGGGTGGGCGGTAAAACAAGCACTGCCCTTTGGGCGTTTAACTGAATACATAGACTACATTACCACATGAGATCATCCCTGTTATGGGCTTTTTTAGGCCTGCTACTGCTTGGTTTTGGTTCTTGCAAGACCACACAGAAAACCTATGCCCCCCTTGAAAAGTCATTGCTATGGGAGATAAGTGGCCCTGGCATTAAACAGCCTTCTTATCTTTATGGTACCATCCACATGATACCCTCAGATGATTACTTCCTTCCCAAAGGTACCCTAAGTGCCATCGAAGCAAGTCAAAACATGGTATTTGAAATCGACATGAAAGACATGAGTGACGTGTCTGCCCTCTTTGGTATGATGGGCAAAATATTTATGAAAGACGGTGTTACCCTCAAAACGCTGCTTACCACTGAAGAATACCAGCTGGTGGAAAATCATTTTAAAGATATGGGCCTGCCCCTCTTCTTCTTAGAGCGCATCAAACCCATGTTTTTAAGTGCATTCGCTACCGGTGACATGAATCCCAATTCGCTCAAAGACGGTTCCATCAAATCATATGAGATGGAGTTTTATGAGATCAGCCAGGACCGCAATATGACTACCGGAGGACTGGAAACCATCGACTTCCAGGTCAGTGTTTTTGATTCCATTCCCTATAAAGAACAAGCCAAAATGCTGGTAGAGAGCTTAAAGACCCTCGATGAAGACAATGGCGAGTTGGATAAACTTGTTGCCCTCTACAAGGCCCAGGACATCGATGCCATGGTCAATACTATGTCATCAGAAAGTTCTGAATTGGCCCCCTATGAAGACATCCTCCTCAACGGTCGCAACAAAACCTGGATCCCTCAGATCATCGCGCAAGCCAAACTACAAACCACCTTTTTTGCAGTTGGTGCCGGACACCTGGCAGGCAGCAATGGAGTGATCCACCTGTTGAGAAAGGAAGGATACAAGGTGAAGCCGGTTAAATGATTTTTGTAACCGAGCATCCGGCACCTGTCCCTAGCCAGACTGGTAGAAAGGACAGAGCGACGAAGATTGATTGTGTGGCACAACAGAACGGAGGGAGGGGGGGGGAATGAAGGTTGCGCCTATGCCGGGCACCGGTGTAGGGATCAAGAGAAAATGTGAAAATCTTTTATTTTGACAAAAAACGAGATCGGGACGGAGCCCCTCCAAGGTCCCTATAACTGCAAGCGGTTGAAGCGGTCCTGTAGGGAAGTCATAGACCAGCATCCGAGCAACCGGCAACGGAGCATCCGGGAACTTGTCACGTCTTACGCGGGTATACAGGAATTGCTAAAAAGCCTTATTATTTCACCAACAAATATTTGGGAATAAGGTCTTATTTACGATCAAAACAAAATAATATTCCACTAATTAGCCCGAATAATACAAAATTATATTTGGCATTTATCATTTTTCGCTCCATGATCCTAATATCGACATGGGGATAGGAAGTCAAAAAACAACAAAAAAAATAGAAATTGACCATGATAATTGCTTGTAATGATAGGCTTTTCCTTGTTTTTCTTTACTTTTGTGGCCTATTTGACCCGAGGGACTCGGGTTGGGAATTGCAATTGACCAAATTAAGCAAAACATTATGCAAAACAATGAAATTTACTTTGTGCCTTTAATGGGGCTCATTGGACTGATTTTTATGATGTGGAAAGCGCGATGGGTAGTAGCCCAGGATGCCGGTACAGGAAAGATGCAGGAAATAGCCACTGCCATTGCAGATGGTGCCCTGGCCTTCCTCAAAGCAGAGTGGAGGGTTTTATTTATTTTTGGGTCTGTGGTTTCTGTCATCCTTGCATGGTCTGGTACCCTGGTTGAAAGTTCACACTGGTTGATCGGTGTTGCTTTCATCATCGGTGCAGTGACTTCTGCTTTTGCAGGATATGTAGGTATGAACATTGCCACAAAAGCCAACGTACGTACAGCACAAGCAGCCAGAACCAGTCTGAAAAAGGCATTAAAGGTAGCCTTTACAGCTGGTACAAGTATGGGACTGGGTGTAGCCGGTTTGGCGGTAATGGGACTCAGCATCCTTTTCATTATTTTTTACAACATGTTTGTGGGCGATTCAGGTGATGTCAACGGCTTACCTATGGAAAAAGCCCTGGAGGTATTGGCTGGCTTCTCATTGGGAGCTGAATCCATTGCCTTGTTTGCCCGAGTTGGTGGAGGTATTTATACCAAAGCTGCCGACGTTGGGGCTGACCTTGTGGGTAAGGTAGAAGCCGGTATTCCAGAAGATGATCCGCGCAACCCTGCTACCATTGCCGACAACGTGGGTGACAACGTAGGAGACGTAGCCGGTATGGGCGCTGACTTATTTGGTTCCTTTGTGGCCACCATCCTTGCTACCATGGTAGTGGGAAGAGAAATCATTTCCAACGACAACGTTGGTGGTATGGCTCCAATCCTTTTACCTATGTTTCTTGCTGGATTGGGGTTGTTGTTTTCAGCCGTCTCTACTTTTTTCGTAACGATTAAAGACGAACACGGTGATGTGCAAAAAGCCCTTAACCTGGGTAACTGGTCAGCCATCTTAATGACAGCTGTAGTTTCTTACCCTATCGTGATGACTTACATGCCTGCCCAAATGGAAATCAGGGGTGTCAGCTTTACCAATCTCAATGTATACTTTGCCATCATCCTTGGTTTAGTTGTTGGCGCCATTATATCCTGGATTACCGAGTACTATACCGCTATTGGTAAAAGACCGGTAAGCTCTATTGTACAACAATCATCTACAGGCCACGCTACCAACATCATTGGTGGACTTTCTGTAGGTATGGAATCTACCCTGGTACCTATGATTGTTTTGGGTGCCGGTATCTTTATTTCTTACTTCCTTGCCGGCTTATACGGTGTGGCTATTGCCGCAGCCGGTATGATGGCTACCACCGCTATGCAGTTGGCCATCGACGCCTTCGGACCCATTGCCGACAACGCAGGAGGTATTGCCGAGATGAGCGAATTGCCCAAAGAAGTAAGAGAGCGTACCGACATTCTGGATGCCGTAGGAAATACTACCGCTGCTACCGGTAAAGGATTTGCCATCGCTTCTGCTGCCTTGACAGCCCTTGCCTTGTTTGCAGCCTTTGTTGGATTGACCGGCATTACCTCTATCGACATCTACAAGGCCGACGTATTAGCCGGCTTATTTATTGGTAGTGTGATTCCTTATATCTTCTCTTCACTGGCCATTGCCGCTGTAGGAAGGGCTGCTATGAAAATGGTAGAAGAAGTGAGACGTCAGTTCCGCGAAATTCCGGGCATCATGGAAGGCACAGCAAAACCAGAATACGACAAGTGTGTAGCCATTTCAACCCAGGCATCTCTGAAAGAAATGATGGCACCTGGTCTTATTGCCTTGATAGTTCCCGTGATAGTAGGATTTACCTTCGGTCCGGAAGTATTGGGTGGTTGTCTGGCCGGTGTTACTGTTTCAGGTGTATTGATGGGTATCTTCCAAAACAACGCAGGTGGTGCTTGGGACAATGCTAAAAAATCATTTGAAAAAGGTGCCGAAATCAACGGTGAAATTCACTACAAAGGCTCTTCTCACCACAAAGCAGCGGTGACAGGAGACACCGTAGGTGATCCATTCAAAGACACTTCAGGTCCATCAATGAACATCCTGATCAAGTTGATGTCGATTGTATCACTGGTCATTGCACCACACATCAATATCAATAATCACACAGCTTTGTTCTCCATGAGGCCTCACACCATCGAAAGTCAGCCTTACAAGATGTCTGAAAGCAAAGACACTTATAAAATGCCTCAACACGAGGTAAAATAAAAGTAGGTCAACAATATAAAAAAGCCGGTTCCCTTTGGGATCGGCTTTTTTTTTGTCCGCCATCAGGAAATAAGGAAAATATAAGTACCCATTTTTTAGCCATAAAAAAGCCGATGGCTTAGCAACCACCGGCCCTGACTAATTCACTGTAAAACCTCTAAGGCATCACTACCGTGTCTATAACGTGGATGACGCCATTGCTTTGGTACACGTCTTTAATGGTCACTTTTGACTTATTTCCCTTTTGGTCAGCTATTACCAGATCCTTGCCTTCCATCATCAATGTTAGCTTACCTCCCTGTACCGTTGAAAGTACCAGCTTACCCATGTTTTTGGTCATCTCCTTCATGATCATCTTGCTGTCATAAATACCCGCCACCACATGGTAGGTAAGGATGGTAGCGAGGTCCTTTTTATTCTCTGGTTTTACCAGGGTTTCTACCGTACCTTTTGGCAGCTTATCAAAGGCAGCATTGGTAGGTGCAAAGACCGTAAAGGGTCCCATTGACTCCAAAGTAGGAACCAGATCCGCCGCCTTAACCGCTGCTACCAGGGTAGTATGGTCTTTGGAGTTGACCGCATTCTGCACAATGTTTTTGGAAGGATACATGGCTGCCCCACCCACCATTACGGTGCGCTCCATTTGTGCCTGTAATACTAAACCAGAAGTCATTAAGCCCAGGGCTAAAAAAAGTTTTTTCATTTTCATGTTTTTAAAATTTGATGAATGTGTTTGAAAGGATATACGGCTGCAGTGGTTGAATTGGATTTAAAAAAATAAAATTTCCAAAATCCGGGAAGAAGTCATCTGTTAAGAGCTATAACTAAAGTTACATTGACCGCAAGCCCTTTATCCTATACTTTTACCAAAAAAAACAAATGACAACCTTTCGTCAAAAAGCATCAGATATCTGGACAGAGCTCGGCATCGAAATTTCAACCCTGCTTATCATTGTCACGGTCACCATCGGTACCTGGACGGTGCTCAATTATAAAGCAGGCACTCAAATCACCTCATTTTTTACCAACCTTGAAAAAAACAAAGAGATCAGAAATCAAAGCCATGACCTCTGTGCTGATACTTCTCCGTTCAACAGGAAAATAAGGCTAAACGCCTCCATGGTAGACAACTACCAGGAAGCTTCCAAACAATTGTTGATCGTAATGTACCGAAACTACATGCCCAATGTAACCCTGTTTCCCATATTTACAGGACTGGTGGGCATTCTCACCCTCATCATAGCCCAACAGAGCTGGGCAAAAGTCTCGCCGGGTGTAAAAAGCCTGTTTCTGCTCTTTGTATTATTATCCGGTTTGTTTGGCTTATATCCGGATATCTTTCACCAAAAGGAAGCCATAGATAGAAATTTGCAAACCTATATAGAAATGGAAAAAATGCAAATCCGGGCCTCTGAAATTAATCTTTCCTGCTTGACGGATTCCATCCAAATAAAACAAATAATGCAACAAAATACTGAAATCATTACCAAGCTGAATTACTACTTCAATGTTCAAAAATCAGGCCTCGACATCAACAACATCAAGGTACCCGGCACTCAATAATCATGTTTACCTTCATTTGCAAAGCTGAATCACATCTGGTGGCGAGGATTGATGTTTACCACAAAATGACAACATCCATCCAAATGTCGCTGCATGGATCTTCCCTGTTTTTTCCACAAGGCATTCGTTGTCATCAATTTGAATTGGGTAAAGGCAAAGATCTTTTCAATAAAATTCTATGTATCGCCATCCAGGTCCATGCTACCAAGTCAGATGATGTCCATTGTCAGGCCATTTTAACGCTCAACGATGGATGCCGTGAGGAACGTCATGCCCTGATTGCTTGTCTGATGGAAAAGGACAAACCCTGGGTTTCCAATTTGTTTATGTTGATTTTTAAGAAAAATCGGGGTATGTAGGTGCGCAAGATTTTGCATACCCACATACCCTACAAATCCATCTTTCATTTTCTGCTTTTTCCGTATCTTTGCAGCCTGAAATAAAAGACCATGTACAGAACACACGACTGCGGACAATTGAGAATCAGTGATGTAGAAAGCCAGGTAACCCTCTCTGGTTGGGTTCAAAAGGCCCGGGATTTGGGAGGTATGACCTTTCTGGATCTGAGAGACCGATATGGTATCACTCAGGTAGTGTTCAACATGGATGAAAATGCAGAATTGTGCCAGGAAGCCCGCAAGCTGGGTAGAGAGTTTGTAGTGCAAATTACCGGTACCGTACGCGAACGTAGCAGCAAGAACCCCAACAGAGCCACAGGAGATATAGAAGTGGAAGCAGCAACGCTGAAGGTACTCAATGTTTCTGCAACCCCACCTTTTACCATTGAAGACAATACGGATGGAGGCGATGACCTACGCATGAAATACAGATACCTCGACCTGAGAAGGACACCGGTACAAAACAACATCATCTTCAGAAGTAAGTTGGCTCTGGAATCACGCAAGTACCTCGACAGTCAGGGCTTTGTAGAAGTGGAGACACCCTTCCTCATTAAGTCTACGCCAGAGGGTGCAAGAGACTTTGTAGTGCCTTCCCGCATGAACCCGGGAGAGTTTTACGCCTTGCCCCAGAGTCCTCAGACATTTAAACAAATCCTGATGGTGGCGGGTCTTGACAAGTACTTTCAGATTGTAAAGTGTTTCAGGGATGAAGACCTCAGGGCCGATCGTCAGCCTGAATTTACACAAATCGACTGCGAGATGTCGTTTGTTCACATCGAAGACATCCTCAATGTGTTTGAAGGCCTGGCCAAACACCTTTTAAACACACCCTCAACATCGACCTAGGCGAGTTTCCGCGCATGTCATACGACGAAGCAATGGAGCGATATGGCAGCGACAAACCCGATCTGCGTTTCGGAATGGAGTTCGTAGAACTCAACGACCTTGCCAAAGGTCATGGCTTTTCTGTATTTGACAGCGCCGAGATGGTGGTTGGCATCTGTGCAGAAGGCATTGCAGACAGCTACAGCAATAAAGACATCAAAGACCTGACCGAGTGGCTGCAAAGGCCGCAGATAGGCGCCAAGGGCCTCGTTTATGTCAAATTCCAGGCCGACGGCATCAAATCATCCGTTGGCAAATTTTATTCGGATGAACAACTCCAGGCATGGGGAGAAAAATTCGGTGCCAAACAGGGTGATGTTTTGTTTATCCTGAGCGGAGAAACAGAAAAAACCAGAAAACAACTCAACGAGCTCCGTCTCGAACTGGGCCGAAAAATGGGACTGATAAAGTCGGGCGACTTCAAACCGCTTTGGGTCATCGACTTCCCATTGCTGGAATGGGATGAAGATGCTCAGCGTTTCTTCGCCATGCACCACCCCTTCACTTCTCCCAAACAAGCCGATATTGCCCGTATGATGAATGGCGACCACGAGACCATGAAAAGTCTCCGCGCTGATGCTTACGACCTGGTTATCAATGGCGTTGAAATAGGGGGCGGATCTATTCGTATCCACGACCGCGAGCTCCAGTCTAAAAACTTTGACCTCCTGGGTTTCTCTAAAGAAGAGGCGGAACACCAGTTTGGCTTTCTTCTCGGGGCCTTCGAATATGGTGCTCCACCCCACGGTGGCATCGCCTTTGGTTTTGACCGGCTGTGTGCCGTGTTGAATGGCGTCAATTCCATCCGCGATTTCATTGCCTTCCCTAAAAACAATCAGGGCAGGGATATGATGATCGATGCTCCTTCTACCATCCATGATGCGCAGCTGAAGGAGTTGAATCTTAATGTGATTAAGAAATAGCGGAGAACCTGTCCCTATGACAGCGAAGCTGGTGTAGGGATCCGGTCCCTGTCCCTAGAGTGATGCAGGCGTTGTAGGGAACGGAGCATCCGGCAACGGAGCATCCGGCAACGGAGCATCCGGCAACGGAGCATCCGGTAACTGAAATTTGTAATTCGTAATTGAAATCTGAAAAGCGCTGCATGTGTGGCATTTATTAATTTCTTTCGAGGCAGATTTGGTCACCATTATGAATATTTCGTATGCAGTACAAAACTCCGTTTTATAGGCACAAGCATTTTGCACATTTAGGGGCATTAAGCATGAGTTTTCTCCATTAATCTTAATGTGTCTTCATGCCCTTAATGTTTCCAAAAAAATCCTAATCTCGTTTATTGGAGCAATGTCTTTTTGAGGAGTCATACTTCAGAGTGAATCTCACATATAGACTTTATTCGTAAGAAAGAGTTAGCTATTATTCTTAAATACAAAACTGCGTTTTATAGGCACAGGCATTTAGAGCATTGAGGGGCATTAAGCTTAAATTATCTCCTTTATTTCTTAATGTGCCTTCATGCTCTTAATGTTTCAATAAAATCCCCATCTTGGTGTGTGCGCTTCCTCTTTATCCAGAGAACATAAAAATTCGTAGATTTGGTTTTCATTCATTCAAAAGTGAATTTCAAAACATGGGCAAATTCGTATCCACCATTACCATTCTGCTAATCACATTTTCCCTTTATGGGCAGACCCAACTGAAGGTACATGTATCTTATCCCGACCCCACGGAAGGCAGGTTGATTTTGATGATATCCAATGATTTTAGTGCAGAGCCAAGATTTCAAATTACAGATGATGTAAAAAGTCAGGTGGCGGCCGGGGTTAATATTTATGAAAAAAGCGGGTCTACTTCCGTGAGCTTTCCGGTCAAAGATCAGGTCTTGTACCCGATTCAGCAATGGGATGAATTGCCAGAGGGAGAATACCAGGTGCAGGCCATGATCAATCGGTATGAAACCTTTAACCTCAGTACCGGGCATGCCGTGCAACTGCCACCCGATATGGGAGAAGGACAGCACTGGAATACCAAGCCCCTCAACATCTATTGCCAGCCCGTAAAGGTTCAATTAAAAAAAGGCCAGGCAACAGAAATAAATCTAATGCTCGATCAGTACATAGCGCCATTGCCCGAGCCAAAAAACACCCAATGGGTGCGGCACATAAAAATGAAAAGTGAAAAATTATCGAAATTCTGGGGCAGAGATGTGATCCTTGGGGCCCATGTGTTGCTGCCCAGAGACTGGGATAAAGAAACAGACCGCAATTATCCGCTGATGATTTATCACGGCCACTTTCCCTCCGATTTTGGAGGTTTTCGGACAGAGCCGGTGCCGGCAGATATGGATACCTCTGATTACAGCGAACGATTTCATATCTACGGTTATAAAAAGATACAACAGGAAGAGGCCTACCGATTTTACCAACAATGGACCCACGATACCTTTCCCCGATTTATCGTCATAGAAATTCAGCATCCCACACCTTACTACGATGACTCCTATGCCGTCAATTCTGCCTGTCAGGGGCCCTATGGTGATGCCATTACCTATGAACTCATTCCTTACATCGAAAAAATGTTTAGGGGCAAAGGCAATGGTAAATCGAGATTTTTATATGGTGGCTCCACCGGGGGGTGGGAAGCCCTGGCCGCCCAGGTTTTTACCCGGAAGAATACAATGGTTGTTTTGCCGCCTGTCCTGATCCCATCGATTTCAGGGCCTATTGCACCGTAAATATATACGAAGATGAAAATGCTTATACATGGGATGGCCCTCACCACAAAATTGAAAAGCCGGCCAAGAGAGATTACCTGGGACATATATCCTCTACCGTGAGGCAGAGCAATTATTTTGAACTTCTACTCGGTGATAAAAATCGCTCCGGCCAACAATGGGATATATGGGAGGCCACCTACTCACCTATGGGCCCGGATGGATATCCGCAGCGCATCTTCGACAAAGAAACGGGTGTGATCAATAAAGAAGTGGCTGCTTACTGGAAAGAAAACTACGACCTGGTACACATCCTCAAAAGGGATTGGAAGACGCTGGGTCCCAAGCTGGAAGGAAAGATCCATATTTACTGCGGCGATATGGACAACTACTATCTAAACAATGCCGTCTACCTGGCTGAGTCTTTTTTGGAAAGCACTCGCAATCCATACTACAATGGTGAAGTCAAATACGGTGACCGCGCTGAACACTGCTGGAATGGCTCTCCTGATCTACCCAATTACATCAGTAGACTGAGGTATCATACTTTGTATTTATCAAAGATTTTGAAACGATTGTAAAAGGGCGGGGCCGTGCCTGCTATGTTTCAAAAAACTCTTGGTGGGCCTCTTTCATCAGACCAATTCAAGCATTGCTCTTTCATATAGATCTTTTACTGAAAATGAGATTCGGCTCTTTCTTCATTGCACTACAAAACTCCCTTTTACAGGCACAAACATTTAGAGAATTTAGGGAATTATGGACTAAATCTTAATTCTCTCAAATACCTTCATGTTTCAAAAAAATACTTAGCGAATTGTAAAGGGACCGTTACTCAACAAACAGCATCAGGCCTTTGAGGTAATGACCTTCTGGGTGAAAGAGGTTGACGGGATGATCGGCACCCTGGCTGAGGTGAAACATGACCCGGACATTTCTGCCTGCTTCAATACCGGCAGCAACGATGGTGTCATAGAAAAGCTGGGTGGTGACCACCTGGCTGCAGGAGAACGTAAAGAGCAAGCCGCCGGGTTTAACGGCTTTGATGGCGAGGGTATTGAGTCTTTTGTATGCTTGTATAGCATTGTGGCGTTTGCTCATGCTTTTGGCAAAGGCGGGTGGGTCAACGATAACAATGTCGTAGACATCTTTGTTTTGAGTGAGGTATTCGAGTACGTTGGCAGTAATGCCTATGTGGTTGGTGCAATGATTTAGGCTGGCGTTGTGCTCAGCAAGGGCTACGGCCTTTGAAGAGATATCCACAGATACTACTGTGGTGGCACCATTTTTGGCGGCATAGACAGAAAAGCCCCCGGTGTAGGAAAAACAATTGAGCACCGATTTGTCTTTGCTGAATTCACCTACCAGCCTCCGGTTGTCGCGTTGATCCAGAAAAAAGCCGGTTTTTTGGCCTTCCACCCAGTTGACATTGAAGAGGAAACCGTTTTCTAATACGGTGTCACTCTCTACTTCGCTGCCCCACAATACGCCATCGGCAAGTTCGTTTTTACCGCCCAGGCTTTCTTTGGATTTGTTGTACACCGTAGTGAGCTGATCACCAAGAATGTTGGTAAGTGCATTTACGATATCCGGTAAACAACGGAAGATGCCCGGAGTATGACATTGCACAACGGCTACCTTGCCGTAGATATCAATGATCAGGCCCGGCACACCATCACCTTCACCATGGATGAGCCGAAATGCATTGGTAGGGTCAGAAGGAAATTGCAGGATGTTCTGTCGGTATTCATAGGCGCCTTTGATCTTTGACTGCCAAAAAAGAGAATCGATGGCAACATCGTCAAAGCTGAGCATGCGTACCATGATAGAACCAGGTGCAAAAATACCCGTACCCAGGCAGTTGCGTTGTTTGTCGTATACCTTTACAAGGTCACCATCTGCCAATCCCTTGGTGGCGGAGTAGATGGCACCCGAAAAAATCCACGGATGTTTGCGGTGCAGGCTTTGTTCCCTGCCCTTCTGCAAAACAATTTCTCCGTATTGATTTTCCAAGCTCTATTATTTGGCTTTGGTGGCTGTTTTTTTGGCCGCTACTTTTTTGGCAGGTGCCTTTTTAGCAACTGCTTTTTTAGCAGGCGCTTTTTTGGCTGCTGCTTTTTTGGCAGGGGCTTTTTCTTTAAACACACCCGGCATTTCAAGCTCAATCCATGCTTTCACCTGCTCCAATGGGGTGTTGACCAATTGATCAGCTTCCATTTTGACCCCATCCACCTTAGGTATCTTAATCATTTTTTTGGCATACCGGATGTAGGGGCCCCATCTGCCATTTTCAATGGAAATTTTTTCTTTGTCCCACTTGGCAATGTATCTGTTGGCCTCTTTTTCCACCTTGTCCATAATCAGGGGAATGGCTTCTTCCTGGGAGATGGTGTCGTGGTTGATCCTTTTGGGTACGTTGATAAACAAATCGTTCCACTTGATAAACGGACCGAATCTGCCTTTGCCCTTGGTGATGGGAAGATCGTTATAATAACCGAGTGGAGCATTTTCATCGAGTTTTTGTTCTACCAACTCAATGGCTCTCTCTTTGGTGATGCTGGCTGCTTCTTCGCCTCTGGGTATGTTGGCATAGATGTCGCCAATTTTGATGTAGGGACCAAAGCGACCATTGTTGACAATCATTTCCTCTCCTTTGTACTCACCCAATGATTTGGGCAATTGGAAGAGTTCCATGGCATCTTCAAAACTGAGGGTCTCCATGGATTGGCCAGGCTTGAGATTGGCAAATCGAGGCTTTTCGTCTTCGGGCAATTCTTCTTTGGTACCTATTTGTACCACAGGTCCATAGCGGGTGATCTGCACCAATACAGAGTTGCCGGAGGCAGGATCTACACCTAAGACCCTCTTGCCCTTGGCACGATCTGCATTTTCTACCGTATTCTCAACTCCTTCGTGGAAGGGAAAATAAAATTCTTTCAGAAACTTCCTCCAGTCTACAGTACCATTGGAAATATCATCCAATTTTTCTTCTACCTCGGCGGTAAATTTGTAATTCATGATGTCCTCAAAGTGCTCATTGAGGAAATCTGTAACAATCATACCTATATCGGTAGGATACAATCTGGATGAAGTTGCTCCCGTGTTTTCGGTAGCGGTGGTCTGACTTACTTTGTTGTCAGACAACTCCAGAATGCGGTAGTTGCGGGGTGTGCCCTGCCTGCTTTCTTTCACCACATAGCCCCTGTCTTTCTCCATAATTTTTGTAATGGTAGGTGCATAGGTAGAAGGACGTCCGATGCCCAGTTCTTCGAGTTTTTTGACGAGACTGGCTTCGGTATACCTCGATGGAGGCGTGGTGTATTTTTCTGTTGCGGTCATTTTATCGAGGTCCAGCACCTGGCTTATTTTCAGCGGTGGCAGGATGCCCTTGACATCTTCATTTTCATCATCGTCTGATGATTCTATATATACTTTTAGAAAGCCTTCAAATTTCATTACCTCTCCTTCGGCCTGAAGGAAGGTGTCTTTCATGGTTGATATGCCGATGGAAACGATGGTCTTCTCCAATTCGGCATCTGCCATTTGGGAGGCCATGGTTCTTTTCCAGATGAGTTCGTACAACCTTTGTTCATCGCGATCACCACTCACATTCTTTTTCTCAAAATAGGTGGGCCTGATGGCTTCGTGGGCCTCCTGCGCATTGGCGGTCTTACTTTTAAATTTCCTGACTTTGATAAACTCTTTGCCAAAGCTGGTTTCAATTTCTTTGGTTACCGCAGCAATGGCCGTATCACTGAGGTTGGTTGAGTCGGTACGCATATAAGAGATGTGTCCTGCCTCATATAATTTCTGCGCAATCTGCATGGTGCGGTTAACCCCAAAATACAACTTACGACTGGCCTCCTGCTGAAGGGTTGAGGTGGTAAACGGGGCAGGTGGTGTGCGTTTGGCAGGCTTTTTTTCTATATCCGCAATAGAAAAAGCGGCACCATTGCATTTGTTGAGAAAGTCTTGCGCCTCTTTGACCTCGTCCAGTTTTTTAACCAGCTCTGCCTTGAGGCTCACTTTTTCTCCCCTGTCATTCAATACATCAAACCAGGCATGTACCTTAAAATAGGGCGTAGTTTCAAATGAGGTGATTTCTCTCTCTCTGTCAACCACAAGTCGAACCGCTACCGATTGAACCCTGCCGGCAGATAGTTTGCCTTTTACTTTTCTCCACAATACTTCGCTTAGTTCAAAGCCTACCAGACGATCCAATACCCTCCTGGCTTGTTGGGCATTGACCAGATCCAGGTCCACGGTTCGTGGTTCTGTTACTGCCTTTTGGATGGCAGGTTTGGTAATTTCACTGAAAACGATTCTTTTGGTGTGCCGGGGATCAAGGTCTAAAACCTCGCAGAGGTGCCATGAAATGGCTTCTCCTTCCCGGTCTTCATCCGTTGCCAGCCAAACTTCTGAGGCCTTTTTGCTAGATTCTCTGAGTTCTTTTACAACCTTGGTCTTTTCAGGTGAAATGATGTAGCTGGGTTCGAAGTTTTTGTCGATCAAAACCCCTTTGTTCCCCTTGTCAAGGTCGCGCACGTGCCCGAAGCTGGATTTCACAAAAATTCGTCTCCGAGGTATTTTTCTATCGTTTTTGCCTTTGCAGGCGACTCTACGATCAATAATTTTTTTGCCATTTAGCTAAATTAGGGAGGCTAAAATTTTACGTTAAACATTTGTAAAATATATAAAACACACAAAGATAG
Organism: Saprospiraceae bacterium; assembly: GCA_016717655.1. GTDB lineage: Bacteria > Bacteroidota > Bacteroidia > Chitinophagales > Saprospiraceae > JADKBO01. The sequence goes on from JADKFC010000002.1 coordinate 329,879, forward strand.
TAATTTATATAAATTGTATGGGATTCCGGATTTAAAGTTGGGCAAAGGTATTAAATTATCCGATTCTATGGATTTTATCCAACTCTATGTGTAGCCAAATGACTACGTGTTGGGTAGGACGGTCCTGATAGTATTTCGCTCCTATAGGCCGGGTGAAAATCTCAAAATAATGAAAGATAAAAACCGATGAAGGGAAGTGAATCCGGTTTAGATATTATTGAAAAGCAGGTCTCTAAGGGCGATCAGCTCTTTTTTTTGCGCTTTTCTATGTATTGTTTTACCCTGACCTCGATGTCCTGAGGTTTTTTATTGAGGTAACGATGGTATGAAATGAGGAGGAAGTCGATCATTTCAGAGCTATAAAATAAGCCAAGACCTTTTAAATAATGGGAAAAGCGCGAGCCTTCATCAAAGTTCCAGTTGTACGCCATCCAGCGCCCCAATCCATAATGAAGCTTTTGGGCTATAAAAGTTTCATCTTCTACCCTGATCTTGTCCAATGCCTCAGGGGGGGAAAGTCGATCCAATTCTGCAAAAGCGTCGTCGAGGTCTTTGGGTATGTAGACACCATTGATCCTTGACTTTAAAATATTGCTTTTATAGGTGGAATCGGCTTCTTTTATAAGTTGTGCTCGATTTTGCCCATAAGCCCATGTACTGCTAAGCAGCAGCCCACCCAATAACCATGTTGTCAAAACTTTCATCATAGGCTAAACGCAACAACTTTTGAATTTGGTTCACCAAACTGCCCATTTTATCAAAAAAAACAGCAGGTCAGCCGAATAGAGACAACGGCTATCATGGCTAAACCTTACCTTTGGTCCATTAAATTCAATTAAATAAAATGTGGGAAAGAATTAAACAAATGACGGTTGTAGAATGGATCCTTTTAGAGGGGATTTTTTTTACAGTGTTTTGGCTGCTTCATCCCTACATTGCCAAATTACTAACCGCAGTGCTGAGTCCTATTTTCGGTGCCGTTCTCATCATTTCGCTCATTGCTGACCGTCTCGACAATTCTAAGATTGGAAGAAAATTTTATTGGGTAATGTTTTGGTTTTCCATCATTCCTTTGGTTCTCCTCTTCATTTTTGGGCAGATTTTGAAATAAAATTTGTCAAAATTGCCCCTTACCTTCATTTCATGGTTTTCCGGACTTTTGTAGTCAACAAATTGGTTGTACATTTGGATAAGATGTAAATTGATATGAAGTTGAGAACCTACCTGCTCCTGGCCCTGATGGCCTGTATGACCCCCCTACTGGCCCAAACCCATCACAGATGTGGTCAGGATGAAAAAATGGAAAAAATGTCTTCCCTTCAGCCTGGTTTATTAGAAGAAATCGAACGATGGCTCCAACCCGGAATGGCCGAAAAAAGAATGGCCAACAGGCACTTGCTTTCAGGTAATACACTCTACATACCGGTTCATGTGATCATTGTTCACCAACCCAATCACGGTACAGGCCAGGGAAGCAACCTATCTAAAAACAGGATCCTTTCTCAAATCAATGCCATCAACCTTGATTTTTCCCGCAAAAATATAGACACCCTCAATACACCGCCTGCATTCACAACCGGCAATCCGATGATTCAGTTTTGCATGGCCGGCATTGATCCGGATGGCAACCCTACCGATGGCATTACCCGATACCCCAGCACAGCCAATTTTGATGAAGAGGAATTTGACATAAAGGCAGAAACAGGCTGGTCCAGAAACGAATACCTCAACATTTGGGTAGCAGAAATAGAAGACCTGGGCTATGCCTACATCCCTTCACTTAATGGTCTACCCAACTCTACCCTGGATGGGGTGGTTATCAATACCATTGCCTTTGGAGGCCCCGGCTTTGGGTCAGAAGAACCTTACAACCTGGGGCGGACGGCAACGCATGAGATTGGCCACTTTTTGGGTCTACAACACGTTTGGCGTGGCTCGGGATGTAACAGCGATGACGGTTTTAGCGACACTCCTTTGCAGGATGATGAAAACTATGGCTGTCCGGTCCACCCTAGTCCAAGCTGCGATAATACCGGAGATATGTTTATGAATTACATGGACTATACCGACGATAATTGTATGAATGCATTTTCGGCCATGCAAGCCAATCACATGCGCACCATTCTAATGGGAATTAGGAATTCATTGATGGCATCAGGAGAGGTTCAGTGCAATACAGCGGCCCTGGTGGCTTCTGTTGATTCCATTAGGGGTGTCAATTGTTTTGGACAGGCAACCGGCTTTGTGAAAGTGAGCGCCACAGGAGGTATCGCCCCTTATGCCTATACATTAAGAACCGAGACCAATAATACAGGAGAATTTTCGATGCTGACCGGCGGAAGTTATGAACTGGTGACCAAAGATGCCCTTGGCGATAGCGTAATCTTAACCATCCAAATTCCGGAGCCAACAATCATCCAGGTTGATAGTTTTGAACTCCAACAGCCGGTGTGTTTTGGTGATGCCGCTGCTATACAGTTTTATATATCTGGTGGCACCTCATTTAATAATCAAGAATACGATATAAGCGTCAACAATGTTTCTTATTATCCGTCCTTTTACATCGACAGTTTGTTTCCGGGAAGCTATACCGCGATGATAACAGACAGCCTTGGCTGCACCGTTTCTAAAAACTTTGAGGTTATCGATGCCTTTCCTATTGAAATAAGCCTTACGAAGGTATCCGGCATTCGATGTTACGGAGATTCTACGGGTGCTATTTTTGTTACCCTTTCAGGGTGGAGTATCGCCGGTCAATGTTACTGTAAATGGAAGCCCTGTCAACACCGCTGTTGTTTCCGGATTGAAAGCCGGCATTTACCAATTTGATGTTGCTGATGCCCTGGGTTGCACCACCTTTGATACCATGACCCTTGTTCAACCCACATTGCTGGAAGCCGCTTTTACCCAAACCAATATCCAATGTTTCGGTGATAAAACAGCTACGATTCAATTTACCTCCGGGGGAGGTAGGCCACCTTATTTCTATTCCATTGATGGCCAACACTTCAGCCAGTCTCCGATCTTTACCGACTTGGGAGCCAATACCTATCCCCTGATCGTCTTGGATAGCGACCAGTGCCGCTGGCAAGACACTACCACCATAACCGGACCTCCTGAATTGCTGATTGAGGATGTTTTGGTTGAATATGAGGCCGGGACACAAAGCTATAATGCCAGTTTACAGGTAGGCGGAGGTCAGCCACCCTATGAGATTTTTGTCAATACCCTCGACAATCCTCTGGATGACAGTATATACACAACTACCGTTGCCGGTGATTACACTTTCATTGTTGTTGATGCAGATGGCTGTATGAGCGAAAAAAAGGTGGTGTTTTCCGGAACCCAATCACCCGGATTAGAAGAATTTTCCATTGGACCCAATCCGGTAAAAGATTATTTGGTCATTCGTTATTCAGGCAATAAAAATGAGGAAGCAGATCTCAAAATTTACGATATTTCTGGTAAGTTGATTTGGGAGGAGCACCAAATTTTATTTAGTCCTGAAAAAAATATTCACAATATTTTTGTTAATAATGTGCCAAATTCAATTTTTATATTTAAAATTGCACTGAAATTCAAATCGAGTCACATTTTGATTTTTAAAGAATAAGTTTTGTAATTCTCTTGATTTTACCCCGGTAGTCATACTGGGGTTTTTTTTATTTTGAACTACATATTACCGAATAATTGCATTTAATAACCATCTAAATACTAGACATGAAAAAGTTAATCACAAAATTTTTTGTAGCAGCTGGATTTGTTGCTCTATTCACCACAGCCAACGCTCAAATTGGGGTGAGAATCGGTGCCAACCTTGCCAATGCTTCTATTGGCGGCGACGATACCGGAGAAACAAAAATGAGGCCCGGATTTTCAGCCGGTTTATTTTATCAAATCCAAAGTGGTAGTCTTACCATCCAACCTGAGATCAACTTTGCCCAACAGGGTACCAAATTTAATGTTGATTTTTTAGGAAGCAAATTAGAATCTACCTTTACCATGAACTACATCCAGGTTCCAATTCTGGTGAAGTATGGTTTTGGTGACATGGAGAAGCTCAACTTTTTCGTTGAAGCAGGTCCTTATTTGGGCTTGGGAATCGGTAAAGCAAAAGCAGAAACCTGCATTGACGGAGGAGATTGCGAAACAGAAGAAACAGAATATGGCAGCAGTGATGAGCAAATCAAAAATCCTGACTTCGGCGCTCAATTTGGTGCAGGTGTAAACATCAATAAAAACATCTCAGTGGATGTTCGTTATGTGTTGGGACTTGCCAATTTGGTGAATGATGGAGATGAAGAAAATTCTTGGAAAAACAACGCCATCAACATCGGTGTAGGTTACAAATTCTAATCTAGCCATCTCAAATTAAAAAGGGTGATTCGGTTTCCGGGTTGCTCTTTTTTGTTTTATAGGTCCGCCATTCCCACCAAATTAGTATCAAAACAAAAAGGTATTCCAGTCCTATCACCCCATAATTTTCGCTGTATTGTCCGCCATCATAAAATAGATAGGTCCAGGTAATGAGGTAAGACCAGATCCATAAAAACGGTATTGTGTAAAAGCACTCACTGCCAAAGGTAAGATGAGGTACCAAGGATGCAAGGTTGTTAGCGAAAAAAGATAGAACATCAATACACCCAGGCCCAATTCTGCAACCGAATAACCACTTACTGCCAGCCACCTGGATTGCCAGGACAACTTAAGAATAGCCAACAGGGCCAGTAAAGCCAGTGAAGGACCCAGCCATTGGATAAGGTTGTAACCTGTAATTACCTTGCCCACCCATCTTAAGACATAATAAAGACCTGCATTGAATTCAAATTTTCGGAAATACAGATCCAGGCTATCAACAAATCCACCGACGTAATACATCCAAAAGAAGGGAATAAAAATGAGCCCAATAAATAACACAACATATGCCATCCATCTTCCCTTGTCTTTGCTCAACTTCCATAGCAGGGGAAGAAACATTAAGGGCAAAAGTTTAACTGCAACCGCCAGGGCAAAGCACAAAGCTGACCCAACACTTTTATTTTTTTTATACAACCAAAAAGCCACAAATAAAAAACCCACCATCACCACTTCTGCGTGGAGATTGCCTATGCCCTCTATGATAACAAGGGGATTTAAACCATAAAAAGTAAGGATGCGGCTGCGGTGCTCCGCTTTCAGGCATTGGGTAATGGCCATCAGACCCAACAAATGGATGGTTGCATACATGGCTTTCATGGCCACTACAGCAGGCAGGCCCCATTTTCCGGCCAGGATGGCCAGTATAAAAATCAACTGCCCTACCGGAGGATAAACCGTGTGATAGTTTTGTGAGTTGAGTTTGGGATAAAGACCGGTATAGGGTTCATACGAGAGACCGGCTATTAATTCAGAAGGGGTAAACCTGAGCGGGTCGATGCCATCCACAATGAGGTAGCCATCCCATAAAAACCGGTAAACATCGTCTGACAATGCCGGAAAAGAAAACACCGCCATTATCGTAGAAAGCGCGGCTAAAAAGCCGGAGGTTTGTACAGAGAGGGCTAGATAAAAACACAAAAAAGCAGATGCCAAAAATGCTATACTATACCCGGTTACTATGTAAAAAAAAGTGTGCTGCCCGGCATGAAATAATAAAAAATAAAGCGCCCCTATAAAAACCAGTGAAACCGCATAAACGCGAAAACCGTTAACCGATGGCATTCAATTATTGCTTAAATACTTTTCCGTCTTTCATCACAAAGGGCACCTCCAAAACGGTTTGGATATTTTGGGTAGGGTCTTCACGTGTAGCTATGATGTCTGCCCACTTTCCTGCGGTGAGACTGCCTACTTTGTCGTAGATGCGCAAGAGGCTGGCTGCGTTTTTGGTAGCTGCCCGAATGGCTTCCATAGGCGGCATACCTGCCTCGGTCATAAAAATAAATTCCTTTGCATTTTCTCCGTGGATGCTCACACCTGAGTCCGTACCAAAAGCAATTTTAACCCCTGCCTTATACGCTGCTTCAAAAGTTTTTTGGATCTGAGGCCCTACTTTTAATGCCTTGGGTACGATGATGGCCGGATAAAAACCAGGAATCTTTGCCTTTTCAGCCACAAATCTTCCGGCTGCAATGGTGGGTACGTAATAGGTACCTTTTTCTTTCATCAGGTTCATGATTTCTTCATCCATAAATGTACCATGTTCGATGCTATGGATACCTCCTAAAACAGCTCTTTTCATGCCTTCGGCACCATGGGCATGGGCGGCGGTAACAAAGCCATAATCATTGGCGGCTTTAACCACTGCAGCTACCTCATCGGTTGTAAACTGAGGGCCAGAACCATCAGAGGACACACTCAATACACCTCCGGTGCTGGTTATCTTGATACAATCTGCTCCATTTTTGTAACGTTGACGAACCGCCTTGGCGGCTTCCTCTGGGCTGTTGATAACCCCTTCTTTGGGTCCGGGATCTCCTTTCAGGTTGTCTCTTACACCATTGGTAGGATCAGCATGCCCTCCTGTGGTGGCTATTGATTTTTCGCATGTATAAATTCTGGGGCCATCGATAAAGCCATTTTTGATCGCTTCTCTCAAAGATACATTAACACCCGAGCCTCCCAGGTCTCTTACCGTAGTAAAGCCGGCATTTAAGGTCCTACGGCAGTATTGGGTAGCTTTCAATGCGATATAGGATTCATTTTCAAGAAAAGTCTCTTCGTATATTCTAGGTCCACTTTCGTGCTCAATGTGAACATGCATATCCATCCAGCCCGGCATTACGGTCATGGCTTTAAGATCAATCAGCTGTTCTCCCGCTGTGGGGGTTTGGTAACCAGACACTACTTTTTCAATGGTATTGGCATTGACGACAATGGTCATCTTTTCAAGCACCCTACCCTCTTCAACATCGATCAATTTTCCGCAATGAATCACTGACACCTGGGCAGTACCGACAATAGCACTGATAAAAAGTAATAATAAGGAGATATGGCAACGCATAAATTTGATTTTCAACAAAGATCAATAATTATGCGGAATTCTATTTGCTTTTACTTGTGAATTAAAAAATAAAAGCATACTGATTGGGTAATCAGCATGCCCTTATGAAACATAGTAAATTGTATTCTTTATTTTAGTACGACCGAATTATATGATCCGATGATGCTAATTTTAGGTCCTCCACCTTTTTTAGAACCTTTTACCAGGGTTTTGCCATCCTCGTCTTCGTCTTCATCACCACCCTGTCCCGGTTTTTTAACCGAGGTATATTTGCCCTCAACAATGTACTGATAGCCTCCCTGTGAGCTGAGGTTGACATTGCCATAGCTGCCTTCGATTTGGATAGAGGTCACGCCGGAACGAATCTCCCTGATGCTGGTAGTGTGGTAAGATCCTATGATGCTGGCGTTGCCGGAGAGGGTTCCCATTTCCAGCTCACCATATTTATTTTCATAATTGAGTTTTCCGCATTCACCCACAATGACATGGTCATAGCCACCACTAAAACTGAGGGTGTTGCAATTGCCAATGTTGTAATTTGAGTACTTGGAATTGACATTGAGATAGTGGGCGTTATCAACCAGCAGCTTGCCGTATTTGATATCCACCTCTGCCTTTTCAACGCTATTGGCCGTCATATCTGAATACTTCAAATTGATGGTACCGCTTTTAATGCAACCAAACCGACCATTGCCATATCTGATATTGACCACATAGGATGCATTGATATCTGAAGCTTCGATGTTGCCATAAGCGGTTTCGAGCGTACAGGCACCATTGTAAACAGGCATCAAAATATTGCCATATTTTTGGTTGAGGTTCAACTTACGGCCATCTGGTACGTAGACAGTGTATTTGATGTCCAGCTCGGCATTGCCCGACCACGACCAGGTAAACCAGGCTGTTTTGTCTTCAATTTCGGTGGTGGCTGATACTTCGGTGGGTGAATCTTCAAAAATGATGCTGACCCTGTCCAGTTCCTTCTGGGCCTTGGCCTGTGATGAGGCTTTGGCTACAATGTCAATGTCGTATTTCACCTGCTGCCCCGAGTAGGTAACCACGGTTATTTTTCCATATCTGTTGGAAGCAGAAATGGTTTTACTCATGGGCGCATCAAAGGCCTTCGTGATTTTTTTACGGAGCTCTACCTTTTCCTCAATAGGCTGATTGGCCAGCAGTGGAAGGGTAAATAAAACGGAAAATAATATTCCCCAAGTTTTCATTTCATACTAATTTTATGTATCAATAGATGGTATGTGTTTTTTCATCTTCATACTTTCGATGCCTTTCCAGTAAGGTCTCTAAAAGTGAAAGTCTTATTCTATAATTGTTGATCATTTCGGTCATCAGTTCTTTGTTGTTGATGTCCTTTTTACTCATCATTTCTGATTTAAGCTCCAGGTATACCTTATCCAGTTGTCCAAGATCATTGGCTACATCTGTATCAATGAGGTTGTGTTGTTTGGCCTCATTGATTTTAAGGTTTACTTCTTTGGAGTAATGGTCTTCTACCATTCTCATTTCTGTAGCATAGGCAGGGTCAATGCCGGTGGTTGAATTGGAAAAATAATATTTACCCATCATGGCTCCGCCTGCCAATACACTTAAAAAGATGGCCGCCATTTTCCAAACAGAGAGGGTGATAAACCGGGTACCTTTCTTCTTTTTGTCGAGCTTGTGCTCAATGCCATTCCAAATTCTTTCCGGAGCTTTTAGGTCGTCCCACTCTGAACGGTGGTTTTCAACATAAACCTCCAGCCAATCTCTTTTTTTCATGTCAACCTGGTTTTATCCATCTTACTTAAGTTTATAACGCTCTTTTTAATTGTATAATGATTGTCGGTTGCCGTCTTTCAGCAGCCATTCTTTAATTTTTCCCTTTGCCCGGTGGTATTGCGATTTAGACGTTTGTTCAGAAATTTTCAGGATCTGGGCAATTTCGTCATGATCATATCCTTCAAGCGCATACAAGGTAAACACAACTCTATATCCTTCCGGCAACTGGGCTATGGCTTCTTTGATCAGACCAATATTGACAGAAACCGGCTCTTCTTCGAGGTCCGGCATTGAAGCAAGGGTTTCTGTGGCTTCTATGTACACCATTTTTTTCAACCGCATGTAATCAATACATTTATGGATGACTATGCGTTTGATCCATGCACCCAGTGTACTTTGCTGGCCATAACTGCCAATTTTTTCAAAAACAGTCATAAAAGCGTCTTGCATTACTTCGCTCGCCGCCTCAGGGTCATTGGTCATTCTACAGCAAATATTATACATTGCATCAGCATACTTCTGATACAACTTATATTGCGCACTCCTGCTACCAGCAAGACAGCCCGCTACCAAGTCCAGTTCACTCCGAAGGTCCAAAGAGTATGGATGATTTGTGCATAATGACGTGGGATTATGTGCCCGGGTTGCATGCCAGGCTAATTTTATCAAATTTAAGGTTAATTTGACAGAATATAATGGGCCGATCGTCTAAATCACCGCAGGACAATTCAAATTTTCATTATGTTTGAAGTCATAAAACTCTTAATTATGAACTCAATCGTAATCAAAATGGCCTGATGGCCGCCGGTGCTGCCATTATTTTGGGGCTGGTTGTTTATCTCATCGACCCTAAAGGCTTTTTATCATGGGGCAGTTGGCTCACTCTGATACCCATCTTATATTTCATGGTATCTGCTGTTAAAGAAACCCGCAATGAAAATGGAGGCTTTATCAGCTTGAGACAAGCTTTTACACCTGCCTGGATCACGTACCTCTTTTATGCGGTTTTGTCCAGTCTTTTTTCTTATGTTTTGATGAACTTCATTGACCCCGATCTCATCGTTATGGCAAAAGAAGTATCCATCGAAGCCATTGAAAAAATGTCAGGACTTTTGGGTGAAGACGGCGTTCAGGCTGCTATTGAAAAGATAGAAAATGAAAATCCATTTGGCATCCAGCAGACCTTAATGAGCATTGCCATTACCCTGGTTTTTCCCGGGGCATTGATAGCCTTGATCATTGCGGCAATTATGAAAAAAAGTAATCCGGAAGAAATGGCTTAAAAAAAAAGGGTGGTCCATTGGGCCACCCTTTTTTATTATCTTGTAAACAACAGTTCTCTGTACTTAGCCAGGGTCCACATTTCATCGTCTACCAGCAGTTCAAGCTTATCGCAATGATACCGGATGGTTTCAAAAATGGGTTTTACGTGATTGCAATAGACATCAGCTCTTTCGGCTGCATGTTCAATATTGTTGGCCTTTTTGCGCTCTTCCGTCATTTCTTCTACCTTTGAATTGATGGCTGAAATGTGCTCCGAAATTTCGCGAATCAGAGAAATCTGTTCTTTTCCTATGTTTTTGTAGTCATCTTCAAAAATAGATTTCAATCCCTTTACATTCTCGATCAACATGTTTTGATAACGAATAGCAGTGGGAATGACATGGTTTCTGGCTATATCACCCAGGACTCTTCCTTCTATCTGAATCTTTTTAACGTATTCCTCTACCTCGATTTCATATCTGGCTTCTACTTCTACATGGTTCATGACTCCCATTTCGGCAAAAAGATCATGAGCCTGCTTTGATACCTTGGCTTTAAGTGCGGCAGGTGTTGTTTTGTTGTTGCTCAAGCCTCTCTTTTTGGCCTCTGCCGCCCATTCATCGCTGTACCCATCTCCTTCAAACAAGATGTCTTTGGTTTGTTTGATGTATTCTCGGAGCACATTAAAGATGGCATCATCTTTTTTCATGCCACTGTTTTCAACAAGGGTATCAACCTCCACCTTAAAGTCTTTCAATTGTTTGGCCATGATGGTATTGAGGGTGATCATGGGATTGGCACAGTTGGCCGAGGAACCGACAGCACGGAATTCAAATTTATTGCCTGTAAAGGCGAAGGGAGAAGTTCTGTTACGATCGGTATTGTCGAGCATGACATCCGGAATTTTACCCACTACATTGAGCTTTAGTTCGGTTTTTTCCTCGGGCGAAAGTTTGCCGTCTGACACACCTTCCAACTCTTTCAACACCTTGGTCAGCTGTTCACCAATAAAGATGGAAATGATGGCCGGTGGTGCTTCATTGGCACCCAATCTATGGTCATTGCTGGCACTGGCTATACTGGCCCTAACCAGTTCTTCGTAATTGTGAACAGCTTTGATGATGTTGATAAAGAAGGTTAAGAACTGCAAGTTGCTCATAGGCGTTTTTCCAGGACTCAACAAGTTGACTCCGGTGTCGGTAGCCATGGACCAGTTGTTGTGTTTACCCGATCCGTTCACTCCTGCAAATGGCTTTTCATGCAGCAGCACTTTAAAGTTGTGCCTTTCACCTACTTTTTGCATGACGTCCATCAACAGAGAGTTATGGTCGACCGCCAGATTCACTTCTTCAAAGATAGGGGCCAATTCAAATTGATTGGGAGCTACCTCGTTGTGCCTTGTTTTTACAGGGATGCCCAGCAACATACATTCTACTTCGAGGTCTCTCATATAAGAGAGCACCCTTGATGGAATGGAGCCAAAGTAGTGATCCTCGAGTTGCTGACCCTTGGCGGAAGCATGACCGAGTAAGGTACGACCTGTGAGGGTAATGTCGGGCCGGGCATCGGCCAGGGCTTTGTCAACCAAAAAATATTCCTGTTCCCAACCCAGGGTTGGTACTACTTTGCGCACATTTTTATCAAAAAATTTGGCTACTTCTGTAGCTGATTGATCCAGGGCATGGAGGGCTCTCAGCAGAGGCGTTTTATAATCGAGGGCTTCACCTGTGTAGGAAACAAAAACCGTAGGGATACAAAGTGCGGTTCCAAAAATGAAAGCTGGTGAAGTGGGATCCCAAGCGGTATAGCCCCTTGCCTCAAAGGTGTTTCTGATTCCACCATTGGGAAAAGAAGAAGCATCCGGTTCTTGCTGGACCAGCTGCGAGCCTCCAAATTTTTCAATGACGGTACCATCCATATTGGTCTCAAAAAAGGCGTCGTGTTTTTCAGCAGTGGTGCCTGTGAGTGGTTGAAACCAGTGCGTGTAGTGGGTAACCCCCTTTGATAAGGCCCATTCTTTCATGCCCATGGCAATGTAATCAGCAACCTTCCTGTCTATTTTGGTGCCGTGATCAACTGCCGCCTTGACGGCTTTAAAAGCATCAGGGGTAAGGTATTGCCTCATGGCTGCGTCATTGAAGACATTTTGGCCAAATAGGGCAGATCGTTTTTCATTTTCTACAATAACAACGGGTTTTCGGTTGAGGGCCTCTTTTAAGGCCTGGTATCTGATAATTGCCATTTTGGATTAGGTTTTATGGGGGCAAAGGTAGGATAAAATATAGTTTTTAAAAATATACCCCCTGAAATTTAGGGGGTATTAACAATTATTAACTAGATTTCGATATTAGACTCCCGGTTTCGACAGGGTAATATGCTCTTGAATAGAAAACAGCAAGGAGCTGACCACCAAATCATGGAAAGGGGCAGCATTTCCGTGCACCTGCACCTGCTCAAGTGCCTGGTAATACCTCTGACGAGATGTGTGATCACCTTTGAGGATGACAAGGGGGTAGCCATGGCTCAGCAAAATGAGGTTCATGACCAGCCTGGCGGTACGACCATTGCCATCGATGAAGGGATGGATGCTGACCAGCCTCTCATGCATTTCTGCAGCTAAAATTACCGGATGAAGGCTGGCTGCATTTTTTTGGTAAAACAGAAAGTAATCTTCCATGAGCTTTGGCACCATGTAGGGCTGAGGTGGCAAGTGCTCCGAACCTGTGATGCGAACATCAACTTTGCGATAAATGCCTGCATTGGCTCTGTCTATGCCTCTAAGGATCAAGCCATGGATCTGAAGCAGCAAACGCTCATTAAATGGTAGGTAGCCTTTGACCCATTCGTATAACATTTCGATGGCTTCGTGGTGGTTGATGGCCTCAAGATGCTCGTGTACTGTTTTGCCGCTAATGGTAATGCCTTCTTTGATGACCATCATAGTCTCACCCAGACTAAGGGTATTGCCTTCTATTCGATTGCTTTCATAGGTGTATTGTACAGAAAAGTATTCATCCATCTTTTGCTTTTGGGTGCCCGATGGTATGGACAAAGTAGACCAAGACTTATGTATACGATCCACCTCCCGGAGAAGCTGCAGCGTAGATGTAGACAGGGCTATCTGGTGGACAGCAGCTGCCTGACTCAAGTATTGGATGCGGGGCTCAGCCAGGGCCATAGCCTGTGAAGCCAGATCTTCGTCTTCTAAAATTTTGTAGATCTTTTCAGCCAATGCCAGCACCTTGAGTTGAGAAAAATCAAGCAGGTAACATTCAGCCAGCATTTTGATCTGGGCATCTGTGGGCAGACGACTGCCATTTTCAAATTTGCTGAGTAGCGCCTGATCTATGCCTGTACGGGCAACCACATCCAATAGTTTATATCCAGATTGTTTGCGCAATCTCCGCAGTTCATGCTTGAAGGTATTTTCCATGGCTGTTTTAGATCCAAAGGTAAGGTATTTTATAAAAATATGTCATTTTTTGTCATGTTCTTTTTTGTACTATATTATATTTTGTGGAAAAAATCAAAATCCCCTCATAGTCAATGACCTTTGCATTGAAAAAGTATATATGTATTGAATTTATTTTTTAATTTTAATTATATAAATCGTTCTTTAATGAAATTTTGGCTTCTATTCTCCATATTGTTTACAATGTCCCTGGCTCATGCACAGGAAAAAGTAACTTCCATTGTTTCCAACAACAGCAACAGTCTCAAGTACTTTTCCACCTTTAATGAACAACAATACTTAATCGAAATTTACCCAACGCATGATGTGCTGGTCTATGATTGGTTAGGACAAGAGGTGGGTCAGCTTAAATCAGTAAGGAACATACCGGGCATTGGTCTTTTCAAAAACATCCATTTAGGCGATCGGGCTCTACTTTATGAAAGCAATGGTCAAAACTACTTCTACGATTTTATATCCAACAGCCCTCCCAAAGTAATCAGTATCCCATCTTTAAATCTTGGTGCTGGCAGCTTGCCACTGCCTGGAGTTGGCTCTTATATCCTGGGAGGGAGTCAGCCCTACCATTTATTTACATCACAAGCATCCACTTTGATCCCCCTTCCCACCAGTTACAATTATGTGCAGACCTACCAACAATACCTCCTTGTGTATAAGTCAGCAGGAAATGGAATGGGCAACAATTATTATTGCTACAATGCCCTCACCGGTGAATTTACCCTACTTATAGAAGGGGCAAGCCGAAAGCACAACGTTTGTTTTTTCAATGAACAACTCTGGTTTTTAGATGAAACCGGAGAAGTCATGGTGATGGATCTTAAAACGAAAAAAATCATTTCAGCTGGCATGGCGACGGATTTGAAAAATGCCAGCAATATCCTGTTTACAGATGGGAGGACAATGCTGATCTGTCAAACCAATCCCGAAAAAACGTATTTGGAAGCTTTTGATTTCTTTAATGGCATTCGTTTGTGGGAAACTGCAATCAATCTGGAAGGTGGCGTAGAAAAAAACCAAATAGCCCTTTATCAAAATTACATTTTACTGAGAACCATTAGAGATAAAATTATTACCCTGGACATATCCAATCAGTTTTTTATTCATGAATTTGAAATAAGTGCATCGTTTTCACAAATCGGAATTCCTGTCACAGGCTCCTATCTCGTTGTACCTTTCCAGAACGAATTTACTTTTTTTGATATGAGGTCACAAAAAATTCATAAACAAGGAGTAGGTTTTAGTCTCAACCAACTCACCACTATGGCAGCAACAGATCACAATTTTGAAATCACCCTTTCTTGCAACTTTATTGACAAAAAACTGCCCTCATTGTATTCTTTTAAAAATGATAGTTTGGTCGTTAAAAACATACAATCATACAACACAGGTTGTTCTATTGATGCTCAACTGAAGGCTAGCGATGAGCATTTATTTTTAATAGACCACAGTTTGTTTTCTATTACTGACCAGGAACACAGGATCACCCATACTTCTTTCAGACAGGGTGAAAATCGGTACATCAATTTTTCAAAAAACAAACATTATTATCTGAAATATGAAGCGCCTTATTCCTATTTACTCACCCATGACGGCAGTAAGGAAGACACCCTTTATACGTCAGCAGGGATTCCAAAAAAATATGAATTTATCACTAGGGTAGGTGGCCAGTACTTTGTATTTGCAGATGAAAAGTTATACAATTTAGATCCGGCAGACAAAACGCTCATCCTGCTTAAATCATCAATCAGATACGTTTATGAAGACAGCTCTCAATTGTATTTTAAGTTGGGAAATCATCTGGGCTTTTTGGATGACCAGGGTAATATCCATGAATACGATGTTATGGTAAACAGTACCCTTTCCTATGAATTTATAAGTTATAAAGGGCTACAGGTTTTTGGAAGCAATTTGAGCGAAATCACAGTGTTGAAGGATGGGAAAATATGCCAGACCATTCAGGATGTGTTTATCATTACCCGACTTCTCGCTGCCAAAAATCGTGTTATCATATCCTATATTTCAACCCCCGACTTTGTGGAAAAGTGGTTTAGTGTGGATACAATGGGACAGCTTACCAAATTTAATGAACCCGGCACTAATTACTTTATCACCCACCACTGGGAATGCAAAGATTTTTTAATCATACAATCCGAAGATCAGATAAATTATGTCTTTGATTTTGAGAAAAACACGTTGACACCCTTAACTGGTGAACTAAAATATAAAAATTGTCTTTACCTCTACCAAAATGGCATTGACACCCTGGCTTATGTTCTAAACGACAAAGTCCTCTATACCTATCAGATGAGTCAGTCATTTAGAGAACAGACTTTGAGGCATTCACTGCCCTTTGACCATGCTGTGAACAGGCTAAAGGTGTATGAAATTCCAGGGCACCTGGTCATGATGGGCTTGACAGAAATGATTGTTTTCGACACCGAGGGCAGGGCTTCAAAATTGCCCCTCAATACTTATTTGTTGGAAAACAACCCGCTGGTTGAATGGCAAAATAATTATTATTGTCTGGCCAGCGACTCATTTGCGGTAAGGCAGATATATAAAATAGATTTTGAGCACCTTACTACATCAACCACAACATTGACTGAAAACAAAGAGGCATTCATTTACCCCAATCCTTGTGTTACCTATTTTACGATTGAGGGCACCAAAGAGATTAAAAATCTATGCGTTATTGATATACAGGGCAGAATGCGGGAACTCAGGCATGAAAATGGCACAGTTGATGTGACCATGCTACCTGCTGGCCTCTCAAAAAGCACCAGCTTTGATTTTGTGAAATTCCAATTGAATGGAATAAAATGTATTGCTATGGTATTTTTTTTATTCAATATTTAGAATTATTTAAAAATGTTGTAATAAATTTACTTCACCCAATTTTTTGAACCGAATAGATAGAGCATGAAAATCAATGTCCATGAAAAATACATTTACCCTATTTTTATTTTTACTGCTACATTTTCCCCTTTTTTCACAAGAAAGGGTAAGTAATATTAAAGCTGAATCCACGCCTAACCTCCGGTATTTGGCTACCCATGAAGGTCGGATTTATGTGGTAGAAATCACCCCAGATGACGATGTCAATGTTTACGAAGCGCAGAGTAAGGAAAACATAAAGTATCTATGGTCCCGGAATATTAACCAGGCTTATAAACAAAACAATCATTTTATATTGGACAACAGGTTGGTGTTTAGTCCTGGCTTTGGCATCACCTCTTATGATTTTGTGAAAAATTCGGGGCCTGATGCATATTATTATTCGGCCTTTACCCTTTTTGGTTCCTGGATAAGTTATGGCCCCAAAAGTGCTTTGTTTTTTGACAGCAAATCGGAACCCTTTATTTACAATCTGGAGACCAAGAATGTAACAGAGATTTACAGATATTACTCCCCCCATGCTTCCCAATATCCATTTGTATATTCTTCCGGCATAGCACCCAATGGCCTGCGCCACTATTATTTTCAGAATACAGCCAGTGATATTTCAGAATTGCTGGTAGAATCTACCGCACTTGAACACATCGGCAATTTTGATGATCTAAACCATTTTTGGTACCTGGACAAAGACATGGCCCTTGTCCAGATAGATCTTGCCAAAACCGATCGCAAAGAGTTTGGACTGTATTCCGCTTTTCCCAAGAAAAAAAATATTGTTTTGCCGGCGGCAGATGTTGTAACTGTAATTCAATCTGCACCTGATACCACCTATATCGAATTGTTTGATACCAACAATAAGACAAAGGTCAAAGAATTTAAAATTCCGATAGATGGCGGCGTATTGTATGATCGGGTAGCCAGAATAGAGCAACGCATTTTTATCAGATCCATAAAAAATAAAGTGTTTGTAGTTGACCTAAGTGGTCAACAGGAGATTCGGTCTTATGATATTTACGGAAATTACAGTGGTAAAAATATTCCGGTCATCAACAACCAAATGGTGGTGCCTGTCAAAAATGGATTTTTATGGGCTGATCTGAATACTGGTGCCACCAAAGAAAGCAAGATGCCCTTTGTCATGTCGCCGCTGAGAGACTTACGGCTGGTTTCTGCAAATAATGATCTGATTTTCAGTGCTACGTTTACAAACACGGACCTTCCCACACTTTTCAGCGTTAGCAATGGTGTGGCAGAAGAAATGCCCTTTGCTACCAATGAGACCGGCTGTATATCGGATGCCCGACTTTACCCTTTAAAAAACCAATTGGTGCTGCGCGACAATCATCTTTACCGTGTAGACGAAAAAGAAACCCAACTGGGTCCCCACAAAATAATTCAGTTCACAGAAGATGTGATCAATGTCAATGATGGCAAACTTTATTTTTTGCAAAAAATCAACAATAGGCAACACATCTTCTATACCGATGGAGAAAAAATCGACACCTTTTGTAAGTTGCCCACTATCACATCCATTGTTAAACTCGTCAAAAAAATCAACAACCGATTTTTTATTGCCATGGATGATGACATACGTGAATACAATCCGGATACTGATCAATTCAATTTTATTCAGCAAGGTATAACCGGCTTTAAAGAGGTTGGCAATAGCCTGTTTTTTACTGCCAATAATTTGCTATATGAATTGAATGAAGGGGCAGTTATTGTGCCTTATTATCTAGAAATGAGTGAGGCTGCCGGATACAATATTTTCAGTTATAGAGGAAATGTTTTGGCCATTTCCAATGGCGAGGTGTATTCACTCAAAGATGGAAAATTTAATTTTGTCAGTCCTTACAATCTGAGTTCCATTAATTACAGCAGGATAGGAAGGTATTTGTTGTATCATGGATTTTCAGAAGTAGATTACCGATATCATTTTTTTATTGTGAACGATCTGTTGCAGGTCGATGAAATTTATTTTGAAGGCCTAATCGGCGATGTCTTCAATGATGCCTCCAATGAACAATTTGGGCTATTAAAAGTGAACAATTCACACACCAGGATATTTGATGTTGACAGAAATAAAGTAATAGAATTGCCTCCGGATAAAACTGTACTTCGGTGGAAATACATTTTTGACGGTGGTCAGGATACCATTGCCATTTTCAGGGAAGGGAATCAACTTGTTTCATATAAACTTAAAAAACTGTACACACAATATGAAAAGGTAGCCAGTCTTCCCTATAATGGAGATGATTATGGCATGAGTTTTCAGCAATTCGATGAATTTGTCCTGGTTACCCGGGCAGGATATGTAAAATTGATCAAAAACAATGGAGAATTCCTGGAATTTGGTGTAAGCAGCAACCAGCTTACCTTTACCGAAGCCATCGTGCACAACAATTACCTGTATTTTATGGCGAATTCACCCGGAACCGGGAGACAGGTATATCGTTTATTGCCCCAAAACATTACCCATACAGATGATACCCATTGGGTTGTGGACATTGTTCAACTTTACCCTAATCCAAGCCAGCATACTCTCCACTTTTCATTTGCAGTAGAAAAGCCAATATCCTCTTGTCAAATTTTTGATCAACATGGTTACAATTTTCCCTGTGCAGTCAACAACAATAGCATTTTGATTGATCATCTTATGCCCGGTTTGCATTTCCTTCATCTTAATTCCGACCAGTCCAGCATAAGACCTTTAAAATTTGTAAAATTCTGAGCCATGAAAACTATATGCAAATTAATGAGTCAATTGTTAATCTCAATTATTTTTAACCTCGGCATTGTCACAATGTGCGCGGGTCAACTCAATTTTAGTGATGATTTTGAATCCTACCCTGTATCAACCAATATACAATCCATCGAAAATTGGAAAACAGCAGACCAGGTACTAGTTTCCAATACCCGATCCAGAAGTGGCAGCCAGAGTATTAAAATTGCCACACCAAGTTCGTCTGCTGTAAAATTGTTGCAATACGATGATTTTGTTACCGGCACGATGGATTTTGAATTTTACATTTGGAGAGAAAAAAAGGCCTCTATCACTATTTCACCCAACTACGCCTTTCCAAATATTAAATTTAAGTCCAACAATTATGTGACCTCTTATGTAAATTCTGAAGGTGGTTACCTTGAATTCGAACCTGAAAAATGGCATAAAATAAGTTTTCACATTAATAAGGATCTCAACTACTTTGATTTCAGGGTTAATGATGTGGTCATAGACAGAGGTATTTATCAATCCGCTTTTAGAAATATTTTGGTCATCAATAATTATCCCGGAGGAGAAGTTTACCTTGATGATTTTAAAGCAAAAAACAACATTTTCCCAACACCAAAAATCAATTTGTTGATCAGCGATTTTCGGTTAAGCCAACTCAATCTCGAGCAAATAAAAGACTCATTGTGGGTAACTGTCACTCAGGAAGGAACACAGCCGGTAGAAGGTCTGGAAATACGCTGGAGTCAAAATGGGACCGACCATGTACTAGACAAGCCTGATTTTAAACTTGAACCTGGTAGCAGCAGCAATGTATTTTTGGCTGAGGTTGAACTAATCCAGGGTGCTAATTTATTTACCATTGATATAGAAAGTAAAAACAATACTGAGTCTGACTACTCTGACAATAGCCTTGTTCTCACAGCAGTTGGCAAATACAAAGGCACTAAACCGGTATTACTGGAATATACTACATCAACGCTTCATGGTTATAGCCCGATGTCGATAGTTGGGGCGGAAAAAATGACTCAATTGTATGATAAATTTATAAGCATAATCAATATGCACGGCAACGACCCCATGTACTCGCCAGATTATTACTTTGCAGGGCCTTTTTACATACCCCAGCTCTATGCCAATAGAAGGGAGATCAGTGTACTGCCGTCTATTGATGAGTGGATATCTGTATTGCAAGAAGACAGTGCCATTGACATGGGTTTGGAAGTAAGCTACGACAAATCGGAAAATCAATTGAAGTGTGAGACAAGGGTAGAATTTTTAGAAGCTTATGAAAACCCGCTTTACCATACCGTAGTTTTAGTAGAAGACAGCGTAACAGGCACATCCAGTTATTACGATCAGGCCAATAGTTTTTCCGGAGGCATTTTTGGCTCTCTTCCCGGATACGTTGAAAAGCCTCAATACATTCCAGCCAGTGAAATGGTATATCGTTTTGTAGGCAGAAAAGCGTTTAATGGTACCTATGGTTCAAAGGTATTTACCAGCATGCAGGCGGGACAGAGCACTACCTATCTCTCTACAGACCATATGGCCTTTGAGTCCATTACCGACAAACACTATTTAATTTCCGTTGTCATGGACCAAAACAGAAGGGTTTTGAACCATAAAAAAGTAAAAATTAAAGATGTTCTAAAAGTGATGACATCCGGAAAAGAAATAAGTGAAAAGGAACTTAGGATTTACCCCAATCCTGCTTCCAGTGTCCTAAGGCTTTCAGGGTGGGAAGATGCACTTACTATGGAAATTTACAATACAGGCGGCTCATGTGTTTTGAAGGCCATGGCAGGGCCCGAAATCATGATAGACCAACTCCCCAATGATGTTTACTACCTCAAAGTAGTGAACCACAGGGGTGAAAATACAGTGCTACCCTTTATCAAGGCAGACTAAAAAAATGAAGCCGGACTCACTGCTGAGCCGGCTTCATTTTTATTGAGATGGAATTATAATCGGAACTTAAACCTCGTCTTTGTGCTTGCCAAAGCTCCAGTTTTTCTCCTTGCTTCTTTTGGAGAGGTCTTCTCCAAATTCATTGATTTTTCTGGACAAGGTATCGATTTCCTCTTCTACCTTTCTGGCAATGTTGTCGATGTTGATGGGCTCCCCTTTCATGGCAAGCTTATCGCTGGATGATTTGGCTTTTGGCACGGCAATCATCAGGAAGAAGTACAACATAACCCCAAATCCGCCGGCTACAGTGGCCAAACCGAAGGCCAGTCGGACCCAGATGGGATCTTCGATGCCCAGGTAGGTTGAAATGCCCGAACAAACGCCTGCTACCACCTTATTATCGGGATCGCGGAAAAGTCGTTTTCCGGTTTTGATGTATTTGTAATCTTCGGAAGAACGCCTTTCTCTGAAATCAGAAGCAGTATCTTCCATGGGTTCGCCACCAAATTCTTCGGGGCTGCCCATGATACGGATTACGGCTTCCAGCTCTGTCATGGTTATGATTTGGCGCGACTTAAGCCTTTCCTGGAACAACTCGGCCATTCTCATTTCGATGTCGTACATGATTTCTTCTCTGCTCTCAGAAAAAGAAAAATGTTTTCGAATGGATCCCAGGTATTGCGACATGTAATCATAGGCATCATCGTCTATGACAAAGGGCATGCCACCCAAATTGATGTTTATGATCTTGTTCATTGATTTACGATTTGTTTGGTTGATTGATTAACGGCTTCATTCAGTTCTGACCAGGTTTCAACGAGACCCTGAAGAAAGTCGGTTCCTTGTGAGGTAATGCTGTAATACTTTCTGGGGGGGCCTGCTGTGGATTCCCTCCAATTGTAATCCAGTAATGCGGCATCTTTCAGCCGGTTGAGCAAGGGGTAGAGGGTGCCTTCTACCACTATGAGTTTGTGTTCTTTCAGCTTTTCGATGATGTCAGAAGGATAAGCTTCCTCTTTCGAAACGATGGCCAAAACACACAGCTCCAGAATTCCTTTGCGCATCTGCGCTTTTGTGTTCTCCAATTTCATGGTAAATAATTATGAAACAAAGATACATCACAATACAGTACCATGCAATACAAAGTACCCTAACTGCACCAAGTACTATACGAACGACTAAAAATGATCGATGAAACGCTAAAATGCTGGAATTCATTCCAAAAAAAGAGCAGATCCGCTATAAATCAGAAATGATCGCCATTAAAGTTCTATTTTTGCCCTCCATATGAAACTCCATCCTTCCTTACTATCAGCGGTTACAGACACCATTCACCTCATTTTTCACGACAAAAAGATGGCAGATAAGGCCATCCAGCAAGTTTTGAGGAGCAATAAGAAGTGGGGCTCCAGAGACCGTGCCGGTATTGCCGAAAACTGTTATGAGATGGTGAGGTGGTGGAGGATGCTGCATTTTATCAATGAAACCAGGGTAGACAATCTGCACCCTCAGACCTTATTGAGGTTGCTGGGCATACTTTTGAGAATGAAGGGGGTAGACCTACCTGATTGGCCTGAGTTCAAAGGTTTGAGTCGGACTTACATCAAATCAAAATACGATCTTGCCCAATCTACGCGCAAGATCAGAGAATCTTTGCCTGACTGGTTGGATCAAATAGGAGAAGAAGAATTGGGAGATAGTTGGGAAGCCACCGTTAAGGCACTTAATGAAACGGCGCCACTGACCATCAGGATCAATACCATCAAAACAAGTTTTGCCAGCCTTGCTGCTGTTTTGTCAAGGAAGGGAGTAAAGTTGATCAAAATTGAAGGCCTTCCCGACGCAGCTCTGGTGGCTGAGCGATCTAATCTTTTTGCCCTTGATGAATTTAAAGATGGCTTGTTTGAGATCCAGGATGCCGGCAGCCAGTTGATACCGCTGATGACCGGGGCAAAGCCGGGTCTGCGGGTGGTAGATGCCTGTGCCGGGGCCGGTGGCAAAAGCCTGCAGCTTGCCTGTGATGGAAAACCGCGGAACCATCATTGCCATGGATGTTGAAGAATGGAAGTTGGAAGAGCTGAAAAAAAGAGCCCGAAGAAATGGCATCCACAATATTGAAACCAGGCTCATCACCGGAAAGGTCATTAAAAGATTAAGGGCATCGGCCGATGTTGTTTTGCTGGATGTGCCTTGTTCCGGGCTGGGTGTATTGCGCCGGAACCCGGATGCCAAGTGGAAACTCAAACCGGAATCAATTGAGGAGATCAAAATCAAACAAGCGGAGATCCTGAGCAGCTATGCCGCCATGGTGAAACCCGGTGGGGTTTTAGTATATGCCACTTGTAGTATTTTGCCTTCCGAAAACGAAAAACAAGTGGCCCAATTTTTAGCCAGCCATCCTCAATTTACACTTGAGGAAGAAAAAAAATCGGAACTTTTGTCCGGAAGGATGGATGGTTTTTATATGGCAAAGATGATTTGTCAGAACAGCCCCGCCTAGTCTCAATTTTTATAAATAATTAACACATAGCCGGGCATCGCAATTGGCCTGAATCGGGTATAGGTAAAAAGGTACGTCCTTTTTATCATCCGTAAATTATTTAGCTATGAATATGAATATCCTTAAGGAAAAAACACAATTATTACAAGAAGAATTTGCGCGCTGGGTGGGTTTATCCGACTTAGATCAATCGGGACCCTTCGTGTTGTACACCCATTTTTTACAATCGGGCTGCGACATTTATGTAGAGTATAACATGGCTTGCAGATCGGGCAACAAAAAAGAATTTTCTGATGGGCTCCGGCAGGTAGTATCAGCCGTTTGTAGATTGGAATATTGGGCCAAATGCCTGGAAAGATGGAAACCCGAAAAAGCAGGAGACCTCTATCCTATTAAAAAGGAGGCCGAAGAAATCAAGGCCTTGTGTATGGCTTCTATCCAAACGATGGAGAAAAAGAAAAACCCTGCAGCTGAGTCATAGCCCGGCCTGCAGGGTTTTTTGTATAATTACTATGCTTAATCAAATAATGAGCATGGCGTCGCCATAGCTATAGAAGCGGTATTTTTCTTTGATGGCTTCTTCGTATGCTTCCATCACCAGGTCAAATCCGCCGAAGGCACAAACCATGATGATCAGGCTGGTCTTGGGTAGGTGGAAATTGGTGATCATGGCATTGGCAATGCTAAAATCGTAAGGTGGATAGATAAATAGATTGGTCCACCCCTCTGATGGTTTTAAGATGCCGGATGCTGAAACAGAAGACTCAATGGTACGCATGCTGGTAGTTCCTACTGCACAAACTTTTCTATCCAGGTTTTTGGCACTGTTGACAACTTCAGCAGCTTTTTCGTTGATATTGTAATACTCTGCGTCCATTTTGTGCTTTGACAGGTCTTCCACATCGATGGCCCTAAAGGTACCCAGTCCAACGTGAAGTGTCAATTCAGCAAAGTTGACTCCTTTGATTTCGAGTCTTTTTAGTAATTCTCTGCTAAAGTGCAGGCCGGCAGTAGGTGCCGCTACGGCACCCAGCTCTTTCGCGTACACGGTTTGGTAACGCTCTTCATCGATGGGTTCCGGATTTCTATTGATGTATTTTGGCAAAGGGGTATTTCCTAGCAATTTTAATGCGTCGCGGAAAGCATCGTCATCGCCGTCGAAGAAAAAGCGAATGGTACGACCTCTTGAAGTGGTATTGTCTACTACTTCTGCAACCAGGATGTCGTTTCCTTTTTCATCTTCAAAATACAGCTTATTGCCTACTCTGATCTTACGCGCGGGGTCAACCAAAACGTCCCAAAGTCGGGCCGAGTTGTTGAGTTCTCTCAACAAAAAAACCTCAATTTTAGCACCGGTCTTTTCCTTGTTTCCATACAAACGAGCAGGAAATACCTTGGTGTTGTTGAAAATCATAGCATCGCCATCATCAAAATATTCCAACACATCTTTGAAAAGACGGTGTTCGATTTTGCCGGTTTGGCGATTGAGTACCATCAATCTTGACTGGTCTCTTTCTTTAGACGGGTACTGAGCAATTAGTTTTTCGGGGAGATCAAAATTAAAATTCGAAAGTTTAGACTTCATGCCTTTTTTGAATTAGGGTGCAAAATTAACAAAAAATATGCGCAATTGGTTGCCAACCTGATATTTATACGGGCTTCGGCAAATTTTTATTCGTAGGAGAAAAAAATTAAATATTTAATACCGTGAAACTTGGTTTTTTAGGCCTTGTACCAACTATTATTTTACCCACATAACACCATTGGGCTCCTAACAGTTCCGGTAATGACCGCAGATCAATTAAATTTTCCTTACTTTCAGGTTCCTGAACCATACTTTGTCGCCATGATCCTGTAAAGAAAGATGGCCCGATTTGGCCAACCCAAAGCCCGGCATATCTTTGAACTTACTTTTTGCAATCATTTCTTTCCATTGAGGTGTGTGCATTTCAAAACTCACGGTCTTGTACCCGTTGAGAAACAGATCTACCTTTCCTGCCTTGCTGCGGATCAATACTTTGTTCCACTGACCGGCAGGTTTGGCGCATGGAAAAGCCGATTCCACCATATCATATAAGTCGCCCGCCCTATGGGTTCGGAATCGGGTATCGGGATGACAGGTATTGTCAAGTATCTGCATTTCAGGACCCGTTTGCCAAACGTAATCGTATTTGTCGTTTTCGACCACGTTAAACATGATGCCTGAGTTGCCACAATTGGCAATCTTCCACTCCATTTTAAATTCAAAATCCTGGTAAGCCTCTTTGGAAATAATGTCGCCACCCTCTTTGGCCTGCCACTTACCTTCTTCCTTGACGGCATTGAGGTGGATGGCATTGTCGTTGATGACCCAGCTGCTGCCGATGCTGCTTTTCCTGAAATTTCGCCACTGGTCTATTTTTTTACCATCAAAGAGGAGTTTCCAGCCCTGTTTGGCTTCTGCGGCAGAGAGGGTGTTGGCTTCAAATTTTTCACCTGAAGGTGCTACCTTACCTATGTCGGCAGATAGCTCATTGAGGGTATACCAGGCTTCGGCTGACCAGATGGAATTGCCCGGAGCAGAGATGAGCCCGTCTGTGATGTGGAGGTAGACCACATGTCCTGCTTTGAGGCCGTCGAGTTCGAGGAAAACTTTTTTTCGATCTGCCGAAAGTGATACTGATTTTACCTTCAATTTTTGTTCTCCCATCTTAGGCCCTCCATATTCCACCGTGGGTTTGTAGTACCATTGCAGCACCTCATACAAGGCTGGATTGGTCCCTTCTCCATCGGCAATGGGTTCCGTAAACTCTATCTCCATGCCGTTGGATTTGGCGCGTACTGCCAGCATTTCAAAAACCGATTTGCCATTGTAAGCCAGTCGCTGTAAGCCGAACCATTTTTACCGGCATGCGACCAGTTTCCGGATTGCCAATTCCACCTACATAAAGCGCACCATCGGGTCCCCATTTGATGCGGTTGACCCCGGCTTCCAGTCCCTGAATAAATCTAAATACGCAGCCTTGCAGCTGGCCTTTTACTTCTTCTACAAACACCCTTTTAACACCACCATGGGTTACTTCACCGTGGATCATCTGTCCTTTGTATGGGCCTACATCGATGTAGGATGGCGTGCTGGGTGAGTTACCAATTTCGTCCTGAGGCAACCAAACCACAGGCCATTTTTCTTTTAATTTGGCAGTACCTTCAAAATCTACAGATCTCGACCCAAACCAGGAACCGGGTGTGATGTGTACAATTTTGCTGGACGGCAGCCAATCACCCTGGTTGTCGGCTACAAATATCTCTCCCTTGTACCCGATTCCTATGCCATTGGGGGTACGCAGGCCATGGGCCAGATACTCTATCTTTCCTGTTTTTCGATCTACCCTGATCACCTTACCGCGATCCGGAATCTGTGGATCTGTGCTGGCCCCTCCGGGTTGGATTGCGGTGGCCAGGGTTGCATAAAAAAATCCATCTTTATACTCAAGTCCAAAACCAAATTCATGGAAGTTGGCAGATACCCCCCAGTCATCACAAAGGGTATGGTATTCATCAATGAGATCATCACCATTGTTGTCAACCAATTTGGTCATCTCCTGCTTTTGCATGACAAAGATGGTGTCGTCTACCACTTTAAGACCCAAAGGTTCGGCGAGACCAAAGGCGATTCTTTTGACCTTGATTTTTGAGGGGTCGCCGGATTGTACATTTTCCAACATCCATACACTGCCACCTGCATCCCAGGTACTGATGACCAAACGTCCATCTTTTTTGAAGTCGATGCCGCCTACCTTGGGTTCAAAATTATCAGGCCTAGCCTGGGTAAGGGTAAAGGCAGGGTGTACGGATGTGAGGGCTGATTTATTGCCGGGTATCTGGCTAACGTTGGCCATGGGCAGGCTGAGCCCGGTAAAGTCCATCTGGCTCTTGCTGTTGTGAAACAAATTGCTAATCGGGATTACTTCTGCGGCTTTATCACCTGGTTTGATCCAGTTGAGGCTGAGATATTTTCCACCACCTCCTTGGAAATATTGTAATTTGTAGGGGTGGTATCCCTTTGTAAGGCTTACTTTTCCAAATTTACCCACTGTGCCGTGGGCACCGTCATTATCGATGACCAATTGGTCATGGAGAAACAATTTACTGCCGTCATCGCTCCAGATTTCAAAGGTATATTCTCCCTCTTTTTCCACTTTGATCAGGCCTTCTGCAAAAAGAGAAAAGTGATCGGTGAGGTCGGCAAATTCAGCTCCATCGATGTTGTCAAAATTATTTTTAATGCCCGCCTGAACCGGCTTTTTGCCTGCCGGAACAGAAGGAAGTGTTTGCGTGGTGGGAGGGATGTTGTAAATCCGGGTAATAGATCCGGGCAACAAGGCATTGGTATCTGCAATGGTGGTAGCTTTGAATGAAAATACTTTTTGTTGTGCATCACTCTTCTGTTCGGTATTGGCATCGAGGGCTAATATGTACTCCACCATTTGTAAAATATCAGCTTCAGGTAAGTCGGCATGAGCGGTCATGGCCACCTGGCCCCAAACCCCATTGCCGCCGTTCTTTACCTTTTGCACCAAAGAGCGAAGGTTGGATGCATTGGTTTCATATTTTTCAGCAATCTCAACATAGGAAGGGCCAACCGTTTTTACTTTTTCATTGTGGCATGTCTTACAATCGCTCCTTGCAATTAATTTGGCACCCGGGGGGAGGTCTTTGTCTTCTTTGGCTTCATTGTCTTCACCCGCCTGGTTGGTATTGACAACGGTGGGTTGCATGAAGGTAATCGCATATTCATTTTTCCCTTCTTTCAGCATAAGCACTCCATCGATGTCAAGTGTTTGCAGTTTGTTGCCAAAAGAACGGCTAGTGGCAGATTTTTTTACAAAGGCGCCTTTGCTATCAATGTTTTGCTCAACTGCCACAGAAGAAACATTGGAATGCATGCCCAGGTCACCTTCTCCTTTTTTAGCGCTCACTTCAAATACACGGTTTAAAACCATTCCACCAGCTGCAGATGTGCCGGCTTCTACTTGCTCACTGATGGTAGCAGATCTAGATCCGGTACTGTCTGAAATGGTGTACATCAATTGTACGTGGCCATTAACAAACTTGTGGCCTTTGTATTGGACCACCGCTTTTAAGGTGTCTTTTTTGTTGACCAACCAAAACCAGGGCTGATCGTATTTGCTCACCTGATAGCCATCACCAATAGAAATGGGTTGAGGTCCGTGAGCATGGGTATAAACGGGTCCGTCAAAATAAACAATACCTTTCCATGCCTTGTATAGGGCCGCATTTTCGGTGCTGTAAGCCACCCACAAATCCTTGTGCAGGGCCATGGTTATCACTCTCGGCTTCCAGTCTAAAACCGAACGAAAAACCCAGGGATCATGAGGCCTGGTGCTTGCCTCCTGTTGTTGTTGTTTACAGGCAGAAACGAGGAATAAAACCATCACTATTGGTAAGATGTGGCGCATGGCAATTTTTTTTCAAAGATAAATATTTGGACTGCTTTTGCTGCCCTTGTCTCAAAAAACAAAAAAAAACGGGAATGTCATTAAACAAAATAAAATGTATAGGTGGCTGACTACAATGACAATCCATATTGAAAAATGTAACATAAAACAAATTAATATACATATCTCTTTGATTATGTTTTATATATACATTAATTTCTTTATTTATTGGTGAAAATAATATGTATTCAAACCCCGTAGGGTAAATGTTGTGCTATGCATTGACGTAGTAGAAATGATGAACCAAGAGAGATGATAGGAAGGATTTCCAAAATAATAATGTGCTTGTATGTTTGGTCGACATGTGGGGTAGCTCTGGCTCAGCAGGCACCCTGCATGTCCCATATTGATAGCCTGCGTATTTTGTGTTATGATAATTTAACGCCCCTGGATAGCACCGACGACTTTTATCATTTGTGTTTTTGGGTATTGGGGGCAGCGGTTCCGATACCGATTCCTTTCACATCAGTTGGAATGGCAATCAAGATGCAGGGCATTTTGCCTATGGCACCTACCATGAATTGCAATTGCCCTCTTCTGGATTACAATACACGGTCTACGCTACTGACCAGCAAGATGCTCACTGTATCGACAGCTTTATTACCCCTGCCTTGTTTTCCTGTTCGGCTCCTTGTAGGTTTGACACTTCGGTTCATGTAGAAATCCATTGCAATAATGCCACCACCATAAATAATACCAGCGACGACTATTATTCAGTTTCATTTGAAATAGCCAGCATCAGCACCAAGCCAGGATACTATGTTTACATAGACGGTGATTCGATGGGCATTTTTTCTTACAACCAGCTCAATTACATCAATCGGCCTGCTGACTCCCTTCACCATGAGATTGAATTCAGAGATACGCGCGAAGATGCTTGTTTTTTCACTACCCTGCTGGGAAGATTTGTGCCTTGTTCTGCCGATTGTTATATTGAAGAACAATACCTCACAATTGAATGCGACAACAAGGGTACTGCCTTTGATCCTTCTGACGACCAGATCCATATTGTATCCGTAATTACTGATTACAAGGGTTCAGACTCTTTTAATTTGTATATTGATGAAGTCCTGGCCGGCACCCATGGATATGGCGATACAATCAGGCTCACCCTACCCTATACATCCGATACCCTAACCATAAAAATGGAAGATCATGATAAATACGATTGTGTATTGTATAGAGCATGGTCTGTTCCTCCGGCATGCAGCATTGATTGCAGCCAAATCCCGGGCATCGATGTCGACCTGGGAGCCAATGTGGTTTTAAACTGTCTGAGTCCCTGTACCACCCTGGTTGCAGAAAAAAAACCTGGCTATAACTCACTTTGGAAAAATCTGATGACAGGAGAATCATCTGCGGATGATAGCATCCGGCTTTGTACACCAGGAGATTATGCCTTGGTGTATACTTACTCGGCAAATGGATGCCCGGGTGCTGAGGATACGCTAAGAATATCGATCGACACTGCTTTGATTTTACCGAAGATAGAGGTCCAGGCCAATGATTCAGACCATTGTATTTCTGCACCCTATTTGTTGATCCTAAAAGGGGAGGCGGAATTTTCTTACTACTGGAGATACCAGTCCCAAAATTGGTACCAGGATAGCATTAATATTGAGGGTCCAGCCATTGTTTGGGCTGTTGTGCAAAATAACCGCAATGGATGCAGCGATTCTCTTTTAATAAATTTAAAAGGTCCCTTGGGCCCTGGTCCAATACAGCTACTACCCATTGATACACTCAGCTGTCAGCAAAAGGAAGTGCTTTTGGGAATAGAGGGTACTGTGGTACCTGGCCTGGAGTACCAATGGGCAAAAGAAGAAATCAATCCCAGCTGGTGGTTGGGTACCAGCTTTATGGTGCATCAAGCCGGGCAATATAGGTTGCGCGTCACAGACAAAACGGGAGGTTGTAGTCGTGATACAGTGGTAAATGTTACCGACCTTACCGAAACCTTGTACTTATCAGCACCTGAGACCCCTTTGCTTACATGTGCACAAGATAGTTTTGACTTTACAGCAAAGGTTACCAAGCAGGATGGTACAGAAGTGCCAGCAGAAAATCTTACCTTTCTCAAAGGCGCTACTAATGGTAGGTGGCTGAACAGTGAGCCGGGTCCGATTTTTAAGGCCAAAGGAGCTGGTGATTATATACTGACTGCAATACGAAAAAAAGATGGATGTACAGCATCGGATACCATAGAAGTACAAGCACGAGCCGGTCAGCCATTGGTTTGGCAAACCAAAGATGAAAGCTGTTTTGATAAAAATGACGGCCTCCTCTTTTTAGATGGACCATCCGAACAAGTTCTGGAATGGAGCCTGGATGGAGAACCACAGCCCAGTCTGCGTGCAGATGGTTTAGCACCTGGCCAATACCTTGTACAATCAAAAGATACCCTAGGATGTGTGTTTGACACAGTTGTGTCTATAGGGGCAGAAGAAGAGTTGAAGATCCAGATAGGGGCAGATGTACAATTACAATATGGAGAAACGGCCCAGCTACGAGCGGAGGTCAACCGAAGTCTGACCGAATTGATTTCCTATGGTTGGTTGCCGGAAGAAAAAGTATCCTGCACATCGTGTATGGAAGTATGGATTGAGGGGATAGAAGATGGGCTTTTTATTTTTAAAGCGGTAGACCAAAACGGCTGTGAGGCAGAAGCCAGCATCAGGGTAGAAATCGAGCGCAATGTCATTATTACGGCACCCAATATCATAGCGCAGGACATCAGCGGAAACAATCAATTCACCCTATACGGCAACGAACAGGTAAAAAAAGTAAATGAAATAAAAGTATTTGACAGATGGGGCAACGCTATCTGGCAAACAACGACCAACTGTCTGAATCAACCATCATTGGGCTGGGACGGCACCATCAATGGTACCCAAATAGAAACAGGTGTGTACACCTTTGTGGCTGAAGTTGAAATATTCAGCGGTGAAAAAAAATTAGTAAGCGGAGATATTACCTGGGTAAAGTAAGAATGGGGCAGTTTTTATTATGTCAACTACCCCATTCTGTATTAAAAACCAGCTCTTAGGCTAAGCACAAAGTTTCTGCCGGCTGCACAGATACCTGAACTATAGGGTCGGTAGCGTACATCCGTAAAGTTCTCTACACCCAAGGATGCGACAAGGTTTTTTGATATTTTATACATCGATTTTACATTAAAGATGGTCCATGAAGGAGAATAGGGTTTGCCTTCGGCATCGATGGCATACAAATAATCCTTGGCCTGTTCTTCTGGTGGAAGCTCATCAAAGTCTTTTTGTCCCATAAATTCTATCCCTGCCTGGAGGGTGAGACGGCTAGCCCTCCAGCTGAGGTAAGTCTGGCCAAAAGAAGGGGCGGCATGGCGGGAAGGAAAGGTAGAACCATCGTCTAACTCCTCCTCTCCAATCTGATAATTGTACCTGACCATAACAAAAAGATGGGGAATCAATCTCGCCTCTACGGCTGCCTGGAAGCCGTAAACGGTGGCTTTTG
The DNA here is from genome assembly GCA_016717655.1 of Saprospiraceae bacterium. GTDB lineage: Bacteria > Bacteroidota > Bacteroidia > Chitinophagales > Saprospiraceae > JADKBO01. The sequence continues at coordinate 362,399 of JADKFC010000002.1, forward strand.
CAGCATTTTGAATAGCCTCTACCCTACTTAATTCACCCGCATACACAATTGAGTCCTGACCATTGAAGGTAAAAGGTCTTCTCACCATGGCATTTTTCAAATACGTATAATAGGCAGCAACATCCAATTTTAAGACATTGCCCCAAACCCGTGTTAGGGCTACTTCAGCATTGTAAGCTGTTTCTGCTGCCAGATCGGGATTGGGTACAGTAACGCTACCCGGTGTGGAGTCGAATACCTTTCCAAGGTCGTCGATATTGGGCGATCTAAAGCCGGTCGATAAATTAAAGGTTAGCTGGGTAGCTTCATTGGCTCTCCAATTCAAGCCCAGATTACCGGTAAGGGCTCCCTTGCTCACTTTGGCTGTTTGATACGGAAAGGGGAAGTAGGTTGTATCGAATTGGGCATTGATGCCAAACTGATTGTACCGCAAACCGGCATAGGTAGAGAAGGATTCACTCACTTTGTAGCTGTTGGTAAGATAAAGGGCATAGGATGACCAATCCGATAACGGATATCGTGTAGAAGTTGGAGTTATGTTGCTTGTAGAAACATTTTCAATATGCCCCAAAGAAGTTACCTCATTTCTAACCCACTCCAAACCATAACTCAACACGTTTTTATCGCTTATTTTTTTGGTTAAATCCAGATTAAAGCTGTAGGCGTCCACTTTTTCGGTCTGTACCAATCGATCTTTTTTGTTGATGTCTCTGCTGAGCCTGCTTTCTTCAAAATACTGGTAAGCCACCCTGGCCACTATCTCATCATAAATACTGCCTTCTGTTTTGTGTGCTACAGAAAAATTGTGCATGGTCCATATCTGAGGGCCATAGTTCCATTCACCATATCTGGGCAGCCCATTTCGATAACGAATCAAGCGGTCGTACCTTGAATTCTCAGAAGTTCGTGAATGGTGAAAGCCATATTGCACATCCCAGTTTACAGAGGGGGTAAACCTGATTTTTTGCATCAGATTGTATTGCATATAACGCGATGTTACTTGTACCTGAGGGTCTGAATTTGTAAAAATGGAATCCTTGCCGTTGATGTATTCAGAATATACCTTACGGAGGTATTCATCGGGTCCCTTACTACCCATTTTTAAATCACCGTAATCATTGGCACTAATGCTGGTAACAAAGGCAAATTTTTTCCAGCCCATGCCAAAGTCAATATGGCCGGTTTTTTCATTATTGGCAGAGCTATACCTCACGGCCGCGTTTCCTTTGAGTTTCACTTTATCGGTAGTTGAAAGCTCCGGGGTCAATGTAGTAAATGACATCACACCCCCAATGGCATCGCTACCATAAATGACGGATCCGGGACCAAAAAGCACCTCTGTTCTCTCGGTTGCAAATGGATCTAATGAAATAACGTTTTGTAAGTTTCCAGCCCTGAAAATAGCTGTGTTCATTCTTACGCCATCTACCGCATACAAGAGGCGATTGGTTGAAAAACCACGGATCATTGGACTCCCCCCACCCTGCTGGCTTTTCTGAATATATACTTCACCGGAAGCGCCGAGTAAGTCGGCTGCTGTCTGTGGATTGAGCAAAGAAATTCTGTCTTTGGTAATCGTATTTACCTTAAACGGGGTCTCTCGTGTGCGCTGCATCCACCGGGTGGCAGAAATGACAACATGGTCAATGGAGAATCCTGTTGGCAGCATTTCGATCACCGTTGGTGATGGGCTTCCTTCCGATAAGTTAATTAATTTGTCATCATATCCCAAATGGGTTAGTATTAGTTGGCGACACGATACAAGGGGTTGAATATCCAATTGCCCCTTTGTATTGGATTCGACAACAAGGTTTTGCCCCTCACATTTGCCCAATACATAAGCAATGGGCTCGCCGGAATGGGCATCTTTAATGGTAATGATTTGTGCCTCTATGACTGCCGAAAAAACAGCAGACATAGTAACACCAAATAGGTATATTTCATGATTTAAATCTTGAAAAGTAAAACAGCGAGGTGGCGAAAACCAGCCCACTCTTGCTGTCTGTAAAAAGATTTGTACGATTCCGGATGCCAATGGCATCTGCAGAAAATAATAAAAATTAAACAGCGGGGGGATGGAGCAAGCCTAAATGATTGCCTAAACCTATTTCCATTTTATAATAGAAAATTTGCGGTTCCTTTTTCTTTGAGATGACAGGGTTCAGGCTCATTTCAGTTGGAGGCAAATACAGCGATTTGAACCAAAAACCCACCAATTGTGATTGTTCTTTGCTGTTTTCACCTTTACCCAAAGTTGATTTTATACCCTTTCGAAAAATTTTGATGAGTTCTTCTTCGGCAAGGTCTTTAAAAACGAGGACCTCAATTTCTGTCTCGGATGCACAAATGGATTCTACGTCGTACATGTTGCCCTGCCACTTAAATTCCTTCCCATGTTCCCATTCCAACAAAGCGTATTCATCTGCAGTAAAAACCAGGGTAGAAAGGGCCAGTTTGTTTTGTCTCATTTTATGCTGTACCATTTGGCGGTGCGCCTGGATACCAAAAGCAAATAAGATAGCTACCCAGATCATGGGTAAAGCCATTGCAAATAAAAACCATATAGATATGCTTTTGTGTTTCACTGCCAACAAAGATATTCAAAAGTCTGAAGCTGTCAAGTCAAACAAATTAAATTCTGTATTGCAGACATTTGTGAATAATTATGAAATATTATTCTAATAATTTTATCGATACAAAATTAAATTAGCTTTTTATTCAATTTTAATTTACTCATCAAATCAGTTATTCTCTTAGCAATGGTTTCGTCTATTTTGGCTGCCATAATATGTTCTATTTGTCTTTTTTGGATGGAAGGTGAAAGCTGTTGGAAATGGACCAAAGCTTCATAATCCTCTTTTAAACAATCCAGGATTAACATCGGAAGCTCCACATCTGAGGTATCCAAAAACAACTCTACTTCTACCCAGTCACCAGCTTCTTTTCTGATGGCTTGACGAATGGCCTTTTTTACCGGAAGAAACAATCTACCATCTCCCATTGGCATGAGATTAAATTGTTCAAAGGCAAAATGATCAATGGTACCTTTTACCCTCAGCATCCCAAAGTGTCGGCTTGATTTTTCATATAAGGTATCAAGGGCTGCATAGGTCCATCCTCCTTTGCCGGGAAATTTTTCTAATTGGACCTTATTTTTAAAGATGGCTTGCATAAGAAATGAAGGAGGTAAAATTAGAGAAATAACTTGATTCAAGTCTTTACTTTTGCACAAATATCCAAGATGACATCCTACACATTCAAAAATGTCACACTAGACGATTTAAAGATAGTTCAAATACTTGCCGAAAAAATATGGAAGGTGGTCTATCCCCCTATTATCGGACACGAACAGGTTGAATATATGTTGGAAAAAATGTATTCAATTGAATCGCTGGAAGATCAAATTGGCACAAAAGGACACCAAATCTATCTGCTGCAGGAGGACAGCATTTCCATTGGCTTTCTTTCATTCAGTGTTCACTGTGGCGATAGCAATAATATAACCCGGTTGCACAAACTATATCTCTTGCCAGATAAACATGGTAAAGGACTTGGGAAAATGATGCTTGAATTTGTACAGAAGCATTCTGAACAAGCAGGTGATAAAGGTATTGAATTGAATGTAAACAAAATGAACCCGGCATTTGAATTTTATGCCCAACAAGGATTTGAAGTAGAGAAAGCCGTAGTACTTGAAATAGGGCATGGATATGTGATGGATGATTATGTAATGGTCAGATCTCATCAACTATAAAAAAGACAGGCAGCCAAAAAAGCTGCCTGTCTGGAAAAAGTGAGTCAAAGTAATTTACCTGATGATAAAAAGGGGTTTTACTGAGGTAGTAGCATCGTTATGACTAGCTCTAAGCAGGTAAGCACCGGGTGCAACATGTGAAAGGTTGAGTTGGGTCACAGCTGTGTTCCAGCTTTCAATCAATTGACCTGTTGAGGAGTAAAGATCAAGGGCCTTAATGTTGTGCGCATTTAATAAAACCACCTGGTCGGAAGTAGGATTGGGTGCGGGCATCCAATTATTTTGGTCATGCTGATCAACTACAGAAGTCGTTATTTGTCCTTCTACCTCCAGCGATAACAGATAGGTAGGGATGGCTTTGTTTGACCTTAGTTTATTGTTGATTTCGCTGGTAATGTGGATCATGTTGCTCAAAATAGAGTTGGATTTGGAAATCAATTTTACATTAAATAAGATACTACCTTTGGGCAGATAGACTCCACCACTTTTGGCAATTTGATCATTTGCCAACCATGAATAAATATACTTGTCACCAAGATCCTTGATGGTTTCTGTACCATATAGACCAAGATCACAAATTGGAATAAAAAAATCCATGTCTTCGGATTTAACAAATTCTACCTGCAATGCAGATGCATAATGGTCACGGTCAGTCGTGATGGCAAATTTGGTAATCTGGTCGGCATAGACAATATCATCTTTTAAAATCAGATTCGCAGATTCATAAGAACTATTTCCGTTGCTGGAATTGTCGTCATTGAGATCTCCCATCTTTATGCCTTTAAAGAAATAAGTTTGGAAGGGAGAACTCACATCTGCTTGCTCACTGAGTGGAAGTGAAAAATTAGTTTCCCCTACAGGCAGATAGAAAAATCTCCAAACTTTATCCAGGGTTGTTTGATCACCTGTAATTAATTTGAGTATGGTTACAAGGTCAAAAGAAGTGACTTGACCATCAAGGTTGACATCAGCCGCCAGTTTCTGAAAATCGTTTAAGGGTTCAATTCCTAAAATATGGTCCAGCAGCATAGAAGCATCTTCAATATCAACCCCATCAGCCGCATCACCCATTTTTGTAGGCGTAACCAGGCTTTGTGCAGGGTCAAAATCAAAACTTGTACAAAGATCTCCGGTTGTAATTACATTTGTTTGAAGTTGTACGCCCTCCACAGCTGATCCATTCATAGATTTTATACACACTGTGCGTTGGTTTACATTAATATCCGAGATTACGGTAATGTTTTGAGTAAAATGTCCATATTCCAGCGTTCCAAAATCAAAAATACTCCAGTCTCTTACCACAAAAGAGGTAGAGTCATTAATAACGGTATAGGTATCCGTATAACTCAAGAAGTAGTTATCACATGAGCCTGTTATTTCAGGGCGGGCATTACGAATGTTCACTTCCGGGTTTTGCTCTAGGTCTTGAGGCGAAATGAGCTGGATGTGAACAGTAATGTCTGCGGGCCATTCGACCGCATCCTGGTCGGTATGCCCACCTGCACAATCGGTAATGGGTGTGTTCCAGGCCAAGGTATCGCAAATAAAACATTGGTTGGTTACAACATTGTTTAACCGGATGGTTTGAAGGTAACTTACAACCTTGCCACTTAACCAATTGAGGGCGCTCCATGTTCTCAATATTTTTACTCCATCAGAAAGAACAATTCGTTGATCGGTATAGGTGGTTGCTATTTGTGAACATTCATTGTTGACCGTTATGGGTTCAACATTTGACAAAGCCAGATCAAGTACCTTTTTTAAAACAGCAGGCGTGGGCTTCTCGTCCAAAACCGGCATATAATTGGCTTCTATGTCGCATGGCCATTCGATATTGTCTTCTGCCGAGTGACCACCTGTACAATCCGTTACCGGTTCGCAATTGGATTTTGTATCACAGAGATCTGGCCCGGTGCAGGGTGATAATGCTACGGTCAAAGTGCCCCAACAAGAATTATTGGTAGCAGGATCTGTTACCACAGCCTGAAACACCTTTCCAACATCCGCTGCGTTCACTTCGGCTTTTGGTCGTGGTACATTATTTTCAAGCAAAACAAGTCGGTAATAAGATGGACATTTATAGGGGCCTCCTTCCAAAATATCATCAGCATCCAAGGTAATGGAGCCTGCGGGACCCACATTGACAACAACACCATCGTTGCACGCTAAGGACGTGGTTGCAACAATCTTATTCTCCACATAAACGAAGATTATACCCTCGCTGTAGTTACCGGTACTATCAAAAGCGACCACCGTAACTTTGGTTGGATTTGGAGAATCGCAGTCAACAAAAGAGGGTGATAAAACAAAATTGACAGGGCTGCAATAGTCATAGGATCCTGAATTCACCATACCAGGTATTAGATTGACATGTCCGGTTGCTCCCAGATCTACTACAATGTTTTGGTGCAAAACGAGTACTGGTTTGGTTTTATCATAAACCGTTACAATGGTATAACAGGTATCTGACTCAGCACCTTTGATGGCAACCAGCCCCATCTGATGGGTACCCACGCCAATGATCGGATCTATCACTACTAATTGGTCGTAGTTAAATGAGCCAAAATTGATCATGTCCGGGGTGATTGTCACCGAGCAAGAGAATGCGGGCGCATCCAATTCTAATTTAGAGCGGCATGATGCCTCCTGCGCGTATGCATCAATGGATAAGAGGCAAATCAGCCATGTAAAAAGGGGTAATAAATTCTTCATTTTAGAAAGTTTGTTGTTAAAAAAATTGTTTGACACAATTACTTTTCTCACTTATTATTTTAAAAATATTTCTGCAATCCAAGTTGGCCGCTGTAGAAAAAGCCCTTCCGACTTAGCATCATTCCTGCCTTGCTCAGTTGATCCGTCTGAAAACCGGTGTGGAGTCCCAAACTCAGGTATAGTTTGCCTGTCAGTTGTTGATTCCAATCTGCACCGAAGCCCAGCTGAGGGAGACTAAGTTTGTACAACCACTGTTGCGTTTCACCGGCTGTTAAACTTTCTGATCCCAATGGTGCCTTGCCTGAAAATTGCGATGAAAGCATCCATTGTGCAGAGGCATAAAAATTAACTTTGACCTTGTCGCTTTGTAAAAAAGTATAACCCAGACCAGGTCCTATTAAGATTTGATGGTGTACATTATAGAGTTCTGCTTTCACCCGATGATATGAGGTGGTACCCTTTATACCTTCTGAAGAAGTGATATTGCCACTGGCATCAATCACAATCTGGGTAGTACCGGTAGTTTCATTTCTATCTTTTGTGGTCAAGGTGAAGTTAGATACATTTCCCAATTGGAGGTAACTAAGTTGGGCACCTACAAACCACTTGCGATTGAGATATTTTGCAGCATTTAATTGAAGGCCAAGTTGGTAATTGACGTTGTTAACAAATACTAAATCTGAAGAAAGATAATTCCCCTTAAGATCAGACCCACCTCCAATAAACGCCAACTTAACAAAACCGGCAGCTTGTGCCACACTGCTTTTTTTATAGTATTTTTTTATAGGAATTATAATTTGTTGTGCTTGCTCTGTCACACCCATTTTTCTGGGTTCAATACTATTCACAACTACTGCTTCTCTTAATGAATACAGTTGAGGCGTTTCTTCAATTTGCTGTATAAAATGTTGACTTGGGTCTTCTATATTGGTTGTAGTGCTTTTGGAGAAATTTTTTACGTTTTGAGAAATGGATTTTTTTTGCTCATGGTTTCGGCTATCTGATGACACCAAGTGCGATGGACCAGAAAATTGGGCATTTAGGTTTTTATAGTTTTGTGCCAAAGACCTGCATTCCAATAAAAGCACTTTGTTATCAGACAGTTCTTTCGCCAATGACTTGTTGGTTGCTTTTAAATTAACGTTTTGCATCCACAACCAGGCAGGCAGGCACAGCGACAAAAGCCCCATAATCAACAAAAAAGGGAGCCACCTGTTTTGCTTGCTTTTTGCAGGTACATGGACTTTTAGTTGGTCCCACAACTTGTTGGTATCTATGTTGGCATTTTCATCTGCTGTCTGCTTCTGAAAAGCCTTTTCCCAATCACGATATTCCTGATACATATCCTGTGTTGTTAGATTTTAATAAATAGGATTTCAATAATGCCCTTGCTCTGGTAAGATAGACCCTACTGGAAGATTCAGAAATATTCAATAATTCTGCAATTTCAGCATGGCTATAACCTTCGGCGATATAGAGATTAAAAACAAGGTTGTAGGCTTCGGGAAGTTCATTCAATGCTTTTATCATACTATCTCCATAGGCAGAAAATTCGATGTGGTCATCGTACTCACTTTCCTCTTTGATCTCGTCCTGGTGGAGCCAAATGACCTTATTTCTCAACATTTTGAGACATTGATTCACTGTAATTTTTTGTAACCAGGGATATAATTGATCTTTGTGTTCGTATCTATGGATGGATTGAAAGACCTGGATCAAACTTTCCTGAACAGCATCTTCGGCGCTGGCATTTTCTTTTAAGTAACGCAACGCCAGTGCCATCAATCTGGGGGCAAAACGGTTAAGGAGGGCCTTATAGGCTCTTTCTTTACCCTCTTTGCAACCCTGTATTATTTCCTGATCAGTAAGCATTCAAAATATCTTAAAAACTTCTCTTAATTTGAAAACTGCCTTCTACCTCAACATAACCGGCTTCAAGCGTATTGAGAATTTTACTCCACATCCTTGCTTTAAATTGTGCCCTGATCCATCCATCCTGTACATCAGCAAGGTGGGTTATGTCAAATATTTCGAAACCACAATTAATAGAATTTGCGCAATTGACAGAAATGCCTTTACCTGCAAAATTGCTATCATTCCAAATTAAATTGATACTCCCGTTGGGCTGGATACCTTGCTGAGCAGCTGGAAAAATAAGGGTTAGTTCATTGTTTCCACCATTAATATTTTTCGCCTGCAACTGGACACGGTCCTGCACTTTTATTTGGTTGAATTGGGTGTAGATGACGCTGCCTTCCCCATTGTGAACCTCAAAATAGGGTTCTGCCATTTGCGTACAGGCAAATACATTGTACATCTGATTATCAACTCCTGGTATCCATTCTATCTGCGAACCAGATTCTCCTGTTTCTGCATCGTAAGCTCTTACACTGATTTTATCCGATTGGCAATGGGGTAACACAAAATCGATGCTACCTCCTTCCAGGTAGATGGTTTTGTAGAAGTCATTTCCTTGTACTTGCAAAAAGCCATTATCGAGTTTTTGTCCCAAGCAGTTTAACAACTGACCGGTAAATCTTGTGTTTTGGGTGTTTTGAGTGGGACTGTCAGTTGATAAAAGGATGTCTACACCGGAAGGTCCTATTGTTTTTGCTTCAGCAAAACAGGGGAGATTGTAGGTATAACTTACCTCTTCACCTGTCGGAATGAGGGCTTCCCATTTTCCGGAATTGGCGGTAAAAAGGGTCTGTGCTGAGCCTGAATAACTGATGGTTACTTTTTGATTAGGAGCCGGGTTGCCCCCAAGGTATAAGCTACCCTTCAGCTGAACATAAGTTACTGGCTTAGCGATGCAGTAATAACCGGGTTTTGAGAGAACTGCTGTATTTAATGCTCCGGTTTCATTGTCGACAGCTTCCCAGTTGCCTATTTTTTCATTGTAATGAAAAAGTGTGTTATCCTGATTTAAGAGCGAAGAATTTAAGTAGGCTGATGTAAATTCGAGGTATTCCGCATTTGGTGTTTTGCAATTAATGCTAAACGCAGTTGCCATTTTCAACAAAGCCCTTTTACCGGTTTTATCAATTCCTGTGACCCCACCTGGCAATGCTGCTCTATGAATTTCACGGTCGAGATCATAGGAAAAATATTCGACTATTACATCACCTGAATAGGATTGTACTGATTTGCGGTATTGGTTAGGTGCAATATTGATTTGGGTTTCATTGGTCAAGGGCAGTTCGAGTGGAATATGGCTTTTCTGGACAAGGGTAGCTTTGTTTCGGATAATTACCTGTTGAAAATAAGCTACGTCATTTTCAATGGGTCGTTGGGTAAAATGGTATTGTTGGCCCTCCTTATCGGTAAGTCTCAGAATTTCACCCCGCTTATTGAGCTGTGTGCCCTTAAACTGGAAATAATCACCCTTGTCAACCAGTCTAATGGTATCATTAAAGGCCGCTGTAAGTCCATCCAATGGAAGACCATTTTCATCGGTTATTCCAGTTACCATTCGGGCCGATTCAACGATAATCCTTGGCTCGTCGGGTACCTCCCAGGTCTCTTCCTCAATTTTGTCTTTGCCGCATGACAGGAGGGAGGTCATTGCCAGAATTAAAAACGAATAGATACCGATCTTCTGCATTTTAAACTTGTGTTATATATAGAAAATCCAAAATAGGCACAAAACGCTACAAGTTCAAGTAAATTAATTTTGCAGGCCTAGTTAATTAGGCATCTTCCACACGGGCATAAAAAAAGCCGGACGGATCCGGCTCTTTTATCACAATGGCAAAGTTATTTATTTGCTCAACTTTTCTCTGATTTCGTTGAGGGCACTTCCGGATTTTACCCAACCAATCTGTGCGTTGTTGTAAGTATGATTAACTACAATGGTATCGCTGCTTCCATCGGCATGATCCAATTTGATTTGCAGGGGCTTACCCGGCGCCATAGTTTCAAAGCCAACTATGGATACCTGATCATCCTGGCGGATGAGGTCATAATCAGCAGCATTGGCAAAGGTCAAAGCCAACATTCCTTGTTTTTTGAGGTTGGTTTCGTGGATTCTGGCAAATGATTTTACCACTACAGCCTTTACACCCAGGAACCTTGGCTCCATGGCAGCGTGCTCTCTGGAAGAACCTTCTCCATAGTTTTCTTCACCAAAAACGATGGTTCCGATGCCATTTTTCTGATAAGTCCTGGCTGAATCTGGTACTGCGTGGAATTCACCGGTAACGGCATTCCACACCTTATTGGCTTCATCATTAAATGCATTGATAGCTCCGATCAACAAATTGTTGCTGATGTTTTCCAGGTGTCCCCTGTAAGTCAGCCATGGACCAGCCATTGATATGTGGTCGGTGGTACATTTACCCTTGGCCTTGATCAACAATCTCATATTCTGGACCTCACTGGCTGAAATAGGCACAAAAGGAGCCAATAACTGCAGACGATCTGAATTGGGATCTACTTTTACAGATACTGTTGAACCATCTTCAATTGGAGCCTGGTATCCTGCATCTTCTACTGCAAAACCTCTAGGTGGTAATTCTTCCCCAGTAGGTGGGTCCAATTTTACAGCAATGCCATCCTCGTTAATGAGGGTATCGGTCATCGGGTTAAAATCAAGTCTCCCCGCAAGGGCGATAGCGGTAACTGTTTCAGGAGACGCTACAAAGGCATGGGTATTGGGATTGCCATCCGCTCGTTTGGAGAAGTTTCTGTTGAAAGAGTGGATGATCGAGTTTTTTTCTTTTTTATCGGCGCCCAAACGATCCCACTGTCCAATACAGGGTCCGCAAGCATTGGCAAATACCTTGGCTCCGATCTTGTCAAAAATTTCGATGAAGCCATCTCGCTCAATGGTAAATCTTACCAATTCTGAACCCGGGGTAATGGTAAATTCTGATTTGGTTTTCAGGTTTTTGGCCACTGCCTGAGCTGCCAGCGAGGCTGCTCTTGAAATATCTTCATATGATGAGTTGGTACATGAACCAATCAAGCCAACCTGGATCTCAACCGGCCAGTCTTTACCTTTTTCCTGCAACACTTCTTTCATTTTTGAAATAGGGGTTGCCAGATCTGGTGTAAAAGGACCATTGATGTGGGGTTCCAGTTCGGTCAGGTTGATTTCAATTACCTGGTCAAAATATTTTTCCGGGTGCGCATAACAATCGTCATCCCCTGTTAGGTGCTGTTTGACCTGGTTGGCCAGCTCGGCAATATCTGCTCTTCCGGTAGATTGCAGGTAACGTTCCATGCTCTCGTCATAACCAAAAGTAGAGGTAGTAGCACCAATTTCCGCACCCATGTTGCAAATGGTACCCTTACCGGTACAGGACATGGAGACGGCACCTTCGCCAAAATATTCTACGATGCAACCGGTACCTCCTTTTACTGTAAGGATGCCAGCTACTTTAAGGATAACATCTTTGGGAGAGGTCCAGCCTGATAGTTTTCCGGTGAGTTTAACACCTATCAATTTGGGCATTTTTAACTCCCACGGCATTCCGGCCATGACATCAACCGCATCAGCACCACCTACTCCTATGGCAACCATGCCCAAGCCCCCCGCATTGACGGTATGAGAGTCGGTACCGATCATCATACCCCCTGGGAAGGCATAATTCTCGAGAACCACCTGGTGAATAATACCAGCGCCTGGTTTCCAGAAACCTATGCCGTATTTATTGGAGATTGACTCCAGAAAATCATAAACTTCAGAGTTGATGTCCATAGCACCTTTCAAATCCACTTCGGCTGAAATCTTAGCCTGAATAAGGTGGTCACAGTGCACTGTGGAAGGAACAGCTACTTTTTTTCGGCCACAAGTCATAAACTGAAGCAAGGCCATCTGAGCAGTAGCATCTTGCATGGCCACTCTGTCGGGTGCAAAAAATACATAGTCTTTGCCCCTGTGAAAATCAGCAAGTGCTGAATCAGAATGAAGGTGACTGTAAAGTATTTTTTCTGAGAGGGTGAGTGGCCGACCTAATTTTTTGCGTGCCGCCTCAACCTTTGCAGGAATTGAAGAGTAAAAATCCCTGATCATGTTTATGTCAAAAGCCATAACAGAATATTATTTGGTTTAATAATGAAGTGCAAATATACTAAAAAATACATCTGAAATTGGGTGAAAAAAGGAAAATATGAACACCTTCCAAAACACTGAAAATCAATTATATAAAACATATAAAAAAGCTCAATTAAACAGTCTTTTTACATTAAATCTAACGTTGTCAAACAAAAAAAAGTTGCTGAAAATGGGAGTTAAAAATGGAATAGAAACGATGAAGCAAAATAAAAATGAAGTAAAAACCCCAGATATAAGCCAAATAAAAATTTTGTTTTGAGCCACCCCGGTATTACCCGATTTAAAAATGGTAAAAACCTTAAAAATAATTCTATTTTTATGCAATAAAATTTCGTCAGGACTTGATTTCAAAAAAATATATTCTTGCTATCGATCAGGGAACTACCAGTTGCAGGTCCTTACTAATTGATCAAAAAGCAAAGGTTGTGGCTGTAGCCCAGCAGGAGTTCAGCCAGATTTTCCCACAGCCGGGTTGGGTAGAACACAATGCTGAGGAAATATGGCAATGTCAATATCACACCCTTCTGAAAGTAGTTGATATGGCAGGAGTGGGCCTGGATGAGGTGGCTGCCATTGGTATCACCAATCAAAGAGAGACCACAGTGCTTTGGGAAAAGGCATCTGGCAGTCCGATTGGCAACGCCATTGTTTGGCAGGACAGGCGGACGGCCACAATCTGCCATCAATGGGTGGCCAATGGATGGAAAGAAAAAATTGCAGCCAAAACAGGGCTGGTAGTGGATGCGTATTTTTCAGCCTCCAAATTGCGATGGATGCTTGATCAGGATGATCAGCTACAGGAAAGGGCAGCACTAGGAGAACTGGCTTTCGGCACCATAGACAGTTGGCTGGTATGGAAACTCAGCCAGGGAGAGAGCCATATCACGGATGTATCTAATGCATCGCGAACCATGCTGTACAACATCCATGACATGGAATGGGATCCGGAACTATTGTCCTTATTTAACATACCTGCATCCCTCTTGCCTGAGGTAAAAGACTCCAGTCAGCATGTTGCCAATGCCCTGATAGGTGGCATCAGCATACCCATTTGTGGTATAGCAGGTGACCAGCAGGCAGCCCTTTTTGGACAGCTTTGTCTGGAGCCAGGAATGGTTAAGAATACATATGGCACCGGGTGTTTTATGTTAATGAATACGGGTAACACTGCCATAGAAAGCAGCAACCAGCTTTTGTCTACCGTAGCCTGGAGGATGCTGGGAAAAACAACCTATGCCCTCGAGGGATCTGTTTTTATTGGAGGAGCCGTAGTACAGTGGCTCAGAGACGGCTTGCATCTCATTGAAACAGCCTCCAAGGTAGAGAACCTTGCTCTGATGGCCCCGGAGAATGAAGGAGTCTACTTTGTTCCTGCTTTTACCGGGCTAGGGGCTCCTCATTGGAATCAGGAAGCCAGGGGTTGTATTTTTGGCATCAGTCGGGGAAGCACCAATGCGCACATAGCCAGGGCCGCCCTTGAGTCGATCGCCTATCAAAGTCATGATGTTTTGAAGGCCATGGAAAAAGATTCCGGAATCAATATTACGCAGATGAGGGTTGACGGTGGGGCTACCGCCAACAATCTTTTGATGCAATTTCAAAGTGACATCATGGATTGTAATATCATGGTACCTGCCAATGCAGAGACCACAGCCATGGGTGCTGCCTATTTGGCAGGACTGTCTGTTGGGTTTTGGAAAAGTACCGAAGAAATTAGTCAACTTACTGAAATAGCCAAAGAATACAAGCCATCCATAGATGCCGAAAAGAGGCAACTCTTGCTCAATGGCTGGGCTAGGGCGATCAAGGCAAGTATAGGTTGGACACAATAATTAAAAAAGAATGAATGCAATTGTAGCTGAGTTTGTGGGCAGTGCCCTTCTCATCGTTTTTGGTAATGGTGTAGTAGCCAATGTGGTATTGGATAAATCAAAAGGCCAGAATTCCGGCTGGATAGTAATAGCCTGGGGTTGGGCCATTGCGGTCTTTATTGCCGTTTATTGTGTGGGTCGCTTTAGCGGCGCACACCTGAACCCCGCTGTCAGCTTTGCTATGGCAGTAACTGGCAAGTTTTCCTGGGCCCTCCTGCCCCAATACCTATGCGCACAAGTAGCCGGGTGTATGATGGGGGCAGGCTTGGTGTGGGTAGTCTACCGCGATCATTTTAATGCTACCAACAACCCGGATGCCATTCAGGCCTGTTTTTGCACCGCACCCGCCATTTATAAGCCGTGGCAAAATTTTATCACAGAAGCCCTGGCAAGTTTGATTTTTATATTGGCAATTTTATTGCTAACGGCGCCTACATCAGGCCTTGGTTCTTTGGAAGCACTGCCGGTTGCTCTACTGGTTTTAGGTATCGGACTTTCATTGGGAGGACCAACAGGTTATGCCATCAACCCGGCCCGAGATCTGGGTCCCAGAATTATGCATGCTATTTTACCCATCAAAAATAAAACAGGAAGTTCATGGCATTATGCCTGGGTGCCTGTGGCAGGACCATTGGCAGGAGCATATGCAGCGGTTATGATTCATTCTTTCATGGTTGGCTAATTTAATAATATGTACGCATATAAAAAGAAATTTATCTTTATTGGCATCGGCCTTGTCATGCTAATTGGACTGGGCAGCCGCTTGACCCACAAGGTCGAGGTTGGATTTAAGGATAATAAATTCAATGCCCACTGGTATGATGGAAACGCAGAAGTAAGCAGTTACGAGTTGACCCAAAACCGCTATGGGAAATTGAGACAAGGTGATGCTGTATTGATTTATGTGACAGAAGACTTTTCAAAATCAAAACATGTTAAACTCGACCGCCCGGATCAAGATAAAAAAGACGCCATCAAAGTATTAAAGCTCAATAGTACCAAAGAGTTCAGAACCGGCATATATCCCTACCACCTGATGGCATCCGTTTTCACAGAAGTTGAAAAAGCAAAAACGGTAAAAACAAGTCATTCCGTGCAGGAATGGTGCGGTCATACTTATTCACAGTTAAACAGAGATAAAAACGGATATAGGGTAAGAGGCTTTTCCTATTTTCAGAGTGAGGGTGACACAGACGAAGTCTTGGCTGATGCATTGTTGGAAGATGAAGTATGGACCCTGCTAAGGATAAATCCAAACTCAATTCCTGTAGGCAGGCAAAACATCATTGAGAGTGGCCTTATCAACCGATTGCATCACAAAAAACCAGGTATTTCGGAGTGTATTATTAGCAAGGCAGACACCCTTTGGGAAGCCAGACAAGTGGCCAGATTGACCCTTCAAATGGATGACAGAAAACTGGTAATTTATAGTGAAAAAGATTTCCCTTTTACTATTTATGGGTGGGAAGAAAGTTATGCCGAACATGGGGGAAAAGTGCTTACTTCAAAGGCAAAATTAATTCGACAATTTAGGCTACCCTATTGGAAGCTCAATGACTTGACTGATTCAGGCTGGCGGGATTCACTTGCTTTACGGTATCGGTGATACTAAAAATTCGAAATTTTTCCTATCTTGCATTGGGTTTCACATATGTGAAATATTTAATATAAATTATAAGGTTTTGGCAAATAATATTTCGGAAAGGAGTCACGGAAACTGTGAATTGTGTAATGGACAAAAAGCCTCTATTGAGATGTTAGTTGGTCCTTCATTAGTAGAAGAGTTGCACAATCAGGTTCACTGCTGTATTGAATGCGATGAAAAAAGAGTTGATCCAGCCGGCGATCCAGGATATTGGAGATGTCTGACAGATACAATTTGGAGTGAACATTCACCGGTTAAAGTTACAGCCTGGAGAATATTGAGTAGAATAAATGACCAGGACTGGGCCAATGATTTATTGATGTCTATGTATCTCGACGAAGATGAACAAAGTTGGGCAGAAGCCGGATTAGACCAGGGATCGGCTGAGGTACATAAGGATGCCTTTGGGCAGATACTACAAAGCGGAGATGCTGTAAGCCTGACCAAAGATCTGGATGTCAAAGGAGCCAATTTTACTGCCAAAAGAGGTACTACCGTTAAAAACATCCGGTTGGTAGAAGGAAATACCGGCCAGATTGAGGGAAAAGTAAATGACCAACAGATCGTCATTCTTACCCAATTTGTGAAAAAGATGTCCTAAAGTTTAACCTAAAATTCAAGGGGAGGATTGCTTTTCCTTTGTCATTAATAATATTCCCATCTTCCGACCTTACACCAGAGCATCGACTTACGTATATTAATTTTTAATAATATTTTGAATATTTTTGGATTTGTATTTTCCGGGTAGGGAAAATATTTGTAACATCGTTGAATAATCACAAACCATAAATAGCTTACTTATGAAGCAATTTACCATTCTCACACTGGCAATACTCTGGATGATCTCTGTGCAAACTGGAATTGGACAGGCCTATCCTGACCGACACTCCAACGTAACGGATGATGCCTGGTTATCATCAACTGCCAGTCAATCACCCAATGCAGCCAGGGGCAGCGTACATTGGATCAGGTATGACTTAGGGGAATCGTATGCCATGCACCAATCCCGGTTTTGGAATATCAACACTCCCGGCTTGACCAATGCAGGAGCCAACTTTATCATTATAGACTATTCAATTGATGGCCTTACCTGGTATGAATGGGGAAGATATACCCTGCCTCAATCCAATGGCAGCACCTATTATGAGGGTGTAGACGGACCAGATTTCAGCGGATTGGTGGCCAGGTATGTTTTGATTAATGTGATCAGCAACCATGGACATGCCAGCTTACGCGGATTAGCAGAAATTAAAATTGATGTTAGTCCGGCAACCGTATCTGTCAAGGACAATCTTTTAAAAAATGTGGAAATCAAAGCCCAGCCCAACCCCTTTAGTTCATCAACGACATTACAGCTTAATGGCCTAGACCATTTAACTGGTCTTGTATTTCAATGTACAGATGCAACGGGCAAATTGGTAGCCAATGGAGAAGTCAATGGCAACCAAATAGAATTGAGTGGTCAGGGGCTGGCAGCCGGTGTCTACTATTTCTCACTGATACATCCAGGCGGAATTAAGACAATAACACTTGACTATCAACCTTAAAATAATAAGCCTTATGAAGTTTAACAATTTTACTTTCAAGATTATTCTTTTGTTAATGGTGGGTAGGCTTTCCCTATATGCCCAACCCTATACAGATTATATAGGAGCTGGCCATGCTACAGGATTGACTGCCACGGCAAGTAGTACTTATGGGGTATCAAGTCCGCTAAAAAGCATTAATGGTTCCGGGATGGACTCACGATTCTTTGAGGCTTCCCGCTTTATGGCACAAGCTACATTGGGAGGAGATTCAAGTGTTATCAACGCCATAATAGCTAAGGGCAACGAATTATGGATTGATGAACAATTTGGAAAGACCCCAACTTACATTTTGCCTACAATGAATGATATCTGGGAAGAATCATTGGCGGCGAGGGTGGCAGCTGGTCAACCTGAAGAAGAAGTATTTGGACCTGCGGCCTTGCACTTTAATTATGCCTGGTGGCAGGCCAATGTTACCAATCATTTTCCGGGTAAAAATGAAGATTTACTAAGACAGAGGATGGCCCTTGCCTTGAGCGAAATATTTGTAGTGTCTGCCAATTCAAATCTTGGTGACTGGGGAGAGGCCATGTCTTCGTATTACGATATATTGATCCAGCATTCCTTTGGCAACTACAGAGACTTGTTAAAGTCAATCTCTGTATCGTTTCCAATGGGTTATTATTTAAGTCATCTCAACAATCCGAAAACCAATCTAGTTGAAAACATTAGGCCGGATGAAAACTATGCAAGGGAAATCATGCAGCTATTCTCCATAGGTTTATTTATGCTCAATCCTGATGGCACACAACAACTGGATGGCAATGGCTTTCCGATTCCCACCTACGACAACAACGATATCAAAGAAATGGCGAAAATCTTCACCGGCTTGTATGGTGGTGATGTAATGCCTTGTCCGCCCAACTGCCCACCTTGGTGGCCTACTCAGCCTTATTTTGGCCTGGATCCTTACTTCATAATCAAGACTGTACCCATGCTGATGGATAACGATGAGCATGAGCCGGGACCTAAGACTATGCCAGATGGGGTCACTGTGATTAATAATCCCAATAATGGTATGGCAGAAATAGATGCGGCGATTGACTTTTTGTTTTATCACCAAAATACGCCACCGTTTATTTCCTATAGATTGATCCAAAGATTGGTTAAATCTAATCCATCACCTGCCTACGTGCAAAGAGTTGCCGCCAAATTTATCAACAATGGAAGTGGGGTGAGGGGAGATTTTAAAGCGGTTATTAAAGCCATATTAATGGACGAAGAAGCACGAACCGGCAACTATCTGACAGATCCACAGAATGGCATGCTGCTTGCACCAACCTTGAGGTATACCCAATTTTGCAAAGCCAATACCTTGGACAGTGATTTAGGAAGATTTTGGAACAATGGTTACAACTTCAGAGAGGCTACAGGGCATCATCCTTTGATGTCACCAACGGTATTCAATTTTTATACCCCTGATTACGCTCCGATTGGTCCAATAACCAATGAGGGTTTAAAGGCTCCTGAGTTTAAAATCCATAACTCCAATACGTCTATTAACTATATCAATTCTGTTCATGGCTGGGTTTCTCCCTGGACCAATCCGGAAGGAGAAAGTGGTGGCGTTATGTATAGCTGGGAAGGTTACGGAAATACGGACTTAGATTCCACCATTTATCTGATAACCACAAAATTTGAAGCTCTTGGAGAAAATAAAGAAAAACTAATCCACGAACTGGACAAATTATTTACTCACGGTCAAATGAGTGATGGTACAAAAAACATTTTACGCAATGTATCTGATGTCATTGATCAGAATGTGGGCTTACCACTGAATGCAGAAGAGAGAAGGCACAAAGTCAGATTTATGATGTATTTTTTATTTATTTCACCTGATTTCAACATATTAAAATAAGGGTACCATGATCAACAGCTATAAAATAAGCAGAAGAAAATTTATTGGACAGGCCAGTTGTGTTGCTGTAGGTGGAACCACCTTCCTATCCTCATTGCTCAACTTAAAAGCAATGAATGCCATGTCCATCAACAATTCGAGTGTGGCCACTTGTACCGATTACAAAGCATTGGTTTGTTTATTTAATTCAGGAGGCCTTGATGCATTTAATATGCTGTTGCCTCGCACCACTTCAGAATACAACACGTATGCTGCAACGCGCAGCAATTTGGCTTTACCATTGAATGAGATCAGAGCTATCAATGCACTTAATACCCAAGGAAGACAGTTTGGTGTCCATCCATCAATGCCAAAGATCCAGGCCTTGTTCAATTCAGGTGATGTAGCCTTTATATCGAATATCGGTGCTCTTGTAGCCCCAATCACCAAAGAAGAATTTTACAACGAGAGTGTAGTGGCTCCACTGGGCTTGTTTTCACACTCTGACCAACAGATGCACTGGCAGACGGGATTCTCTCATGCAAGAGCTGCTACCGGATGGGGTGGCAGGATGGCAGATTTGCTGACATCTTGCAATTCGAATACCAACATCTCTATGGCTATGTCTCTGTCGGGCACTAATTTATTTGAAACGGGTAATAATAGTGTTGAATTTACTTTAAGTCCATATGGGCCGGTAGGTATCAATGATGACAACGATGCCTGGTGGTATAATTCTTTGAGGAAGAACAACATCACCAATATGTTGGACGCTACTTATCAAAATATTTTTGAGCAGACTTACAAAAACATTACCAAAAGCGCACGTACCGGAAATGCACAGATACAAACTGCACTAACGAACGCACCTACTTTCGCTGGGATATTTTCCAATAGCTATCTTTCCGATTCCTTTAAGATGGTTGCCAAAATCATAGCCTCACAGAGCAGTTTGGGAATGAACAGGCAAATCTTTTTCATTGACTATGGTGGATGGGATCACCACGATGAATTGTTGGGTAATCAGGAAATAATGTTAGAAGAGGTGGATAACGCAATAGGTGAATTTCACCAAGCGCTTACCAGTATCAATAAGTTGAATGAAGTAACCACATTTACATTGTCTGAATTTAATCGAACACTTACCTCCAATGGTAATGGAACAGACCATGCCTGGGGTACCAATGTTTTTGTGATGGGTGGCGCTGTAAACGGACAAAAAATATATGGCGAATATCCATTATTACAACTCAATGGTCCACTAGAAGTTGGAGGAGGAGTAATGATCCCAACTACGGCCGCCGAAGAATATTTTGCGGAACTGGCAATGTGGTTTGGTGTACCTAATAGTAATTTATTAGATCTTTACCCCAACCTGGGCAACTTCTATAGCGTAGGTAGTGGAAATCCACTTGGGTTTCTGACTATATAAAATATCCAGATGTTTTTTTAATAAGCCTGTGTGCCATATTGCATACGGGCTTATTTTTTTTGTATCATCCAGATTCCATCTCTTATAGGTAAGATGCAAGCATCTACCCTTGGGTCGCTGGCGATAAAATCGTTTAAAGCCCTAAAAGAATTCGTTGTAGCATCTTTAATGTTCTCATCTACTACTCTACCCTTCCACAATACATTGTCGATCAAGATCAGGCTTTGCGGAGGCATAGCATTCATAAGTAATTCGTAATACTCCTTATTTTTTGCTTTGTCGGCATCAATAAATGCCATTTCAAAAACATATTCTTTCAAGAGCAGTGGTAGCTCAAATGCGGCATCTCCCGTTATTTGAACTATTTTAGTTCCATATTCAGATTCGTTTATGTTTTTTCGGGCTTTTTCTGCCATTTCAGGGTCTTTTTCAAGTGTAACCACCTTACCGCCTTCACTTAGGTTTTTGGACAAAGCTATGGCAGCAAAGCCCGTAAAAGTACCTATTTCAATTATGTACTTAGGTTGTTTTAATGCTACCAGCATCGATAAAAACATACCTTGGTGAATACCACTTACCATATGGGGCTGCAATTCATTGACAAAGGTAGAGCGCTCGACTTCTTTGAGATAAGGATCAAGCCCGCTGATGTGTTCATCAAGGTAAGATTGTAGGTCAGAAGATACTACCATGTTAAACGTTTTTAAGCCTATATATTGGATACAAAATTACGATGCCTAGGATACAAATTGAAGCAAAATAGAACTGGGCTGAAAAGTGTTGATATTCTTTAAAAATAAACACAGCCATCAATATTCCATATAGAGGTTCCAGTCCGATAATCAGGTTGGTTTCAAAAGCAGAAACGTGCTTCATTCCTTTAATGGTTAGTTTAAATGCTATGTGGGTGCAAAAATAAGACAAAACCAACATGTAAATCAGGTCATAAACATTTAAGGGAACAAGCACATTCAAAGGCTGATTGGTAAGGAGGTATGCCATTGGAATAGCACTAAAGATGAAAACACCCAAAAACTCATACATTATAAAGGTTTCGGAATCTGTAATACCAAGACTTGCCTTGTTCAAAACAGAAAAAACAGCAGCTAATAAAGCAGCTAAAACACCCAAGATAAAGCCCCACCATTGAAATTCAAGGATACCTCCAATCATAAAGTAAATCAAAGGCGTAACCGCCACTGAAACCCACAGGTCTGTCATCCGCATCTTCTGTTTCAAAATGAAAGGTTCAATCAAGGCTGTGAAAAGAGGTGTAAGTGCCATACAAATCAAGGCCACCGATACATGGGATAATTTTACGGATCCATAAAAACAAAACCAATGGAGGGCAATGATACAGCCGATGGCAAATAATTTCAATTTGATTGGCAAGGTGAGTCGGTCAAAATTTTTGGAGTGCCACATCTTGTATAACAATAAAAATCCCAAGGCAAAAAACATCCTCCAAAAGACGATGGCTATGGCATTGATAGAAATAAGTTTGCCTAAAATAGCAGTAAATCCAAAAAGAAATACGGCAATATTCAATCTCAACCTGGCAAGTCCTGTTACTGAAAGCTGCAAAATATTTTTTTATTTTTTATGCAAATTAAAAATAAAAAAATGCGAAAATGGCAATTTGCCAAAAATAAAAACGACCCCACAACTGAATGTGAGGCCGTTTATTGTGCTTATAAGTATTAAAATCTTATCTGTTGCCTGAAACCCGGCTTACTCCATAATTAATAATTTCTGGGTAAACACTTTATTTCCGACTGCAATATTAACCATGTAAACACCTGATGGGATAGCAGTTACATCAAATCTGAACATTTCAGTGTACTGGGTTAATTCAGTGCGAATCATTGTCATTACCAATTTACCGGTGTTGTCCATTAAGTTGGCAGTAACCATGTCACCCGCATTACCATTGATTCTGATGTTCACCAATTCGTTGGCAGGGTTTGGATACAACTCTACATTTCTATCGATGTTCTGACCCACCTTGATGGTTACGACATCTGACAAGGTAACATTGCCATCGAAATCTACTTGTTTCAACTGGTAGTAATAGATAGGTTGTCCTTTGATCAACTTGCCATCTACTAAGTTGTAAGAAGAGAGCTGATGAGCATTACCCGCACCCATTACTTTGCCAATAGATTCAAATTTGTTTCCATCCAAAGACCTCATCACTTCGAAGTGGTCGTTGTTCACTTCTGATGCAGTACTCCAGTACAATTCGTTGGAGAAGTTGCGATCATTGTGTTTTCCATTGAACTCAACCAAATCAATTGGTAATACTACTTCCTGTTTGATACCTGCATCCAAATCTCTGATGTGTTCTCCTGGCAACAGTTGCAATGGAAGTGAAGTACCATTGATAAAGTCAACAACATCACTATCAGACATATCATTTTCGCCTGCATTTGGAGTCACAAAAATATAACCCTGAGGCAAGTCAACCTTGATGTAGTAGTTGGCAGAAGGCAGTTTATCGAACAAGTACCATCCTGGCTCTCCTGTACTTGGGCTATTAATGGTCAACATTTGCTCTAGCAGTGCATTGGTTGAAGCATTGTACAAGCTTACCAGTACTCCGTTCAGACCAATGTCATTGGTATCTTGAACAGCATTGTTTGAAACACCAGATTCGAGATTCATGTAATCAATCCAAACAAAGTCACCAAGACTAGCTTCTTTGTAAATACCTGCATCTACAGACAGATCTCTTTGAGAAGCTGCCAGAGTGTAAACTTTGGTTGTATTAGGTCCATTGGTGCCATCCACATCACTGTCTTTGGCGTCATCTGTACCTTTATTGGCTGAAGACATAAAGTATCCTGCTGGAAGATCAAACTTCACGTAGTATGAACCTGGCTCAAGGTTGTCAAACAAGTAGAAACCTTGTTTTGCCGGTTGATTAGGATTGCTCATTGTTCTCATGGTATCCACCAAAGAATGGTTGGCTCTATAGAGGTAAACCTTCACATTGTTGAATCCGCTCTCAGTGGCATCCTGTATACCATTGGCGTTGTTGTCTTCCCATACATAATCACCAATTGCACTCACTCTGTAGAATCCGAAGTCAACGGTTAAGTTGGTGTTGATATCCGTATCCCCATCGTTTGCTGGCTCAGTGTCTGTGATAAGAGTAACTGCCTTGCTAATGGTTCCCAATGACAAGCCCGGATCAAATCCGTTGTCATCGTCATTGACATCATTATCCGGATCAACCATTGCTCCATTTCCGGTGCTGGTAGTGTATCCATGAAGGGCACCTCCTGGAAGGAAGTTGGCAGGAGTCACCTGAATTACATAGTGACCTGGTGCCAAACCTGTGAACAGGTATTTACCATTTCCACCAGTTACATCTCTCATTCCAGTGTCTGTATCCGGCTGACCATCGTTGTCAAGATCTTGCCACAGAGCAAGTTGAACACCTGCAAATGGAAGCTCTCCATTATCAATTACACCATTGTTATTATGATCTTCCCAAACCTGATCTCCTACACAAAGTGGTTTGTAAATACCGGCATCGATTCTAAGATCATTTTCACCTGACAATAAGATTATCGTATGTGAAAGACCGGTAAATGGTGTTGCGTCGCTATCTGTATTAACATCGTTTGCATCAGTGGCAAATCCTGTTACGTTTTGCGTTGTGAATTTGTATGTATTTGCTGGATTAAATTCAACAATGTACTTACCAGGAGCAAGGTTAGAGAATAAATAATATCCCGCTCCATTACTATTGGTTGCTGTCACTGTTGTCTTTATTGCTGCTCCGTCTGGTACGTTGTCCATGTTATCATCCTTGTAAAGTTTTACATTGACTCCATTCACACCAACTTCACCAGCATCCTGCAAACCGTTTCCATTGACATCGAGCCAAACCCTGTCACCTATGCTTCCCAGGTAGAATAGACCTGCATCATAAGTAAGGTTAGATTCACCGGAAGTAAGAACTTCAGCAATGGTCTGACCTGTTGTTGGATTGGCATCACTGTCATTTGTATCATTGCTACCTGGTGCATCCTGAGTGGTAAATGAATAACCTGGAAGGGTACCAAATGTGATGGTATATGTACCTGGAGCAAGACAAGCAAACAAGTAATGTCCGTCCACATCAGTGGTGTCTGTCATTGAAACAGAAGCTCCACTTCCTGTTGTTCCATTCAACAACACAACTACGCCCTCTAGTCCAAATTCAGTTGGATCCTGGATACCATTTGAGTTGAAATCTTCCCAAACGTAATCACCAATGCTTGCGCACTTGAAGAATCCAGCATCGACCGTTTCATCACATACACCTGGTGCCAGGTTAATGACATGGCTCTTTCCAGATATAGGATCAGCGTCGCTGTCTGTAGCCTCAGTGCCTTTGTCTATTGCAGTGCCAAGGTATCCTGAAGGGGCAGTAAATTTCACAATGTACTGACCTGGTACCAGATTGGAGAATTCGTAAGCCCCATCTACTCCCGTTGTAACCGGTGTTACCTGCAAGCCTGCTGCATCAGTTACCTGGTTGCCTCCTGCATCAGTCAAAGTAACAGTTGCATTGGAAATACCCGGCTCACCGCTGTCCTGAATTCCATTTCCATTAAGATCATGCCATACAAAGTTGCCTACACAAGCAGGAATGTCTCCGCATGCATCATCTGTAATATCTGGAATGTTGTCGTTGTTCCAATCGAGTTCAGCCATGTTGTAAAGACCATACAATGGAGTACATCCAGGTCCATTACCTACTACTGTACATGGAGAGTAAATATTATCTCCACCAGAAGATGGTGTAAGGTCAAGGGATACATTAAAGCTTACATTGTAAGTATGAGTAGCCCCTGCTCCTATGCTGACGTGGTTAGCCAAAACTGTGAATCCAATTGAATTCATATTTCCACTTGCCTGTCCGCTGTAAGAACCACTGTTAATTACTACATCGTCATCAAACTTCGGAGTATCTTTTAAGGTATAGAAACCACCTGTACCGCCTAAGTTTTTAACAACGATTGAATAGGTCACATTGTAACTTCCGTTGGCTCCAGGGGTAACACTACCCAGGTTTTTGATCATGGTAATGTATGGGATATCTCCACAAGCATCATCTGTCAAATCTGCGTTTCCGTCACCATTAAGATCCAATTGTGCGAGGTTATACAA
Organism: Saprospiraceae bacterium; assembly: GCA_016717655.1. GTDB lineage: Bacteria > Bacteroidota > Bacteroidia > Chitinophagales > Saprospiraceae > JADKBO01. Next base: position 388,460 of record JADKFC010000002.1, read on the forward strand.
GCCATGACCTGGTGAGCTTCCTGGACCGTTGCCTGCCACTTCACAAGGAGAGTATACATTATCACCTCCATCAGTTGAGTTGGCTGCAAGATCAAGTTTTACAGTAAACACTACATTGTAGGTATGGGTAACACCACCTGAGATACTGGCACCCGTTGCTAAGGTTGTACTTCCTGACAGGTTCATTGAACCACTTGCCTGACCGCTATAACTACCACCTAGGATAGTAACATCATCATCAAACAACGGAGTATCTTTCAAGGTATAAGTACTTGTTGAACCTCCAATATTTGAAACAAGGATTGCATAACTCACATTGTAGCTTCCGTCTGCATTGGCTGTTACAGTGCCTAGGTTTTTAACCATGGTTACGTAAGGAAGGTCACCACATGCATCATCTGTAATATCGGTAATACCATCACCGGTTTTATCCAGTTCTGCTCTGTTGTACAAACCTTGACCTGGATGACATCCCGGACCACTGCCCGCAATTGTGCACGGTGTATAAATATTGTCACCACCATCTGCTGAGCCTGGGGCAAGATCAATTGTTACTACAAAACTTACATTGTAAGTATGAGTAACTCCTGCACCAATGGTTGCATTGTTGGCAAGTGTTGTGCTACCTATTACATTCATGCTACCTGCTGCCTGACCACTGTAGCTTCCACTAACTATGGTTACATCATCATCAAAATCAGGGCTGTCTTTTAAGCTGTAAGTACCAGCAGCACCTCCCACGTTTTTGACCACGATTTCATAGTTGACAGTATAACTTCCATTGGCATTGGCTGTGACACTTCCCAGATTCTTTAACATGGTGATATAAGGAATATCGCCACATGCATCATCGGTAATATCAGTATATCCATCACCATTGCTATCCAACTCAGCTTTGTTGTATAAGCCTTGGCCTGGTTGGCTGCCCGGACCATTACCCATTACACCACATGGTGTATAGATATTGTCTCCTCCGTCTGCTGAACCTGGTTCAAGATTTAAGTTGACATTGAAGCTAACATTGTAAGTATGGCTTGAACCCGCTGCAATAGAAGCATTGTTCGCCAGTGTGGTACTTCCATTCGTATTCATAGCTCCTGAAGCCTGACCACTATAGCTACCATTCAAGATGGTAACATCATTGTCAAACGCAGGGCTGTCTTTTAGTGTATAGGTTCCTGCTGCGCCACCAAGGTTGTTTACAATGATTTGATAATTAATTGTGAACGAACCATTGGAGTTGGCAAACACACCAGCAAAGTTTTTCTTCATGGTAAGGTATGGTATATCACCACACGCATCGTCGGTAATATCTGTAATACCATCACCATTTCTGTCTAATTCTGCTTTATTGTACAAGCCCTGACCTGGTTGGCTGCCCGGACCATTACCAATAACACCACATGGTGTATAGATATTGTCTCCTCCGTCTGCTGAACCTGGTTCAAGATTTAAGTTGACATTAAAGCTAACATTATATGTATGGGTAGTACCACCTCCAATTGAAACATTGGTTGCTAATGTAGTGCTGCCACTGGTATTCATCGCACCGCTGGCCTGACCGCTGAAGATACCATTGTTGATGGTAACATCGTTGTCAAACTGTGGTGTATCTTTCAGGCTATAACTTCCTGTTGCCCCACCATTGTTTTTGACAAGGATTTGGTAAGTAACAGTATAACTTCCGTTGGCATTTGCAGTAACTGATCCAAGATTTTTAACCATGGTCACATATGGAAGGTCACCACATGCATCATCAACTACGTCAGTTATGTTATCTCCATTTCTATCCAATTCAGCTTTGTTATACAAGCCCTGACCTGGTTGACCACCCGGACCATTTCCTGATACACCACAAGCTGTGTATACATTGTCGCCACCATCAGCAGAGCCTGGTTCCAGGTTCAGACTAACATTAAAGCTAACATTGTAAGTGTGAGTACTACCTGAAGCGATTGACGCATTGGTTGCCAAAGTTGTGCTGCCTGAAGTATTCATTGCACCACTTGCCTGACCACTGAAGCTTCCACTGTTGATGGTAATATCGTTGTCAAACTGTGGTGTGTCTTTCAGACTGTAGCTTCCTGCTGTTCCACCTACATTGCTCACAACGATTGCATAGTTTACAGTGTAAGTACCATTGGCATTGGCAACAACAGAACCCAGATTTTTAACCATCGTTACGTATGGAATATCTCCACATGCATCATCAGTAATATCTGTGATACCATCTCCTGTTCTATCCAACTCTGCTTTGTTGTACAAGCCCTGACCCGGACTACAACCCGGTCCATTGCCTACAACAGAACATGGTGTATAAACATTGTCGCCGCCATCTGCTGAGCCTGGTTCCAGGTTCAGGCTTACGTTGAAGCTAATGTTGTAAACATGAGTTGTGCCACCTGCTATGGATGCATTGTTTGCTAGGGTTGTACTACCAATAACATTCATTGATCCACTTGCCTGACCGCTATAACTGCCTGACATAATAGTGACATCATCATCGAAGGCAGGAGTATCTTTCAAACTGTAGTTACCTGACGCTCCACCAACATTACTTACAATTACCTGGTAGGTAACGGTGTAAGTGCCATTTGCATTGGCTGTAACTGTGCCAAGGTTTTTAACCATCTTGACGTATGGAAGGTCGCCACATGCATCATCAGTGATGTCGGTGATTCCATCTCCATTTCTATCTAACTCTGCTTTGTTGTACAAGCCCTGGCCTGGCTGACTGCCCGGACCATTGCCTGCTACTCCGCATGCTGTATATACATTGTCGCCGCCATCTGCTGAGCCTGGTTCCAGGTTCAGGCTTACGTTGAAGCTTACATTGTAGGTATGGGTACTGCCTGCTGATATGGTTGCATTGGTTGCAAGAGTTGTGCTGCCTGAAGTATTCATCGCACCGCTGGCCTGACCGCTGAAGCTACCACTGTTAATGGTAACGTCGTTGTCAAACTGTGGTGTGTCTTTCAGACTATAGCTACCTGTTGCACCACCTGCATTGCTTACGATTACCTGGTAGGTAACAGTGTAAGTGCCATTTGCATTGGCTGTAACTGTGCCAAGGTTTTTAACCATCTTGACATATGGAAGGTCGCCACAGGCATCATCAGTGATGTCGGTGATTCCATCTCCGTTTCTATCCAACTCTGCCTTGTTGTACAAGCCCTGGCCTGGCTGACTGCCCGGTCCGTTGCCTGCTACTCCACATGCTGTATAGATATTGTCGCCGCCATCTGCTGAACCTGGTTCCAGGTTCAGGCTTACATTAAAGCTTACGTTGTAGGTATGGGTACTGCCTGCTGCTATCGTTGCATTGGTTGCAAGGGTTGTGCTGCCTGAAGTATTCATCGCACCGCTGGCCTGACCGCTGAAGCTACCATTGTTAATGGTAACGTCGTTGTCAAACTGTGGTGTGTCTTTCAAGCTGTAGCTACCTGTTGCACCTCCTGCATTGCTTACGATTACCTGGTAGGTAACAGTGTAAGTGCCATTTGCATTGGCTGTAACTGTGCCAAGGTTTTTAACCATCTTGACGTATGGAAGGTCGCCACAGGCATCATCATTGATGTCAGTGATTCCATCTCCATTTCTATCTAACTCTGCTTTGTTGTACAAGCCCTGGCCTGGCTGACTGCCTGGACCATTGCCTGCTACTCCGCATGCTGTATATACATTGTCGCCGCCATCTGCTGAGCCTGGTTCCAGGTTCAGGCTTACGTTGAAGCTTACATTGTAGGTATGGGTACTGCCTGCTGCTATCGTTGCATTGGTTGCAAGTGTTGTGCTACCTGAAGTATTCATGGCACCGCTGGCCTGACCACTATAGTTACCACTGTTGATGGTAACATCGTTGTCAAACTGTGGTGTGTCTTTCAAGCTGTAGCTACCTGTTGCACCTCCTGCATTGCTTACGATTACCTGGTAGGTAACAGTGTAAGTGCCATTTGCATTGGCTGTAACTGTGCCAAGGTTTTTAACCATCTTGACATATGGAAGGTCGCCACATGCATCATCAGTGATGTCAGTGATTCCATCTCCATTTCTATCTAACTCTGCCTTGTTGTACAAGCCCTGGCCTGGCTGACTGCCTGGACCATTGCCTGCTACTCCGCATGCTGTATATACATTGTCGCCACCATCTGCTGAGCCTGGTTCCAGGTTCAGGCTTACGTTGAAGCTTACATTGTAAGTATGGGTACTGCCTGCTGATATGGATGCATTGGTTGCAAGAGTTGTGCTACCTGTAGTATTCATCGCACCGCTGGCCTGACCGCTGAAGCTACCACTGTTAATGGTAACGTCGTTGTCAAACTGTGGTGTGTCTTTCAAGCTGTAGCTACCTGCTGCTCCTCCTGCATTACTTACGATTACCTGGTAGGTAACGGTGTAAGATCCATTTGCATTGGCTGTAACAGTGCCAAGGTTTTTAACCATCTTGACATATGGAAGGTCGCCACAGGCATCATCAGTGATGTCGGTGATTCCATCTCCGTTTCTATCCAACTCTGCCTTGTTGTACAAGCCCTGGCCTGGCTGACTGCCCGGTCCGTTGCCTGCTACTCCACATGCTGTATAGATATTGTCGCCGCCATCTGCTGAACCTGGTTCCAGGTTCAGGTTTACATTAAAGCTTACGTTGTAGGTATGGGTACTGCCTGCTGCTATCGTTGCATTGGTTGCAAGGGTTGTGCTACCATTTGTATTCATCGCACCGCTGGCCTGACCACTATAGTTACCACTGTTGATGGTAACATCGTTGTCAAACTGTGGTGTGTCTTTCAAGCTGTAGCTACCTGTTGCGCCTCCTGCGTTGCTTACGATTACCTGGTAAGTAACGGTGTAAGATCCATTTGCATTGGCTGTAACCGTGCCCAGGTTTTTAACCATCTTGACGTATGGAAGATCGCCACAAGCATCATCTGAGATGTCGGTAATTATATCACCATTTCTATCCAACTCTGCTTTGTTGTACAAGCCCTGGCCTGGCTGACCGTTTGGATTGTTACCTGTAACTCCGCATGTTTTATAGATATTATCACCTCCGTCTGTTGAACCTGGTTCCAAGTCGATACTTACATTGAAACTTAAATTGTAAGTATGGGTACTGCCTGCTGCTATCGTTGCATTGGTTGCCAAGGTTGTGCTACCTGTGGTATTTAACGTGCCGCTGGCGTGACCGCTGAAACTACCACTATTAATAGTAATATCATCGTCAAATTGAGGCGTATCCTTCAAATTATAACTACCGGTTGCTCCACCTATGTTGTTAACAATAATTGCATAGTTGACAGTGTAGGTGCCATTTGCATTAGGCACAACATCTATCAGGTTTTTCTCCATTGTAACATAAGGAAGATCGCCGCATGCATCATCTGTGATGTCTGTGATTCCATCTCCGTTTCTATCCAACTCTGCCTTGTTGTACAAGCCCTGGCCTGGCTGACTGCCCGGACCATTGCCTACAACTCCACATGCTGTATACACGTTATCACCTCCGTCTGTTGATCCTGGTTCAAGGTTCAGACTTATGTTGAAGCTTACATTGTAGGTATGGGTACTACCAGCTGCTATTGCTGCATTGGTTGCAAGAATAGTACTTCCTGAAGTATTCATGGATCCACTTGCATGACCTCCAAAGCTTCCACTATTAATGGTTACATCATCATCAAACTGTGGTGTATCTTTCAGACTGTAGCTTCCAGTAGCACCACCAACGTTGTTCACAACAATTGCATAGTTAACTGTGTACGTACCATTTGCATTAGGTACTACGCCAACTAAGTTTTTAACCATCTTGACATATGGAAGATCTCCACATGCATCATCGGTAACATCTGTTTCACCATCACCATTTCTATCAAGCTCTGCTTTGTTGTACAAGCCCTGGCCAGGTTGACTTCCTGGTCCATTGCCCACAACTCCGCATGCTGTATAGATGTTGTCACCTCCATCAGTCGATCCTGGTTCCAGGTTCAGACTTACATTAAAGCTGACGTTATAAGTATGTGTGCTACCCGCCGCAATTGTTGCATTGAATGCAAGTGAAGTACTTCCGCTAGTATTCATCACACCATTTGCCTGACCGCTGAAGCTACCACTGTTGATAGTAACATCATCGTCAAAGTGTGGTGTGTCTTTCAAACTGTAGCTTCCAGTAGCGCCACCCACGTTGTTCACAACAATTGCATAGTTAACTGTATAAGTTCCGTTGGCATTTGGTACTACACCAACCAGGTTCTTAACCATCTTAACATATGGAAGGTCTCCACAAGCGTCATCTGTTAAATCGGTTATTCCATCACCATTTCTATCCAACTCTGCTTTGTTGTACAAGCCCTGGCCTGGCTGACTGCCCGGTCCATTACCTGCTACTCCACATGCTGTATATACATTGTCGCCTCCGTCAGTTGATCCTGGTTCAAGATTCAAACTTACATTGAAACTTACATTGTAGGTGTGGGTACTGCCTGCTGCTATCGTTGCATTCGTTGCTAATGTGGTGCTGCCTGCTGTATTCATTGCTCCACTTGCATGACCACTGAAATTACCGCTGTTGATGGTAACATCATTGTCAAACTGTGGTGTATCCTTCAAGCTGTAGCTTCCTGTTGCACCACCTACATTATTAACAATTACCTGATAAGTAACTGTATAAGTACCATTTGCGTTAGCAGAAACGGTGCCCAGATTTTTGACCATGGTTACATAAGGTAAATCACCACATGCATCATCGGTTATATCAGTTACACTGTCTCCTGTTCTATCTAATTCTGCCTTGTTGTACAAGCCCTGGCCTGGCTGACTGCCCGGTCCATTGCCAACCACTCCGCATGCTGTATATACATTGTCACCGCCATCTGCTGATCCTGGTTCAAGGTTCAGACTTACGTTGAAGCTTACATTGTAAGTATGTGTACTACCAGCTGCTATCGTTGCATTGGTTGCCAATGTGGTACTTCCTGAAGTATTCATCGATCCACTTGCCTGACCTCCGAAGCTTCCACTGTTGATGGTTACATCGTTGTCAAACTGTGGTGTGTCTTTCAGACTATAGCTTCCAGCTGCTCCTCCAATGTTATTTACAACAATGGAATAGTTAACTGTATAAGTGCCATTGGCATTTGGTACAACACCAACCAGATTTTTAATCATTGTTACATAAGGTAGATCACCACAAGCATCATCTGTCAAATCGGTAATTCCATCACCACTTCTATCCAACTCTGCTTTGTTGTACAAGCCCTGGCCAGGTTGACTTCCAGGTCCATTGCCTACTACTCCACATGCTGTGTAGATATTGTCACCTCCATCTGCTGAACCTGGTTCAAGGTTCAGACTTACATTGAAGCTCACGTTATAAGTGTGGGTACTACCTTTAGCAATTGTTGCATTGGTTGCCAATGTAGTACTTCCTGAAGTATTCATTGATCCACTTGAATGGCCACTGTAGTTTCCGCTAATGATGGTTACATCGTTGTCAAACTGCGGTGTATCTTTCAAACTGTATCTGCCAGTTGCTCCTCCTGTATTGGTAACTATGACTTGGTAGGTCACTGTATAAGTGCCATTACTATTGGTTGTTACTGATCCAAGATTTTTAACCATTGTTACATATGGTAAATCTCCACAAGCATCATCCGTAATATCGGTAATATTATCTCCGTTTCTATCCAACTCAGCTTTGTTGTACAAGCCCTGACCTGGCTGACTTCCTGGTCCGTTGCCTACTACACCACATGCTGTATATATATTGTCGCCTCCATCTGCTGAACCTGGTTCCAGATTCAAGCTTACATTGAAGCTTACATTATAAGTATGGGTTACCCCTGCTGCAATTGATGCATTTGTTGCCAATGTGGTGCTACCACTTGTATTCATCGCTCCACTTGCCTGACCACTGTAGTTTCCACTGTTGATGGTTACATCGTTGTCAAACTGTGGTGTGTCTTTCAAGCTGTAGCTGCCGTCGGCGCCTCCAACATTTTTCACAACAACTGCATAATTGACCGTATAAGTGCCATCCAAATTAGGAATTACACCAACTAGGTTTTTCTGCATGGTTACATATGGAAGGTCTCCACAAGCGTCATCTGTGATATCAGTAATTCCGTCTCCTGTTCTATCTACCTCTGCTTTGTTGTACAAGCCCTGTCCTGGGGTTGATCCACCATTGCTTCCGCTTACACTACATGGGGTATATATATTATCTCCACCATCTACTGAACCTGGTTCAAGATCCAAGGTCACATTAAAGCCTAATGTATAGATGTGGGTATTGCCCGCTGTGATTGCTTTTGTTCCAAAGTTAATGGGTATTGCAGGTGCTCCTACAAACGCTGGTCCGTTGCCAAATCCTGCCAACACATCTACAAAGGTATAATCCCATGCTGTGATGGTCACGTCATTGTCAAACGCCGGACTATCAGTCAATGTATAGCTTCCGTCTGCTCCTCCTACATTTTCTACTGTTATTTTGTATAATACTCGGTAGTTGCCATTAGCCAAGTGAATTACTTCAACCAAGTCTTTGTGCATTTTTACATATGGAAGATCTCCACAAGCATCATCTGTAATATCAGTAATACCATCTCCTGTTCTATCCAATTCTGCCTTGTTGTACAAGCCCTGGCCTGGCTGACTGCCCGGTCCGTTGCCAACAACTCCACATGCTGTATAGATATTGTCGCCTCCATCTGCTGAACCTGGTTCCAGATTCAAGCTTACATTGAAGCTTACATTATAGGTATGGGTTGCTCCTGCTGATATAGCTGCATTTGTTGCCAGTGTGGTGCTTCCGCTTGTATTCATCGCTCCACTTGCCTGACCACTGTAGTTTCCATTGTTGATGGTTACATCGTTGTCAAACTGTGGTGTATCCTTCAGACTATAACTTCCAGCTGCTCCTCCAATGTTTTTAACTATTACCTGGTAGGTAACGGTGTATGTTCCATTGGCATTTGCTGTTACCGTTCCAAGATTTTTAACCATGGTTACATATGGAAGGTCTCCACAGGCGTCATCTGTGATATCGGTAATACCGTCTCCTGTTCTGTCTACTTCTGCTTTGTTGTACAAGCCCTGTCCTGGGGTTGATCCACCATTGCTTCCACTTACACTACATGGGGTATATATATTATCTCCACCATCTACTGAACCTGGTTCAAGATCCAAGGTCACATTAAAGCCTAATGTATAGATGTGGGTATTGCCCGCTGTGATTGCTTTTGTTCCAAAGTTAATGGGTATTGCAGGTGCTCCTACAAACGCTGGTCCGTTGCCAAATCCTGCCAACACATCTACAAAGGTATAATCCCATGCTGTGATGGTCACATCATTGTCAAACGCCGGACTATCAGTCAATGTATAGCTTCCGTCTGCTCCTCCTACATTTTCTACTGTTATTTTGTATAATACTCGGTAGTTGCCATTAGCCAATTGAATTACTTCAACCAAGTCTTTGTGCATTTTTACATATGGAAGATCTCCACAAGCATCATCTGTAATATCAGTAATACCATCTCCTGTTCTATCCAATTCTGCCTTGTTGTACAAGCCCTGGCCTGGCTGACTGCCCGGTCCGTTGCCAACAACTCCACATGCTGTATAGATATTGTCGCCTCCATCTGCTGAACCTGGTTCCAGATTCAAGCTTACATTGAAGCTTACATTATAGGTATGGGTTGCTCCTGCTGATATAGCTGCATTTGTTGCCAGTGTGGTGCTTCCGCTTGTATTCATCGCTCCACTTGCCTGACCACTGTAGTTTCCATTGTTGATGGTTACATCGTTGTCAAACTGTGGTGTATCCTTCAGACTATAACTTCCAGCTGCTCCTCCAATGTTTTTAACTATTACCTGGTAGGTAACGGTGTATGTTCCATTGGCATTTGCTGTTACTGCTCCAAGGTTTTTAACCATGGTTACATATGGAATATCTCCACAAGCGTCGTCTTCGATTTCGTAACTTCCATCATTGTTCCTGTCCAATTTAGCTTTGTTGTATAAGCCTTGACCAGGTGATGATCCATTTTCGCTACCTGAAACTTCGCAGCTTGTATATTCATTGTCACCTCCATCCGTAGATCCAGGTTCAAGATCCAACTTCAATGTAAAGTTCAATGTGTAGGTCTGTGTGTTTCCAGCTGATATTGATCCAGCACCTAAGGCACTCAAGTCAATTGGAATAACCGGAGCTGATGGATATGCTTGTCCGTATGATATTCCTGCCAAAGCATCATCAAACAAATATGACCAATCTACGATTGTTGCATCATCGTCAAATGATGGAATATCAAGGAGTTTATAACTTCCTGTCACTCCTCCTTTGTTCTCTACTATAATGTTATACACAACTGTGTATTTTCCATCAGGTCGACTTGTTACACTGACCAGGTCTTTGTGCATTTTTACATATGGAAGATCTCCACAAGCATCATCTGTAATATCAGTAATACCATCTCCTGTTCTATCCAATTCTGCCTTGTTGTACAAGCCCTGGCCTGGCTGACTGCCCGGTCCGTTGCCAACAACTCCACATGCTGTATAGATATTGTCGCCTCCATCTGCTGAACCTGGTTCCAGATTCAAGCTTACATTGAAGCTTACATTGTAGGTATGGGTTGCTCCTGCTGATATAGCTGCATTTGTTGCCAGTGTGGTGCTTCCGCTTGTATTCATCGCTCCACTTGCCTGACCACTGTAGTTTCCATTGTTGATGGTTACATCGTTGTCAAACTGTGGTGTGTCTTTAAGACTATAACTTCCAGCTGCTCCTCCAATGTTTTTAACTATTACCTGGTAGGTAACGGTGTATGTTCCATTGGCATTTGCTGTTACTGCTCCAAGGTTTTTAACCATGGTTACATATGGAATATCTCCACAAGCGTCATCTGTGATATCGGTAATTCCGTCTCCTGTTCTATCTACCTCTGCTTTGTTGTACAAGCCCTGTCCTGGGGTTGATCCACCATTGCTTCCGCTTACACTACATGGGGTATATATATTATCTCCACCATCTACTGAACCTGGTTCAAGATCCAAGGTCACATTAAAGCCTAATGTATAGATGTGGGTATTGCCCGCTGTGATTGCTTTTGTTCCAAAGTTAATGGGTATTGCAGGTGCTCCTACAAACGCTGGTCCGTTGCCAAATCCTGCCAACACATCTACAAAGGTATAATCCCATGCTGTGATGGTCACGTCATTGTCAAACGCCGGACTATCAGTCAATGTATAGCTTCCGTCTGCTCCTCCTACATTTTCTACTGTTATTTTGTATAATACTCGGTAGTTGCCATTAGCCAAGTGAATTACTTCAACCAAGTCTTTGTGCATTTTTACATATGGAAGATCTCCACAAGCATCATCTGTAATATCAGTAATACCATCTCCTGTTCTATCCAATTCTGCTTTGTTGTACAAGCCCTGGTCTGGCTGACTGCCCGGTCCGTTGCCAACAACTCCACATGCTGTATAGATATTGTCGCCTCCATCTGCTGAACCTGGTTCCAGATTCAAGCTTACATTGAAGCTTACATTATAGGTATGGGTTGCTCCTGCTGATATAGCTGCATTTGTTGCCAGTGTGGTGCTTCCGCTTGTATTCATCGCTCCACTTGCCTGACCACTGTAGTTTCCATTGTTGATGGTTACATCGTTGTCAAACTGTGGTGTATCCTTCAGACTATAACTTCCAGCTGCTCCTCCAATGTTTTTAACTATTACCTGGTAGGTAACGGTGTATGTTCCATTTGCATTTGCTGTTACCGTTCCAAGATTTTTAACCATGGTTACATATGGAAGGTCTCCACAGGCATCGTCAATTAAATCTGGAACATTATTGGTATTTCTAAATAATTCTGACTTATTGTATAAGCCTTGTCCTTCGCTACTTCCAGGTCCATTACCTGGTACTTCGCATGGTGCATAAATATTATCACCTGTTACTCCCGGTAAATCTTCTAAAGTAAGATTTACTATAAAACTCAATGCATAAGTATGAGATAATCCCGCTCCGATAGCAACATTACTACCAAGAGTGGTATTTCCTGTTGTATTTAGGATTCCAGATACTGGTCCGGTATAGTTACCACTTACGATGGTAATATCATCATCAAAAGATGGTGTATCCTTAATGGTATAAACAGCAGGGCCCCCTGATGGATTGGTGACTACAACGTTGTATTTGACTGTGTAGGATCCATTTGCATTTACAGTAGCTGATACGAAATCTTTATGCATATTCAATACTGGAGAATAACCAGCATCAATAGTTTGATTGCTATCACCTGGATTTAAAACAAAGTTAGGTGTTCTGCCAGTTACCTCATCTGCATCGCTATCTCTGGTATCATCTGGATCGTTGTCTTGTGGCGATCTATTGGTATTTGGAACATCTCCAAATATAATGTAGTATTCTCCCTTGCAAACGTAGAATTGATAATATCCAGCTTTGCCTTCTGAAGTAATTGTAGTGGTCGTTGCTTCAACTGCATTGGTAATGGCATTGAACAAAGTAACTGTTACTCCATTTATTCCAACTTCAGTAGCATCCTGGCTACCATCATCATCTGCATCATACCACACATAATCTCCAACTTTTGCTCTATTTTCTACATTTACTACTACTACATCCGTATCAGTACATCCTTTGGAATCTGTCACGGTAACTGTGTACGTGGTAGTCGCTCCAGGACTTACATTAGTAGTTGCACCTGCAATACCATTACTCCATAAGTAAGTATAGCCTGGTGTGCCACCACTACCAACCGCTGTCAGCACTGTAGATGTTTCAAAACAAATAGTAACATCAGCACTTGCAATTACTTCTGGTAACGGGTTAACCGTTACTACAACAGCATCCGTCCTGGTACAGCCTTTGCTGTCTGTCACTGTTACTGTATAGGTGGTAGTCACAATTGGACTTACACTTGTGCTGGCTGTTGTGGCACCATTGCTCCATAGATAAGTGTAGCCTGGTGTACCGCCGCTGCCGACTGCTATTAAAGTAGAACTAAAGCCATAACAGATTTCTACGTCAGGGCCTGCGTTTACTTCTGGTAATGGGTTAACTGTAACAACTACTGCATCTGTCTTGGTACAGCCTTTGCTATCGGTTACTGTTACTGTATAGGTAGTAGTCACTAATGGACTTACACTTGTACTCGCTGTAGTAGCACCATTGCTCCACAGGTAAGTATAACTTGGTGTGCCGCCGCTGCCGATTGCTGTCAATGTGCTGCTAAAGCCATAACAGATTTCTACATCAGGACCTGCGTTTACTTCTGGTAATGGGTTAACCGATACCACTACCGCATCTGTGCTGGTACAGCCTTTGCTGTCGGTTACGGTTACTGTATAAGTGGTAGTTACGGATGGACTTACACTTGTGATTGCGGTTGTGGCACCATTGCTCCACAGGTATGAATAGCCTGGGGTGCCGCCACTGCCGATTGCTGTCAATGTGCTGCTAAAGCCATAACAGATTTCTCTGTCTGCTCCTGCATCTACGCTTGGTAATGGGTTAACCGTTACCACTACCGCATCCGTGCTGGTACAGCCTTTGCTATCAGTTACGGTTACTGTATAGGTGGTAGTCACGGTTGGACTTACACTTGTGCTTGCGGTTGTGGCCCCGTTGCTCCACAGGTAAGTATAGCCTGGGGTGCCGCCGCTGCCGATTGCTGTCAACGGCTGCTAAAGCCATAACAGATCTCTCTGTCCGCTCCTGCATCTACGCTTGGTAATGGATTAACCGTTACTACTACCGCATCCGTGCTGGTACAGCCTTTGCTGTCGGTTACGGTTACTGTATATGTGGTGGTCACTATTGGACTCACACTTGTACTCGCTGTTGTGGCTCCATTGCTCCACAGGTAAGTATAGCCTGGAGTGCCGCCACTGCCGATTGCTGTCAATGTGCTGCTAAAGCCATAACAGATCTCTGTGTCTGCTCCTGCATCTACACTTGGTAATGGGTTAACCGTTACCACTACGGCATCCGTGCTGGTACAGCCTTTGCTGTCGGTTACTGTTACTGTATAAGTAGTAGTTACGGATGGACTTACACTTGTACTCGCGGTTGTGGCACCATTGCTCCACAGGTAGGTATAGCCTGGTGTACCACCGCTTCCTACCGCAGTTAATGTAGAACTAAAGCCATAACAGATCTCTCTCTCTCTGTCTGCTCCTGCATCTACGCTTGGTAATGGGTTAACAGTTACCACTACTGCATCTGTGCTGGTACAGCCTTTGCTGTCAGTCACTGTTACTGTATAGGTGGTAGTCACTGTTGGACTCACACTTGTGATTGCTGTTGTGGCACCATTGCTCCACAGGTAAGTATAGCCTGGAGTACCACCGCTGCCTACTGCTGTTAATGTTGAACTGAAGCCATAACAGATCTCTCTGTCTGCTCCTGCATCTACACTTGGTAATGGGTTAACCGTTACAACTACTGCATCTGTGCTCGTACAGCCTTTGGTATCTGTTACCGTTACTGTATAGGTGGTAGTCACTAATGGACTTACACTTGTACTCGCGGTTGTAGCACCATTGCTCCATACATACGTATAGCCTGGTGTACCGCCACTGCCGATTGCTGTCAATGTGCTGCTAAAGCCATAACAAATTTCTACGTCAGGGCCTGCGTTTACTTCTGGTAATGGGTTAACAGTTACCACTACTGCATCTGTGCTGGTACAGCCTTTGCTGTCAGTCACTGTTACTGTATAGGTGGTAGTCACTGTTGGACTTACACTTGTACTCGCGGTTGTAGCTCCATTGTTCCACAGATAAGTGTAGCCTGGCGTACCACCGCTTCCTACTGCTGTTAATGTGCTGCTAAAGCCATAACAGATCTCTCTGTCTGCTCCTGCATCTACACTTGGTAATGGATTTACCGTTACCGTTACGGCATCTGTGCTCGTACAGCCTTTGCTGTCGGTTACGGTTACTGTATAGGTAGTAGTCACCGTTGGACTTACACTTGTGCTGGCTGTTGTGGCACCATTGCTCCACAGATAAGTGTAGCCTGGTGTACCACCGCTACCGACTGCTATTAAAGTAGAACTAAAGCCATAACAGATCTCTCTGTCTGCTCCTGCATCTACGCTTGGTAATGGGTTAACAGTTACCACTACTGCATCTGTGCTGGTACAGCCTTTGCTATCGGTTACTGTTACTGTATAGGTAGTAGTCACCGTTGGACTTACACTTGTACTCGCGGTTGTAGCACCATTGCTCCACAGATAAGTGTAGCCTGGCGTACCACCGCTACCTATTGCTGTTAATGTAGAACTAAAGCCATAACAGATCTCTCTGTCTGCTCCTGCATCTACGCTTGGTAATGGGTTAACAGTTACAACTACAGCGTCTGTCCTAGTACAGCCTTTGGTATCTGTTACCGTTACTGTATAGGTGGTAGTCACCGTTGGACTTACACTTGTACTCGCGGTTGTAGCACCATTGCTCCATACATACGTATAGCCTGGTGTACCGCCACTGCCGATTGATGTCAATGTGCTGCTAAAGCCATAGCAGATTTCTACGTCAGGGCCTGCGTTTACTTCTGGTAATGGGTTAACAGTTACCACTACTGCATCTGTGCTGGTACAGCCTTTGCTGTCAGTCACGGTTACTGTATAGGTAGTAGTCACTGTTGGACTTACACTTGTGCTTGCTGTTGTGGCACCATTGCTCCACAGGTAAGAATAGCCTGGGGTGCCGCCACTGCCGATTGCTGTCAATGTGCTGCCAAAGCCATAACAGATCTCTCTGTCTGCTCCTGCATCTACACTTGGTAATGGGTTAACCGTTACCGTTACGGCATCTGTGCTCGTACAGCCTTTGCTGTCAGTCACTGTTACTGTATAGGTGGTAGTCACTGTTGGACTAACACTTGTGATTGCTGTTGTGGCACCATTACTCCACAGGTAAGTATAGCCCGGTGTACCACCGCTGCCTACTGCTGTTAATGTTGAACTAAAGCCATAACAGATCTCTCTGTCTGCTCCTGCATCTACACTTGGTAATGGATTTACCGTTACCGTTACGGCATCTGTGCTCGTACAGCCTTTGCTGTCGGTTACGGTTACAGTATATGTGGTGGTCACTATTGGACTTACTGTCTGGCTTGCTGTGTTTACACCATTGCTCCATGCATACGTATAAACTGGTGTGCCGCCGCTACCTACTGCTGTTAATGTGCTGCTAAAGCCATAACAGATCTCTCTGTCTGCTCCTGCATCTACGCTTGGTAATGGGTTAACCGTTACAACCACTGCATCCGTTCTGGTACAGCCTTTACTATCTGTTACGGTTACTGTATAAGTGGTGGTCACTGATGGACTAACACTTGTGATTGCGGTTGTGGCACCATTGCTCCATAGGTAAATATAGCCTGGTGTACCACCGCTGCCTACTGCTGTTAATGTAGAACTAAAGCCATAACAGATCTCTCTGTCTGCTCCTGCATCTACACTTGGTAATGGGTTAACCGTTACTACTACTGCATCTGTCTTGGTACAGCCTTTGCTATCGGTTACTGTTACTGTATAGGTTGTTGTCACAGTTGGACTTACTGTCTGGCTTGCTGTGTTTACACCATTGCTCCATGCATACGTATAAACTGGTGTACCGCCACTGCCGATTGCTGTTAATGTAGAACTAAAGCTATAACAGATTTCTCTGTCTGCTCCTGCATCTACACTTGGTAATGGATTTACCGTTACCGTTACGGCATCTGTGCTCGTACAGCCTTTTGTATCTGTTACCGTTACTGTATAGGTGGTAGTCACTGTTGGACTAACACTTGTGCTTGCTGTTGTTGCTCCGTTGCTCCACAGGTAGGTATAGCCTGGAGTACCACCGCTGCCTACTGCTGTTAAGGTAGAACTAAAGCCATAACAGATCTCTCTGTCGGCTCCTGCATCTACACTTGGTAATGGGTTAACCGTTACAACTACTGCATCTGTCTTGGTACAGCCTTTGCTATCGGTTACTGTTACTGTATAGGTTGTTGTCACAGTTGGACTTACTGTCTGGCTTGCTGTGTTTACACCATTGCTCCATGCATACGTATAAACTGGTGTACCGCCACTGCCTACTGCTGTTAATGTAGAACTAAAGCCATAACAGATTTCTCTGTCTGCTCCTGCATCTACACTTGGTAATGGATTTACCGTTACCGTTACGGCATCTGTGCTCGTACAGCCTTTGCTGTCAGTCACTGTTACTGTATAGGTGGTAGTCACGGATGGACTTACACTTGTACTTGCTGTTGTGGCACCATTGCTCCACAGGTAAGTATAGCCTGGGGTGCCGCCACTGCCGATTGCTGTCAACGTGCTGCTAAAGCCATAGCAGATCTCTCTGTCTGCTCCTGCATCTACACTTGGCAATGGATTTACAGTTACCGTTACGGCATCTGTGCTCGTACAGCCTTTGCTGTCGGTTACGGTTACTGTATATGTGGTGGTCACTAATGGACTTACTGTCTGGCTTGCTGTGTTTACACCATTGCTCCATGCATACGTATAGCCTGGTGTGCCGCCGCTACCTACTGCTGTCAATGTGCTGCTAAAGCCATAACAGATCTCTCTGTCTGCTCCTGCATCCACGCTTGGTAATGGGTTAACCGTTACAACCACTGCATCCGTTCTGGTACAGCCTTTACTATCTGTTACGGTTACTGTATAGGTGGTAGTCACTGTTGGACTAACACTTGTGATTGCGGTTGTGGCACCATTGCTCCATAGGTAAGGCTTGCTGATGTGGCGCCATTGCTCCATGCATAAGTATAGCCTGGTGTACCGCCGCTACCTATTGCTGTCAGTGTGCTGCTAAAGCCATAACAGATTTCTCTGTCGGCTCCTGCATCTACACTTGGTAATGGATTTACCGTTACAACTACTGCATCTGTCTTGGTACAGCCTTTGCTATCGGTTACTGTTACTGTATAGGTGGTAGTCACGGTTGGACTTACTGTCTGGCTTGCGGTGTATACACCATTGCTCCATGCATAGGTATAGCCTGGTGTGCCGCCGCTACCTATTGCTGTTAATGTAGAACTAAAGCCATAACAAATCTCTCTGTCTGCTCCTGCATCTACGCTTGGTAATGGATTAACCGTTACAACTACTGCATCCGTGCTGGTACAGCCTTTGCTGTCGGTTACTGTTACTGTATAAGTGGTAGTCATGATTGGACTTACACTTGTGATTGCGGTTGTGGCACCATTGCTCCATGCATACGTATAGCCTGGTGTACCGCCACTACCTACAGCTGTTAATGTAGAACTAAAGCCATAACAGATCTCTCTGTCTGCTCCTGCATCTACACTTGGTAATGGATTTACCGTTACAACTACTGCATCTGTCTTGGTACAGCCTTTGCTGTCCGTTACAGTTACTGTATAGGTGGTAGTCACGGTTGGACTTACTGTCTGGCTTGCGGTGTTTACACCATTGCTCCATGCATACATATAAACTGGTGTGCCGCCGCTACCTACTGCTGTTAATGTAGAACTAAAGCCATAACAGATCTCTCTGTCTGCTCCTGCATCTACGCTTGGTAATGGGTTAACCGTTACAACTACTGCATCTGTCTTGGTACAGCCTTTGCTATCGGTTACTGTTACTGTATAGGTGGTTGTCACAGTTGGACTCACTGTCTGGCTTGCTGTGTTTACACCATTGCTCCATGCATACGTATAACCTGGTGTACCACCGCTGCCGATTGCTGACAACGTGCTACTAAAGCCATAACATATCTCTCTGTCGGCTCCTGCATCTACGCTTGGTAATGGGTTAACCGTTACCACTACGGCATCTGTGCTGGTACAGCCTTTGGTATCGGTTACGGTTACTGTATAAGTTGTAGTCACGATTGGACTTACACTTGTATTCGCTGTTGTGGCACCATTGCTCCATGCATAGGTATAGCCTGGTGTACCGCCACTACCTACTGCTGTTAATGTTGAACTAAAGCCATAACAGATCTCCTTGTCTGCTCCTGCATCTACGCTTGGTAATGGATTAACCGTTACAACTACTGCATCTGTCTTGGTACAGCCTTTACTATCTGTTACGGTTACTGTATAGGTTGTTGTCACAGTTGGACTCACTGTCTGGCTTGCGGTGTTTACACCATTGCTCCATGCATACGTATAACCTGGTGTACCGCCGCTGCCGATTGCTGACAACGTGCTACTAAAGCCATAACAGATCTCTTTGTCTGCTCCTGCATCTACGCTTGGTAATGGATTTACCGTTACAACTACAGCGTCTGTCCTAGTACAGCCTTTGGTATCTGTTACCGTTACTGTATAGGTGGTAGTCACTAATGGACTTACACTTGTACTCGCTGTTGTAGCACCATTGCTCCATGCATAGGTATAGCCTGGTGTGCCGCCGCTACCTATTGCTGTCAATGTGCTGCTAAAGCCATAACAGATTTCTCTGTCAGGGCCTGCATCTACGCTTGGTAATGGGTTAACCGTTACTACTACTACATCTGTCCTGGTACAGCCTTTGCTGTCCGTTACAGTTACTGTATAGGTGGTAGTCACGGTTGGACTTACACTTGTACTTGCTGATGTGGCGCCATTGCTCCATGCATAGGTATAGCCTGGTGTACCGCCGCTTCCTATTGCTGTCAGTGTGCTGCTAAAGCCATAACAGATATCTCTGTCTGCTCCTGCATCTACACTTGGTAATGGGTTAACTTTTACTTCGACCTCATCAGATCCAGTACATCCATTTAAGTCTGTCACGGTCACTGTATACACAGTTGTTATGGTTGGAGAAACAGTTATACTAGCTGTTGTTGAGCCATTGCTCCAGAAATAAGAATAAGCTGGTGTTCCTCCACTTCCTTGTGCTGTAAGAATTGTACTTGCACCAATACAAATTTCTGCATTGGGTCCAGCATTTGCAATTGGTTTGGATAAACATTTACAGTTACATCATCTGAATCCTCACAACCATTCTTTTTAACCGTAAGAATGTATGATTTTGTAGAGGTAGGGGTAACTGAGAATGACTGACTGGTAGACAATACAGTAGAACTGCCATTTTCTCTCCACTCATAAGTTGCTCCTGTCACACTTGTTGCTGTCAATGTAGCTGATTGTCCTGCACACACATTTTTGTCTGCACCGGCATCCGCTGTAAAAGGATTGTTGTAAGTAACATTTACCTGATCACTGGCAGAACATCCATTACAATCTGTAACTACAAGGGTGTATGTACCACTTGCATTTACAGTGATTGACTCACCGTTGGTTGCTCCTACGATTCCAGGACCGCTCCATGCATAGGTAACTGAATTGTTAAATGAATTTGGTGTTGTAAATTCTACAAAATCTACCCTAAAGGCACATTTGCCGTTATCTGAGATTTTTATATACTGTGATGCTGCTCCTAAAGTATAGCAGAATGTTTGATATGTATTATTACTAAATAGTTTTGATGCTACAACATTTGTATAGGTACCACCTGAAGTGGCTGAACTCTGAATCTTCATATCAGACTGAGTGCTGGATGAACCATTACAGTGTTCCAGTTTAACCTTAACACAAATTTGCGTTCCTGCTGGTACGAGGGTTCCAAAATTAAGGGTTATGAAGGATGTTCCCTGACCTGAACTTGTCCACAATTTGGTTCCGGCATTATCACCACATACTGTTGAGGCATTTGGTGTTTCCAGCCATCCGCCCTGTCCTGAAAGGGTGTGGTTACAATCTGAAGTACCCTGAGTACCACAAGAAGGGATGCCCGTTACTGTTGAGTGGATCATTTCTTCGTCTCCCTGACAAAGTGTAATGTCTGCACCTACATTTACGGTTGGGGTTGGGATAATGGTTACTGCCTTGGATTCAGTGTCGGTACAACCATTGACATCTGTTACTGTCACAGAATAGGTTGTATTTGCTGTCACCGTTACTGTTATAGATGATTGGGTTGATCCATTTGACCATGCATAGGTACCACCGCCGCCTGCAGTCAATGTAAGGCTTCCGCCTTGACATACATTGGCTGGGCCTGTGATGGTTGCTGTGGGACTTGGATAAACATTTACGGTAACATCATCTGAATCCTCACAACCATTCTTTTTAACCGTAAGAATGTATGATTTTGTAGAAGTAGGGGTGACTGAGAATGACTGACTGGTAGACAATACAGTAGAACTGCCATTTTCTCTCCACTCATAAGTTGCTCCTGTCACACTTGTTGCTGTCAATGTTGCTGATTGTCCTGCACACACATTTTTGTCTGCGCCGGCATTCGCTGTAAAAGGATTGTTGTAAGTAACATTTACCTGATCACTGGCAGAACATCCATTACAATCTGTAACTACAAGGGTGTATGTACCACTTGCATTTACAGTGATTGACTCACCGTTGGTTGCTCCTACGATTCCAGGACCGCTCCATGCATAGGTAACTGAATTGTTAAATGAATTTGGTGTTGTAAATTCTACAAAATCTACCCTAAAGGCACATTTGCCGTTATCTGAGATTTTTATATACTGCGATGCTGCTCCTAAAGTATAGCAGAACGTTTGATATGTATTATTACTAAATAGTTTTGATGCTACAACATCTGTATAGGTACCACCTGAAGTGGCTGAGCTTTGAATCTTCATATCAGACTGTGTGCTGGATGAACCATTACAGTGTTCCAGTTTAACCTTAACACAAATTTGCGTTCCCGCTGGTACGAGGGTTCCAAAATTGAGGGTTATGAAGGATGTTCCCTGACCTGAACTTGTCCACAATTTGGTTCCGGCATTATCACCACATACTGTTGAGGCATTTGGTGTTTCCAGCCATCCGCCCTGTCCTGAAAGGGTGTGGTTACAATCTGAAGTACCTTGAGTTCCACAAGATGGAATGCCCGTTACTGTTGAGTGGATCATTTCTTCGTCTCCCTGACAAAGTGTAATGTCTGCACCTACATTTACAGTTGGGGTTGGGATAATGGTTACTGCCTTGGATTCAGTGTCGGTACAACCATTGACATCTGTTACTGTCACAGAATAGGTTGTATTTGCTGTCACCGTTACTGTTATAGATGATTGAGTTGATCCGTTTGACCAGGCATAGGTACCACCGCCGCCTGCAGTCAATGTAAGACTTCCACCTTGACATACATTGGAAGGTCCGGTAATTGTAGCTGTTACACCTGGATAAACGTTCACTGTAACATCATCTGAATCCTCACAACCATCTTTTTTAACAGTAAGAATGTAGGATTTTGTCGAGGTGGGTGTTACTGAGAAAGACTGACTGGTGGATAAAACAGTAGAACTGCCATTTTCTCTCCACTCATAGGTGGCTCCGGTTACAGTGGTGGCTGTCAATGTAGCTGATTGCCCTGCACAAATGTTTTTATCTGCACCTGCTTCAGCAGTTATTGGATTATTATAAGTAACCACCATGGCATCTGAAGATGTACATCCTCCGCAATCTGTAACTACAAGGGTATAAGTACCACTGGCGTTTACAGTTATAGAAGACCCATTGGTAGCACCTACAATACCAGGCCCGCTCCAAGCATAAGTCACTGCGTTGTTGTAGGTTCCAGGTGTAGTGGCTTTAACATAGTCTACCCTAAATGCACACTTACCGTTGTCAGATACTTTTATAAATCTTGCATCACTGGCAAGTGTATAACAGTATTCATGATAGGTGTTGGCAGCAAAGGTGACAGAAGCTGTCAAATTCACAAAACCGGTTCCGGAACTCAGTGAGGCCTGGATTTTGGCATCTGAATTTGAACTGCTGGAGCCATTGCAATGCTCCAACTTCATGTTCACACAGATAACTGTTCCTGCCGGTAAAACTGAACCAAGGTCTAAAGTTATGGAAGATGTGCCCTGACCTGATTGTGTCCACAATTTGGTTCCAGCATTATCACCACAAACGGTAGATGCGCTTGGTGTTTCTAACCAGCCTGATTGTGCAGCCAAAGTATGGTTGCAATCAGAAGTGCCTTGGGTACCACAAGATGGGATACCTGTTACACTGGCATTTACTACCAACTCATCACCCTGACACATAGTTTTATCAGGACCCACATTCACAGTGGCTGCAGGCACTACAGATACTGATTTGCTAGCAGTACCGGTGCATCCTGATGAATTTGAAACCGTCACAGTATAACTTGTGGTAGTTGTGGGTGAAATAGTAATTGAGGATGTTGTAGCCCCATTGCTCCAAGCATAACTTCCACCTGTTCCTGCTCCACTAGCAGTAAGTGTAATGCTACTGCCTAGACAAACAGAATTGGGTCCTGTAATTGAAGCCGAAGCAGATCCTCCAACGCTTACCATCACATCATCTGTATCGGTACATCCTTTTGAGTCAGTAACCGTGATTACGTAAGTGGTATTTGTGGTTGGATTAACCGTCTTACTTGTGCCTGTCCCTCCCGGTGGGGTAGACCATGCAAAAGTATAGGCTGGTGTACCATTAGAGGCAGAAACTGTCAACGTTACAGATTGTCCATTACATATACTGACATCATTTCCTGCTGTCAATACCGGAAGAGGATCAACCGTTACTGTAAACTGACTAGTACCTGAACATCCACTGGCATCCGTTGTGGTGACAGTATAAGTAGTTGTGGTAGCCGGGCTTACGGATTTTGATGATCCGGAACCAAGGCCATTGCTCCATGCAAAGGTATAGGGTCCAACACCACCTTTTCCGGTAGCGGAAATGGTAGTTGATCCCCCAGCACACACTCTATTGGTCCCCGTAAGGTCAGCATAAACATTATAACAAGGTCCTGTCAGACACCAAACATCTGTTTTAATCCAGTCGCCATTTCCGGAAGCAGCAACGCCAACGTATTTTCCGTTGGCAGGCATGATTCCAGAAACTGAATACTGGGTCATTGTTGGTAATAAACTATTTACTTCTACACAATCATTGTCAATCCAGTTCCAGTTGGCATCAAAGTAATCAATACATACCTGATGATTCAAAGAAGGATTGTGGGTACCTGCGTAAACCGTCATGGTGAATGCAGATCCTGGTGCAAATTGGTAAGGAACCGATTGTGAAAGCCAGTTTGAACCTGAATTTGTAATCTGGAAATGGCCGGCATTAACACCTTCTACAGCTGCATAAGAGCCGGTGGTAAAGTTACCCCCACTTTTTGTCCAGTTATTGGTCCCGTTTTCAAAAGAATGATTTACGATATAATTTTTAACACATGCACATTGATTTACCGTTACTGTTACCTGGCCACTGCCTGTACAACCATTAACATCTGTAACAATAACAGTATAGGTAGTTGTTGTAGTTGGATTTACTGTTTTGGTCGAACCGGTTCCTAAACCATTACTCCAAGAGAAGGTATAGGGACCCACGCCATTCTTACCAGTAACAGTTAGAGTCGTACTATTGCCATTACAAATGGTAGTTGTACCCGCAAATTCCGGGTAAGGTGCCGGGCTTAAGGTAATAGAAACGATGTTGGATTCTCCATCATAGTTGGTACAACCCACCCTCCTGCTACACCTGAGGAAACAAGTAGTTTGTGTCAATGAAGGAGGATCATAAGTAGCACTGTTTGAATTTGGAATTTCCTGCCACTGGCTGTTGTTGCTGCCATTGGGAGGGGTACAAGTTGAAGTACTCTTTAACCAAAGGTATTCAATAGTACCGGATCCACCACTTGGAGCTGCAATGCTGGTAAGTGGAGCTGGATCAAAACTACTGGCACACGCTGACTGGTTGCTGCCGATGGTACCACCACTGGTTACATTCGAACAACTGGTAGTCAAACAAACCTGGTCAATCTTTATGTAATCACCATTAGCATAACCTTCTACCCTAATATACGAAGTACCTGTAGGTGCAGATGCAGTAATGGTATAAAATTCAAGAGCACCTCCCTGGCCGTCAACATCAAAGTCAATTTGTTTTGAATTGGTTTGCAGCACAGCATTGGCTGAATTGTAAAATCGCAACCGCACCTGATGATCATATGTAGGTACGTGCGTACCCGCATAAAAGGTAAGGGTCAGCGATTGGCCTGCTGTTATACCATTGACTTGCTGCCAAAAATTGGCAGTTGCATTGGTAGCATTGAGAAATGCATTATAATATCCGCATTGCTCAAATCCCGATCCATGAGTAAACGTCCCTGCAGGAGATGAACTCCAATTGTTGACGTTCCCCTCAAAACTGGGGTTCAATACAAGGTTACTCGGACAGTTGCAATTCTGTGCATTCAGCTCATTGCCTTGAATACCAAGGCCGACAACCATGATAAACATGGTTATTCTACCTAGCCAACGTTGAAATTGATTTGAATGCTGAACTTTTTGATTTCCACTTTTTGCGGAAAGTCCAGGGACGGTTGCTACTGCATATGGCAACATAGCAAACTCCCGATTACCAAAAATCGGTGTAAGATGGTTCATTGTGCTTTAAGTTTCAGTTTTTTTGCAATGAAAGCAGAGCCACCTTGCGGGTAGACTTTGCATCATTGTTGGCGAAATTAGACAATTCTATATTCGCACCACCAAGTTACATCCGAAAATCATTGGTATTGTAAAATTCTTTGCAATAAGTTTTCCACAGCATTTAACATTGTACATTATTGAACAATACTGCTAACCAGGGGTTTGTGTCACTTTGACATAACAAACAATATATGGTGTTTTATATTCATGTTTAAAATATTAATGTTCACATTATTGCTATCGAAATGAAGAACAAATAAAACAATAATATAATGTTTATCGTATACTATTTCAGATCATTATATGTGCACATAAAATGCGTTGTTTATCGCTCTGTCGGATAAATTGATACGTATTTTTATTGGCTTATTTGTCCCATATTGTCGGTTATTTTACATTCATTTTTAACCAATGAAAAGAAAGCGGCAAACCAAATTTTATTTTGTCAGTTATTGTTGTCGCCTATCCGCTTAAATTTTTAAATAATTAAACGGCTTTCACTTTAAACTAATTTATAATGTATTTTAAGTTGTTATACAACATTTAAGATATTAATTTAAAGATTATTGAACCATGACTTTGGTTTTTTAGTACTTTTTACTAATTTTGCAGCGCAACCAATCTCAATAATAACCATGAAAAAAGTAGCAATACTTTTTATCATCCTTTTTTCCTACTTCTGCGGAAATATTCCTCTCACTGAAAATGAACTCAGGGAAAATGTAGTTATTAGTGCGGCCAAATTGTTAGGGTCTCCCTACAGAACCGGTGGTACCAAAGAAAGTGGATTTGATTGTTCTGGTTTTGTCAGACACGTGATGTCTGAAAACAACATCTTCATTTCCAGAAGCTCATCATCTCAAATATCTGATGGCAAAGAAGTAAAAATCAGCGAAGTTAAACCCGGAGATATCCTCATTTTTAAAGGCGCAAACAGACGCGCTAAAAGACCAGGTCATTCAGGACTTGTTCACCATATAGACGAAAATGGTGTTGTTCACTTTATACATTCTGCTTCCAGCAAAGGTATTACTATAGATAACCTCTCTATGGGATATTACAAAAACAGGTTTATAGAAGCCAGAGATGTTATCTCTACAGCCATCATGGCTGAAAAAAACTAAGCCCCTTACCCATTTTTATTTTTGCATTCAGTCTCTGGTACAGCGACCAATATTTTCATTCAACCTCAATTAGCCTGGATGTTAATTTCTGACATGAATTAACAAAATAGAAATGTCACTTGGCGATACACCACTTATGCGGCTGGCCTGGCCAATGGTCTTGGGTTTGACACTACTTAATTTTTCTCTGGCTTCCATTGACATAGCCTGTAAAGCACGGTAATTAAAATCATCACTTAATTTGACCGACTCAAGCCTTTCAATCTTTTGAACCATTTCCTGTTCTTTCTCTATATAGCCTTCATATTTCATTCCTACCTCACTTAGCAGCAAAGTTTCTTTGTCATATTTATTTACAAACTGGCTTACAAAATCTATCCTCTTTGCCAAAGCCTCTATGTCTACACCCGGCCGTAATAAAACTGTCTGGAGTTTTACTTTCTGCTGAAGGGGGGAAGAATTTATTGAAATCAAGTAGTCATTGACCTGATCTGGGGCAATGCTCGTTTCCTCAAAAAATCTTCCAATTTCTTTTACTTTCTCATTTTTGATACTTACTCTTTCCATCCTTTCTTCCATATGGTTCATGCCCAGATCAACAGCCAATGGTGTCAACCTCACATCGGCATTGTCTTGCCGCAGTAAAATTCTATATTCTGCTCTCGAAGTAAACATTCGATAGGGTTCTTTGGTACCCTTATTCACCAGGTCATCAATCAAAACACCAATATAGGCTTCTGATCGCTTTAAAATAAATGGCTCTTTTTCATGAATAGCCAAATGTGCATTAATTCCAGCCACCAAACCCTGGCTTGCGGCTTCTTCATAACCAGTAGTTCCATTTATCTGTCCGGCAAAAAATAGTCTTTTTACCAATCGAGTCTCCAAACTCAAATCCAGTTGGGTGGGAGGAAAGTAGTCATACTCAATGGCATAGCCAGGTCTGAACATCTTCATATTTTCAAACCCTGGCACCAATTTCAGAGCTTTGTACTGTACATCCTCGGGCAGAGAAGAAGAAAATCCATTGACATAGATCTCACAGGTATCCCAGCCCTCTGGCTCCACAAATAATTGATGCCTGTCTCTTTCAGCAAATCGCTCAATTTTGTCTTCAATACTCGGGCAATACCTTGGACCCAGGCCCTGGATCCGACCACTAAACATAGGGCTTTTGTCGAAGCCTGTTCTCAATATATTGTGTACTTGTTCGCTTGTATAGGTAATGTGGCAGGGTAGCTGTCGATCCGGTTTTGGGGTGTCGGTATAGGAAAATCCTACAATTTCTTCATCACCATCCTGCACTTCCATCTTACTGTAGTCTAAAGATCGTCCGTCAATTCTGGGTGGTGTTCCGGTTTTCATTCGTCCTGCCTCAAATCCAAGACTTACCAATTGTTCTGTTATCCCATGTGCTGCTTTCTCTCCAGCCCTGCCTCCACCCAGTTGTTTTTCTCCTATGTGGATGAGTCCATTGAGAAAGGTGCCGTTGGTCAAAACCACTGCTTTGCCCTCAATCTCTAATCCCATTCCTGTTATAACGCCATAACATACTCCGTCTTTTACAATCAGGCCTTTGACCATATCCTGCCAGAAATCAATGTTGGGGTGACTTTCCAACATGCTCCTCCATTTCGCTGCAAATTGCATTCTGTCGCTTTGCGCACGCGGACTCCACATAGCCGGCCCCTTGCTCTTGTTGAGCATCCTGAATTGAACCATCGAATAATCGGTCACTATCCCACTGTATCCCCCAAGTGCATCTATCTCTCTTACTATTTGACCCTTGGCTACACCTCCCATAGCAGGGTTACACGACATCTGAGCAATGGTTTGCATGTTCATGGTGACCAACATTACCCTCGATCCCATATTGGCTGCAGCCACTGCGGCTTCACAGCCAGCATGACCGGCACCCACAACTATAACATCATACTTTGGAAACAATCTCTAATCTTTTAATTATAAAATCCACTTTTTCACCTGTCATTTAAACGGGCATGCAAAGATAATGTTTTTGAAAATCAATACCTTGCGTTTGATATCTTCAGATTTTTAAAATTCTACCCTAAAATTGAAACTAAACTGACTATGCCGACGTGGGGCTGAAAACAATACCGGCGTCGAACTTTGGGGGTCTGGCACATACAGTCTGGCTGGCGCATTGTCATAAAACATATTGTACTTCAATATAAAGTCCACATTCTTATTCTGGGTGTCAATGTAATCATCCAAACCAATGGTTATTGACGATTCCAAATCAATCCGGTAATCCTCTCTAATATTCTGGACCTCACCAGATGATACTGTACTCTGCCATTCCCATGGCATAGGCATTTTAAAATAAGGCCTGAATCTGAAAGACCAATTGTCGCTAGGCTTTAAGTCGATTGTAGGCCTCAACTCCCACCGTACTTTTTGGGTAGGTTCAAATGAATAACTATATGGCATAACACCTGCAGAGGTTTCAATACTACCTGTGGTGTTGATTTTTTCAGTTTCCAGAAATATTCCAAAGAGGATGCCAATTCTAAAACTGGAAAACAATTTTTAAGGCTCAGATTACCATGCTTTTGGACGCGTTCCAGGGTTTTAACATCGTCCTGGGTCACAAAATCTGTATTGTATCTGGCACAATATTGAGAACATAAATTCCATATCCCTTCATCCGGATCAAAGTTTTCGGCAGAAAATTCAACCTTGTTGATTTTACTTTTAAGGTCATGCCCTCTTTTTGTCAATTGTCCACTGTATTTGGCCAGGATAATACCTCCTCCCATTTCATAACGCTGCTCGACTCCCAAAAAAGCATCTGAAAATCGTTTCAGAAAGATGAAATTTTCTGTA
Source organism: Saprospiraceae bacterium (assembly GCA_016717655.1). Classification (GTDB taxonomy): domain Bacteria; phylum Bacteroidota; class Bacteroidia; order Chitinophagales; family Saprospiraceae; genus JADKBO01. Next base: position 417,919 of record JADKFC010000002.1, read on the forward strand.
CTCAGACTATCTCCCCATTGGGGGTGATAATTGTAGGCCATGTAAATGTTACTTACGTTTTCACTGAAGATGCCATTATTGAGCACCATACCAATATTAGAGGTAAAGGTCAGTTCACCAGGATAAATGCCCCGGGAGCCATTGATGCCACCTTCTATTTTGTAAAGTGACTGTGACGCTGCCTGGTCACCACTAAAACCAAAGCCGGCTCTGCCGTTCAACCTTCTCTGGCGCTGATCCATCTTATCCAGTTCCTTGACACACGACCAAAAATCAGTAATAATGGCTCTTTGTTTCTCATCCGGAAAATTGACCTTATCATTGGGATTCAGGCCAATAAGGTGGTACATAACATCCTGCAGATGTTGAGACCTCAGTTGGTGAAATGAAAATAATAAAAGTAAAACCGCTACCTGCCTGGCCATGCGCTGCTTTTGATGGTAATGTGTCCAACTTTGGTGCCAAAATTGGATTTATATCCCTCATAACCAGCTCCAACCATAAAAAGCTCCTACCTAAGAAACTATGACAGCGCCTTTACCTACCTGATCTGGTAACAATCGTCCATTTTCAACCAGGGGCATCAGTTCATTGGTGATGAAGGAGGAAGCTTTTTCTGCCACAGAATCAGGATATAATAAATGAATATTGGGGCCTGCATCAAGGGTAAAATAGAGTGGTAGCCCTGTTTCCTGTCTGTATTCTCTCAACTTTTGGATCACCACTACACTGGCAGGTTGTATCAGCAAAAATGAGGGATCGCTACTCATCATTAAGGCATGCAAGGTAAGGGCCTCTCTTTCTGCCAGCTCTCCAAAAGCCTCGACATCTCCGGTAGCTAGAATAGGCTTAAGCCTCGTCATGTGTTCATTTGCCTGGGCATAGCGAGTAGTGGCATACGGGTTTGACTCCATGAGCCCGTGACCCGCTGTGGAGGACACCGATTTTTCTTTATCGCTCACAATAAGGATATCATCGTGAAAACTTTTAAATACCTCATGGAGGTGTTCTGATATACAAATGGCATATTCATCGCTGCTTCCTGCCCAGTCCTGGTGTTTACCCCACACAGCCATATCAGGAAATACTGAACGGCAGGCACTGCCACTTCCCAATCTGGAAAGAAGGGACACTCTTTGAAGATCTAAACTCTCGTGGTTTTCGAGCATTCGCTGCATTTCACAAATGGCCATGGCAACAGCCGACATCCCTGATGCCGAGGATGCAATGCCGGAAGAGGGGAAAGGTATTATGGCTTTCAAAATTAAAATCGTAATCCGCCAAAAAAGGCATGTAGTCCGTTATGCTATCAAAATAACGGTCAATTTTATCTGCAAAAGATGCCTTTTCGATGCCATCAAGGGTAAAATAAATGTTCCTTTTTATTCCAGATTTAGGGTTAAACGACATCGTTGTTTCTGAAACAGCATTTGAGAGGGTAAATGAAACAGATGCATTTCTAGGCAATTGCCTACCATGCTTTCCCCAATATTTTACAATGGCTATGTTCGAGGGACTAACTACTTTAATCATAATTACTGATCGTTATTAAGGCTTGATTTTAATTTACCGGTCAGGATTCGGTGAACCTGAGTAAGCCGGCAAATAATAAAACCACTAAGGGTCCATAAAGTTGGGAAAACTGCCCCGCTATGAGGTGAATACAAATAGCCCCCAACATCAGTCCGAAGGCAGCCATGATGGCCTTAGATCTCCAGGGCTGGTAAAAAAGACTAACCGCAATGGCCAGTTCGATGACTCCAATTAGATACATTGACCATGAGGGCAGTTGCCATTGCTCAAAGGCTGTGACCATAGCCGGAAATGCAATAAGTTTGAGCATACCTACTCCCAGAAAACCAACGCTCAATATGAGCATGGAAATATTTCTAAGTGCTGCCTTTATTTCGTCTGTCACTGTTTTTTTTTTTAACAAAGATACACCATAAATATTCCGGCGGATAGAAATGCTCCTTTCTAAATGGTGGCTGATTTACATTTCCCCGCAAGGTGGTATTTTATGACCTTAACTGATGAAGATGACTCTATTGAAAAGCCCAAAAAGGTCTGTTGGTAAAAAAAGTAGATCCATTTTAAGCAATTTTTTATTTGTAAATGAACACTTTACATATTGTTTTTCAATTAATCGTTCAAAATTGTCGAAGCTTTGTGTAATATTGCATAAATCTTTAATGTGAATAATGTTGTCCTACATTTGGGTTCTAATATAGGTGATCGTTTGGCACAGTTGAACAGGGCTTTTGAGCTTATTTCTTCTGAAATTGGACCTATTGCAAATAAATCTTCGGTATTTGAAACAGAAGCCTGGGGTAAGAAAGACCAGGATAATTTCCTGAACCAGGCCGCGGTGGTTCACACCTCACTTTCTGCTGAAGCTACCTTAATCAAATGCAAAGACATTGAAAAACAAATGGGAAGTTTCAAAACAGAAACCTGGGGACCCAGAACCATAGATATCGATGTTTTATTTTACAATGAAGCGATTATCGACAAAGAAAATATCAAGATACCGCACCCAATGATTGAAAAACGAAATTTTGTTTTGATACCATTGATGGAGATCCTGGGTGAGATGGTTCACCCCGTTTTAGGAAAAACCATTGAAGAATTATACGAAGAAAGCAATGACCCCTGTGAGGTCTGGATCTACGATTGAAAATAACCCACAAAATCAAATAGCCATCAGCCAGGTTTTCCCATATAAATACATTTGTGTAGAAGGTAATATTGGTGCTGGTAAAACCTCGTTTTGCCAGCTGATCAAAACCGAATACAACTGCAAACTCATCCTAGAGCAATTTGCAGACAATCCCTTTTTACCCCTTTTTTACAACGATCCCCAACGATATGCCTTTACGGTGGAATTGTTTTTTATGACTGAAAGGTATAAACAGTTGCAAAATGAGCTGACTCAGGACCTGTTTTACGATTTCACAATTGCGGATTACACCTTTGTGAAGACCCTGCTCTTCGCGCGTCAAAATCTAAAGGATGACGAATACCGGATGTTTCAAAAAATGTTTAACGTGTTGAGCCAGAATTTTCCCAATCCGGATATCCTTGTTTATCTGCACAGGGATGTAGACATGCTGCAGGGTAATATTAAAAAAAGAGGTCGTCAATATGAAGCAACCATCAGCGACGATTACCTCACCAATGTGCAAAATTCCTATTTTGAATACCTTCGAAATATTTTGCAGTTTCCAGTACTCATTATTGATATAAACAACCTTGATTTTTTGCACAACCCCAAACAATATCAAACGGTAAAAGACCTGCTTAAAAAAGAATACAGGCCGGGAGTGCACAGGGTAAGTTTGTTGAACTTATAGGACAAGTTGCAGAGTTTTTTCTTAACCTATTACTCCTTTTTCAAAAGTGCATCGGCCAGTTTTCTGCCATTGGTAAGCCTGGGTACTTTGTTTTGACCACCTAGTTTGCCCTGTGATTTCATGTATTCAATAAAGCTACCTTTTTGGAGGGTCCTGATCACCAATGGCTGCAGGATGCGACCTTCTATCAAGTCTTTGTAATAGATATTTTGCTCAGTCATGGCTTGATCCAAATCGCGGGCAAAGGCTACCGGATCTTGAGGTGCGGATTCAAATTCAACTAACCATTCGTGGTAGGGCAGCCCCCCTTCAGGTGGATTGACTTGTGGTGCCACCGTATACTCCGTTACCTCAACGTTGTGCAAGGCCGCCGCTTTTTGCATGGCCTCATCCACTTCCTTGCCAATGACGTGTTCGCCGAAGGCAGAAATATAATGTTTTACCCTTCCGGTGACCAGCAATTTATAGGGATTTAGAGAGGTGAAACGAACCGCATCACCAATGTCATATCCAAATAAGCCGGCATTGTAATTCACCACCAGCGCATAGTCTATGCCTGTTTCAACCTGGCCAAGGTTAAACCTGGTTGCATTGGCATTGCCTGCTACTGAAAGAGGTACAAATTCATAAAAAATACCACTGTTGGTGGTAAGCAGCTATGAAGCATCTTTAGGGTCATCCTGAAAGGCAAAAAAACCTTCACTTGCCGGAAAATATTCTATGCTGTCCACTTTTTTGCCGATCAGCTTTTCCAAAGTAGCACGGTAGGGTTCATAATTGACACCCCCATAAATAAAGAGCGAAAAATTGGGAAAAACCTCTATGATGTTTTTCTTGCCGGAAACCTGTAAGATGCGTTCAAAATACATTTGCACCCAGGGTGGTATTCCCCCTATCACCCGCATATCCTGGTGCAGGGTTTCCTTGATTACAGCTTCCAGTTTTTCTTCCCAATCTTCAATACAATTGGTTTTCCAGGTTGGTAGTTGGTTGGTTCTGATCCAGGAAGGTACTTCGTGGTTGACAATACCTGAAAGCCTTCCGGTGGGCACCCCTCCTTTGGTTTCCAGTTCAGGTGAGCCGCTCAAAAAGATCATCTTGCCTTCAAAGATAGAGGCAGTGCCTTTGACCGCCATATAATTAAAAATGGCATTGCGGGCAGATCGGATGTGGTTGGGCACACTTTCTTTGCTCACAGGAATGTATTTTATTCCTGAGGTAGTACCTGATGTTTTTGCCAGGTATTTGGGCTGGCCAGGCCACAAAACATTTTTTTCACCCTGTGCTATTCTGTCAAAATATGATTTTAAACCTTCGTAATCCCTGACCGGAACCTGTCTTTTAAAATCTTCATAACTTTTGATGCGATCGAAGCCATGATCTTTCCCAAAAGCGGTAGTGCCTGCGTCTCTGATGAGGCTATGAAAAATGCGTTGCTGATCAGCCAAAGCAGAATTGGCATGTCGCCGAACCATGTTAGATATAAACCTGGCTACAGGCAGGAGGATCATTGTTTTGAGAGACATGGTACAAAGATAAACAACTCCCATCCTTTTTTGAGAATTGAGCTGCGCTTTGTGCAATGATTATACCCACAATTGCGGTACAATTCAAAATTATATGAATACTGTTTTACATTAATCAAGGATAAACCAAATACTCCTTATTTCTGAGTAAGTTAAAATAAGATAAACAAAGGTGCAATCAACCTGGAAAGCTGATTTTACCCATGCTAATATCAGGCATTCCTTCTTTGAACAATTTGCTGCCCAGCCCATCACCTGCTATGCATTCGTTGGCCAATAAAGCAAAGAGTACGGCTTCTTTGGCATCGGGTTCTACACCCAATTCATGGGTATTTTTAAAAACCATTTCAGGAAAGGCATCGTTGAGATGTTGCATCAAAACAGGATTGTGAATGCCACCACCGCTGCCGTATACCACCCAATTATGGATGGATCCGAGACTATGCTTTAGTGCCAAAATAATGCCTTCGGCAGAAAATCGATTTAAGGTGGCCATCACATCGGCATGGCTCAGTTCACCCCCTACCCTGTTGAGGGCCTGTTCGAGGTAGGTGAGATTAAATAATTCAGGTCCAATGGTCTTGGGTAATGGTGCTTTGAAAAAATGATCTGAGAGCAATTGCTCCAACAGCTGAGGGTGGGCATTACCTGAGGCAGCAAGATCCCCATTGTGATCACAGGCCATGCCCAGATGTTTTTGCATATAGGCATCCATCATGGTATTGCCAGGACCCACATCTGTAGAAAAGCCGGGAGCCTGTTCGGTCAATGCAGCCGATGGCAGCCAGGTAAAATTGGCAATGCCCCCAATGTTGAGCATGACTCGGTTTTCGTGTTCATGACTAAAAATGAGATAGTCGCCATAAACGGCCAAAGGAGCACCTTCTCCACCTGCAGCAATGTGTTTGAGCCTAAAATCACTGAGGGTAATAATGCCTGCAGTCATTGCCAGATGGTCGCCATCCCCTATCTGCAGCGTAGCATTGTCATACCCTGAATTGGGGTGTAAAAAAGCAGGAGCATGATACATGGTTTGCCCATGGCTTGCTATCAGGTCAACATCCGCAGGGGCTACGTGCCATTGACGCAGCGTATCGGCTACCATCTTGCCGTGCATTTTACCTATAAAAGCATGGAGGAGGACCAGCAATTCGATATTGCCTTCCTTCACTGAAAAGACCTTTCTCACCTCCTTTCTAAATGCTTCGGAATAAGGAAGGGTAGTAAATTGCTCTATTTCCAATTGGGTTTGGCGACCCACCCCTTTGATCCTGCACAAGGCCAGATCGAGGCCATCCAGCGAGGTGCCACTCATCAGGCCCACAATTCTGCGTTCCGATTTATTGGCTATTTGCCAAAGATGTTCAACGTGTTTTTTCACCGCTTAACTTTTGCCAAAAATAAGCACAAGCAACCATGAAAGGAGGGCTTAAATAAAAAAAGGCAGCAATCGGGTCGGCATTTGGCATTGAAACAATTGAAATCGTCTTAAAATGAAAAATTCAAAATTTTATTTGGCTTTTTTGATATTCCTTTTTAAATTTCCAAGATAAAAAGTAGTTTTTACCAATATTTCATAATTAACTACTTCGATTTTAGCATTATTTAAGTTTATATTCGGTTTTAATTCACTTTTAATACCAAAATCCAAATCATATTCGGTTTCAAATAATTTTCGATGAACGAGGCAAAAAATATAGTAAAATGTATATCTTTGCGCTCCCAATCACAAACTTTTTGCGGGTGTGGTGAAATTGGTAGACACGCCAGACTTAGGATCTGGTGCCGAGAGGTGTGCGGGTTCGAGTCCCTCCACCCGCACTAAAAGAAAAGAGAAGGCCTCCTTCTCTTTTTTTATTTTTATTTCATCGGATCTCATCCGTTTTGAACACAACCGAAAAAATAAGCATTTATTATAATAACATACCATTCAGCGAAATCCAATGAATATTCAAAAAAACGACCTGGGACAACTGATCTCTAGTATATCCATCACCTTAGAGCCTTCTGATTATTTGAAAAAATATGACCAGGAATTGCAGAGACTGGCAGCCAAAGCCGCTGTCAAAGGGTTCCGCAAAGGCAAGACACCTGTTTCAGTCATAAAAAAAATGTATGGCCCCTCTGTATTTGCCGACATGATTGACAACTTGTTTAACACTGCCCTGCAAGAATACCTCGAAAAAGAAAAGATCAGATACATTGCCCAGCCTATGCTTTCTGCGGAACAGGAGCGATTGGCCCTGGAGCCTGCCAATGGTGAAAAATCTTACACCATCACCTACGAAATCGGAGAACTGCCACCCTATACCATCAAAGGAATTTCAGCAGATGACAAATATGAATATCTTTTACCGCTGCCCGGTGAAAACTATATGGAAGAAGAGCTGACCTATCTTGCTCGCAGGCTGGGAAAACTGGAAGAGGTTGAAGATGTAATAGGAGAAGAACTGATTTATGTGACTGCCTCAGAAATGGAAAACGGGCAGGTAAAAGAAGGTGGCTTCAGCAAAGATGTAATCTTGTTTTTTAACTCTATAGAAGACCAGAGCCTGAAAGACCTATTGATGACAAAGAAACTAGGTGATGTTTTTGAAATTGAGGTAGGAAAACTGGAAAATAAAGATTTTAGCTTTATCAAAAAGAACCTATTTGGATTGCCGGAAGAATACGATTTGAAGGCAGAAGACGTTTTTCAATACAAGATCAATAAAATATCCAGATTGAAACCGGCAGAACTGACAGATGAGTTGATCAAAGAACAATTCCAGATGGACTCAATGGACGATTTGAAAAAAGAGGTTGAAAAAAGTTTTTATCAATCACAAAAGCCGAATGCAGATGCCTTGTTGAAAAAGGCTGTAATGGACAGAGTGCTGGATCAAACCGATATGCAGGTTTCAGAAGCCTTTGTACGTAAGTGGTTGGCGAATGTTGAAAAACTGGACAATGAAAAAATTGAAGCAGAGTTGCCAAAATTTGTTGATGAGTTAAAGTGGACCTATATCAAAGACGAAATTGCCCGCAATTTTGATATTCAGGTGGGTGAAGATGACATTCGACAGGTAGCCTCCAACAGGATCAGGAGTTATGAGATGAACTATGGAAGAATACCCCAAGACACTGTCAATAAGATTGTGAAAAACTGGTACAGCGACAGGACAGAGTTGTTTAAACTATCAGAAGAGGCAAAAACAAACAAAATATTCGATCAGCTGTTTACCATTATTCAGAAGGAGGAGAAAAAACTGCCAACCGCAGAATATGAAGCCTTATTTTTAGCAAATGAACAAAAAGAAGCATAATGTTTCCAAAAGACGAATTTAAAAAATACGCAACCCAACACCTGGGCATGAGCACCATGCACCTGGAAAAATACATGGCTGCATCCGTTCCCAACATTACAGGTTTTACGCCTCAGGTGATTGAAGAGCGACAAATGAACATCGTAGGAATGGATGTATTTTCAAGATTGATGATGGACCGTATCATTTTTATGGGTGTTCCTGTCAATGACTATGTGGCCAATGTCATCCAGGCACAAATGTTGTTTCTGGAGTCGACAGATCCCAAAAGAGATATCCAGATGTTTATCAACAGTCCGGGAGGCAGTGTGATTGATGGAATGGGTATTTATGATACCATGCAATACGTTTCCCCCGATGTGGCTACTATTTGTACAGGCTTGGCAGCTTCCATGGGTGCTGTTTTGCTGGTAGCCGGCAAAAAAGGAAAAAGGACTGCTCTTCAGCACAGCAGAGTAATGATCCACCAGCCTTCAGGCGGAATGCAGGGTCAGTTTACTGATATGGAGATCTCCTATAAACTCATCAAATCTTTGAGAAAAGAATTGTATGACATCCTGGCCCACCACACGGGTAAGACCTTCGAGGACATCGAAAAAGATTCAGAAAGGGACAACTGGATGACTTCACATGAAGCCAAGGCTTATGGCATTGTAGACGAGGTTTTGGACAGAAGCAACCCAAGAAAAAAAGACCTCTAACCTTTTTGGAGAGATTTTTGTTTACTTTTTAGTAAAATCAAGCTAAGTGGCTAAGTTTAAGGAAAATATCAAATGCTCATTTTGTGGTCGTGACAAAAGAAGCTGTGCTATTAATAGCCGGCATTGATGGTCATATCTGTGAAATGTGTGTTGAACAAGCCTACCACATTGTAAATGAAGAGGTAGCCGAAAAGGGAAAAATGTCGACCAACCAGTTTTCCCTTCCAGAAAATTTTAAGCCACAGGAAATCAAAAATTACCTGGACCAATACGTCATTGGCCAGGATGAAGCCAAAAAATACTTGTCTGTTGCCGTTTATAATCACTACAAAAGATTAAAACAAAAATCAAAAGATGAGGTTGAAATCGAAAAATCCAACATCATTTTTGTAGGTGAAACCGGAACCGGAAAGACCTTAATGGCCAAGACAATTGCCCGTTTTCTAGATGTACCCTTTGCCATAGTGGATGCAACCGTTTTTACAGAGGCAGGCTATGTAGGTGAAGATGTGGAATCAATGTTATCAAGACTGCTGCAAGCCTGCGATTTCAATGTTGAAGCCGCCGAAAAAGGTATAGTTTACATAGATGAGATCGACAAAATTGCCCGCAAGAGCGACAACCCATCCATCACCAGAGATGTGTCAGGAGAGGGAGTTCAACAGGCCATGCTCAAGTTGCTGGAAGGTACTGAAGTCAACGTACCACCCCAGGGCGGTAGAAAGCACCCGGAGCAAAAAATGATCAAGGTTGACACCTCTAAAATTTTATTTATCTGCGGAGGCGCTTTTGATGGCATCGATAAGGTAATTGCCAGGAGGCTCAATACCCAGGTCATTGGTTACAACAAAGAGGAAACTGTAGAACTGGACAAAGATAATTTGTTGCAATACATCAGTCACAAAGATCTGAAAGCATTTGGCTTGATTCCAGAACTGATTGGTCGTTTACCTGTGCTTACTTATCTCGAACCACTTGATAAAATAACCCTGATCAATATCTTAACCCAACCCAAAAATGCCATCATTAAACAGTACACAAAGCTGTTTGAAATAGAAGGCATTGAGTTGATATTTACAGAAGAAGCCCTGGATTATGTGGCTGAAAAAGCACTCGAATACAAATTAGGAGCCAGGGGACTTCGCTCTCTTTGTGAAGCAATCTTGACCGATGCCATGTTTGAGTTGCCCTCTAAGCCCGATACCAAAGAGTTTGTGGTTAGTCGGGAATATGCGGAGGCTAAAATTTCAAAGGCCAAGCTCAATAAACTGAGGGCGGCCTGATGTTTAACGCCATCTTAACTACATTTTTACTTTCCCAATAGTCTTGAATAAAACTTCAGGTTATGAAATATGCGTGTTCATTCCTTCTACTTGTCCTTTCATTGGGCTTAACGGGTCAAAAACCTTCAATAAGGCATCTGACAGCGACCCAAAGGCTAAAAAAATATTGGATGCTCTCAAAAAAGAGTACAACGGTTACAAATCTATGGAAGTAGTATTTGAACTGGTACTTGAACTCAAAGGACAGCCTACAGAAACACAAAAAGGAAAGTTAATCCAACAAGGCAAAAAATACCAGGTTAGCATAGCAGATCAGGAAATTTACTGTGATGGCAAAGCGGTTTGGCTTTATTTGAAATCAAACAAAGAAGTTCAGATCAATGACTTTGAAGAGGGTCCGGGCGCTGATGTAATGTCGCCAGCTGAAATGCTGAGACTCTATGAATCTGGCCAATATGCTTATGCTATTACTGGAAATGCAATCGAGAATGGAACCAATGTGACTCAAATAGAGTTTAAACCTTTGGATAAAAACAGCGAGTACTCTAAAATCCGACTTTCTGTTTCGGAGAAGAACAATAAAGCAAGTAGCATTAAAGTTTTCTCAAAAGACGGGTCGCGGTATACACTGGTTGTTAAAAGTATCGTTCCCAATAAGACGTATGCATCCGATGTCTTTGTTTTCAATGCAAAAAAACATCCGGGTGTCCACATAGAAGATCTGAGAATTGATTGATAGAACCGTACAATTTTCAGTTTACCAACCGTGCGATTCTTGAACCCGTTTCAGGAATCGCCTTTTTTTTATATTTATTTGGTTCTCAGTCTTCCAGGGTAAACCCTGATAAATGATCCGTAATATCCCCGATTTTTGACCATTTCCCTTGTTTAGCCGTCATGTGGCATAATTTTTGAACACCTTATATATTATTAAGATAAATAATATATTATGGGCCTAATTTTGTGTTGTTGATTAAATACAAACTATTATTCCGTTAAATAGCGTAAAAACAAATATTAACACTGTATTATGGAAATGTTAATGTTCTTAATGCCTTGTTAATTGTCTTGAAGTGCAAACCTAAATGGTTTACTTTTGCGTTCCAATTTGGCAATTTAATAGACCTTAACTCAACACCGATTTTATTTTTGCCCAAAGACCTATTAACTTTTTTGCCATGAACATATTGATTTCATTAAGAAATCTGGTTTTTTTTCTGGTCTTGTCTTTTTCAGGAAATCAAAATGATCCAGCAGCAGTAGAAAGCTGTTTGGATGTAGCGGATCCTGAAATAGAAAAGAGAGTAATGAGCCTCCCGTTAAAGCTGGAGGTGAGGTACAATAGCCAGGTCAAAGAACAGATATCGTTTTTCATTGAAAAACACAGAGGACTCAGCACCACACTGCTGGGCAGAGCCCCTATGTATTTTCCTATGATTGAGGAAGCCCTGGCCAATCACGGCTTACCGGACGAGCTCAAATACCTACCTGTCATTGAAGCAGCCCTGGTACCCTATGTATCCTCACATGTAGGAGCAAGTGGTCTATGGCAGTTTATGAAACCTACCGCCCAGATGTATGGCCTCAAGGTTACCAATGTAATTGATGAGCGCAAGGATCCTGAAAAATCAACCCAGGCCGCCATGCACTACCTCAACAGATTATACACCATCTATGGCGACTGGACCCTGGTTTTGGCTGCTTATAACTGTGGCGACGGAGTTATCAACAGTGCGCTGAGAAAGAGTAATTCAAGGAGTTATTGGGACATCCAAAAGTATCTACCCAGGCAGACACAAGAGTTTGTTCCAAAGTTTATTGCCATTGCCTATTTAATGAATTACTACTATCTGCACGAATTGGAGCCAACCCCACTTTCTGATGATTATGTGTACACTGCTACAATTCTGGTCAATGAAAAAATAGATCTTAAGCACCTGGCTGAGGATTTTGAAATAGAATGGGAAGTAATGAAAAGGCTTAACCCCAGTTATACCAAAGGATTTATACCCAGGTCCAATGGTGAGTATAAGCTGACCCTACCAGAAACCAAACTTTACGACTTTGCACTTACTTTTGGAGCATTGGATAAGGTGGTTTCATTGTCTCCTGCTTCTGCGGCCAGACAACGTGACATAGTAGCTATGGCAGAAGCCAATCAAAGAAGGGATGAAGTTTCGGGTACAAGGCCCATCAACAACCTTCCCTTCCCTATCCTATTGGCCGGTAACAGCACAGAAGCCATTCGTATGGAAGATGATGGATATGTAAAAGTGGTAAAACTGACCCGAGGTAAATCACTTGCCGACATTGCCAGAGAAAATGGTATGGAGTTGGCAGCCTTGATGGAATTCAACCGCATCGATGTTAATTCCCCTCCGAGGATTGGCGACCAGATTAGAATAAGAATGTAAAACTCCCTTTACAATACAATTCAGATAAATGAGTCTTCGCAAGGAGACTCATTTTTTGTTTTGGCCCACACTGACTAAACATTGATAAATGTGTTCAGCAGAACGGTTCCAATCAAAATTTTTAAGCTGTTCTTTTCCCAGCTTTATTAAAGATTTGCGAGTTTCATCGTTTCTCATAGCCTCCATGGCTGAGCAAATGGCATCCGGTTGGAGAGGGTTCACACACAATGCTGCTGGGCCGGCTACTTCAGGCATCGAACTTACATTAGAGGTAATCACAGGTACTTCCATGGCCATGCCTTCCAAGATCGGAATTCCAAAACCTTCAAAAAGTGAAACATAGATCAAGGCTCTGGCGTGGGAAATCCACTGCCTCATGCGGTCATCATCCGGCTTATCGATGTGTACAAGGTAACCTGCCTTCTGGAGGGATGTCCACCTCTTTTTTACCTCTCCTTTTAGTGGAAACATAAAACCTCCGGCAAAGACAAGTCGAATGTCATCTGAGGGGTGTGTATGTAGTAATTTTTCAAAAGCAAGTAGAATATTTAATGTATTTTTCCTTTCACTAATGGCTCCTGGCACTATAAAATAGGGGTTTTCCAACGGTCGATCGGTTTGCACTGTTTTTTGCTCATAGCTAGCTGGCAGTGCATTCCAGGCCACAGAAATTTTTTCATCAGAAACACCAAAAGCTGATTTTACATCCATAGCCGTAAATGATGAAACCGCTACAATTTTTTCTGCCTTTTGAATATAACGGGGCATAAAATATCTATAAAACCACAACGCCGAGCCAGGCAAATAACCGGGATAATGCAAGTAGGCCAGGTCATGAACAACCAGCACACTTTTTACATCTGACAGCAAAGAGAGCATGGCATCAAAAGAAAGGAAGACATCAGCTTTGATTTTTTTAAGAGCTCTTCTCACCGACCATTCAAACCAGAATACAAAAATGAAAGGGTGACGTGCGGGTGGGAACAGAATTACAGGCACCACATTGGGTGCAAAGACGTATTTTTCATCGTATTTTCTATCAAAAAAAAAATAGAAGGTATGTTCAGGATGGCTGGCGCAAAGTCGATGGAGGATTTCAAAGGTATAACGGCCAACCCCTTCAAGATGGGTGCCCGGAAGCATAAACCTGGTATTTACAGCAATTTTCAAGTCTATAATACTACCCTGGCAGCAATCTGAGCTGATAGTTCTTTCATTTCCTCCGGAGAAAGCTGCATTTTTGATTTGCTGAAGTTTATATCTGCCACAGATTCGATAGGAATAAGGTGAATGTGGGCATGCGGCACTTCGAGTCCAATGACACTAACCCCAATTCGTGAACATGGCACAACCTGCCGAACGGCATGGGCCACTTTTTTGGCAAAGACCATCATTTCCCCCAAGAGGGCATCGTCGATATCAAAAATGTAATCAACTTCCTTTTTAGGTATGACCAGGGTATGACCAGGCTTTAGGGGCTGGATGTCTAAAAAAGCCAAAAATTGGTCATCCTCAGCTACTTTGTAACAAGGAATCTCCCCCGCAACGATCCTGCTGAAAATGGTAGCCATTAGTCAAGACTGATTGAGACAATTTCAAAATCAAGTTCACCAGCAGGAGTAGATATTTTGGCAATATCCCCCTTCACTTTTCCGAGTAAGCCCTGTCCGATCGGAGAGTTGACAGAAATTCTTTTGGTTTTGAGATCTGCCTCTGATTCAGAAACCAACTTATAGGTCATGTCTTTGCCGGTTTTAATATTTCTGATGGTCACGGATGACAAAATGGTCACCTTAGAGGCATCGAGTTCATTTTCGCTGATGATACGCGCACTGGCCATGGCCTTTTCCATTTCGTTGATTTTCAACTCCAGCATACCCTGTGCATCTTTTGCAGCATCGTATTCTGCGTTTTCAGAAAGGTCACCCTTTTCTTTGGCTTCAGCTATAGCTCTGGCTACTTCTTGTCTACCCCTTGATTTGAGGTCTTCAAGATCATTTCTGAGCTTATCGTAGCCCTCTTGCGTCATGTAAGATACCGACATGTCTTTACGGTTTAAATTGCTAAAATTTTGTGATAAAATCCCCGGTCAGGTGTTTGTTGAAAAGCCGGGAAGGAAAGAGATCCCAATACTTCTCAAAACAGTCTAATACCGGCAAAGGTTCCTGTGTTTCAGTTTTTTGTCTGTTACGTAGTTACCCACATATAAAAAAAGAGAACGTTTTTACCCCTGCAGGGATAAAAACGTCCTTTATGGTGCAAAAATAGGGATTATTTCCCTATTTACCAATATTTTATAAATTCTCCTTAAAAGGCAAACCTTACTGCAAGGTTGTGCGTACCATCAAAAGTACGGGTTGCTCTGTATGCATAGTCTATACCAAAGCTAGATGATCCGTCTTTTTTAGTAGGAAATATAAGTGAAACTCCTCCTGCCAGTCCAGTGTACAATTCTTCTCCGATACCGGCAGCAGATTTGCCAAAATTGGCCTTGTAAGCTCCTCTTAGCACAATCCTTTCACGGAAAGAAAACTCAGCACCAATTCCCAACTGATCCTGAGAGAAAGCATTAGAGGTAAAGTTACCGACGATTCTAAGGTAATCCTTCTTTTCAACATTAAAATAGGTATCATAAGATGCACCCACATTCAAAATTGAAGGCAATTCGAAGTCTTCTGCTCTTTGGTCATATGTAAGATTATAGGTAGTACCACCTGCAGGGTCGATATTTGAATTGGCAACAGAAAGTCCCTGACCTCCAAAAATCATTGGTGATCCTGTATTTCTCAATGAAATACCCAACCTAAAGTTGTCCTGGGGTCCTGATACATATTGTACCCCGGCATCAATGGCAAAACCAAAGGCCGAAACACTTGAGATGGATTCAGAAATACCTCTTACAAGGATACCTACAGAAATTTTGTTGTCATACAGGTAAGAATATCCTATTCCGATATGGAAAAAGTTGGGTGAGAAATTTTCACCTGTACCTTCCGGCTGGTTCACCGTTGTCACGGGAATTTTACCAAAAGACAAAGAAGAAAGGGTAACTCCGAAAGCGCCATTTTTACCCATCTTGGTTCCAAAGCCAAGCTCATTCATTGAGAGGCCTGTACCTTTGTAAAGCTGGCAGTTGGAAACCGCAAATTCACCTTTAACCATCCTGCTGAGTCCAGCGATATTGAGACGCATAGCCTCAACACCCATGATAGAAGAAGTATTTAAGGTATGCAGACCGGCGCTTCTGGCCCAAGGATTGATCAAAAGCTCATGGGCCCCTGCTTCACCTTGCCTGTCTGGGTTGCCGGCAAAAGCAGCTGTAGCCCCCATCCATAAACCGGCTATTACTATAAGTTTGTATAAAGTCTTTGACATATATTTTTATTTATACCTTTTATCAAATATGGGCAGGTTGACTGGCAACCTGCCCTGTTTTTAGTTATAGTCCGGTAGGATCAAATTTACGGTTGATACCAAACCACTTGATGGTTCTTTCTTCTCCGTAATCAGGTGCCTGCACGTGGATCAAATAAACACCACTGGCCACTGGAATACCGGCAAAGTTTTTCATATCCCAATTTAAATCAGGAAGTGCCTGCGCATTTTTATTGGCCGGATTATTACCAGGATTGGTGGATTGTCTTTCATCTCTGTTGAAACGTTTTACAAATTTACCGTCAAGACTGTAAATGGTTACAACTGCTCTCTCCGGCAAATTGGTAATCTTGATTACATTGGTAAACTGTGAAGTTTCGTAAGCAGAATAAGCATAGTATGGGTTTGGCACCACGTTGATGTTGGCCAATGCCCCTGTATATTCTTCCGCTACTAAATCCTGTGATTGTTTGCCACTGATTTCAAATTCGTAAGCCGGCAATGCATCTTCTGTATCACAGTTTTTAAACCTGGAGATATCTGCTAATTTACGCTCTTTGTTGTAGCTGTTGTTGACCCTCAATTTTACGGTTACATCATTTGGAATCAAGCCGTTTTCAACCGAAGTCATTGGAAAACTACCTGCAGACAATGGAACACATGTCCAGGTAATAGCACCCAGTGGGTCTCTCTTGGCAAATGCTGATGTTCCTTTTTTCAAACGGGTAGCCAGCTGTGCACATTCGTCGTATTTCTGACGGGTAACATAGATGAAATGCTGACCTCCTGCTACCTGTAGCATTGACAATTCAGCAGTTCCATTTAAATTACCTGTACCTACTAATCTTGATGATGGATTAAAGATCATATCGTAACAATAGTCTTCTTTGTCTCCGCCAACCAAGCCAAGGAAAGAAACATCCTCTCCTCTATACACTGAGTTTTCACCAAAGAAAATATTCAATCTCTCTCCTGTTTCTACATCAATGGCATAACCCGGGAACCAGCCCAAACCTGCAGTTCCGCTATTATCGGGTTTTCCATCTTTTCCAACTGAAGGTGTAGATCTTACTTCCAAAGTTTTGGCACCATCGATGGTAGTTCTTCCAGCTTCACCTGTATAATTGGAAGAAGCGGTTTCAACTACTATACAACGGCTCCACAAGTCTTTGTTGGAAGTAAATACTACATCAACGTTGTTGAGGTCAGCCAATTTTAAGGTACCTGACTGTGCATCTAACAATACAGGGTGCGCTTCACGAGATGCCGGTGATAAGAAGGCATAACCCTGGTCACCCGGAACATAGTTGGCCAAAGCAAACGGGAAGAAGTGTCCTGTTCCTAAACTACCATATACATTTTCTGGATCGAGTGGGTTGCTGTTAGAAACTGGATCAAACAAAGCTCCAAAAGTTGGACCTAAAACAGTGGTGAGACCATTATCGCCGTCAAACACTGCATTCAACCAAACCGAACCACTCTTGTCTGTATAGTCCAAAACTTGGCCTAAAGCACCATTACTTTGATCTTTGTCATTTTGTACACCAGGTTCATCAGCCTGACCCATGGTCACACTGAAGCCTCTTTTATACATGATTTGTTCGTTCAACTGGCGCAATGATGTTTCTTTTGCTAAAACTTCTCCGCTGCCTACATCAGTAATCGTATATACGGCATCTGCTTTCAGAGCACAAACTTTTGAGTTGGCATCAAAGCTGCCTTTTACATCCAATCTATATTTACCGTCCTGAACTTCTAGCGGATTGTAAATTTTTACATTGACCGGACCTGCACCATCGAGGTAAGGAATTCTATTGTCTGTAAGGGTACCTTTTGCAATGGCTTCTCTGGTTTCTTTGGAAACATCAAGGAAGTTTTCACCAGCACCCTGACCTGATAAACGAATGATCTTTACACCATCACCGTAACCTGCAAAAAGATTTTCGTAAACGATGGGTCTTGGTGTCAATGAATATGTTGCTACGTTTCTCCTACCTTCCAGGTATGGAGTTCTCTGACCCAATACCGTTTCAGGGTTGAAGGCCTCATAATTGTTATAAGCATAAGCAATTACCATAAAGTGATACTGCTTGTGATTGACCAATCTTCTGTCCCCTTTGGCAAACTGATCTTCAACAATACTAACCGTGGTTTGCAGTCCTTTGTCGCCTCCCTGTACCATCCTGGTATACGTCCAGATCAGGTCAGGTTGTTCAACCGTACCTCCATTGGGGTTAGGTTCAGCTTTCCAATTGAATATTTAAGAAACACCATTTTTAATGTCTGTTTGGAGTACCAACCTTGCCTTGCTCACATCAGATAATTCCTGAGCAGTCACAGAAGGGTTGGCTAACTGAAATACTTTGTAGCCTTCAAATTTGTAGAAAACAGAGTCATTGGCAGTACGCAAATCTCTTTCAGCATAAGCCAGGAAAGCATTGTTGGAACCAAGCTCATCATTGGTGAGAGCCAAAACCAACTGTCTGTCCAATTCTACTGCTGTAATATCTGGTGCATCCGGACCATCTGTAATGTCAAAACAGTTGTCAAACAAAGCTTGTGCTACGTCATCGGCGTTTTTAATTTTCGAAATATCTGGACAAGGATGTGCTACATCCGGTACCCAAACTGCTCCAATGATCAATTCATTGATGGCACCCGGCTGCAATAAAAGCGGTCCGGTAGCCTGAAGGGTACGACGGTCACCAAAACCAAGACCTTCTTCACACATTGACCAACCACCGTCAAAACTTGGATTGTCAGGGAATACATATTTTACAGTATCCGTACCTGTACCAGGATTGTAACCAGTACCACCATAAGTGATTGGCTCACCATTTCTCCACAAACCTCTAAGGTTGTTGTAGAAAGGTTCATCCCTGTCTTCAGGGTCACATGTTGCTGGATCAGGAGAACCAATTGCACAGTTGTTGGTATAAATAAAGGAGGTCATGCCCAATTCAATCAACGTGTCAAATTCTCCTGTTCCTGGTGTAGGATCAATTAAGATTTTTTTACCGTCTGAGTCATACAAAATATTTCCGTCATTGTCTTTTAAGAAGATCTTTGGACCACGTGGACCCCTGAAATAATCTGTACCAATCATAGGAATTCTGTCTTTATAGGTATTGGTACCTCCGGCACAGTTGATTCCATCAGAACCATCCAATCCATCTTCGTTGTAGGTATAGGCCAAACTCCTTCCTACATCACAACCGGTATAGTCATCTGAGTAACATCCCAAATCCGGGTCTACCCACATAGCGAAGTAACAGTCAATAATGTCAGAATCCGCTCTGTTGATCAACTTATAACGATAAAAGCTCATGTCATTGATCTCATCGTTGGTAGCATAGGCAAATGATTGTACCTGTACTTCCATCTGGATAGCATCTCCTGCTGTCAAACGGTGAACTCCGCCGTTGTCATTATAGATCCAGAATACCATTTCGTCTGGAATCAATTCTTTCGCCTTATTGCGATCTGCAGGTTCACAATCCCTGATTTCAATGGTAGGGAAGTCTCCTTTACAAGGATCGTATAAGCCGTCACCATCTTCATCCCAGAAGGCTCCAAGAGATTGATCAGGCAATTCGAAATCGTATTTATCATTCCAGTAAGGATTGCCCTGACCTGGCCAGTACAATACATCTACCGGAATACTATCACAACTATATTGACCACCATTGGCAACCGTTGCATCATAGGCAGCAATGTGATTTCTCACTGCATCTCCGTCCACAGAAAAAAATCTGTCCCAGTTTTTACAAATAGGTTCGTCGGTTTGACCCGCAACATCAAGGGGGCCAGGAAACCAATCGAAATTATCGGTAAGACTTCTGTAAGTTACGCCGGCCAATTTGATATTTCCGGCCTTGTCTCTACCACCTACCCATACACCACCTGCAAAGATGGAGGAAACAGCTGGTTGTCCTTCTGCTGGTTTAGGAACTACATAAAGACCACGACTACCGTCCCACCATACGTCTCCACCGGTTCTCAAACGGGCACGTACGTTGTTGACGTCCATGTCCAATTCAGAAATTCCCGGACGACATACAGCCCTGTTTTCAGCCGTAGTTCCAGCTGGTCTGTTTCCATTTCTGGGTCCGATGTGGGCCATCAACTGGACCACCGAAGCCAAAAAGAAACATAAAATGAGTTGAAAACGAATACTCTTCATTGTATTGGTTTTAAATTTTTATCAATAATTAAAGATAACGCCGAGGTAAATCCTCCTTGGGAAGAAATAATTGCCCGGACTTACGAGTCTCCATGAATATGCATCCAGGAAGGCATCGACATCTTTGCCTGAAGCCTGAATGTCACTGATTCTGTCTTGTCCAAATTCTGACAACAAGTAGCCGTCATTTTCAGGATCACCTGTATAGCCAAATACGCCTCTCACGTTTCTGGCATCAAGTACATTCTGAACCCTTAGGTAAATATTACCTTCTACACCCTTATTACTAGTTTTGCTGGTGTTGATGGTAAATGACTTGTCGATCCTCATATCCATAGAGAAGGTCCATGGCTGTCTTGATCCATTGATGGAACCAAGGAAACCATTACCACCCAGTGGTGCCGGATTTGAGTTTCTGGTAAATGGTTGACCAGAGACTGCGATCACGTTTAAGTTGATACCTGTATTGGAAAGAATGTCGAGACCTGCAATTTTAGGTCCGTCATAGGCCTTGCCAGATTCATAACGATAGTCGATATTGGCTGTGATTCTGTGTCTTTCATCAAATGAAAGAGGATTCAGGTTCCTGAGAATACCCCTGGTGTTGATACCTCCCGAAGAGTTGGCATCAGAACCAGAGCCTTCAGCAAACTGAAGGGTGTAGGTTGCGCTGAATTCAAGGTTGTTGGTCCTTCTCTTATCAAACTGGAAGCTAAAGCCTTTGGTTGTACCAAAGTCAAGGTTGCCGTAGGTTTCATAAGTTGTAATAGGAGCAGGTACATTAGTGTACACCCTTCTTTGAATCAGGTCCTTGTTTTCTTTGTAGTAAGCACTCATCTTAATGGCTGCAAACTGGGAAACTTTTTGCTGGAATCCTGCCTCATAACTTACTGTTCTAACAGGGCGAAGGTTAGGGTTGTTTTGTACCCCTGAACTTCCTGCGTTATTAAAATAGTAGTAGTCTAAAGCCGTCAAAACTGAGTTGGATGGTGGGCGCTGATACAATACATCATAGTGGGTAAAAAAGTTGGCTCCATCAGATATGGGGAAGGAGAATGCCATCCTTGGCATCAAGTTAAGTTGTGGTTTGTAGTCGTCAAATGAATATTCCGGTTTGTAATTTACATCCTGAATATCCAAAACCCTGTTTTCACGGTCTACGTAACGAGGATAAACAACACCACCATTGAAGATCACATTACCTCCGGATACTGCAGTACCATTGGGCTGGTACCACTGATCTCCCTTACGATAGCCAATGATTTCATCTGACTCTGCACCTGCAACATATACTTTATAGTCATCAGCCACAGAAACAGGTTGAGACTTGTCCTGGTTTCTTCCAAAATAAGAACCAGCATCTTCGATTTCATACAAGGCGTATGGATCTTTAAATACCTTGGTATTGGCATCGTAATAATCTGCACGAAGGCCTAAACGGAAGATGATGTCTTTATAGGTAAATTTATCCTGAATATATCCAGCTGCATAGATTGGAGAGAAAGGAGAAACCGGGAAGGTCCTTCTACCATCTGCATCTTTTTCTGAGAAAAAGTCTTCAAAACTGATGTTTCCGGTAGTTTTATTTCCCAGGTAGTCGTAACCTCTGTAATCAACGATGTTTAAGTCGGCCAACTCTTTAGCTGAAAACATATCCAATGAAAGTTGATCAGGAGAAAGAGAGTGAACATTGACAAATTCTTTCAGGTTAACATTGAGTTTTTCTCTGATTTTGTAGAAAAATTTGTTTTGCAGATCTTCTTCATAAACAGGATAAAATATAGAATCACCCTGTGCATTTACTTCTTTAAAAGCTGTTTTATCCACCTCAGCCAATGACAATGGGTTGTTGACCAAAAGGTCGGCATTCCTCCAAAGTTCATAAGGCCTTAATACATAACCTCTGTCTACTGTTTGTTCATAGATCACACCAAACTGAATAGAGTGTCTTCCTTTTTCTGAACTTCCAGGCACAAGATCAAATCCTGTACTAAAGTTGAAGGTATATAGTTCATTTTCACCTTTACTGTATACATTATAAACCTGACCAACGTTGGCAAAAAGGTTGCTCCATACCGAAGAACGGTCAGACCTCATAATACCGTTGGATGCATTTTGGTACATGGCCAAAACCGGGTTGATGGTGGTATTGGGCACAAAATCTCCAGTTATTCTTTGGAAACCCAAGTGAGATCTAACAACTCCGCCATTTCCATCATCAACTAAACCTATGGCTGGTTCAAAGGTGGAAGGATAAACCCCCATATATCCGTAATTGAAGAAATTGTCTTTGTGTCTGTAATCTTCCTGAGAAGTATTACTTCTTTCATAACCGGCCAAAATGGTATAACTCAGGTTTCTGATGAGTGAGTTGTTCACTTCTTTCTCCCCTCCTGCATCATCAATACCCGCTTGTCTGCCCAATTTGTGACGGAAACGGAAGTTGATCCTCATTTTCTGCTCAAGGGCAAAAGGGTTGTTGTTCCAGTTATAAAATGCCCATGAACTGCCTGAATTGGATACACTGCTTGATCCAGGTGTAAAACGATCATTGTCATCTTCATAGTTACCTGAAAGGGTCATATCTATGTTATTAGATAACTTGGCTTCGATTTTACCTGTGATGTTCAGGTTTTTATTGGTTTCATTGGGTCTTGCTTTCAAAACGCCACCTACATCTGCTGTTCTGAGTCTTTCTGCAGAAGGGAGCAGTGAGGTTCCCAAATTGTAAAACGGACTTGCTTCCAGTTGTTGGATAACACTCAATGGAGCCCTTGAAACACCAACTGCTGAAGGTGAGTTGTCATCTACATTGAGGTATTGACCAGAAAACCTGAAACCAAGGATGGTTTGTTTTTTGCTGTTTTTCAGAATCGGTCCTGAAAAATTGGCGCTTAACAAGTTGTAACCAAAAGCATCGAGGCCTTCAGAAGTTTCAGCTTCGATACCGCCCGTGAATGACTGGCTGGGTCCCTTGGAGGTTAGTGAAATTACCCCACCGGAAACGTCACCATACTTGGCTTCGATACCTCCATTGACCAATTGCAGCTGATCAACTTCAGATTGTGGTATGGTACCCCTTGAACGGATACCGTCGATAAAGTAAACAGTTT
Organism: Saprospiraceae bacterium; assembly: GCA_016717655.1. Classification (GTDB taxonomy): domain Bacteria; phylum Bacteroidota; class Bacteroidia; order Chitinophagales; family Saprospiraceae; genus JADKBO01. The sequence continues at coordinate 441,172 of JADKFC010000002.1, forward strand.
CATTGCTACGAGATCCCCTGAGTGATGGCTGACTACCATCAGCAGAAGAAACCCCTGCAGCATTCGCAACAATGGCGTTGATGTTTTTTTGAGGAAGGGTAGCAATCTTATCTGATGTGATGGTTGCACCTTGAGAAGTATTATCTACCTCGATGAGTGGCACCCTATAGTCTACCACCACAATTTCATCCACCAACACCCCTTCAACTATCATGTCTATGTTAACACGGGTATTTTGACCCGCTTTACACACAACACCGTTGATTCTGGATGTCTTATAGCCAACATAGCTGGCTTCAACATCATAAGTTCCCGGCTGAATGTCTGAAAAGAAATAGTTACCATCCAGGTCGGTCTCCACGCCGGTGGTCAGCACACCATTCTTGTAAAGGGCTACTGTGGCAAAAAGTACCGGCTCGCCAGACTCCTTGTCCTTCACCTTTCCCTCCAATGAGGTTTGGGCAACAATGGCTAGCGTGCCAAAGAGCAGCAAACAGAAGGTTAGTAATAGTTTATTCATATTCTTGAAGTATTAGATATAAAAAATTTCCAATTCATTGATTTTAATCGGATTGCAATAATAGCAATAATACCCTGTCTGTGAAAGCATAAAATTAAATTTTTCTTAACACACGACATTTTTGATTTTTTCCAACAAAACCGAGGCTATTTTTTCAAGTGATTCATGGGTCCACCCTGCAATGTGGACTGACAATCAGGTTTTTATGCTCAAAAAGTCGGGAATACAACTCCTCTTCCGATCTTGAGTAATGGCCAGGTTTTTCGTTTTCAAAAACATCCAGACAAGCACCTTTGATCCAATTATTTTCCAGGGCTTCTAATAAATCGTACGTATTTACTACTTCCCTGGAAGTATTGATCAAAACCGGACTTTTTTTACACTTTTGAAAAAACGACCTGTTTACCAGGTGTCGGGTTTCCGCTGTCAATGGTAAGTGCAAAGTAATGATATCTGCCTGATTTAAAATGTCTTCCAAATTCACTCTTTTGACAAAGGGCAGTTCCTGGTCAGAATTTGGCCTGTATTTATCGTATGAAATAATATTTAGTTCCCAAGACGACATTTTTTTTGCCACACAACTACCTGTATTGCCCAAACCTATGATGCCCAGGGTCTTACCTTTAATTTCTGTTCCGCGGTTGGCTTCTCGGTTCCATTCCTTCTTTTTTACCTCTTCATCTGCTCGCAAAAGGTGGTTGTTGAAGGCCAGGAGCATGCCGATGGCGTGTTCAGCCACTGCATCCCTGTTGCCTTCCGGTGAATTCAGGCAGGCAATGCCTTTTGAAGTTGCATAGGGTACATCAATGATTTCCATACCGGAACCCAATCTTCCTATAAATTGGAGACTTGGGCCTCTGTCTATCATTTCGGGGGTCATGCGTATCTTACTGTTAATGACAATGCCGGTATATTGATCCAAAATGGCCGGCAAAACATCCATTTCTACAGAAGTATCATATTGCACATCAAAGCCTAAGTCTTCCAGTCCCTTTGGAAGTAATGGGTGCACCTTGTCTGTTATAAGGATTTTTGGTCTCATTTGGGTCCTGGTTTTTTGACGCGACCCGGATTGGCTGACATAAAGGCTTTCCAACCTGAAACTTTCTCTTTTGGACCTATACCTGATCCAATTTGGTTGAAATGACAATAAGCAGTAGCAAGGGCATCGGTAGCATCGTTGTATTCTGCCTGGATTTTTACTTTTAGTATTTGCTCAAGCATGGCACTAACCTGCTCTTTGGATGCATTGCCATTACCTGTTACTGCCTTTTTAATTCTTTTGGGCGAATATTCACTGACTTCCAGACCCATGGTGATGCCCGCAGCGATGGCTACTCCCTGGGCTCTTCCGAGCTTGAGCATGGATTGCACGTTTTTACCATAAAAAGGAGCTTCGATTGCCAGGTATTTGGGCAAATAACTCTCGATGATTTCCTGGACCTGGAGAAAAATTTCTTTTAACTTTTGGGCCTGGTCTTCTTCTTTAAAGAGTTTGATCACCCCAAAAGTGAGAATTTTAACCTGCTTACCTGTAATCTCAAGAATGGCGTAACCCAAGATATTAGTGCCAGGGTCAACACCCAAAATTTTATAAGAATCTAAGTTGGACTGCATGCGCAAGTCAAAGGTAAATAATTATCCTTATTCAGGCAGAAATTCAATGGCTGAAATCACGTGCACTGCCTGTCTGTCTGCAAAATCTTTGATTTGATGCCTGCAACTAAAACCATTGGCTACTGCCATTGATTGGCCTGCTGCCTTGAGTGCCGGACCCAGCTTTTGGTCGAATATTTTTTTGGAAAGGTCAAAATGATGCGCCTCATAACCAAAAGCTCCCGCCATCCCACAGCACCCGGTAGCAGCTTCTTTTACCTTGGCCCCAGCCAATGTTAATAATTCCAATGCACTGGATGTACCATAACTAGCTTTTTGGTGACAGTGACCGTGCAACAAAATATCCTCTGCATTGGCTTTAAATTTTCCTTTCAGCTGACCCGACTTCCATGCGGCTACCAAAAATTGTTCTATGGGTTGGATGGATGATTTTATTCTTAATGCCAGGACTTTATCATCCAACAAGTCTGCCAGATCGTCTGTAAGTGCGGTATGACAAGAAGGCTCTACAGTAAGAATCGGATATCCGGCATCGATGTAGGGAAGTAATTTTGTTGCCAGCTGGCCCAAACCTTTTTTAGCCTCCCTCAAAAAGCCATTGGATATCAAAGGTCTTTGGCAACAACCCGCATCAGAAAGAATGACTTCAAAACCACATTGTTCTAACAATCTTACAGCATGCGCTCCTAAGGTAGTATCATGACACTGAATATAGGTATCTGCAAATAAGACTACCCTGGGTTTGTTGCCACTATTTGTATTAACAATGGAACCACTTAATTTTTTCTTTGCATAAGCCGGCAGATTTCTTTTGCTGTCAATGCCTAATAACTTTTCATTCATCCACTTCATCACAGGTGTGGCCAGGAGACCATTGACAATTGGGGCAGGCCAGCCACTTAAATAGCGCGACAATGCAGGGGAATATCTTACCAGTCGGGCATGCAGGGGAATGCCTTTTTGATCGTACCTGAGTTGAAGAACTTCAGATTTCAGCTTTGACATGTCTACATTGGATGGACATTCATTTTTGCAAGCCTTACACGAAAGACAGAGGTCAAGCGTTTTAATAACATCGTCATCTGTGAGATCGTGAAAATGCAATTTTCCGCTCATGGCAAGTCGAAGTGCATTAGCCCTTCCACGGGTGCTGTCTTTTTCTTCGCCGGTAGCCCTGAATGAAGGACACATGGTGCCGCCTTCCATATTGCGACAGGCTCCTACCCCACTACAGTTGTGAACTATGTCTGCAAAATCGCCTCCTTCTCTGTACTTATAAACAAAGGGGTACTTTTGATCTTTATACCCATGGTGATAGCGAAGATTTTTCCGCATGTCTTCAGCATCGACGATGATGCCGGGATTGAGTAAAGAGGTGGGGTCAAATAGCTTTTTAATTTCTTTGAAAGCTTGATAAATTACATCCCCATAAAATTCTTTCAACTTTGGACTTCGGTTTCTACCGTCCCCATGTTCTCCGCTAAATGCACCACCGTACTTTACAACCAGGTCAAAACATCGATCTGAAATCTCTTTCATCTTATCAATGTCGCGCTGATCTGTTAGGTCAATAGTAGGGCGTACATGTAAGACACCAACACTTGCATGTGCATACAATACAATTTCTGAACCATGGTCGAGACATAGTTTTTCCAATTCTTCAATGTAAGCAGCCAGGTTTTCTAATGGGATGGCAGCATCTTCGATAAATGGCAGTGGTTTGCGTATGCCTGGCTTTCCCATGATAAGTCCGAGACCATCTTTTCGCAATGACAGAGCGTCATTGATCTTTTTAATATCGTGGGTTACCGGAAAGGCATAGGCTGAGGGTACCGTTTGCAAATAGGCACAGAGTTGTTGAGCTTTGTGTGCAATCTCATCCTGACTGTCGCCATAAAACTCAACCGTCATTACTGCTTCGGGATCGCCTTCTATGAGGGCTTCATAATATTTTTTGGTAATGGCATTCGACTTGCTGTTGCGCAAAACATGGAAATCCAACATTTCTACTGCCGCGGGCCCAAGCGGTATCATTTCTTTGACAGAGGCAATGCTTTGAAGTCTGTCATTGTAATGAACAATGACCATGTTTTGAAATTTTGGCAGTGGGGTCAATTTTACTTTTGCCTCCAGGATCACAGCAAGGGTTCCCTCGCTTCCCAAGATCAGGGAAGAAAGGTTCCATTGTTCGTTTTCGATAAAGGCATCCAAGGCGTAACCTCCTACCCTTCGCATCACTTTTGGATAGCTTTTTTTGATTGCTTCAGCATTGTCAAAAACAACTTTTCTTACCCCCTGATAGATGGCTGCTTCGGTAGTATCACCCTTACATTTGAGCTCATACTCATCCTGGCTTAATGATGCCAACTCCAGGATTTCTCCATTGGTAAGCATGATGCGCAATGAAAGCACATGATCGCTGGTTTTACCATAGAGAACACTTTTGGTACCTGAACTATTATTGGCTATCATACCCCCAAAGCTTGCCCTGCTAGAAGTTGCCGGGTCGGGTGCAAAATGAAGGCCATTGCCACTTACTATTCTGTTGAGCTGATCGCGGGTAACCCCCGGTTGAACCCTGGCCCATCCTTCAGATGTATTGACTTCAATGATGTTGTTAAAATATTTGGTGAAGTCCAGTACCAGGCCCTTGTTTACTGTTTGGCCTGCCAGACTTGTCCCAGACCCCCTGGCCAAAATAGCTAAGTTTTGCTTTTTAGCCTCCAAAAGAGCCAGGCGCACGTCAGCTTCATTTTTGGGAATAACCACCACATCGGGCTGGATCTGATACAGCGATGCATCGGTTGCATACAGTGATCTGATGAGAGGGTCGGTGTGTACTTCACCATCAATGCCCTTTACTGTAATTTCTGCCAAAACTGATTTTTTTACAATGTTACAACATTATCGCATTTACAACAAATTCACCCCTCCCCTTCGATTAACTGAGGTAGAAAAATTTGATCGCTATATATAAGCCTGAGCCAATAAAAATAAAACCGGTAATCAGGTTTAGTACCCTGAGGTGTTTGGAATGGAGGATGTTGCCCAGCTTATCAGCCAAAATTACTTTAAGGGCATCTGTACTTACTACGGTGGCCAGTAAAACGCCAAAAAACAAAACCAGGCTATGCCATTCAGCCTGTCGTATCATGGTTTGCCCAGCCATCAAGGTAGTCCAAAAAATCAAGGTGAATGGATTGATGGTATTGACAGCAACTCCCTTCAAAAAAAGGTTGGATTTTCGGGGATTATAGCTTGCATCCTTGGCCTCCGTTTTTTTCCATCTGATCAGCTTGCCAATGCCGATGCCTAAAAAAAGAAGCGTAGCCACTACTGCCAGACCTTTAGCCCATGTTTCAGAAAAATGGTTTTGCCTCTGATCAGCAAATAAAAAAAGTACGGTTACAATGATAAAATCACTGGCCCAAATCCCTGAAGCCAAAACCAGACCCGATCTTTTACCAAATTGAATACTGGTATCCACCAGACTCATGAAGATGGGCCCTACGAGGATGGCCAGAAAAAGGCCATAACCAATTCCTTCTGTGATCAGTTGGATCACCCTCTGGTTACTTCAGAGGTAAAATGAAATTGAACGTCCGGATGGTTTTCCTGTGCCACCTTCAATGACCAGGCAGACTCGGCAAGAAAGACCAGATTTCCATCTATGTCAGTGGCTAGATCCCTGCGTCTTCTCTGTTTAAATTCCTCCAAAGCCTTGGTGTCATTACAACTAATCCAACAAGCCTTGTGCAAGTTGACGGGTTCGTATCCGCATGAGGCTCCATATTCATGCAACAACCGATACTGGATTACTTCAAATTGAAGTGCACCGACCGTTCCAATGATTTTTCTACCTCCCTCTTGTCGTGTGAAAAGCTGGGCCACACCTTCATCCATGAGTTGGTCCAAGCCCTTGTTCAGCTGCTTGGTTTTTAAAGGATCTGTATTGTTGACATAACGAAACTGCTCAGGAGAAAAGCTGGGTATGCCTTTAAAATGTAAAGACTCGCCCTCTGACATGGTATCACCGATTTTAAAATTACCTGAATCGTACAAACCAATAATGTCGCCCGGATAAGCTTCATCAATGACCTCTTTTTTTGCAGCCATAAAGGCAGTAGGGTTCGAAAACTTCAGGCTTCTTTCTTGTCGTACATGGTAGTAATTGGTATTCCTCAAAAAAGTACCGCTGCAGATCCTCATAAAGGCAATGCGATCCCTGTGTTTGGGATCCATATTGGCGTGGATTTTAAAAATAAAGCCGGAAAATTTTTCTTCAAAAGGATCCACCTTCCTCTCTTCTGCTTCTCTTGATAAAGGGAATGGGGCAATTTCAACAAAACAATCCAACAGTTCTTTTACACCAAAATTGTTGATGGCACTTCCAAAAAAAACGGGCGATTTTTCTCCTGAGAGATACATGTCTTTATTGAACTCCGGATAAACAGAGGTAACCACCTCGAGGTCGTCTCTGAGCTCTTTAGCCGCTTTCTCACCCACATGCCCTTTCAATCTGGGGTCATTAACATCATCAATACTGATCACATCCTCTTCCATTTGTTTACCATGTGGGCTAAAAAGCATGAGTTTTTTTTCATACAAATTGTACACACCTTGAAACAACTGCCCCATACCAATAGGCCATGACAGGGGAATCACCTTGATTTTTAATTTTTCTTCAATTTCATCCAACAGATCGAAAGCATCCTTTCCTTCCCGGTCCAATTTATTGATAAAAACGATAATGGGTGTATTGCGCATTCTACACACTTCCACCAGTTTTTCTGTTTGTTCCTCTACCCCTTTGGCTACGTCAATAACCACAATCACACTATCCACTGCCGACAAAGTGCGATAGGTATCTTCAGCAAAATCTTTGTGACCAGGCGTGTCAAGGATGTTGATCTGGCGATCTCTGTATTCAAATGCCATCACCGAAGTGGCTACGGAGATACCTCTTTGACGCTCGATTTCCATAAAATCTGAGGTGGCGTGCTTTTTAATTTTATTCGACTTCACAGCACCGGCAATCTGGATGGCACCACCAAACAACAGCAGTTTTTCTGTCAAAGTGGTTTTACCCGCATCAGGGTGTGATACAATCCCAAATGTCCTTCTGCGCTTGATTTCTTCTATTCTACCCATGATTTTCCATAAAAAGCGCAAAAGTACACAATCCCTTGCTTCAAGATTAGCTCTATTGCACCCAAATCCAGGATTTTGACTGTATTTTTTAGGAATTATTCAAAATCTTCGCAGTCTACAAGCAAATAATTACCTTTGTTGATAGCCACTGGCCACAAAATGTTAAAATATGGTGGTTTTTCAATAATAACGGAGTTCCCAAAACTTTATGAAGGCGACAACAAAAATCCTCAAAGAACAAAAAATAATAGAAGCGGCGGAAAAAGTATTTGCTTCTTTTGGATTTAAAAATGCCCGGATGGAAGAAGTTGCCAAGGAAGCTGAAATCACCAAGGTGACCCTATACGCCTACTTTAGAAGCAAAGAAAATCTGTATATGGCCATCACCTACAATGCCCTGCAAAATTGGCAGTCATTTGTGATGATCTGATCGCTTCAAACGTTGACAAGCCAGGTATTGAAAGTGTGGTGGCGATCATGGAAGGCTTTATGGATTTTTGTCAGGAAAATCCGCTTTATTCAGAGGTCTTGCTGGATTATTTTTCACTCATACGGTCCATCACTGAAGATGATAAAAAACTGACCGATGCCATGAAAGAAAGCAATTACTTTCCCAAGGTCCAGGCCTTACACAACTACCCTTTTAAGTTGACGGCCAAAGAAATTCAAAGGGGTATTGATGATAAAAGTATTTCTGAAAGGGTTGAACCTATGGTGGCTACCTTGTATGGTTGGACCGCAGCGGTGGGTTTTGTCAAAATTTCTGCTGCCTCAGGTAGCAATACTTCTTCGATATTTAATGTAAGAATGTCGGATCTGCGCAAGACCAACCTAGAAATGCAGCGAAGGCTGTTGGAAAGTTACGGATAGACTATTTGGCCATCTCTTTGAGAAAGGCAGATGATTTTTTGTTTCCCATCTTCACTGACTCCTTCAGATCTTTAATGCCACCGCTTTTGCCGGCTTTGTTTTTGGATAAGCCCCGGTACCTCAAAATTTCGCTGACATCAATACCATCCGTAAGATCGGGCAGTTCAATGGCTTCGTTAAAAGCACCAAGTGCATCCAGATAGGCGCCTGTTTCAAAACAACTTACCCCATAATGAAACAAGGCCCACCGCCTCCAGGCAAGGTTGGGGTCATTTTTTTTGAACTTCCGGTTGACAAATAGTTTGAGTTCAAACAGGGCTTTGTCATATTCTTTGAGTACAAAGTGGGCCCCGCCTTTTAGGCGACGTGCCTTCCAGTGAATGGACTCAAGGGCCACTGATTTTTTGATTGCATTGTCGTAATCTTCAATTGCGGGCTGCCATTTTTCCTGGATACTCAAAACCCTTGCCCTACCATAGTAAGCTGAGGCTACCGTTGGATCTATGTTTAAACACTTGTTATAATCTCTGAGAGCGTCATTGTAGTTCTTGAGTAAAAAACACGTTTTGGCCCGTCTTTCATATGCCTGGGCGTGGCGATCATGTTTTTCGATGGCCTTGCTGAGTTCTGCAATGGCCTCATCTTGTTTGCCTGATTCCCTCACCAGGCTCCTGCCTTTGATGAATGACTGCACGGCTGCCTTGTCACTTTGCGGTTCTATCAATTCAAATTGCAGAATCTCGCCATTGTCCAGGAGCCATGACCTGATGGTGCCGCTCACGGCAAATTGTGCACAATAAGCCAGCAAGTCTGTGGTGTTTTTAAAGGCTTTTTCAGAAACATTCCCAACAAAACGGGGAATCTCTAATGACAACTGTTCGGGCTTAAAAATATCTTCTGATTTAAAAATGATCTCGTTTTTATAATATGTATCAATTCTATACTGGAACATTTTAGCCACCTTGTCGTAACTGTTTTGTGTGCCAAAATCCAACCTTCCTTGTATGATTGTTTTAAAAAACATATATTATTTTTGATAGAATAGATCAACCTGAGTTTCGCAACTTCTTATTACAAAAAACGAACCAATTTTATAATTGTAGCCCTAATCAGAACATCGTAAAATTCAAAAAAAAACAGCTAAAATCCAACAATACAAGACCTTAGTTCAGATAATTTATTTTTGCATATCTTTATTGTTCAGCATTAATTTTTTAAACATAACGGCTTATTACCATATCATAGCTCCAACTCTATTCCTAAGTGTTGAGCCATTTGCCAAAGAACTGACTATGACTCATTAGAAGCCGGTTTAAGAAAAGAAAAGTAACATAGCCCGTCCAATATCGTCTATGAATGAAGGACTTTGGGTTAATATATTGTGAAATTCCATAATTTGTAGGGCCTAATCCTTATTTTTGCAAAATGAAAAGGGAAAATATTCCGGGAATGAAATATCTGTTGGGTCTTTTTTTGGGGCTCTTTTTCTTTCAGGCATCTGCCGCACCCAGCCATGATGCTTTAAACCTTTATGTAGATTTTGTCAATAAGTCTGTTCACGGCATGTTTATGGTCAACAGGTTGTTGGTGGAATACAACCTTGAACTCAACAAATACGTTGATCTGGAAAGTGAAAAATCAACAATTATTCCAACAAAGACCTGCCGCAGGATATCTTTGAAGACCCCGACCATTGGTTTTACGATGTTTCTCCCTATGAATTGGCTCTTCGGGCTAAAAAAGCAGGCGGCCTTGCCCTTACCGTTGAAGAGAATAAGTTGTTGTCGATGTACACCGATCGCATGATCGCCCTCATCAAAGCTTCCAACAAGCTGAGGTTCGACATGGATAAGGTAACCATTGGTATTGATCTTTCCAAACGAGATAACATAGCCAAGGTGTATCAAAAACTGGAAGAAGGCGTTAAACTTTTTGAAGATTTTTACGCCGTTCAACAGGACATGGAAAAAATCCTGGATGCCACCCGCGATAAATACAAGGCAGAAAATGCGGCTTTTAGTCCCTTGTATCAGCAGATGGTAAAAGTGCAAAAAACCACCAGGGCCGTACTCAACAGGATCAGAAACAAAAATGCAGAACACCTGCAGCAACTTTTGAATGCACAAGAATTAGAAATTGCTCGACTATCTAAAATGCGGGTAGACAACCTCAGTGCACAAAAATCTACCCAGGCCCAAATCAACACCCATTTTGAGAATGCCATTCATTCTGCTAACAAGCTATGCCTTAGTGCAAGAGCCTTTCAACAGCACGAAAGCATACCACAAAAATACCATCTCTATGGCAGGTTTTATTTTTATTACAACGTAGAGTTATTAGACAAAAACAACTACTACGGAACCGGAGTTATCTCCGAACTCAACAATATTATCCAGGCCGCTTCTTTACCGGTAATAAAGCTTACCGAAATGCCCCATATTTTCCAGATCATCTATCCCAGAAAAATTGACAATCTGGAAGTCATTCGTTCTTCAGATCCATTTGTAGAATTTCTACCCGACTCTATCAAATCCAGGATTATTTTGAAAGAAAAAAGCATCCGAATTGATGAAGAAGTAGCCACCATCGAATTGTTTGACCACATGGTGGTAGATGGAGATATCGTGTCAATCAATTACAACGGAGACTGGATCCTTGAGAAGGTAGAGCTGGAAAGAGGATCTAAAAAATTTAAACTCCAGTTGAACAAAGAGGGGCGCAACTTCCTTTTACTCCATGCCGACAACGTAGGCAAAAGACCTCCAAACACCATTGGAATCCGGTATTCCTACCGGGGAGAGGACAAAGAAGTGATATTGAAATCAGATTACAATACAAGCGAGCTCATTGAGCTCAAATGGGTAAGTAAATTATAATGGCAGAATATCCCGGAAAATTCATTGCTTTGGAAGGCATTGATGGGGCAGGTAAATCTACCCTTGTTAAGGCGCTTTTAAAAAAGATGACAGATGCCAATCTTCCCTGCCATGGAACAGCTGAACCCACTAAAAATCACATTGGCAAAACCATAAGGTCCATCCTGGCCGGAGAAATAGAGGGAGATGAAAAAACCATCGCTGCCCTTTTTCTGGCAGACCGTCTGGATCATTTGACCCACTCATCTTATGGCATCCTTCCATTTTTACAAGGTGGCACCCATGTTATTTGCGACAGGTACTACCTTTCATCCTATGCTTATCATGTGCCCTATGTTAGCCTTGATTGGGTAATCAGGGCCAATGCCCTTTGTGCTGAACTGAAAAGGCCTGACATTACTTTTTTTATTGATATTCCGGTAGAAGTCAGTATGAAACGGCTCAGTGCATCCCGGAATCAATTGGATCGATTTGAAAATGAGGCTCGCATAAGTCAGGTTAGAGCCAATTATTTTTCCGCCATGGAAAAGGTAAAGGATGATGAAAACATCATTATAATAGATGGATGTAAGTCCCCTGATGAAGTAGTAGAACTGCTCTGGGAAAAAATTAAAGTCTTGCTCTAATACTTAATTACCGGCTTTAAAATTTAGCACATCTTTACCATCGATGGTTCCGCTGTCACCATCAGAAAGCTCAAGTACTTCAGTACTTTCCTTTACTATTACCCAGTCTTCACTGATCTCTCTGAAATAATCCGGGTTGTCAAATTGAATGATCAATTTGGTTTTGCTGCTGTCATTTATTCTCGTCCAATTGCCCTTTATTACTGAACCACCCCGGGTAGCTGTCAATACACCCCCTATTACAAATTCAAATTTGTAGTCGGCAAAATTAGCTGTAATATCTTCACCATCTTTGGTACATTTGGTCACCACCCAGCTGTGATCAGACACATCTATGTTGATAAGGGTGTCGTCTGAGCTACAGGAAAAAAAAACAAAGGCTGAAATAACAATGAGGAAAAAAGTTTTCATAGAAAATAATTTAATCAAATATACACGATAAAACGAAGATTGATTCCATTCACCCTATGGTCTGACCGCTCTTTTGATCCGTATGGCAGATTTTCTAACTCAATCGGGAATAAACTCACCTCCGGCCAGCTTGCCTTTTATTTTTTGTTTGATTTCAATTCGTTTAAAATTCTGATCTGTCTCAAAGCCAATGCCATAGATGGTATCTCCCATCACTGGCCGGGTAATACGGATGAATTTTTCTGTATAGATTTTTTTCAGGTTTTCATCCCAGATGAGTTCAGAGGTTTGCAATTTATCTTCTACAGAGTTGTAAAACCGCACATTGCCTCTAACGGTCATTTTCCGTTTTTTAGGTTCCCTTATAGCTTCATCCGCCGTGAGCCATGACTCAGGCTTCCGGTTGATGTCCAAAAAAGTGATGAGGATGCCTTTTGGAAAAACATCTTTAGGGTCATTGAGATCATTGTATCTTTCAATTATCGGGGCTTCAATGGTCAGTTTGACCAGGGCAGAATCACTGTAAATGATTTTTACCTTTTGGCCCACATCTTTTGAAACATCATATGCCTGGGTTATGGCTTTTACCTCATCCAGATCATTGGTACAGGCTTGCAGTAATAGAACTAAACATCCAAGGCCCAGCGCCTTATTCCACCACTGTAACGTCACCGGAAAAAGCGATTTCAACATCATCCAAAAATTTTACAATGGCTATCCAGGTATATACTCCCGGATTTACTTTTCTTCCGTTGAATTCACCCTTCCACCCTTCGTCGAGGTTGCGGATATCGAGATCAACACCTTTATACATCTTATTGCCCCATCGGTCATAAACTTCAAGCCTGGTCACAGATTTTACGGCCCTGCCTCCTTCTAATTTAAACAGGCCATTTGGACCTCCGTTGCCCACCTGGATAACGTTGGGGCTATACACGGGTCGCACAATGCGTACCCGGACCTGCACCTCATCGGTATCAGTACATCCATTTTCATCGGTGACCAACAGGGTATAGGTTTTGTCTTTTAAAGGAAGGATGCCGGTTGAAAACGAGTTGACATCTTCTATGCTGTCTTTAGGCGACCAAAGCGGGGTGCCGGCTCCTGTGCCGGGTATATAGCTACCATTTAAGGTTGCATTTTCACCCAATTCAACTTCAATGTCAGGTCCTGCATCTGCTATGACTGGAGGGGGTTCAACCAAGATCAGGGGGACCGAATTGATGCAACCTTTCTGATCTCTGATGTAAAGGGTATACGTTCCTGCCGCTAGACCCAAAAACCGGGGATTGGGTTGGAAGTTCACTGTATCCAGGCTGTACATATAGGTTGGAGCCCCTCTGATGCCTTGACCGGTAATGGTGCCCGATTCTTCACCCGCGCAAGGTATTTCATTCACCAGACCCGCTACTTCGAGGGTGCTGGTATCTTTACAGCAGGGATTGATGAAAAAATCAACCAGCTTGGTTACAGAACATCCACGGGTTGTGGTAACTGTGAGTGCTGTGGTTTTATTACCAAACGAAAAATAATTTACATCTACAGGCCCAAAATCCTGAGAAAAGCCGGGTATTGCGCCATCTCCAAAATTCCAGAAATAGCTGGTAATGGGGTCCGTATCTGATTCTGACTGATTGTTAAACGTAATCTCTTTGTCGCATTCAAATTTTTCCTGGGCAATGGCTTCATAGTCAACTTTAGGACCCAAAAAAGTGCCTGTACCTCCAAATTCTATTGAAAACCCAAGGCCAGATCGCGAAAAATTATTGACAATCAAAACATAAGATTTGCCCGCAACCATATCCAAGGCCCTTGCAAAATTATTTTGATTGGCCAGGGCACAACCGGCAGGTTCTTCAATATCGGTGTCGGTCAAGGACAAACCGGTGAGTCCATTGCACCTAACCCACTGACTAAGTGGCGCTACCCCTCCATTGGGGGCAACGTTGGCACCGGCTGCCATACACCGAATTTTGATTTTATTTCTACAATCGTCTATGCCATTGGGCAATTCATATACGGCGAAGTCAAGGTCATCAGTGATAAATTTAGTGTTGTCTTCACTGTTGTTTCCCGGTGTAAGTATAAAACTGAGAGTACCTGACTGGTCGCAGGTCCACTTATACCAAGAGGATTGAAACTCCGTGGTAATACAATTGCCGTTTTCTATTTCGTTGGTGTTGGTACCTGAGCCTGTTAGGCTGCTCACCACAAAAGGACTCTTATCGCACAAAACTACGGCCTTGTCACAATCGCTTTCGGGGGTTTTGACAGAGTTGAGCAGGTCTACACACAACCTAAAGGTACCCTCCTGGCCTACGTTGGACTCAACCATGATGTAGTATAGTCGGTTGAGTTTGAGTTTGTCATACAAAAACTCATCAGCATCATTGGATTTGCCGGGAGAACATTCTACAAATGAATTACAGGCTTCAAAGAGCAGGATTTTGGGACCCCTCATGGTTCCGTCTGCCCCACTGCTTAATACCCGGATGGAAACCGCGGGTTCGCTGGCAAAAAAACTAAACCAAACACCATTGGCAAATTTGGGCGATATACAATTGTGGGGAAAAAGGGGATCAGCTGTTGCTCCTACATTGGTAAATTCGGCAGGAGACGAGCAATAATCAGAAACATTGGGTAGAAATTTTGCAAATTGACATTCATCATTGGAGGGTTGCGCCAGCAGAGCTGACGAAACCAGCGACAAAATGACAAAAATTACCGATTTTAAAATTTCTTTCATACCCACTTAAACGTTTCACTTTTTCATTTGATCATTAAAAATACTAAAAAGATGCCTCAAATGTCGGGATTTAATGAAATAATAACGGTTTTTAAACCAATATGTCAAACGCTTTGCCAAAGTACCATCCAAAATTTTTAGGATTAAACGTTGAGATCGGGCTATTTTTGCAGAAATTCAACGGATTGAGGTTTTTCTTATCAGACACCATCACCTTTCTAAAAAAGTTGTCGATCGCCAAGGTTTACAATGCCTTGCTGGTTATAACATCCTTTTACCTCACCCGGTGGACAAAAAAACCAAAGGTGTGGGGCCTGCCTTTTTCATTGTCTTTTGAGCCTACTACGGCCTGTAATTTGAGGTGTCCAGAATGTCCAAGTGGGTTGAGGTCTTTTACCAGGCCTACAGGCAACCTTAAAGCTGATTTTTTTAGGTCCAGCATCGATCAGTTGCATGACCGGTTGATGTACCTTATTTTTTATTTTCAGGGTGAGCCTTACATCAATCCATCTTTTCTGGATATGGTTCAATTTGCACATGAAAAAAAAATCTATACCATAACATCTACCAATGGGCATTTTTTAAGCCCTGAAAATGCAGAAAAGACCATTCGATCTGGTCTTGACAGGCTCATTATTTCGGTGGATGGCACCACCCAGGATACCTATGAACAATACCGCATCGGAGGAAAGCTCGAACAAGTGCTGGAGGGCGCGCGAACCATGGTAGCCATGAAAAAAAAGCTAAAATCGAAGACCCCCACCTGATTTTCCAGTTTCTGGTGGTAAAGCCCAACGAACACCAAATACCAGAGATTTATAGGTTGGCCAAAGAAATTGGTATCGACGAGGTAAAACTAAAATCGGCCCAGGTGTACGATTATAAGAATGGCAACGATTTGATACCAAGCTTAGAAAAATATGCAAGGTATAAGCAGACTACAGATGGCAAATGGTCAGTAAAACATGAGCTGGTCAACGCCTGCTGGAAGATGTGGCATTCCTGCGTTATAACGTGGGATGGAGTGGTAGTGCCTTGTTGTTTTGACAAAGATGCTACCCACCAATTGGGTGATTTGAAAGAGGTCGGATTTAAGGAGATTTGGCACAGTGATGCTTATGATCAGTTCAGGAAAAAACTGCTCAAAGGTCGGGAGGAAATAGATATATGTACCAATTGCACAGAAGGTTGCAGCGTTTTTTATTGAGATGAGTGAGATACGACCATTAAAAATAGGCTTTGATGCCAAGAGATTGTTTCTCAATGATACGGGATTGGGCAATTATAGCAGAACGTTGGTAAAGAACATGATGAAGCTTTATCCTCAGCATGAATATCACTTGTTTACCCCATCCATCAGGGAAACTAGTGAAACCCAGATTTTTTTAAATGGAGATTGCCATATCCATACACCAGGTAAATTTGAGATTAAAGCAGTTTGGCGTTCAAGGGGCATGAGTAAGACCATCAACGCAATGAAGTTAGATGTCTATCACGGCCTCAGTCATGAACTACCCTCAGGTATATCCACTGCCACCCGTACTGTAGTGAGTATGCACGATTTGATCTATGAGATCTATCCCCAATTTTTCCCTTGGTACAACCGCTGGGTCTACCGCTGGAAGTACAAAACCTCATGTAAAAAGGCAAATCATGTTATAGCCATCAGCGAAGCGACTCGCAAAGACTTAATATCCAGGTATCACCTGGATGAAAAACAGGTTTCTGTCGTTTACCAAAGTTGTGGCGACTATTTTATGCCCCGCCAGAGAAGCAAGCAAAAGAAACACTTTTTGTACGTTGGTACCATTGAGGAACGAAAAGGACTGCTCAACGCCGTCCATGCCTATGCCCAGCTTCCGAAGGAGTTTCAGATACCGTTTCTTGTAGTTGGCAGTGGAAGTACCTATGCCGAGGAAGTAAAAAGGCAATACAGTATTATGACATAGAAAAACAATTTCAGTTTTTGGGAAAACTCAAAAACGAGGAAATAGCTGATCTATACCACGATGCTCTCGCACTAATTTTGCCTTCTGTTTATGAAGGATTTGGTATTCCGATAGCAGAATCCCTCTTTACAGGTACGCCTGTAATTACCTCTCCTTTCTCAGCACTTCCAGAGGCTGCAGGGCCTGGGGGCATACTAGTAGATCCTTCTCATCATGAGGCCTTAGCCGACTGCATGAAACAGATGTTTATTCCTGAAATATGGCAAAAACTATCAGATGAGGGATCTATGTATGTACATACCCACTTCACTGCACAGGCTACTGCTGCACAGTTAAACGGCCTTTACCAAAAGCTGAAGGACTATTAAAGTCCTGCGCTTAGGATATCGAGTGCGCTAGTAAAAGCTGAAAGCTTAGAACCCAATGTACCAAAGAATTGGTTGTCGTACTGTTCTACGCGTTTGCTAACTTTTTTGTAAAGAGCTTTACCGTCTTTTGTGATGGTAACGTGTTTTGCCCTTGTGTCAACTTCATGACCTACCCTGTGGATAAAACCTTTTTGTTCCAATGAACGCAATACTTTTGATGTCATCATTGTATTGGCGTTGGCATGGTCTGCCAAAGATTTTTGGGTAAGTTGATCATAACTGTCACCCAATTGAACAATTGCCTCAAGCAAAATGTACTGAACGTGTGTAAGGTCATATTCCTTCAACACTGAGTTAAGTCCTCTTTGCCATTGATTGGATAATTGCCAGAGAGCGAATCCTTTGTTTTCTGGTTGTTGGGTGTCTACCACTTTTGACTTCTTGTTAGCCATGTAAGATTGCTGTTTTATTTTTTAATAAAAGAGATTAGCAATTTGTACATTTCATCCGAACTGCAAATATACATATAATATTTTTACTGTGCAATAGTCATTCAAATTCTTTTGGTTATCGGTTTTACTTATAATCACAATTAATATCTATCTACCCTGAATTTATCGATTTTCAGCATGGTTTTGCCATTTTCCACCAAATCCGACACCACACTGCCTGTACCCGCCGCCATGGAGACTCCCAGCATGGCGTGGCCGCCGGCCAGGGTGACATTGTCGTATTTTTGACTCTTGCCCAGGTAGGGAAGTCCATCCGGGCTTACCGGACGCAAGCCACACCAAAGCTGTTCTTTGGGCGGCAAAACAAAATCAAAAGAGGTGAAGTTTTTTCTCACTGCATTTATAATAGCCTGAACTCTAGGGATATATATATTGTGATTGATACCACTCAACTCCATGGTACCGCCCACCCTCAGGTCGGCGCCAAACGGGGTCAGCGCTACCCTATCGTCTACCAGGATGGCGGGACGACTCAGGTTGTGGGCTAGATTAGTGAAAGTAGTGCTATACCCTTTGCCGGGCTGTAACAACATTTTATGTCCCATCTTTTGTACCACCTCGGGTAACCACGAACCTGCTGCTACAACGAGTTGATCTACAGGGTATTGGACTCCATTTTGATCCTTCAACGAACGAATGGACCGTCCTGCTGTATCAAAATCAGTAATTTGAGTGTTAAATTTAAACTCAACACCCCTGTCAGTCAATGCCTTACGCAAAGAATGCACCCATTTGCCCGGGTGGAGGTGGGCATCAATGGGATAAAAAACAGCCCCCAAAGAGGTGACACCCAATTCGGGCTCTCTTCGTCGAAGTTCTTCTCCATCCAAAATTTCTGTTTCTATGCCCAGTTTTTTTGCATGCCCGGCCATGTGAATCTCGTGCTTTTCAGTCTCAGACTTGCGGTACATCATATAACAACCCTTTAGGGTCAAATCAAAGTTATTACCCAGTTCCGAAGCCATTTCTATGGTCTTGGTCCGGCTGAAATGGAGGAGATCATTCAAAGCAGGTGCATTCTCCGCCACCTTTGTACTGGTTGAGCTTCGCCAAAAATGGTAGGCCCATTTCATAAGATCAGCATCCAGTCGGGGTTTAATATAAAACGGACTTACAGGATTAAGCATAAATTTGAGGCCCTGGGTGACTATGCCTGGAGAAGCAAGGGGGATAAAATGACTGGGCGACAAATAACCCATGTTGCCAAATGAACAACCATCGCTGCCATCCCCTTTTTCAAAAACTACAATCTGATGCCCTTTTTGGGCCAGGTACCAGGCAGAACAGAGCCCAATTACCCCACTACCAATAATTCCTACTTTCATTTTTACCTTGTTTCTTGGTTTGTAAACCTCCTGGAATTTGATTCTAACAAAATCCTAAATAAGTCTTTTAGATAATGGCCAAATATATAACTAATATTTTTCATTTTTAAGAATATAATACCAAAAATGAGTCAATCTAAGTCCAAATTTTTCTACGGTCTTCCTATGGCTGTTGATGCGTAAAACTTTGATAATCTTGACCTGTTTATTACTTTTGTTGCTGTATCAACTCACCATAGTGAATGGACATTCAATTTATTGAACGCCTTGAAAGAGAATTAGAAGAGGAGCTCCCGGGGCGGGAGGCACAATTTCTTATGGCTCCTATGGAGCGACAGCAAAATTTTGAAATTCCTGATTCCCATGTGCTTGCCTGTGTGGTAGCTTTGATTTTTCCTAAAAAGAAAGATTGGCATGTCGTTTTAATAGAGCGGGTGAGTGACAATCCCAATGACCATCATGCCGGTCAACTCAGTTTTCCGGGGGAAATTTGAGGAAAAAGATTATAGTTACCAGGATTGCGCGCTGAGAGAAGCTGAAGAAGAAATTGGCATCAATGCCTCTGATGTGGGTGTAATTGGAGAGCTGAGTTCCATTTACATCCCCGTAAGCAATTTTCTCATTTATCCTTTTGTAGGATTTATGGGTGAAGATCCCGAGTTCACCATTCAGCGCAATGAGGTACAGAACATCATTGAAGTGCCACTAAAACACTTTCTAGATGGAAAAAATAAGAAAAAAACCGATATCGATATAAGAGGAGGCATCCTTAAAGATGTTCCCTACTACGACATCAACAACCAGGTGTTGTGGGGGGCTACAGCTATGATCATGAGCGAATTTGAGCAGGTGATCAGAAAGATCATTTGACGGTAGTATTTTTTGCATACACCAGCCTAACCAAATATATTTACATGGAAGCCACAGCTTACGAAACCAAGAATAAAATTCGCATTGTAACAGCGGCATCGCTTTTTGACGGCCATGATGCGGCCATCAACATCATGCGCAGAATTCTGCAAAAATCTGGCGCTGAAATCATTCACCTCGGTCACAACCGGTCTGCTCTTGAAATAGTGGATGCAGCCATCCAGGAAGATGCCCAAGCCATTGCCATAACCTCTTACCAGGAGGACACAATGAGTTTTTTAAATACATTTACGACTTGTTGCGTGAAAAAGGGTGCGGTCATATTCGCATCTTTGGTGGAGGGGGTGGCACTATCCTACCCGATGAAATAGCAGACCTACACGCCTATGGCATTACTCGCATCTATGCACCTGATGATGGTCGACAAATGGGTCTGCAGGGAATGATCAATGACCTTTTGTCCAAATGCGATTATCCTACCGGTAAAATTCTCAACGGTGAAGCAGGAAAAACGCTGGGCATGAACAAGGCTGAAATAGCGCGCTTTATTTCATCTATTGAAAATTATCCAGAAGAAAATCAAAATGCCATCACCAGTATTTCCAGTCAGGCAGGTCTAAGTACTACTCCTGTATTGGGTATCACCGGGACAGGGGGCAGTGGTAAATCGAGCATGGTAGATGAATTGGTGCGAAGATTTCTCATTGATTTTAGCGATAAAAAAATAGCCATTGTTTCGGTAGACCCATCTAAGAGGAAGACGGGAGGCGCTCTGCTGGGTGACCGCATCAGGATGAACGCCATCAATAACGAAAGGGTGTATATGCGTTCGCTCGCAACCAGGCAATCCAATCTGGCCTTATCGAGGTACGTCAAAGACACCGTCAATATTCTCAAAGCCAGTGGCTACGATCTCATTTTATTGGAAACTTCAGGTATTGGCCAAAGTGATACAGAAATCATTGACCACTCCAATGTAGCACTGTATGTAATGACACCAGAATATGGGGCAGCTTCTCAATTGGAAAAGATCGACATGCTCGACTTTGCCGATGTCATTGCCATCAACAAATTTGATAAAAAGGGTGCCCTCGATGCACTGAGGGATGTCAAAAAACAATATCAACGCAACCACGACCTATGGTCAAGCGATCCGGAAACCATGCCCGTTTATGGCACCATTGCATCACAATTTAATGATCCGGGAACCAACCGACTTTATGCACACATCATTCAATTGTTGAATAAAAAGTGCAATGCGGGCTTCCAATCCAAATTATTTGTGGACCAGGCAGAGAGTGAAAAAATTTACATCATCCCTCCACACAGGGTGAGGTATTTGTCAGAAATATCAGAAAATAATCGCAAATACGATCAATGGCTGAAGGATCAAAGTCAGCTGGCATCCAGAATTTATGCCCTTGACAAAGTAAGTCAGGAAAAAAATATTGAAGGCAAAGATGCCCTGCAGACCCTGGCACAAAACCTGAGACAAGACCTCGACGGAGAATGCCTGAGGTCCCTTGAATCATGGCCTGAAAAAGTAAAATCGTACACCGGTGATGAATATGTATACGAGGTAAGGGGCAAAAAACTATCCGTGCCTACTTTTACAACATCATTGTCAAAAAATAAGATACCCAGGGTGAGTTTACCCAAGTTTCAGGACTGGGGAGATTTGTTGAGGTGGATGGGCCAGGAAAATGTACCGGGAGAATTTCCCTTTACGGCCGGTGTATTTCCATTCAAAAGAAAAGGAGAAGATCCTACCCGTATGTTTGCCGGTGAAGGCTGCCCGGAGAGGACCAATAAACGTTTTCACTACGTATCACTTGACATGCCAGCAAAGAGGCTGTCAACCGCCTTCGATTCGGTAACATTGTACGGAGAAGATCCTGATCACAGACCCGATATATATGGAAAGATAGGCAATAGTGGCGTAAGTGTATGTTGCCTGGATGATGCCAAAAAATTGTACTCAGGCTTTGATTTGTGTGACCCTGCCACTTCTGTTTCTATGACCATCAATGGGCCTGCCGCAACGGTCTGTGCCTTTTTTATGAATGCCGCCATAGATCAGCAGTGTGAGATTTATATCAGAGCGCATCAAATGGAACACTTGGTCGAAGCAGCATTGGCAGCTAAGTATGATCAAAAAGGACTGGCCCGCCCTGTTTACCACGGTGATATTCCTGCCGGAAACAATGGCTTGGGGCTGATGTTGCTGGGTATTACCGGTGATGAAGTTTTGCCGGCAGATGTGTACCAAACATTGAAGGCAAAGGCCTTGTGTTCTGTTCGTGGTACGGTACAGGCAGACATTCTCAAAGAAGACCAGGCCCAGAAT
Source organism: Saprospiraceae bacterium (assembly GCA_016717655.1). Lineage (GTDB taxonomy): Bacteria > Bacteroidota > Bacteroidia > Chitinophagales > Saprospiraceae > JADKBO01. The sequence goes on from JADKFC010000002.1 coordinate 463,360, forward strand.
ACCTGTATTTTTAGTACTGAATTTTCGCTGCGTTTGATGGGAGATATGCAGCAGTACTTTATCCATCACGATGTTCAGAATTTTTATTCCGTTTCGATCAGTGGTTATCACATTGCAGAGGCAGGGGCAAACCCCATTTCGCAGCTGGCTTTTACCCTGTCCAATGGATTCACCTATATTGAATACTACCTTTCAAGGGGTATGCACATCGATGATTTTGCACCCAATCTTTCCTTCTTTTTCTCCAATGGAGTAGATCCGGAATATGCTGTGATTGGCCGTGTAGCAAGGAGATTGTGGGCAAAGGCCATCAAAAACAAATACGGTGGCAATGATCGTTCCCAGAAGCTCAAGTACCATATTCAAACCTCTGGCAGATCATTGCACGCCCAGGAAATTTCGTTCAACGACATCCGTACTACCCTACAGGCCTTGTATGCCATCTATGACAATTGCAATTCGCTGCACACCAATGCCTATGATGAAGCCATTACCACACCAACAGAGGAAAGTGTGCGCAGGGCCGTGGCCATCCAGCTCATCATCAACCACGAACTGGGCATGGCGAAGAACGAAAATCCGCTGCAAGGCGCTTTCATTATCGAAGAACTCACAGATCTGGTTGAAGAAGCAGTTTTGTTGGAATTTGACCGCATTACAGAGAGAGGAGGTGTATTAGGAGCCATGGAAAGCATGTACCAGAGGGGTAAAATCCAGGAAGAGTCGCTTTATTATGAAACCCTGAAACACACCGGTGAGTACCCAATCATTGGGGTCAACACCTTCCTTTCGAAAGAGGGTTCCCCTACCATAGTGCCAGGTGAAGTCATCAGAGCTACAGAAGAAGAGAAGCTGAGACAGATACAAATTTTGAAAAATCTGCAGCAAGCCAACGCTTCCAGGTCTAAGGCCGATCTGAACCATTTACAACTGGCTGCTGTTAAAAATCAGAATTTGTTTGAAGTACTGATGGAAACTGTTAAATGCTGCAGTCTGGGAGAAATCACCCATGCACTTTATGAAGTGGGCGGTCAGTACAGAAGAAATATGTAAATTGCATTTTAACTACTAAATCCATATAGTATCCATGTCCATCGCTGTTAATCCCCAATGTTACGAGGTACTGCACGAAAAATTCCAGTACCTGCTTGAGGATGACCTGATCCGTGAGATTTGTCAGTTTGGGCAACTCAACAAATACAGGCCAGATACTACCATTATTGACATTGGTGAAAAAATCAATGCCATGCCCCTCATTGTGTCTGGGGCTATCAAAGTAATGACCGAGGATGAAGAGGGCAATGAACTATTGCTGTATTATCTTGAGTTGGGTGATACCTGTGCCATGACCCTCAACTGTTGTGCCAAAGCTTCTAAAAGCAATGTCAGGGCTATTACGGATGATTTTACAGAGATCTTGTTTATTCCTATGGAAAAAATTGATGAATGGATGGTTCGATACCGTTCATGGAGAAACTTCATCATCGACAATTACAGCATGCGTTTGAACGAAATGCTGCGGGCTATTGACAACCTGGCCTTCAACAATATGGAAGAGCGTTTATTCAATTACCTGACCGAAAAAGTAGCCATCACCCGCAGTAAGGAGATCAAGATTTCGCATTATCAGATTGCCAACGACCTCAATTCATCGAGGGTAGTGATTTCAAGGTTGATGAAAAAACTGGAAGACGACGGCAAGGTAAAGCAAGGTCGAAATATGGTTGAAATGATCTAATTAAGGGTCTCTGGACTGAATGATGTAGTCCAGATCTACGTTTTCTTCAATAAGTTTGATGGCTTTCTGGACCTTCCAGGGTGTATTCTGGTTGATTTTAACTTCAATTTTTGAAATCTTTATCACGGCCTCATACGTATCCAGGTCTGTACGAATAACCGGGATCTGGTTGTCGTTGATGTACTTTAGCACACTTTCATCAAGGGGCTTATTGCCCGAAACCACGATGCCTGACAAAGGACAATGGTCGATGTGAAAAAGCTTGGAAAGCCAGGTGATTTTGTCAATGGCGTCTTTAATACTATTGGTAGAAACAACCAATAATAAGTCTTCAGAACTTTTCAACTCTTTGAGCTCAATGAGTGATCCGGCCAGGATACCACCTACCCTGTTGGAATCCATGCCCTCAAAGTGGATGATTTCCGACCTGATGGTTTCTGCGATGGTACGAATAATGGGGAAGGCCAGTGTTGGATCATAGGGTATCAGGCCCAACAAGGGGATGTTGTTTTCAGCCATCCATTTGCCCACGTAATATTTTACCTTTTCCAGTTTATCGGGTAAAACTTTGTTGATGATAACCCCGATTATTTCAACCTGTTCTTCTCTGAACAAAGAAGTACTCATGTTGAGCATATCAATGGTACTTCCAATACCTCCCTCAACGATCATGAGAACACCAGCATTGAGCATACGGGCTACCCTGGCATTCGACAAGCCCACCACACTACCTACACCCGGGTGACCGGTGCCTTCATAAATCACTACTTCATGGCGGTCTTCCAATACCTTTTTGGCATTCATAACCTGGTGGATCAACGATTCAGGATTGGGATCTTCCAGGTATTTCTCTACCGCTCCCTGCCCTAAAATGACAGGGCTATGGACCTCCGGAATGATCTGGAAATGGATAAGATCTGCGAAAAGGATGGTATCCTTATCGACTTTAAAATTTTCGAAATTGAGGTGTTTTTGACCTACCGGTTTACTATAACCTACATTTAAACCTTTCCGTAAAAAGCTGGATACAAGACCCAGGGTAGACGTAGTCTTACCCACATGTTGGCTGGTGGCAGCCACATATATGCTTTTGTACTTCAAGACGCACGGACTTATTGTATAACCGGTGCGCTATTGTGAGGATGGTGGTAAACGTAAATCAGTAGGATGACAAACAAGATGATGCCCAACACAATTTTACCAAAAGTGGCTCCTTTTTTACCGAAATCTGAAGACTGACCTGACATGGTTCTGAATTTAACCCTGCGAAGTTATGAAAAAGGGATCAATTGTCAAAACCGAGCCATCATTTCAATGATAATGAAATAATTTTTTCGCTGATAGCCAGTAAGTTGTGCTCATTATTTGGCTTGCCAATGATTTGAAGATGAACCTTTTCATTTTCAAAATCTACCGGAATAGAGATGGCGGGCAGACCGGCGAGACTGGCAAGAACCGTATAAACATCTGAATAATATACTTCCAATGGATCATTGGACTTATAATCAATTGGCCATGGCCCTGAAGCCGTCACTGGCAGAAGTACAAAATCGCTTTCCTGAAATAAGGTCTCTAATTGGTTCCTTACCCATCGACGCACTTTTTGGGCCTTGGTGTAATAGGCGTCGTAATAACCCTCACTTAAAACGAAGGTGCCCAACATGATGCGTTTTTCAACTTCTGCACCAAAACCACGGGTCCTGGTCTGGGTGTACATAGTGTCGAGACTCCCTTCTTCACCCACCCTCAAGCCATAGCGCACACCGTCGTACCTGCTGAGATTGGAGCTCGATTCAGCAGTGGTGAGGATATAATAGGTGGGTACCAGGTAATCCATGCCGTTAAAAGAAGTAGTGGTCAAATTAAAGTGTTTACCCAGCTCGTGGATAAGTCGAAAACATTGTTGAGTAAAGACATTGGATGCTGGAAAAAAATCAGAAAGAGTAGCCAAGCGGGCTGTGCTCACCGGGATTTCTGCTGCCTCCGCAGCTGATGAAACAGTGGAATCAAATTCATCGGTGCCTCTGCAAATATCATAAGCAAGCCTAATAAGTGATGTATCTCTTGCAATAAATCCCAGCTGGTCAAAGGAAGAAGCGTAGGCAATCAGTCCATGCCTAGAAATTTTACCATAGCCGGGCTTAAAACCTGCTAAACCGCAAAAAGCTGCCGGCTGCCTGATACTGCCGCCCGTATCGGTGCCAATGGCCAAATGGCATGCCCCTATTTGCACAGAAACAGCGGCGCCCCCACTAGAACCTCCGGCCACTTTATCTGCATCATCTGCGTTTCTCACGGCACCATAAATCGTGTGGGTGCTGGCAGAGCCCATGCCAAATTCATCACAATTGGTGGTACCGATGATGATGGCATCTTCCGCTACCAATCGTTCTACAGCGGTGGCACTGAAAGGACTCACATATCCTTTCAAAATAGCAGAAGCAGCACTTACAGGTCGGTCTGCTATACAAATATTGTCTTTCACCGATATGATAACCCCATATAGTTTACCGGGTTTTTTACCGTGGGCAATGGCCTTTTCTATGTTTTGGGCAGCTGCGAGAGCTTCATCCTTAAAGAGGTGGACAAAGGCATTGAGATGTGCCGATTGTTCTGCTATTTCCAGGTGCTGTTGTACCCAGTCAGGGAGACTCATACCTTCAGGTTTAGTATTATTCATGAATGTTGGTGAGTTGTTCATGATCCCTTTATCAGGTTGATCAATTCCTCTATGTTTACTGCCTTCTGTTCTCCGCTGACCATGTTTTTGAGCATGATGGTTTGGGTGTTGATCTCATTTTCACCAAGGATAGCCGCAAAAGGAATGCCTCTACTTCCGGATAAACATCACAGGCCACACCTGCTGCTCTGACTTTTGCTGCATGGTTAAAGGCATGCCGAATTCCGGATTCATCAAAACAAAGGAAAATAAGTCTTACTGCCTCATCCACTTCTTTTGGAAAGCCATTGAGTTCATTGAGCACATCATAGATGCGTTCTGCTCCCAAAGAGACACCCACCCCTGAAACTCCGGGGAGGCCAAAGGCGCCGGTAAGGTTGTCATACCTTCCTCCTCCTCCGATCGAACCCATTTTGATATCCGCATGGATATCCACATCAACTTTAACCTCAAAAATACAGCCAGTGTAATAGCTCAGACCTCTTGCCAGACTGATGTCAAAAACCAAATCATGTACCTCACCATCCTTGAGAAAATCAAAAACCGTATTCACCTCTTCAAGTCCTTTCTGACCTGACTCACTTTTTGCGAATTCAGCATGGGCGCTCAATTCAGAAAGTTGACGGATGGATAAGATATCAAGAATGGTGCGTATCTGGCTTTCTTGCATTCCCTTGGCTAACAGCTCCCTACTCACACCTTCTTCCCCAATTTTATCCAATTTATCGATGGCAACTGTCATATCTACAAATCGATCAGCCACCCCTGCAGCTTCAGCAATACCATATAAAATTTTGCGGTTGTTGATCAGGATTTTAACACCAATGCCAAGGCGTTTAAATATTTCATGATAGATGGAAACCAATTCTGCTTCGTAGAGCAGAGACTCACTTCCTACTACATCTACATCACACTGAAAAAATTCCTGGTATCTGCCCTTTTGAGGCTTGTCAGCCCTCCAAACCGGTTGGATCTGGTATCTCTTGAAGGGAAGTTGGATTTCATTTTGATTCATAACTACAAACCTGGCAAAAGGAACAGTTAGGTCGTAACGCAGACCTCGTTTGGAAATAGACCTTACCAGGGCATTGGAGTCGCGTTGATCCAGCGCATCTGCATTGGCATCTTTCAGGTAATCACCATTGTTTAATACTTTGAACAAGAGCTTGTCTCCCTCATCGCCATACTTACCCAACAAGGTATCGAGGGCTTCTATGGCGGGCGTTTCAATGGGCAAAAAACCATATTTTCGAAACACTTCTTCAACGATGCCAAAAATGTATTTCCTGCGGTTTACCTCTCCCGGTAAAAAGTCTCTAGTGCCCTTGGGCAATGCCGGTTTTGCCATATAATTCTGATGATTTTGGTGCAAATATAAGGAATTTTCGTGGGAGTAGACAGGTGATCAGGCCTCACTGTTACGGTATTCCATAGGGGTCTTACCAAAGTATTTTTTAAAAACACTGCCAAAATAAGAAGGATCAGAAAAGCCATGGAAGTAGGCTATTTCAGCAATGGTCTCATGACTGTTGACGATGTATTGGCCCGCTTTTTCCAACTTTAAAATGGTAATGTATTGCAGAGGGCTTAGACCTGTTTCTGCCTTACACATGCGCTGAAGCTGTCTCACACTTTTATTCACAAAGAGTGCCAGATCTGCAATGGTAATATCTTCAGCAAGATGGTTTTCTACGTACTGTTTTATCTTTATAGTTACCTGCCCATCACCCGTTTTTGACATCGATAGATGATCATTTTCAGCTGCAGGAATTGATTGTTGATTGCTGTGGATGGAACTCAAATGATTGAATTCTGCCCTACTAGGCAAAGACTTGAGGTATTGGATTTTTTGATACTGAGTGATAATTGCATATATCATTACAGCCATCAGCATGGCCATCAATACCAGGAAAAGGACCGGCATCCTGGCCAACGCACTTTGCACCTGATACCACCAGCCAGGCTTTCCTACCAGCGTGAAGGTGGGCCAAAATTGCGGAAAGCCAAAGTCATTTTTACCCGTAATGCTTGAATATTGAAGTACAGGAGGGTGGAAATCTACAGGCCATTGCCTGATATTGGAGAGGGTGTCTACGTCATCAAAACAAAGATCCATTTTCAATTTTGTCCCTTCTTTGGGTACGATGCCCACTGCACTCCAGGGAATGGCTATTTCCATAAAATATCCATCATCCCGATCAGTACTGTCATTTAGGGTGCCTTGTAAAGTGGAGCCGGCATAAAATACAATATTGGTGCCTTCATAATCCTTGGGGACCCTTGCTCCATCCTGGATCATCCATTTATTGCCCTTAAATACCGTTTTTGGCCTTTTATGTCAACCAAAAACTGATAATCATTCAGGTCCATAGATGATTTGCTATCTGCTTTGGCATCCAGGTAAACTTCAAGGGCATCATTAAAATAAAGTTTCGGATTATCGTTGCCCAACTCATTGATGGCCAGAAAATGGTCTTCGACATCTGCAGCCAAATACAGGTGGTCATGGTCCCATTGCCAGCCATATTTCACCGTCATTTCTTTGGCAGTTCCCCGCTTTATCTTGAGTGATTGGGTGAGCGACCATTCGTCTGCCAGGCCGTCGATTTTAATAGTTGTTTGGGTGTGTGGAAGATCAAATGCCTTTTGAGCATAACCATAGAAGCAAAAAACAAAAAATGCTGCCCAAAAAACCAGCCTTTTTTTATTATTCACACTTTGAAATCCTCTTTTTTGCATTCTACAAAGGTACAACAGGAAAATGGGTGGAAAAAGAAAAAATAAATATATTTATTATTGACAATCAATATTTTAAGTGATAATTAAACCTATTTGACGTACCTATTGTTCCAATTTAGTTCCCAAAAGTAGGGTTAAAACAGCCGAAATGACAGCTCAATCGGCTGTGACACAAATGTGACAATAGGCTATTGGGCTTAATTGTAATTTTGCACTTCGTATTATTTATGATCGACAACTATAAGGTTATTACATTTACCCACCACGTGGTAGAAATTGCCGAAATTGGTAATTACCAAATTGTGGAATCAGCAGATGGATTGGGCACCCAAAGGGTCAAGAATGCACTTGGTCTGGAGGAATTTATGTACCTCAGTACCTGTAACCGGGTAACCTATATTTTTTATACCCATCAGGTAGTAGACATTGATTTTATCACCCGATTGCTAAAGGAAGCCAATCCTGGGCTAACGGAAGAGGGCATGGATCGGATCGAGCGCTATGTGAGCTTATATGAAGGGGTTGAAGCCATTCAGCACATTTTTGAAGTAGCCGGTTCGATTGATTCACTGGTGGTAGGTGAGAGTGAGATTTTCAGACAATTCAGGGCAGCCTACCAGCAAGCATTGGAGGCGGGGCACACCGGAGACAATTTGCGCTTGCTTGAAATAATGGCCGTTCAGGTAGCCAAACACATCTATTCACATACCAGGATCAACGAAAAACCTCTTTCCATAGCAGCCCTTGCCGGTGAGAGCATCCTCGAATCATTTAGCTCTCAAGATGCATGCATAGCGCTGGTAGGAGCAGGAGAAACCAATACACTGGTTGCTCGATTTTTACACAAACACGGTTATCACAAGCTGCTGATTTTCAACAGAAGCCTCGACAAAGCCATTCATCTGGCAGCAGAAGTAGGAGGTAAGGCCTTTGGCCTGGATGCCCTGCCCCGTATCGAAAATTTCGATGCCCTGGTAGTTTGTACTTCCTCACAACAGCCAATTGTCACCTCTGATCTATGGGAGCAGTGGTCTACCCAAAGTAAAAAAAGCTACCTCTTGGTCGACCTGGCAGTGCCGGCCAATGTTGATACCAGGGTGGCTGGCCTGTCTTATGTAAATTATGTCAACATCGATCAATTGCGGGAACTGGCAGACCGCAACCTCAACTTCAGGCGTCAAGAAATATCGATAGCCAAAACCATTGTGGATGAGGCAGTGGAGCACTTTAAAACAGTATACATGGAACGCCAGGTTGAACTGGCCCTATCTTCGCTTCCCGAAGAAGTCAAAAAAGTGAAAGAAAAAATCACTTCTGAAGTATTTAGGCACAAACTGGATCTTTTTAATGCAGAACAAAAAGAGGTCATCGATGAAATTTTGACCTATATGGAGTCAAAATGCATTGGAATACCCATGAAACTCGCCAAAAAAACCATCAAATTTTAAGTTTCGGGAACATTGTGCATTTTACAACGTTTGTAAATTATTGCCCCGATTCCAACAAAACCTATTATGCAACAGGCTAAACAGAAAGTTGACTTCAATGTATTGTGGAAGGTCATTGCCATGGCCAAGCCCTACAATAGGTTGTTTGTTACCTGCATGGTACTTGCCGTGTTGCTGGCCCCTATCAGCAGCTTCCTGCCCTACATCGTCAAAACCATAGTTGATGAATACATAGTAGCCAATGATTTTAATGGCTTGCTGCTCATGTGTGGTTTGTTTTTTGTGGTTCTGTTGGCCAACGTCATCATGCGCTACTACTTTCTTTTCCTGTTGGCCGAGCTGGGACAAAATGTGCTCCGCGATCTGAGGGTGAAGGTATTTAAACACATTACCCAACTCAGACTCCGCTATTTTGACCAAACCCCCATCGGGACTTCTACCACCAGGACCATCAACGATATTTCAGCCATCAATGAGGTTTTTACCCAGGGCGTGATTACCATCCTGGCGGATCTGCTAGCCGTACTGACCGTGCTTGGCATTATGTTTTATACCAGTTGGCGACTCACCCTCATCAGTTTGGCCACACTGCCCTTATTGGTTTGGGCTACCTATATTTTCAGCAAAAAGGTAAAAGATTCTTATGAGCGCGTGCGGACCAACCTGGCCAAAATGAATGCTTTTTTACAAGAACGGATTACGGGCATGCGAATAGTACAGATATTTAATGCCCAAAAACAAGAGAGCGATAAATTCAGGACCATCAACAGAGATTATACCTCTGCCAACCTGGATTCCGTACTCTATTATTCGATTTTTTTTCCGGTAGTGGAATTGATTTCCGCCTTTTCACTGGCCTTGATGGTTTGGATTGGTGCAGGATCTTATCTCGAAGGAAGTGTAAGTTTTGGAGCGCTGGTGGCCTTTCCTCTTTACCTAGACCTTTTGTTTCGTCCGGTGCGGATGGCGGCTGATAAATTCAATACCTTGCAGATGGGCCTTGTGGCCGCAGAAAGGGTTTTTAAACTCATTGAAAGTGATGAGGTCATTCCCAATGAAGGTAGCTTAAAAAAAGAGCACTTGCGCGGTAAAGTTGCTTTCAAAAATGTACACTTTGCCTACGATGAAGAAAACTTTATCCTGCACGATCTCAATTTTACCATTGAGCCAGGCCAAACCATGGCCCTCGTTGGAAGTACAGGGTCCGGCAAAAGCACCATCATCAACATCATGAATCGATTTTACGATATCCAGAAAGGTCAGATCTTACTGGACGATGTTGATATTCGCGATTATGAATTAAGTGCCCTTCGCAAGCGTATTGCCATTGTGCTGCAGGATGTATTTTTATTTGACGGCACCGTTTATGAAAACATCACCCTCAAAGACAATAGCATCGCCATGGAGAAGGTGATCGAAGCGGCTAAAAAAATTGGGGCAGATGATTACATTACCCGTTTGCCCGATGGCTACCAGTTTATGGTCACTGAGCGTGGATCCAATTTGTCGGTAGGTCAACGTCAATTAATTTCATTTGTCAGGGCATTGGTGGTAGATCCTGATATCCTCATCCTGGATGAAGCTACCAGCAGCATTGATACAGAGACCGAAATGGTGATTCAGCATGCCATTGAAAAATTGATTGAAAAAAGAAGCAGCATCATTATCGCCCACCGATTGTCAACGATCCGGCACGCAGATTTTATTCTGGTTATGGACCAGGGCAAGGCGGTAGAGTCCGGTAGCCATGAGGCTTTGCTGGAAAAAGAAAACGGCAGATACAGAGAATTGTACGAAATGCAGGACGCCGGCATCGTTTCCTCATCGGAAATATGACGTCACTCATCGAAAAATGCCTTTATATTTGACTTTTTTCAGGATATATTTGTTTTTCAATTAAAAAGAATGACTGTTTATAAAGAATTTAATTTTGGTGGTAACCAGCGTCCGATGGGCAATTTTGGCCCTGTAATTGGACTCATTATCTTCCTTGTGCTTGCCTATTTTGTTATCAAGGGCTTATTTACTGTATTGGCCATTGCTGCCCCCTTTCTTCTGTTGGCGGCTGCTATCATCGACTATACCGTCATCATTGACTACGCCAGGTTTATATATAAAATGCTCAAAGAGAACCCTATTTTTGGCCTGGTTGCCATTGTTTTGACCATAGTAGGCTATCCGGTGGTATTTGGCTATCTTTTTGCCAAGGCCTGGATGCGAAGAAGGGTGAAAAAATACGCTGAAAAAGTAGAAAATGAGCAGAACCGTTTCGATGATTACACCATCGTCAAAGAGGAAGAAAAAGAAGAAGAGGCTGACTTTCTCATTTTACCAAAAGTAGAAAAGCCCGTAGAGGTTAAAAAGGACCCTGCCAACTCAGAATACGACAATCTCTTCAAATAAAAAAAAACAGATTTTATCAAGTCCAATTTTATTGGGTCCTGATTTCAATTTCTTCACTAAAATCGCTTTGCAATCCCCTCTCATCACTGCCCTTGATCCGGTATTTGATGATATCACCCTTGCGATAAGGGCTGTCAATAAAGATGGTCGCTTTATCCACCACTCTGTGAGTGACGTAGGGTTTGCCATTGAGTGAGCGGTAAACAATCGTTTTTGCCGATGATGAAGATGATTTCCACTGTAAGGTGATTAGCCGCTTCAAGGTGTCAATCTGATAGCTAAGTTGTTGCGGAGCAGGCAGCTTTTTATCCTCAAAAGCCTTTAGGGTAAGGGTTGAGATAGATGGAGATTTTAAGCCCGCATCATCAATGGCATAAAGTGTATATTCATATTCTTTGCCCGGATTTACCTTTTTATCCGTAAAACTTGCAATAGAAGGTCGTGAAGTGCATCGATAAACTTCTGCAAAGTTTTGTTCACCCACTCCCCGCCTCAATAACACATTGGCTTTTACATCATGAGAACCGCTGTTGGCCCATTGCAGGTTGATTCCTTCCTTATCTGAAAAACTACGCTGAAAAACAGGTGAAGTGGGAGCCACCTTGTCTGGCTTATTGAGGGTTAGTATTTCAGAATAACCTGAATAGTTGAATCTGTGGTCAATGGCCACCAACTTATAGTGAATTTGTTCTGTTAGCACATTGAGAGGAAGCGTATCTCTCCAAAAAGTATCCTGGAGGGTCTGTCAGTTCGATTGATAAAAGTATGTCGCAGGTTGTTAGAATAATGAACAAAATAGCCTCTCAGGTCTGATTCACTTCCCATTCTCCACCGAACCGTCACCACGCCATTGGTATCAATGTCACCCTCCAGTCCTACCGGTGGCATTGGTGCAATGCTGTCAATGATGGTGCCGTACTGAGGCATGCTCACATTGACATTGTCTTCTTTGTCGAATACGGCTATCCAGTAATAATTATTGATGTTTTCATTACAGGTAGAATCGATAAATGAACGCACGTTGCCAGGTAAAATTTTAGGAGTAATTTCTACAAATTCCTTTTGCTGCTCATTGCTTTTTGAAATTCTGAAACCTTTAATGTCCAGGTCTTCATCACTTACCTTCCAGCTTATTTTCATCATGGCCTTACCCAGATAATCCAATTGTACATCATAAGGCGCTCCGGGTGCAGTGCGGTCTCTGCCCATTGCTTTCACGGCATCCGACAAAGGGCCTTTGGTAGCAAAGGAGGTGAGGCCCTGAACCTTATACTGGTAGGCAATATAATTGGCCTCAACAGAATCCTTAAAAGTAAATGCTTCTGCATCTTTATAAGCAACATAGGCCACCGGTCTTGGGGTGATTAGCTGCCAGCTCAATCCTTCATCTGAAGAACGATAAACATGGAAGGCCGAATAATAATTTTTGTAATAGCTACGGTTCCATTTAAAAGCAATGGCTTTTTCTCCTTCGCTAATATCGGTAATTTCAATTTTGGGATAGGATTCTTCGCTTGCTACTGCTGGAGCCAGAGCAACTGAAGTGGTATCTGCCAGAGATGTAAGTTTATAAATATAAGAATTGTCCTTTATAACCGTATTGTCTTCAAATCTCAAGGCAGAAGCCAAAGCGGCTTCTCTGCTGAATTCACATGCGAGCAAACAAGCGGAGTGTAGATTGGTGAGTTGATCACTCATACTCATAAAGTTGTCAGGAGTCATGGCTTGTTGAGGCACTGTACCATGAATGGCCTGACCTGCCACCATGAGCATGGTATCTGTTGGGTTTTCTGCTACCTTTTTTTTCCAACCATCCAAAGATAGTGGCTTCCATGCTGATGCCAGGACCTCCCATTTCAAGGTCGTTCCTGAATTCGATTTGTTGGCCCTTTCAATTTTATAGCCATGGTAGTTGTTGAGTCGCCAATCACCAGATGATTGAGGTGCCCATCGCAAAATCACGCCTGTTCCCTCAAAATAGGCAGCTGTCATAACCAAAGGAGAGCGCAAAGAGTCTTGACGCAGTTGTTCTTGGGCAGTGGATGCCCATATTGTCAAACAAACAAAAGATATTGTAATCGTATATATTTTTAATCTTTTCATGCTACCAATTTAAATTCTGAAAGCCAGAGGGCCAAGTGAACCCAATACATCATTTCCATTCTCATCAGGGTAAATATATTGTATCCCAAATACCTGAACTCCTTTGGTCCAGTTCATATACCTGATCTGATCCAGGATCCTGCTCCTGTTTTCATGCTCATCAAAAAAACTTTTCTGTGCCGGAGTCATTAGATCGTAAGTAGTGATCAATGACGAACCCACAGAGCTCCTGATGGTGGTGAGTGAATTGGCAAATATTACAGCCTCTCTTCGCAGTTGTTTGTAGTGTTCTGTGCCCGCAACCGTAGGCTCGTACCTTAAAATGGTCTTGGTCCTACCCGCTACAAAAGAGGCCATGCCCATGATGGGTGTGCCTGAAAATGAAGGCGTAATCCCAATACCCCCGGATATTCCTGCGCCAACATAAGTAGTAAATGCTGAATTGATCTGATCTTGTGTTAGCGGAGCCTTCTTAAAGGAGTTGCTGGCAAAACCGGTACTGTTATCGTAAATGTTGAAACCACTGATGGGCATAATATTAGGACACAGCACAGTTGATCCCGGATTGGCATTTCTGGTTCGCCTGATGATGTCTGCTCTTTCCAACATCATGCGACTATAATTCTGGGTAATTCGTTTGTTTGCTATTTCGCGAAGATAACTGTTGATGGGTATTGGGGTTGTGGCCGTTGAACCATCCAGGCTTTCAGGAACAGGTTGAAGGAAAAATTTCAACCTGGGAGTGAATGTTTTGTTGGACTGAGGCACTACCTTAAAAGATTCAGCATCTACCCATTCAAAACTCTCCTCCATGTTTTTTTCTATCTTGCCCAGCTCATAGCCAAAGTTTATCTTACTAAATGTCCAGTCTGGTTGTTCTGCCTGGATTTTTTCAGTTAAGCGATTGAATTTTGAGGTTTTAAAATAATAAGAATAAATTTCTCTTTCGAATTGATTGACCCTTCCACCCGGGAGACTGATCCTCTTGTATTGGTTGGAATTAATGGTATTACTGCCCACCACCGCACTAAAATTGAATACTTGTAAGGAAGTAATGATGCGAGAAGGTACCATTACGGTGCTGGTCACCGCAGCAGATAACATTGGGTTAGTACCTGATGACGACGCCCCTGGTATTGGCGTGTCTTTACGTATTATTTGAACACAATAAAGTTTATCATTCACCAATTGATTCGTTTGGAAAATGGCACCTGTTTGCCCCCTCATAATGCGCACTGGTGTTTGGAAGGATTGATTATCTTCATCTGTAAATCGCGCATAAAAAGTAGTGACTACACTGCTTACATCTCCCTCAGCAAAAAATCCATTATTGGCTCTTTTACACCTTACATATCCTTCATTGGCCCTGTGTTCTCCCTTCAGAAAGTGCTGTTGTCGGATGTAGGGATAGGTAAATGACAGGTTTTCGTCAACAATTCTATCAGGCTCATCGCCGGTGGTAAATTCGTGGATTCGCTCTTCTCTGAATAACCTGCCAGCAGTAGTGAGATCGCGACCGTTTTCTCGGATTCTGGCTTCTACCCTGATCGTGTGAAGCGAGTTGGCCTGTAATACATTGCTGGGTGCAAAATCGTATACCCGATTGTCTTCTATCCAGTTTCCGTTGCCTGGTAATATTGCAGAACTACCCGATTTTTTAAGTTCAAAGGCATACATGTAAGGTTGTAATCTTCTGACTACCGGAGGATCTGTAGATGAAACATATTCTTCAATTTCAAAGATACGGTTCATTTCCATCGAAAATGCAGCGGATGCATTGGTATATACAGATACATCAGTAGCTCCGTTGACTGGCTGTACATCCTGAATCAGACTGATACCCGCAAATGGATTTCCGGTCACCGGCAAACATACGGTACCTGCTTCAAATACAAAGCTGCATCGACCCTCTGCCAAACCATCGCAAACGTTGTAGTAAAAACTACCTCTGCCAGAAACCCACTCCGGATTGGGCAGACCTCCTTTTAAAATCATGGCTGCACTGGCTTCAAAAATGGTTGCCTTGATTTCTGTGACAAAAAGATTGACTTTAATTCCAAAGGCTCCTTCTATTCCTGCATAAAACTGACCGGTTGCATACCAGCCATCAATGCCTGGCACCCTGTCTGATCCTGCACATCTGCGATCTGTTTCGGGGGTAGCATGGGTTACATTGATATCACAGCCCATCACGGCTCCGAGGTTAAAAAAGAAAGGGAAAATTCTATGTCGCCTGTACTCATGGCCATTGACATGCCAAAGGCAAAGCCTGTACCCAGGGGTAGTTCTGGTCTTGGTTGCCCTTCCATCACCGAATTTACATCCCCATCGAGGCTGGTAAAATCGGATTCTGAACCTAAGCCCCTTTCAAAAATTCTTACAAATTCAGCATCTGGTTCCGGCATGGTAACCGGTATATCGTGGCCAATCATCATATAATTGGTGACCCTCATCAATTCTATATCGCCCAGCCCCAATCTTACTCCACAACGATTGGTTGGATTGCCCATGTGAAAGTACCACTTATCCGGGCCCGCATAAAAATTGGCCCAGACCATGGCATTTTCAGCTGTCCAACCAGCCGGTGGATTGGGAATGGTACCCAAGCCTGTCAACACCGGAAAGTCATATGGTACTTTTACTTTTACAAAAAACTGGCCGTTAAAAGTAACAGGGCCGCCAGGAGGTAAATTTAAGGTCATACCAACATAACCGGCAACCGGGCTATTGCCTGCCCTTCCCACAGTTGATACCGAAATGCCATCTGTCATTACACGAAATGATCCTTTTAAGTCAAGCAGCGTAAGACCGTGCCTGAAACTAAATTCTGCCAACAACTGTACATCCAGGTTGTAGGCTTTTCCATTGTCATTGGAGCCGAGGATGACTTTAAATTTTAAACCCAGATCGGTATCATAATAAGGCTCATACCGCACACCTGAAGGAGGTCTTGCTCCACCGGCTGCAGCCATCACCGCTTCACCCGATGGCAGATCATTGGTCATTCGCATGTGGTGATAAAAACCACCGCCCAAGCCATACAAGCTCACACCTGAAAAGAGAGTGATGCCCGGAGATAAAACCACAGTTCCATCTACATAAAAATAAGAATACCACTCTGCCGTATTGTACACCAGGGCACCGGCTTGCTTTCTACATCCAAAATCGGCATTGATGTCAATTCCAACATCTACACCCATTTTCATTTCCAGGGTTAGCCCTCCTCTTACACCCTCATCAATGGCGGTTTTGTAAAATTCAAGGTAACCGGCTAACTTAATATCTGACGCCTCTATGTCGAGATCGATACGATCCAGGTTTACTCCCGTGAGATCAAATCGCTGCGGAGATGTCATCAGATCCATGTTAACCAATAGTGAAATTTTGGCAGCTGCTGAAAAACCTCCATCACCTCCGGTTAGGGTAAGGCGGGGCTGAATGGTGATTCTGTCATTGGAAAAACTAAAATGATCCAGTCCAATAGGAAACCCAGACATGGTAGATTCGCTCTCCTCGGTAAGTACCATCCAATCGGGATACATATCTTCTTCATAGTGGTGGCCACCCCCTCCCGATGAAGGTCCGCGTGACATGCCCTCCATGCCGGTGAGCGAAAAAGCAAAGTCTGTGGTATCAAAGCCGGTCTCTGAATTGAGTCTCAGGTTTTCAATTACAATTTGGGGCAGGCGCACAGATGATGGCATGGTCTGGCCCGAAGGCAGATTGTTATTGCCAATGCCCAGGCTGGCGCAAAGGTTGGCTTCGATAAAATTTTCACTTCCTAATGAAGCCCTTATGTAACTGTCATTTCTGATGACTGCCTGAGCCATCGAAATCGGAATTCTTATGTTATCAACGGGTCTGACAGACATTACAAAATTAAAAGAATCTCTACGATGCTGCAATTCTGCCTGGTACAACAGGTACTGTGTTTCTTCGGCAATGGGCAAACCGATTTTACCATTGAAGCCTGCTCTTCGGAAGTTGTTTTGTAGGATGTCAAAATAAATGGTATCCAGTGATACAGCCCAGCCATTGAAATTACCATCACCATCCCAACGCAATACATTTTCTGCTCTGGCACTAAAGGTGATGCCGGTATTGTCAATAAACATGTTTCTTAAAGCAAATGTCAGGCGATTGCGATCAGGACCCTGCAATCTTTCAGGAGTTCTTACTGAAAGTTCTTCCATAAAAAAACCCTTCCATGTATTTCGCATGCTATCTTCTGAAATGGACGCATGCTCGTAATGGGGTGGTAAAGCTGTGTCAAAACCCGTTGGATTTTCTAAATCAGAAATATCAATCCATACGTTGTGTCCGGGTTGAAAGCCCCAGCCTTCAGCTCCGGGAAGTTGAAAGGCATCCATATCAATCCTAACCATGACATGGCCACCATTGACAAACCTTCCTCCAAAACGAGCTTCAACATTACCTGATGGTAAGATTTGTCCACTTGCACTTTCCGGAAGCATCCAATCTCTGGTAAACCTAACAGCACCCACCAGGTTGAGCGCTCTGAAACCATTGCAGTCCCACTCCACAGAAGTGATATTTCGGGGATCTGATGCACCTTCTGCTCCTTTGATTCTAAACTCATTGCCATTTCCCATAGGTAGCACCTGGTCCTGGGGTAGATACAAACGCACATCATTGCCAAAGCCATTGGTGGTTATACACGCCTGTGCCCCCAAAGAAACAAAGCCATTGACAACTTCCAGATTGGGAATTTTGATGTTGACTACCATGTCCATGGAGGCAGAATCTTTGAGAATTCTAACATTAGTAATCCCTATTATTATTTTAGTACCTGATATTTCTTTGTCGATTCCTATGGGCAAAGACACGGTAGAACCGGATGACAATAAGCTCAACAATTTACCTCCTGCTTCCAGTCCTGCCTCCATGGCATCAGCCGCTGTCTCATCCATGCTTAGCAACCGGCCCAATGTGGAGATATGCTCGCTCATCGGAATGGCTGTTTCGATAACTGGGGTTATGGTACCTCCAATCATCTGACGGGAAGCGTTGATTTGAATACCGGAAAAACTTATTCTTATTTTTACATTGTTCAGAAAAGGCAATGTTACTGTTCCGGTACCACTGCCTGCTCCTTCCAGATGGTCTACGGTAATGGTAAATCCTGCCGCTGTAAATGTACTCGTTTCTGTTATGCTACCACTGGGTGTAAGGCTAGTAATGGCAGGGAAGGTACAAGGAGAGGCACACTCTCCTTCAGTACTTTCTTCTGCCACAACGGGCTCAGATTCAACATAAATGGTAAACTCTCTGATGCTACTGCTGTGGTAGAAGGCATCATTGGTAATATACAATTTATCACTGCTTCCCCCTACCTGCATAGACGTCAAATCAGCGTCTGGGTCCTTCAACCACACTACTCTGTAATAATAGGTGCCTTCTTCCGAAAAAGTTCGGGTCTTTTCATTCACAATGTAGATACCCGACATCAAATCTTCAACAGAGCTAAAATGGGTGGCATTGATTAATTCAGTATTTGCGATTACAATGTCGTCTCTGTTAAAATCCCTTGAACGTGAGACCTGCAAAACCCATCTCTCATTGACTTCTCCATAATAAGCCGCATCTTCTATGGTTCTTCCATGCATCCTCAAAGATAAAAAACATCTGGAAAACTGTTTAAGGGCAAGGCTCCATTGTCCCACCTGAATATAACATCGCCCGGTGGCAGGGTATCCTGGTTTTCGGGTACCATTAATCCAGGCTTCGGCATACCACTTACAAAGGTGTTGCTGAGATTGTAACTAAAAGTACTGCCTGATCGGTTGCGCATGCTGGCTGTAATATTGGCCGTATACGTTTTGCTCCTTTCGAATGAAGGGGTCAGCCAGGTGTCATTGACCATAAACATGCTGGCTCTTTCTTCATTCGCCGTTGTTACCCCTCTATCGAGTAAGTATTGAAGCGGGCCTCCGGGTCCCCATCGCAGATCATCGCTCCTGTTGTATATTTCAGAGGAACTGACATTGTTGCGCAGAGACACTTCATAGTTCAATCGCTGATAATCGGCACAGTAAGGATTAAATTTGATGATGAGCGGCATCACTGAATAGGGTATCGTATCTCCATCAGACGGAAAGTAAAAATCGCAGACGGGTGAAGCGCAGTCGTGGGTTTCGGCTTCTTCTTCAATACAGGTATAAGCCAGATCCTCATCTTCCTCCTCCTCCTGGTGGAAGAAAAAATGTACAATATTGCTATTACCCCGATCCAAAAACATAAGGCTGCCGTCAGGATCAAAAGCAGTTACATAACAAACATACTCATGACCTTCTACCAATTGTACGTCGGTAAAAGGGTTGATGCCCAACATCGTATTTGGGGTTTCCTGCTGATAGGTTCCAGCAATGTTGAGGTCGTATATTTCATCAATATAAAAACCCAAATCGTTGAGTGTAGCATCAATCAAATTAAAGCGATACCGTATTCTTGCCCGGTCCATCGGAGCCAGGCCGCTGATGTCGTGTTGCCACACCACATTCAGAATGGTATTGACATTTTCATCGTTTTCGGGCATAACAATTTGAGGTCGCTCAATATAGGTTACCGTAAAATTGGCACAGCCCGAAGAGGGATCAGAAATGAGTTGTTCAGCATCGTTGTAAGCAAAAAAACAAAGGGTGTAGTTGCCCTCGGGTAAAACATGATTGACTGTGATGGCCTCCAATTGTTCTGCACTGAGGTTGTTGGTATTTTCAATACCCCCTGTAGTGCTGCCCAACTCGGAGATTTGATTACCCGTAAAAAGTAAGGTTTGGCCTGGGCTGATAGCAATTGGAGCTCCCAGGTACTGAATATTGGCTTCGATGCCTGCAGGTCCTGTTATGGTCGCTGAAAATCTAAAGCTATATGGAGTAGAGGTTGTATTGGTGATATTGATATACACATTTGACAAGTCATCGAGATAGTAATCCAGGTCTGTTGGGTACGGTGGGTTGATCACCGTATTGATAGACAATTGGGCATTCAAAGAAGAGTACACTATGTTTAAACCCAAGAAGAAAATAGCTGTAAAGTATTTAAGACTTTTTACCATCTTTTGCCGATTGAAAAAATGAATAAATCAAATTGACTGACCAACGCAGTTCTCTGTATTTAACCGCATTGATGGTTGCCCTGTCCAACCAGGAAGAGGTGATTTGCAAGCTGGAAGCTCTGTTGAAAGCCAGGCCAGATTGAAAAGAAATGTTGGCACTGTGGCCATCACCATCTTCGTTCCAGGTGAGGTAGTAGTATCCTGAATTGATGGAAAAAAATATTTTGGATTTTTCCCACCGCTTTCTGAGCGTAAAATTGCCTCCCAACCTTCCCGTATTCCGAAGGTTAAATGATTCGTTTGCCTTCATCAATGTTAAACCATAACCCCATTTAGTAACGGTATGGTCATAAGACCAACTGCCTGAAATGGTGGTAATGCTTCCATCCCTGTTTTCTATTTCTACCGGACTCACATCTGTGATGGCACTTTTGTTGTAGTTGATGGTAAATTGTTGTCGGTTCTTTTTTCCGCTGATGCGATAAAACGGAGTAATGCTGGTAACGGCCGTTTGTTGAATGAGTCGAAATGAATCATTTACCATGGCAAAGCCCGGAGACTGATCAATGGAATAATTGGAATACATCAATTGCAAGCCTCCATTTTTGATGGGTAAAATGCTTGCATTGAGGTGCATGATGTTGCGTGTAGATGTGTTTTTTCTTACATTCTTTACATTGTTGAGCTGGATGCCATAACTGCCCTGAAAAGTGAATTTCTGATCAAAAAGTCTGAGACCTCCGTTCACTGTGTAATTTCTCACATCATCAATGACATAGTGCATGCCAAAGCTTGAATAATTGGGATCGATGTGTTTAAATTTAAATCCCAGGTCAAATGTTTTTTGCATCATCCTGAAAGATGCATCGTAAGCGAGATTAACCCGGGTGGTGGCATTGGTAGTGAGGTAAGGATGAAGCACTCGCATCACATCCTGCGATCGTTTGTCCTGTAGGGTGTCGGTTCTTCCCAGTTGGTTGTTGGTTATTGCAGAAAGGTCACCATTCAATTCCAGGAAAAAATATTTCATAAAGGGCATGCTCAGTCGGCTGCCCAGCACGAGATTTTCTGCCGGTGGCAGCAAGGTTTTAAAAATTTCTGCAGAGGGATCGTTTCCATAGCTATCTTTCACTTTAAGATAATAAACATCCCAAAATCTTCGACTGGTACCCACTCCGATTTTGATGCCGTGGGCCTTCCTTTTGTAGTCTCTGACCAGATGGGCATAATAGGCCAGAGAATCGAGATTGTAATTGGGGGTCTGGATGTTGCCATACATGGCAGACAGTCTGAATATGCCCGGGTTGAGCTCGAGGCCGGCTCCTAAAAATGTTATACCATTCAACGAATAGTTGCTAAACTGCATGCTTCGATGTCCAAGATGAAGTCTGGCCCATTTATAAGAAGGGCTGACACCAAATCTGACAAAGGGGTTTTCAAAGCCGGAAGAAAACTGTCCTGTTCTATAGGTAAGGTGGACCGGAAGTGCGATACCAGCCAATTCAAGATTTCCTCTCAAAGAGGCGACGAAGGAATTGGAGTTAATTTTTAGCGTATCTCTCCATTGGGTATTGGCATTGTAGCCTATTGAGAAAGATGCACTCTTTCGAAAGAGATTGCCTTTTCGGAAGGCCATGATATCCTGGCTCTGAAGGCAAAGCGGAAAAAATACTAAAAAAAACAGCACTCCTCTCAACATGGTCATGAACGAGAATTAATGTCGTTGACAATGATGTCCATAAGCCATTGTGGAAAACGGGTGGTAGCTCTCAAAGGTATTGGTTCTCCTCTTCTCATTCTTGGCCAGTAGGTGCCTTTAAAATAATACATAATGCCCTGGGCTATTACCTCATCATTGCCCCTCGAATCGCCGTGATAGGAAGCGAGGTAGGTTCTGAAATGATCACTGTGTTCTGACAGCAAGCTTTGAGATATGCCATACTCCCGATCAACAAAGTGTCCAATTTCATGCAAGATGGTAAGTATGGGATCCTCCGATCTAAGGGTAAATACTTCAGGGTGTAAGATGATATACTCGTATTCAATGTTTTTAACAAAACATCTTCGCGAGCCACCTCCAACCGTACCTTCGGTAGTTACATTTTTATTGCCATTCCTCGGATTGCCAATCCTAAAATTTCCAGGTACTGCATCCAGATAGGCCGCGGGCAATACACTCAATATTTCTTCAATTTTCGTTACGATGGCCCCGTTGGCATTAAATATTTTAAAAGTCTTTCCACCCACTACTGTTGTCACCTGGGTGCCCCAACTCGTTTCCACCTCTTCCATTTCACTGTGGTCTGACTTACAAACCGTGCCTGACCGCCTGCTTAAAAAAATGCAGCAGGGACAACCTCCGGCAACACATTCTTCACTAGTAACTATGGGTCTTGCTGCAGCAGATCTTCCTGATCGGCGGCGGGTAGAAGGGGTCTGCGAAAACAGATCACCCCAGGTAATAAACGCGATGATTATCAATAGCCATCTCATTGAACTTATTTATTTTGTTCCAGCACCTTGATTTTTTGTTCGAGGTCCCTGATTTGATTTTGCTGTTCCTGAATGGCCTTGACCAGTACTGGAATTATTTCACTGTAGTTTACTGCGTACATATCTTCTCCGCTAGGCGGTGTGCGGCCATCTGTATACGATCTACTAGCTTCCGGCTTGCGCACAACCTCTGGCAATACCTGCTCCAGTTCCTGTGCTAAAAAGCCAAGATGGGTATTTCCATCGTCCTTAATCCAATGGTAAGACACAGGGTTCATCTGCATTACTTTGTTGAGGGCCAATGACAATGGCTGAATGTCTTTTTTGAGTCTTTTATCCGAAGATTGATTGAGACCGGTAGTACACCAGATTTCGCTCCATCTAAAAGAGCTGGATCCAAGTTTGGTGACATTGTGATTCTGTGGACCAAATTCGGTGGTAGCATTGTAGTACCCTACATAATTGGTGCCGTTTACACCCAGCATCAGACTGGTCGAGTTTCCTTCTACATTTCCTCCGGCAGCTCCAAAACGCACCTCGCTGGCAAGAACGCGTACACCGTTGTTTTCAATGCCTCCACTTACATTGACCCATGGATTGGAATCATTGTCGGGTGCAGCTTCCCACTGTTGGGTATTAAATGGAAACCACTTCAAAACAAAGCCCTGTGTTGGAGCCCCCGCAGAAACATTTCTACCCTGTAATTGATTGGCATTCCAGATGGCGGTAGTATTGGTTGCACTAATGGTGTTTGAGGCGATGGTAATTCCAGTTCCTGCCGTATATGTTCCCGCCGGTCCTGTTGCTCCCTGAGGTCCCTGGGCTCCGGTTGCACCTTGTGGACCTTGAGCCCCCGTTGCACCCTGTGGGCCTTGTGGACCCGTAACACCCTGTGGGCCTTGCGGACCCGTAGCACCCTGGGGACCTGCCGGACCAACTGGGCCTGGATCACCTGTTATGCCTTGTGGACCCGTTGCACCTTGCGGGCCTGCAGGACCTACTGGGCCTGGATCGCCTGTTATGCCTTGGGGACCCGTTGCACCTTGGGGGCCTGCAGGACCAACGGGCCCTGGATCGCCTTGTGGACCTTGATTGCCCATACTGCCCTGCGGACCAGCCGGGCCTGTTGCGCCTTGTGAGCCTTGCGGACCCATTGCACCTTGAGGACCTGCGGGGCCAACTGGGCCTGGATCGCCTGGAATGCCTTGCGGACCGGCAGGGCCTTGAATTTGACCAACAGCAACCCACATAGTTCCGTCCCAAACGTAACCTGTACCTGTATCTTCTGTGATGACCATGTCTCCCACATTGCCCGTATAATCAGGATCTAGTGCCGCCGCATTGGGAATAGAACCCACAATGGTAACACCTGTACCGTCTTTGCCTGCATCCCCTTTGGGTCCTGGAGGACCAGCCGGGCCTACTGGACCTGTTTCACCTTTTATGCCTTGCGGACCCGCAAAAGTACTGTTATTGATTTGCGAATTGCCAATTTCATTGTAAGGACCATTGGCTGAATCACCACACAAAACACTTAATATTTTAGCACCTCCCTGCCAATTGATGCCGGCAATGTTGCCTGTTTCGGCGGTGCCATTACCTACTGTAACAGACAAAAACCCATAGTCATCTGTTGTGGGGTTTTGTGTTTCTGCGTACAGCAAAGTGCCGCTGGTGGAACCTTCATATATTTCAAATCTAAGGTGTACTACTGCATTGGCCAGGGCATTGCCACTGGCATCTCTTACTATCGTTTGATAGTTGAACCCTTGGGCCTGTAATAACGACATTGTTATCACGCTCAATAGTATGGTGATCCATGCTTTCATGTATTATAGTTTTATGATTTTTTCAATGTGTATAAGCTTGTTTCCGGCATCCCTTACTTCCAGAAAATAAAGTCCTGGCAAGAGGTAGGATAGGTCCAGATAGGAATCAACAGTGATTACCTCACAGGGTCTGCCAAGCATAGTTTTCAATTTTAACTTATAGCTGGTGATGCCGGTTATTTCGATGTTACACCCATAAATAGTGGGATTGGGATAAATGGCAAACTTTATATCACTGGCTGTTTCTTCAACACCGGTAATGATGTCTCCACCCGTAAGAGGGGTTCCAAATTCATAGCCACCGCAGCTGCCAGAGATAGATAGAAGACTTCCTGTAATCGATTGAAAAGTTTTGCCACCACAAGTACCTACCTGATAAGAGGTAGAAGGTAAAGGGCTAAGTTTACATTGTGCCTGCAGGCAAGACAGAGGAACTGTTACAAACAACAGCAAGCCCAAGGATAATAGTTGGATAGATTTCATCATAAAAAACTCCATTTACTGTCTCAAAAGTAAATGGAGCACCTCGCCCAACCTAAAATCGGGCATCCCATGATCGTGTGATTTTAATTTAGAGCATCTCCTGCATCTTCATCAATTATTGATTTTGTAAAACTCATTCAGTTTTCCTAAACCATACCCAAAAGTAATTTTTCTCAAAAATAGGGGCGTTGAACAAATCCACGGAGACTACCTCATCCACATATGTTTTGTTATCATTTTTGTAATAAGAAGTATTTTTGTACTTAAAGTTTTTAAAATTGGTACGAATACCATTGTAGTCGTCAATGGTATACCTGCTAAAATCCAGAGCACTGGTTCCGCCGGGATAGCCAAAAAACACATCATACGGTACATTTTCAATGTCAAAACTAGAAGTCAAGGTAATTTTATTGGATTCATTTTCATAAATTTCTTCTATATCTGTATGAAAAGATGTGATTTTTAAAAAATCACTGGAAAAAGTAAAGATAAACTGATGCGTTTTTTTGCGAGCTTCCCATTGGTCTGCAATGTCAGATGTCTTTTTTACAGTCAATTGTTGGCCTGACAATTGATAGTCAATCTGATCCCAGTCCAAATCATTCCTGTCTGAAGAAACAATAGACAAGCCTTGGGTGGTGCCGCTGGCAAAAGTGACATTTGTGAGTGCAAGATTTAAATAAAAGTCATTGCTCTTCTTGATAAATTGTTCATACACAGAGCCTCCTGCCTTCACCTTTTCACTATACACCTGAAAACCTCCCAGGGTAACATAAGCCTGGATCTCATCTCCTTCTGAAAAGGCCAACGCAGAGGTTTCAAATTGGCCGTTGGTCGCCTTTGTGGTTACTGTTTTATTTTTGGTGTAATTCCAAATGGTGACATTGCTATTGTATGAAAAAATCCACGAATACTCAGGATTTCGGGTGATGCTGACATTACCGTAAACGTGATTATCAATAGTAGAAACGTCATCAATATTGACCTTCATTTCAGGCAAAAATCTTTTGACTACCTCTGGTCCAATACCTATCAGGTTGCTCAGCAAAATAGTGGATTGTGATTTTGCAACATCAAGATCGACATAGGCCGTTGCAGTGCGGTAATTGGTTGTCAGCGTATTGGCGAAGTAATATCGGTCTTTACACATTTTCACCCTGGTAGTTCCAAAATCTTTATAGTAAGTGTACTCGTCTTCAACGTATTCCCAGCCTCCACCTGTTTCTCTGGCATAAGGAAGAGGATATGGATTCCCAGGTCTGATAACGGGTTTAATAGGGTCTACACCTGAGCCATAAATGGTTTGATTGGTGAAAAAGTTTTCATTTGTATAGAGAGCCATATCGTGAAAAATCTGTCGGATAGAATCCCTGCCCTTCATCTTATTAATCAGGGCCTGGTCCCACAAATTTTGCGGACTGGCGGGCAAATATCCAATACCCTGAATGGCATTTTCAAAAGGATCTGCATCACCGGGAGGGTGACCATCATTGCGCACATGCACCGGACAGGCCATGTCGGCCAGGGCGTGAAGAGATTCGCCAAGAGACCTCCAAGCATGGGCCATAAGTTTGTCTTGTTTTACAGGATCGGTTTCCTGCATGGCCTGGGCAAAACTCCTTTTTCCATCTTCCCATGAATTATATTGAAACAGGTAGTGCAGGCCTTGGGTACCATTGACTACTTCCCCATT
The DNA here is from genome assembly GCA_016717655.1 of Saprospiraceae bacterium. Classification (GTDB taxonomy): domain Bacteria; phylum Bacteroidota; class Bacteroidia; order Chitinophagales; family Saprospiraceae; genus JADKBO01. Next base: position 490,044 of record JADKFC010000002.1, read on the forward strand.
GTATTCCAGTGCCCAACTCAGGATATCAACTTCCGGGTTGGCCAATCCCAACAAGGGCGGAAAATCGGTAAGGTATCTTCGTCCTCCATCCAAGCCTTTAGGATCGTAAAAGTGCCGAATTGCCTGCAGTGCTTCAGGCTCATCAGCCGAATATCCACCATGCCTAAGCCATTCTTTAAAGGTCTGGTTCATATCACCCTCAGTGATATAATACTGACCTGGTGCCGTAACCCCCGTTCCTTTCACTTTGACATTGGGCTGTAAAAAATAATTTTTCAAATCCGGATCCGAAGGCAGCTGTTTGATAAATGCATCGGTTATGGCATCATTGATGTAAGTGTGCATATCTTTGTTGCCATAGGCAGACAAAATCAGCGCCAAACCTACATAAGCCAGAATGCCTGTTAAAAAAGCTATCTTGTTTTTCATTGTTTTCAATTTAAAAGTTACACCACGGTAATAAAGATCAACTGATTGACAATTTCCTCTCTTCACAACCTGATGATTTTGATAGAACCATCCTCCTGGATGGCAAAGTCTACCGTGTAAGGCAGCCCATTCCAGTCAAACTGGTATTCAATAAATTCATCTCCATAACCCACCACCGATCTGTTGTTAAAATCTTTGGCAAATTGTTTTAACAACGCTGCATCCGCAGCCTCCAAATCCAATTGGGACCTCTCCAACGCCACCGGTGCCATAAACGGAAGAATTTTGGCTACCTCCCCGGAAGCAAATGCCTGTTCAGCATCCTCTGCAGCCTTATTGGCCTTGGTCAGATCCAGCGTGGAAGTAGGATCCTCCACAGGCGGCTCTTCATCTTTATTGCAACCCACCGGAATGGCGTGGATTAAAAAAGCAGTTATAAAGCCTAAAAAGGCCAATTTGATAAAATTAAATTGCCATCTCATGACTGTTTTGATTTTAAGATCATAAAGGCAGGATATCCACCTTCACCTCTTAAATTTATCATCAATAAACACAAGTAAGCATTGCCCCATTTCAGGTATAATAATGAGGCAGGTCATTGACAAATGGAAGATTATCAGTGTAATTTTGCAGATTCATCTCTGTCATTTTATGGAAAAGTCTTGCTGAATTCAAGTTTACAGTTCCAAAGCCCCATTTTATTTAATAAAAAAATACACTCCACTATTTTGTTGGTATTAAAACTTGGATGGCTTGATTTTCATAAATAAAAAACAGCGCGATTTCTTATTGCCTCTTTTTTGTATCTTTATAACCCAAACACACAGCAAACATTTTATTTATTTCAACCTCCTTTCTTGATGATGCTATACCTTGTATCACATGATCGGCGGATTTTTCGAATTGTAAACGTTTGATAAGAAATCATAAAGAATTTCATGAGGGTACTGCTTTCCATATTTATATTTTTTGCTGTGCAACTTAGCCTTTCTGCCCAATGCACCTACCTTGCATACGATGGCTTCAATTATGCTCCCAGTCAGGCACTACAAGGCCTTTCCGGTGGCACTGGGTGGCAGGCTCCCTGGACCGTTCAAAACAACAATGCATCAGTACCCGGTTACCAAACCCAAGGGACTTCATCACTAACATATACAGGACTGACTACGCTTGGTATTTATGGCCAAGGTGGCAGTCAATACCTGACTTCCGGAAGAAGGTTCAATACCTCACAACAGGGTCCTTTTGCCAACTACCTAGCTGAGAATTCAGATGCCATTGGATCGGAAACAGGAGATTCTTTGTGGCTCAGTGTTTTGTTTAATAAAATTTCTCCAGACGACCAGCAAGTTTGGTTAGATCTTCACGACAACAACATAGCCTGGTGCTCGGGTTGTAGCGGACAGCACATCGGCCTGGGTTATTTTGGCAGCAATTCCAATGTCAATGGCCAACGCCGGTGGACGCTGAGGTTAGGCGATACCTATTATCCAACAGATAGTCTATTAACCCTCAATGAAACGACCTTGTTGGTGGTGCAAATTGTATTCAACCCGGGCAATACCCAAGTAGCCCTTTTTGTAAATCCTCCCCTGGGATACAACGGTCCCGGAGCTGCCAGTTTGGTACAAAACACGGGGGCAGGCGCATCCATTCGAAGTGCCGCTGTTTATCTGGGAAACAATGCCAACAGTGCAGCCATCGATGAATTTAGGTTTGCGGCAAGCTATCCTTGTGTGGCGCCAGATAACAACGTAGCCGTGAATCTGCCTCCTACTGCGGCAATAGCTGCCAACCCTGTCGTTGGGCAAAGGCCTTTAATGGTCAATTTGAACGCCAATTCATCTACAGATCCCGAAGGTGGTATTTTATCTTATCTCTGGAATTTTGGGGATGGGTCCTCTAGTCAAACCGGAGCCGTTGTCAATCACACATTTACCGCTTTGGGAGAATTGACCACCAGTCTGCTTGTTACGGATCCCTTAGGCTTGCAGCATACTGCCTACCAAACCATTACCGTTACAGACGAAAATGGTCGTTTTCCCTGTCAAACTTCTGTCACCAGTCTTCAAATGGCCGCATGCAATCAAAACAATGGACAAATCAGGATCAATACCCAAAACACCAACTTTACCCTAAGAAATCAGGTAGGCAACATCTTACCTATCACCAATGGCGATGAATACCAACAACTGAGTCCGGGTCAATATACACTTATTGTAAATGGTATTAGTAATTCTTGTTACGACTCCATGACAATCTACGTCATTACCGACAGTACCACTTGCCAGGGATGGCAGCCCTCTTCCTGTGCCATGCAAATTGGGACCAACCTAGGTGGCTTTTCTGACTGGAGCGTTGAGCGACCATTAAAAATCTGTTGAAACATGTCGGTCTGAAATCCTGACTTATGAAGACAATTGTTTTTGTTGGAATTCAAATGTACTGGATGAAATTTCTCTTGACCCTCAGGGCTACCCTACCCATGCCCCACAAACTACTTCGGCGGGTACCACCAAATTGAGATACGTCATTTCCGCAGATGGTGGTAATTTCAGGAGAGACAGCTCCTACCTCCTCCTCTACGATGGAGTAGGCACGATCAGTTTTGGCGGTGCCATTGGCATTTCATCCAGCACGCCCGGTAGGATTGCCTTTACTGCTCTGGACAATGGCAATGTAAATTTTAACATAGAATATTCTGACGCTCTCAACCCTGTCAGAAACATTCGGATTGTCAGGCCTCAACACGAGAATGTGGATCTCTGCCACGATGCATTTTATGAGGTCTTTAAAGAAAAAATATCTCCCTTCCAAACACTTCGTTTTATGGATTGGGGCAATACCAACGGGAACACCAATGTTTTATGGGCCGACAGGGCCAAAACAGATTATTTCACCTATTCAGGTCCAAGGGGTGTACCCTATGAAATCATGATTCAGCTGTGCAATGAGCTCGACAAAGATTTATGGATCTGCGTACCACACCTGGCTGACTCAACTTATGTAGCCAACATGGCTCAATTGTTTTTAGACAGCCTTGATGACCATCTCAACATTTACCTGGAGTATAGCAATGAAGTATGGAACTGGATCTTTCCGCAGGCCCATTACAACAATGACAACAGGCCGGGCAATCTCAACTACGGAAGAGCTATGGCAGAAAAAGCAGGAAAGACCTTTGCTATCTGGCACAACGTTTTTGGTGATCAGGCCTGTCGGGTAAAGAGGGTCCTGGGCATCCAGGCCGGTTTTAATTATCTGAATGAACAAATCCTCTCACAACTTCCTCAAGATGCCTGGGACTATGGCAGTCCCACCCATTATTTTGGTCTCGACCACGGTAGTACGGGCAATCCCAGGCTCGACTTGCTGGGCAGCAGTGCTACTGTGCAGGATATTCTCAACAATGCCATCAATGGCTGGAATGCCTTCAGACCCTCGGTCAAACTTGACTATAGGAATATCCAGGTCTTTGGCAAACAAATCATCACCTACGAGGGTGGTCAACATTTTGTTGGCAACTCGTTTGGCATCCCCTACGCCTACCAACAAGCCATGTGGGATGCTCAAAATGCCTCTGGCATGTACGACATCTACGATCGTATGCACGATTCCATTCGGAGCTGGGGTTGCCTTCTGGCTACCAACTTTAGCCTGGCCACTGTCCAGGAAAGTGTTTATGGTTCCTGGGGTGTACTCAGCGATATCGAGGTACAGCCCCCCTATTCAATTACGGCCAAAAAATACCAGGCAGTGCTTGACAATGCTCCAGATCCTAATTGCGAATATCAAATCACCTGGCATGGCACTACCAATAGCCTATGGAGCAATCCCTGCAACTGGGATAAAACCAGACAACCACAAACTACGGATCACATCAGAATTCCAGGCAATACCCTTCACCCACCCCAGCTTGATGTCAACAGCACTGTTCGTTCGATACATGCTGCCCTCAATGCTACGCTTGAAATATTGACCGGCTTTGTGCTTCGGGTAGTACCGTGAATGGTGTACCTATAGCGCTAGATCGGATTATGGAACGGTAAATGGCAACACAGGTATTTGCAACTTTTCAAACATTTTTTCATCTTTACAAAAAAAATAAAAAATGCCAGCGTTAAATGTAAGTCGCCAATTGCTGATCAATGCACCCATTGAAAAGGTTTTTCACAATATTTTTGATTTGGGAGAATGGATGAATTGGTCTCCCTGGTTAATCATGGATAAAAACACAAATGTGAGTGTTGCCGCTGATAAAAGGTCGTATGCATGGGAAGGAAATCGCATTGGAAGTGGCAATATGAAAGTAGTGGGACATGAAGAAAATAAATTTGTACAATACGACCTCAACTTTCTCAAACCCTATAAGTCGCATGCCAATGTTACCATCTCGCTGAGTCCGGCTGAAGGTGGCACCCTAGTCAATTGGTCAATGGCATCCAGCCTACCCTTCTTTTTATTTTTTATGAAAAAATCAATGGAAGCCTACATTGGCAACGATTTTGAAAGGGGGCTCAGACTGCTCAAAGATTGGTCGGAAGAAGGAAGGGTTCTATCCCAGCTCAACTACCTTGGCCTGGGTGAGTATCCGGGTTGCCAGTACATCGGCATGAAAAGAAGTTGCCAGGCAGCTGATGCATCTAAATACATGACCGATGATTTTACAGCTCTTATGGCTTACTGTCAGGGCAACGAAAATACCCATTCCGAAGCCTGCTTTTGTATTTACCACGAATGGGACCTCGTCAAAGGTAAGGTCACTTATACGGCCGGAGTGCCTGTAAAATCATTGCCCTCTCCCCTACCAGCCGGTTACATTTCCGGATCGATTCCCGCTACCAAGACTTATACCTTGCAGCACGTAGGCAGTTACAGTCACCTTGGCAATGCATGGGCTACCCTCTATGCCATGATGCGCAATAAAGAATTTAAATACCGAAAAGGCATCGATGCATTCGAAACCTATGGCAATAGCCCAAGAGATACTGAACCCGGAAAGCTGATTACCAACATTCATTTCCTGTCGTTTGACCGCTGTCGGCTAACGGCTATCCGCTAACGGTTGTCCGGCCTGTCTAACTGGCGTTAGCCAGGTAGATGAGCGGTAAGCGGTAAGCGGTAAGCGGTTGACAGTGAGCGGTAAGCAGTAGACGGTAAGCGGTTACTCTCAAGTAGCTTTGAAGTCGCCACTCGCGGAGCTCGCGGTTCCCTCACTTTTGATTGCCACTGGCAATCAAATTGCAACTTTGTTGCAAACGTTCAGTCGGGCGAGCGGGCCACAGGGGGGTGGCCACGCCCGGGCGGGGGGGGGGGGCGGGGGGCGTCACATTGATCGGCCTGGTCTAACTACCGTTCGGTCACAGTGAGCAGATGAGAGCGGTAAGCGGTAAGCGGTAAGCAGTAGACGGTAAGCGGTGAGCGGTTGCTCTCAAGTAGCTTTGAAGTCGCCACTCGCGGAGCTCGCGGTTCCCTCACTTTTGATTGCCACTGGCAATCAAATTGCAACTTTGTTGCAAACGTTCAGTCACAGCGGTCGCTAACGGCGGAGCCAGATGAGCAGTGAGCGGTAAGCAGTGAGCGGTAAGCGGTAAGCAGTGAGCGGTAAGCAGTGAGCGCGTTCCCTACGCCGGCTTTGCCTGCATAGGGACAAGTGTCGGTGAGTACACAATTTCATGCTGCCTAAGGCGCTTTGGAACTTATTTCAAAGCAGGTCTCCAATAAAAATAAAAATATTTTACCCTAGGTTAAGATTTTAATTAATTGTATAATAGATATTTATACATTGTAATTAAAAATATGTAAAAATATTTTTTGTTTTCAGGCATCGTGATGACCGATTCAGGTATCATAATAAGACAATTCAAATTTTTCTACTACATAAAAATCTTTAGCACTGAAGCCTCCTTACCCCTTGGAGGCTTTTTTGTTTTTCTACTTGTCATCTATCAGGCGATACCTGAATCCTCCATACCACATCACACCAAATACAGGTCCCCATACCAGTGAGGCATCAAAATAAGGGCTGTAAGGCTCGCCTGCACTGATGATCGGATTGGGTTGCTGGTAATCAAAAATATTTTCTCCTCCTACATAGATCTCAAAAACATTGCCAAAGGCTTTAGTGACCTGGGCATTGCTTACCCAATAAGCATCCGACCTGGCTGGCAGTTGATAGGCCTCAGGATTAGTGCCGGTACCCGGTATTCTCTTGCTGCCCTGCCATGAAATGGTATAGTCAAAGCGCCAGCCCGATTTGTGGGCGTAACCCACATTGGCAAAAGTTCGATGAGGAGAAACCAGCGGCTTGGCCAGGGTATTGCCGCTAAAGGTTGTTTTCACATCGTTGAATCTATAAGCCAGTCGGATATCCAGTCCTTCTACCGGACTGAGGTCCACCTGGGTCTGAATGCTTCTTGAATAAGACTTACCCGCCAGGTTGTATACCACAAACTGTTGTGGATTGCGATCAAAGTCGGCCACAATCTGGTTTTCAAAATGGGTCAGGTACAGGTCTAGAGAATATTGAATCTTGTCTGTAAAGTCGTGGGTAAGGTTGAGGCCATAATTCCAGGCCACTTCTGCCTGCAAGCCATACGGTGTGTTGCCACCATTTGCTTCTACGATAAATTCTCTGTTGGATGCCAGTACACCTATGTTCTCGGCAATGATATTGGAAGTTCTTTGTCCTCTGCCGGCCGATGCTCTTAACACCGTCCATTGCGAAACAGCATATCTGGCATGGACGCGGGGCGTCATAAAAAATCCGTATTGGTTGTGGTGGTCTGCCCTGAGACCCAACACCAGGTCGAATTTTTCGTTTTTTGAATAGGTGTATTCTCCAAAAATACCCGGCACGTATTCCTCTCTCGCAAATTCAATTACGCCAAGGGTCTCGTCTGTAATTTCTGCCTGAAAGCTGGAACCCATGGTTAACTTATGCTCTTTATTACCTTTAATGGTAGTCTGGTAAAGTAAATTGGCATATAACATTTTCTGAGTACCGTTGTAAACACGACTACCAAAATTAGACGCCTGATCGTAATAAATGGCTCCCAGCTGAAAACCAATACTTTTGTTGACCTGGTCCAAAAATGCCTTTCCCCTTTTCATCCATGCTTCGTATCTATTGCTCTTGATCCTTGCCTGCCACAGCTGATAGCCCGGAGGGTGCATGCCCTCATGGTGACTGATGTCCTGTCCGCTGGTATTGTCATTTTGGGTTACTTTCAAACCAAACTGCCCCTCGTTGCCATTGTCACCATAGTATTTCCAATTGTTGGTCAGAGAAAAGCCGCTGCCTTTGGGCATATCCAAAAATCCATCATAATTGTTGTCGTGTGCCTGGTTTCTGGTATTGTAATGAAACAACACATTGGTATCAAAATGATCACTCACCTCAGTATTGGCTACTACATTGCCTTCGATTCTGCCTCCACTGCCATAATAGCCATTCACAAATAATTTTTCTGCATCTGTTGGTTTTTTCAACTCCACATTGATCTGCCCGGCTATGCTTTCAAAACCATTGAGCACAGAGCCTGTCCCCAGATTGAGCTGGATACTTTCGATCCATGGTCCGGGAATAAAGCCAAGTCCGTAGATAGAAGCCAGGCCTCGCACATCGGGCATATTTTCACGAGTGATCTGAACATAAGGGCCTGCCAGACCCAACATCTCAATTTGTTTGGTGCCGGTTACCGCATCGGTATAAGATACATCAACGGCGGGATTGGTTTCAAAACTTTCAGACAGGTTGCAGCAAGCTGCTTTGGTCAATTCTCTCTGGCTGATCTTGCGCATTTTAATGGGAGAAATATAGGAGACTTCAATTGAACGTTTGCGTTCCCTGATCTCAATTTCGTCCAGCAACACCCCTTCGGTAAGCACTACTTCGATGTGACCTGCCCTTTTCACCAAAACGGTGTCTGAAGTATAACCTACATATTGGATGACCAGACTGTCGTGTCCCGGCTGCATCGGAATCACAAAGCTGCCATCATTGCGGGATGAGGTGATGGCTGTGCCACCTGACCAATACACGGTAGCTCCAATAATGGCTGATTTTTTCCCGGCCTTGTTTTTTTCATAGATGATGCCCACTACTTCTTCCACCGATGCAATTTTTGGAATAGCCGTTTCATGTTCATGTCCTCCTGTTCGGTAGTCACAACAGGCGGGCAGGCTGTGATAGACATCATCATTGGCCTTTAGTTTTTCGGTGTCGTGGCCGACATTGGCTATGGCACGGTGCAGTTCCATTTCTGCAAAAAGCTGGGCTTCCACCTCCAGGGTCAGTATTTTAGTTTCTTCATTCCAGTCGGCTTTAAGTACTCCGATGGTTTTTAACGCGGCTTCTTCGATACGGTCTTTGCACATGCCGCATGCTCCTTCCACCCGCGTGGTATAGCTTGTTTGGGCCGATAATAAAATCGAGCAGCCCATCAACAAGATTGTGGTGATAATTTTCATGATAATTTTCTGATCTGATAAATAAAAAAGTTAACTCGTGTACAAAGACAGGAGCATAAAAAATCAACAAACTGTCAGATCAAAATAATCGGGGAGGTTGCAGCAGAATGTGCACAATATCGAGTCCCCTATGGTTGGACAGGCCGTTGGGATCGGCCTTTTCAGAAACAGGAATGTTTTTTTGAACAAAGGAAAAATGCGGAAAAGGCAGATAGTTGAGGCTGGTATGGCAGTTGACACACTTGCACATATCGCCGGTGCATGATTTGTGGTTGTCTTCGTCCTTTTCTTTGGTAATTTTAGTTTCACAGCTGTGTTGGCTGTGTGAGCAACAGGTAAATTTTTTCTGGGTAGTCACCACTGTTTGGGTATGACTGCCACAACATCCATAGTCCTTCAGTACGTAAAGGGCAAACGACTGCACATAAATTAGAAGGGCTAATATGGTGTAAAGGAATTTCAAACCGTGTGGTTCATTTTATTTTTGATGTTGTCGATCAGGCCATTGGAAACATTAGGGCGCTTGATATTGCTTTTGATGTATTCCCTGAAGTTTTTTTCCTTTCGAAAAAGAGAGGAACATTTGGGATCAACATCAACCCTTTGCAATAGTTGCTGCTTGTCATCGCTGCACAACTCATTGTCGAAATACATGGAGATCTGCTTTCTCAAATCCTGATAATTGCTCATGCTGCCATTGTTTTAAAGTTTGCGGTGCTATTACATTTATTGGGCATTACTCTTCCTCTTCACTGTCCTTACTCCGGTAATCTTTATAACCCATTTTCCGAGCGTAGGTCTTTAGTTTTTCTTTTAGCATGTTGCGGGCTCTAAACAACCTAGATCTTACGGTACCAATAGGTACATCGATGATCTTGGAAATTTCCTCGTAGGTAAATTCTTCGATGTCACAAAGCAAAATAACCGTTCTAAAATCAATGGGTAGCGAATTGAGTGCTATTGTTACTTCATCACCCATCCTGTCTTTAAACAGGTCCTCCCGTAAATCGGTCAGTGATGAGGCATTTGGATCTTCGCTGTCCTGGTAGGTTACAATGTCTTCGTAGTCTACCTTGGTTGGTCTTTTGCTCTTTTTGCGATATTCATTAATATACGCATTTTTTAAAATCTTAAACAACCAAGCCTTTGCATTAGTTCCCTCAACATAACGATCTATGAATTTATGTGCTTTGAGGTAGGTCTCCTGCACCAGGTCTTCAGCATCCTGGTCATTGTAAGTCAGGTGAAAAGCAAAGGTCTTCAGGGCTTCCAGATGGGGGAACAATTCCTCATTGAAAATCCTTCTTTCTCTTTCGCTACTATGTATCGCTGGTCCCTCCACTTTCACAATTGAAATACAAAGGTAATATTTATAAATTGCAGTATCGCATGAATAAATTATTAATATGTAAGTTATTTATTTCAATACAAATAGGCTTAATATATGGGTTGAAAGTAGCCTAATTATGACATCAAAACCCTGATAATGTGTCGCTTGAACCCAGAAAAAGCATCATTTTTTATGAAAAATCCTTGGTAAATGTCAGAAATTCAGTTACATTTGCGTCTCTTAAAAAAATATCATTTCATAACATGTTGATAATTAACATCAAAGACGACGAATCAATCGACAGAGCGCTCAAAAGGTACAAGCGTAAATACCAATTAACCGGTGTAATCAATGAGTTGAGGAGGAGAAAAAACTTCACCAAGCCATCCGTTGAGCGCAGGAATGAAATCTTGAACGCACAGTACAGATTGCAAAAATACGGTAGCCAGGACTAGTCCGGGATTTCCGTGCAAGATAAAAGAGGGGTTGTTCCATTGGGGCAATCCCTTTTTTTTTCGGAGCATCCGGGCATCCGGCAGCGGAGCATCCGGCAGCGGAGCATCCGGCAAATTAGTAGTGGGTAAGAGCATGTCCCTATCTTTAATGTATCGATGGTTTATGGATCGCCATACAAAAACCGACCATTATTTTTGAAATAACCACAGCGACGCAATATTTTGCGTCGTAATATTTTGTGTTTTAACTTTCGAATCACCCATGCTGTCCATACGCTGGGACTCGGTTGTAAGGATCGAAAGTAGAGTCCTTAAGATAGAAGAGTACCACCAATTTACCTACTGATATACAGATTTACTGGTTTACCGAGGTATGAATGGATTGTTATGCAAAAGCGATACCTCAATTTTGAAACATCTGTGGCGACGCAATGCTTTGCGTCGCAATATTTTGAGTTGTAACCTTCGAACCACCCTTGCATTTGTCCATATGCGGGTACCCTGTGAAGTAGTCCAGGAATAAGACATCATTATTTGCCGAGCATGTATCAAAACAGGATAAAACCCTTCCTGGGATAAAATTGTTGGTGTAACATTTCTTCCACTTTTCTACGAATGGCGGCATTAAAAAGTCTTTTGCACTCCAACTTTAATACTGCTTAAACCCAAAGAATCTTCAGTATTGGCCAACTTTTTAAAATCATCTGTAAGATTGAAAAAGTTGAGATCCAGGTAAAATCCAAAATCATTGACCTTTTCATTTCCAAGCAATACCTTTACACCAAAATCAAAATAATATTGAGTCGCATTCGAAAATTTAGTGGCAGATAAAAACTCTTTCTTCCTTGACAAAGGCGTATTGTAATTCAAAGAGCCATATAAACTCAATACTTTATCTACAATTATATTTTCATACCCCAACTTAATATTCAATTGGGTAAATTCCAAATTGCCATTGCTCAACATGCTAAAGTCTTTGCTGTTGATATTAATCAAATAATTGAACACCGATTTATACGATGAATCATTTGTTATGGCCTTTAAGTTATATGTACCTGAAAAATTTATACCATACTTTGACACTTCAGGCGTGACAAGTTGCGCAAGCATGGTTGTGTCAAAGTCATTGTCATTTCCTGCATAAATACTAATTTTATGTAGCCCCAACTTTTTAAATTCCTTTGCACCTAATAATGTGATGGATGGTGCTACTTTGTTTTTAATAGCAATTTGAGGTAGAGCTCCAATGATGTCTTGATTGTTAGCTTGTGACGATAATTTTTCCTTTTTCCATGTAGTTTCGCTATCTTCTATTTGCTTCATCAATCTGGCAGTACGCACACTTAAAGTATCATACAAAATTTTTGATTTCTTGCTTTGTACATCAAGGTATTTAATAAATACTTCCAGCTTTCCATAATAATTTTTTGCCTTCGAAATGGTATCAGATAAAATATCTATATCATTTTTGTATTCATCAGAGTCGTCTTTTAATGAAAACAATTGTTTATGCATCTTCATTATTTCATCCCTTTTCTCTTTATCATTATCTAACAAATGACCAAGAGTTTTTTCAATTACATAAATATGCTCTCTGGTTTGTTTAAAAGCAGCTTTAGAATTCTCTATTTGCAAATTTGCATCCCTTACTAAGTAAATAAGGTTAATGGAGTCAGTAATATGGCTCATTTTTTTTCGTTCTTCTTCTTTCATAATTTTTTCCTCCAATACCTTTCTTTCAAGTTCCTTTTTTTCAAGCACTCTTTTTTCTAGTTGCTCCAATTTATTATTTTTCTTATTAATTCTGGCAATTTCTGCTTTCAATTCTTTCATTTCCTTTGTTAATTTATCTACATCTACAACTGGAGTCTCTTGTGTCTCTATTTCAATTTTTTGTTGAAAGACATTAATGATGTTTTCAAAAGAATTTCCCACGTTTTTAAATCCTTCCACTTCTCTTAAATACTGGTCTTTATCAAATAATTTCACCTCTTTGATTGTATCCGGCTGCACAATATTGGCGCGATACAATTGGGCAACTTGACCTTTAACAATAGATTGAACAATGCTAATTAAAGCAATAACAATAATGAACTTTTTCATGAATAAATTTTCTGTAAAAATCATCATAATAATTTTTGCCCACAATATAACTTTTGTTATAAGCTGGAAACTTATCAACTATGAAGCTGCATTGCTGGTCCAACCTCTGATTCCTGTTTACAATTACGAATTACGAGGACTTAATTAAGAATTTCGACATTCGGATGTCGGTTAGCGGTGAGCGGATGTCGGTGAGCGGTTGTCGGTTAGCGGTACGCGGCCTGTCTAACTGGCGTTAGCCAGGTAGATGAGCGGTTGTCGGTGAGCGGTTGTCGGTTAGCGGTGAGCAGTGAGCGGTGAGCGGATGTCGGTGAGCAGTTAGCGGTGAGCGGCCTGTCTAACTGGCGTTAGCCAGGTAGATGAGCAGTTGTCGGTGAGCGGTTGTCGGTGAGCGGTGAGCGGTAAGCGGTTGACTCAGTCCCCTGATACCCGGTTAACTGACACCCTATACAACTCCATGCACCACCTTCTATATAACAAAGGAGAAATTTGCTCTGGATTCGAAATTTGCCCATTATTCGAATCCGCCGCTTTGATAAATGTTATCAAATTTTTATAACTGTCGAAAAGGTGTTTCGACATGCGGAGTTGGTTTCGCTTGAGAAAGTTTTGGGACGAGGTGAGGGCTGTTTCGTAGATGTGACGCTCACAATCACGGTTTTCAAAAGCGGCAATGAGGTGCAGGCCCTGAGCCAGATTCTTTTGATTGAAAGTTGGGAAGACGTGTCTACCCGTGTAGAGGTGGATTTCGGGAAAACGGTGGTGATAAAAACAACACTGAGCCATGGCAAGGGCCTGGGTTGCCTCCGTGTCTTCCGTTACTACAGAGGGCATCCATTTTTCTATAAATTTTACAGTTTCTTCGTAGTCGCTGATCAGGCATTGCTGCACTACAATATTATGAAAAACAGCGGAAGGCAGACGGTCATTGGTGAAATATATACCTGACTTCATGCCAAAGTCGAGCAGGTCGTGCATGATCTTTGGGTCTTTGATGAGTCCCTTACTCCATAATCGCATTGACACTCTTTGCATGTATCTGCCAATAATTAAAAACATACGGGTACCAGGTACCAGGCGGCCACCTAGTAAAATATCCTTTAATTCCATAAATGCAGGTACCTGATTGTCGCGAATCATAGAAAGCGATAATTCCAAGATGTGGCTGGTTTCATCCGATTCAATCGTATCAATTAACTTTGCATTTTCCTGGATACACTCTGTAAAATTAAAATTATTGATATCACCCCAGTTGTGTAACTCTGTATTGATTAAAAGTAATTTTGCCTTCATGTACTGCCGAAAACTGCCAGCCATTTCCATGTACTTTTCCTTTGGTAAGGACTCTCTAGCAGGGTTGTTGCTAAACAGTTGATCAAACATGGCCAGGGCCTTAATCCTGGTACGGTGTAGATCTGCTTTACCTTCTTCCGTTATGCCTCTTTCTATGCGATTGTACGTTTGATCCGCCAGGTGGTAAAGTCCATTTTTATTAAGCCATCGTTGGGCCAGATGGTCCATTGTAAATTCTTCCTGTTTCAAAGTCTCCAGAGCCATCCACTCCTCTGCCCAGTTGTAGAGCAGCGACAAATAATTGGCAATCGTCTTTTTGGTTGATTTTGGAAATATCTTTTCATTGATGTATTCCGGCGACTTTTGATCTTCCTTCTTCTTTACAGATGCAGCCAGGTACTCAAACACCTTAAAAATATCAGAATCTGCGTACGTCTTGGTCAGCAGATATTTTTTCAAGTCCTGTGTTTGCGACTGCTCCAGATGGTCAATCAGTACTACAATTTTACTCAACATAGCCTAGTTGGTTTCGTGGAATAAAAATACACTTTTCAACTGATATTCAAACAAATAGAAGAATATTTTGACTTTTTTTTAATGGAAATATCAAAATACTGAACCAAGTATTAGTGCCAAAAACATGCAATTTGCGGGTCGAAACGAGGCCACTATCTGCTATGAATCCGAGCACTTGTCCCAACGCCAGTTGACTAGTGTAGAGAGCCGGGGACAGAGCACTTGTCCCTATGCCAGTAAACCGGTGTAGGGAGCCGGGGACGGAGCAACGGAGCACTTGTCCCTATGCCGGTAAACCGGTGTAGGGAGCCGGGGACGGAGCATCGGAGCACTTGTCCCAACGCCAGTTTACTGGTGTAGGGAGCCGGGGACAGAGGACTTAAGCCTGGGTGGAATGTTGATTCCTCACCTATATTAATTTGATGCCACCTGTGGCGACGCAATGCATTGCGTAGTGCTGCCACCCACACCTTTCTCTATATGCAGCTTCCTTACTTGGAGCCTTAATTTTTTATCATTTACACTTTTATTTATAAAACCTGAATCAATTATCGCAGGCTACAGTAAAAAAGGACATACCTATCTTTGTATTAAGGATACCTTCCTCTGGTATGTAACCCTCGTTTGGCTATAACCACGCGATTAATTGCGTGGTTATAGCTATATCGAGTCTGTGTTCACCCTCAGACACCCTCCATCTCTTCTCCCACTACCTCTGTAGCTGTGGTGATGATGCTGCCATAGTCCAGGTTGAGTTGGACCAGGCCGGAGCCGGGCTGTGCGGTCATGTGCTCTACCTCTTCGTACAAGGTTTGGTTTTGGCCCTGGCGACAGCTTAGTGCCATGACTGCGTTGTTACCGGTGATGGTAACTGTGCTTACATTGACAGTTTGCTGACCGTCGGTGCCGGGGTTGACCACCAGTTGAAGGGTGGTGGCATTGGTGTACGATACGGTAAACTGAGTTGCGGTGAAGTTGACCGTTTGGTTGTTGGTGGTCAATGCGGTGATGCTAAGACTGCTGTCTTCGGTCCTCAACTCCAGGGTTGGAGAATCGATGGGGATCAAGTTACTGTCAGTAGTACAGCTAATTATGGTGCATAGAGATGCCACCACGAAAAAAGAGAAAATCTTCCTCATGCTTGTAAGTTTTAAAAAATAAAAAAAAATGGTGCTGCCTGCCCGTGGCCATAGGACAGGTTTATCGTGGGGTCGCTGCTAACCGACCTTTGTATCTATCTTTTGAAAGTTGGTCTGGTAAGTTCTTTTGAGCTTACATATAGTTAGTGTCCTGATTTTTGAAAAAGTACTCCACTCAAAGACAATTTTTTTTAATTATTTATTATACCCACTAAAAAACAAAGGAGTTTAATGGATAATATTTATTATAAATACTTGATAATGTGTGTTTTAATTTAATGTTTCCCCTGGCCAAACAATGGAAAACGATCAATTGAAAATTCGTTGCCACAAATGCCTCCTATTATTTTAGCAACCGCACACAACCAACCACTGATCAATGACATGCTGCCATCAATATAAATCCTACCGTCAACTCCGTATTCCAGGACTAGGGCTATTACTCCGAATGTTTTGGATAGTCATTACACTTGTTTGCTCTCTTGTCCCAGGCTTTTCTCAAGCTGTCGATTTTGACGCTGGAAGCAGGAAGGAGGTGCTCTATGAAAAAACGCCGGTCAGTGGTGAGATCAAGGTGGGTTTGATGTTCCTAAATGCAGATCAGATTGTAAACTCAAATACATTTTATGCCAGGCTGCCCAAAGAAAAGCTGGATGGTAAAAAACTCTGTACCATCATCAGTTCCAACGATGGACTCTACAAGGGAGAGTTGAGCCATACTTTAAAGGCTTCACATGAGGGCAAGACAGTGGAATTTAAATGGGAATCCATCTATTCTGAAAAATTAAAAAAATACCACAGAAGTGAGTTTGCCATTCTTGCGGGCATTGCCAGTCGGTGCGACAAGGCCATAGAAAATTTTGTGGTCGTTGATTGGACCGCCAATCACAGCCAGGAATTAAACTTCATTATCAACTCCGACAAAAAACCCAGGGTTTCCATTGCAGGTAAAACAAAACAAATTTTTGAATGCGATGCCATCCAAGGAAACCAAAATGTAACATTTAACTACCGCTGTAAGGTGCCGCTTTCTGCCATCACCGCTGAAAGTAAGATTTACATCCAGCAAAAGGTAAAAAAATTGAACACCTTCACGATGAATGAATATGCGTTTCCGGTTTCCTATTAGTCCGTTTTCACAGCATTATCTATTGCTTGAATATCTCAACCGCAAGAAGTTGGTAGCCGTAACAGCACGCATTATTTTTTATTTTCATAACCCTGGTTCTTATCATCATACTTGGTGCGATTATCAAATCCTCATTGATCAATCCTTGCGAGTCTACCTACAGTCTGGATGCCACTACCGAAACACTTGAACTCAAAGTAGTAGACAACAACAATGCCCGAATCTTGCTGTATCATGCCAATCTTTATGGATATGATGATGAACTGGTTACCCAATTCAAAGGAACTTTGGAGTTAATGCCAGGCACTACTGTCATCATAGAAAGAAGTGGCACCGCCAACCCAACCCTCAATCTTACCAACCAAGGTACCAAAGTTGGTATTTTGTACGATCAGGAAGGCAATCGCACAGACATCCAATTAGGCGATTATCTCGACATCATTTACACCTCGTTTAAAGACAGCCTGACAGATAAGGGACACAACCTGCTCTTCAACCTGGATGGCTTTTTGAAAGTGGGTAAAAACCTCAACCGGCCGAACATAGATGAAATACCAGCGATTCTGAGAACCGGCTATGTGTCTGTGATTGGCAGATCCCTGATCAGCAGGACCTCTTACGAAGGAGGCAAGCAACAGCTTTACCCAGGCGACCTGGTCACCTTTTGTCACAACCACAAAACCCTGAAAGATTCTATCAGCAATAAAGGGTTCGGTCTTGCCATCATTGATGAAAAGCCGGGCATTACTGTCAACTATAGAATCAATGCCAACAGAACACGGGTATTCAAAACGGGGCCAAAGCAGGAAAATTCGAGTTACGATTTTTCAGTTTCGATGATCAGCCAGATAACGATGGACCGTGCCCTTCAGGGATTTGCTATGGTGTTGGCTGCCATTGTAACCTTGATTAATATCGCTACCTTTTTCCTGGATTTTGGAATGTACAGCATAGCCAAAAAAGAAGAACAAAAGAGCAATCAAAACAAAAAAGAAAAGAATGAATAGACTAGGCTTTTGGATTTGTGGGATCTTGTTGAGTTGTGCATTGTCTGCCCAAACCGTAGTCTTTGTAGGCACAGAATACGAAAACGAATTTGGTCGCGGCATTCTTAAGACGAGGTCGGGTGCCTGTTTTATCATCCTACCCAATCACGTAGTGGGTGACGATCCATCTGGCACCTTCAGGATCTATGGAGGAAAGGCGCGTTTGTCATCCGCCACCTTTGTTCAAAGTTTTCCCAACGACCTGGCCGTGCTTCGCATCACAGGGGGAGAAGAACAGTATTGTACCCAGTGGAGCCTCCACCCCGAATACCATCTGGCCATCGAACAAATTACTTCCTGCTATCTCGAAGTAATTAACGTATCCGGCAGCATTGACAAGAAGCCGGCAGAGATAGTGGGTACCGACGACATGACGCTGCAAATTAGATTAAAAGGAGATGCAGCCATTTTAAAGGGCATGAGCGGCAGTTCCGTCTTTGCCCAATATGGAGGAGCCCGCACCTATCTGGGCATGCTGATGGAAGTAGACGAGGGTATAGGGCTGGTACTACAGGCCGACAATATCATGGCCATTGTAGATGAGTTTTTTGTCGAAAAAAAGGTGAAGGGTCCGGTAGACAGCCTTTCATTGAACCAGGAAAAATCTGACTATCTAGCCCAGCTCAAGAGTGATATTAAGTTTATCAACAATCATTTTAAATCCATACAAAACGGCTCGGGGCGCAGTTTGGCCAACGACTTTAGCTTATTTGTGGGCCATATTCAGAATACCTACAATGCACCCCCTGAATGGATCAAAACAGACAATCGGAAAAAAACCAGTTGTCAAAATGCCATGAAAGAAATAATGGCCCTGGCCGAGGAATGCAGACGGATAATAGAAAAAAATCCAGATCGATGGGATGTTGATGCTACCCCGCCCATCTCTTTGATGCTCATTTATCTGGAAGAAATAGAGACCACATTAAAACTTTAATAATCACAATGATGAAAAAACTATTCACCTTCATTTTGGTATTTGCCGGCCTGTCAAGTGCCTATGCCCAAAAAATAGAAAACATCGAGATCATTGCCTTTGACGAGCCCTACCAGATAATGACCGTATCTGTTGACAACAAAAATGTAGACTACAAACTAACCGAAACCACCAAACTCACCGGTAAAAAAACCAGCGACATGCCCAAGAGAAATTTTAAGAAGGGCAATTTTGTAGACCTGGATTTTAAGATTGAAGGCAGAGAAAGGCTGGCCAAAAAATAGAACTGCTGTCAGAATATACACCCGGCAAGAAACCCTCAAAGGGGTGCTGGAAAGTTATGAGGGAGATGTGGCCTACATAGATGGCAGAAAAGTTACCATCGATGCCAGCACCAAGATGGAATGTGCCGGTAAAACCGATTGCGGCTGCACCAAGGGCATGTTGTACCTTGCCTTTAGCGAGTTGGAGCCTGGAGATTTTTTGAGTGTAAAAGGTGAGGCCGATGGCAATGGCGACATCCTGGCCAACAACATCGAAGTGTGTCAAAACCTTTTTACCAAAAGAGATGAAGAGTTGCGAAACATAGTAGCCAATAGTTACGATGCCAAGGGCATGCTGAGTGTAACCAACCCACCGGGCTTGACCCTGCCACCCAATTCACTTTCGCAGGGAGACATATCGATAGGCGCCTTTAAGTACAAGCTATACAACGACATCCAACTGCAAGGCTATGTAAACCTCATTGGCAGAAAGGTTTTACCGGCCTATGTGAAAACCCCCGAATACCAGGAAAAACACAAGGTAGAATTTAGGTTTTATGTCATTGACAATAACATACCCAATGCCTTTGCCTTTCCCAACGGCATGGTCTTTGTGAATAGCGGCCTCTTGCGCCTGATCGAAAACGAGGCCCAACTGGCTGTGGTGCTCGGTCATGAAGTAGCCCACATCACCCATGAGCACGGAGTAGAAAGGTTAAAAAACAACGAGTACATGGACAGCGAGCTCGTAAAAAGTGCCAGCAGGATGTTCCTGAAAAACCTCTTCCCCGACGAAAAAAGCACCGGCAACAGCAGCGTTGTCAAAGGCATCGGAGAAGCTGTAATTGCCACCAAGCCCAGCGACTTATCCAATCTCTTCAATCCCAAGTTCGAAGCCCAGGCAGACAGGGTTGGCTTGTACTATGCCTTCGCCGCCGGCTACGACATCAGAGAATCTGCCAACTTCTGGAGATTGATGAAGGCAACCTCCTCCAACTCCGGATTTAACG
The DNA here is from genome assembly GCA_016717655.1 of Saprospiraceae bacterium. Lineage (GTDB taxonomy): Bacteria > Bacteroidota > Bacteroidia > Chitinophagales > Saprospiraceae > JADKBO01. The sequence continues at coordinate 510,166 of JADKFC010000002.1, forward strand.
AGGCCATCAAAAACGACTTTAAAAAAATGCTACTCAATGTCAACCTGGAGGTAGACGGCTCCAGACTCTCAGACATGACCAGTGAGGTTTCCCAAAAAATCACCACCAACTTTCTCAATACGGTGTACACTTCTCACCCCAATTGCAATCACCGCATCCGAGAAATCAATGACCTGCTCAACAATGTATACAGCGATGAAAACCTCAACCTGGTAGTAGGCAGAGAGTCATATGAAAAGTGGAAGATAAAACTGAAGTAACCGCTGTCGGCTGTCGGCTGTCGGCTCACCGCTCACCGCTGTCCGTTGCCCGCTAACTGCTAATCTACCTGGCTAACGCCAGTTAGACAGGCCGCTGTCCGTGACGGGAGCCGTTGGCGGTAACCTTCTACAGTGACCGGTAAGCCGTTGGCCGTGAACGGTGAGCCGTTGGTCGTGAGCGGTAAGCCGTTAGCCGTGAGCGGTGAGCCGTTGACCGTGAGCGGTGAGCGGTGAGCCGTTGACCGTGAGCGGTGAGCGGTAAGCCGTTTCACGGTTCCACCTCATCAAAAAAACCAGGGGATTGTTCTTCGCTGTCCCAGATTTTAAATTGGCGGAGCCAGTGTTGTTTTACAATTTCTTCGGTGGCTATTTGCTCAAGAGAGTCAAGAGATGGGCTTTGATCAAAGGAAAGAAAAGGACTTACTTCATCCATCATAGGTTGCTGGATGTTGATCTTGGTTTTATTTTTAGGTGTCTTTGGCATGGTATTAATTTTTAAAGGCTGGGCTATTGCGAATGCAAGATAATAACACATACTTTGTGGCCCCTGTTTTTAATAGTTTGTTCTTTTAGTCCGGTTCTAAGGGTAATCACTTCATATCCGTATTGATTGAAATAGTGAAAAACAATCACCTCCTTTTCACCATCGGGGAGCAACTCAATACAGTCCAGAACAGCCTGGCGTTTCTCTTCGGGGAGTCGGTCCACCCCATACAAGGGACTATGGGATACTTCGTCAAATTCATCCTGGGGCCGAAGTTGTTTTAAGGCCCTATTGCATTTGTGCAAGTAGATGCTGCCAAAATAACTCTCAATGGAAGCCCTCTCCTGGTACGCACCATGAGTCAATTGCATAAACAAATCCATGACCGCCTCATGAAACAAGTCCTGGGTATACGACTTCAAAGCAGGATACTGGTGAAAGAGTTTTTCCCGGGCATAAGCCATTAACCTCCCATACAGCCTTTTAAAGTCTGCCTGGTTTTTGGGTGTAATAAACG